>JAVKDJ010000046.1:0-202255 GCA_040222275.1 Cyclobacteriaceae bacterium
GTTCCGAAAGGCATGTCGAATTACCTGATAGAAAGGGTTTGTAATCCCTTGCCCTGGTGATGCGTACAATTCAATGGGTAGACAAGGAAGACTGCACTTTAACAAGACTTTCCAGGTTTCCAAAACCTGGAAAGTCTGAGCTACAAGAAACCTGCGAATCACTCCGTTATCCCCGGGAAACGATCTCAGTTGTTATGAGGGATACGAGTGGGTACACTCGCACCAGCACTTTAGTAGAATAAGATGTCTCCCTTCGCTCGACATGACAAGGCCTGCTTTGTGCCCAAATCTCATCCCACCTTGTCACCCTGACGAAGGAAGGGTCTCTCTACAAGGTAGCTGTTCGACATGTTCCGAAGGGCATGTCGAACTACCTTATAAAAAGGGATTTGTAATCCCTTGCCCTGGTGATGTGTACAATTCAATGGGTAAACAAGGAAGTCTGCATTTTATCAAGACTTTCCAGGTTTCGAAACCTGAAAAGTCTAAGCTACAAGAAACTTGGAAATCACTCCGTTACCCCCGGAAAGCGAACTGGTTTATTATGATGCGATACGGGTGAGGACACCCGCACCAGCACTTTAGTAGAGTAAGATGTCTCCCTCCGCTCGACATGACAAGGCAGTCTTTGTGCCACATCTCAGCCCACCTTGTCACCCTGACGAAGGAAGGGCCTCTCTACAAGGTAGATGTTCGACATGTTCCGAAAGGCATGTCGAATTACCTGATAGAAAGGGTTTGTAATCCCTTGCCCTGGTGATGCGTACAATTCAATGGGTAGACAAGGAAGACTGCACTTTAACAAGACTTTCCAGGTTTTCGAAACCTGGAAAGTCTGAGCTGCAAGAAACCTGCGAATCACTCCGTTATCCCCGGGAAACGATCTCAGTTGTTATGAGGGATACGGGTGAGGACATCCGCACCAGCGCTTTAGTAAAGTAAGATGTCTCCCTTCGCTCGACATGACAAGGCAGGCTTTGTGCCACATCTTAGCCCGCCTTGTCACCCTGACGAAGGAGGGGCCTCTCTTCTCAGTAGCTGTTCGACATGTTCCGAAGGGCATGTCGAACTACCCTATAAAAAGGGATTTGTAATCCTATGCTACAGCGAAGAGTTCAATACGATGGGAAAGTAAACAGACTGCACTTTAACAAGACTTTCCAGATTTCACAAACCTGAAAAGTCTGAGCTGCAAGAAACTTGGAAATCACTCCGTTACCCCCTGAAAGCCAACTGATTTATTATGATGGGATACGGGTGAGGACACCCACATCAGCGCTTTAGTAGAATAAGATGTCTCCCTCCGCTCGATATGACAAGGCAGGCTTTTTTGTGCCACATCTTAGCTCGCCTTGTCACCCTGACGAAGGAAGGGTCTCTCTACAAGGTAGATGTTCGGCATGCCCTTCGGAACATTTCGAACTGCATGATAAAAAAGGATTTGTAATCCTATGCTTCTGCGAAGAGTTCAATACAATGGGAAAGTAAGAAGACTGCACTTTAACAAGACTTTCCAGATTTCGAAACCTGGAAAGTATAAGCTGCAAGAAACCTGGTAATCAATCCGTTACCGCTTGAAAGCCAACTAATTTATTATGATGGGATACGGGTGAGGACACCCGCACCAGCACTTTAGTAGAATAAGATGTCTCCCTACGATCGACATGACAAGGCAGGCTTTGTGCCCCCTCTTAGCCAGCATTGTCTCTCCAACAAAAAAATATTCCTTTTTAAGAGGAGATAAAAAAAACCTTACCATTGAATGTTGAGGGTAGAAAATTCTTAACTTTGTTAGAGACAGATTTACTACAAAATGAACTTACAAGAGACAAAGCTAGGAGTGATGAAAAAATTAATGGAGGTAACAAAACCATCCCTTTTAGAAAGAATTGACAAGCTTTTAGATGATGAAATGGTGGTTGGCTATACAGTAGATGGAGAGCCTTTGACAAAGGAATTGTACAATTCACGCTTGCAAGAGGCTGAGCATCAACTCAAAATTGGCGAATACCTTTCACAGGAAGAGTTAGAAAAGGAATCTGGTAATTGGTAATGACCAAGTTTAAAATTGTCTGGACTAAGCAAGCCAGGGAATCATTGAAAAAAATACACGACTATTATAAAGAGAAGTCTATACAAGGGGCAAGAAATGTAAGATCAGATTTACTCCAAAGCCCAAAACGATTTTGTATGCCAAACAATATCAAACGGACGAAATCAATCCCAAATATCGAAGAATAGTTGTTAGGGATTACAAGGTTTTATACAAGGTCAAGAATGAAGTTGTACAAGTAGTAGATATCATAAGTACTCGACAATCTCCCCAAGTTTTGAAGAAAAAGTAATTCCTTTTTTCATTAACAGCTAATCCACCCCCTAGCTGTTCGGCATGTTCCGAAGGGCATGTCGAACTACCTGGTAAAAAGGATTTGCAATCCTATGCTTCTGCGAAGAGTTCAATACAATGGGAAAGTAAACAGACTGGCCTTGTGGCCTTGACTTTTCACAACTCCCCGAGTGCCATGATTTGATGGCATCATTAATACGTTCCCCTATAGCGGTGATCAAACCGCCTGCCATGATCAGGCTTCAGGGGCATGGACTCTCCTTCAGTTTTGTCCAGCCAATCAAACAAAGCTTCTCTCAGGCTTTTAGCTACTTCCTTGTAATTGTCGTTTCGTATCAGGTTGTTCATTTCCTGCGGATCGTTTTCTATGTCGTATAGTTCGTTGATATCCCATACTCCATGGTAGCGAATGTATTTATATTTCGAGGTACGCACTGCATGTACAGTAGGTGTTTGGGGAAACGGTCGTTCCCAAAAATACTCGTAATACACGGTATCTTTCCAGGGAATCTTTTCCTGCTCCAATAGCTTTTTAAAAGATGCACCATCCATGTGAGGTTTCGTATCTACACCTGCAAAATCCATGATAGTAGGGCCTACATCTATATTTTGTATCACTTCTGCCACTTTGGACCCGCGAGGTATCCCCGCTCCCATAGCCAGCATAGGCACACGCATAGACTCTTCGTAGGCTTGTCTTTTATCGATAAGACCATGCTCGCCGAAAGAAAATCCATTGTCGCCCATGTAAATCACTATGGTGTTGTCCATTAGTCCTTCTTTTTCCAGGTAGTTCATCACCGTTCCTATGCTTTCATCTACTGATAACAGCGTTTCGCAATAGCGCTTGTAAAAGTCTTCGAATTGAATCTGACCGTGATACATATAATCCACGCCGTGCCAACTATGGCGCTGTGCTTTTACCCAATTGGGCAGGTCGTCATAGTTGTACACCTGATCTGTAACGGTACTGCGCTCATGGCCGGGAGGAAACATAGAAGACGGATAGGCCACCTCCTCGTTTTCGTATTTGCCCAAATGCCGGGGAGCGGGCTTAAAATCTGCATGCACTCCCTTGTGCGAAAGGTAAAGAAAAAAAGGTTTTTCGGTTTTTCTGTTGGAAATAAACTCTATGGCGTAATCGGTGAGCACATCGGTAACATAAGCAGAATCGGTAAAGGCTTTTTCCTGATCATTGACATTGATCACCGGATTGAAATACTTGCCTTGCCCCCTAAAACTAGCCCAGAAGTCAAACCCCGGCCGGCGGCCAAAGTGATGCTCTCCCATGTGCCACTTTCCAATAAAAGCGGTCTGATAACCCGCTTGCTGCAGGTATTCAGGAAAAAACACAGTCCCCTTTGGTATGAGCGACTGGTTATCTACCACCTTGTGCTTGTGTGCATATTGACCCGACAATATACTGGCCCTACTGGGCGAACAAAGCGAAGTGCTTACAAAGGCATTTTGAATATGAGCTCCCTCACGGGCCATCTTGTCCATATTAGGCGTTTCTAAGAAGGGCACCTTGCCTGTAAAACCCATAAAATCGTATCGGTGGTCATCGCTCAATATGAATACTATATTCTTTTTCTGCTCTTGTCGAGGGTCGGTGTTTTCTGCCCGCAAGGTTGTAATAGAAAACAGAATAAGTACTAATGCTATCGTGTTTCGTTTCATTATTATCTTTTTTGGACTTTTAAATTTATTGTGCTGGGCTCGTATCTGATTTGATGGATACGAGCCAAAGGCTCGCACCAGCGTAACCCGTTTATAATCAATACTTTCGTTCATAACGTCATCGGTAGGAATCGAAGCGATCTCATCAAAATGAACAGATCACATTAAACAGAAAGACTGCCGCGCTACGCAGAGACGAAAAGCTTAACTTAACTACATTGGGCTCGCACCAGTGTATTGACACAAACTACCGTTATGTCGATTTGTGTGTTTTAGAAATCAAAAAGTTAGGTTTCTTATCAAAAAGCAAAACCGTATTTTCTGATAAGAAACCATCTACTTATTCCACTGTATTTTTTGTGTGGTTAAATCCCCGGAATTTGCCCCTATCATAATTTCAAATTCTCCCGGCTCCCATACATACTCCAGGTCATAGTTGTAAAATTTCAAATCATCGGGGGTGATCTCAAAGGCCACCGTCTTCGTCTCACCCGCTTTCAAGGCTACTTTCTGAAACCCTTTTAATTCTTTTACCGGCCGTGTTACTGACCCTACCAAATCACGCACATACAACTGTACTACTTCTTTGCCTTCCCTGTTTCCGGTATTGGCAACCTCCACTGCCACCGTCAGGGTATCATCGCCATGTAGTGCTGTACTACTCAACTGCAATGCCCCGTAGGCAAATGACGTGTAGCTCAGGCCGTACCCAAAAGGATATAAGGGTTTATTGGATACATCGAGATAGTTTGAGGTAAACTTTTGAAACCACTTGCCTTCCGGCAAAGGCCGACCTGTATTTTTATGGTTGTAAAATATAGGTACCTGTCCCAGATTCTGAGGAAATGTGGTTGTGAGTTTTCCGGAGGGGGTTACATCGCCAAAGAGTACATCGGCAATGGCATTGCCCGCCTCTGTGCCACCAAACCATACATTGAGAATAGCAGACAGGTTTTCCTGCTCCCACCGAATCGCCAGTGGCCGACCTGTAAACAGTACCAGGACAATAGGCTTTCCGGTTTTCTTCAATTCGCTCAATAGCTTTCGCTGATTGGCCGGCAGCTCTATATCAGTTCTACTGGAGCTTTCACCCGACATTTCGGCAGCTTCTCCCATAGCTGCTACTATTACATCTGCCTGTTTTGCCACGCGCACAGCCTCTTCGATCAACTCTGCCTCCGGTCTCTCGTCGCGGTAGGTTGGTTTACCAAAAATGCTCACTCGACTTTCTAATTCAGCATCTCCGTACACATTGGCACCTCTGGCCTCTACTATTTTCGCCCTGCCTCGCCCTGCATTTTCCAACCCCTGCTTCAGGGACACGCTCTGGTCAAAGTCTGCTGCTACGCTCCAGGTTCCCGCCATATTTTCTTTGTTGGCTGCCATAGGACCAACGAGTGCTATCGTGCCCTGCTTGCGCAAAGGCAGTGTTTGTTTTTCATTTTTCAACAAAACAAATGACTCTGCTGCTATACGCCTGGCTTCCTTTCTGTTTGCATGGGTAAATATCTCATTCTGTGCGCGCTGCTCATCGCAGTAGCGGTAAGGGTCATCAAACAAGCCCAACTCAAATTTGGCCCGAAGTATTCTTCTGCAGGCATTGTCTATCTGCTCGTGCGTTACATGGCCTGCCTCCAACGAGGCTTTCAGGGTAGTCAAAAAGCCTTCACCTACCATGTCCATGTCTATGCCTGCTTTAAGGGCCAGCGCAGATACGGTGGGCAAATCCCCCATACCATGTGCTATCATTTCATTGATGCCGGTATAGTCGCTTACCACAAAACCATCAAAGCCCCACTGGTTGCGCAGCACTTCGGTCATCAGCCACTTATTGGCCGTGGCAGGAATACCATCTACTTCATTGAAAGAGGCCATTACACTACCTACGCCGGCATCTACAGCCCCTTTGTAAGGCAAAAAATATTCATTGTACATCCGCTGACGGCTCATGTCGGTTGTGTTATAATCACGCCCTGCCTCCGACGCTCCGTATAGGGCAAAATGTTTCACACAAGCCATCAGTGTATTGTTTCTGGCCAGGTCATTGCCCTGATACCCCTGCACCATGGCTTTGGCTATCTGAGCTCCCAGATAGGGGTCTTCTCCTACACCTTCGGCTATACGTCCCCATCGTGGGTCTCTTGAAATATCTACCATGGGCGAGAATGTCCAGGCTATGCCATCGGCTGTGGCCTCCTGTGCTGCTATTCGGGCCGATTTTTCTACCAAACCCATATCCCATGTGCAGGACAAACCGAGGGGAATAGGAAAAACCGTTTTGTAACCGTGTATTACATCCATTGCAAAAATCAACGGAATACCCAACCGGCTTTCTTCCACGGCTATTTTTTGAGCTGCTTTTATTTTTTCTACTGTACGGATATTAAACAGCCCTCCTACTTTTCCTTCTTTTATCTTGAGGGCTATACCGGTACTGGAGGCTATTCCTGTGCTGATATCGCCAGCTGCAGGCAGGTTCAGTTGCCCCAGTTTTTCATCCAGGGTCATTAGCTGTAGTAAAGAGTCGATACGCGCCTCGTAGCGGTTGCTACCAGTAGGTTTTTCTGGCTGTTGCTGACAGGAAAGTGAAAATAACATAGCCACTACCCCACACCATACCCATCTGATTTTTATAGTTTTCATTTTTTATTCGTTTATCATTTCACGGTCACTACTTTGGATCGCCTTCCTATTCCGTTTTCATTGAAAGGTTCTACAGCGAAGTAATACTGCTGATCTGTATTCAGCGATTTGAGTTCAAGCTTGTTTTTTCCATATACCAGCCACGAGCTGTACAACTTATCCGGGGCTATTCCCCATTTCACATTGTATCCCTGGCTGCCAGACAAAGCATCCCAGGATACTGTAGCGTCCCGGCGATCATCGTGCCGCTCTACATTCAGGTTTTTTACTGTAGAGGGTGCTTTCCCTTTCCCCTTGCCAAACACCCTGATATCCGATATGGAAAGGTACGGAGTAGGTACATGTATATGCTGATAGCGCATATAGCGTACTCGTTCGGGCTTTACCAATTCCACATAGTCGTTGGGTACATCTTTGTAGTTGTTGCTTTTATCTACAAGGGTATTCCATGTTTTGCCATCAGACGACCCTTGTATCAGGTAGCGATGGTACAGGCCTTCTATTTTTCCATACATATCCGATTGGTAATCGTTGTAGTTGATCTGAATGGCATACACATCTGAAGGTTTCTGTAAATCTATTTCCACCCAATGGCCCTTTTCGTTTTTATCTGCTACCCAAAATGTCTTCACATCTTCATCGGTCAGGTGTGAAGCCTCAAAACCATTGAGTGTGGATGAGGTTTTTGTGGGCTTGTTGTACGAGAGCAACATCCATCCCGTAAATGTACCGGCTTGTCCGGCTACATCGGGGGCGTAGTGCGGGTAGTCTCCAAATGATGTATTGCTGTACATAAGGCCATCGGAATCGAAATAGGTAGGAAACATGCTGATTCGCCTCTCCCACCCAATATTGACCGCCACAGCCATGGTAGCAAAATGCCAATGCAGGTTTTGCGGCCCCATAACTGTACTGCCATGCCCAGCTCCATTGGCAAAGCCACCGGGCTTGTATGAGATGGGGTTGTTAGGAGCGTAAGTATAAGGCCCCAGCGGATTGTCTGCAGTATATACACCGTCGGCATATACGTCAAACTCCGTACCGGGTGCTGCGTACTGCATGTAGTACTTTCCCTGGTGCTTTGTCATCCAAGGGCCTTCTATATATCCCCTCAGCACAGTATCTGAGTGGTTTTCTCCAAATCGCTCCCAGCCATGCTTTTCTCCATCAAGGTTGAAAAGTTCTACACCTTCTCCCGGACGGAACCGTTTGTTTCTGTCCAGTTTTCTACCCCGAATAGGAAACTTATTGGAAGAGCCCCAAAACATATAGGCCTGTCCATCATCATCTATAAAAAAATTAGGATCCTGAAGGCCTCCTACAATAGAAGGAACGGCCTGCCAGTCTCCCTTTTTTGGGTTGTCTGTATATAATATGCTCATTGCTCCTGACGGGTTGCCCGCTACATAGAGTAGTGAATCTTTGTAGTTGTGTGCTGCAGGAGCATTACTGCCCTCGAAGTACCACTGCCGGGGTTTTATAAAGGTCCAGTCGAGTAGGTTGGTAGAATGCCAATACCCCATAGAACGGGTAACGAACATGTAGTACTCGTTGCGAAAACGCACTACAGCCGGATCTGCCCCTGACCGGTAAGACAGGTCTTTATGGGCATTGTAGATCATGTAGGTGTAGTCGAGGTTTACGGGATTGCAGTATGTATTGGCTCTTGTGTCGCCTGAGGCTGGCTGGGCCAGGGCCTGAAGCGATGATAAAACTGCGTAAAGTAATATAAACTGTATTTTACTCATTCGTTCAAGTTTTTCTGGTTGAAAAAGATGTTGTGGAATATCAATGCAAGCTTTTATTTTAACCTGAGTCGCAATCGGTGAAAAAACCCGTCATTCCGAGGCTCTGGGACAGATTTTGTGCTGGAAGCCGTGGGAATCTTATTATTTGGGAGACTCTCACGCCCTTTTTCCTCCCTATACCCTTCCAAAAAGGCCTCAGAGTGACGTTGAAAGGGTTTTTTCTTGTATAAATTCATCAAGTTCACGTTATTTTTGGGTGTAGTTTGCCTGCTCAGGCATGTTTTCCTGAAAAAATGATACACTCTACTCCGTCTATTTATTTTTACTTATAGGTAAATCCTAATTTTTGTAGTCCGGCCTGCACCTCGGGGGCTGACATAAACAAATCCCACAACAGGCCGCTCCTGTGGTTTTCGATCATCACGGGTATTGGTCCCTGATCGATGGCCAGGTAACGAGGCAACATCCAATTGTGCTCTACACTAAATGCATCGTAAGGGCCATATTTACCTACCAATGAATCGCGCTCGGGGGCATAGAGGTAACGCAACATTTGCATGCTTTCCTTGGGTGTATAAGGAAAAGAAGACAATGCCGCAGTGGGTGAAATCACTCCCAAGTCCCTGTCGGGTCGATGGCCTGCATAGCCCTTCATCGAATAGCTGGAGGTAAGTCCCCAACAGTTTTTTCCATACCCTTTGTATCCCTTGGGATTTTCCAGACAATAGGCATAGTGGCTCCTGGCATGGTTTTGATTGAGTTTCCAGTAGTCACCATATTGATCTGTAAGCCCATTGGGGTTTAGGCCCAGATATGAATAGTGCGCCCAGAACAGAGGGCCTACCTTGCTTTCATCGTGCTCGTAATGATTGAGTACCAAATCATAGCCATAGTAGGTTTGATTCGATTTAATTTTCCCATCAAGTGCCCAGCCTTTGTGGTACACAGCAGGTTCTATACTGTAAGTAGGCGATGCAGCTGCGAGTATGTACATTATCAGGCATTCGTTGTAGCCTCCTACCGGAAAATTCATTTCCCAACCAAAGTTTGGCGACCAATGCCAGTAAAGCACATCTTCTCCTCCTTTGGTATGCCAGCTCCACTCTACTTCTCTCCAGATTTTGTCTATGCGTGCGGCTATTTCTCTTTCTTCGGCATTACCACCTTTGAAATACTCCCGTACAGCTAGTAGTCCCTGCATCAAAAATGCCGTTTCGACCAAATCTCCGCCATCATCCTTTTGGCTAAATGGTTTTACACTACCTGTATCGCCATACCACCAGTGCGGATAAACCCCATGAAAGCGGTCGGCTGTTTCAAGAAAATTCAATATTTTACTATAGCGCTGAACGGCCTGTTCCCTGGTAATGAAGCCCCTTTCGATTCCTACCAGAATGGCCATCACACCAAAGCCTGATCCCCCGGAGGTCACCACATTTTTATCATTGGAAGGGTAAATTCCATCCAGATGGACACGTTCGCAGGCCATACCGGACACGGGCTCTGCCCCTTCCCAGAAATACTGAAATGTCTGGTATTGTATCAGATTCAGCAATGAGTCATTTGAAACCTGGCCGGATTCTTCTTCCGATGCTGCCTTCTGCCTGAAGCTACAGGAACATAGCCAAAAAATGGCCAACATGACAATGAAAGGTTGGGCAAATTTATTCATAAGTAATATTTAGTTTTTTTAGTCCATTTTTAATTTCGGGTGCAGCCATAAACAAATCCCACAGCAAACCACTCCTGTGATTTTCGATCATGATCAATATTGGCCCCTGATCGATGGCCAAATAAGAGCCAGCATACCAATCCTCAGTAATGTTGAAAGCATCATAAAACCCGTATTCACCCCATAGCTGATCGCCGAGGATGTAGTAAAAATGCCTGATTGCATCCATAGATTGCTCGGGGGTATAGGGCAAGGAAGAAATAGCTGCTGTAGGTGTAATCACACCCAGGTCGTTGTTTGGCGAATGCGCATTATAGCCCTGGTGGTTGTCGCTGGCCGTAAGCCCCCAGCTGTATGCCGAATACCCCACAAAGCGTTGAGGGTTGTCGGCACAATAAGCCTGATTGATCAGACTATGGTTGACGTTTTGTTGCCAGTAGTTGGCATAACTGTCTGAGAGTTTTCTGGGATCCAGTCCCAAAAACGAGTAGTGTGAAAAGAACAAAGGTCCACCCATGTCGGTTCTCAAAGGAAGCTGCTGGTCGTAAAACCGGCTGCCTGATGTATTCACCATTGCACCGTTTCTTGTCCAGCCTTCTGTATATACTTCCTTTTCTATGCCATGGGAAGCGGACGCTGCAGCAAGCACATACACAATCATGGATTCATTCCAGCCGGTAATCTTGTGGTTTTTTTCCCAACCAAAATTTGGTGACCAATGCCAGTAAAGCACGTTTTGACCATTTCTGGTAAACCAGTCCCATTCGACCTCAGACCAAACTTTATTGATTTTGTCGATAATATTTGATTCCTGGATGTTTGAATTGTCAAGGTATTCCCGTACCGCCAAAAGCCCCTGAACCATAAATGCCGTTTCTACCAAATCTGCCCCATCATCCTTGGCACTAAACGAAATGGCCTTGCCAGTACTGCCATTCAACCAGTGCGACCATGCACCATGAAATCTGTCTGCTTTTTCATCAAGAAAGTTGACTATGGTTTCCAACCTGTCCACGCCTTGCTGCCGGGTAATAAAACCACGTTCTATGCCCACCAAAATGGCCATCACACCAAATCCTGATCCTCCTATGGTGACAGTTTCCCCACTAGTGTTCCTCTCCCTTGACAGCCCACTCACAGGATGTCCAAAATCCCAGAAATATTTGAAGGTTTGTTGCTGAATTTTGGTCAGCAATTCTTCATCCGGTATTTCAGGAAATTTCAATGTAGAATCCAGTTTGGTATAAAAACTTAAGTCCAGGCCATCAAATGGCCGCCCTGTTTCTTCAGAAAGGCTTTCAGCTACCCGCAACCTGTATTTTTTATATCCTGAAAGCGCAGCATCTACGCCTACTTTCAACGTAGAAGCATCTACCTGTATCCAACTATGGCTTACAGTTGATTCCATCTGATCCATACCTGTGTAGCCGGCTATCTGTTCGACACTAATCGGTCGGTTGAAGTGCAATTCGATTTCGGGAGAAAAGTCCACATCCTTTATTCTATTTTGTAGATTAACAGAAATCCCGTCAATCAAAACCTTTTCCAAAACAAGGGGTGCAGTAAAGGTGGTAAACATCAATTCAAGCCCCTCAAATACCTCATTGTCCGCTCCCTCCAGCTTGTTCGAAATTTTCAAAGTGTAGGTTGTATTTTCAATAAGAATACCTGCTGACAAAGTGAGCAACCGGTTGTTGTCCTTAAATGCAAAGTTGAGTTCAATATCCTTGTTGTTGCCGTCAACCAGGCTGATATGCGTTTCCGCAGAACCCTGAGCCAAGGGGCTTTCAAATCTTATTTCGATGGGCTCATCTACGGGCATATCAAGGTTGCTGCCTGTGGTTGTCATAGACCTGTTGCCTATGAAGACATACGTCAGTTCCAGCGTACCCTTTTCTGTATCGGCTTCTGATGGGTCATCGGTACAGGCCACCAATGTGCATAGGATTAATATTAAGGACAGCAAACGCATGGTATTGGACAATGGAATGGTTAAAAACTCAACAAGGGATTCAATACAAAACTCTCAAGTTATGAAATGACCTGTGGATTGAACCACAGGCCATCTCAAAGTATTAGGTTTAAATACCTGCTTTTAATATCTGAACATCAGCCTGGGTAAGGGCTCTGTCAAAAAGCATGAGTTCGTCCATCATACCTTCGTCAGACTTATGGTTCCATCCGGTGAAGCGTGGTGCGCCAGACATAATCGACAACACATCGCAACCTGTCCAGTCCACCCCGGTGAAGATGCCCTGCTTGGCCACCTGGCCATCTATATATACCACACTTTCTGTGCTGGATATAGTAAATACAATGTGTACCCATTGATCAACAGTGGGATCTACATCAGCTGCTGCGCCTCCATCAAACCAGGAATCGGCGGTACCATTGCCTACATTGAGCTTGAAGCGTTGTTTGCCTCCGGCATTTTCCCTAAAGAAACGGAAACCATTCTTCCTGTTGTTCATAGCATCTGGGTTGGCCTCATCAACCGGCCCCATCACCAGGACTCCCGCCCTGTCCGGCACGTCGTTGACCTTCACAAAGAAGCTTGCACTGAACTCTGCTCCCTGCAATCCATCGGTTGGGAAGGTGAGGTAAGCATCTGTAGCACCTGAATAGGCGTTTCCTTCAAATCCACTGTTGGCACCCCCAAAACCGGGTGTTCCTACTACAGTGGCTTCCTGTCCACTGACCTGATCGGTATAGTCATCCTCAAATGACATACGGAATATGGCCGATTCTGACAGAATAATCCCTTTGATTTCATCCTGTGTGAGGGCTTTGGTAAACAATCGCAATTCGTCCATGAGGCTTTCATCGGAATTGTGTCCCCAGCCGGTAAACCTTGGCGCACCGGACATGATGGACAACACATCGCATCCCGACCAATCCACACCAGAGAATGCACCCTGCTTCACAACTTCACCATTGATATATACCACACTTTCTGTTTCAGAAATGGTAAAGGCCATGTGTGCCCATTCCCCGGCGGCTGGATCTACATCGGCTGCCGCTCCTCCATCAAACCAGGAGTCAGCCGTGCCATTGCCCACATTCAGTTTAAACCTCTGTTTGCCTCCGGCATTTTCACGGAAAAACCTAAATCCATTCTTTCTGTTGTTCATACTGGTAGGGTTGGCTTCATCCACCGGCCCCATCACCAGCACACCTGCCCTATCAGGCACGGCATTCACTTTCAACCAAAAACTGGCGCTAAACTCTGCACCCTGAAGGCCTGCGGTAGGGAACGTAAGGTAGCTGTCTGATCCACCTTTGTATGCATCACCCCCTTGTATGCCATTGCCAGCCCCTGCGAAACCAGGACTACCAACTGCGGTGGCTTCCTGAAGGCTGTTTTTCTCCAAATAATCCCCATCAAAAGACATATAGAAAACTTCCCCTTCATAAACGGGTAGATATGGGGGGCCTTTTTCAAAGTTGACAGTGGCTGTGCCCGTCTTGCCTTCCAGGTCTGTTGCAGAAATGGTCAACACGTGCATACCGTTGGTCACCTGGTCGTACAGGTATTCGTTGAGAAACCTCCTGTAGTCCAAAAACTCTGAATATTTGATCAATTCAGTGCCATCCAATTGGATGGAAACATCCTTGATTTCTATATCGTCTGATACCTCAAACTTGATATTGATCGATGTGACCTGTTCGTTGGTTTGAAGCACTGTTCCTTCCTGTGGAAAATTGATCGTGACCGAAGGAGCAGATTCATCAGGACCCGGATCAGTCGGGGTAAGCGGATCAATGAAATCATCTTTACATGCCATTGCTATGATAAGGGCAATGAACAAAAACGTTAATCTATTTAATATTTTCATGATTCTTGTTGTTTAAATAGCTCCTCCATCAAGCTGTTTCAATTCATCCAGTTGAGCCTGTGGGTATGGCAGCCTGGCCAAATCCATAGTAAAAGTCCTTCCATCATAGCTTAAAGCAGCAGCATTTCCAGTCCTTACCATGTCATGGAACCTTTTGCCCCATTCCATGGCCAATTCTGCATACTTTTCATCGAGCACCTGCTCGGTGGTGACACCTCCGAGGTTTCCTAGCCCTGCCCTGCTGCGTACGGCGTTTACTGCATCGTCTGCCGTCATGGCTGAACTTGAGGCTCCCCTGGTGAGTGCTTCTGCATGCATCAACAGAATTTCCGCATAACGGATCACTGTGTAGTTTTTGTTGTTGCCATAGCCATTTCTTCCATCTGTCAGTTGATTGGATGGCAGGTAATGTTTGCCGCTATGAAAGTTGGCGCGCGCAGCATTGTTGAACCTGTCACCATCCCTGGTAGTATTGGACAACCAGGCCGGCAAAGGTGAATAGTTCGGGTCGCTTTCTATCTGTGCCATGCCATCAGGCGTAAAAATCACACTTGTTTCCAGCCTTACCTGTTCCCCTCTGTCCAGCATAAACTTTATATACTTTTCGCTGGGCTCGTAGAAGCCCCAGCCACCATTTTTGCCTGTCACGGCTGGTGTCCAGCTTTGCGGGCCGTATGGGGCAAACAAATGAAATTCCGATGGTCCGGTACCCTGACCAAAGTCAGAATACTGCAACTCAAGAATGTTCTCGTCATTCAACTTGCCATTCAGTTTGAACAAGCCATAAAAATCAGGATCCAATTGGTATTCGCCAGAGCTGATGATCTGTGAAGTAGCATCCGCTACACCCTGATAGTTTTCCAACTCCTGATTGGCCATGGCCTGAACTGCCAGGGCGGTAAACCTTGTTATCCCTCCTTTTATATCTGTTCGTTTGTTAGGGTTTACAGGGGGAAGCAAGGGTATCGCTTCAGCCATTTCATCCACAATGTGCTGCATCACATCACTCCTGGTGCTGACTGGCGTAGCAGCTATCGCATCCAGCGATCCGATAACTATGACATCACCAAAGGTTTGTGCCAGGTTCAAATACAAGTATGCTATGATGGTTTTGCATTCGGCTACATATTGGTCTGCCAGTGCATCTGGCCCACCATTGTCCCTGTATTTTTCTATCTCCCCAATCGCAGTAGTTGCCCGAATGATATCATTGTAATGCAACTGCCATACTGAATTGTACATCCAATAGTTTTTGTCATATTTAAAGGCATCAGTATCCCAGAAGGGTTGCTGGTCTCCAAGGCCTCCGGCATTCACATCATCTCCCCTCACTCCCAATAGCAGTCCTTCTTCCCATCCGCGGGTATATAAACCCTCGTATGCCCCAAGGACGGGCAGTATCATGTTATCGGAAATGGTATAGTCGGTATCCCCTGTCAAACTTTCATTTTCGGGGAGTTCGTCCAGCACATCGCTACATGCCCCAATTATCAGCAAAAGGGCCAACATGAACGAAGTGGTATATTTATTTATCTTTTTCATTTTATCCTGCTATTTAAAATTTGAGATTGAATCCGATGGTGTAAACTGCGGGAATCGGGTAAACCTGCCTGTCCACCCCATTGGCTACTTCTGGATTGAAACCATTGTAATTGAAGACAGTGAGTGGCCGCTCGGCTGTGAAGTACACCGTGGCGTTCAGCATCTGACTGCCCAAATCCAGGTCCCTGAAGTTGTATGCCACCCGGGCGTTTTGAATCCTGAAAAATGCACCATCTTCTATCAGATAGTCGCTCAGTTGCTGGTTCCAACCTCTTCTGAGGCCAGCTGCAGAAGGGTAAGTATTAGATGTTCCCTCTCCATTCCACACACCAGTGGCCAGGTCGGCATCTACATTGGTATCCTGGGTAAAAATGAGTTCACCCCTTTTCCTGTTCAGGATTTTGTTCCCTCTTTGTCCCATGATATTCATAGACAACTCTATATTCTTATAGGAAGCCCCAATATTGCCACCGTAGGTGAGGTTAGGAAAATATGAACCCAAAACCACCCTGTCATCACCATCTATATCGCCATCTTCATCCTGGTCCACAAATTTTAAGTCACCAGGCACCAGCCCTTCAGCTATGGCTATTGGATCGGCATCTACTTCTGCCTGAGTTTGGTACACTCCTGCACGCTTCAGGCCAAAAAATGCAAACAATGGTTCTCCTACGATGGTCCTTTGCCTGAACTCGGCTGTGCCACCATCTATGTGCGACTGTCCAAACAGGTCTATCACTTCATTTTTCAATGTGGCAAAATTCACTCCAACGAAAAATTTGACATCCTCGCTGATTTTTCCGTTCCAGTTCAAAGCCATTTCAAACCCTGAATTCCGGATGGTTCCCACACTTCTGTTTACAGAACCCGATTGTAGCAGTAGGCTTACCGGGATGGCAGCATTTTCTGTATCCCTAATGAAATAATCCATGTCAACACTTAGCCTGCTATCCAAAAGTTCCGCAGTGATCCCCACGTTGGTTTCCGATACCAATTCCCATCTCAAAAAGTCGAATGTATCGAGTGTGGATGTACCGGTAACCTGGGTATCATCAATGGCAAGGTCCACCGCTGATGTAGTACTTTGGCCATCGCTGGCTGCTACTGCATCGTTACCCAGCTGCCCCCAGCCTGCACGCACTTTGAGGAAGTTAAACGTAGATGATCCTTGCAGAAAAGGCTCCTGGGATACAACCCAACCAAGTCCCACTGCCGGGAAATAGCCCCATTTTTCCTGGTATTTATTAGTGCCATCTGCCCGAATGGTGAAGTACGCGAGGTACTTGCCCTGATAGTTGTATGCTGTACGGCCAAAATAGGATATGCCATATACCCGGCGCGCGCCATCCGAAGCTTCAATAGATGCATCGTCCAGTGTTTGGTCTATGTACCAGGTTTTTTCAGAATCCGTTGGGATATTTTCCGCTGAGCCCCTCAAAAATTCGAAAGACTCATCCCTGAACGAATGGCCTGCCATCACAGTGAAATTATGGTCTCCAATCGTTTGGTTGAAGGTCAAAGTATTGTCCACAAACTGGTTGATAAAAGTTGACCTGGTAGAGGAAAGTGTCGAATTTTCCCTTTGCAAACCGCTGGTAATGAAATATGGCAGTCCTACGTTCCTCTCCTTTAAAAATGTCATGGACACATTGTAGCTGGACCTGAATTTCAACTTGTTGGGGATAATGTCTATTTCCCCATATACACCGCTCAGTATTTTTCTGATATCAAGCCTGTTGTCCTGATAGTTGAGGTTGACAAAAGGGTTTTGCCCACCTCTGTACCCAAGTATCTGCGCACTGGCAAACGACTCGGGGGTAGCATCGGTGTTCGTTTCATCGAAGATTGGCAAAATAGGCACTGCATGGTATGCGCGCCACCAGGCTGCATTGTCAGCCGTATATTTCACCCCATTGCTCAGGTTCAGGTTACCCCCTACTTTCAGCCATCCATTGGCGTAGTGGTCCACCTTCGAGCGGATATTGAACCTCTTATAGGAGTTTTTGGTCTTGAGCAAACCCTCCTGATCGAAATAGCTCACCCCTACCGAGTAGGTAGTATTGTCACTACCTCCCGCAATGGTCAATGCGTGGTTGGTGATCCTGGCTGGCTCCATTACTTCCGAATACCAATCTGTGTTTACATTGGGCACGTTGGGGTTGATCCTGCTCCTGCCGAAACGCTGCATGGCGTTATCGATCAAACTGATATCGGCAGTTGACCCTGTCTGGTTCACGTAATCAACAAATTGCTCGGCATTGGCCATTTTCAGTACATTCTTGGGCACCTGCACCCCAATATACCCATCATAGCTAATGGTTGACTTCTGGTTGAGCCCACCCCCTTTGGTAGTAATGAGCACCACACCATTGGCTGCACGTACACCGTAAATGGCCGCTGCGGAGGCATCCTTCAGCACCGAGAGGCTCTCAATCTCTGAGGTGTTTAGAAAATCGATGTTGTCAAAAAACATCCCATCCACCACATACAAGGGAGACGAACCGCTGCTACTTGGGAACGATCCAATCCCTCGGATCCGCACAGTTGGCTCATTGCCCGGAGCACCATTGCTCACAATTTGAACCCCAGCTACCTTGCCCTGTAGTGCCTGCATAGTCTGCCCGGAAGGCGACTTTACGATCTCATCAGATTTTAAAGTAGTGATGGCCGAGGTGAGGTCTTTCTCCTTTTGGGTTCCATAGCCCACTACTACCACTTCATCCAGTAGCTGATTGTCCAGTTCGAGGGTAACATCAATGGTCGATTCACTACCTATGGTTATTTCCTGGTTTTTGAACCCGACAAAAGAGAATACCAGTATATTTCCTTTTTCGGCCGCAATACTATACGAACCATCTATTCCGGTAATACTTCCACGTTCTTCACCCAGAATCCTGATCGACACCCCCGGAAGAGGTTCTCCATCATCACCCGATACTATCACTCCTTTGATTTGCCCGGCTTGGGCCCAAAGAAGCAATGGTGAAAACAAAAACAAATAAAGTAATCCTTTTTTCATCATCTTGTATAATTTAAATAGTGAACAGTACGTACTGCAGGGTTTCCTGCTTTAGGTTCAAAACAAAATTTTTCGGGTACCCATTTTATTTCGATTTCCTATACAAGTTTAGGATTTCTTATACATCAAAATCAATTTTATTGTTTAAAACCATGTCAAAACAATGGCATAAAACATGCGATCTTAGGGTCGATTGTATCGCTTAAAAAACATCGATTTTGAAATGCATAAGCTATTTTTGTGTTTTTTAAGAGTTCAGTGTCTTTATAAAAACACAAATCGGATAGTTGTGTGTTTTTGGCATTTGAGCGTACCAAATATCAAACCTGCTGGGTTTGCAGGTCCTGAAAGAAGTTCTTTAGTTCGGAAGGGTTTTCTTCCATCAGTTTTTGTATTTTCTTCTTAAAATTGAGAATGGTATTTCTCCTTAGGTCCAATTTTTCAGCTAACACCGCCAGGGAAGATTCATCTTTATTCAGCACCGTGTACAAGATATAAAAAGCTTTCTCGATTGGGAATTTACAACCATGAAAAATGGTGTTGGTAGTAGGGGTTTCATTATACCCACATCGTGTACAACGCCTGGACAAAACCCCTTGCCCTGAAAAATGTTTTTTATTCGCACATTTTAAACATTCATAGCCATGCTCCCATTTGTGTTTGGAAAGGAATTTCATGCAAACATGCCCTGCCTTAAAAATATCCGCAAATTCCTCATACGCCAGTTGTTTGTTCATCACCCGCTCCTTTTGGATCGTTTTGATGTCGTTTCTGAGCTTCCAGTTGTCAAGGTCGAGTAATGCATTGAACCGTTCGATTTCCTGGCTTTGGTTTTGCAACTTCAGGTTTTGTTCTTCCAGCTGGCGGTTTTTACCAGCTATCTCAAGGGTCCGTTGTGCGATTTTGTCTTCCAGTTCCCTATTTACTTTTTCCTTCAGCTTCATATTTTCCTTGTGCTGGGCCATTGTGCGTTTAAAGGCAAGGTCGCGGTTGGCCTTCAGAATCCTCACCCTATCGCTAAGGGCAAATGCCAAAAACAACATCTCGAACACAAAGGCAAAATGTAAACTGTAATAACTTTTGGGTATGAGGAAGGGCAAGCCGGAAACCATAAGCAAGGCCTTGATAATAAAGCCAAGGAAAAGCACGCCATAAGCCACCACAAAAAACCTTGCCGGGCGGTATCCCCTCATCAGCACCACTATACTCGAATAAAAGACAACAGAAAGTGGGATAATTTCGATATTTCTGTACTGAAACAAATCCTGATTAAAAAACAGGCAATAAAAGAAATAAACAATCCTTAAGGCCAAAACGACATTCAAAACCTTATCTACCCGTGGCGCCCTTATTTTGGTATTCAAAAAACTCTTGGAGAAAATGATGGACCAAAAAATGACCAAAAACAGGGCCACACCATAGGCAATCTGGTTCCATTCGGGAAATCCCGGCCAGAGGTATTGATAGGCTATCCCGTCCACGCACATGGCATATAAGCCAACACTCAAAAGGTAGATCGTGTAGTAAAGATTTCTTAGCTCCCTGATCGCAAGGTAAATCAAAGAATTGTACAGGGAAATGATGAGGATCATCCCATAAAACACCCCGTACAGAAAATACTCATTGAGGGCATAGTAAATGAAATGGTTCATCGACCTGATGGCAATGCGAATGTCTGCATAATGTCGACTGGCCACCCTAAAATAGCACTTGTACTTCCCCGGCTCGTGCAGCGAGATTTCAAAGTTTTTGTGCTTGAAAGGTTTTTCATTGAATGGCCTGGAATCACCCAATACAATATGCCTTAAATGTCCGTCGGGGGCATACAAATACACTTCCAGGCTATCTATCGTTTGGTCATAAAATTCCACCAGGTACTTTTTGTCATTCTCGGGCATCACAAAGGAAAAGTTCATCCAGTAGGCAGATGATGTATTGTAATGAATGGGTTGGAAGTTGGGCTTTAAGATAAAATCCCCATCTGGCATGTTGGAGATTTTCTGAAATGACGCGCTTCTGTCCTTATCCTCATAGTGAGGTAGGTCCTGAATCGACAAAATCACCTCGTCAGCATCGTAAGGAATGGTAAACAACTGCACCAATAATACACCAATTACTACGATCAAATTCATATCACCAACATATCGTGTTTTAGGACTGTTTTGTCCTTCTATTACATTTCGCTCACGAGTTTTTCAAAAACAGGCATCAAAACTTAAAAATAATCAATCAATCAGCAAATGTGGAAAACTTCCAACCTTTGAAATCCGATATATGAATATATTTCATCAATTTTATCGGTTCGTTTCCACATCCTAAAACCACTGTCTGATGTACTTAATTTTTGATACCGAGACCACCGGGTTGCCCAAAAAATACAACGCACCACTCACCGATTTCGACAATTGGCCGAGGTTGGTCCAGTTGGCCTGGCAACTCCATGCCAGCGATGGCTCGCTCATCAACCACAAGAATTACATCGTAAAGCCCGATGGTTTTACTATCCCATTTAATGCCCAGAAAGTACATGGCATATCCACCAAACGAGCAGAAGAAGAAGGCTATGACCTGAAGTTTGTACTGGAAGAATTTCAAAAGGATGTAGAAAAAACCAAGGCCACCATAGGCCACAACATAGAGTTTGACAACAACATTGTAGGATGTGAATACCTGAGGTCGTCCATGCCAAATATACTGGAGGGCCAGTTTTGTAGAGACACCAAGGAGGACGCCACCGATTTTTGTGCCATACCTGGAGGGCGGGGCGGCAAATTCAAGTGGCCCACACTCACCGAACTGCATACCAAACTCTTTGGCGTACCGTTTGAAGATGCCCACGATGCAGCCTATGATGTGGACGCCACATCGCGCTGTTTCTTCGGATTGGTAACTGAGGGCGTCATCAAACCGCTGGATGATACCGATCCGGCCAACATCACCTATGAAGCCCCAAAACTCGATGATGCCAACTTTGCAAAAAAGGATGGCACTTCTAAAAGTACAGGAAAGGAAGTAGCAATATCTGACATCAAGGGACCATTTTGTCACCTACATGTGCACTCACAGTATTCGGTGCTTCAGGCTACTACCGATGTGGGTTCTTTTATCAAAAAAGCCGTTGAAATGGAGATGCCTGCCCTGGCCCTGACAGACCTGGGCAACATGTATGGTGGCTATAAGTTTGTACAAGGGGCGCTGGGAGCAGGTATCAAACCCATATTGGGCAGTGAATTCTTCGTTTCAGAAGAAAGGACCAAAACCAAATTCACCAAAGACAGCCCCGACAAGATGTCGAGGCAAGTGCTGCTGGCCAAAAACAAAAATGGCTTTCACAACCTGGCCAAATTAAGTTCATTGGCTTATATGGAGGGACTCTACGGCTTGTTCCCCCGTATCGACAAGGAGTTGATCCTGGAATACAAGCAAGATGTAATCGCCCTCTCCGGGGGGTTAAAAAGTGAGATTCCTTACCTAATCCTCAACGTTGGAGAGCAGCAGGCCGAAGAAGTTTTTAAATGGTGGGTGGATCATTTTGGCGATGACTTTTATGTCGAGCTCAACAGGCACGGACTGGAAGAGGAAGAACACCTCAATGAAGTATTGATCGGTTTTGCGAAAAAATATGGCACCAAAATATTGGCAGCCAATGATGTTTACTACCTCAACAAAGAGCAGTCCAAAGCCCACGACGTACTCCTTTGTATCAAAGACGCCAAAAGCATCAACGACCCTGTAGGCAATGGACGGGCTTACCGTGAGGCATTGCCCAATCAAGAGTTCTATTTCAAGTCCCAGGACGAAATGAAGCGTTTGTTCGCCGATATCCCGGAAGCCATAGAAAATATTCAAGGCCTTATAGACAAAATAGAGTCCTATGAGCTGAAAAGGGACGTATTGCTTCCAAAATACAACATTCCCGATGAATTTAAATTTGAAGAAGACGAAAAAGATGGTGGTAAAAGAGGAGAAAACAAATTTCTAAGGCACCTGACCTATGAAGGGGCCAAAATACGCTATGGAGAAATAACCGATGAGATCAGGGAGCGGTTGGATTTTGAATTAAAAACCATAGAAAACACAGGCTACCCTGGTTACTTTCTAATCGTACAGGATTTTACCTCGGAGGCAAGAAGGATGGGCGTATCGGTAGGCCCTGGAAGGGGGTCGGCTGCTGGTTCGGCAGTGGCCTATTGCATAGGCATTACCAATGTGGATCCTATTGCGTACGACTTGCTTTTTGAGCGTTTTCTCAACCCCGACAGGGTATCACTCCCCGATATTGATATTGATTTTGACGATGAAGGAAGGGATAAAGTAATTCAATATGTGATCGATAAATACGGCCAAAACCAGGTGGCACAGATCATTACCTATGGTACAATGGCAGCCAAGTCTTCGATCAAAGATGCTGGGCGCGTTATGGATTTGTCCCTACCTGAAACCAACTCCATCGCCAATTTGGTGCCGGAAAAGCCCGGCACCACACTAAACAAGGCCTTTGAAGAAGTGCCTGAACTCAAAGAGCTACACGCCAGCACGGGTCCAAGGGCAGAGGTGTTGCAACAAGCCAAAATACTCGAGGGGTCGGTGCGCAACACTGGCATCCATGCCTGTGGGGTGATTATCACACCAGACGACATCACCAAGTATATCCCTGTAGCTACGGCCAAAGACTCTGCCCTGTTGGTCACTCAATTTGACAACAGCGTGGTAGAGAATGCCGGAATGCTGAAAATGGACTTCTTGGGGCTAAAAACACTCTCCATAATCAAAAGTGCCTGTGCCTATGTGAAAGAAAGGCATGGTATTGAAATTATCCCTGACGAAATCCCGCTCGATGATAAAAAAACGTATGAGTTGTACCAACGTGGGGAAACCAACGGAACCTTCCAGTTTGAGTCGCCCGGTATGCAAAAGCACCTGCGCGCACTCAAACCTGACAAGTTTGAAGACCTCATTGCCATGAACGCCCTGTACCGTCCCGGTCCGATGGAGTACATCCCCAACTTTATCGACCGAAAGCATGGACGTGCCGAAATCACGTACGACCTAGAAGGCATGGAAGAGTTTTTGGCCGAAACCTATGGTATTACCGTCTATCAGGAGCAGGTAATGCTCCTGTCCCAGAAGCTGGGAGGTTTCACAAAAGGTATGGCAGATGCCCTGCGTAAAGGCATGGGTAAAAAGAAGAAGGAGATCATCGACGAACTCAAGCCCAAATTTGTGGCCGGTTGTAAAGAAAGGGGGCACGACGAAAAAGTGGTGAATAAAGTATGGAGCGACTGGGAAGCGTTTGCTGCCTACGCCTTCAACAAATCGCACTCTACCTGCTATTCGGTAGTAGCCTACCATACAGCCTACCTCAAGGCCAATTACCCTGAGGAATACATGGCCGCAGTACTCACCCACAACCAAAGCAACATCGAGAAAGTGAGCTTTTTCATGGAGGAGTGCCGCAACAGGGGCATCAAAGTGCTCGGCCCACATGTCAACGAATCAGGTGTCAATTTTAAAGTAAACAAGGAAGGACAAATCAGGTTTGGTTTGGGGGCCATCAAAGGTACCGGCGACTCTGCCGTAACGGCCATCATAGAGGAGCGTGATGCCAACGGCCCATTCAAAGACATTTTTGATTTTGCCACCCGGGTAAACCTGCGGGCGGTAAACAAAAAGACATTTGAGGCGCTGGCCATGTCGGGTTCATTTGATTGCTTCGAGAGCTACCACAGGCGGCAATACCTCATCACCGATGATGGGGAGGCCAGCCTGATCGAAAAGGCCATAAAATATGCTGCCAAAATCGAACATGAAAAACAAAGTGCCCAGGCCTCTCTGTTTGGAGGCGAATCGGGTGTATCCATACCTGCGCCCAAGGTTTCCGATGTGGAGCCTTATACGGAGCTGGACAAGCTCAAAATTGAGAAGGAAGTTGTAGGACTATATATTTCCGGGCACCCTTTAGACCAGTTCAAATTTGAGGTGGACAAATTTTGCAATGCGACCATATCCAGGTTAAATGGCAACCTGGAAGAACTAAAAAACCTGGGCAATGTCAAATTAGCAGGGATAGTAACGGAAGTAAGCCACCGAATGACCAAAACTGGTAAGCCTTTCGGTACGCTTACCGTCCAGGACTTTACAGATTCCTATACCTTTTTTCTTTTTTCCGACGACTATATCAATTTCAAAGAATTTTTCACCCCGGATTGGGGAATATACATTCAAGGCGTAGTACAAAACAGGTGGAAAGGCGGGGAACTGGAGTTGAAGATACGCAGCATCAGCCTTTTGTCCGACCTCAGGGAAAAGCTTACCAAAGGCATCAATTTGCAAATAAACCTGGAAGACCTCAACCAATCTGTGGTAAATGAAATCATCAACCTGGCGACCACTCATGCCGGCACATGCGATTTCAAGCTCAACATAAGGGACAAAGAAAGCGGGAAAATGGCCAGATTGCTTTCCAGAAAATTTAAAGTTGACCCGGCAGATGAACTACTGGAAAAACTGAATGCCATGGATGAAATAGAATATCAAATTTCGACTTAGCTTCTTTATATCCACCGTTATTGTTGGGGTTTGAATCCCGGTAACCCCGGAAAGGCCAATGGCTCCCCTGCTTTGCCCGAAATAAAATCAAACGAATGGAGGTTTATTTATTTCCCATTTTTAATGGAAATAGGGGAACTAAATATTAAAATTGTTCCTTTATATTGATTGTCGGATTATCAGGCTTTCGGGAAAAAAAGAATTGGATAATCGCTTTTCTATTCTCATAAACTTGTTAATTTACCAGTTAGATATTTTTTGAGTTCACTTAACAGCACACGTATGAAAAAGTTTTTATATCCACTTCTATTTGTCGGCCTGGCCTTTTTAGCATCCTGTGGTGGCGATGACCCACTGCCCTCCCCTGTTGTTAGTTTCATTACCGATCCCGGTGTGGTTGAGGTGGGGGTTCCTGTCAAATTTGAAAACCAGAGCTTGAAAGCTTCAAGCTACCTGTGGGATTTTGGCGGAGGAGTTACTTCTGAAGAAATATCGCCAACCGTGACCTTTGATAGCCGGGGCGAGCTCTATGTAAAACTAACGGCCAATACAGACGATGGACAAATGGTAACTGATTCTTTGCTAATATCAGTAAAAGAAAGGGTTCTAACTGGATATTTTGTCAATATCTACCCAACTACAAACGGAACGGCTGCATGGGATCCTACTGAAGACGGGGAAGCTCAATTTGCCGATATTTTGATCCAGCTTATAGCCGACCAGGCTACCAATACCGAAAACAGCCTAATTGACGGTATTTTTACAGATGTGGGACTATCATCCTTTTCCCTTACAGTTGACCCAGCTTTTGACAAAGTTACATTTACGAATGAGGTTTGGGTTTTCTCCATGTTTGATTTTGATGGAGCGGATGGTGAAACCCCTTCCCAAACCAATACAGAATTTATGGCTTTAGCCCCATTCAATCCCTTGGAAGCTCCTACCTTCAAAAACGATGAAGGGGACGCAGGCTATTTTTCAGTATTCTTTCAGGATGACGATACTGGTTTCGTAATAGATTTGGATTTTACTTTCGTCATAGAATAAATTTGATAGTATAGAGCAAACATCTACCAAAAACAACATTGAATGATAGGTCTAGTCAAGAAGCACCGCAGCGTTGGGTTATTCATACTTTTTACAATATTAAATGCAGGACAGAGTCACTTAATTGCACAAGGCAACACTTCAATTTCCGGACAGGTAAAGGATGAAAAAGGAGAACCCTTGCTTGGGGTGACGGTGAGGATAGAAAACACTACTTCGGGGGCCATCACCGATCTGGATGGCAATTACAACATCATTGGCAAACAGGGACAAATCCTTGTATTCAGCATGGTGAGCATGCTAACGGAAAAGGTGGCTATACAGGGTTCCGGCCCTATCAATGTGGTTTTGAAGGAAGAGGCGGAAGTACTCGATGAAATAGTGGTGAATGGTTTTCAGGAAATGGACCGCAAGCTATTTACCGGGGCATCCGAAAGCCTGAAGATGTCAGACATCAAAGCGGCTGGAATGGTGGATGTCAGCCGTGTGCTGGAAGGCCAGGTGGCAGGTGTAAATGTGGACAATGTATCCGGAACATTTGGTACATCCCCAAAAATTAGAATTCGTGGCAATGCATCTATCAATGGCAACAACCAGCCACTATTTGTGGTGGACGGGGTGATACTTGAGGACCTGGCCAATGTGAATACAGATGACTTCATTTCAGGAAATGCCAACACCCTGATCAGCTCGTCCATTGCCAATATCAACCCCGATGATATTGAAACATTTCAGATACTCAAAGATGCATCGGCTACTGCCATATATGGCGCCCGTGCAGCCAATGGGGTGATTGTGATCACCACAAAAAGAGGAAGAAGCGGAGACCTGCAGGTGCGCTATTCCGGTAATTACTCTGTAAAATTAAGGCCTACCTACAATCAATTCAACCTGTTGAATTCAGCTGAAGAAATGTCGGTCTATCGTGAATTGTTCGACAAGGGACTGATCGACATTACTACTTCCGCAAGGGCGCAAAACTATGGTGCCATGGGCAAGATGTTTTCCCAGATCGCATTGCACCAGCTCGACTGGGGGCCAGGTGGTGGATTGAACGAGGAATTTTTGAACAAATACGAAAATGCCAACACAGATTGGTTCGATGTATTGTTCAGGGACCTGGGGTTGCAGCAGCAGCATTCGCTCAGTTTTACCACTGGTACAGAAAAATCCAACAACTATTATTCGGTAAGTTACCTCAACGACCAGGGCCAGACCATTGCCGATCAGGTGCAGCGTTTTACGGGTACAGCGCGAAACACCTACTTTCTTTCCAAAGCCTTTACTTTCGGACTCAAAATGACCGCCAGCTACCGTGACCAAAAAGTACCTGGCACAAGAAATCGTGAACTGGATCCCCTGACGGGACGGTTCAGCAGAAGCTTTGACATCAACCCATTCAGTTATGCCCTGAATACCAGCCGCTCCACCCGCCCATTTGAGGACGATGGCAGCCTGGAATTTTTCAGAAGAAACTACGCCCCTTTCAATATTTTGGATGAATTGGGAAAGAACTTTATAGACATCAATGTAATCGATGTATCCGCCCAGACTGATTTTGAAATTACCCCCATGGAAAACCTGGCTATAAAGGGAGTATTTCAAGCCAGGTATGCCAACACCAAAAGGGACCATACAGTACATGAAAAATCCAACCAGGCAGAAGCCTACCGAGCAAACGACACCCAGTTCATTCAGGATGCCAACAATTTGCTCTTCAGGGATCCGGACAACCCCGGACTGAACCCAACAGTGGTGCTACCACAGGGAGGGTTCAATTACCTGGATGAAAGTGAATTTCTCAATTTCTTCAGCAGGATAAGTGCAGAGTGGAACACCACCATAGCTGAAGACCATGAAGTCAATTTGCTTGGAGGACAGGAAATCCGGTTTACCAACAGGCAGGCCAGCAGTGCCACAGGCATTGGTGTGATTTACGAAAGCGGTGGTATAGTGGTAACAGACCCCAATATCATCGAATTCTTCAATCTTCAAAACATTGACTATTATACCCTCAATGAAGAAAGGGACAGGTTTATCGGACTTTTCTTGAATGGTGGGTATGCCTACAAGGGGCGTTATGTCGGAAACTTCACCGTGAGGTACGATGGTTCCAACCAGCTCGGAAAAAGCCAAAACGCGAGGTACTTGCCCACCTGGAACGTCAGTGGTGCCTGGAATGCCGATAATGAACCTTTCATGGAGAGGTTTGGTTTCATCAATGAGTTGAAACTGAGGGCAACTTATGGAGTGTCGGGCAACCTGCCTCCTGAAGCCAGCGCCCTTCTCAACCTACAAGCGGACGTAACGGTAAGGCCAACTGATGTGGAGCCCTACTTGTTTATAGAAGATTTGACCAATGAGGAGCTTACCTGGGAGAAATTAAAGGAATTCAACGTGGGCATGGACTATTCAGTCCTGGACAACAAAATATCGGGTTCGTTGAATTTTTATAAAAGACAGGCATTTGACCTGATTGGTGTAGTACAAACGAGTGGTATAGGCGGGCAAGGGTTGAAGGCTGGTAATTTTGCCGACATGGAAGCTACAGGCTATGAATTTACCATTTCCACCCTCAATTATAAAAATGACAAAATATCATGGAGGACCAACTTCAATTTTGGATACACCATTGACAAAATTACAAGGCTGGACTTTGGCCCCAGGATGGTGGATGCCATCGGACAAGGTGGTGCTGCTGTACTAGGAGGGCCAAGAAGGGGGTTGTTTTCCACCAAATTTGCCGGACTCAACAATCAGGGCATCCCTACCTTCTTTGATGCTTCTGATGAGAGGATTCTCCAACTGGATTTGCAGGAAAGGGAAGATTTGGTAAGCACACTGCAATATGAAGGGGCTACTGAGCCACGTGGTGCAGGAGGGTTGACCAACACATTCAACTACAAAGATTTCACTTTCAGCTTCCTAATCTCCTATAAGATAGACTATAAAGTCCGGCTGAATGATGCCATATTTTCATCTTATAATGATTTTGATGCATTGCCCGGTGAATTGGTGAACCGTTGGATTGTACCGGGTGATGAAGGCAACACGAATGTACCGGCCATACTGGACAATGGGCTGGCACGAACCAACAGCGAAATAGTATCGGCGTATGACCTGTACAACAAGAGTACCGCCAGGGTGGCTTTCGGTGACTACATCAGGCTGAAAAATATCCGCCTGGCGTATAACCTGAACCCAAAAATTGTTAAAAAGTTGGGGATTTCGAATGCCTCATTTAGCCTGGAAGGACAGAACCTGGTGCTTCTTTATTCCGACAAAGCACTAAGAGGCCAGGACCCGGAATTTTTCAGTACGGGAGGTGTTTCACTTCCACAACCTAAGATGTTGACATTTTCTTTAAATGTAGGATTATAAAAAACGACCAGTTGTCATGATTACCCAAATGATGAACATACGAAAAAGCATAAAGTCAACAATTCCGGTTACAGCCCGGGCATGTATTTTGTTGGTCTTGCTGACCCTGGCCAATAGTTGCGACAACTTCCTGGATGAGGTGCCCGACAACAGGGTAGCCCTTAACGACCTGGAAAAAGCAGCCCAATTGCTTACCAATGCTTATTCCCAGGCAAGTCCGGCATTTACAGACTGGATGTCTGATGATGTGGGATACACCATAGGCACTACCAAACGCCCCAGCCATGAAAGGTTGTATGCCTGGGAAGACGATACCTCAGACCCTACGGAACAGGACTCACCGGCCTATTTTTGGTTCAACACCTATGATGCCATAGCACATGCCAATGAAGTGCTGGCTGTACTGAGCGACTTACCTGCTGTTACAGATGAAGAAAAAGCAAGAAAAAGGTCCATAGAATCAGAGGCTTATCTTACGCGTGCCTATGGCCATTTTATGCTGGTCAATTTATTTGCCAAGCACTACGATGAATCCACGGCCAGTACTGACCTTGGCGTACCTTATGTAGAGACTCCAGAAACAGTATTCATTGCTACATACAAAAGAAACACTGTTCAGGAGGTGTATGACAAAGTGGAGCGGGACATGCTGAAAGGTATTGAACTGTTAGACGATAGTTTTTTTTCCAATTCAGGAAAATACCACTTCAACAAAAACGCAGCACTGGCCTTTGCTTCCAGATATTATCTATTCAGTGCCCAATATTCAGAGTGTGTGGACTACAGCAACCAGCTTTTGGGTTCAGACCCTTCTGTATTCGTAAGAGACCTCACCTCCACCGAATTTCAAAATGCCAGCTCTTCGGTAGATGGTTATCCACAGTTGTACTCATCCCCTGACCAGGCCAGCAACCTACTCTTGATGAGGAAAATTTCATTAGTACAAAGAAATGATTTCGCTTTTGGGCCTATCGACAATGAATATTCAGACCTATTTGGCCAAAACATGTTTAGCGGCGCTACTGACCAAAGGGAAAACCCCGCCTTTGTTAAAGGGGACAATTCTGTCTTCCCGGTGCGCTATCAGAGTTTGTTCCAGCGCAGCAGCCTCAATTCCAACACAGGGCTTCCCTATCATATAGCGCTCTCTTTCAGGGGGGAAGAAGTATTGCTCAACCGGGCAGAAGCCTATGTTTTCTTAAACAGGGTTGATCTGGCGTTGGAAGACTTGCAAGTACTTACCAACAACCGATATAGCCTAAACAACAGCAGCAGTGACCGTACGGTGACTATTGAGAAAATAAGATCGCTGCTGGGAATTTTTAACAACGACCGGTTCGCTGTTTTTATATACATCGTGGAATTGGAAAGAAGGAAAGAGTTTATCGTACAGGGCATGAGGTGGTTTGATATCAAGCGCCTGGGAATAGAAGTAACGCATGTTTTACAAGACCAGTTTTCCACCGCTACCCTGGCGGGTGACGACCTGAGACAGGTGATCCAGATTCCAAAAACAGCCATAGATGTGGGCGGTTTGGAACCAAACCCAAGGTAAAAGGAGCAGCATAAATTTTAAGAAATGAAAATTTTAAAAAATATAAACATCCGATCAATTGCCAAAATCAATCCCACAGGTTGGTTGCTGGCGGTAATTTTGCTTTCCGGGTGCTACGATTCTGAAATACTGGATGTACCGGTGAATGAACCAGACAACCTGCCCAACACACCACTCGACAACTACATCCAGGAAGAGTTTATCGACAAATATGATATGGCCATCCGCTACCGGTTTGTGGACAACTATGTAGATCCTGGCAAAAGGGTGACCCCTCCCCGATTGGAAAATGTACGGCCAATGCTCGACTTTATCGAAGAATTTTGGATCAACCCATACCTTGAAATTCAAAATGGCGAAACCTTCTTCAAGGACCATGTGCCACCTGAGATCATATTCCTGGGCGGTTTGATATTCAACTCGGATGGTACGGTAACCCTGGGAACTGCCGATGCAGGCGCAAGGATTACATTCACCAATGTGAATGGCCTTGACCCTGAAGACGAAGAATGGGTGTCCCGTCAACTGAATGTGGTTTACCATGAATTTGCCCACACGATACACCAGCGGTACAAGTTGCCGGCATCCTTTGAAAAGATATCCCCGGCTGGATATACCAGTGCGGGATCTTGGTTTATTCTATCCGATGGGGAAGCACTTGAGCGGGGATTTGTGTCCCCTTATGCCACAAGCAGCCCCAACGAGGATTTTGCAGAAACGGTAGCTTTCTTTTTGTTCGATAAAAACTTTTATGAGAACTATATCATCCTGGAAGAAAATTGCACCACCGTGGATTGCGAAGATAGAAACGAAGGCAGAAAAAAAATCAACCAAAAATTGAATGCCATTATTGACCACTATCAAAAAGTAGTGGGTATAAGCCTTGAAGCCCTCAGGGCGGCCATTCAATCCAGACTAGGATAAATATGAAGAAACTCCTGATATATATAGGTTTTGTGGCCACCTCCATGGCATTCTTCTCTTGTACCAAAGAAGAAGTAATCGATTTGCCTACAGTGGAAGAAAGGTTCACTAAATCCAGGGATTCGTTGGTCAATGCGCTGGTCGCACCTGAATTTGGGTGGAGGATCAACTACCAGCCAGATCAGAGTTCAGGGTCGTTCGTTATTTTGATGACCTTTGACGAAGAGGGCAATGTCAACATCAAATCCGATGTGACAGACAATGATGGAGAGTTTTTGGATAGCAATATCACCTACCGCATAGACAATGCCCATGGACTGGAACTGATCCTGGAGAATTATGGAATCTTCCATTATTTCTTTGAGCGGTTCAATGGGGAATTCGAATTTATCTTTGTCAACTATCAGGAAAACAACCTTGTATTTCGCAGTAAAAGCGATTTTTCGAACCAAACGGTGCTGAATTTCGAACCAGCCGCCGAAGGAGATGAAGAGCTACTGACAAACGAAATATCCCAGAACCTAAAAAAGTCGGTTTTTCAGGATGCACAACTTATTGGTAACAATGCCTATTTTCAGTTGTATTTGATAGACAAGGACATTTCGGTCTTTATTACTCTCGACCTTGACCTGAGAACTTGTAAAATACTGAATGCGGCGGTTGGTGAAACGATTGATGAAATTACGACCAACAACAATACAGTGGATGTATTTCATAAAACCAATTATTTGGTCCAGGGGGAAAAAATTATTTTCAATTCTGCTTTCAGTTTTAGCCTCAACGGCCAGGATATACTGATTTCAGAATTGGAGCTATTTGATTTCGTGGAGTTTCAGGACAGCTTTTGCGAAGGGCAAACCTTGAACCTGGGAAAATTCCAGGGTAAAATAGGAAATGAAAATATTACATTTAGCAGTACGCTTTATTCCGCAGGGTCAACCTTTAGCCCTCAAAGCAACAGTCCTTATGGGGTAAGTAGTGTAGGTTTCTTTGACCAGAATGACGAAACCCTTCAGGACCTCATCGCCCAAACTTTTCCAGACATAGCTGCCATTCAGTTTTATTTCAATTTCACTTTAAATAGTGGTGACCTAAATGCGTTTGGATTTGTCGTTTTAGACAATAACAACAATGCGGATTTCTTCCTTCGAGAGTTCACCGCCCCTACTTTTGAAGGCAATCGCATGAGGTTTACTTTCACTGGTGAAACTCTTATAACAAAGGACAATCCTACCCCTGAAGAAGAACAAGGCCTGATTGACCTCACTGACCTGCTCTTCGGTAGCGGAGAAGTCTATGTACTGGAATTTGCCGGTGACGATACCCTGTTTGAAATCTATAATGCCTGCAACAACCACAAGCTTTTCCTTTTCCAGTAGGCCGGGCATTTGGTTTAAACGAAATATAATAAGCCAACGGAGGTTTTAGGACTATCCTTTTTCATACCTTTGCGTCCTGAATTTTAAACCCCATCTGTTTTGTCAAATATAGTAGCTATTACAGGCCGGCCCAATGTAGGCAAATCCACACTTTTCAACCGAATGGTGGAAAGGAAAAAAGCCATCATGGACAATGAGAGTGGTGTGACACGCGACAGGCACTATGGATTTGCCCAGTGGAATGGCAAGCATTTTACTGTGATTGACACGGGAGGATATGTAACCGGTTCAGATGATATTTTCGAAGGTGCCATCCGTGAGCAGGTTAAGATGGCACTTGATGAAGCTTCAGTGGTGCTCTTTATGGTGGACTGCCACGTTGGAATTACGGCATTGGACGAAGATTTCGCCAATATTCTGAGGGAACTCAACAAGCCCGTGTTGGTAGTGGCCAACAAAGCCGACAACCCCAACCTGGAACTGGCCTCAACAGAGTTTTACAGCCTGGGAATGGATACCAGCATTTTCACCATTGCATCCACCAGTGGTGCAGGTACCGGCGACCTGTTGGATGAGGTGGTCTCGCATTTTAAAGACAATGATGAAGAAAACCCGGAAGATGGTATCCCACGAATCGCCATTCTCGGGAGGCCGAATGCAGGAAAGTCTTCCTTTCTCAACGCCTTGCTCGGAACGGAAAGAACCATAGTTACAGACCTGGCTGGCACCACACGCGATTCTATCAACACCAGGTACAAACTTTACGGCAAAGACTTTATCCTTACCGATACTGCCGGAATCAGAAAGAAATCCAGGGTAAGGGAAGATATTGAGTTTTATTCTGTACTGAGGGCCATCCAGTCGCTTCAGGATAGCGATGTGTGTATCGTAATGGTGGATGCTGAAAGGGGCTTTGAGGCACAGGACATGAGCATCATATCATTGGCACACAAATACAAGAAGGGGATTGTAATCATGGTGAACAAATGGGACCTGATACCCGACAAAGACAGCAATACAGCGGCCAAATTCAAAAAGGAAATTATAGAAAAACTGGGGCCACTGAGTTATATACCCATCATTTTTGCCTCGGTACTCAACAAACAACGCATTTTCCAGGCGATCGAACTGGCTGTGGAGGTTTTTGGGAACCGGACAAAAAAAATCTCAACGTCTATGCTCAACGAGGCACTGTTGCCGGAAATAGACCACAACCCTCCCCCAGCCCTCAAAGGCAAGCACATTAAAATAAAGTACATCACCCAGCTTCCCACACACACACCTATGTTTGCGTTTTTCTGCAACCTGCCACAGTACATCAAAGAGCCCTACGAAAGGTTTTTGATGAACAAGCTCAGGTCCCACTTCGACTTTAAAGGGGTGCCGATTAAAATTTCGTTTAGAAAAAAGTAAGCTCCTTTAACGCAGGGGATGACGAACATATATTAATTGAGTTCAGGTTTTTAGCTTAAAAAAAATCCAAAATGGCATCCATGGTTTATTGGTTACATTTCGGTATTGCCCTAAATTCGGGGGTGAATAAAAAACTTCAACATTGCCACAAAAACCTGAACTGGAAATTTTCGCCCGACACCTGCCAGAATATTCGGTAAACTACTGTTATGAACTCTGGAAGACGTTCAATTTCAATTTCCGGATTACAAGGAAAAGGAATTCCAAACTGGGGGATTATAGATTTGACCCTACCACCGGACAGCACAGCATTTCCGTCAACCACAACCTCAACCGCTATGCATTTTTGATCACTTACATACACGAAGTAGCGCACCTGACTACCAGGGAAAAGTACAAAAACCGGGTATTGCCTCATGGAAACCAATGGAAAAATGAGTTTAAAAAACTTATGATACCCATGCTCACCAATCAGATTTTCCCGGATGATGTACTCAGGGTTTTGGCCAGGCACATGAAAAACCCAAAGGCCTCCAGTACGTCCGACAAAAACCTGTACCTGGTTTTAAGAAAATACGACAAGGAATCTGGAGGCAAGCTATTGAGTGAACTGGAATCTGGAGTTACTTTTCTCTTCAATAAGAAAGTCTATAGAAAAATAGAAAAACGCCGGACCAGAAGTTTATGTATAGAAGTATCCTCCAATCGTAAGTATCTGATATCAGAAACCGCCCCGGTCCAGGAATTTAAAAATCAGTAAACCAAAGGTTTTTTGAGGCTAAGAAAGGCCAAACTCAGGCCAACCTTTTCTGGATTACGGATTCGAGCAAAGTACAGAAATGTTTGGGGTTAAATGTCCTCCAGTTTGGTATCTGCAGGCTGCCTCCTGTATTGATGTATGAATCAATGTTATACCGGGTCATTTCCTGCAAAACATGTTCCTGAAAATTGACAGCTGCAATCCATCCGTCCTCCACCTCTTCAAACCATTCCTCGTAGTAGCAATCATCCGAACCATGGAAGTTGAGCACATTCTCGCCAATCAACACATAGCGATTGATGCCCTGATGGCCCAGTTCATCAATGATATTTCTTTTGAGGTGCATGATATCATTGTTGAGGGTGTCGTTCCACTCACCAATAAATTCTATGATGGCATAACCCCGGTCATAATCGGCGAAGAGTATTTTGATATATAGGGTGTCTGATCCCATAAAATCCCAGGCGGGATCTATGTAGTAGCCATAAATGGTTTCCGAATACAGTTCATAGTTATATTCCTTGCCATGAAAAGGCGATACAGGATCCTTTGCAGGATCGTAATATTTAAGCCATCGGTAAAATGGTTCAATCTGATGCATGGTTTTCATCCTTTCTATAGGCATCCACTGCCGCCCTCACAGATCCATATTGCAAAAGCAATTGCCCGGCCAGCTCCCTGGACACCTGCAATTCTTCCATGACCATTCGCGTGCCCCTGTCAACGAGCTTCTCATTAGACAACTGCATATCCACCATTTTATTCCCTTTCACCCTGCCCAATTGGATCATGGTGGTGGTGGAAATCATGTTCAGCACCAGCTTTTGGGCTGTGCCGGATTTCATGCGGGTACTGCCAGTAACGAACTCAGGCCCTACAACTACCTCTACGGGAAATTCCGCTGCACTTGCCAGTTTCGAGCCTGTGTTACAAGTAATACACCCTGTCACCAGCCCGTTTTTCCTTGCCTCGTTTATCCCCCCGATCACGTAAGGTGTCCTGCCAGATGCTGCGATACCCACCAGGGCGTCCTGTTTGGAAATGCCATGCTCCTTCAAATCCTTCCACGCCTGGTTGGGGTCATCCTCCGCATTTTCGACAGACCTGCGTATGGCCAAATCCCCGCCGGCCATCAATCCTATCACTTTTCCCTGCGGCATGCCATATGTGGGTGGAATCTCAGAGGCATCCAAAATACCAAGCCTACCGCTCGTACCTGCTCCGATATAGAAAAGCCTCCCTCCTCCTTTCATTTTAGCTACAATGGCCTTTACAAGCTGTTCTATCTGAGGAATGGACTGCTCCACGGCAAGTGGCACCTGCTTGTCTTCGGAATTCATGTTGACCAGCAATTCATTGACGGACATGTTTTCAAGGCCTTCGAATTTGGATGAAGATTCTGTTGTGCTCATTTATTCAGTTGCTTTTGATGATACAAAGTAAGCCCTGCAATGGGGCCCTCTACAATATGTTTTACATTAATGCCCAAATCAGCGGCTACCTTCCTCAAAATATTGGTATAATAAAAAGCCACTGATCCGGTAAAATGCACTTGCTCTTTCTTATAATCTGTGTATTTCATGATGTTTTTTTCGAAGAAAAGCATAAACCCATCATATACCATTTTATAGAGGAAAGGGTCGCTGATGTTCTGGAATATAAATTTAGAAAATCCAGCCATATACCGGGCAGGGGCAGGTTTTTGGTACACGTTTTCCAATATAACCGGCCTGGACAGTTCAAACCTCTTGTCCATTTTCGCTAATATCGCTGTTGGCAGTTCTTTTCTGATAAAATGCCCTAAAAGCCGGTTTCCGAGATAAGATCCGCTCCCTTCATCACCAAGAATGTATCCCAGTGATGGCACATTTTCAACGATGGAAACCCCATCGTAGAGACATGAATTAGACCCTGTGCCCAAAATGCAGGCGATCCCCGGCTGGTGCCCGCACAAAGACCTGGCTGCCGCCAGCATATCTGTGCTTACCTCGCACTCTGCACCCGGCATCAATGTTGCGAAACAATTGGCCACTTTATCCCGGCTTTCCTGGGTGGAACACCCTGCCCCATAAAAAAACACCTTTTCGACAGGCAATCCAAGGTGGTCATCCAACTCAGCCTCCAAAATCCCGGCAATGGCATTTTCTTCCTGATAATAAGGGTTGATGCCAGAGGTCCTGATCTGGGATACATTTCCATCACCATCTATCACCCGCCATTCTGTTTTGGTGGATCCGCTATCGGCTATTAATATCATATTTTAATACTTTAGAAAGACCAAGCAAGCTACCGCTAATGTATTTCATTATTGCAACACCCCCACCACTTCAAATTTGTCAAAGACTGTTTCTGTATGTGGGGCGTCCACCAATTCGCTGGTCAGGTCCTGGCCTGCCCAGTGTTCGTAGTGCATCCCATTTCTCCATAGTCTGGAAACTGAAACATCATATATTTTTCCTTTATAGGCCACCCATATTTCTGGTTTGTCCTGCCCGTTTCTCAATGCCAGCTGCCTGAGGGTGTATGTCTTTATCTCCATTTATTTCAATTCTACCACAGTAATCCCACTACCTCCAAACTCTATGTGCTCATCCCTCATGGCACCTACCCTGTTGTTGCCCCGAAGGGTATTCCTCACAATGTCCCTCAGTATTCCATGGCCTTTTCCGTGCAAAACCTTGATTTCATCATACCCCAGTAGTAGCGCTTCGTCCAGGAAAGTCTCTACTTTCACCATGGCCTCTTCCGCCCTCACACCCCTAATGTCCAAATTGGGGCTGAATGAGGTCATCTTGGCATTGACATCTATGCCCGCTATTTTCTTCACTTTTTCATTGGAAATGTTTTTAAACTCCTTGCTCGATATTTTAGACAAGTCTTTGAGGTTTGCCCTGCTTTTAATCGATCCCATTACCAATTCGGCCTTTTTGCCCTTTATGGCTGTGATTTCTGCCACTGCATCACCATTTTTAATCCTTACCTTGTCCCCTACCGAAAGTACCACTTCTTCTGGTGCCGGACTGGTAGGAGGTTTGGGCATGTCTTTAGCAGACCCCACCTTGCCTTCAAAGGCTTTGAGTTTATCCCGTGCCTCCCTGGTCTTTATTTTGTCGGCATCAGATTTTTTAATGTCGCGAATGGTTTGTTCCACCTGCCGGTTGGATTCCCTGATAATCCGGGCCGCTTCGGATTTGGCCTCCTGAATGATCTTGGGCTTCTCTTCCTCCACAAAAGCTTTGAGCTCCTCATAGTCTTTGATGGCTTCACTCAACCTCCTGTCCTTCTGCTCCACATCCTTCCTCATTTTCTTGATTTCGGATTTCTCTACTTCCAGTTCGTTAATCAGCCGGTCAAACTGCACATGCGAAACCCCTGCGATTTTTTTGGCCCTGCCCAGCATTTCTTTGTTGAGGCCAATCTTGCCGGCTATTTCCAGCGCAAAAGAGCTCCCCGGGTTGCCTATTTCGAGTGAATACAGAGGCTCAAGCTTCTTGACATCATATTTCATCGCACCATTCACTACACCGGGCAATTTGTCGGCAGCCTTTTTGAGGTTTCCATAGTGAGTGGTGATGGCACCAAAGGCCCGTTTCCTGTTGAGCTCATGCAGGATAACCTCTGCAATGGCCCCACCAAACTGGGGTTCGGTACCTGTACCAAATTCATCTATAAGAAACAGCGTTTCCTTCCCTGTGTTCTCCAGAAAAAACTTCATGTTTTTCAGATGGGAGCTGTAGGTACTCAGGTCGTTTTCAATCGACTGCTCATCCCCGATATCCATAAACAGGCTACTAAATATCCCAAATTCCGAATTTTCGGCCACCGGTACCGGAAGGCCACATTGCACCATATATTGGAGGATGCCTATGGTTTTGAGGCATACGGACTTACCTCCTGCATTGGGCCCGGAAATCAATAAAATGCGTTGCTCCTGATTGATATGAATATTAAGAGGAATAATTTTTTTCCCCTGCTCCTTCAATGCCATCTCCAACACCGGATGCCTGGCATTTACCCAGTTGAGGACTGGCTTTGCCGAAATGGCCGGACAAATGCCTTCATATTTGATCGCAAAACAAGCCTTGGCCCTTATAAAGTCTATAATGCCAAGAAAATGAATGGCGGTTTCCAAAGTCACCAATTGGTCACGAACATGGTCGGTCAGTTCAGTCAGTATCCTGATGATCTCCCTACGTTCGGCATATTTTAGTTCCCTCAGTTCGTTGTTGATTTCGAGGGCTTCTGCAGGCTCCATATACACGGTCTGGCCTGTTGAGGATTCATCATGGACAAACCCTTTGATGTGCCGCTTGTGCTCGGCCAGCACCGGGATTACCATTCTGCCGTCCCTCACGGTAATGCTGGCACCATCGGGACAATATCCACTGGAGCCCGCCTGTTTCATTACTTTGTTCACGGCAGTCCTTGCCCTTACCTGCCCCTTGGCTATGCGCTCCCGGATGTCCATCAGATGCCTGCTGGCATTGTCACGGAGTTCGCCTTTGTCATCTATTTTCGCTTCCAGTTCCATGGCCAGAGAACTGTCCAATTCAATCCTTTCCGCCAGGGCGAACAGTTCTGGATATTCGTCACTTTGGCTTTTGAGAAAATCCAGGATTCCCAAAATGGTGCTGACAGACAATTTGATATCAAACAGTTCCTCCTCTTCCAAAAATGCCCCGGGCACCTCAGATTTCTTCAGGCCTGCCCTGATGTCTATGTAGTTGTTTTGAGGAAAGGGTTCACCGGAAGATACGATCCTGATAAACTCTGCCGTTTGCTTGAGCAATTTTTGAATTGGCAGCAATTTATACTGAGGGGAAAGTACATCCACGTATTTTGTCCCAAGGGGACTCAGACACATGGAAGTCAGTTCGGCTTTTATTTTGTCAAAACCTAGCTTGGTTTCTATATTTTGGGGGTAGTATTTCAATTTTATTCTTACTTCAGTCTGTATATAACCATCGGCACCTCTAGTGCCAATTGTTGGCTAGTTCATTTCTAATTGTGGGGCCATGTCAGCCGGTGAAGGACTGGATTCCACCGATTTTTCCCTGTAGTTCAGGCTATCTATCACCACACCATAGATGCGCTCCATCTCCTTCACATCTTCCAGATAATATTCAAAGCTCATTTTATACACCTCCTTGCTTACCTGATGGTCGTTGAATACTTGCCGTTCAAAAGTATTGAAAAGCAATTGAGACGAATCTTTGCTCAGTCGCAGCGATTGTATCTCACTTTCCAGTATATGGATGTCTATAAGAATGTCCACCATTTTTGCTTTGGAAAGTAAGTTTTCGGGTTTATCCTTAGAATTTCCACAGGAAAGTACCACCAAAAAGAGTATTGTCAAAAAAATATTTTTCACAAATGAAAATTGCTTAAGAATAAACTAATTTTAAGCCCCAAAATTAAGGGGTTGAACGTGAACCGGCACTTAATGTGCCAAAAAGATGAACACCTCAAAATTAGGTTGAATGAAGGAGATTCTCAAAAAACTCAGGAAATACGAAATACGGATCCGAAAGGCCATTACCTCCCAGATGCAGGGTGATTACCATTCCATCTTCAAGGGATCTGGTTTGGAGTTTGATGATGTACGCTCTTACCAATACGGAGATGATGTGCGCGCCATTGATTGGAATGTGACCGCTAAGGGCCATGGCACATTTGTAAAAACTTTTAAGGAAGAAAAAGAACAAAACGTTTTTTTTATTCTGGATGTGAGTGCCTCGCAGGAAATCGGCACAAAGGGCAGCCAGAAAATCGACATAGGCAAAGAAATATGTGCACTTTTGTCTATGTCGGCTATCAAGGAAGGAAGCCAGGCGGGTCTTATTTGTTTTTCTGATGAAAAGGAAAAATATGTAAAACCGGGCAAGGGCCTAAAACATTCTTACCAGATTGTTTCCAACATTTTCAACCTGGTACCTACATCGAAGGGAACCAACCTGGCCAAGGCATTTCGCTACACCCTCAACCTGCTGAAAAGAAAGAGCATTGTGATCCTGGTATCGGATTTTATCGACGACAATTATGAGCACGACCTCAAAGCCATAGCCAAATCACATGATCTGGTGGTGGTTCATATTTCAGATATAAGGGAAACGACTTTCCCCAAACTGGGCATCATCCCCCTCGAAGACAAGGAGTCTAACCAGACACTTTGGCTCAACACTTCTTCTCCTGGTTTTAGAAAGATGGTCAACCGCACTTACAAAAACAACCAGACCGAACTGGAGCAGTTTTGCAGGAGAAATGGTTCCAACTACTTACATGTTAAAACCGATGAGGACTATGTACCAAAGCTGATCAAACTATTCAAAGTGAGAAATAAATTGAGGAAAAGTGGGTAAAAAGGCATTTCTAAGCATTTCGATTCTATTGTTTTATTTTATCAGCACTGCCCAGGAAATCATTCCAAACGGGTATTTTTTGGCTGATAGCATGAAAATAGGTGAAGAGTTTGAGTATTCTTTGTCCATCCAGTATCCTAAATCCCGTGAGGTGATCTTTCCTGACTCGGGCTATCAGTACAGTCCGTTTGAGTTTTATTCAAAGAGGTACTTTCCTACACGGCAAGACAGCATATTCGCCTATGACAGTGTGATTTATTCGCTGGCATCATTTGAAGTGGACAAAATCCAGTACCTGCAATTGCCCGTGTTCATGCTCAATGGAAAAGATAGTGTGCAGGTAATGCCGGAGTTGGATTCCATATTTCTGAAAGAGCTCATAGTGCAAGTGCCGGATTCCCTGAACCTGAAAGAAAATATAGCCTTTCATAAAGTACCCCTGGCATTCAATTATCCGTATCTGATGATTGGATTGGGCATATTGCTGGTCCTTTCGATTGGCGGGTACCTGGTATTTGGGAAAAACATTCGACGAAAAATCAAGTTGTATCGGCTTAGAAAAGAATATGAGAAATTTTCTACCTCTTTTGAAAAAGGCATAAGCAAAGTGAGGAAGGACCATGACGCAGGGCTCATCGAAGAAGTGTTGGTGGTATGGAAAAAATATATGGAAAAATTGGAGGATAAACCTTTTACCAAATACACGACCCGTGAGATTCTGAATTCCGGGTATGACCAGCTCCTCAAGGACGTACTGAGCAATATCGACCGCTCGATTTATGGACATTATGACGATGAGCAAATTCATAAGAATTTTGAAACTTTAGAGGATTTCACACAAGACAGGTATAAACTTAGAATCAGGGAGGTGACAAATGGGTGAACAGTTTGGTAATGTGGGCCAATGGTTTTCTATGAAGTGGTTTAAACCAGCTACACTTCAAAATTTTCAATGGGAAAATGAAATTTTCTTTTATCTGATATTGGCTATTCCATTGATTTTCTTGTTGAGATGGCTATTTTATCTCAGGTCGAAGCAAAAGCTCTATATTGCCCTGTCCAAAAAAGACATCAAATGGAGCCCTTATTCATTGCTCCGCTTTATACCCAGAATTATCATATCGCTGGTGATTTTACTGGTGATAATAGCACTGGCAAGACCTCAAAAGACCAACGAAAAAGTAGAGCAATGGACGGAAGGCATTGACATCATGCTGGTGATAGATATCTCTGAGTCTATGAAGATTGAGGACTTCAAACCCAACAGACTGGAAGCAGCCAAGGATGTTGCGCGAAAGTTTATTGGTGGCAGGTTTCAGGACCGCATTGGTTTGGTAGTATTTTCTGGAGAGGCATATTCCCGATCGCCACTCACCACGGATTACGACCTGCTTTATACTTACATAGACGACATTTCCTTCGACCTGATAGAGAAAGGTGGTACGGCTATAGGTAGTGCACTCGCTGTGGGCACCAACAGAATGAGGGAATCAGAATCCAAGTCTAAGGTGCTGATACTGCTGAGTGACGGGGACAATACAGCCGGAAATATTGACCCAATCACGGCTGCCGAACTTGCCAATGCCTACAACATCAAAATCTATACTATAGCTATTGGCAAAGAAGGAAGGGTGCCCTATGGCAAAGATTTTTTTGGTCGGCCAAGGTACATTGAAAATACGTTGAACGAAACCACGCTAAGGAAAATAGCCGATATTGGTGAGGGGCAGTTTTACAGGGTGTCTGACAACAATGCACTGGAAAACGTATTTGCCCTTATTGACAAATATGAGAAGGCTGAAATAAAGGAAAACCGCTTTAAGGATACCACTGACTTCTATCCTATTTACCTGAAATGGGCCATCATACTTTTCCTACTTTGGATGCTGATGAAATCCAGCTTCATAAGCAACATACTCCTGGACTAACTTGCTCGGCCATCTTCACGGATCAAACAATAAAGTTGTGGTAAATTAACGTGAGTTCGGACTTTAACATATTCATAATCAATAAATTACTATCGTCATCGGAATTTTTATCCTTAAATTTTAAAAAGGATAAAAATATCCGCAATCTCACCTTCAGATGCCCGCCTGTCCGGCGAGGCAGGCCTGATAAAATATGCCTTTTAAGAAAGTTAAGGCATATTTTTCTGGCATGACGGTTATACTATTCATCGAGTTCACCTTAAATTACATCTTTCTAAGAAACCAAAAGGTGAATTTTAGCGCAGTTCAATAATTTGTGGAGTCCGGATTGATCCTGCCCCGCAGGCAGGTGCTTTGCTACGCAATGACATTCCCAAAATTCATGCAAACCTTCAAATTTCTTTTTCGAATAAAGGCTATTACTCGATTCCCTTTATGGTTTCCATTTAGGTTCCTTATCAACATCCAATATTTCACTGATCCGGGTACAAAAAAAGCACCGGGATTTTCCCGGTGCTATCTAATGTTTTATCCTAAAACCTGTAACGCTTACTTAGGCATGTGCCTCAACCATATCCTCTTCATCCTTGCTGAGGGTACCGGTAATCCCTTCTGAAACGTTGATCACGTGATCCCCTACCTTCTCCAGGCCAAACAATATATCCCTGAAAACGATTCCCAACCTTACATCATAGTCTTTAGAGTCGATGCTGTTCAGGTGCTTCTTGCTTAGCTTCTTCAATGTTTTATTAATTACTTCCTCAAGCTCTACTGCTTTTACCAGTGTAACGTGGTTATATTCGGACTTCAGGTTGTCGTGCATGACGTCAATCGCATCATGCAGTGCTTCAAACATCTTCTTGAAGTCGTGTTTTTGGTCTTTGGTAAACTTCAGGCCGTGTTTGGATTTTCTCCTTACATCGTTGGACATACGGAGTATTATATCGGCTATTCGCTCCAGGTCATTGGTAATACTTAATATACCTTTTATCTCCTGAGAGGATTTGGCGCTCAGCCTGCCCTCTGCTACCTTCACCAGATAGTCATCAATTTCAACTTCTAGCTCATCTGTCCTGTCTTCATATCGCTGGATTTTCTCCAGCAATCTCTTTTCCTCTTTCAGGTCATCAGTATCAACCAAATCTTCCAAAAATCCCAGCATCTTCTTGCACATCTTGCCAAATTTGGCAACTTCCTTTCGCGCTTCCATCAAAGACAGCTCTGCCGTTCTCATCAGCTGTGTACCAATATATTCAAGGTGAAACACTTCGTCCTCATCACTCCTCACAGGCACCATTTTTTCGACCACTTTTACGATGAATGGAACAAACCATATCATAAGTGCTGTATTGATGATATTGAAACTGATGTGAAAATAGGTAAGCCCCCATTTGATGGCAGGTACCTCATTCAATGGGGATCCCTGTCCGGAATTGACCATGAGGGTATCTATGCCCCCGAGAAACAGATAAAAAACTATCAACATCCAGACTACCCCAAATACATTGAACATAAAATGGGCCCGGGCTGCCCGTTTGGCATGTACATTACCTACCAGGGCCGCCAGGTTTGCGGTAATCGTTGTACCAATATTTTCCCCCAAAACTATAGCTGCAGCCATCTCAAAAGGTATCCATCCGTTTTCACACATAATCAATGTGATGGCCATGGCCGCACTGGATGACTGCACCACTACAGTGATAACTGTACCTAACAGCACGAATAGTATAATAGATGCAAAGCCCAGGTCGTTCAAGCTTGTGATCCAAGCCAGTACTTCCGGATTGTGTTTGAGATCGGGAACGGAATCCTTTAGCGCCGACAAACCCATAAAGAGAAGAGCAAAACCGATCATGAACTCTCCCCAATACTTGAGGTTTTCCCTCTTGGCAAACAATAAAGGAAAGCCCAGCGCTATAATGGGCAAGGTATAAGTACTAATGCTGAATTTTGAGAACCCAAATACCAAAATCAATACAGCTGTCATAGTGGTACCAATATTGGCACCCATAATAACGCTTACGGCTTGTTTAAGCTTGAGCAGCCCTGCGTTTACAAAACTGACGATCATTACAGTAGTAGCCGAAGAAGACTGTATCACCGCTGTTGTCAAAAAACCAGTCAACACCCCGCTCAACCTGTTTGAAGTGATGGTATTCATTATACCCCTGAGTTTATCGCCGGCCACTTTCTGGATGGCTTCACTCATCACCTTCATCCCATAAATAAAAAAGCCCAGTGCCCCGATTAACTTTAGAAAATCAAAAATTCCAAATTCCACAATGATATACCTTTAGTTCAAAAACAATTTAGCCAGTCTTAAATCATGCAAATGTATAAACAAATTACTTTTTCAATTTTAACTAAATGTTACCATTTGACAGGTCTCGAACCCACACAAAATGGAAAAAAGTATTCAAATCCTAGAAATATATCAGAAAAACCCCTCACAAGGAATTACATCTGAAAACAGCTCTGTTGATTTGGTGTCTAATTTGGCTTTTTCCACTTTGACCGGAAAGTCGGTTTGCACTTTTCTTATTATAAATGGTACCATTGAGTGTAGCAGGTTGGTCAACCATTACAGTCTAAGGATCGCATTTTTACGATCAAATGTTACTACAATGTTAATTTGTTAACATTAACTTAACATTGAAGAAATCTTAAAGCAATTTATTGGTAACATTAATTTATAGATTTGCCACCTGGAAAAACTACAATACATGACAGGAAAACTACTCACACTATCTTTAATACTAGCAATAGCGTGGCAGGCCAATAGTCAGGATACATCTACCCTACACGGAAAGGGAATAAGGTTTATGGCCAAGGATTCCACTTTCAGCCTCAAGTTCAATACACGCTTTCAGTCATTATATGAAGCCCGCATCAATACTTTGACCGACGATTGGAGCGACAAATTGATGATCAGGCGGTTTAGGTTGAAGTTTGCAGGTTTCGCTTACAACCCGAAATTTGAATACAAAATAGAGCTTGCACTGGCAAACCGCGACCAAAGGGTTGCTGTAAAAAACACCAACGATGGCGCCAACATTGTACTGGATGCCATATTGAAGTGGCATTTCGCCCGAAATTGGCAACTGTGGTTTGGGCAGACCAAATTACCAGGAAACCGTGAACGTGTGATTTCTTCACAACAACTACAGTTCGTGGACAGGAGCCATTTAAACTCCCGCTACACCATTGACAGGGACCAGGGCATACAAATACGACATAAACATAAAGTAGGCATAGGTGAACTCCGGGAAATAGGTTCTGTATCGCTCGGTGATGGGCGAAATGTGATCGATTCGAATTCCGGAGGATATGACTATACGTTGAGGGCTGAATACCTGCCATTTGGCAGTTTCAAGTCGAAAGGAGATTATTTTGGGGCAGACGTTTTGAAGGAACCCACTCCAAAGCTGTCCATAGGAATCTCTTATGACTACAACGATGGTGCGTCCAAAAGCAGGGGGCAACTTGGGGACTATCTGGAAGGCAACAGTTCCCTCGAATCGGTATTCATAGACCTGATGTTTAAATACAAAGGCTTTTCTGTGATGTCAGAATATGTGGACAAGCAAGTGGCATCAGGATTGGCTTTTGGAATTAAAGACGGGAGCCGAACCAACGCTAATCCCGCTGGGGATATTAGTTACTATTACACAGGAACTGGCTTTAACCTACAAACAGGATATGTCTTCAAAAACAATTTTGAGGTGGCTGCCAGGTACACCACAGTCAACCCCGTATTCCACAACGACAACAAACAATACACTTTTGGCTTGTCGCAATACATCTCTGAGCATACCCTAAAGCTGCAAAGCGATATCACACTCATCACTGAAGATAGTAGAAGTGATCAAATCATGTTTAGGGTGCAATTGGAGATAGGCATTTGATCATTGTTCGATAGCCCCATCGGACCAGGGTTATCCTCTGCTGTTATATTCCTTGATCAACATGTTCAAGCGCTTGAAATCCAATACACCCTTGGCTTCTTTTAGGTGGTGCATGATGGCCAACCCCTTGGCCAGCTGGCTATCCAGGTTTTTCACTTTGCCTACAATATGAACCAGGCTCCTCTGCTTCCCCATTGTGAGTTGGTTGAAGTAAATGAAGCCCTCCTCATCCTGATCCAGGAGCACCTGAAACGACTCTGGAACTGGCATGCCATATTCAGAATTGTCCTTTTCCAGTATTACTTCTACTTCATCCCCTTCCCCTAGCCGATGCTTTTTAAGAAAACCTTTCTTCACATAGATAGTAAAGACATCTCCTTTTGGCATCAAAGCTGTGTAAATGGGTTCTCCGTTGTTCACAGTACATTTAACCCTTCGATTGTCCTCTTCTACAAATTGCTCCCCGATACTTTTTGGTATGGGTACATAGTAGCTCCAAAGATCAGATTCAAATTTGTGTATGGTAGTCTTCAGTTTCATTGGAGGTTAATTTACAAAAACTCAATTCGGTTTTACACGAAAAACCCTCAAGCTAAAGAACCTATCGTATGGATGATTTCCTTACTATAAGCTTGGAATCTATCGTTATCGTTTGTGCCGGTGGGCGCTTGCCCGGGTTTTTGATATCCTCGAGGAGCATGTTGGAGGCCATCTTGCCCATTTCGAACCCCGGCTGGTCAATAGTCGTCAGTGGTGGTTCTAAAACCGAGGAAACCGGTTCATTGCTGAATCCAACTATCGCCACATCCTTTGGTATTTCAACCCCCAATTCCCTGAACCGCTTCACCGCTCCTATTGCGGCAGTATCGTTTGCAGAAAAAATCCCATCGGGTAGTACAGGCCAATCCATCAATTGGTCCACACAAGACACACCATCATCACCCATAAGCCTACTCGTTAAAATATGGTCTTCCTTCACTTCCAGGCCATTTTTTTGCAAGGCACTTACATAACCATTGAACCTGTCCTTGTAAATGTTCACATCCTGGGGGCCTGAAAAATGTACAATGCTACGGCAACCATTCTCAATCAAATGTTCAGTAGCTTCATAAGCGGCTTTAAAATCGTCGATCACTACCCTGCCGGCTTTTAGTCCGTCATTGAAACGATCGAAGAACACAAGGGGTATGCCATTGTTTTCCAAATCTGTCAAATGGCCTATATCACTGGTTTCCATGGATACTGACATCAAAACCCCATCCACCTGATTGGAAAGTAAAGTCTTAACCAGCTTCTTTTCCCTCTCAAACTCATCCAGGGATTGACAAATAAGGACATTATACCCCGCCTGGTAGGTGATTTCATCTATACCTGCGATCACCGAAGAGAAAAAATGTCGGGAAATGCGCGGTACCACTACCCCAATTGTATTGGACCTACTCTTTCGAAGGTTTGAAGCCAGCGCATTTGGTTGATAGCCCAATTCATCCGCCATCTTCAATACCAATTCCCTTGTTTTAGGTTTTACCCTTGGGCTGTTGCTCAATGCCCGGGAAACTGTTGAGGAATCAACCTTTAATTCCCTGGCGATATCATGGATCGTTACTTTTCTTTTTTTCAAATTACACCCATACTTTAAAGCCCAAAATGAGCAAATTGAATTTGTTTATGCTGCTAGCAGCAGGCAAATATATTCATTCATACCTCCATCCACAATTGATTTTAAAATAATACAATCGATTGTATTTATCCGGATATTTCATACTTTTACCAAAGTATTCAACAATTTGTCATTGGCTGGTACATACTACTTTTTTATAAGTGGCCATACTGATCGAAAGTCTTACTATCTGGCCTGCATTATTAGTTTATCTCGGCAATAAAATATTTAACTATGAACTTCTACCTCAAATCAACCCTATTCATCTGCCTGCTCGCATGTATTCATTTATCTTGTTCTGAGCAAAAAACGACCATAACTGTAAAGAATGACCTGGATTTTGCCCGGAAAGAAATCGTACAAATTCCTATCGATCAACTTCAAGGTGCAGGAATTTCCGGTTTGAGTAAAGTTGAAATTACCGATCAGAATGGGGCACGCATGCTCACACAAATAACCAGCGACCAAAAATTGCTACTTCAGACCACTGTGGGGGCCAAGAGCCAAAGCTCATATACGGTTCGTTCCCTTGACCAGGCTGCTGGCGCAATGGAAGCCAAAGCATCTACCTTTTCCAGGATAGTTCCGGAAAGAATTGATGATTACGCCTGGGAAAATGACAAAGTCGCTTTCAGAACCTACGGACCGGAAGCCCAACGCATCACTGAAGCCAATGAGCCGGGTGGCACTTTATCCAGTGGCATTGATTGCTGGTTGAAAAGGGTGGATTACCCCATCATCAATAAATGGTACAAACAGGACAAAGAAGGGATTTCGTATCACAAAGACCATGGTGAAGGCCTGGACAATTACCATGTAGGCCCAAGTCGGGGTTGTGGCGGAATAGGCCTGTACAGGAACGACACCCTATATACTTCCAAAAACTTTCAAAGATGGAACACAATAGATGAAGGGCCACTTCAGACTAACTTTACATTATCCTACGACCCCTGGACCGCTGGCGATTTGTCCATAAAAAGAGAGGAAAAAGCATTTTCACTTGATTTGGGAAACAATTTAGTACGGGTAGAAGTGACGCTGGAAAGCGATCAAAATATTGACCATGCCACAGTAGGTATTGCCATACACGACCCCAATGCTCAGGCTACAACCGACAAAAAGGCTGGTTGGTTTAGTGTTTGGAGCCCACATGAAGCGTCTGAACTTGGCACCTCTATAGTTGTTGATCCCAAATATGTGATTGGTTCTGAAGATTTCAGGACAGATGAAAAGGACAAAAGCCATCTCCTTGTTCATGTCAAGCCTGTTGGTGGTAAATTCGTTTATTACACTGGATTTACCTGGATGAAAAGCGGACAGTTCGCAGGCCAGAAAGAATGGCAGGAATATTTGGGGAAATTCTCCCAGAGACTTGCTTCCCCCCTGTCTGTTTCTGTGAATTGATGCCCTGTTGTTAACAACTCCATCAAAATAAACCAATAACCACCGTTATGGGACATAAAAAACCTATAGGCCAGACCTTGTAGGACAAACCAATCAACACTTTTCGGGTGGGCTCTGAGTGCCCCTGGCACAACAATTGGCAATCAAAATAAGTCAAATTGGCTCAAATAATTCCTTTATGGTGTAACTTGCACATAATTTTAACCAAGGGTAAAGATTTACGTGTTGAAGATTACAAAAGAAGACATTTTAAAGGCACTTAGTACAGTAGAGGATCCTGATCTGAAGAAGGATTTGGTTAGCCTCAATATGATAAAAGACCTGGAAGTTGATGGCAACAACATTAGCTTTTCGGTGGAATTGACCACCCCGGCCTGTCCGCTCAAGGAACTCATAAAACAAAACTGCCTGGGTGCCATTCAAAAAATCACAGAGGAAGAACTGAAAATCACTATCAACATGACTTCCAATGTGACCACTACCAGGGGTAGTTCTTTGTTACTGCCCAATGTGAAGAATATCATTGCAGTGGCTTCCGGCAAGGGAGGTGTGGGCAAGTCAACCGTGACTGCCAACCTGGCTGTGGCCCTGTCCAAGTCTGGTGCAAATGTTGGAATAATAGACGCAGACATATTTGGTCCTTCTATCCCTACCATGTTCAATTGCGAATATGAAAAACCTTCGGTGGTCAAAAAAGGGGAGAAAAATATGATCGTACCGGTAGAGCAATATGGAGTAAAACTGGTATCCATTGGTTTTTTGACCCCCGCAGATGGAGCAGTTGTCTGGAGAGGCCCAATGGCCAGTTCGGCATTGAAACAATTTATTGGCGATACAGAATGGGGCGATCTGGACTACCTGTTGATTGACCTGCCTCCTGGTACAAGCGATATTCACCTTACCCTGGTACAATCAGTACCGGTGACCGGTGCAGTGCTGGTAACTACCCCCCAAAAAGTGGCATTGTCAGATGCGAGGAAGGGACTGGCCATGTTCAGGCAACCACAAATTAATGTGCCCGTTTTAGGTACTGTAGAAAACATGGCCTATTTTACACCAGAAGAATTGCCGGACAAAAAGTACTATTTGTTTGGAAATGGCGGGGGCAAAAAGCTCGCTGAGGAATTTGGGGTGGAGTTTTTAGGCGAAGTACCGCTAGTACAGTCCATAAGGGAAAGTGGTGACAATGGCTATCCGGCAGTAATGAAAGACGGTCCTGTTGAGGCGGCTTTTACCGAATTGGCGCAAGCAGTTGCCAGACAAGTAGCCATAAGAAATGCATCTAAAGAAAAAACAAAGGTTGTTGAAATGAACCAATAAAGCTGCCCGATGTGGCAGCCACAAAAAATAAAATGGAAACAGATCTCAAACAGGATTTATACTCCAGGGTAGAACAAGCCCTTGAAAACATCAGGCCCTACCTGGTCACTGATGGAGGAGATGTCAGGCTCATCGAAATTGACGATCATCAGGTTGTTCAAGTGGAGTTGATGGGAGCTTGTGGCGCCTGCCCCATGTCGCCCATGACCATGAAAGCTGGCATTGAGGAAGCAATCAAAAGGGTAGCACCGGAAATTAATGGGGTAAATGCCGTTAATATCGACTAGGGTCACTGACTAAAGTGTGACCGGCATTCGCATAATTATATGGGGTTGCCATCGTTTGATTTTGAAAGTCAAAAACTCATAATAAGATCAAGTCATTGCGCCCTATCATCATTTTCATATTATTCTTTACGCATTCCCTCCCTTCATTTTCCCAGAAAAAATGTGGAACCGATGAATACCACGAGCTCATCATCCAGAGGGGGAGCTTTACCGAAGATGAAGAAGGTTTTGAGCGTTGGCTAAAAAGCAATATTCTCAGGAAGAAGTCACAAAGAGCTTTCTCAACTGAAGATGAAGGCACCATCTATACCATTCCGGTAGTAGTTCATGTCATTCATCAGGGAGAAGAACCTGGTGCGCAAAGCAACATCCCCGATGAGCAAATTTTCTCTCAAATTGAGGTGCTCAATGAAGATTTCAGGAGAATGAATGCTGATGCATCCCAGACTCCTGACGAGTTTCTGCCTGTTGCTGCGGATGTCAGGATAGAATTTGTGCTTGCCAAACGTGACCCTGAAGGCCTGCCAACAACAGGAATAGTCCGGAAAACCGCCAGCCGCGATTCTTACCACTTTAATACTGACAGGGAACTCAAATCCCAAAGCTATTGGCCGGCCGAAGACTATTTGAATTTATGGGTGACCATCCTGTCCGGAAATCTACTTGGATATGCCCAGTTTCCTACTTCCAACCTAGAGGGTATGGATATAGACCAGTCCATTGACCGGCTGACTGATGGTATAGTGGTGGACTACAGATTTATGGGTGAAGGCCATAACGCCCTGGCGTTTTCAACCGGTAGGACAGCCACGCATGAGATAGGACATTTTCTGGGATTGCGCCACATCTGGGGTTCCGGAGGCTGTAGTAGCGATGACTTTTGCGAAGATACCCCTAATCAATCCGGGAGCACTCTGGGGTGCCCGGATGGAACCTCCGAAACCTCCTGCGACTCTAAAGACATGTATCAAAATTACCTTGATTTGTCAGATGATGTTTGCATGAATTTGTTCACCATTTGTCAGAAAGACAGAATGCGCACAATTCTGGAGAATAGCCCCAGGCGAAAGTCCCTGCTGGCTTCAAAAGGTAAGGAAGAAGCCATACAGGTGGCCAACGACCTGGGTATAAGACAAATCCTATCCCCTGTATCCGGGGATTGCCAGGCACAGATATCCCCTCAAATAGAAGTGCGAAACTATGGCACCAATACAATTGAGGGTTTTGGGATCAACCTTTATATCAATGATATTTTCATCGAAAGTGTAAACAAGAATACCATTATTTCCGAACTATCAACCTCCGTGGTTTCATTTTCCGAAATATCGGTAACTGCCCCCACCACCGCAGTGTACAGATTTGAAATCATTGAAACCAATGGCGCTGCAGATGGCAATCCTGAAAACAACGTCAAAGCCATTGAAGTTAACTTTCCGGGGGAAGAACAAATTCCTTACACCCAGGACTTTGAGGGCTCTTTAGACCAATGGGCAGTCCAGAATTCGGCGGGAAACTCCCCTTCCTGGTCAAAAGGACAGGCTCCCTACAACACCCTTCAGAATGAGGGAATGGTACTCTCCTACCATAGCAGCCCCGATGACAGATATGGTGAACTGGACCTTTTGATAAGCCCGGTTTTTGACCTTTCTGCCCTACCCTCCGCAGACATCTCTGTGAAGTATGCCTATGCAGCCAGCCCTGGAAATATCACCGACGTATTCACCATTGCCATTTCTACGGACTGTGGCAACACTTTTCCTACAGAAAACTACATCTTTCACCAATTCAGTCCCCGGTTGGCAACCACCAATCAAAGGGCCAATGCCTTTGTACCCGAGGGACCAGGTGACTGGGAAATTCTGGACATCAACATAACGGAGTTTGTCGGCAATGAAAATGTTGTGGTCGCTTTCATCGGGCACAATGGTGGTGGCAACAATCTGTACATCGATGATTTTTCCATAACCTCAGAAAACAAACTGGATTATGACCTGACAATCAAAGATGTGAGTCAAATTCCCGCTGTGACTTGTAGTGGTAGTATTTTCCCTACCATTGAGGTAAAAAACCAGGGCACACAAACGATCACAGATTTTACCCTCAGCTATAATCTTGATGGATCGACTGTGAGCTTGTTTATTGATGAAATCAATTTATTGCCAGGGAAAAGCCACATCGAAAAATTAAACATCAACAACATCTTGAACGGAGACCATGAAATTGATATTCATATATCAGGTCCGAATGGCAATATCGACCAAAACCCTGAGAACGATGAAGCCAGGGCGCTGTTTATTGTAAATGATGCAGAAGAGACCAATCCCTTGAGGGAAAATTTTGAAAATGAAGAATTAATTACAACATGGAGTGTCGTCAGGCCTGATGCAGCACACAACTGGTCTCTTGTCGAGGCTGTTTCGTCCGAAACCCCAAACAACGCCATGCTTGTGGATGGCTTCAACATACCTGAACTTGGAATAGAAAATTGGCTTGTTAGCCCGGAACTAGACCTTACCGTTGCTGATGAGGCCTCCTTATCGTTCAAGGTTTCTTATGCCAATGTGCCGGGTAGAAACGACCGCTTGAAAGTACTTGTCTCCCTCAATTGCGGGCGCAATTACGACCATACAGTTTATGATAAAAATGGGGAAGACCTGGCCATTGTACAGCAAACCACTGAATGGTCGCCAACGGGTGCAGAACACTGGAAGACAGAATTCATTGATCTGTCGGAATTTGCAATATGGCCCGAAGTACGGGTAGCCTTTGTGGTCACCAATCAAAATGGCAACAACCTGTACATAGATGATATAGAATTTTATCAGGCAGCCGATCCTAACCTATTGGATATTGAAAATGAATTGTTAAGAGTTTATCCCAACCCTGCGAGCACTACCGTGAGCATGAAATTTGACCTGCCAACGAAATCAAATTTAACCATTAGGATGATTGACCTTATGGGAAGGGTTGTACATGAGGGCTCCTACCCCGGCACCCTCAACCAGACTTACACCATAGAAAACCTTCAGGTGGACAATGGCATTTATCTGCTGCACGTTTCTGGGGCCGGCAATGATTTTAGCAGAAGGGTGATTGTTTGGAACTGATCACCCACCATTCTAATAGTACTTATCTTACATAAAGTATTCCTATAGCCTGTTCGGGCTCAATTTGTGGGCTTCATCCTTGCGTTAATCCACCGAATTTCTTAAATTTTTACAGCTTATTTCCCCTCCAATCCAAACTTTATTAGCTATGAAAACTTTAACCAGCAGCCTGGCGGTAGTTGTTTGCCTGTCTCTAATGTTCAATATGCAAGCCTTCGCAACCATCTGGAGGGTGGACAACAACACCGCCAACATCAGTGATTTCACTACGCTTCAAGCTGCGCACGATGGTGCACAGGCCAATGACACCTTATATGTTTATGGATCGCCTATTGACTATGGCGACTGTACACTTACCAAGACCTTGTACATTTTTGGTACGGGATATTTTTTGACTGAAAACCCTGAAACACAGGCCAATCCACTATCGGCTATATGTTCTAACATTACATTCAATGAAGGGTCGGAAGGTTCAGTATTGTCCGGAATGGTGACTGATGCCATCGTTATTGCGACCAATCAGGTTGTTGTTAAAAGGAACAAGACTTTGAGTATAGGTGTAGGCAACAGCAACTCAAGCATTCCTGCTTCCAACCTGATCATCCAGCAAAACTACATAGAAGGCGACATTGGTTTTGTGAACAACAGCACCAATATAATTATCCACAACAACGTACTGCAGGCGTCCAACGCATTGTTCTCCTCCATACTTATGGCTGCCAATACTTCTGCAGATATCCGAAACAACATCATAGTAGGTGTGGCTACTGTTTACAATTCGATTTTCTACAACAACATAAGCACGTCAAGTAGCTTTAATGGCACAAATACCGATGTAAAAAACAACATCGCTACTACCTCAATCTACGGAACCTCCAACGGCAACCAGGAACTGGTGGACATATCCACGGTTTTCGAACTCACAGGGAGTCCTGATGGGATGTACCTGCTTAAAGATAGTTCACCAGCCTCGGGAGCAGGATTTGGCGGTGTGGATTGTGGTATATTCGGGGGTACCGAACCTTATGTGCTATCTGGGCTGCCTGCCCTTCCTGCTATTTGGTTTTTGGATGTACCCACTTCAGGCTCTACTTCGGAAGGCCTGCCCATCCACATCAAAGCAAAAACCCACAACTAGCCCGGATACTACAGCATCATGAAGTGGGTTGTTATCATATTCACCATGTGTACTCAGGCGGTGCTGGCCCAAAATATAGTGCGCCTTGAATACTTTATAGACACTGATCCAGGCTATGGCATGGGGCAGTCCCTGACGATTTCTGCCAACACCACTACTTTGGATATCTTGTCTGAAATCGACCTCAACGAAATCACCACAGGTGTTCATACCCTCTATTTTAGGATAAAAGATGAAAACAACGTTTGGAGCCACACAAATTCCAGGGTATTTCTGAAAGAAGCCACCAGCTCCGGAAACACGTCGGTATCAGTATCGGATGTGGAATACTTCCTGGATGAAGACCCTGGCCATGGTAGTGGGATTCCCTTGTCTGTAGCTTCCAACTCCCAAATAGATCATAAAACCTCTCTCAACATCAGTGAAATAACCAATGGCGTTCACACCATATACTTCAGGATAAGGGACTCCAGCGGTTCCAGGGGGCTGGCGCACTCCAAATCCTTTGTAAAAGCACAGGTGGGAAATCCTCCTTCAAGGCCACAGTTCGTATCAGGTGAATACTTTTTTGATGCTGACCCTGGGCCGGGAAATGGTTTACCCCTCACAATTTCAGAATCGGAGGCACTGGATTTCACAACTCCTATAGGCCTGTCCGAAGTGGGAAACGGGGTGCATACTTTCAATATCAGGCTGAGGGACAACTTTTCAAATTGGAGCTTTGTACATTCCAGGCCATTCGTCAGGCAATTGAATACACAGCGTGAACCGCTTCCGGCCATATCAAGCTTAGAATACTATTTTGATAGCGATCCAGGCGCAGGCAACAGACGGTCGCTTTCACTTGAACAAAAGGCGGCCATAGACATCATGGGTAGCCTCGACCTTAGCGGAAATGCCACCGGTACGCACACCTTGTTTCTGAAATCCACGGATGAAAACGGTGCTCCGTCATTCGTCCATACTCAAGATATTTTTATTGATGATTGCGTTTTTCCCACACCAGGGTTCGCTACTGAACCAACCTGTTTTGGTGAAATGCTAACCTTTGAAGACCTATCTTCAGGAGTTGACACCAACACCATCTATTCGTGGGATTTTGGAAACGATGGTTCTATAGATTCCAACCAGAACGGAAGTTTGCTCCACTTCTTCCAACAACAAGGTGTCCTGGAAGTGGAGCTTAAAGTACAAAATGGCACATTGTGCAAAGATTCTATCGTACATGAGGTAAACATCCTGCCCCTGCCGGATATAGATGCGGGAAGCGATGTAGAAATCTGTCTCGGTGACAGTATAATGCTGGGCGCCATTGCCACCGGCTCTTTCACCTGGAATCCAACAGCAGGATTATCCAAAACTGACATAAACAATCCATTCGCCAAACCCGAAAGCACAACAGAATATATGCTGACGGTGACGGCTGACAATGGCTGTTCCAACACCGATCAATTGATGGTAACCATTTATGATACATACAAGGTAGATACCGGTGCTCAAATTTGCGAAGGTGACAGTATAAAGCTGGAAGGATCGTATCAAAAAATCAGTGGCGTTTACATGGACACCTTGCAATCCATTTTTGGTTGCGACAGCATCATCAATACCACGCTAACAGTGCATGAATTGCCAACTGTCAGTCTGGGTGATGACTTTACACTTTGTGGCAATTGTGAAGAAACACTCGACGCAGGAGCCGGATTTGAGGAATACGCCTGGTCCAACGGCCTGGCCATTCAGGCAATAACGGTGGGTGAACCCGGGGAATACTTCGTGAAAGTAACTGATGCAAACGGATGCTCCAATGCAGATACTGTGGTGGTAGATCAGGTTTTAGGCATTCACGACAATTTCGAATTTTTAGGGATAAGCCTTTTCCCAAATCCAACAGATCGCTGGATCAACTTGATGATTGACAATGACGATGGCTTGCAAGAGGTTAGAATTTTGATTTCGAACATTCTGGGCAAAGCTGTCGAAGAAAGGGTAATAGAGCTGAAGTTAGGAAAAAATCCCGTGATTTTGGATTACAAACATCTAGCGAAAGGCATGTACAACATGCTGTTTATTTCAGAAAAGGGGGAAATATACAAAAAAGTTTTACTTGAATAGCTCCGCAAAAAAGGGCACATCTACCGCGCGAAACCCTCCCTCTGCGGAACGATGTTGTACCTGAGGTAGAGGTTTAAAGCAGGAACGCTTTTGTCGAAAGTTCGGCCATATCCTGGAACAGCAAAGACATCATAAGGCTCCTGTGCATCATATTTATCCATCACCCTTACCCTAAAATAAAAACCAATATCGAGCGTCGGTTTTATGCTCTTCTCTGACCCAATCACCAACTCAAACCAGGAAGCAGAAAGGGATGACCTGGAAAAGGCCTCTTCATAGGGCTCGTACAGCCCTGAAGCGCTGGTAATCATAACGGTTCCCTGATCCTCGAAAGTTGCCATTCCATATCGCATTGAAAAGGTGAGGTTGTTTTGGGGGGTTATTGGCTGGTTGATACCTGCCCCTATCCTCAAGTAGCTTCCCTTGATTTCATAATCAGCATTCACCAATGCGTTGTTGGGATTGAGGATACTATATCCTGCTTCTGCCACCAGCATCAGGGATTTTTTTACATTCAACTGTATGCCTATCTCATTCTTCTTTTCCACGCCCGAGAGGTATCCCAATATTTTTCCATAATCCAAGACCAAACCCACCTGGCGAACAACAGGGTAAGCCATCCTGGCCACCGCCGAGTCGGAGGCCGCTTGTTGGGTAGTATCCATTGCGCTTGGTACTGTTTCAGTGCCTGCATTCAACGAATCCACCTCATTGGGCACAAACAAAGTCCTTTCCATCGGATTTTGTGCAACCACTACCAGTGTAGCCGTAAGCAAAACAACCAGGCACCAGCTAAAAATAAAATTTGATCGGCTGTTCATCTTCACATTGTAAACTTTTGCAACTTACAGAATCGAATTCAGAATTTTTAATGGCCACATTTGAAATCAGCACCCTAATCCGCCTTTTTTCATCCATTATTTCCTCCCTGTCATAAGTTAATTCCAACTGGTAGGATTCCCCTCCTATTTCAATATCAATTTTGGAAAAACCTTCGGTCATAGACAATGGCAAATTGTACAGGGTCGCGCTATCTTCATAAGAGATCGCCGTATTGTGGCCAACATTGCTGATCGAGGTAATCAATACATCACCCGCCTCAATGGTAGAAGCTACAGAATTTAGCAAGGCTTTCAGTTCGTTCAAAAGGATAGAATTCGCATCGACCAGTTCAAGTGATGACATAAAATCAGCTTCTATCTCCTGCAGGTCGTTTCGTGTCTGCTCATATTCGGTCCTGCCATTTTCGATAGAATCGTTGAGTATGGAAATGCTGTCGGCCAAAACCTGTAAACTATCGAAAAAGTAAGCTGTGGTATCGTTCAGGACTAAAATAGAATCATTGGTAATGGCCAGGCTATCGTTCACCTTAAGCAAACTATCGGCGTTGATGAACCGCACTTTGATACTGGGGTCATTAAAAAACACCTCTGAGTCCTCGGCACACGAAATAACAAGCGCGAGTAGAAAAGCCAATGGGAAAATGTGTTTTTTCATTACAAGCGTGACAATAGATTCTTCAAGTTTGAATTCAACGACAAACTTACGCTATCTGCCATTATCGTATAAATTAAATCCTATTATTTAACAGCTAATGTCTCAATGAATGGGGTCGGTTAACAAATATTCGTATCGAAAAATATATTATATGTATAAACATCTATTGTTTATACACGTATATCTATTCCGAATCCTAAAAACTATAAAAAGATGAGTATCAAAAAAAATGTAGAAGCATTGAATTCAATGATTTTAAATGGTCAAATACTGGAAGCATTTGACAAGTATTATGCAGAAAATGTAGAGATGCAGGAAAACAATGAACCTCCAAGGGTTGGTAAGGCCATCAACCGCCAACATGAAATTGATTTCCTCAACAATGTTGCCGAATTCCATGGGGCTGAAGTTCTGAATGTAGCAGTTGGTGATCAGTCAACCATGGTAGAGTGGTTTATGGATGTGACTTTCAAAGAAGGTGGCCGTACAGAATTGAGACAGGTTTCAGTCCAAACCTGGGACAATGATCAAATCACAAAAGAAAAATTTTATTACGGGACTTGAGCCATAGAAACAAGAAAAAGGTTGGTTAGTTTTGAATAGTAAAAGGGTCACTTAATGGTGGCCCTTTTCTTTTGCCCATTGCCAACAAATAGACAAAAGATGGGATATTTTAACACCAAAATTGGTTTATGATATTAAATTGCGATGATGCACAAACTCAGCTATATAATTCTTTTGACAGTACTTTTTTGCGTACCTAGGGCCTATGGTCAAAACATGGTCGTAAATCCTGGTTTTGAGGAAATGAAAAACTGCCCGTTTTCCATGAACCAGTTAAAATTCACTAAGGCCTGGTTTCCTTTCGGTACGGCTGACCCTTCCCCTGATTTGTTCCATACGTGCGCCTATGGCAATATGGTGGGCATTCCCAGAAATATATTCGGAACTCAAAAACCCCGTGGCGGAAATGCCTATGTAGGGCTTATTACCTACCTGACTTCCAAAAGCGGTAAAACGTGGAAGCTTCCTGCCAACCACCGGGAGTTTATTATGGTACAGCTGACCAAACCGCTGGTGAAAGGGAATACTTACTATGCTGAAATGTGGGTGAACCTGGCCGAGAATTGCGAATATGCCACCAACAGCATCGGCATGTGCTTTACCAAAGACCTGCTGCACATAGACTGGCAGGCCATGGACCTGGGGTACTACCAACCACAGGTACAGAGCCACCCCGACACATTGATGCTTGACACGGAGGGTTGGATGAAAGTGTCCGGTACTTTTGTCGCCAAAGGGGATGAACTGGCCCTTACAATCGGAAATTTTATAAGCGACAAAAACATAGAAGTAAAAAAAACCAAGAGAAAATTTCCGGTATCGAAAAAAGACAAACTGCCCAAACACCTCCAACCCATGATTTCATACTATTTCATTGATGATGTAAGGGTGACCCCAGTAGATCCAAACGAGCCTATTTACCCGGAAGAGTTGCTGGTAAAGAAGGACACCACAGAACTTGACTACTTCGGCCCTGCTGTGGTAGGCAAAAAATTTATCCTTAATAATATTCAATTTGATTTTGACGAAGCTGTTTTGCTGGAGTCGTCGTATGAAGAACTAGACCGGCTATATGACTACATGGTGGAAAATATCAGGATCAAAATAGAAATAGAGGGCCACACTGATAATTTGGGCTCTGACGACTACAACAACCAATTATCCGCCCAAAGAGCCAAGGCCGTCTCAGATTACCTCACCAAAACGAGGGGTATCAACGAATTCCGCGTTGACTTCAAAGGCTTTGGTAGCTCCAGGCCCATCGTTTCGAATGACACTCCGGAGGGACAGGCACTCAACAGACGGGTGGAATTTGTTATCGTTGGCAACTAACCAGCCAGTATTTTAGAACGGGGCATCCCCAGGGCTGCCGGGAGATACGTTATCATCATTGTCGTTGGCTTTGGATGGAAGGGTAATTGTGCTTTGGCCTGATGAAAACTCTGAAGGGACTCCCGAGGTAGGGAAACCCTGCCCATAGTCGCCACCCACCAGACTACCATCATAATCGCAGAATTTGGTAAACCTGCCAATAAATTTCAATTTCACATTTTCTAGCGAACCATTCCTGTGTTTGGCTATGATTACTTCACCCATTCCTGTGGTAGGGAGGCCATCTTCATCTTCGGTAATGTCGTAGTATTCAGGGCGATACAGGAAAATAACCATATCCGCATCCTGCTCGATAGATCCCGACTCCCTAAGGTCAGACAACTGGGGCTTCTTGTCCCCTCCCCTGGTTTCCACGGCACGACTCAGCTGCGACAAGGCCAAAACTGGAACGTCAAGTTCCTTCGCAATCCCCTTCAAAGCCCTTGAAATGGATGCAATTTCCTGTTCACGGTTGCCTCCGGAGTTTTTCGAACTATCCCCGGACATTAGCTGGAGGTAATCTATGATAATCAATTGGATATCGTGCTGGGCCTTAAGCCTGCGGCATTTGGCGCGGAGTTCGAGGATGCTAAGCCCGGGTGTATCGTCTATAAAGATGGGGGCTTCAGTAAGCTTGGAAGTCTTGTGTACCAGTTGCTCCCACTCATGGTCTGCCAACCGTCCCTTTTTTATCTTGTCACTTTCCAGTTCTGCTTCTGCCGATATCAGCCTGTTTACCAGCTGCACAGCCGACATTTCAAGCGAAAATATAGCTACACCTGACCCAAAATCCACTGCCGCATTCCGCATGGCAGATACTACAAATGCAGTTTTGCCCATCCCTGGCCTTGCCGCTATAATCACAAGGTCAGACTTCTGCCAACCACCCGTTACCCTGTCCAGTTCGGTAAATCCTGTGGCCACACCTGTCAATCCATCTTTGTGTTGTTTCCTGGCTTCTATCTCCATGATTGCCTCATGCATCAGTGTGGACATGTCGGCGTAGTTCTTTCGAATATGTGATTCCGAAATTTCAAATAAGGATTGCTCGGTTTTATCCAGCAGTTCAAACACGTCCTGTGTATCTTCAAAAGCATCCGACTGTATTTCGGATGATATCCGAATCAGTTCCCTTTTGATGGACTGCTCCGTAATGATCCTGGCATGGTATTCTATGTTGGCCGCTGAGTTGACCCGTGAAGTGAGCTCGGCCACCTGGTAGGCACCTCCTGCTATTTCCAGGGTCCCGTTTTTTCTAAGCTGTGCAGTTACAGTCATCAAATCCACCGGTTCCGACTTATTGAACAGGTGAACTATGGCCTCATATATTTTCGCATGGGATTCTTTGTAGAAGCTCTCGGGCTTCAGGATGTCAATAACGGCTGTGAGTGCATCCTTTTCGAGCATCAATGCCCCTAGTACAGTTTCTTCCAGGTCAACAGCCTGTGGTGGTACTTTGCCCAATTGAACCGACAGTTCCTGAACGCCAATTTTTTTCCTCCCTTTTCCCTTTTCACGAGATCCGCCTTCAGCTGCTCTGGAACTGCTAATATTCATAGTTTAATGCTAAAATAATTAGTTTATAAAGGTAAGGTAAATGTTGGGGCTATCCTAACTTACCAACCATCAAAATTTCGGGATACAAACGTAGTGAATGACAAAAGACTTGCTGCGAAAACAGGGTCTAATTTATGAACAACTTATGAATAGTTATCCACAAATCCACCGCTTAGATTCTTGTTTCGGAAACCACCATAATTTGACTGAAGCCATTAGGGGTTTTTATGGGTTAAAGACACTATATATTAAAGGCATCCGAACAATCATCACAAACTCGTTTAAGAAACAAAGCAGGGCCATTGAATTATTGATGGAATCAGCAGTGGCTTTTAAACCAGATGAAAAAAACAGCAACCCACTGATGGGATATTTTTTAGGTTAACTTTGAGAACAGCCAATGCACTTTCATATAAAATGAAGCCGGTAAAAGCCCAACTTTCCTCTGACTCACAGCTTTGGGACCTCCTGAAAAAAGGTGACGCAAACGCATACGAAGAGATTTTCAAATCGCATTACCAGCTTCTGACCAATTACGGCCTCAAACTCAACAGGGACAAAGAAGAAGTGAAAGACTGCCTACAGGTGCTCTTTTCAAGACTATGGGAACGTCGGGCACATCTGGGGCCGTGCAATTCGATCCGAAGTTACTTACTGGCATCTGTCAGGCGCCTTATTCTCAAACGCCTCAGCGAAAAATCGAAACTGGTCGAGCTTGACCCTAAAAAATTGAAATTCTATGTTGAATTGTCGGCTGAAACCCACCTGATTATCGATCAGACTGCAAAAAAACGAATTGCCCTGCTGCAAGAAGCCATTGAGCAACTTCCTGAAAGGCAAAAAGAAGCATTGTACCTGAAATTTTATGGGGACGAATCTTTCGCCGATATAGCCACCACTATGGATATTTCTACAAGGGCAGTTTACAAATTGATTTATAAAGCACTGGACAATCTATCGGAACAAATGAACACCAGTTCCTCAGATATTTCGTCACTCCTCAGTATTTTTTTTTAGCCCTCACACCTACGGCAGGATGCGTTTCATCCGGAGGATTGTAGGTGTCATCTATTAGCTATAAAAAGATGGCTTCTTCTTCTTGATGAATATTTGCCTCAGACTATTGCCCGTAAAAGCGCTGAAACCTCCAACTATCCCTCCAATCAGCCCTGTTGCCAATATTAAAATTATTGGGTCGTCAATTTTGAACAGTTGCGTCATTTTAGACGACATATTCGAGCCCGACTCCATGTCAAACTTCCAGGCCAGCACCATCCAGAGCAGCCCAACGCCCAGAAAGCCACTAAGAAAAGAGTTGAAATTATGGCCTGGCAAGAGAAACGACACTACCATGGAACAAACGATGATGACCCACCATGGCATGATGGCACCCGCGAGGTAACAAGTAATAGAAATAAGGATTAACCTGGTTATAAAAATCATGGCTACTTAGGTGAAATAGTTTGGGTGAATATTAAACTGTTGTGGGTTTCCTCCGGGGATTTAAGAAAAATCAACGGAAAGTATTCCCCTTTGGCCCATGAGTCTATCAGATGTCCATAAGCGGGGTTGCCAGGGTTTCCAGTTTGGCTGCCCGGGTAAACTCCCCAACCCTGCACCTTATCTTTGCCTAGTTCGATGACCATACGCCAGGACGGCCCATGCCGGGCACTTGTGGCATTGACTATATTTTTCCCACCTCCTACTTTGATCGTTTCCCTGGAGAATGGCTTCAGGTCCAATATATGGTTCACACTGGTGTTTTTATACTCATACCAGGCGTATTCCTTGCCATTCCTGCTTTTCCAGGCTTCCAGAGAATCCAGACCCGCATAGAAAGATTGATTGATCAAATCCCTGGCATTCTCTACGGTAGAAGTTCCTTTGCGATCAAAGAACTTACTATCAGGATAATTGTTCAGGATATAAATGGTGTTGTAAACACTTGGTTTCATCAACTCTACATCCTGGTCGTCAAACTCATCCCAGGTGAGCCTATATAATTCATCCCACCATGCCTGATAGATAGACGGGGTGAGCAAATCTGGCTGATTGAAATAATCCCATTTACGGAGTGACATATAGGCCTTTAGTTGTGAATTGTTGAGGCTGGTGGTATCCAGGCTATCGAGCATCACCGGCAAGCTCTCCAGTGCCCGATAGTTGTAGTTGTCATTCTGGAGCCGCATCATATCGGCCGGGCGAATATTGTCCATTGCCTTCAAGCGGTCATTTATCCTTCTGTTTCTAAAATACTCATAATACGCATCGAAGGTATAGTATGGATAATTCAGGTCAACAGGATGCTGGTTGGCCGAACTCACAAAACCGCTTTCCGGGTTGCGTACTACCAGGTTTTGGCTTTTGGGTATTATAGCCTGCCACTCATGCAGCGAGTTTCTTCCGTCCAGCAGAAATTTGCCCTGCTCCTGCCACTTCACCGGAAATTTGCCATTGACCCTGACTGCAATATCACCGGAAGATGAAGCGAATGAAAAGTTTTGAGGCGGGCCATCGTATTTGTCGGTGGCCCGAACAAAATCATCATAGTTTGATGCCCGGTTTAGCTCATAAAAAGTAAGGTATTCATCTGACCCTTCATGGGCAGTCCATTTCATCGCATAATTTATCCGGTCTCCGTCACCCATGAAATTACGATCGTAAGTCACTGGCCCATAGTGGGTATATACTATGGTGTCATAGTACGACTCCCCTCCTTTTATTTTAAATTCTTCAGCTATTTTTTGGGTTTTGAGCCACTTGTCATCGTACTTGTACTCTTCCCTCTTTTCGTTTTTGAATTCCACATAATACCAGTCCACCACATCACGTTTGGCGTTGGTTTCGCCCCAGGCTATCGAATCATTGAATCCCGCAATTACCCCGGGGGCACCCGGCATGGAACTGCCGAATACGTTGATGCCCGGTGCATGAAGCTGCAGCACATACCACACCGAGGGCAACCTGAGTTGCAAGTCCATTTCATTGGCCAGCAGCACCTTTCCATTGGCTGTTTTACTCCCATCAACAACAAAACTGTTTGATCCGTTTCTAGGATCTGGTTTTTCGATGGTTTTTTCTGTAGAGGGTCGCTCAAAATATCCTTCCGGTTTTTCCACCTCAATAGGCTCAAAATCCCAGGTAGTACCATTTGGAATGACCGGATCAAGGTTCGGGTGCCTTTCGGGGAACAGAAAATCAAAATCTTCCCTGCCAAAAAGTTTGAGGGCGTTGGTATTTTCCAAATCTGCTTCGAACCGGGACAAATCATTTTCCATAAGCTTCAAAAACAAACAGGATTTGAGGTTTTTCCAGGGCTCTGGCTTATAGTCAAGTAGCTTGTACTCAATCGGATAGCTGGCATAGTCCAACCCTTTGATGTAAGCATTGATGCCATCGGTATATGCCTGCAAAGCCTTTAAGCTTTCCTCGCTTTCCTTCACTTTTTCCAACATCCTTTGAGCCCCGTACAACAAACCAATTCTCCTCCTGCCCCTGTCAAAGTCCAGTGCCTTTTTGCCAATGATTTCAGAGACCCTCCCTGCTGCCGCCAGCAGCTGAAACTCCATCTGCCACAACCTGTCGCGTGCGGTCACATACCCCTGAGTGAAATAAAGGTCGTGATCATTATTGGCGAAAATATGGGGGAAATATTGTTCATCAAACTTCACAACTACCTTCTCTTCCAAACCTTTCAATTTCAATTCTTCTTCAAGGTTGAGGGCCTCCTTCTGGCCATTTTGCCAAAAACCACTGTATGGGTTTATAAATTTCCCAATGGGAGGTTTTCCGTCAATACTCTTGTTGAGAAAGTAAAATATGATAGCTGTAATGAGGAGTGAAAATACAAAACGGACTATTTTCATTGGGCTGGTTGCGTAGTTTGAATTAAAAATTGTCCGAAGTTAAAGTAGATTGAATTATTGTACAATTAAAAAGGGGGAATAAACGGTATTACCATCAACCTGCATCTTTTTTTCAAAAAATGGTGCAAACAAATGATCAAATTACTGGTAAAGACTAATATTACAGTTTGATATTTAAGGGAGCAAATTTGACCTCTGAAGAGAAAAATAAAGGCACCTACAACGAATAACACCACTCAAATGGATGAAGTAATAATTGTGGATAAAAACGATACCCAGATGGGCACGATGGAAAAGATGGAAGCACACCAAAAAGGGGTGCTTCACAGGGCCATTTCCGTTTTTCTGTTCAACGACAAACAAGAATTGCTTCTTCAGAAAAGGGCCTCCGGAAAATATCACTCCGCCAACCTATGGACCAATACATGCTGCAGCCACCCAAAGCCAGACGAGGAAGCAAGCGATGCTGCTACCAGAAGGTTGAAGGAGGAAATGGGCATAGAAACCCCTTTGACCTGGTGTTTCAAATTTCACTACGAAACCAAACTGGAAAACGAACTGACAGAAAACGAGCTCGACCATGTGTTCGTTGGCCATTACAACGCCCAAGTCCAGCCAAACCCTGATGAGGTTTCGGACTACCGGTATGTCGGAACCAAAGAACTCAAATCAGATATTGAGGCCCACCCGGAAGCCTACACTTTTTGGTTCAAACTGATTGTGGACCGTGTACTGGACAGCTATTCCCGCTACTGAAGTTTTCCTATAAACAATTCATCAATGGGTTGGCCCGTAGCACCACTTGGAAGTTTGATATTAAGGATCATAGATATGGTTGGGGCCAGGTCTGCTATGGTATGGTATTCTACCGAGCTTCCTACGCTAATGTCTTTTCCATAAAAAAGCATGGGCACATGGGTGTCATAGGTATAGTGTGAGCCATGTGTGGTCCCGGAATTCTTATTTCCCTCTCCCAACCAACCGGGGTTGAGAGTCATCAAAATATCACCAGACCGATGTGCATTGTACCCTGCGGCCAGCATCATTATGTCTTTGTTCGAACCTGAATAGCTGCTTAAAAAATTGCTATCGTAGGCAGAGGCTATTCCATAAACTTCTTTCAGGTAATCCAGGATAACCTTTTTCACCTGCCGTTCATCTAAACCATATTCCCTTATCACCTTTTTGTTCAGGAATATTTGATTGTTGCTCACTGAAGAAATCAGGTCATCTCGTTCAAACGTTTCTACAAGCAAGGTATTGAGGGATTGTTTGGTGCTTCCATATTCAAAATATTCTACCGGGTAATTTTTGCCCTGCAAATATTTGGGAATTTCTGCTACCGCATGGTCAGCTGTCAAAAACACACTGTACTCATACAACCCTACATTTTCATCAAGGTATTTGAACAGCTCTGCCAGGTCTTTATCGAGCTTTACATAGGTATCTTCTACCTCTTTGGAATAGGGGCCAAAGGCATGGCCAACATAGTCGGTGGACGAAAAACTCACCGCCAAAAAATCCGTGATATCATCCTGCCCCATTGACTCACCTTCGATGGTGGCCAGGGCCAAATCCTTGAGAATGGAGTTTCCATAAGGCGTGGACCTGATCATGGAAGCCGCACCACCATCTTTGGACAGCTCCTTCAAATCATAAGGAAAAGTGGGTGAAGTTTTGCCGCCGAGTAATTTTTCACCTTCCCTGTCGTCCACATCAGATTCCACATATTCATCAATTGGGAAAGAAGTATCCCACACGCCAGACATGTACTTTTCATACAATTTGGCATTGTTAAATTCCACCACCCAGTCAGGTAGCTTGTCCATATAATAGGTACTCGACATGAACTCCCCTGTGCCGCCATCGTACCAAAACGCCCCTGTGGGATTATGCCCTGCAGGCAATGCTGCCCCACGGTCTTTTATAGAAATACCTACAATTTTCGATCGGTTTTGATAAAATTGCCCGAGTTCGTCTGTTATCGTTGTGGACAGCATGTTTCTGGCAGAAATCTTTCCTGCCTTTGGACTCCCTCCCACAGCTTGTACAGTAGAGTCTCCGGCACAGTACATATTTCCTCCGGATTTTTTCTCGTACCAGTCATTGGCGATCACCCCGTGCACCCTGGGGGTAGTACCGGTGTATATAGAAGTATGGCCCGGGCCTGTATAGGTAGGCACATAATTGTAATGTGCATTTCTCATCATAAAACCCTTATTCATCAGCCGCTTGAAGCCATCATTCCCAAATTTGTCATAAAACCTGAATAGATATTCCTGACGCATCTGGTCCACCACTATTCCCACAACCAACCTCGGTCTTTCTATATCGTTTTTTACATTACAGCCAAATGCAGCCAGGCAAAATAATAAGAGTACAATCAGTTTTTTCATTGAATTTAATTTTGGCGTAAATATATACGAATTACCAATATTGAATTATCGTTGCACATAATTTGCAACAAGAAAGAACCCACAACCATTAACAAAGAGAATATTATATTCTTAATTTTGCCAGAAATATTATCCTTTGAATTTATCTGATCATCTGAATCCCAAGCCGATATTTGATGCGGTAAAAAAAGCCTCAAATACCCTTGGGTACAATACATATATTATCGGCGGTTTTGTGCGGGATATTTTCCTAAAACGAAACTCCAAAGACCTTGATTTTGTGTGCGTAGGGAGCGGAATTGAACTTGCCAAGGCCACCGCCAACCTATTAGGCAAGGAAACCGATATAGCGGTTTACAAAAATTTCGGAACTGCACTGGTAAAACACCGTGCCCATGAAATAGAATTTGTTGGTGCGAGAAAAGAATCGTACCGCAGCGACAGCCGCAAACCTATTGTGGAAGATGGCACCCTGGAAGACGATCAAAACAGAAGGGACTTTACCATCAATGCCCTGGCCATAGGGCTCAATGAACAAAATTTTGGGGAACTGGTTGACCCTTTTGGGGGATTGGACGATCTAAAAAACCGGATCATCAAAACCCCTTTGGCCCCAGACATTACATTTTCTGACGACCCACTGAGGATGATGCGGGCCATTCGTTTCGCATCACAACTCAATTTCGACATTGACGCAGATACTTTCGAATCGATTACATCTCAGGCGTCCCGTATTAGTATAGTTTCTGCAGAGAGAATAATAGAAGAACTGAATAAGATCATACTGTCACCAGTACCCAGCTATGGCTTCAAACTGCTATTCCAATCGGGGCTTCTCAAAATAATTTTCCCGGAGATGGTACAGCTCCATGGTGTAGAGGTGAAAAATGGCCAATCCCACAAGGATAATTTTTACCATACCCTTCAGGTGCTCGACAACATCTCGCAACACACCGACAACCTTTGGCTGAGATGGGCAGCCATACTACACGACATTGCCAAACCAGCCACAAAACGCTTTGACAAAAGGGTGGGATGGACTTTTCACGGCCATGAGGACAGGGGTGCCCGCATGGTGCCAAAAATATTTCGGAGGATGAAACTCCCTATGAACGACAAAATGAAATACGTTCAAAAACTGGTGAGACTCCACCTGAGGCCCATAGCCCTTGTAAAGGACGAAATAACCGACTCTGCAGTGCGCAGGTTACTCTATGAAGCGGGAGATGATGTGGACGACCTAATGACTCTTTGCAATGCCGATATTACTTCAAAAAACCACAACAAGGTGCAGCGCTATCTCACAAACTTTAAAAAGGTGCAGAAAAAGCTTAAAGCTGTAGAAGAAAAAGACCAGTTGAGAAACTTCCAACCGCCAATTACTGGTGAAATAATTATGAAAGCCTTTGACCTTCCGGCCGGCAGAATGGTAGGTGAAATAAAAAATGAAATCAGGGAGGCCATCCTGGAAGGCCACATTGCCAATGACTTTTCTGAGGCCAGGGAACTAATGATAACCCTTGGAAAGCAACGCGGATTGGTTTTTAAGCATTTAGATAACTAAATTGCGCCCACTTAACTATATAACATATTAAAACACAATAATGAAAAGGATTTTAGTAGTAATAATTTTAGTAGCGTGTGGGGTACTGGGCAACAAAGCCTACGCACAAGACACCCCTACAGATACTACCCAAACCGATGGTTTTTTCAACCTGTATGCGGGCATATACAATCTTTCCACACAATTTAGCGATCCTGCAGTCACCAGAATGGCCCTTTACCACCTGCTGATGGTAGCCCCAAACAAGACTGGCATACTGGATTCACTTGCGCTCAACTATTATGACAACCAGCGATGGATATCGGTAGCATTGGTAACGAAAGAAAACCTGAAAATCGACCAGGACAATGAACTGGCCCTGGAATTGTCTGCACTGGCCTACGAAAACCTGGGCATCAAAGACCAGGCCCTGGACCAATACGAAACCTTGTTTCTAAAAAACGACAATACAGCCACTCTGTACAGGGTAGCATTTCTCCAATACGAACTAAAAAGGTACAAAGAGTCACTGGCCTCAGCTGAAATCCTGCTCAACAGGTCTGACATTGCCGAACAAAAACTTTACTTTCCCAAACTAGACAAAACACAGCAGGAAGTGACCATGAAAGCCGCCCTACTGAACCTGAAAGGATTAATAGCCAAGTCTGAAGGGGATGTGGAAAAAGCAAAAGGTTTTTACCTCGAAGCTCTAAAGGAAACCCCGGGTTTTGAAGTAGCCCAGAAAAACCTGAGTGAAGCAGGGAAATAACAAAGGTTAAATTCCGGTTTATTTTTCAACTAAAAAGCCTTTAACACGTGATGTTAAAGGCTTTTTAGTACCCAAATACGACTAAAAACAGGCAACATGAGTGTTATTTCGTATAAATACGAACCACACACTAATCTTTAGATACGTTATGAAAATTCGTTTACTTTAAAGAAATTATTAGAAAATAATGTGGATAAACCCACATTCCTGACTATTTTAGGGTTTTAGAACCTATTTCAACCGCTATGTTCAATATTGACCCACCCAAAGTGATGGCCTGGCCGTCCGTTGTATTAATTCTAATTGTCTTATGTTTGACAAGCTGCGACAGGCATTATAAAATGCAACTCCTGGTCCCCGATGAAGACGCTACTTTAATGAGCAAAATCACCGGAGAAATAAATGCCCATTCGAAATTTGAAATAGAAGTAGTGAGCATGGATTCCCTTACCGAGGTTGATGCCATTGATGCCATTCTCCACGAAAAGTATGACATCACCACGGTGGACAACACTATTGACTACAAAAAACCAAAAAAAGAAGTAAGGACCATTATCCCATTTTTTCATGAAGTGATGGTGATATTGTCCCGACATGAACTGCAACAATCCGATATTGATTCACTATTGCGCGCGGGCGATTACCTGGTGTTGGCCAAAGAAATGGAAGAACTCAACATCTACAAGCAAATGATCCCGCGATATACCGGAAATGACGGCCTCAACTACCGCATCGAGGACCATTACAACATAGAAAAGGATTTGCAATTGAACAACCTACTCATTTTCTTCTCCGATCGTCAAAACAATGAACTCGGTCAATTTCTTTTTGACAAAGAAGCCTTTATCTATTCGCTCGACAAACCAAATTCGCGAGGAAAGGGCTCCTTTCTGGAAGGCTTTTGCAAAGACTATAAAAAGACCACTCCCTACCTCCTTCCCAGGCATGCGTTTGGAATAGTTCTTGAAGAACCGGTATATACAATGGCTGTACACGAACTACTTGTAGCCAAGGCCAGCCTACCAACGAAAGTAGTTTACGACCTGATGGAGGCCGTTCACCACCACCATATAGTACCCATCTTTGAGTCATACAACAACTATACCTTTGAGGCCAACCAGCAAGACATCAACCTTTCTTTCCCTTTTCACGAAGGAACTATTGATTACATGAACAGGGAAAAACCAAAATTCGTAGAGCGCTATGCCGATGTTATGGGTTTTATACTTTCGGCATGTGTGCTGATCGTAGGTCTGGTTGCCAGTCTGAAAGCCACCATCAATCAACGAAAAAAAGACAGGATGGACGAATATTACAAAGACCTGCTCAGCTTAAAAGAAAAAGTTGACTCCATGGACCATGCGGTGGTTAAAATGAAGTTGCGGTATTTGCAGAAAAAGGTATTTGACATGCTGATTGATGAAAAGCTCAGTGCCAACAATGAATTCCTTATTTTTATGATGTTGTGGGAAGAACTTGAATCCAAACTGGACGACCAATACAATGGCAATGACCACAAACTGGTTACCCCGTATGTGGCCAAATGGCCGTAAACAGTGCTTTTACCTTTACTATATGGCGGTTGCATAAATTATGCTTCGCCCTCAGGCAGACCAATCATACTTCTAATGGGTTTCTAAAAATACCGTAGCACCTACAGGTGTCGGTGCTTTCGGTTTAAAACACTGGTGAGGCCAACCAATTGTTTTGCTCAATTGTTTGGTTCAATAGCTCATCTCACCAATCATCCCCAACAATTGCAACCAATAGGTGAAAACGGCCCTTATTTGTCCAATAAACAAAATGAACCATGATGAAATTATTACCAGCAGTAGTAGCCCTGTTTACCTTCAGTGCATCTTTAGCACAAAAAGCACCAACCATTTCAGGTGAGTTGAAAAAATGGCACAAAGTGACCCTGGATTTTGCAGGGCCGGAAGTGGATGAATCCGATGAATACAACCCCTTTGTCAATTATAGGTTTGATGTTGTTTTTTCCCATGAGTTAAGCGGCAAATCCTATAAAGTTCCGGGGTATTTTGCTGCCGATGGCAATGCCGGAAACACCTCCGCAGAGAAAGGAAACGTTTGGCGAGTACATTTCGCCCCGGATGAAACGGGCCAATGGGGATACAAGGTGAATTTCAGAAAAGGCAACTTCGTTGCTGTGAGTGATAAAGAAAAAACTGGTGCTTCCGGAGAGTATATGGATGGCGCGGAGGGGACTTTCAACATACAGCCTACTGATAAAAATGGCAGGGATTTCAGGGGACGTGGCAGGCTCAACTACGTGGGCAAACACTACCTGCAGTTTGCCGAATCAGGGGAATACTTTTTAAAACAAGGGCCGGATGCCCCGGAAAACCTGTTGTCCTATGTCGATTTTGACGGTACCTTCCACAATGATGGGCACAAGGACAATTTTGTAAAAACATGGGAGGCCCACTTAAAAGACTGGAAAGAAGGTGACCCCACCTGGAAAGATGGAAAAGGAAAGGCATTGGTTGGGGCGCTCAACTATCTCGAATCTGAAGGCCTGAATGCTTTTTCGTTTCTAACATTGAATATAGCTGGTGACGACCAAAACGTATTCCCCTATGTAGATTATGACAACTACGACAGATTTGACATATCCAAGCTGGATCAGTGGGAAATACTATTTGAGCATGCAGATAAATTGGGTTTGTTCCTTCATTTCAAAATGGCAGAAGTCGAAAACCAGGGACTGCTGGATGGTGGAGGAGTCGGCTTGGAAAGGAAGCTCTACTACCGCGAATTGATCGCACGATTTGGGCATCATCTGGCCCTCAATTGGAACCTTTGCGAAGAAAGCGGGGATTGGGTAAAAAACAACACCACTCCCCCGCAGTTTACCATGCAGCGCCTATCCATGGCCCAGTACTTCTATGACCATGACCCCTACCGACACCATGTTGTCATACACAATGGAAACCCTTTTGATGACCTTTTGGGGCCAGAGTCGAAAATCACCGGACCATCAGTTCAGACCAACCGCGCGGATTTTGCAAATGTTCATAAGAGTGTGATCGCATGGCGGGAAAAATCCAGAAAAGCTGGAAAAATATGGGCGGTGGCTGTTGACGAACCCGGGGACGCTCAGCACTCGTTGGTTCCCGATTCTGACGACCTGACCCATGATTTAGCCCGCCAGAATGCGCTCTGGGGCGCTATGATGGCTGGAGCCTGGGGCGTTGAGTGGTATTTCGGGTACAAACACGATCATTCGGACCTCACCTGCCAGGACTGGAGGTCTAGGGATTTGTTCTGGGACCAATGTAAAATAGCACTTGATTTCTTTACACAGAACAACATACCCTACTGGGAAATGGAACCGAGCGACTCTCTGCTGAGCACTGAAGATTTTTGCTTTGCCAAAGAAGGCGAGGTATATGTAGTATTCATTAAAAAAGAAGGAAAGACCAATCTTGACCTTTCATCAACCAGCGGAAATTTCGATTTGCGCTGGTTCAACCCAAGAAATGGTGAGTTTTACAAAAAATCAAAAACAATCAAAGGAGGTTCAAACATCAACCTGGAAGCACCCGAGGACAAGGAAAAAGACTGGGTGGCGTTGTTGGTGAGGTAGAGTAAAACCTGCGGTGGGGAGTTCGAAAGTCCACATTTTAATTTGATTGCAACAAAAACCTCATGGACTTACATCGAATACTTCATGTTTTGATACTACATCAAAATAAAAAAAGTACTTTAGGACAAATTAGCGTCCTAAAGTACTTTTTTATCGAAATTCAACCAAACTGTTAAAATCTTAGAGCCATTGAATTTGATCCAGGTTAAAGTCGGTTGAAATGCTTTTACTATTAACAGTTACGTTTTAGTCATAGCACTCTTAGCGTGACCCACGGTAGTCGCTCTAACCCATTGAGCAGCACACTTCTTTTCCAAGTGTAAAGTGCTAATATCCAGTATTCTGGCCATAAGATTCACCATTGGCGTTTCTGGTTAGATCAATCTGGGCCTGAGGAATAGGTCGCAGGACATGGTAATCCTGAATATTGGAAGAACCATCAGGATTGTGAAGCCCAACACGCTCTAAGAGCTTGCCAGTTCTGACAAGATCGAACCACCTATGGAACTCACCGAGCAACTCACGTGTTCTTTCGTCCAGGATAAAATCAATGTCCAAATCAGTGGTAGTAATTTCCATTGCGTCTTCCATACCATCGAATGCAGCCCGTCTTCTCACTGCATTGACCCTATCTACAGCTTCATCCATATTGCCAAGCATCATATTAGCTTCAGCCGAAATAAGGTAGGTATCAGCAAGCCTCATGTATATAAAATCCCTTGATCCGGCACCATGCTGAACGCTGGGTCGATTTGGGTCTAGAAACTTGGTCAAAGTAGGATATAACCTGTTCGTATATCTGCTCGGTGATAACACCTGAAACTGCTTAGTCGCCAACTCGGCTGCATCCAGTTCATAGCCAGGCAGCCAAATTGCAGTATCGCCCTCCTCCAGCGTTACAGAAATGTCCTGTAATTCATTGGTGATTTGGTAGGTTCCGGGCCTATTGCAGTAGAACACAGTTTTGAAACTCTTATCATAGCGCGAATCGATCGATTTGTCAAACACATTCGCAGCATACGATGTAGGGGCAAACCTCTTAAACGGGCGACCATTTTCAGTGTCCCTAAGCATACCAGGCTGGTTGTCATATTGCATCAGGTAATACAAGTGAAGGCTGTTGCCACCTCCGAATAACTCATCCTGTGAATATTGAATAGACCAGATAACTTCGTTATGTACCTCTCCACTTTGATCAAAAACACTTGCAAAATCATCAAGCAGTGCAAATTGCCCGCTTGTGATGACGGTTTCCGCATCGTTTAGCGCCGCAGTGTATTCAGTGTTTGCAGTGGCACCAGCATCCATGGTGGCGCGGGTCAGGTGAACCTTAGCCCTTAGATGTAAAGCAGCAAACTTTGTCGCCCTTCCATAATCAGACTGGATGTCTGGCAAGTTATTCACCGCCAGATCCAAGTCAGATACGATCAAGTTATACACATCTGTAACACTGCTTCTTTGTGCCTCAACAATTGCTCCTGCAGTTTCTTCCTCACTGATAGTGACAGCTCCAAAGAGCTGTACCAAAATAAAATAATAATTGGCCCTCAGAAACCTGGCTTCTGCCACATAACCGTCTATCTCAGACTGATCCAATCCTGTTATTTCATCAGCCCTTCCGATCACAATGTTGGTAGAATTGATCCCTCGGTAAATGTTTTGCCAAACTGTGAGCAAATCAACGGCTGAGGGGTTCAAACTGGCGTCATATCTATTCAAATATTTTCGTCCACCATCAGAGCCCTCGGTATATTCATCGGTTCCAAACACTGTCAAACTGGGGCCATCCTCACCACCAGCATAAAATGTGCGTAAGGTTGAATATGCTCCCGTCAATGCATCACGATAGCCTGCGGCAGTTCCCAGGTATTGTGCAGTGGCTACCGGTACATTTTCTTCTTCAAGGAAACTTTCACATGAAAATGTTCCTATCAACGCTATTGCTATAATTCTAAATATATTTTTCATGATCCTTTAAATTAAAATTTTGCATTAATACCAAACATGATCAGCTTCGTGGGCGGCAATGCCGAAGACGATACAGAAGATACCACTTCTGATCCTCCACTAGGTGGGTTGCCTGCTCCAAATGGAGGGAAACCATGAAGATCATTGTATTTAGAAAATATCAAAGGATCCCTCATGCTCATATAAACCCTAAGGGAACTCATTCCAACTTTGGAAATAATATCTATTGGCAACTGATACCCTAGCTGCACGTTTTTGACTTGCACATACGATCCATCGAAGTATGCTGCACTCGATCCGTAGGGTGTTCCTGAGTTTGAAGGCTGGGGAAATGCATTGGTTGGATTATCAGCGGTCCAATAGTCAACTATCTGATTGTTCCATCGCCCATTTCCACCTCCTGTAGTACCTCTGATCAAGCTCCCCTGCCGAGTGAAGATGAAAAAAGAAAAATCAAGGCCTTTATATGAAAAACGATTGGTGATACCAGCAGACCAATCCGCAATATCAGACCCGAGGATTACACGATCTACATCGGTAATGCTCCCATCGGCACCAGCAACCGGGTTGTCGTTTTCATCACGTCCGGCCAAGTCCGCAACTTTAATTTGCCCTGGAATGGCCTGATAGCCTGCTGCCTCGGCTTCTTCCCCGAGTTGCCAAATACCAGTTTTTTGAAAATCGTAGTAAACAGTTAATGGCTGGCCGATGAACCAAAGGTTACCAACATCGTCCCCAAGCCCGTCTCCGAATATGTCAACTATCTTTTCGCTATTGGTGTAGATATTGAAGTCTGTGGTCCATTTGAATCCGCTGCTGTTGATATTGGTGCTGGATATATTTAGCTCAAAACCCTCATTGGATGTTTTTCCAACGTTTTGTAAAATAACGTTGTTGGTACCTCCGGTTGGTGGCAAAGACCTATTAAGCAACAGGTCAAAGGTTGATTGCTTGTACCAGTTGATAGATCCGCTGATACGACCACTTAGAAAGCCAAAATCCAATCCAATATTAGTAGATGTAGTAGATTCCCAGGACAAGTTAGGGTTAGGAGCACCATTGGCCCTATAGCCAGACACTCCGCTATCACCAAAAGTATAGGTATTGCGAGCAATCGAACCCAATGTCGTGTAGGGGCCAATTCCTGTATTTCCTATAGTACCGTGACTTGCCCTTAATTTCAAGAACGATACTACGGAGCTGCTGGCCAGGAAGGTTTCTTCAGAAATATTCCATCCAACTGCTATCGAAGGAAAGGTTCCATATTTTTTTCCCGGGGCAAAACGGGACGATCCGTCACGTCTGGCAGTAACCGTCATAAAGTACCTGCCATCGTAGTTGTAATTGGCCCGGGCCATGAAAGAAAGAATAGACCACTGATTGTACCCGCTTCGATAACCAGTAACATTTCCATCCCCCAACCGTCTGAAAGTAAACGCTTCAATCGGCACATCAGTCACATCGGTTCCGTAAGATTCCCTGGTTTGTTGTTGCTGGCTGAATAGACCCGTGAAATCTATCGCATGCTTACCTCCAAAGGTCTTTGAATATTTTAGAATATTTTCAAAAGTATATGCGAATGTGGTTCCGTTGGCAAACCCCGCCGATGGGGCTGAGTCCCTGCCTTCAGTGGATGCTGATGCTGTGTATTCACCCCTTCTATCATATTGAAAATCCGGGCCAAAATTTACCCGATACGATAATCCCTCAATTATCTCAACTTCTGCATAAATGCTGGAAAAAGAACGGAACCTCTTATCCTCTTTAACCACCGCTCCCGGCACCTGATCCAGCAATGGGTTTCTTAAAAGGGATTCCGCCGGGTCTGGCTGATTGATGATATTACCCTCTGCATCATATGGGCCATATAGGGGGTTAAGTGCCAAACTATTGAAATAAGGTGAAAGCGTACCATAGCCATCACCATTTTTGGTACTACCTGAAATCAACGTGGACACCCCAACTTTAACCCGTGATCCTATTTTTTGATCTACGTTTACCCTTAGAGAGTATCTTTCAAAATCATAACCTTCCACTACTCCATCTTCCTCGAAGTAATTTAAAGACACCATGTAATTGGATTTCTCATTACCACCCGAAACGCCTATTTGGTGGCTTTGCTGTACACCATTTTTAAGTGTCAGGTCCTGCCAATCCGTAAAACGACCCAAAGCCAGGCTTTCCAATTCGTAATCAGAAAAAAGCAATCCATCTGATACAGCCGGGTTGCTTTCGTCGTAGGTTCCATTTTGTCTTGCAGTTTCCCGGCGCAATTCGGCAAACGCATAGCCATCTTTCACAGGCACCCTGTTGATGGCCGATGAAACCCCATAATAGCTGTCATAACTGATGGTCGTCTTTGCATTGCCCCCTCTTTTGGTAGTAATCAAAATTACTCCATTGGCACCCCTTGATCCATAAATGGCTGTTGCAGAGGCATCTTTTAGCACTTCCATAGATTGAATATCCGAGGGGTTGATGTCGTTCAATGCTCCGGAGAAAGGAATTCCATCCACAATAAAAAGTGGGTCATTGCCGGCGGCAAAAGACCTGCGCCCCCTTATTCTAATGTTTGAGTTTGATCCGGGGGTAGTTCCGGTTGAAATTACATCTACACCAGCTACCCTTCCCTGAATCGCATCTTGGGGGCTCACCAGTGGTAGTTCAGAAATATCTTGTGAGGTGATGGACGACACAGCCCCGGTTACATCGCTTTTCTTGACCGTACCATAACCGACCACTACCACTTCTTCGAGTTGGCCCGCATCCACTTCCATTTGCAAGTCAATGACGCTTCTCGAGCCAACTTCCACCTCCCTGGTTATATATCCAACAAAAGAGATGATGACAACAGAATTTTCCGGAACACTCAACTTGTAATTGCCATCCAGGTCTGAAGTAGTGCCATTGGTGGTGCCCTTCACAACTATGGAGGCACCAGGGAGACCCTGCCCGTTTTCATCGGTGATTTTTCCCGAGACTTCCACCTCTGCCTCAAATTCTTCTTTCACGAAAAACTTGCCATGGATTTTTCTTGCTTTGCTCACGGCGATCATGTCGTTTACACGCCGAAACTTAACCTTCCCGCTCTTCCCTATTTCCTCCAGGATCTTGTCCAGGCTGGCATTTTTAGCTTCCACAGATACTTTGATCTTCCTGCTCAATTCATCCAGGTAAGAAAACTTGAAATCGGTCTGCTTTTCGATTTGATTCAAGACTTTAAACAGTCCTGAATTACTCTCATTTAGGGTAATGGTAAAGTCACTCAACATTTTTTGCGACTTTCCAGAATGAGCCATCAGCATTCCTCCAAAGGAAGCTGTAATTACCCACGCCAAAAAAACTTGTCTAGACATAACAAAAAAAGCCCTTACCCAATTATTTTGTGTAAATTTGTACATACTGAATACGTTTAATGGTTTAAAAAAATCATTGATCGTTAAATCTTGAGCGGAAGTACCTGCACGTACTTTCGCTTATTTTTTTGTCCTATTCTTTACCGTTTCACCTCCTTTCTTTCTTAGTTGATTGTTTTTTTTTCATATAACAACTAAAAACTCAATCGATTGCCCTAATCGTGACATCTTTGCCTTGAATGGTATATTCAAAATCTGCAAGATATCGCAGTACTTCCATCACAGCTGACAAGCTTTCGTTTTGTTGTTTCAGTGTCACCTTTCTTCGCATAATCGAGTCATCGTCTATTGTGAATTTCACTCCATACCAGCGCTCCAGATATTTTATTACGTCTCCAAATTCTTTACTTTCAAATATGAGCCATCCGTCCTTCCAGGCGATCACATCACTTATTTCCAACTCTTGCTTTTCAAATTTTTGAGAGCCAGGGTCATAAATTATTCCCTGGTTGGGGATCAATATTTTTGAATTTACCTTCGAATCCTTATTTCCATTAGGGTTATTTTCTACTTTCACTTTACCAGTGGCCACCCAGACTTGTTCGTTCTCCCCTGCCGGATAGGCGTTTACATTAAAGGAAGTTCCGAGCACAGTTGTAAGCAAATTGCCAGAAGTCACTGTAAAGGGTCTGCTTTCGTCTCTGGCAACTTCGAAAAAAGCCTCCCCTTTTAACATCACAGACCTGCCGTTGGCATCAAAAACTTCTGGAAATACCAATGAACTCTCTGAGTTCAAATGAACAGTTGTGCCATCAGGCAAGCGGAATTTGGACTTTTCGCCGGGTTTTGTAGCTTTTTCTATCATAGCCAGCGGTTTTTCCATCGCCTGATCAGGACTATGCCAGGTAGTATTATAGAGCACAAAAGAAACCGCCAGTGCAAGCAAAATGGATGCAGCGATCTTATAGTAAATCGATCTGTTGATTCCTTTTATAGTTCCATTTGCACCCTGGCTATTTTCGGAAATGTGTGATTTTAGATGGGCGTAAACCCTCAACCTTGTCTCTTCTTTCTCTCCATCGTGGGAGGATGGGACAACCACCAGTTCATCATTTTTCGAATTGTACCAATCATTGAATCTTTGCTTCTCCTCAGGGGTGGCTACTCCTGTGATTAAGCGTTCTGCAATCAATTCAAATTCTCTGTCTTTCATTTTTCTGACTAAATAAGGGCTTCAGTTATTAAGTCAGTTAAGTAAGCCTGTTTACCTGGTTGGTTTTGATATTTTTTATGAAAAACTTTACAACCCTCTGATTAACAATAAAATAAGAGTTAAAAAAAATACGGACTTATGCCATAAAAATCCTTTCACTAAACTTCTACTCTCGATAAAATTTCGTTGGCAAGAGGGAAAATGGCAAAAAGCAGTTTATCCAGAGCCTTTGACGGATCAAACTATGTAAAGGAAAGCCATCACCATATTCAAGCCTGAGAGCTTAGATTTGAGGGTTTTTCTGGCTTGATTTATATGCCCTTCAGCAGTGCGGGAAGAAATATTTAACTCTTGGCCAATTTCTTTAGATGACTTTCCTTCCTGGCTAAGCTGGAATACCAGCCTGCATTTTTCAGGGAGTTTGTCTATTTCAAGTACTATAAACTTATTCAGTTCATCGAAGGACAACCACTCTTCTGTAGCATTGTCGAATTGTGAAGTCAGCTTTTTCTTTTCTTCGACATACCTGCGCCTTACAGCAAGCGATGCAAAGTGGTTTATTATCTTGTATTTGAGGGCGCTAAAGAGAAAAGCTGCTAAAGACTGGTGCACAGTGAGTTTTGCCCTTCTGTCCCAAAGTTCTGTGAAAATATCTTGAACCAACCCTTCCGCATTTTCTTTTGACCCGAGCCTATTGTAAGCCATGGCATAAAGTCGTTCCCAATAGGAATTGTAAATCGACTCAAAAGCTTTTTGATCATTTTGCGAAAGCAATTGAACCAGCTCATCATCTGTATAGTGAATCTCTGGCATTTTAAGTTGGATGTATAAACAAAAGTAACATCAAATAGGAACCTGGCAATAGACACAAGGAATAAATGTCTCTTCATTGGCTTTGCCCTATCAATGAAACTGTTGCAGTTTCCACTCCCAGATAAAAATCAAAAACCCCGAAAGAAGCCATCGAAAGCCTATTTCGGGGTTATGTTGTTGGATTCTCCTTGTAATGCCTGCTATATTATAGACTTAGGCGTTTTCAAGGTTAACCTCAATAACTAAAATTAACAAAACTATTTTCTAGTACCCTGTATTTTGTTTAAGTTCGTTTGATGCCAAATCCAATTCACCCTGTGGAATCGGGCGCAGCAGGTGATTCGCATTTATTGCGTTGGCCGAAGCTGTCCATGGGTTGTGCTCAATAGCTCTCTCAATCCATTTTTCGGTACGTTTTAAGTCATACCAACGCATACCTTCTGCCATTAACTCCCTGCCCCTCTCATCAAGGATCATATCTATATCAATATTGGCTGGTGTGGCCCTATAAGACACCTGGGCCAATGAAGATACATCGGCGGGATCAGCAGCCTGCATCGGGTCGGCACCAGCATTGGCTCCCAAGGCACGGTCCACAATCCTGTTATAGTACACATCAGCTGTACCTAAGTCCCCACCAGTTGCACCTTTTACAATTGCTTCGGCTGCAATCAGATATGCTTCAGCAGACCGGAACATAGCAAAATCAAATGCTCCATTTCCATCCCCGTATTCTATGTTTGGTTCCCAAAATTTCCACATCATGGGTGCAAAGTTTGCCCCATGGTAATTTGACTCGGCGATCCTTCCAAATTCATCTGTATTGATCACGGCATAAGGCATAGTGCCTCCAGATATGTCCAATCCTCGATCTGCGCCTGAAGCAGGATTGTCCCAAGCCCTAAATTCTATCGTTACATCACCGGAATTGATATCGAAGGGATCTGCCCCCTCAGCTGGCACAAAACCAATGGCATCATTTATTGCATAAATCCTTTCCACAAAATTGTGGTCGTACCTTGTGTCTATATTAGGGTCGTACCATCTATACAACGATGGGGTCACATGAAACCTGCCTTGATGACGATTGTATTGAGAAGTACGAGAAGCAGCTCCAGGGGTATTGTCCGGGCCATTTCCGAATATTGAATGCGAATTGTTTCCAATCAAAGCTTCCGGGTTATTCTCGTAACCACCATTTGTCAATACATCTTCACCGTATTGAACCGCAAATATAATTTCATCATTCCTTGCATCCTGATCACCAGGCCCCAACGTCTCCAGTAATGGGTTTTCATTTCGTTGTGCAAACAAATCACTGTAGTTTGCTGCCAATGGGTAGTCTGCAATTACTTTATCTGCATACGAAAGTGCCTGGGTAAAATCCGCTGCGCTTCCTCCTAATGAATTGTTGAAATTCCATCCTCGTGTCAAATAAACCCTAGCCAGTAAAAATTGTGCCATCCCTTTGGTTGCACGACCCCAATCGGTTGCGCTTTGGTCTGGCAATACAGCTTCAGCTTCGGTCAAATCGGCTATTATCTGTGTATAAACCTCCGCTGATGTTACCCTGATCACTTCCTTGTTGCTGGTTGTTGTTTCAGCCAAAGGCATAGGGACATCCCCAAATTGCTGAACCAGGAAAAACATAGAGAGGGCCCTCATGACCTTTGCTTCACCTACCCTTGCGGCTAAGTCAGCCTCATTCATCCCAACAACGCTCTCGGAACGACTGATCACGGTATTTGCACGATTTACTTCCACATAGAGCAAATCCCATAGTAACTGAACGGGGGCAAAAGATGACCCAAACCCGGGACCAAAAGTATCTTCCAACGCTCCGTCGGTGTTGGCATTATCCCAGCCACCGGCAGAAAACAAATCCGTTCCTCGCAGTACCAAAGTCCTTTGCTGGGTAATATCCCTCCATAATGGGTAAATAGACTTTGTCAAATCTTCAAAACCCTGCTGTGTATTGAAGTAGTTATCAGCTGTCTGGTTGGCTATAGACTCTTCATCTAAGAAATCACTACACCCTACAGTAAAAAAGAGCAATATCGTTACGGCTAATGCCTGCCATTTTTTATATATCTTCATTTTCATATTCTTTAATGTAAAACAATAAAACTTAGAAGGATAAATTTAAACCAACTGAATACGTGGCAAATGGAATATCATCATCGTTACCCCCCGAGTTATATTCCGGGTTCATCGTCAGGATGTCGGTAAACAAAAATGGATTTTGAGCCTGTGCATAAAGCCTAAAATGGGTCAATCCCAACTTGTCTAAAACACTTGGCGGAAATGTATATCCAAATGTAATGTCAGATATCCTCACGAAGTTGGCCATCTGATGCTGTAGTGCCACTCTTGTCTGCCCTCCTCTATCAATTCTGGGATTGTTATTTAGGCCAGCATTCAATAATCCGAAATAATCATTGCTTGGGTTGTCTGGTGTCCAGAAATTCAGCTCGGCGGACCTGTTGTATCGATCACTGCCAATATCACCATAAGTAGCCCTTAGATATTGGTTGTTGAACATTTGTCCTCTTCGGGTGTATATAAAGAAAGAAAAGTCAAAATTCTTATAGTTTATTTTATTCCTTAAACCAAGCAATAAATCCGGTGTCTCTTTACCAACAATCATCCTGTCATCCGGGGTAATTTCACCGTCCTCGTTTAAGTCAACCAACCTTACATGTCCAGGTGTTTGCCCGTATTCTGCGGCTTGTGCGGCTTCATCCATCTGCCAAATACCATCAAACTTGTAAGTAAAGTGAGGCCTGACTGATTCACCAACGAAACGGTTGTTACCTATATCCTGAAGGATTCCCCCAGCCAATTTGGTTACTTGATCTTTGTTTTTTGTAATAGTAAGGCTACTGCTCCACTTAAAATCAGGTTTTGCGATGTTTACTGTATTTAAAGTAATCTCAATCCCTTTGTTTTGGATTTCCCCAACATTGGCTATAACATCTTCAAAACCAGTAGATGTGGGAACCTTGTCCGGCAAAATCAGGTCAACAGTTTTTCTGTTGTACAACTCAATGATAGCAGTAATCCGATTATCCAATACACCTATGTTCAAACCCAGGTTAAGCTCCTTGCTTTTTTCATATACCAAAGCCTTATTGGCCAATTGACCAACTCCAAACCCGCTGGCGTTGCTTCCATCAAATTCATATAAAGTTGAAGAAATGAGGGCCTGGGTTTGATAGGGCCTTACCGTACCTGCATTTCCAACCTCTCCATAGCTTACCCTCAATTTCAAATCAGAAAACATATTGGTATTCTTGATAAAATCTTCATCACCCATTCTCCAGGAAAGGGCCACAGAAGGATAGAATATCCATTTATTCCCTTCAGATAGAACAGAAGCACCATCGGAACGCCCTGTAACTGTTAAGAGGTATTTGTCTTTAAATATGTAATTGATTCGTCCCATATAAGACAAGATGCTTCTTTCAGTAAGATCAGTTTCGAAACCTGTAATGTTATCAGCACCTGTTGACAACTGGTACCACAATGAGCGGTAAGGCAAGTTACCTGCGGCAATGAAAGAATCTTCCCTTCTTTCCCGGAAGGTACTTTGCAGCGCAGTAACATTTAAGTCGTGAGCGCCTTTATTGAGCTTATAAGTCAGGATATTGTCAATGGTGTAGGAAGCATCCATTCGGGTACGGTATTGAGCTTTGTTGCCCCTACTACCTCTTTGCTGCTTGGAGTAATTGCCATAGTATTGGCCATCCCTAAAGTTTTTCACCGTTGTTGACACTGAAGTCCTGAAAGAAAGCCCCTTAACCGGCTCGTACTCTACAAAACCATTTGCCAATATGTTGGATGTGCGTCTTTCGTGCCTATGGTTTTCCGGATCAATTTCTACCAGTGGATTTAATACCTGAGAATCATTGATGCCCATCCAAACCGCATAACCATTCCATTCAACTTCCTTGCTTAAGTCCTGCTCCAAAACATCATCATAGTACACCGTCCCAGTAGGCCTGGCCCGAAATGAAGAGCGAATGGCCTCAGTAGTAGATAAATTCTGAAGGCTGTAGGAATAATAAGAAGTAAACCCAACTTTTACTTTATCATGAATTTGACTTTCCAACCCCGCATTCACTGTATATCTGTCGAAACCGCTGAACAATGTATTTCCACCTTCTTGTAAATATCCGGCCGAAAAATTGTATGTAGTTTTATCATTGCCTCCTGTTACCGTAAATGTGTGGCTGGTCTGCAGTGCAGGGCCTGTAACCAAATCCAGCCAATCTACAGATTTTCCACTTTCAGCATTTGCAATTTCTGTATCGGTAAAATCGCGTCCACCTACAGCGTTACCGCCTAAGGCAAATGATGTCTGGTCCTGGGTACCATCTGTACGGTAGGCTTCATAGAATTCCTGTGCATTCATCATCCTTGGCATATGTGCTGGTGTTTTAGTACCTACATAGGCATTGTATGATACTTTTGGTTTGCCAGAAGTACCTTTATGTGTTGTAATGATAATTACCCCATTGGCTCCTCTTGAACCATAGATGGCGGCAGAGGAAGCATCTTTGAGTACGTCCATCGATGCAATATCCGCTGGGTTCAGGGAATTAATATCACCACCCAATACCCCGTCTATCACAATCAAAGGATCATTCAGGCCTTCGGCATCTTCGTCAAAATTGCTGATCCCCCTTATTTGGATGTCATAACCATCGCCTGGCCGGCCTTTTATTTTGTTGATGTTCACACCTGCTACCTGCCCCTGAAGGGCTTGCGCTGCTTGTACCGGGTTTGCCCTTACAATATCTACTGATTTAACCTGTCCAATGGCACCTGTCAAATCCCTTTTGTTTACTTCACCATATCCTACCACCACCACTTCGTCCAATGCTGTGGCGTCCACTTCCATGGTAATATCTATAGTGGTTCTGGCACCTACAGTGATTTCTTGTGTTTTATAACCAACAAAACTGATAACCAACACAGACTCGGAAGAGGGAACATCCAATTTATAATTGCCCTCCAGGTCTGTAACCGTACCATTACCAGTGCCTTCTACCAAAATACCTGCCCCTGGTAAACCTTGGTTGTTTTCATCTGTGATCTTTCCAGAGATAGAAATATCCTCAATGCTACCCTCCGGTGCATTCACCTCTTTCGCCATAACAAAAGAGAGGAGCATACACTGAAGTAAAACACCAGACATTCCATATTTTGTTATAGCCAAAATATTCTTGAGTAAATTTGTCTTCATGTCACTTAAAGTTTTTATGTGAAAAATAGTAAGTTGAATTTCTTTTTTTGGGTCTTATTTCATGATTTGAATTAGTCATAGGAGTATGCTTATCCTGAGTTCATGAAGTGCTTTTTTGAAGCTAACTTGTATTGGTTCCAATCATAAATTTTTAGTTTATAGTTACAGTTTTATTCATAGTTGAAATCATAAACAAACAATAACCAACCGCTTCAAGACTTTCCGCACATTGTTGTTGCAGGTTCTTCTCCAGCCTCTGAAATTCCAAACCTCTCTGAGTATAAAACCCTTTTGCAATCATTTGGTTGAATAATCCCTTGGTTGTTCTGCTAATGAAGCCAGTTATTGGTTTGCTCATAATTCGGTTGAAGATGACCACTACAAACTTAGAAACCGCCATGATCACTATAAAGGAACAATTGTACCATTGGCACGGACAAATGTATTCTGCCAAATAAAATCGCCCAGTTTACCCTTTTAAGTCAAAAAATTGCAATCACTTATTGCATTGTCCCTGCATACAATTCTTCTATCGTCCAATACTTATCCCTGTTTTTGTGCTTTTCCCTAACCTTTCCTACCGTTGTGGGAGATATTCTTCGCTCGATCCCCCCAAACTCTGCCCTTACATAAGTTAGTATGTCAGCAATCCATTGGTCATCATTGCCCTTCATTGAAACCATAATGCCATACTCTTTGCCATCCACAGGCCCTGAAAGACCATCTAACAATATTTTGATAGGAATTTCTTGATCCTGGTCCATCATGCGTGCAGAATTAACAAGGGAAGGAGCCAGGTTTTCTTTTCCTTCGCCGGAAGGGCCATGACATGTGGCGCAAAGGCCTTTGTAAATTTCATAACCCTTGATCACGGACGCCCTGAGCCTATCCTTCTTTAGTGCATATTTCTTTTGTAGTTCCCCAATTTCTGAAAGTGCAAATTTTGCCGATATGCCAATTACTTCATTGTTGGGATGAGATACTGTTATTTCATCTATTAAAGACTTGGCTGCACTTTTTTCGGAATACAACTTGGAAGACAGCACCAATTGGACCAATACATCAATATTTGAATCTTCGGACATTTGGCTAATACTGTTTAAAAACTCCTGATCACCGTTTTTCAAGAACTTTTCACCTATCCGAATGGCTGCACTCCGAACACGGTGGTCTTTATCTTTCAATTTTTCCACCAAAACCTGCTTGTCCAGTTTTCCCATTCCGTCCAAGGTCCAAAGCGCATGCAATCTTTGAATACCAAAATCCCTATCAGAAAATAATGTTGCTAAAAAAGATTCATTGTCCATTAAAATGCCTTTGAGTTCGGGAACAATAGCATGATCATTTTTAATTACCAGAAGTTTCTGGGCCGTGAGCCTATACCACCCATTGGAATGCCCCAGGTACCCTATCAATTCGCTCGAACTTTTATTCAGTAGCTTGATCGGCTTATAGGGATTCATTTGTTCATGAACCACCCGGTAAATCCGCCCCTTTCCAATGTTCTTGTCCAGGTTCCTGCGTTTGACCTCCGGCCTCAGGTAGCTCCCCTCCCTTGTCCAGTTACCTTCCTGTATTATCCCCCTGTACATATCAACTATATAAAGGCATCCGTCGGGCCCGGTAGCCGCACGAACGGGGCGGAAATTCGGGTCGGTTGACGCCATGAATTCTGTCTTGTCATAAGGATTGGAGAGAACCTTTTTGCCGTTCACATTATTGACGGTTGCCCGCCTTACCAATCTACCTACAGGCTCGGGCACGAACAAATCGCCATAGGCTGGGAGCCGGTCCCCAAGAAAAATTTCCTGACCAGCTACGCCTGTAAACTTATTCAGTGTCCTATCCGGCCTCAACCTTCTCTCTCCCCCCTGAACATCAGGAGTACCGATAAGTGGCCATGGTTGTTCAAAACCTTCCTCCCATCGCCCATCCATTTCAAGTGTGCCGTAAACCGGGTGTTGTTGAAACCCTAAAGCCACTACTTCTCCTCCTGCCCTTGAGTAGTACATTTTGCCTACTTCGTCCTGTGTGAGCCCATACTGGCCTGTAGTGGAATCTATAATAGTATCCGTTTCAAGCTTACCTGCATTCCAACGATACCTGAAGGCATCCTTGCTCAGATACAACCAATTATCAATATTCCAGGTGAGGTTTGCTGCCTGATGTTCCAGGTTGCCGCGAAATTTCTCGGTGTTTTCAAAAATCAAAACCTTTTCATCAGCCACACGGTCACCATCAGTATCGCGATAGCTCCAAAAATTCTTCTCGTAGGTCTCTGAGATAATTACCCGATCATCAAGTGGGAGTATTATCCTGGGCAAAAGCAGGCTATCTACGAACACTGTACTCTTGTCCATCTTGCCATCCCCATTTGTATCTTCCAATACAGACACCCTGCTCCAAGGCTCATTTTCGTTGGTTGCATCAATATCCTGCATATAGGTGAGCATTTCCGCCACATACATTTTTCCATCGCCATCCCATGCAATATCAATTGGCTCTTCTATCATTGGCTCGCTCGCCACCAACTCCAATGCGAACCCTTTAGGAAGGTATATGGTCTCCATACTCTCTTCTGGGGAAAGTGAGGGGGCAGCAGGGTCAGGGTCAAGTGGAGGTTTTTCATATATTTCATCCAGATAATTATTGGGTTGTGAACACTGGAAAAGGGTAAATACTAAAAGACACAACCCTGGCAATTTTATTTTTGACATAGCTTAATTCGAAATTGGATTTGTAGAACAAAAGCAGAAATCATGGCCCTTCACCATCTATTGGAAAAGTAAAAACCCAAAATTCAGCCTATCGTTTGACCCACTCTGATTCGTTTTAGGGTCTTAGGGATATTTTAAACTGAATGTAAAATTCATCTACATTATTATTTACATAAAGGTGTAAATGTATCATTTGGATAGAGTGATGAACAACCAGAAGAGTTTCCTGAACTAAGCCCTGCTTTCCTGAAGCCCAATAAGTAATTTGGTTGAAAGATATTTGAACGGCTTACAACTAATGTGTTGTCCAATTGTGGCACCTCGTAAGGAAAACCGCGACTTTCCCAGGCCAGTTAATAAAACATCAAACCATGAACTTTAAACTAAAAATACCCAAACACATAATCCTAACAGGAGCCATAATGACAAGCATGATATGCTCCTCGTGTATGAAGAAAAAGCCATTAAACATTCTAATTCTTCATACCGATCAATTGAGGGCCCAGGCACTGGGGTATAATGGCGACCCAAATGTAACTACCACCAACCTTGACCATTTTTCCAGAACAAGTGCCAACCTGATGAATGCCGTTTCTGGCATGCCTGTTTGTACACCGCACAGGGCTTCCCTTATGACTGGCCAGCTGCCATTGACCCATGGGCTTTTTATGAATGACATTCAATTGGATACCAATGCAATTACTATAGCAAAGGTGCTCGCTATGGAAGGCTATCGCACAGGATACATCGGAAAGTGGCACCTGGATGGTAATGGGCGGAGCAGTTTCATTCCTTCTGGAGCACGACGGCAGGGATTTCAATATTGGAAAGCATTGGAGTGCTCCCATGATTACAATCGATCTGCCTACTATAGCGGGGATTCCCCCGAAAAGAAATTTTGGGAAGGCTATGATCCCATAGCCCAAACAAGGGATGCCCAAGAATATCTTCGAGAACATGCCGAAGGGGACAATCCCTTTTTCCTTTTCCTCAGTTGGGCAACCCCACACGCCCCCTATCTAAGCGCACCCAAAAAATACATGGACATGTATTCTTCTGATAGTTTAGTACTTCGCCAAAATGTACCTGCCAAAATGGAGCGCAAAGTAAGGCGCGACCTGGTAGGCTATTACGCACACATTACTGCCATGGATGATATGGTGGGTGATATACTGAAGACATTGGATGAAACAGGTACGAGGGATAACACGATCATACTGTTCACCTCAGACCATGGGGATTTATTGGGATCTCATGGTGCCTATAAAAAACAACAGCCTTATGAAGAATCTATCAGAATACCTATGCTAATCTCTCATCCTTCCATTGCCCCGGGAGATTATCAAGCACTAATCAACTCTCACGATATTATGCCTACATTGCTGGGATTGGCAGGGGTAAAATCACCTTCGTCCGTGGAGGGATATGACTTCAGTGAATATTTGATGGACAACCTACCCTTGCCCGATACTACAACCCTTATCAGCTGTGTACAACCATTTGGCCAATGGAACCGGTTTAAACACGGAGGCAAAGAATATAGGGGGATCGTTAGCCTGCGCTATACTTATACCCGGGATTTGAACGGCCCGTGGCTTCTTTTTGACAACCTCACCGACCCCTACCAACAGAATAATTTAGTAGGCCATCCATATTTTGCTAGTATTCAGGAGCAAATGAATGGCCTTTTGACCGAAAAATTGAAAGCAACAGGTGACCAGTTCTTACCTGGCATGGAATACGTTGATAAATGGGGATATACTGTTGATGATACGGAGACAATCCCCTACTCCCCCTAAAATTAACGTCCAAAACGCAGAAAACTAATCTGGAGATCGGTGGCCGGCAGAATCCACAAGTTCAATCACCCTGTGGGCTCGATTCGCAAAAAAAACTTTGAAGTAAAATCTATAAAGTTTTATGGTATCGGTATCCAATGTCGTTTTATTCGGTCGTCAGTTTTAGTATTTCTGTCATTTCAGGAAATTCGCTATCAGTATCTTCTACAGCGGCCTTTTGTCGGAGCAATTCCTTCTTCATGCTGGCAATTAATTCTGTATATTCAGAATCGGAGTAAGCATTGTGGTTTTCATCCGGGTCTTTTTCCAAATCAAAAAATTCCCAGGCAGGCCTGGCCGGGTTGTTCTTGGCTCCTGGCAACCCCAATGACCGTCCATAGAAAAAAGCCAGCTTGTAGCGCTGATTGCGAATACCAAAATGCGCGGGACGAACCTCACTGTGTGCATAGTATCTATAATACATAGATTTTCTCCAATCATCCGGCGTTTCTCCTTTCAGGTTGGCCCTAAAACTTCGTCCCTGTCCGAAGGTTGGATTTTGGATTTGTGCATAGTCAGCAAACAGAGAGGCAAAATCAATATTTAAAATAATATCATCTATTCGGTTTCCTCCTTTTATTTCCCTGGGATAACGAATTACAAACGGCATCCGCAGAGACTCCTCGTAAATCAATCGTTTATCAAAAAAACCATGCTCTCCAAGAAAATAGCCCTGATCTGCAGTGTATATAACTACAGTATTTTCAGCCTTACCACTCTCTTCAAGGTAGTCAAGCAATCGGCCAATGTTGTCATCTATGGCAGCCCCACACCGCAAAAAGTCTTTCACAAACTTCTGGTAGGTCTTTTTCCGCACCTGCGTGCTATCAAGTCCATCAATAGAAAAAGGCAGGCCCGGATAAGGCATTCCTTTGAAATTGGGGTCGTTTGTTGCCCTTAGCCAGCGATCCGTAAGGTTATCCAACCCTTGTCCGACAAAGGAACGATTGGTAGTCTCTGGTCCAAAATCATAAAGAGATTCTGGTTCAGGAAGTTCTACCCCCTCATACATTGTGCTATGCCGTTCCGGGTAATCGAAAGGCTCATGCGTGGCTTTGAAATGGGTCATTAAAAAGAAAGGCTTTTGCTCGTCCCGGCGTTTCAACCATTCTATAGATTGGCTTGCTATAATATCAGCTGAAAACCCCTGGTACTCTTGTCCTCCTTCCTTGTAGTCAGCCCAGTTTTCCTTTGTCTTGAGGACAGGATTGTGGTATCTCCCCTGCCCGGGCAAAACCATAAAATGATCAAAACCAGATGGTTGTTTCTTTAAGTGCCACTTTCCTATAACGGCGGTTTGGTAGCCGGATTTTTGCATTGCCTTTGCGATATTCATACTATCCGGACTCAATGGTTGAGACAAAGTGTACACTCCGTTTTTGTGGCTGTACTTGCCTGTAAGAATGCTTGCCCTGCTTGGGACACAAATAGAATTGGTACAAAATACATTATTGAGCACCATTCCTTCTTCTGCCAGTCTCGCAATGTTGTCGTTTTTCACATAGTCTTTTAGTATCCCTCCATATATCCCCCAAGCTTGAGCCGTGTGATCGTCGGACATAATAAACAGAATATTCGGTCTTGACACCTCTGTTGACTGACACCCCCACAGGACAATCGTCAATAGTACCAGCACTATGCCGTATTTTACTTTTAATTTCAATTGATATTCATTTTGTATAATGCCACAATACCCTTCAAATAAAAAAATCTTGAAACCAACTATCCCCGGGGCAGAGCCCCGAGGAATTCTTTCGATTAAATTAACCTCCTGGCCCTTGGCACCAAATCAGTAAGTTCTTCCACTTTTATCGGTCTGCCTGACTCTATACTTTTTCGGGCTGCAATTCCGACCAATATGGACATAGCCCCATCCCTCACGCCTGCGGCCCGGTCATAAGGATCTTTTACACCCGATGTTTTAAATACCTTTTCGTGCAATCTCTTGTCTCCGCCACCATGCCCTGCTTTCTCAGAAGTCACGATGACCTTTTCATATTCATTCCAGAGTTTGTGTACTATGATGGGTTCGTGCACCAGTTCGTTTTCATCCTGGCTCATCTCCAGGTTATGAAGTGCCTCCTGGTCCATGGCTTCATCTTTTAAATATGGAATATCCAACCAAGCCTCGATCCTACCTTTGGTACCATTAAAAGCTACGCGATAACCTTCATAAGGTGAATAGGTAGTCAAAGAATAATTTACCACAGCTTCATTGGCATATTTTATTTGTGCCGACATCTTATCATAAATATTTATTTCGTCCCTAAACACACAATTGTCCCTGATGTACCCGTCGTGTTTCTCATTGTTCATGTACAAGTCCACATGGCGCTTGTTAGCCGTGATATCCCAGAAATACTCACACTTATCTTTAAATTCACAACTTCTGCAATTTTTGCCCCTAAACGGGCCATTTGACCCGTAGTGCTCCAAAGCCCCATAGGCGAATACTTCCTTTGGATCGGAATCGAGCCACCAGTTGAGCAAATCGAAATGATGGGTGGACTTGTGTACCCAAAGTGTTCCACCTGATTGCCGCAGACCGTGCCACCTTCTAAAATAAGAAGCTCCGTGATGTGTGTTCAAATACCAATGAAAATCAACAGAGGTAACCTTTCCGATGACACCATCGCTTAGCATTTCTTTCACCTTTGTGGCGTATGGGCTCCAGCGGTAGTTGAATCCTACAATCAGTTTCTTGTTCGATTCCCTTTCAGCATCCAATATTTCCTGGCACTTGTCTTCATCGGTGGTGAGTGGCTTTTCAGTAAGCACATCACAGCCCATTTTTAAGCCCTTAATAATAAATTCATGGTGTGTGGAATCTTTTGTGGTTACAATCACCAGGTCAGGCTGGGTTTCTTTTACCATTGATTCGAAATCAGCAAAGGTCGGACAATTTGCCCCAATATATTTTTTGCCATAAGCCAGTCGGCCAGGGTTGATATCACTTAATCCAACGAACTCCAGAATATCTAAATATTCATCTACCAACCGTTTACCCCAAAAACTGGTGCCCCTGATCCCAGTACCTACCAGAGCCACTTTTAGCTTTTTATTGCCCAGTCCAAATCCATACGATGGCATGGACACCATGCTTCCAGCCGCCAATATGCTTACCGAATTGATAAAGTCCCTTCTTGAAATGTTAATCGACATATTTTTTTTCTTTATGATGTATTTACTCCTTTTTGCCCAAAGGCTTTCTTATTCTTAATTCAAAACTAGAGAGACTTGGATTAGTCCTAAACGATTGCTTGTACCATTTACGAGGTTAGATGTACCTATTTAAAGTATAGGGAAAAATAAGGCCAACCCTTGCGCCTTAGTGGTTTCATCCGTGGATGTTTCCGTCTTGGTATTTTATGATTCAATCCTTGAAAACCGGATTGTACTCCCCCCTGCTGTTGAACCCCTCAAAATTCCTCATGGAAGAATACCTGGGATAACTATCAAAAACCCCACTACCGGACATTCTGGGGTCCCTCTGCTTCGTAAGCTCTTCATCTAATCTGGTTCGTAGTTCATTTCTGATATAATCATATTCTGGGTTTCCTGAGAGGTCATGGATACACTCAGGATCCTCCTTGATATCATAGAGCTGTTCTGAGGGTCGCTTGAGAAATGCATTCCGAAAAAGTTGTTTGACAATTTCCGTATCCTTATTGTCCATCATAAACGTCTTGGATGGCGATCCATCAATATCGTGGTAGCCGGGATACAATCCTTTAAAACCTTCAGTGCTGTTTCGTATGTCGTTCACCTCGTTTTTGGGAACAGGGTCACCAATTGGCCATCTGTCGGGTTTGTAATTTTTTACAAACAAATAATCTTTGGTTCGAATCGCCCTGGCCGGATAACCGAGGTTGTCTGGCCGGGCATGGGTATGGCGTTCCCTCCCTGTCAGTACAAAATCCCTATGTTGTATATCTGTTTGTCCTGAAAGCAAAATGGGCGTTATGCTTTTTCCTGTCATTTCAGGGACGGCCTGTATGCCCGCTATCTCCAGAAAAGTCGGGGCTAAATCAATCATGCTAACCAGTTCGTCCGTTTTCTTTGTGTTTTTTATGCCATCGGGCCAGGATATAGCCAGTGGCACATGGGTACCGAATTCCTGTAGGTTGGCTTTGGCATAAGGAAACGGCATTCCATTGTCGGCAGTCACTACCACCAGCGTATTGGAAAGTTCCCCTTTCTCTTTCAGTAAATTGAGGATTTTGCCAAGGTGAGAATCAAAATACTCTATTTCCAACGTATAATCCAGTACGTCATTTCTTGTAACAGAATCATCCGGCAGAAAGGCCGGGAGCTGGCCATCTACAAAGCTCTTACCAGCCCTGACCCCAGATCCAGCTTCGTATATCCTATGTGGTTCATGCCCTCCATACCAAAAAAAGAAAGGTTTGTTGGAGGGCTTTTTAGAAAGGAAACTGGCGAAATTGCCTGCATAATCCCTCGGATTGATGCCAGATGCCGGAACGGACTCAAGGCTTTTCTCATTGTATTCAGGCCCAACGGGATTGCGCGTCCAGCCTTCTATTTCGTAGTTGCCTGGTCCCCAGGGTTTACCTGTAAAACCCAACTCATAACCTACTGATTCAAGCAAATCAGTGAACACTTCAAATTTCTTAGGGAAGGAACTTCCGTGAGTGCCTGCTTCCTCTATCTCCCAAATATTTTTGCCAGTGAGGATGGCTGCTCTCGACGGGCTACACTGCGGTGCTGCCACAAAAGCATTAGTGAATAAAACACCATTGTTGGCTACCTGATCAAAGCCAGGTGTGGATATTCCTTTAAACCCATAAACACCTGTATGCGGATATGATTGATCGTCGGCTATTGCAAAAAGAATGTTTGGTCGCCCCTCTTTGTTTTTCGATTCTTTGGCCGGCTGGCAGCTCACAATTGCGAATATGAATATAACTGGCAATAAATACCCAGGATGTGTTTTACTTTTCGGATACATGATTAATAATTTAATTCTATCAATTTCATCGAATGGCGCTGTAAGCCAAGCTTCAATTTTACATGGCCATCTGCATCTGTTTTGATCTCATAATCTTTTGTTGCAGACAAGTTACCGGCTTCTTGAATACGTGCCACATTCTTTCCTTTGGAAGACCTAGGACGCTGCGAATCTTGCCATGCCCTGTATGTATTGTTGTTTTCCCGGTCCAAACTGGTTTCGAAAACTGCTAATTTGATGTTCTTTTCCAGTCCTTTAATATCTATTACCAATTCATCTACATCGTCCAGGTTATCATCGGTTTCGTCGTAGTTGTAGGCAATAAACGCCACGCCTTCATTGGGTGATTTGCTGGCTATAACCCCGAACCTGTTATCCTTCCTGGACCTGGATACTTCTATTCTCTTTTCCTTCAACCGTGCCAATATTTCGAACCCCGTTTGAATTGGTTTAGGAATATCCCCGGCGGTTGTCAATTCCCTTTTACCCACAAAAAACTCATCCTCATCAGCTTCCCATGAAAAACCCCAGTAAAGTAGCAAGTCGGTGGGGAAATTATAGTTGTCTTCAATCTGGTATAATGAATTTACCAGCTTGACGAGAAACAAAGCCGACTGCTCGGAATTACGGTATTCCAAATCCGGGTAATCTTTCACCAATCTGTAGTAATTAGAAGACATTCCCCATTCATTGATGTGAAACTCAATTCCTTTTAAGGGTTTATAGTCACTCATCAGCCTTTTCAGCCATAGAACCGACTGGGAAAATCGCTGTACCTGAGGCTGAATATGCGGTTCGTTGTTCAACCATTTGCCGGACAAGCCATAAATGTGGTAAGAAATAAAATCAATTTGAGTACCTTTTTTACCGGTAGCATAGTTTGTCCCGTTTACAACATGCTCAAGAAACGGCCGGAGGAAGTACTCATGGTAACATGCCGGCCCTCCTACTTTCAACTTGGAATTGACAGAAGTTACCGCATCGACAAAAACATCATACATTTTAAAAAACACATCCAGTTGATCGACAGGCCAACCGTCCGGTTCATTCCACACCTCGAAATACCATGTCTGCACTTCCTCCTCGCCAAATTCCTCAATAAAATTTCGTGTGGCAGCTTTGAGCAAGTCTGACCATTTTTTCCAATCGCTGGGGCCTGTATTCCTCAAAGTCATCCCTTCGTCATTACCAATAGTTGCTTCATCAGATTCTATTTCCAGCAGTTTTGGCATATAATCGTATTCTACAATTGGTTTGAGGCCCCTCTTTACGTATTCACGATATACTTCATTGACCTTTGAAAAGTCGTATATTGGGTTTCCGTGGCTGTCCTCAGAATACACTTCCTGCCCTCTGACTACCCCATTTTTCACATCACTACTCAGTGTATGGTGAGACCTCAAGTAACGGTGCGATTGTGTTTTCTGCATCCTGTCGAGCAAGGCCTGCCCTGATGGCCTGGGAACATGGTAGAACAAGTGGTCAGATCCGGCGGCTTTCCAGAATTCGGTATTATCGCCGACAACCTCCGAAGCATCAATCGAAAAATGGTTGACCTGGGCCATTGAACCGGAAACAAATACACCTATAAGGAGAAAAGAAAAAAATGAGGTAACCGTCACTTTCATTTGTTATACATGATTTTGGATTTCAATAAATATCTCGCATTTTGCTCTTCCCAATATTGATGGCATGGCTACTCCATAAATAAGATACAACCCGACAAGCCCTGTTCCCATAGCTATTTTCCAGAGTTGAAGTAGTATGTGCTGCCGGAAAACTAAACCAAAAAGGTAAAAATGCTGGGGCCAACTGTTGCTAATTTCTTATCGCTATCTGCGCTCAAACCTTAAAGAGGCTTTTTGAATTGCTTGGGGAATTTGATCCGTAGCTTCTTGAAATGTTGCCTTACCATCTATCATTTCCAATAATTTGGCACTGCCAGTTGAAGTCCCATCATAGTCTATTCCGCCAATTGTTAAGATACCCTGTGAAACCAGGCCCGCAGATCCATCAGATTTCACCACCTTGAGCAGTGCTGGTTTATCCTCGTTCATTTCAGCGCTTATCATCCAATCACCTACTGAATAGGCATTGGTTTCCTGATCAAATAGTACTTTTTCACAAACTGACCCGTTGGACTTTGGTTTGATCTGAATGATAGCAAGAAACCTCATTTTTGGGCTTTTTCCCATGGTGATTCCCGAAAAATGCCATTGATCAACAAAATCCTTTATTTTTCCCTCCTGGTCCACTTTTCCACTCCAGTTTCGAGCCTCAATGCTAAAAGTATCACTCACATTAAATGCAATATCGGAGGATGAATAAAGGGCAACCTGGGCATTGGCAAATTCATTTTCACCGGTAATGGTCTTATTTCCGGAATCAACCTCAAGACCACTGTCGTTGTGCAATAGCCATGTCCATTCGGCAGGGTGATCTGCTTCCAGTTCATCGTAAATAACAATAATTGATGGGCGAAGCATGGCATAGTGCCTCCTGAAGCGTTTCATTCCAAGGTCAATTGATTTTAGATCGGAGGAGGAATAGGCATTTGACGCATCACCAACGGCATACGAGATTTGTTTGCCATGGAGAAATCGTGGCATCCAACCATATGCCCCTGCATCGAAAGGCTGCCCCTCGCCATCAATCAATATCCCGTTGTGCCCTCGGGTGTGCTTGTGCCAACCCTGCTGGTGGGGGTCGGCCATTTTTGGTCGATACCCGGAGTTATAAAAAAGCCGCTTGCCCCCGTAAGCAATATTGAAGTTATTTTGCTCTGCATGTGCGTGCCCCATAGGCCCAAAGGGGCTGCTTGTGGCCGACAGCATCAAATTATTTTTGATATCTTCCAAAGACGTATGCATGTAGGAAACACCCACTTCGGGGAAATGGGCTGCTTGTAGGAAATCAAATGTAGCCGGAATTTCGGGGAGTGGCATTTTATTGGTCTGCTGAACCCGAAACCAACGAAACTCGGCTTCAGCTGCAATATCTTGATTCAACCCCCGGGCAACTTCATTCGAATACCAAGCTGCATGGCCGCTGTTGAACATCCTTGCCGCGGCATCCATAAACCCGGCGTACTTCATGGTAGGGTACCAATACTTATCGCCATCGTTTCCAAAACCATCACCCACACTATTGGGCGGAAACGCATACATCAACCATTTCGGATTGTTTCGAAACCAATCAGACTGCTGAAAATCAACACCTGTGAGGTCGCTAAGGATTGTTGACATATCGTAAATTGTAAGGGCATTCATGATAAAATAGCCGATCCCGTTAAACCATGCCCCGTCTGTTTCGCCCATTTTAGGAAATTGGGCGATCCATATTTCGTAGATATACTCAATCCATTTATCCGCTTCTGGGCTTTCGCCGGCCAGTGCCATTGAGGTTTGGAACATTTGGTGCAAAATATGCTGCCAAACATGCATGGAAGAAGACCTGCTTTCGACTTTTCCTACCCACAGATTATAAAAATTGCTTGCCCTAGTTTCCGATTGCCAAATCATTTTTTTTCTCTCCGTCTCTGTCAACAAATCCCAGAATGTGTCTATAGCCAGGGCCAAACCGGTCATGATTCCCGAGTCTCCAAAATTCGACAAGTGGGTTATTCCGTTTGGATCCCATTCAGCAACCTCTACCATCCATTTTTTAGCGGCATGAAAGTACTTTATGTCACCGGTCAAAATATATGCCTGGCTCAGGGTATTCAGCGATGACAATACCCGCCACCCAATCGCCTTGCTTGCCGATTGTGCGATTTTTTCATTTTCATAATCATTGGCCCCTTTGTGTTTTGGCAGACCTGACTTCTCTTTTGGTGGAATATCGTTTAAAATAGCATCAGCCTCCCCGAGAATGGCAACTGCCTCTTTGTAACCCTTTGCACGCGTGCGCAACTCGTTCAGTTCACTTTTTTTGGCAAAAACCCTTGGGTGGCCGGAGGAGACATTACTAAGTACTTTATTCAGGTTTGGTGTCACAAATTCCTTTGTGGCAGAGGTGATTTTGAATGAATCGATTGGGTTCCAATCTCCTCCACTCACCCGATGCTGCCAATACCAGAGTCCTTCGCCCAGCTTTTGGTGTGGATTAAAGATGGCAAAAGGAATCTCCTTTTTTTCGATCAGGTTCTCCGAAAAATCAATTTTGGAAGATAGCCGCACATCATACCTGGCTCCTTTGTTTGTCGTGGGCCATTCAAAACCGGGAGGATTGAACGAGGGCACTTCACCATGCGAAGGTGAAGTCCATACCCTATATTTTGGATAAACATATTTGCTCGTCACCGCTAACTCTCCACTCGATTCTTTAGGCACAACACCCTGGCTTTGACAGCCACCGCTAAAAAGTATCATTATACTCGAAACTATACTTATTTTCATCATCTGTTAGATTTTTTCATCGCTTTAACAATTGCAGGTGGAACTTTATCCACAACTTCCTGAAATACCTTCTCATCTTCAATTACTTCCACTAATTTGGAACTTCCAACTAGCCCTCCATTATAATTTATACCATCAAAATCCAATCCCCCGGAGGACACCAATGATGCAGTTCCCCAACTGTCCTTAATTTCAATTTTCACGGGTTTCGCTACATCCATTTCCGCTTTGATATTCCATCCTGCAACCGAATAGGTATTAGTCGATACATCAAAAACTACTTCATCGCAAACCGACTCTCCAGATTTTGGTTTCACCTGAATAATTGCCAAATAGCGCATTTTATCGGTCTTTTCTTTTGATACGCCATAAAAATGCCATTGATCTTTAAACACTTTCAAATCACCATCCTTATCTCTTTTTTGTATCCAGTTCCTCACGGGGACTGAGAATTTATCACTTACTTTAAAATCTATATCAGTCGAAGAAAACAACGAAACCTGAGCATTTGCCAATTCGTTTTCAGCAAACAATGTTCTCTTTTCGGGATCGACTTCAATTCCATGGTCGTTATGAAGCAACCAACTCCATTCGGCATCATGGTCTGCTTCCAATTCATCGTAAACAATAATTATAGAAGGGCGCAGCATTATAAAATGCCGTCTGAAACGTTTCATCCCCAAATCAACGTTTTCACCCAGATCAGAACCGGAATAAGCATTGGAAGCATCGCCAACAGCGTAAGAAATTTTATCACCGTGTATGAACCGGGGTATCCAACCATAAGCACCGGCATTGAAAGGTTGTCCTTCGCCATCAATTAATACGGCATTATGGCCTTGTGTGTGTTTATACCAGGCTAAAAAATGTGGGTCTCCCATAGTTGCACGATAACCAGTATTGTAGAATAAGCGCTTCCCACCGAAAGCAATATTAAAACCGTTCTGCTCGGCGTGCGTGTGCCCTAAAGAACCGAACGGACTGCTGCGTATGGAAAACATCAGATTGTTTTCGATTTCAGGCAATGTGGTATGCATATACGCAACTCCCACATCGGGAAATATTGCAGCCTGTGGAAGTTCTACCTTTTTTAAAGGTTCGGGCAATGAATTTGGGTAGCCATGCTGCATCCGGTACCATAAAAATTTGGAATCGTCCGAAACCTCCATTCCATGGCTATTTGAAACCTCCAGAGCATACCAGTAAGCCAGTGGATCTTTATTGCTTCGAGCAACAGCTTCTGCATAAGCACCATGCCCAAGCCCGGGACGGTCTGTACCATCGGAACCGTTGCAGAATCCATCGGAAACAGAATTCGGAGGAAAGGCATACATTAACCACTTCATATTGTTTTCATACCAAGGGATGCTTCTAAAATCAACATTCGTAAATTCACTAAAAATTTCCGTTACATCGTAAAGCGCAACTGTATTAACGTGAAAATACCCAGTGCCATTAAACCAAGCGCCATCGTTCTCCCCCATTTTTGGTGACTGTGCAATCCATAATTCATAAATGTATTCCAACCAAAGTTCTGCATCCTTTGTTTCACCGAGAAACGCCACAGAAGTTTGCAATAGATTATGCAAAATGTGTTGCCAAACGTGCATTGAAGATGATCGGTTTTCTACGTAATTCTTCCACTTATTATAAAAGCCATTTGCCCGGACCGATACCTGATCTATAATTTCTTTCCTTTCATTTTCAGTTAATAAGTCCCAAAATGTATCAAAGCTAATTGCCAATCCGGCCATTATACCGGCATCTCCAAAATTATTGTGATGAGTCAAACCCCTTGGATCCCATTTCAAGGCCTCCGTAATCCAAGGCTTGGCGGCATTGAAATATTTTGGATCTCCAGTAACTACATAAGCCTGGGAAAAACGGGTAAGCGCATCGAGCATTGCAACCCCCAAACGCTTGCTTGCCTTACTTGCAATTTTTTCGTTTTCAAAATCATTCTTTCCTTTTATAGCAGGAAGTGCAGCTGATTCTTTCGGGGGAACAGAATTCAGGTATTTACCGGCTTCTTTTATTACAGCAGCTATTTCTTTATAATCTTTTGCCATCGCATGGAATGTGTTCAAATCTTCTTTTTTCACCAACACCCGAGGATGCCACGATGCTACCCTGTCAATAACTTCTCCGATATTGGGTGTTACAAAATCTTTTGCCGATGATGTGATTCTAAAGGAATCAACTTTTCCCCATGACTCATTGTTCACTTTCAACTGCCAATACCAAGTACCTTTATCGAGTTTTTGATGCGGATTATAAAGGGCAAATGGAATGTTCTCTTTTTGGATTACATCTTTTGTAAAATCTTTGGAAGATGAAAGACGAACTGAGTATTTCGCATTTTTCACCACGGGCCATTGCAAACTGGGTGGATTGTAGGCTACTTCCTCTCCATCGGAAGGTGTAGTCCATACCCTATATTTCGGATATATGAAAGGTGCGGTGACGGAAGCCTCTGTTTCCGCAATACTTTCTTTCTGTCCCCTACATCCGATTAACAGAACAGCAATTAACAATGAGCAAACGTAATTTTTCATGAATACTTTTATGATATCTAAGACCTTAGGGATGTTTTTTTGACGGCTTTAGGGATTTCATGAATGAACAGATGGTGCTATAATGAGTTGGAAGGGTTTCGTTCTAACCACTCCTGATATTGAACTGTAAGCAGCTCAACAATTTCAGGGTTGTCTTTCGCCAGGTTGGTCATTTCACCAGGGTCGTTTTCAAGATCAACTAGAAAAAGCCTGTCGTCTTCGGTCAAGGGGGCTTTGTTGCTCTTGTCCACAGGGTTGCCAAGCAGTTTCCATTTTCCAGACCTGGTTGCCCATTGTTTTCCATGCTGCCAGCTGAAAACTTCATTATGCTGGCTTTTCTCACCGGCATTTTCTATCACAGGTCTAAGGCTTTTTCCATCCAATTCTGTGGTATCCAGACCAATATTGCACAGATCGGCCAATGTTGGCATCCAGTCGGCGTTTACAGCAAATTGGTCCCGCACCTGGTCGCTTGGAAGTTGTGCCGGCCAACTGATAGCAGCCGGAACCCTGAAACCTCCCTCGAACAAGCAGGATTTGGCCCCTCGGTACGGCCCTGCATCACCACCTCCGAAAAAAGCCCTTTCTTCTGTAGAATACCCATTGTCAGACTGGAAGACAATGATGGTATTTTCGTATAAACCCAACGACTTCAACTTTCCAATTAGCTCCCCGATCTTATCGTCTTGAGTGGACAAAAATGCTGCGTACAAATCACGTGGATAGGCCAGCCCTTTGTCCTGATAGTATTTAAGCCACTCGGGTGTGCCCTGATATGGGTAGTGGGGTGTATTCATGGCAAAATACATAAAGAACGGATTGCCTTGGTTTTTATCCAGAAATTGGGAGGCCTCTTCAACCATCAAGGTAGGGAAAAACCGGCCATTGTAAAAGACTTCCTGGCCATTGCGATACAAGTCATGCCTGTTGGGGCCTCTCCAATAGTAGAAGTGGGAAAAATTGTCGATACACCCGACATGATGCCCAAATGAATAGTCAAATCCTTGATCGTTTGGTAACATACCTTCCTGATCGCCAAGATGCCACTTACCAATGTGAGCCGTGGCATAGCCTGCATCTTTGAACATTTCAGCCATGGTATATTGCTCCCCTCTCAACCCCTTTGTTGTAACGGGTACAGACGGGATATTTCCTGGCACACCAGCTCTTTGAGGAGTCTTGCCTGTCAATAGCCCCGCCCTCGATGGAGAGCAGACAGGTGCCCCATAAAACTGGGTAAACCGCACCCCATTTCTAACCAACGCATCCATGTTTGGTGTTTGCAGGTCTGTGGCTCCATAGATATTGAGGTCGATTGAGCCCTGGTCATCCGTATAAATGATGATGACGTTAGGCTTTTCATTGACAATACTCCCCTGCTGACAGGCGGATTGCACCAGCATAGCCCACAGGACCCACATGAAATAAAGTGTTTGTTTTTTGTTTCCCATTTTTACAAATTCGATTAAGGTTTTGAACATCCAAACATCAAAGCCGACGCAAACAGGATTGCCAAAGGTTGTAGGGTTTTAGGTCCTTTCATATTACAATTCAATTTTACTAATTTAATCCATCTATACTGCCCTCAAAAAACGGCCATTGATCAAAATCCCTTTCTACATCCTTTTTGTTCACGCTTTTTATCGTCCATCGCTCTTTTGGTGCGTCCAGGTCATATTGTATGAAATTGCCATTGGGATGTGTAAATTGAACTGAATACAATTTCTTGTCTGGGTTATTCTTTAAAATATCATTCAATGAACCCTCTGCTGTTTCGGCCCTTGCAATCACCATTAACCCCAATTCTTTTTGGGAATAAATGTTGAGGTAAATACCGTCCGAAATTTTAAAAGTTTCCCAACCTTCAGAAGAATGCACGGGCTTTTTTCCCTCCGGGATTTGAACTTTGCCTTTAGCGCAGGCAAAATCTTCATAAACCCCTGTGTTGTTCCAATCAATTCGATCCTCTCCAGGCCCATACATGTGAAATACTTCATCCAATTCTGTGGCATCATCATCCAAAAACAAGGTAATCGGTTTTGGCATGATCATAGATCTTTTGCCCTGGTTGGCACCTCCGGCTGAAATCAAATAATCTTTGTCTCCCGAATAGATTTCACCACAGGAGTTGTATCCATGACCAAGCCTTACAAAATACGCGTTGGGTTTTTCCAATATCCACTCCATGGATCTATTGGGAGGCCTGTATGACATCATTGCTGCAAAGAGTGCGTGATGTTCCCCCCGGGAAATACTTACCTCCAGGCTGTCCACATATAAGCTGGCAAATACTTTGTACATAACCGTATGGTAGTCTGAATCAATATTTCTTTTGCTACCGTCTCCAAATCGCCTTCTATGAGGTGGATGGTGCCTGAATTTATAGCTACCTAAAGCATACTGCCAACTCAGCCTGTCCAATAGTTTTCTGGTGATAGTTTGTATCTCACCTATCGTAAATTCATGCAACAATAACAAAGTAGAATAAGCATATCCCAGATATGGAGCAGAGTTAAATTCGTAAAAACCATAAGTGTCAATTTCTGTCAAAAACTGTGTCAACTTCTCTTCCATCCCATTGTTTGCATTGTCAAAATCTGGCGATTTATCCCCATTTTCCCATAGCCACTGGTTTTTGAGATAGCGAGAGGTCTCAGCCATCAGGATGTGGTTTTCTGTATCTTGAATGGCTGTATAGGCCACATTTCTAGTGAAATCATCTCCTTCTATAGTAAGGATGTGTTCCAAAAGATGGGCTTTGGTTTCAGGATACAAAACATCCGGGCGATCTTTAAACAAATGAAATACCGCTGTGAATCCCATGGCATTGAAGTCATAATCCCCGTTTGGGTTCATCAGCCAGGGCGAACCTGGGTTTCCTGTAGCTTTCTGTCGCATGATATACTGGTTCATTTCATCGATGCGCTGGCCTGTTAGGAAACAACCCAAGACAATCCGAGCGTTTTTAAAACTCACCTTTTCATCCTTTTGCCATTCTTCGGGTGTTTTTTTTGCCCAATGACGGAATAAATATTGCTGAAAGCCTGATGTGTCTTTGAACACCAATGTGCGCTCGGTAGGAACACTAATATTTCCTTGCAAAATTGGCTGGTCCATCTTCCTGCCGGCTCCTCCAAAAATATTGACCAAGGCAAATAGTGCAATGGGTATTCCCAAAACCAGTGATAAGGCAATTATGGCAATTTTCTTTTTCAACTCTTACTTTTTCAATGTCCAGACTTTAAAGTTTCTATACCTGAAGTGGCTCCATTGCATTTGACGAAGGCCTATTTTACCTTCACCAAGTACAGCACCATATTCTTTTCCATCATCGAGCCAATCAATGATTTTTCTTTCATCCAGGTACATAGTAATTCGATTGCCTTGCTTGATCAGTTTCATTTTATGAATATCTGTGGACTCAGGAGGTATCCCTGTTTCCCCAACCAATACCTTATTAAAACCAGGGTTTTTCCTAAGGTGGGCCACTTCCCTGGAATTGCCACCGGCATTAGCGTAGTATGAAATGTGGTAGTTCTTGATGTCGCTTTTAGTATATCTTTTAAATACGCCATCCCTTTTCTTTATGGAGGGGTCAAAAATATCCTTCCCGTTTGAACCTTTGGCACAAAAGAATACAATACAAAGTCCGGCATCAGGTTCAAGGTTTTGCAATTCCCATTCTGCTACAAAACTGAATGGAAAATCCTCCGGACACCAAAGCACATGATGCCCTTCTTCTTCAGGAGAATACATGTGCATCCAGTTTTCCTTAAATGCTGTTTTGGCCGGGCCTTCGATTTTCCAACCCGCCAAATCTTTTTCATTAGCCAGGTCATTCTGATAAATAAGCTGCCCTTTTACAAAATTTTCAGGCTGCAATACTTTGTTGAGCGACCGGTACATCTCACTACCTGCCATCAAAAATGCACCCGTTCCATATTCCTGCCAGGAGTCCTGGGCAAATGGCTTTGGTTCTTTCCCAGGGGGCTGAACATAACCTAACCTTCCTTCATCATTTATCTGGCTGGTCAAACCATTCCAGGCTTTTACTGCCGCTAGTTCGTAAACTTCCTTCGATAGCACGTCATTGTTTATCCCCCAGAGCAAACCATAGCAAAAAAATGCAGTGCCACTCACTTCTGGTTGGGGGAAAGCCTTTTCATCCAACAAACTAGGTCGCCACATGCCATCCTCGCTTTGAATTTTTGTCAGGACGGATGCCATATTAGTGAATTGTTTTACAAACACATGCCTTTTTGGATGATCTCGTGGGATGATTTTGAGCATATTTGCCAAACCTGCAAACACCCATCCATTGCCCCTGCTCCAATAGACTTTTTCTCCTGACGGAGTTCTGGAATCGAAATACCGATCGTCACGATAGATCAATTTATCTTCTTTGTCCATTAGGTAATCTGTGGTCTTGATCCAGTGTTTGATGGCGTATTCGAGGTATTTCTGCTCCCCTGTGATTTCGTACATTTTGGCAAAAGTGGGAGGTGCCATAAACAGCGCATCGCACCATGTCCACCATTCCCTGCGGTAGTCATTATCAACGAATCGAACATCAGCCTCGGGCATACGCTCGAGATGGGCATCCATCACCCATCTCAAACGCTCTATCATTTTTGGTTGCTTCTTTTCCCTGTACACATCAAGGTACATTTGTCCTACGGCAATCCTGTCCGCATCGTATATATCTTCTTCAGTGGCCCAGTTGTATTTCTGGCCCAAAGCAAGCATTTGGTTGAAGTATTTCTTTTCACCGGTAGCCTTATACATTTCCATGATCCCAATATAATAGGCAGCTAAATGCCAGTTAAGCGGGCGGTATTTGTCCAAATGCTCTGTACGCTGGTTTTGCCAATCCGTAACTTTAAACATCAGGGATTTAATCTCCCCCTTTTCGAAATCTCGAATTTCTTTGTGGTCATTGGCCATTCCTATCTTGGGGACAAGAAATGAACTGAGCAAGAGTGTTAAAAATATGTTCTTCATGTTCTTATTATGTCTATATAATTCCCTTATTGCAACTCAAAGCGCAACAAGCATGGACAGTACTGTCTATTCAACTACCTTCATGGTTTCTTTTGGCTCAAGGTTGTCCAGGATAGATTTGGCTACCATTTTTCCCAATGCTCTGCTTCCTTCCTCAGTAAAATGAACATTCTTACGCCTTTGCAGTTCATCCATTCTGGGCAGCACATAGGTATAAAGATCGTTGATTGCTATGTCATTTTTCTTCATGATTTTTAGTGCCACCTCATTGTACACTTTGGGCATTCCCGGCGAACGCATCTGTCTTCCCAGTTCGTCAGGGTAAGGGGTAGTAGTGGCAAAAATCAGGTTAGCGCCACTAGCCTTCAACTTCCTCACTATCTTCTTCAAGTTTTGACCATATTGATTTGGGCTGGCCTGACGAGGATGGTCGAGGTTTTTGCTGTTTCTACCAGTTTCAGGGTCTATGTGCTTGATATCGTGCAAGCCAAAATTGAAATGAATGACATCCCATTTGGCCTCACCGATCCATTGTTCTATATTTTCTACTCCCATTGTGGTTCCTTCACAACTTGTCGAATCACCCTTTTCATCAATTACAATCGGCTTAAACAGTAATGCTTCCCCCACTAATCCTTCCTCGACAAAAGAAAAATAACCTCCCGCTATAGAATCGCCAATGATAAGGACCTTCGGTAGGTGCTCTGTGGCATCTAACCGGGCTACAATAGACAGGAATGCAATGAGTGCCATAGGCAAATACTTGTATTTATGTTTTCTCCAGGAGGTCATATCGTTATTATCTAAATATCCAAAAATTCAACCAGGTGCATTTGTCTGGTCCCGGTAGAATTGTCAATTGCATCGAAGCATATTTTATTGCCCGATGGGTTCCATCTCGGGTGAAAATCACATCTTGTATTGCTGTGCAGGAACTTGTATTCGTTCACTGGTAAATCGGCCAACATAGTACCTTTGTCCTGCTCCATGTCAAAGAGCCAAAGGGACTGTGAACGGCTATGGTCTTCTTTGCGATCGGTCGTCATCCACCGGCCATTGGGCGAAAACGTACAATGGCCATTGTCTAAAATGAAGCCATCCCCAAGCACACGAAAATTGGTTTGACCGTCCTTAAATAGTACATGTTTGAGTACTTTTTCTCCTGGCAATTTGAAGGTAGCTATTATTTCCTCATCATTCCTCCACCCAAAATGAGAGACAGCTGTACCATAGGGCAATACCTGTCTCAGGTCTGAGCCATCAAGGTTCGCCGTAAACATGGATGAATCGAGCTTGTTTTTCACTCCTCTGGTACGGGCCAAAAATAAAAATCTGTTGCCCGATGGGTTAAAAACAGTATGGTTGAACCACATATCCCTCTCTTTTAGGATTGGGTATCCGTCGACTGCCATTTCATAGACTTCATCCAAACTCACTATCAACTTTGATTTGCGCTTATCCAAATCGACGAGAAAAATTCCGTCTTTTTTCGGGTGGGGGTCGTTGGCATAGGGGTCGGTTGCATTGGCGTATCCTACTACTTTTCTCATCCTAGAAAGCCTGCCATAAGTTAAACTCAACGCATATTCCTTCTTGTCATGCACCGCACTTATGGACCTTGGAAGGATGCTTTTCTTTCCAGTATTTACATTTAGGGAGACCGCTCCCAGGTCACTGCCAATCCGGTCGTTGTAAATGATTTCCTCTTCAGGGTTTGTCGGGTTCCAATGCAACAACGATCCCTGCTGCAGGTTCCAGGCTTCCGTTTCACTAATCGGTGTGAATGCCCCGGTAAGCGGGTCAACAACACCGACCCGGGCTTTTTCACCGGGCTGTGGCATACGATCATGAAAGGAGGATTCGAGGCAAACCATCCTGGTCTCCGACTTGTTCCAGGGCGACATGCCATAATAGCCGAAAAAATGGTTCATCGGACCTGATGTAAGCTTACGGACCAGAAACTTTGGAAATTTTTCATCCCAAACTATCGACGGGGTTCTTGAACTTAAAATAGATGGAACCAGCATAGTACCCGTTAACCCCACTGTTGCCTTTGATATGAATTGTCTTCTTTGCATTTAAATATTATGAACCTTTAAGCACTCAGGCATTTCCTCTTATTTTATCTATATAGTAAACCCAAAGGGCAGCCACGACACCAAACAATGCCAACAATGGATAATTTGATTTTCCTTTGAGTATATCGATAGGGTATCTTTCATTATGGTAATTCCTATTCGAACCGTATCTCGGCATTGCATTTAGAAATATTGAAATAATCTGGATCCAGGGCCGAAACTTTCTTATTGGCTATTGTCAGGTTTTTTACTGTCACTTGCATGTCCTTCCGTTTCGTATATCCTTCGAGCCTTGACAGTTGGATTTTATTTGGAAATTCCTGTTCAAACGAGCAGTCCTCGATCACCACGTTTTTGATTTTCCCGGTAAAGGGCTGGTCGTCTTCCCTTCTGGTTATGTAAAAATTCATTCCCATTTGTTTCCTATCTGGATAGTAATACTCCGACCGGTTGTTTTTGAATAAGACACCATCCACCACGGCTTTGTCCCGGACGTTGATGCCCATCACCCGATCTGCTTCTATGATGTCATTATCTTCGAAAACAATGCGTCTCATACTGGCACATCTGGTTTCCGTTCCAATTTTCAGGGAAGACTTTTTTGTGAGGAAAACACAACTACGGACAGTGATGTCTTCTACATCGTTGTAAATCCCCAGGTTGCCAGAACCGGTACATTTTACCGCCACATTGTCATCGCCAGCCCAACCAAAGCAGTCTTCTATCAGCACTCGCTTAGAGGCATCCGGATCCCAGCCGTCCAGGCTTCCGAAGTATTCATTGTTGATCAGGCTGTTGATCATTTTGCACTTTCTGAATGTGACATCCTCACAACCCATAATGTGTGTATTCCACCGTGCCGGGTCTTTCAATACGATTCCCTCAAATGATATATTTTTTGAATTAAGGATAAAGAGCAGGCGCATTCCGTCAAGTTTCTTTACCAACTCACGATTGTCCACACCCAGAATCTCAGATCCATTGCCATCAAATGCCCCCAAACCGGTGACCTGTACATTTTCAGCGTCCTGGATGAGAATAAACCTATTGATCCCGATTCCATTATCGGCCATGTAGGTATCCAATGCAGAGGCATCTGCTATGATCCGTGAGTTTTTGGCCAGATGAATCTTTGAGTCGCTTTTTATGCGGAGCATGAAGGTCTTGTATTTCCCTTCAGGGAAATACAGCACCCTGTCACCTCCAGCTATTTCATCAAGTGCGCGCTGTATTTTGGCGGTCTCATTTTTTGCTCCTGAGTTATCCACCTTGTAGGTTTTAACAATATCTACCAATTCCACCTCAGGGAGGCTTTCTGGTTCTTCAATGAAAACAACAAGTCTTTTGGTGAAGTCCTGGTCTTTCGAAAAACGAATCACCAAATACCCAACCCGATTGATTGAGACAATTAATTTATTTCCTTGTTTCTCTCCTACTACACCATAGCTATGGGGGGAAATATCCCAGTCCGAATCGTCGAATTCAAACCCCAAAGCTTCAACTTCCAAAGCCAGGGGCTTACCTTCATAAGTTACCCTGGCGTACTTGTAGCAGTTCAGTCCATAAGCCAGGGGCACATCATTTTGCTCCATAACCTGTATGGGACTCTCATTGCATTGCAGCTTAAAGTATGGGGCTTTTGAAAAGCCCAATGGGCCGAGTCCAAACAATATAGCTATTATAATCAGTTGTATTTTATTCATTTTTCACTTTGATAACCTTGTGTTCTTTGATTCCGCAAAACACCTTGCTGACGGTAACTGGTGTGGCGGAATAACGGGTTTCTAACCAAACACCTTATTGGCCGCCGGACATACCTTGGTCCTTTAAATATTTCCATACAAAATGTTCCGATGGCACATGTGATTCTTTAAATATAGTCCTAGCCCTGGCCACAACACCCGGATGTTGATCGGCAAGGTTATTTTGCTCACTGATATCATCTTTTAGGTTGTACAATTCAATAGGCTCCTTGTCCCCTCTGTTCAAGCCATTTTGAATTGCCTTCCAATCCCCAAAGTGAGTGGCACGCCATCCTTGTCTTTCATAAAATTCCCAATACAAATACCTTTCGGACAAATCTTGTTGTTTTCCATGTAGTGTGGGCAGCACGCTCACCCCATCGATATTCCCAGGCACTTTCACATCGGCTATTTCGGCCAATGTAGGTAGCACGTCGGCAAAGTACCATACCAGATCACTAACCTTTGCTGCGTTTATTTTCTTCGGGTGCCGGACGATCATCGGCACACGCATACCTCCTTCATAAGGATCTCTTTTTATACCTCGGAGGGGGCCATTGCTCTCAAACAACCCCCAATCCACAGAACTTTGTGTTCCCCCATTATCGGAAGTAAAAAAGACGTATGTATTATCGTCAATGCCTGCGTCTTTCAAAGTCTGGACAATCCTTCCTACATTTTTATCCATTCTACTCACCATAGCCGCATACGCCCTGGCATCTTTGTCCCAGGGTTCATTTTCATAGATGCCATTATCCGGCAACTCGTACGAACTATGGGGAATACAAAATGGGACATACAAAAAGAATGGTTTGTCCTTGTGTCTATTGATAAAGTCCACCGTGTAGTCGGCAAAAAGATCGTGGGTATAGTCTGTGCCACTTCGGTTTTTGTTGTTGAGCAGCACTTTTTCTTCGTTTTTCCAGATATAGTCGGGATAATACGTGTGGGCCCTGCGCTGGTTCAAAAATCCGTAAAATTCATCGAACCCCTTTCGACCAGGTTCACCTGTGGTATTTGGCTCGCCCAAACCCCATTTACCTACCATGCCAGTGGCATATCCGGCTCCTTTTAGGAGTTGAGCAACAGTTACATCCTCTTCCCTCAATGGAACCCTCCCTTTAGCACCTCCAAGACCTACAACTCCTCCCAACCCGAAGTTGCCCCGTACCTGCGTATGGCCCGTATGCTGCCCTGTCATCAACACACTTCGGGCCGGAGCACACACCGACGATCCAGAATAACATTGGGTAAACCTCATGCCTTCCCTTGCCAACCGGTCAATATTGGGTGTCTTGATTTTCTTTTGACCATAGCAACCTGCATCGGCATAGCCCATGTCATCTGCCATAATAAAAATAATGTTAGGCTTTTTGGAATCCTCAGTTTTGTTGTTGGATTCTGGTTTGGTAGAACATGAAACCAGAATAGCCATAACAATTGCAAATTTCAATGACTGCCACCCTAAAGTTGACCTTTCTGGTCGCCTTGTTTCGTATATAAATTTCCTTGTCTTCAAACGCTCGGTATTATTATAAAAACAAAGCTAATTTGAGAAAAATCAGACCTCAAGGTGTATTTGTATCATTTGCGGAGGCGAATGTGTTTAGCGATAATTATGGCGACAAACTGTATAAATATAGGTTCTATTCAGGGTGGTAAACCCTCTTCGCTTGCTCCAGAACCTCTTGTTTGTTTAGTGTCATGGTTTTCAATTCACGGTTGATGTACATCTGCATTTGATCCGTATAATGTGGGCTTCCTGATTTAGCCGATGCTCCATAGGCGTGAACGGATTCTATTTCAACCCCGTCTTTGGAGAAACGAGCGAGCTGTATATAAGAATCACCAGCACGTGCCCGCAGGGTTCCATCTTCTTGCTGTGATGCAGAAAGTGCGGCCAATACATCTGTTCCTCCACTTACTGGCAAGTTTACATTTCCTCTGGTGTGCCTTTGGAGTCTTTTCAGTGGTACATGTACCTTGCCGAAGTATTGCTGACAATAGTCACGGGCATATTTAATCGACTCTACGATTAGCCCTTCTTTGAGCCTATCCCCTTCACGAAAATGAGCGGGGTTTTTAATTTTCCTTTTGAGGTAGCTGATGGATAAATTAAACAATGCAGCTGCTTCACTTTCAATTACTGCTTCTCGATCCCAACTGGACAGGAGTTCAATGCTTTCTTTTATATCAGGGAATTTGTCAGGCTCCAAATGAAAAATGGCTTCCAATTTAGGGGCCGATTTCATTGGGGTATGATAAAACCGATCGTACTTGATTCTTTTAAAATCCGCATAACTAACCTTATCCAGTTCATTGAAGAGCTCGTAAAAACGAACAGCCCGATTGGTTAAACTTTCTGGATGTTGAAACCCCATAGTAGCTGGTACATCAGACAACTTTGGATTGTCTCCAATGGCAGAACTCAAAAATGGGGTATGGTTGCAATTATATACATAACCGGATTCAGGATCCTGCACATGGGGCAAACTATCCAATGGATAAACCTCGTTTCCCCACAAGGTTGCAGAAGTATTTCCTGGCACTACCCCCCGCCAGTTGTAATTAGGATTTCTTATTGGAAAACGACCGTTGCTCACATAATAGATATGCCCTTCCCCATCAGCATAAACAATATTACTGGCAGCTATCCCTTGCATTTCAAGAGCGTTTCTAAACTGCTGCCAATTGGTAGATTTGCCCATACGGTACCATTGTTCAGCTGTTTTAATCGTCTGGTTCGCTGGAAAGCGCAATGCAAAAAAACCATTGTCGGTTTCGAAGGTTACGCCATACTTGCTTTTATAAAACTTCTGTTTAGCCCCTACTTTCAGGAAACCCAGTATTTTTATATGCGCCCTGGTATGGTAAGGCGCCAGCTTTTCCCACTTTCCATCAAATTTGTAGGCTAATTTTTTTTCAGGATGCATTTCCAATTGGAAAATATCAGAAAAATCTGGGTAATTGAGCGTATGTGCCCAGCCCAGATAACGATTGGACCCCAGGCTGATGACGGGGCTACCTGCGAATGTGCCTCCTAATATATTCAGTCCTTCTTCACTGGATAGATGGGCTTCATAAAATGAATTCAGTCCCTCCAATGGTTGATGGGCGTTGACTGCCAAATAAGTCTTGCCATCGGTCGTGTTTTTCCCGGTTACAGCAAAGGCATTGGAACCTGTTGCTTCAGGTATTTTAATGGCTTTTATCTTGTTTCCCGATAAAGCCTGAATGTCTTTTACAGTATGTGTCATCCAGGTCATTGCCAGTACAAAGGCTTTGATAACATCTTTGCTTTCTATAGGAAACAATTTTCTATGTAAAACCTCTTTGGGGTTTTTCCTGGCATAGGCATTGATACCGGCACAAAATCCATCCAAATAAGCCCTAAATTCTGGTGAGACATCTTTTTCGAACCTGCTTTCTACCAACTGATGAGCTTCTATGATATGAACGGCAATATCTGCCGCTGCACCAGATTTACCATACACCATACCCATTACCCCCCTTATGGGAAGCAATTGTTCTTGCATTGTTTTAAAATCATCTTCACAAGTTGCCCACCCGAAACCGTAGGCTACTTCAGCGTCAGTTTTTGCAAAAATGTGGGGCACTCCCCATTGATCTCTTGCTATATCAATATTCTTTGGGTTGATTTGAGCCTGAAGGGAAAGGCTCATGAAAGACAGTGATAAAACAAAGAATAATTTTGAAATAAGCCTGGCCATTGTAATCGTTTAAGTTAAATGAATTTGCCCGTATGCTGACCTATATTCAGATTTTATTGCTTTTGACGATCACTCCAAAACTTCAACATGCATCTCCGCAAGTACACCTTGAAACTGTTTACGAATCAATTTAATGCTTGAAGGTAATTTGCTTTCGACAATGGGTTTCTCCTCGTATGGATCGGTTTTCACGTTGTAGAATTCACCACTTTCGTACAACTTCCATTCTGCATTTTGCACAAACCTTCTTTTCTTATATTTTGTTTTCCCGGGATCAAAATGACAAAACACCCATTCCCGGGCGTTCGAAAAATCCCCCGTTAATTGAGGATAAAAACTAACACCGTCGGTGACAAAAGAGTCCGGTAGCCCTACCCCAACTGTTTCAGCTATGGTGGGTAAAAAATCTGAAAAGTCAACCAAATTTCCATTGACTTGGCCGGGTTTTATATGGCCTTTCCAGTAAGTAATTAGAGGAACATGAGTGCCGTACTTGTTGGTAGATCCTTTCATCCCGGGGATAGTAGTATCACCTATTTGTGATTCGATACCTCTTCCTGTGCCATTATCCCCGGTAAACATTATCAGGGTATTTTCAGCTATACCCAACTCATGGACTTTGTCTAAAATATCTCCAACAATTTTATCAACATAAGCCACCTCATCTTTAAAATACTTTGGAATGGAAACAGTGTTGTGGGCATTACCTGAGCCCGGTATTTCTATTTCATCATAATCGGGTGAATCCGGAGTAGGTACATAAGGCCGATGAGTCAATGCCATAGGGAAATAGGCCAGAAAGGGCTTGTCTTTATTTCGCTGCATAAAGTCGATGATAAAGTCAGTATGCAGCTGGGGGCCATATTCCCCGTTGTTGTATTTTATCATTTTTCCGTTTTTCAGCACACGGGGATTTTTATAGCGTTCATTGTAGCTGGTAAATGTCAACTGCCACAGGTGGTACTCGTCAAACCCAGCCTTGTATGGTGCAAACTCATCCCCGTTCAATTGCCATTTGCCCGCTATACACGTGGCATATCCCTGGGATTTTAGCAAATGGGCAAATGTGGTCTCATTAGCATTCAGGTAACCAAACCTCTCATAGTTCCTGAAATTGTATTTGCCTGTCATAATCTTAACCCTGGAAGGTGTGCAAAGTGGCTGGGCATAACATTGATTAAACTGCATCCCTTCGCTGGCCATTTTATCCAGCCTCGGGGTTTTGTAATTTGTATTACCATAACTACCAAAAGCTTCAAAGCCAATATCATCTGCCATGATGAGTATAATGTTGGGTTGCTTGTTTTGAGCCGAAACATCCTTGGCACCAAAAAAGCCCATCACTAAAACTGATGCTAAAACGTACTGAACTAATTTCATTTGTTTCTATTTAGTTAGATTATGAAAGTATCGGATTGACTGGACGGAATTATATTTTGTCTGTAATGTAAAATTAGACGGAGCACTGGGTGAACAAAATATACAGGTGTACCATTAGCGTGGGCAATTGGGGCATACCCGGTTATGCGGGGCATTTATGATGACATTGAGCCTATGCCCGGCTTAAGTGCATGTGGTTTGTAGCTTTTTAGCATACGTAAATGACTACCTCACAAAACCCACAGGCTAAAACACCGTCGCAATCCTATAGAGGGGGGCTGAATATGGAATTAGAACCCGAGAAAATAAGCTTCGAAATTATCCAGGAGATCACCACTGATAGGACATATTAGTTCAGGGACTTGTCTTCTGAATACTCTGTAGCTGAATCAGAATTGACATTGTTCACATCAAGCCAAAGCCCTAATAGACTACCCATAAATCCATTGGCACCAGTGATGGCTTCATAATGATCACTTTTATTAGAGGCCTTTGGCAAAGGTGAGGTTTCATCCATTATTTCCTTGATAGATATTTCGGTATATTCGATTGCCCTGTCCAAAAAACGTTTATCCCCTGTCAATTTATAGGCATTCCTCAACATGCCAATAGCACCGGAATAATTGTCGGGGTATAGTATATCCTGAACAGGAGGATTTGCATCGTAATATGCTTCGGCAGTGGCAAGAAACAATTCCTTGAATTTTTCGATACCAGTTTGCCGATAGCGTTCCAGGCAATTGTTGCCAGCACCAATATGGTTGCCTGCCCCATACCCATTTGACCACATGGAAGTCCTGAATTTTCCACCAGCATGCACCCATCTGAATTCCCCGGGCTCTAAAGTATGCACATGCGCATATTTCACAAACCCCTTCCCGTTAAGTGTCGGGTCATGATCAAAACTCAAATAAATAGAATCTGTTTGATCGGCCATTAATTTCATCCTAAGTGCCAATGTGTCTGGTAGTTTTTCCATGGATTTATATAGTGATGATGCCAACCCCATGTTGTGATTAAGTGAGTAGTGTTCGGGAAAAGATGTAGCATAGTTGATGGCCCCACTTTCAGGACTGGTATTCCTTTCGAAATAATCCAATAGTGTATTGATAGCTCTAAGGTATTCCTTGTCGCCTGTTTTTTGCCAGGCCCTTGCCCATACTTCAATGTATTTCCCCCCGTGGCTAGGGAAGCCTCTCCCTGAAAATGGGTAATGTATCAAAGAATTGGCGTGCCTGGAATACTCTCCCGCTTTTGCACCTTCCTTGGCATAAATTTGATGGTCCCACAATGCCATGGAAAATTTTTCTACTGGTTCAGGGGCGAGCTCCCACGCCCTGTCCCAATGGCTATACCCCTTGAGCTCATGAATCCAAAACTGAAATTTCCAATAAATAATCCTTTCTTTAAAAAAGTCCCAACCCATGTGTTCTCCCCAGGCCATAAGATTTGTCCTGGGCATTTGGCAATTTTTGAAAAACCACTCCACCCCCTTGTCAGCTTCCTTGGCATATCTGTTATCACCAGTAATATTTGACAACTGGTACATCAGACCGTATAAACCATTTTGATTGGCTGGATTGGCGCCTCGATAAGTCCTGTCCCTCTCCCGAATCCCCTTGGGTGCAGCAGGAGGGTTACTGCCGAATGCATTTCCGGTATGCCTATCGAGCGTAGTTGCAAATAGTGGGGAATGTACCTTCCCATATCTATCCCTACCGTTCACAATCATAAATTCGACGTATTTTTTCACCATTAGGAAATATTCACCTTTTTGAGTGTGGCGAACTACCGAATCCTGGAATCCGGTGTTGACAAAAATTTCGTTCGGATTCCTGGCAGGTGACATAGACTTGTCGTATATGGTGCTATCAATGTAGAACCCTCCATATATGAGACCAAACAGAATTAGTATGGAAACCAATATTATTAAGAAGGTTTTAAGCAGAAATTTCAGGACCTTTAATACTTTTCTTATCATTTTGGGTAAATGTTAAAGCGAAACCGTTTCGTCCGTTTTAGAACGACTTCTGTATGTTAAAAACTTTCATTGGACATGGATTCCGGTAGTGTTTCCAAAGAAGAACCTAAAATCATGTTTGGTGTACTTCCCATCTCCAGTGTTAATTTTCCCCCATTCACCAGGTCACTGTGGTTCAGCCATACTTTGTCAAGGATTTTACCATTTAAGTTGACGGATTGTACATATCTGTTTTTGTCGGAATTATTAGCAGCTTCTATCACAAATTCTCCTCCTTTGTAATAGTCAGGGTGGAGCTGAATGGTTATTTTATCAAAAATAGGACTCCCTATCTGAACCTCCGGGTTTTTGGCAGTTCCTCCCCTCATCTCGAAAATCCCCATTTTCATCAGCACAGACAAAGATCCCATCAATCCCTGGTCTTCATCTCCATTGAACCCATGCTGTGCGTCCAGATCACTGTAATTTCGATTCACCACTTCCCTTGTCCAGTGCTGTGTCAACCATGGTTGACCTGCGTAGTTGAAGATGAACCCTACTTGCATTGACGGCTGGTTGCCGTAGTTCAACCAAGTCCTTTTTCGCTGGCTTTTCACAAAAGGGTCTTTGCGGAAATTGAGGGAAACAAAATCATGTTGATCGGCAATATTAAATTGCTGATCTAGTGTTTTTGCTGCCTTTTCCCTGCCACCCATCAAATTGAAAAGGCCTTGCATGTCGTGCGGCACGAACCACGTAGCTTGTACAGAATTGCTCTCTACATAACCATGATGGAATTGTAAAATATCAAAGGGCTCGTGCCATTTACCATCTGCATTTCTTGTTCTCGTCCAGCCGATTGATGGATCAAATACATTTTTATAGTTCTGGGCCCTTGCCATGAACATTTGGTAATCGTCTTCCTTTCCCAGTTCCTGTGCCATCTGCGCCAAACACCAATCCTGATAAGCATATTCAAGGGTTTGACCTGTTCCGTCATTGTGATAACCGTTCCTTCCTTCGGGTAGTGGATAAGGTACGTAACCCTTTTCTATATAATATTCGATTCCACCCCCGATGCTGGTATTGTGTTCATAACCAGCCTTTCCCATGATCCCACCAGGCATGGCATTTTTGCGCATGCCTTCATAAGCTTTTTCTATATCAAATCCCCTGATACCTTTCATATAAGCGCTTACAATAAAGGGAGTAGAAGAAGCTCCGGTCATCACATAGGTATAATTACCACCAGCTGGTCCTCTTGGTATCAGACCTCCATCATTGTACATCATAAGCATGGAGTTTACAAACTCCTCTGTGATTTCTGGATAAACCAAATGCCATAGCGTATTGAGCGTCCATTGTGCTCCCCAAAAAGAGTCGGAATTATAATGATTAAATTTTGGTTTGCCATTGGCACCCAATGGGATTTGACCTATTCTCCTTTTGTCTCCTGTCATGTCAGAATACTTGCCATTGACATCACTGATAATTCTACGGCCTTGTAGTGCATGCCACAAATCACTATAAAATCGACTTTGTTGTTTCCCGGTATTGCCTTCTATCATTATTCGACTTAAGTACTCATTCCATACATCTTTGGATTCGGTAACAATACGGTCAAAGTCCCAATGAGAAAGCTCTGCCTCCATATTCAAACGAGCCTGATCGGCACTCACGTAGGAGATGCCTACTTTCATCTGTATTACTTCGTCCTTTGAAGTTTCAAAATTTACATAGACTCCCCCATTTTCACCTTCAAATTTCTTCACTTTGCCCAATAGCTTGCTGTCCTGCCATGCATTGAGTTCTTTAAATGGCTTATCAAATTCTATTGAAAAATATACCGGAGTAGCCTTTGGCCTTCTTCTGGTAGCAGCCATTAGGGCATATCCTTCAATTTTGGTTTTGCTTATTTTTTTCACATAACCTGCATCGGTACCACTTGGCCCCAATTCAGTATTCAAATCAAGTAGTATGTTGCTTTGGTTGGATTTTGGAAAAGTGTATCTATGAAATCCAACTCGTGTTGTGGAAGTAAGTTCCGCTTTGACATCATAGTCTTCCAAAACCACTGAATGATACCCGGCACTTGCAGATTCATTTGCATGGGAATATTTAGATCCATAAACATGAGGGCCCAAATGCCCTTTGAATTCACCCGTTGTTGGCAAAACCGGCACTCCCGATAATTGCCAGGCATGGATATGGCTGAAAAACCGTATGGTATCCTGATTGTAGCGATACCCCGAATCCCATGCACCCCCTAACCCCATATCAGGACTGAGGTTGACCATGCCAAAGGGCCTGGTCGCCGAGGAAAAGAAAAACCACCTGGAATTGGCAGCATCCACAAATGGGTTGACCAGGTCGACCGGCCTCTGTGCATGTACATTTCCAGATAAAAGGCTTATCAGAAAGAAGCCAGTTCCGATAGTTTTCACAGTTTTGATTATCCTATTACCCATATTGAGCAGTTTCCTGCTTGCGCCGATTATTTCCATCTCTTTTATTTATTGTAGGTTAAATTCTAAAATTCATTTGCACTTTGATCTTTTATTGTCACCCGAAAGAAATCAAAGTCTGCATGATTGCTTTTTTGGGCACCATCTGCCACTGCAAAAAAACCGAAGGTTGCTGCCGACCAGGCGTTGCGCTTGTTGATGCCACTCCATCCCAAGTCAGGATTCCCTTTTCTGTTGTTCCTTAAATCCATCCCGCTATCACCAAAGTAAATAGTTCCCCCGAGATTCGTCCAGGTACTATTATCTGCACTGTAGTAAAACCGAGCCGTTTCTTCGCCATCCACCTCAATTTTTAAATACACCTGATTACCAATGTTATTCGGTGCTGTCCATAAGACCTTTTTCTTACCATTATTGTATTTTCCAACTTCCAATACTTTTTCGCCGCGAACCATCGTAGAGGCCAACCAAAAATTCATACCTGCATCATGGTACATGTGCAACCCTGCTTTTTCATTGTTATCCTTTGCATCAAAATCAAGGAGGGTCGTAAACTCGAAATTCTTGGATATGACACGTTGGAGAAAGACATTGGTCAGTGAATTATGCGAACTTATATCCCCTGCTTTGGTCTTAACACGCATAAACCCAGGCCTCTCGGAGAGCGACCAAGCCACTCCCGAATAATCTGGTGTACAATTAAAAAACCATTGCAAACCAAGGTTTTCACTATTGAATTCATCGGAATCCGCCAGCTTAAAAGCTGACGCGGGCAATTCCGGCCTTCTGTTTTTTCTGCTCGGTATTTTGCCATTTACCGGCTTCCACCATCCATTGGTGCTCCACTGCACAGGTTCCATGAGCATTGGCCGTCCCAGGCTGTAGTGCGACAACTCATGTGCATGATAGAACAGGTACCATTGTCCGTCCTTTACTTCTATTAAAGTAGCATGTGCCGGCCCTTCGAATTTCGATGATGGATTATCCGTACAAAACATGTTTGGGTTTTGAGGGTCTTTCATCCATGGGCCTTTCAAATCTGTTGCCCGCATGGTAGAAATAGTGCTCGGTTGGTGAGGGCGTGTTCCCCCCGGAGAAAAGACCAGGTAGTAATATTTCCCACGTTTAAAAATATCAGGCCCTTCGAAAGGTTTATAGCCGGAAATATCTATCTCTGCAACCACTTCCCGGGTTTTCAACCCATCTTCGGTTAAGCTCATTATTTTTCCCTCTCCGGAAATAATGTATAGAGAACCATCTTCATCAGCAAAAAAACCGGGATCAACACCACCCAGGTCTAGCTTCACGGGATGTGAATAAGGCCCCTCCGGTTTGTTGGCATAATACACGTACATATGGCCCATGATAGGGACATAAATGAGGAACTGGCATGTGTTTGGATTGTATGCCATTTCGCCACCCCATACGCCCCTGAATGTTTCTCCCGCATTGAGCAATGGATTTTCGAGAAAAGCATGGCCGATATATTCCCAATTGACCAAATCCTTTGAATGAACAATGGGTACACCCGGTTGCCATTCGTTGGAAGAGCACATCGAATAGTAATCATCTCCAACCTTGATTATTCCGGGATCGCTCCAGTTACCTGGCATGATTGGATTTGTGTAAAATTCATTTTGTTCAATTTGATCTGACTGGGCATAGCCAGATACCCAGCCCAGCATTGTGACTACAACCACAAGAAATTGGACTATTGTTATTAGGTTACTGAACATACAGAGGTGAGAATTTTTCGTTTTAAACTATGTTTCAAGAAATATTGATTAATCTTTAACAAGAAAGTTTACAGCTTCTGGTATCCATCCACTGTCCCACCTATGCTTTCGTTTGGGTTCAAAAATGTATAGATGTGGAATTTCAAGTTCTACCATCAAATTATGAATAAGAGCTCCCCCTCTGGCACGATTCCCTCCTGTGTTATAATAAAAAATTCGTGAGGTCGTCCCTAGTTTGTCCTTATTGTTTTTTAGTAATGTAGAGACCCGGTATTTTTCAAAATTCCCCAAATCACCAAATGTATGGTCGGCAGCTCTGACATAAGCACTATCTGATGGCACATTGACATCCATTCTAATGCCAACATCCCAACCGGCCGCTTTATAAAAGGTTTCTGTGTTCCTTAGCAATAAGGTAAGTGCCCCCCAGCCCGATTTACTAAAGCCCATTAAAAGCCTTCCTTCTTTTTCCCTGATCGTTGGGTAGTTCTTTTCAACGAATGGCAATACTGTTTTTAAGAAATGGCTTTCATCTTGCTTGGTTTTATCTACAGAATGATCAGCATACCACGGCAGGTGCGTATAGCCTGGAAAAACACATATCAACCTATGTCTATTGTGAAGGTCGTGTTTGATAATTTCAACGAGTGGGTCTCCGCTTTTTTTGTTGCCCTGTTCGCGTACAGGAAGTATGTACAATACCCGATGGTTTTCATTCTGGGAAAAATCATCAGGAAGAAGGACCTGAATTGTAGTACTGTCTTTCTGAAAAGGAGAATAAATCCGATGTGATTTGATGTCATCTGAGTTTTGGCCGTACACACAAAATACATGGAACAGATTTATAACACATGTAAAAAAAACACCTCTGGAGAGAACCTGTTTTACCTTGCCAATGGGTATTTTAGAGGGCCTCCTCGTTCCGAAATCCATAAGTATAGTTCTATTTTCGCTTTCCATACTTCACTAAAATCATTGTTTGCTTAAGGGGCTCAAGACCCTGAAATTATACCCTCCCATGTCAATACAGCTTTACGTATTTATCCGCCAGGGCTTTCAATTTAACTTCATCCATTTCGATTCCAAAGCCAGGTCGTAATGCTGAAATTTCGGTTTTTCCATTTGCTATTTTTGTTGACATGTTTGTAACACACTCTTGAAAAACATTCGATTCCTGTGGTTTCTCTATGGCTTCTACCCAGGATGCCCCAAGACCAATCGCCAATTGTTGCCAAAAGGTACAGGCCGGTCCTATGAGGCTGCTATCGCCAATCATCAAACCACGGTCGGCAGCTTTAATCTTTTTGCCCAACTTTACGGCTTCTTTGAAGGTGCCCATGGTGTCAGGGTGAATGTTGAAGTAGTGCCCCATGTCTTGATTGAATAGGTCAAGGGCTTTGTGGGCAGGCCGCATCGGACGATCAGGAATCAGGCTAAAATCCCCTACTTTGTTTTGCAACTCAATCCACTGTTCGGTAGTTAGTTCGGCAGGGTCTTCCATGGCATTTAGCCCTGCCTTTTGCAAGTCCTTCATTCGCAGTGCCAGTTCATCCAATCTTTCCCACTTTTTATAACCCCTGTTTGCATCTGCCATCAAAAAAGAGTCCTCCCCAAAAAACTGGCGCAAGGCAACAGTTAATGCCAAATCAATTTCCACATCACCAAACATTTTTATTTTCACATGACTGGTAAGGTTTTGATCTTTGGCTATTTGAGCCTGAACCAGTGCCTGATCCACATTTTTCTCTAGGATGCAGAAAAGTCCGGGTACAGGTTCCCTTTTGTTTAGTTCCCAAAGCTCGATGGTTGGTTTGTTTTCTATTTTACCAACAATATCATACAAGGCAATCAGGGCAGGTTCTGTCATTTTCGCATTCCACTTTTTTTGAAGGAATTTGGAACGACAGTGCTCAATAGCTTTTGCAATCGGCATTCCATTCAACTCATTCAAATAACTTCCCCATTTTGCGATATCAAAATCAAGGTCGTTTTTGTTGGCAAGTGCTTCCGCCCAGCCGGCATGCCTTCCCGCCTGTATTTTTATAAAAACATGTTGTCGGTTGTGCCAGGTGGAATGACTGAAATTCCTTGACTTGGTTACATTCACCATGTAAAGTGAAATGGAATCAACTTTACTATTGGCTTCTTTGGTACTACAACTAAAAATGTTACCCGATATAGTTGAGAGCATCAGCATTCCAAGCGATCCGGTAAATTGTCTCCTGTTTAGTTCCATAGTTTTTCTTTATTATGGGCATCTTTGCCAACGCTTTCTGTTTGTGCCATGGGTATCCCTTTGGGGCGGGGATATAAAACGTACACAGGGTTTTATAGCTTGACAAAATAGGGCTGATATGGTTCTCTTTAGTTATAATACCACGCCAGGTTCGCGCCTGTTTTCACCTTCTACCCCGGTAATGTTATCACCCAAATCTTTTCTGGCTTGTTCCCCTATTTTCTGTAATTCGTCCACGATATCGGGATGTTGTTCTATGACATTGTAGCGCTCTCCAGGGTCTCTTCGCAGGTCATACAATTCAAGTCCACTCGTCCTCATTACCTTGGGTCCCTTTAGTCCGTTTTTTCCGGGCAACATACCTTCGTAAGAACCATAAGCATGTGGAAAAACGAGCTTCCACCTGCCTTTGCGAACGCCCTCCAGGTTATTTTTCCCATAGTAATAATAAAATACCCTGCGGGGATTGGCAGTAGTGTCACCTTCGATCAACGGTAAAATATTAACACCATCAATTTTCTTATCCGGAAGGGCTGCACCAGTAGCTGCCGCAAATGTTGGTAGCAGGTCGATAGCTGACGCTATCTTGTTGCAAACTTCACCGGGAGGTGTATGCCCGGGCCATTTCATTACGCAAGGTACGCGCTGGCCACCTTCCCAACTGGATTGCTTTCCTTCCCTAAGCCCACCTGCCGAACCGGCGTGTTCTCCGAAGTTTATCCAGGGCCCATTGTCCGAGGTGAATATTATTAGCGTATTATCAGCAAGTCCGTTTCTTTCCAATGCCTTCACCACCTGTCCTACGGACCAGTCTATTTCCATAATGACATCACCGTATATCCCCTGCTTACTCTTTCCACTGAATTTTTGCGATACAGCCAACGGAACATGGGGCATGGAATGGGGAATATATGTAAAGAATGGTTTGTCTTTGTTTTTTTCAATAAACTCAACAGCCCTTTCAGTATATAATGTGGTCAATTGTTTCTGGTCTTTAACGGATGTGAGTTCCATAATGACATCATTATCTTCTAAAACAGGTAGTTCAGGGTATTGCTCAACTCCCCACTTGTCAGGCCGCTGTTTTTTTATGGAACCGTCATATTTATACTTCCACATATCATTGGAGTATGGCACTCCCACGTACTCATCAAATCCTTGCTGCAAGGGCAAAAACGCTTTTGGTCGTCCCAAATGCCATTTGCCAAAAATACCGGAGATATACCCTTTTTTCTTCAACACCTCAGCTATTGTCTCTTCTTCCGGGTTTAGCCCGATTTTTGAAAATGGGTTCAAAGCCCCCGTAATTCCCACCCTGTTTGGATAGCATCCTGTTAACATACCTGCCCGAGAAGCGCTACAAACCGCCTGTGGAGCATAAAAGTTGGTAAAGCGAATGCCTTCAGCGGCCAGACGATCTATATTGGGGGTGTTGTGCAGAGTGGCCCCATAACATGAAAGATCGCCGTACCCCAAATCATCTACATAAAAAAGGACAATATTGGGCAACAGGTTTTTCGTTTCGTTAGTTTCGGGCCGACACGATGTGAACCCTAAAAAGATGGATGGAATTAATAGGAGTGAAAATAGATTTGAGGTAGTTTTCATAAGGTTTTATTCTGCGTATGGCCCTAGTATTGGTTCTTTTGTCCCTTTAGGAATATATTTTTTTAAATTTTCCTTAACCTGATCGTACTTTTGATCTCCAGCTATATTGGTCCACTCTTCCGGATCCGTGTTGTGATCATACAACTCTTCCTGACCATTTGCATAACTTATATATCGGTATCGTTCATCCCGAACTGAATGGTAAGAAGGACCAATACTGGAAATAGCGGGTATTTTCCTGGCTCGATTGGGATTTGTTAGTTGTGGGACGAGGCTTTCACCGTCAAGCCCATCCACTTTCGGTAGATCACACAATTCTACAAGAGTTGGATAAATATCAATGAGACTAACTGCCTCTTTGCAGTTGTCGCCTTTCTTCAAACCAGGAACACTGATAATCAAAGGTACCCTGGTTACCTGCTCCCATAGCGTGGCTTTGCGCCAGTGTTCCTTCTCACCAAGGTGGTAGCCATGGTCGCTCCACAATACTATAATCGTATTGTCTGCATAAGCACTTCGTTCCAATGCATCCAGTAACTTGCCGAATTGGGCATCTGCATAACTAATGGATGCGAGGTATGCCTGAACGGCCTCATTCCATTTTTTTTCACTTTTAAAGGTATTGTGCTCCTTATTGCCATCTGTATTGCCCAGGTCATCGGCACGGGTGAAATTCGTCGTTGAGTAGGCTATGTTTTTTCCGATAGTTGGAACATCATCCATATCACGTTCCTTGATTTGTGGTAGTTTCACCTCAGCCAAAGGATGTTTGTCAAAATACTCTTGTGGATTGAACCATGGAATATGTGGCCTGAAAATACCACAGGCCAAAAAGAAAGGTTTGTCATGTTTCTTGTTGATTCGATCGGTTATCCACTGAACGGACCGGGCATCATACGTCATGGAATCCGGAGTGGAAAACGGCCCCCAGGCAATACCACCTACTTTAGATATATTTTCAGGCTCTGGGTTATCCCGGTTATGGACTACACCGGCTTCTCTCCTTCTTCCTGTGTATTCATGCCAATCACCTTCTTCATAATAGAACTTATGAAGTACCTTGCCTGCCCCTGCCACATAATAGCCATTCTCCTTGAAGTGTTTGTTCAAAGTTTGTTTTGACTTATACAACCCAAGTGGTGTATCATTGTTGGTATATATCCCTGTGGATGTCGGTCGCATACCTGTGATTACCGAAGCTCTCGACGGGTTGCACATGGTTCCTGCGCAATGGGCATTGGAAAACAACATTCCCTTTTTAGCCAAACGGTCAATGTTTGGGGTAAGGGTCTGAGGATGGCCTTTCATCACTCCTTCCCAATCGTTTAGGTCATCGAATATTACGAAAAGGACGTTTGGTTTTTCTCTTTCGTTGGACGCCTGGGTTGTATGAATCAAACCATCGCCAACCAAAAACGCGCTGATCAATAGTAAGATACGGTACGCGTATGTTCCATTGAGGTTCGATACTCTTACCACCAAATCCATTGTACTTTTCTTCATAGAAATCAACACTCCTGACCAATCAATCTTTTAAACCGAGATCATCTTTCAAGCGATAAAAAGCACCATCTATGTCCCTTCTCTCAGTTACTGTATTGGTTTCTTTGATAAAATCATTGAGAAGCCTTTCCAACTCTTGAGTCTTATCAGGGTTTTCCTTAGAAAGGTCAATTTCCTCGCTTAAGTCATTGGATAAATCGAATAATTGTACTTTGGGTGTTCCTTCATACTTATTTTCCTTGCCCCAATATTTGACCAGCTTATAGTCGCCCAACCTTACTGCACTGCGGGAGGGCCGGTGGGAGGACTGATGAAAGTAAAGTGCTTTTTTCGATCTTTTAACTTCTTTCACGTTTTCGTCCAGTAACAATGGTTTCATACTTCCACCATCTATCACTGCCGGAAACTCTCCTATAAAACCAGCTAAGTCAGCAAAAGTGGGAAGCAGGTCAAGACCCGTAACAGGTACGCTGCTTATCCTGTTGCTCTTAATTCCTGGCCCTGCAGCCATAAATGGCACACGCAATCCACCTTCGTAAAACGAGTGTTTACCGTCTTGAAGAGGTATATTCCTGTCCGGCTCTTTGGTGTAGTGTGCTTCTATTAATTTTCTTTGATCATCTACAGTGCCCATTTGATTAAAAGAAATCCTTCCACCATTGTCACTCATCAAAAAGATATAGGTATTGTCTTTTATACCTGCCTGCTTTACAAAATCCAGGATCATACCAATACTGGTATCCAGGTCCTTGAGCATGGCCGCAAATTCAGGGGATTTGTGCCTGTCGCCTTCTGCTTTAGTTTTAAAGTACTCATAACTTTCTTTAGTAGAAACCAAGGAAAGATGGGTAGCATAATGAGAAAGTTGCACATAAAATGGTTTGCCCTCATTTATGCTTTCATTCATGAAATCTTTGGCCCTTTTTGTGATTCCAAAAATATCCTTAGGGTTTTTTTCACTCCAATATAAGGTGGGTTTGCCAACTTTTCTGATGTTCGATGGATTCGGTATTTTATTTTTCTTTAAATACTCGTTTGAGCTTTCTATATAGTCTCTATGGACAAGGTATCCATCTCCATAAATTTCACCTCCGGCGTTGCTGGTCATTCCATCGTCTTTATCAAATCCGGCATCTGTAGGTTCCATGGCAATATGCCATTTTCCAAAATGTGCCGCCTTATAGTTCGGATTGGATTGTTTCAGTACCCTTGGTATTGTCAGCCAATCTGCGGTTTTTTTGTACCAGTCAGCATCTGCGCTATAAATGTGCCTGGCTGCATTCTGCCCAAACATCAAACTGTTTCTGGTAGGTGAGCAAATAGGATTCGGTGCATAGCCCTGTGTAAACGTTACACCGGATTTGGCAAGCCGGTCCATGTTGGGTGTTTCATAATAGTCACTTATGGAGTTCGGCACGGCAGGGTCAGCCAAATGTGATGTTTGTGTCCAGCCCTGATCATCTGTCAGGATGAAAATAATGTTGGGTGAAGGCTTTTGATCTTTTTTGGTTTCACTTTTTTTTGCGGCATCCTTAGGTTGCGAGCAACTTGAAAAAATGCTTAGTATTATAAGAATGACAGATAGTCTGATCATGGTTTTAATTTGTGTTTAACTCAATTTAGTCCTCTTAACAATTTTGCAGTAGCGTATGGGAGCACGCAAATACCGGTTTTGAAATTCATTGATATATTTTACTATAAACTTACGTCTCACAAGCACCCAAAGCAAACGTGCCTGGTATCGTGTTTAGGTTAGGTATTTATTTTAAGGCTTCAATGAACTACCATGCAGCCACAATCCTGCGACAGTATATGTTTTCGCATCCCCACCCTGTCTTTTCTGGCGTACTTACCTATATGATGCTAACATTTGCCAAAATCTATTGCAATAAACCTGTTTGATGTTGCCCAAAAGTGTTTTTTTTCTATTCTGCCACTTTTTAGCCTCCGAATGTACTTTGTTATCCAGCATTTGGAGTCTCCGGTTTAGAAATTCCAACCATTTGGCCCCTAGCCCCTATCGATTTTATAACCGGTTGTACCCTGAATTTTGTCCGCGGCACATGAAAAAAGAGAGCATTCTTGAAACTCTAAAAATTGAAAGCAACCAATAAGAACTTATTAAAGTTTTACCCTTTTGTTTCCTCTTGCAAAGCTATTTTCATCATCAAAGTACAGAAAGTTGCATTTGTATCATTTGCCTAGGCAGATGTGCCTACAGATAAAATTGGGTTGGTTTTGAGCCAAAACTGCTATGAAATTGAACTATCTTTAAGTTGGTAAGTTAAGGCAAGTCGTGTTAAAGGAAATGATATTTAACAGGTCAAAACGACATATTAGATCAAAATTGAGGACATTACAAAAGATATGCCTTCTCACATTGCATATCCATTTGATAGCGTGCTTTGAAGGCATTGGCCAAACTCAATCGTATAGGTTCAAGCATTTTTCCACGAAACTGGGACTATCTTATCATCAGGTTTCTTGCACCCTGGAAGATTATAAAGGATTCCTGTGGATTGGAACCGTGAATGGTCTGAATAGGTTTGATGGATACGAGTTCAAGAACTTTTTTCCATCCGCTACCGATTCTGCAAGTATTAGTTCGAATAAAATCAGGGTGCTTTTTGAGGATAGTGACAAGCAAATGTATATCGGTACATCCAATGGGCTCAATATCTATGACCATGGTACAGGAAAATTTTCAACTATCCATCTCAAAACTGAAAAGGGTGTCACAATCGATTCCCAAATAAATGATATCAAAGAATCTGCCGATGGCAAACTATGGGTCGCAACAGCTAATGGCGTGTTTGTGCTCAATAAAGACAGAAGCTTGCACAAATACTACTCCGATGTTGGAAAAGGGTCAGTTGGATTACCGAATAACACAATTGGCAAGATACTATTTGACAAGGAGGGTAAAGTATGGATGGGAGGCCAAAATCACATCAGTAAACTGGATGTGGGAAATGGCACTTTCACGCATTTCCCAATTACAGAGAAATTTAAGATAGATCGAAATCCACCAGTGAACGTGATCACCCAAGATTCGAAGGGCAGGATATGGTTTGGCTCAAATCAAGCCGGGCTTTCACTCTTTAATGAGGCCACCCAAAACTTTGAATACTATCCACTCAAATCCATAGATGATAACGAAGTGTTGCTGAATCGTGTCAGGGCTATAAAAGAAGATGAAAATGGCAACTTATGGCTTGGAACGTTCAATGGGTTGGTTATATTCAATCCCGATACCCATTTCGAAACGAAAGTGGTAAACGACCCTAATGACCCCTATACACTAAATAACAATGCAATATTGGATATTTATGAGGACAAAAGGGGAAACTATTGGCTGGGCACTTATCATGGCGGGATCAACTATTTAGATAAAAATTTCAACGTCTTCAAACACTATCAACATACTGGTAGCGAAAAGGGACTTTCCTACAATGTGATATCCTACATTGCCGAAGGAAAAGATGGGAGGATCTGGATAGCTACAGACAGAGGAGGCCTAAATGCGCTCGACCCTGATTCTGATACTTTCGAATACTTTAAGCAAAAAGGTGCTGCATCCGGTTCGGCTTCAAATCACATCTTACAAATCGAAGTTGGTGATAAGGACAATTTATGGCTGGGCACATTGTACGGAGGCCTATATTCATTTGATACCAAATCAGAAAAGTTTACCCAGGTCAATTTCAACAGTACCGGACTTGACGATCTCAGTGTGAGCAGGATTAGGGCCCTGAAAGCAGATTCGAAGGGCAATTTATGGATTGGCAGTGCTTTGGGGCTTCATCAATACGATGTTAGGTCTGGAAAAACACTGAGCTTTTACAACAATGCCAATGGTACCAACCTGGCAAATTTCATCAACATAATCGTCGAGGGGGATGGGGAAAACATTTGGCTGGGCTTGAATCAATCTGAAGGAATAGTAAAGTTTGACCCTATAACCAGGGAATTTAAAACCTATAAAATTCCTTCCGTGCAGTGTTTGTTTCAAGATGAAGAATATATATGGGTCGGAACATCCTCCAACAGTTTGTACCAAATCGATGTTAACACAGACGATATAAAAAACTTTACCAGTGATAAACTAACAGATGGCAATGTGGTAGGAATCCTTCCTGACAATAACAACAACTTGTGGTTAAGTTCCAATGAGGGATTATTCCAGTTTAATAAAGCCAGCGGAAATTTCACACGTCTTCAGAGGGAACATGGCCTACAGAGCGATCACTTTAATAAAAATGCGTATTTAAAATCTAAAAGGGGCAACATGTATTTTGGAGGGGTCCATGGTATGATCATGTTCGACCCAAACGACATTACCCATGATTCATTCGCCCCTGTTGTAGAACTGACCGGGTTGAAAATTGCCAGCTACAAAAAGAACAAAAAAGTATATCAACAGAATGTCGGAGCACTCTCTGAAGAAAATTTGTTGGAGTTGGCATATCACCAAAATACTTTGTTCATTGATTTTGTTGCGCTAAATTTTTCCCAGCCCGACAAAACCCAATATGCCTATCGTTTGTATGGTTTTGACGACTGGAATTTCATTGGGTCAAAAAGAACAGCCACATATACCAACCTAGATCCCGGCAAATATTCTTTTCAGGTCAAAGCCACCAATAACAACGGAGTTTGGGCAACAGAGACTACTCCGATGAAGATTTCTATTTCCCCACCTCCATGGTTAACATGGTGGGCTTATTTACTTTATGCGATAATGTCCGTAGGTATATTCTTCCTTGTCAAGCACATTGTTTCTGCCCGGCTTGAATTGAAAAACAGATTGAAATTAGAACATTTCAAAAACGAGCAGGAAAAGGAGCTTCATGAAATGAAATACCGTTTTTTCACGAACATTTCACATGATTTAAGAACTCCCCTGACGCTTATTCTTGGCCCATTGGAAAAGCTATTGCAGACACATAGCGGTGATAACATTGTCCGGGGCTTGTACAACACCGCATATAAAAATGCGGAGCTCTTGTTGCGCTTGGTCAATCAACTCATGGACTTTCGGAAATTAGAAACCAACCATACCCAACTCAGGTGTGCGGAAGGAAATATAGCCCTGTTTATATACGAAATATTTATATCCTTTCAGGAGCAAGCCCGCTTTAGGAACATAGAATACAATTTCAGCTATGCCGAAAAGGAAATACATATCTATTTTGATCGTGACAAAGTAGAAAAAATATTCTTTAACCTTATCTCCAATGCCTTTAAATTCACCCCTGACAATTGCAAGATAGATTTAAAAATTAGCTTTGATAAAAATCCAACTGTTGATTTTCCTGAAGGATATGTTGAAATCATAGTACGCGATACGGGCATTGGAATTTCAAAAAATGCCCTCAAAAGCATCTTTGATAGGTTTGCCCAGGAGGTGGACAACAATTTTATCAAGGAAAACAGCAGTGGAATTGGGTTGGCCATTGCTAAAGGTTTTACTGAATTGCACAAAGGGAAAATTTCCGTTGAAAGCATGATGGGGGAAGGCAGCTCTTTCATTGTTCAGCTGCCGTTGGGTTCTTCACATTTGAATGAAAGCCAGATTCTGAAAGACTTCAAAGACAGTGAATCACAAAGCCACTATAATGAACTTACCCTAGAGAATGCATCATCCAACCTTATAATAACGGACAGCAACAAAGATCCAAAAGAACTTGAAAAACAACCGTTGCTGCTTTTGGTAGAGGACAATTTGGATGTACAAATGTACATAGCCGGAATATTCAACCCCAACTACAGGGTAATCACAGCCAGCAATGGTGAGGATGGGTTAGAAAAAGCCATCAAACACCATCCTGACTTGATCATAAGTGATGTAATGATGCCTAAAATGAACGGCATAGAATTGTGCAGTAGTATTAAAAGGGACATTAAAACCAGTCATATACCGGTAATTCTTTTGTCCGCCAGAACTTCGCTAATCTTCAAAGTAAATGGGTTGGAAACAGGAGCCGATGACTATGTAGGCAAGCCATTTCCCCAACAGGTACTCGAACTTAAAGTACAGAACCTAATAGAGGGAAGAAAAAAACTCAGGGAACGTTTTGTGAAAGAATTTAACCTGAGCCCTAAAGAACTAGCGGTGACTACTGCAGATGAACGGTTTCTGGACCTCATCATCAAGTCGATAGAAAAGCACATGAAAGACCCCAATTTTGGCGTTGAATTTCTAGGAAGGGAAGTCCAAATGACCAGAGGCCATTTGTACCGAAAAATCAAAGTGCTCACCAATATGACCGCCAACGAATTCGTGCGGTCTATACGCCTTCGACATGCTGCCAACTTGCTCAGAAGCAGCCTTTTAAATGTGAATGAAGTTTGCTACGAAATTGGCTTTCAGGATCCGAATTACTACAGAAAGTGTTTCAAGAAAATGTACGGTGTATCTCCAACTGAATATAGGGACAAGCCATTTGATCATCAGATTCTAAAAGACGTTGAAAATTGACCTTTGCTCACGTTACAAATGCCTTCCGTTCTGAACCGGGTGAAGAACCGGGACCATAAGCCATAACCATCCCACTGCGCTAAATCCACCTTTTGACTTTTTGTTAGAATGATGCATCAGATCAACAGGGCTATTGCTTGATCCCATATTTTCCGCTTGACCTATTAATCATAGGTTTTATCGGATGATGGGAAGTGTGGATAGGTTTTATTTTTCCACAAAAAAGCCTCCCATATTTATTACAGGAGGCTGTAGTGGGCCCACCAGGACTCGAACCTGGGACCACCTGATTATGAGTCAGGTGCTCTAACCAACTGAGCTATAGGCCCTTCAAATTGCTTTATTCAAGCACCTTGAATTTGGGAGTGCAATGTTACATATTTGCTCTAAATTCACAAAAGAAATTCTCTTGAATATTAATACTTTTATCTTCGACCTGGGTGGTGTGATCATCGACCTGGATGAGCAGGCAACCATTCAATCCTTTTCCAAATTATCTAAAATCCCGGAGCAAGACATATTGGATATAGTGTCCAACTCCCAACTTTTTCAGGACTATGAAAAAGGGCTGGCTTCTGATGATGTGTTTAGAAAGGGTGTCAACCAGGCATTCGGTACTACCCTATCTGATGTTCAGATTGATACATGCTGGAATGCCATGCTCAAAACGATCACTATCGACAGGTTGAACCTGTTGCTTTCGTTGAAAGCAAAATATAAAGTAATTGTCCTGAGCAATACCAACTCAATCCACATTAAAGCGTTCAATAAAATTCTGGAAAAGGTATCTGGTAAGGATTCATTGACTTTCTTTGCGCACCATGTATTTTTTTCGCACAAACTGAATATGCGCAAACCTGACGAAGAAATTTACAGGGAAATATTAAGGCTCAGTGCCAGCAACCCGACGGAATCCCTCTTTATGGATGATAAATTGGAAAACCTTCAGGGTGCGCGCAAAACGGGCATACAAACCATGCAAATCAACTCACCCGACGAGATATTTGAATTGAAACGATATGTTTAAAGACAAGGAACAGAAAACCAAAGTCATACAATTAACCCTGTTTGTAGTTACCCTAATTTCTACCACACTGGCCGGTGCAGAATGGATGACCGGAAAATCCATTCTATATGGAGCCCAAACCATTGACATGTCCGAGTTTCTCAATGGGCTTCAGTTTTCCATCCCTTTTCTAGGCATACTCACCATACACGAATTCGGACATTACTTCACAGCACAATACCACAAGGTAAGGGTAACATTGCCCTATTACATCCCGTTATGGCTGGGCTTCCTCGGAGGGCCGTCCATTGGCACCATGGGAGCGGTGATCAGGATAAAAGACCATATCAATAGCCGTAAAAAATATTTTGATATCGGTATTGCCGGGCCCCTGGCTGGTTTCATTATTGCACTTTTTGTATTGCAGTATGGGTTTACCCACCTGCCCCCTATCGATTATGTCTTCAAGATACACCCCGAATATGAGCAATGGGGCAAGGACTATCATTTATATGCCTATGAAAACAAGGATATGATTGGTATTACGCTTGGGCCCAACCTGCTTTTCTGGTTCTTTGAAAACTATGTGGCCAACGACACCTCGCTGATTCCCCACCCCAATGAAATGCTCCACTACCCCTATTTGCTGGCAGGTTACCTGGCGCTGTTCTTCACAGCACTAAACCTATTGCCTATCGGACAGTTGGATGGCGGGCATATATTGTATGGCCTGATTGGGGAAAAGAAGCATCGTTTTGTTTCAGGCAGCTTGTTTTTGGTATTTATCTATTATGCAGGCCTGGGTGTGGTCAATCCATTTGTGCTGTCTGACTATCTTTTTGTGGAAATATTCTATTTTATATTTTTATACTATTGCTTTCACAGGTTTACCCCGCTAAAGCGCAACCGCCTGATGTATGCATCTATTATTTTTTCCGCACAATTTGCCACTTCTTTTTTGTTTCCCCATGTAGAGGGATACACTGGCTGGTTGTTGTTTGCTTTTGTGTTGGGTAGGTTTCTGGGAATATACCACCCACCTGTATTGCACAATGAACCCCTGGATTTTAAAAGAAAGGTATTGGGGTGGATTTCACTTGCCGTGTTTGTGGTTTCATTTAGCCCACAACCATTTATTATTGAAGACAACTACAGCAATGAAAACAAGTCAGACACACCTACATTTCTGTCAACAGTGAAGCCTTCTCCATATTTAACACGGATGGACAATCCCAACTCGATGGCACGTGCCTCAAGCATTTCTATAAATTGTGGGGATGAGATCAGGGTATTGGGTTGCTCGCCATCAGGATCGAAAAACTGAGACTTGAAAGCGCGAACAGCCTCCATTCTTTTTTGCCAGAAACCTGAAACATCCACTACAAAATCGGGTTGTATCCAGTCTGTTTGTATGTAGTGATAGAGGTTATTAGCCCTCCAAATATCTTGTACCTGCCCTGCTATATCTGTTTCTACTTTTTTCAACCCCGCAAGGAAATTAGCCTGCACTACAAGGCTTGAAGCCTTTCCGTGATCAGGATGACGGTCTTTTACCGCATTGCACAAGATTATTTCGGGCTGAAACCTGCGAATGGCCTTTACTACCTCTATTTGATGTTGGCGGTCGTTGGTGAAGAACACATCCGAAAACCCGAGGTTTTCCCTAACACTGAGGCCCAGGATTTTGGCAGACGCTGCTGATTCTTGATCACGAATCTCTGCCGACCCCCTGGTACCCATCTCACCTCTTGTAAGGTCAACAATGCCCACTTTTTTGCCTGATGCTACCAGGGAGAGAATGGTGCCACCACAGGATAGCTCTGCATCATCCGGGTGGGCCGCAAATACCAATACATCTAATTTCATTTTTTAAATGGTTTATTGTGTCAGTCCCTTAGGTAAGCCTTAACCGCCTTCCAACCCTTAAAATGGTTTTACGGGATATCCCATTCAAACGGCAAATTTGGCTGATGGATATACCATATCTATAACTGATGTGGCTCAAGGTATCCCCACTCCTAATTCTATGATAACGAATCTTTCGTGCTTCTTTCAGGTAGGCGAATGTCTTTGGCGTAATGGTAAGGCTATCTGCCAGCAAACTGTCATTGGAAAAATCAAAAATCTCTGTGGGATCGATGGCATTGCCCTGGTACCTTACTTCAAAATGCAGGTGTGGGCCACTGCTCCTACCTGTGCTTCCTCCCAAACCTATTACGTCACCGGACCGAACTACATCCCCTACCCCTACTAGTCTCTTCTTAAAATGCCCATAGAGCGTCTCCAAGCCATTGTAGTGCCTCACGAGCACATAGTGTCCATATCCGTAGCGATCGTAGTGTGCCACCCTTACAATTCCGTCAAACGCCACCTTCACAGAGTCTCCGGTGTTGAGCCGTAAGTCTGTACCATAATGCCACCGCCACCTTCGCAACCCAAAAGGTGAAGTGATGTGCCCCTGGCTTATCGGTATCGTCCAGCTTAGGTCAGGATTGCTGTAGTGTAAGGGAATGTTTAGGGTATCACTGAATTTTTCACCATCCAGGTCATAGGGGTTGACTTTTTTCGAGTCCCAGATAGAATAATATTCGTTCAGCGTGACCCATACAGAATCTATCATTAACTGCTCCGACACCTGAACCGGCACATTGTAATACAATGGAATCTGGGCGGTATCTTCATGGGCCATAGTCAATTCCCGCATCAAATTGACCTCTTCAGCATACATCATGCTATCCAGGTAAGTGGTATCCACAGCAAAGGCATCATAGTCCACCACAAATTCCTCTTCTTCTGTGACTGGTATTTCTACTTTTTTGTTTTTGAACCTAAAAAAATCTCCCAGCCTTCGTTTCTTTTCCTGACCGAGAGATTCGTTCACCACCACCATCATTAAAATTAATATGACACTGGTGCAGTATTTTACTCGCATAAATTTATTCGCATTCATTTCGAAATATCAGAAGCCTTTAAATTCTGTTCCAACTGGTGGCTTCCAAAATTTCTTTATTATTCAATAGTTGGAGGAGCTTTCCTTTTCCAACTTAAGCCAATTCTGCTTCTTTAGCAGCCAAGAATCTTTCTGCGTCCAGTGCGCCCATACATCCAGTGCCCGCAGCTGTCACGGCCTGCCTGTATATCTTGTCGGCTGCATCGCCAGTCACAAACACTCCTTCGACTTTCGTTTTAGATGAGCCTGCCTCTACTTTCAGATAACCCGTCTCGTCCATGTCCAATTGCCCTTTGAAAATGCCTGTGTTTGGGGTATGCCCTATCGCAACAAAAAATCCACTGATTTCAAAATCCGATTTTTCACCCGTCACGTTGTTGACAATCCTCATTCCTTCCACTTCTTCCTCACCCAACACTTCTTCTGTAGAACTGTTCCAGAGAATTTCAATATTGGCATTGTCCATTACCCTTTTTTGCATGATTTTAGATGCACGCAGCTCATCCCTACGAACGACCAGGTACACTTTCGGGCAAATATTGGCAAGGTACAAAGCTTCTTCTGCGGCGGTATCACCTCCTCCTACAACAGCCACCTGTTTTCCTTTGTAGAAAAAACCATCACATACAGCACAGCCTGAAACACCTTTGTTCATCAATCGCGCCTCGGATTCCAACCCAAGGTATTTCACGCTTGCCCCGGTAGAAATAATGACCGATTCAGCAGTAACCTCATGCTTTTCGTCGATTATTACTTTATGGGGATAAGATGAAAAATCTACCGATGTAGCTATACCAAACCGAATGTCTGTTCCAAACCTTTCAGCTTGTTTCTGAAGATCTACCATCATTTGAGGGCCACTTACGCCTTCTGGGTAGCCCGGGAAGTTCTCAACATCTGTGGTAGTGGTGAGTTGTCCTCCTGGCTCTCCACCCGTATATAAAACGGGGTTTAAACCTGCCCTTGATGCATAAATTGCCGCTGTGTATCCCGCAGGGCCTGATCCTATGATTAGTACTTTTAAATTTTCCTGAGTCATTGTGTTCCTGATTATTGAAAAAGAATTCAAAATTAATATTTTAACTAACAAGCGAAACAGATGCCAGTCAAAAAAGATTCAAAAAATTGTGATCGCTTCTAAATATTTCCTTAACCATTTGTGAAAGGATTGGTTCAGGTTTGGCGTTAGGGCATACGGAACGAATCGCTTTGTGTTGGGAATTTATCTTTAAAAACGGGTATGATAATAAGGCCGTAAGGCAAAGTGCAAAGAAAGTCTAGCCGAGGTAGGTTCTCAATGATTGGGCGCGTGATGCGTGCCGCAACCGGCGAATGGCTTTTTCCTTGATCTGCCTTACCCTTTCCCTCGTGAGTTCAAATATGTCTCCTATCTCCTCCAGGGTATAGGCTTGTTGGTTTTCAAGGCCGTAGTAAAATGACAGAATTTGGGACTCACGGTGGGTCAGACAGGCCAAGGCTCGCTTGATTTCATTTTTCAAAGAATCTTTTATCAGTTTTTCGTCCGGGTCTTTTTCGTTCACATTTTCCATTACATCCAGCAGACTTCCTTCCTCACCTGATTGGAAGGGTGCATCCATGGACACATGCCGCCCGGAGCTCATCAACGATTGGGTCACATCTTCGATGGACATGGCCAGGTTCTCAGCCAACTCATCCGCAGATGGCTCCCTTTCATTTTTTTGTTCCAAATCTGAAAATGCCCTGGCTATTTTTGACAAAAAACCTACCCTGTTGAGGGGCAAACGAACAATCCGTGATTGCTCTGCAAGTGCCTGTAAAATAGACTGACGAATCCACCATACAGCATACGAAATGAATTTAAACCCCCGGGTTTCATCAAACCTCTTGGCAGCCTTTATCAAACCTAAATTCCCCTCACTGATTAAATCACTCAATGGGAGTCCTTTGTTCTGGTATTGCTTGGCTACTGACACTACGAATCGAAGGTTTGCCTTTGTGAGCCTTTCAAGTGCCATTTGATCACCCTGCCTGATCCTACATGCCAGTTCTACTTCCTGGTCGGGATCCAATAACTCAACACGTCCAATTTCCTGAAAATATTTATCGAGGGATTGATCTTCCCTATTGGTGATCTGCTTGGTAATTTTTAGCTGCCTCATGCTCAATCAGGATATCAAGTTATTTTATCAAGGTATTGACCTTACCTCTAAAATAATCAATAAAACAGGAGATCGGAATGAATGGTCTAAGATTATTTTTCAGGCATTTAGGTACATATTAACGAAAAAAGCCCCTCGAACAATTCCGAGGGGCTTTCCTTAAGGTATAGTTAAACAATTAATGCGCAATCATAAGCTTTTTATTTCTGAATTGCAGGTTTTCCCCATTGATAGAAATAAAATACATACCCGATGGGAATTCACGCGTATCCAAGCCAAAACCTTCTGCCCCAGGTTTTAATTTTCCATATTTGTAAATTTTACCTGTTTGGTCATATACTGTCCAATTTATCAGCTCTGTAGTCATCTGATCAAACAATACGAACACTTCCTTGCTGGCCGGGTTAGGATACAAGCTGTAGTCCCTGCCATCAAAGCCATCATCTATGCCAGTAATGGTAGGGCTCACTTTACCAACCACATCCACCGAAACAGTCTGGTAAACATTTTTGGTTTCAATATCCTGCACAAATACTACCACAGCTAGATCAGGACCATCAAGCCCTTTTTGGATTTCCCACGACTCGTTTACACTCACAGAAGTCCCTATTGGATACTGTCTCCTTGGCTCTCTGGTGCCTATGCCGTTGGGCAGCATTTTCCTCAATGCTGCGCGTGTTTCCAACTGTCCGTTGGCCGCATTGCTCATTACCACTGTTTTTTCAACAACCGCTATATATACGATGATTTCTTTTTCAGGCAGGGCCGTAGTGGCATCCCCATCATCACCCACATCCTGAGAAGCAGTAATATTTACACTCACGTCCAAAACTTCCTGATCAGACCCGAAGTTTGGATCCACAACAATATTGAACAGGGCATCATCCAGGGATCTTCTTGCCAGGTTGTTCAGCGTCCACGGCACTTCCGTTCGGGCAGTTGCTCCACGGTTCACTTCCCCGTTGATCAAGGAGGTAGGTGCCGCCGAAATTCCATAAAATACTGCCCTTGCACTCGGATCCTCTATATTCAAAATACTCACCGGATCAGGGTTTGTCAGGACAGCAGGGGTTACACTGGTATCTAAATTATCCAAATCCCCCTTAAAAGTAGTATGATAATTCACCCTTATTATATCCCCGTTGTTCAACGTTGGGTCGTCAATTATGGCGTTGATGCTTGCATCCACAGTCGCACTTGCCGTTACGTTGGTGCTCGAAAATTGTTCCAACAATACGTTTTTCTCCCTGTCTTTGATGGCAAAATTGTCAAATGCAAATCCTTCAGATGCAGCGGAACCATCGCTACCCAGGGCAAACCTAAAAATGACAGAACTACGATCAGCTGGTAGTATGCCATCCAGCTTATGTCTTGCAGAAACCCACTGAGCAGTATTAGCCCCCAGGTTTCCTGCCCAGCCTATGTCCCCTTCGTTGGAAGCCTGAAGTTCTTGTTGACCAGGTTTACCTGTAATGTTTTCATTGGTAAACCACTCTGTACCCGTCGCATCGTCTGTGAAGGGCTCGTAATCACCCAGAGCCACCCATTCAGAGCCTCCATCAATAGAATACTGAAGGACAACACCATCCCGTTGGTCAGAGAAATGGAAAATCTGATCAAAAGATACCATTGGTCTGGTAAGGCTTGTGAAATCGAAACAAGGTGAATATACCCATGACCTGGATTCATTGTTGATATAATTGCCATCCAGGTTGGTAGCCCAGGCATGGTTGTTGGCACCAGGTGCCGCTACCAAAGCCCCTGATGGGATACCATATTGCCAGCTGTTAAATTCTGATGGTAGTTTACCCCAGTCGCCTTCCGGATCTTCTTTATCTTCTATTGGCCTTAGATCAACGTACCAACCATCCATCGATACCACCTCCAATTCAGATTGTTCTGGTTCAACGTTCTTTCTAATACCATTAACTTCTTCTTGTTTGTAAAATTTAACTTTCACAGTATCAGATTCATTGAGAACTTCAAAGTCATTAAAATACGGTGCTGTTTCTACTGGTAGAATCGTTACAGATCTCGTAATGACGCGATTACACTTGTTGTTGGTAATCAAAGACAAAGCTACATCGTAGGTACCTGGTTCTTGATAAGTGTGTGGGAAAACGAAATCCTGTTGGCTAACAACTTTAATAGAATCGATATTCATATCTCCATAATCAAACAGCAAGGAATCTATCGTTCCAAATGTCAGTGATTGTGGTGAAGCCGTATAAACTATTTCATCTGTAAAACATAATCCCTGAACAGTGAAGTTAACATCTGGAATCTCCCCTACTACAATATCCCTGGTCACGACAGTGCTCACACAGCCCCGGTCGTTCTCTACGAACAATGAAGGCGCATAATTGCCAGCTTCAACATAGGCATGTGAAGGTGAAAATTCATTGCTGGTATTATCTTCATCCGTGGCTTCCTTGTCGTCAAAATCCCAGGTTACACTCGTGATTGGGTTGCCCGGATCTGTTGTCTGGGGATTGTTTGGATCGTTGGGCACAGTTGAGAATTGGAATTCAACAGCCGCATCATCACACCCGCCTTCTGTATCTATTTGAACTACCGGTTTAGTGTTGATGGTTATTTGCTTGGTTACCTTACCAATACAACCTCTATTATCAGTAAATGTGTAAGTCACATTTTGAATTGGCTCACTGCCATCACCTTGAGCCGTTTCATAAGCAGATTCGAAATTAAATTGTGCCTGGAAACCATTGACAGTGGTCAAACCTGAGGCGCCAAATTGGGTAGAAAACAAGCCCGAACCTCCTGCAGATACTGAACCAGTTCCTTCAAAAGCCGAAGCATTCAATGAAATGTTGGCATTGTCGATACAGAATTCATTCACATTGGCTGCTACAGGCCCTTCCGGTATCACGAAATCAACTGTCGGCAGTGGGTTAATGGTTACTGTGACTGCATTGGATGTTTGCCCACATGACTTATCAGTAGAGTAAGTATATGTGATTGTCACAACCAAAGGATCAGATCCATTGCCAAATTCGTTGTAAGCCAATTGGCTATTGAGAATAGCCTCATCATTTATCCCTGTGGGTGCTGAAAAAGCAGCACTTGATAAAGCAGGATCCAACGTATATGATCCCGCACCACCAAGCACACCATTTTGATTAAACTGAATGCCTTCCCTAAAGATGGTTACTTCATTGGCATTGGTATTTCCGTCAACAATACACACAGCTGCAGAGCTTACAATATTGCCGTTGTTGTTTATTTTAATGGTAGGGTTTGGAGAGCGATATACCCTAATAGTTACAGTGTTGTCAATGTCTTGCACACCATTCGCAGAGGATTGGGCCAAAGCTTTACCGCTACATCCGTTATCATTTTCATAAGACATATCGATCACAAAATCGATGAAGGTATCTGTTCTGAAAGCGGGGTTGTTGTCTGCCCTGGCCATTGCCGCAGCAGGGTAAAAGAATGCGGTACCATCCCCATTGTTTTCCAGTCCATCGTTGGCCCCATTCAAGCCAAAACTCAATTCGGAAAAAGATGCGCTCACAAAAGTTCCCTGGCTGGCCTGGTCTGTAATGTCACTGATCAGTATTTTATCCGCTGATCCGGCTTCCGAAGTTGACAAATCGTCGATACACAACTCTACCAATAAGTTTCCAGAACCATCCCTTGTCCCTGTAACCAGGGAAGCACTGGCATCATTCCTTGCGACATCCATTTCTGGCACAGGTAGGTTATGTATTACTATGGTCTGCACCACGTTGTTAGCGCAACCTTTGGCATCCTGGTATTGCAGGTTTACATCCACACTTATTTGCCTTTCTGTAAAGCCTGTAGTTGCAGAAGCATCTTTGAACAATTGTTCAATATCAATATCAGCAGTGCCATCATTGTTGTCGTCTATAGCTGTCTGGGGTACTCCTACCAGACTAAAGGTAGCTATCGCCCCACCAGATTCCGGATCAGAACTCACTACAGTTAGGGTACCTTCATCTACGCAAACTTCATTGTCCGCTGTTGCACCGGCTTGTCTATAGGTAAAATCAAATACAGGTAATGGATTGACAACCAAAGTGACTGCACCTGAGGTAGCTGTACACCCAATATCTGACGTGGCATATTCGTAAGTTATGGAGAATGTAGCCACTTCTTCATTGGCACTATTCAAACCTGATTCGGCATAAGCCACCGCCGGATCAAAGAATATTTCATCACGTCCGCCACTTACACCTGCACTATACAAGGCCGCATTAGACAATGGAGGGTCACTCACAAAAGTTCCTCCGAACCCATCCCCGGTATCAAACCCAATGCTCTGAACGAACAACCTTACCGGATCACCACTCACGTCATGATCGATACAATAGTCGTTCTCATCGAGGGCAGCTCCATCATCAATTTTAATCACTGGCTGTGGCAACCTGTAAACCCTTATTTTTTTCGTTTTTCCAAATGCAGAGGCTGATCCCGAACATGTCAGGTCGTTGGTAAAGGTGTAGTCTATCGTAAAATCGATCGAAGTGACATTAGAAAACGCCACAGGGTTACCAGCTACCGCATCTGCTACTGCCTGTGATGGGTAGAAATAATATTCACCTTCGCTGTTTTTGGCCAATGCAGCTGCACTAAGGGGAACACCTGATGCATTTCCGGAAAAGGTTCCAGCGACCAAAGTTCCATTTACCGGATCAGTATCGTCAAGCAGGACAATTTTATCCGTAGCGGTAGCCTCACTTGTTGAAATGTCGTCAATACAAACTTCCAGATCAACTCCTCCTGAACCAGTCAATGATACACCGTTTCTCTGAATTAAGAAGTCAGGCTCAGGGGTATTGTTGATTTTAATGGTTATGTCAGTAGTATTGACACATCCATTTGGACCAGTATAGGTATAAGTCACCACGTAATCTACTTGTCTGAAATCTTTGGCAGGATTGACCGTTTCAAAGGCATCCAATAAATCTATTTCAGCCCGGCTGTTGCCTACTGTATTGTCTATTGCTGAATTATTAATGGCATTTGAAAAGGTACCAGACGCATTGGAAGGGCTACCGATGAGGTTTAGCTCTACATCATCGATACAGAATTCATTTTTGCCCAAACCTTCGCCTTCGCGACCAAACGAAACATCTACAGAAGGCAATCCATTGATTGTGATGTTCTTATTTATGCTATTCACACATGAATTAGCGTCAGTGTAAGTATAAGTAACTGTAATTACCTCCGACTGATCCAAATAATTCTGCGTATTTGTCTGCCCCACTGCTGCCAGCACATCGAATGTTGCTGTACCGTCACCATTATCTGTTAAACCTAAACCTGAACTCACAGAAAAAGAACCACTTGCATTGGCTGGACTTCCAAGCAGGCTGATGTTACCATTGTCCACACAAACCGCTGCTGGCAATGCGCCCCCACTTCCATTTGTAAGGTCAAGTACGGGTAAGGGGTTCACAGTATATTTGATCATTGTTGCAGGGCCTTCACACCCCGCAAAACCAGAGGGAGATCCTATGTTTTCTGTTTTAGCTACCCAAAAATTGGTTGTACCAGACACATTGGGGTTTACTTCATTGGTCGTAATGTTAAAAGTAATACCAGATGCTACCAGGTTATTTAAACCAGCATCAGAGTACCAATTATATTGCTCTCCGGCTAATAACCCTGCTACGTCAACTGCAGGATTTACGAATGCCGCAAATTGACAGATTTCGTATTCATTTCCATTGGCATTGGCAGTAGTAATGGGTGATACAGGAGTAGAATGCACCGTCATATCCACTTGTGTGAGGGTACTTGGGCAATCAGATTCTCCTGTAAATTGTCCAACATATATGGAGAAATCGGCAACAAACTTACCACCTGATACCTGAGGAAATCCTGTAAAATCTGCCACCGTAGGCAAATAGGAGACCCCTGTAGCGCCGGGAATGGTTATAGTGCCCGCCGCATCTTTATACCACTGGTAGGCATTGGCTGTAGGGCTGGTAACAGTAACTGCAGTAAAGTTTTCACCTTCACATATCGTACGGTTGAGTTCTGATGTGAGCAATGTCGGGCCAGATTCTATCGGTTCGATATGAACAATCACATCCAATTCACTTCCTACAGCAGTTTCACATCCTCCAAAGGCTGGAGTTGCTGCATTGTCAATGTCAGTAGCCTGGGTAACAAAATAGGAATAATTCCCGGCAGCAGTAGTTGAAGACAGTCCCAGTGCTGTACCATCCGGATCAAAAGTTGTGGCGATCCTAAAAGCAGGGTTGCCTACTCCAATCGGATCACTGTACCAATAAGCCTCTGACCCTGTGCCACTTACAGTCAAGTCTCCAGTCTGAACCTCACTACCAAAACACAGGAAGAAATCTGGATCGCCAATGGTCGGTCCACCCGGAATGGTTTTAATGTTAAAGGCAACATTGATGGCAGGGCTTGTACAACCCACAAATTCCCCATCAATAATATCCGTAGTTTGGGTAATCCCAAAGTATTTCGCACCAGTAGCACCAACCAAGCCTAAATCTGTAGAAGGATCTGGGGTTGCCCCTCCTGAAAAAGTTCCTATAAAAGTTTCCAGTGCACCCGTTGTAGCATTGACCGTGTACCAGTTAAATTCATGTCTATTAGAACCTGCGTAGCTTGTACCAGCATCAAAGGTAAATCCAGTATTTATTTCCCCCTGACAAACGAGATAAGTGACATTACTGTTGGGTAATGTTGAGCTCGAAATGCTCACAGGGTCACCATTGTCATCGGTTACAGTAAGAGTTGGTGCAGAAGGTTTGGCAAACAAGGTTATGTTTACAGGTGTTCTGTCAACGCTTTCACATCCTTCATAACCCGGGGTAATATTGGTATTGTCTGGTGATGCCCCCGCAGACCTATCGATTTGGGATAAATAATAGGTGGTAGTACCTGGATTACTAAAATCAAATGCTGTAGATAGGTTAGGGCCCGTCGTTTGTACTTCGCTAAAAGTAATGTCATTATCAGCAAAAGAACTTCCCCCTGAAGCATTTTCATACCAGAAATACTGTTTGTCCTGATTCAAACCTTCGGGTGTTCTCAGGTTAGTGGAGGTAGTTATATTCCCCACACAGGCATATATCTCGGTATCAAATACCGCATCAGGTTCAGGAGCTAAAGGTTTTGGATAAATGAATATATCCACTTTAGTCAGTACACCATCACAACCAGGAAAATCACCTTCACTTGCATCCTGCGTAATTAAACCGGCCTCATCCCTTCTAGCATAATAAAAAGTATAGGGCAATATTTCAACATCCCTGGTATAACTATTAATATAGGCTTGTGCCAAGCCTGTATTCCCCGCTAAATTATTACCGACCGTAAAGTTGTCGACACTAACATTTATATTCAGTTTAGAACCATCGTCATTGGTAATTATTCCAAATCCATTGTTACCTGACCTTCTAAATTCTGTAAGTTGCCCCACCCCACTTATACTTCCAGTGATTTGCTCACCCACTGGGAAAAACCCGGATATGTTGTTCACAATAACGTCGCTCAATCCATTGGTAACTTGAATGATAGTAGCTTTTCCGCCAGATGCGCTGGTTACCTCTTCACCAAGAACAAAACTGCTAGACCCTGTAAATTGTAACCTGGCATTGGTATGGTCAACAGCAAACTCACCAATAATGAATGCAGGAACTTTATCTGAAGAAGTATATTCTATTGTTGCGGTATTGGTAAATTGAGATTTAACAGGCGGGGTTGTTGTTCCTCCACCAACAGCACCTGTGCCTAAGCCCAGTTGGACTGGTGTTACCGTGGCACTTGTTGTCGCAAACAGTTCAGTTCCAAATTCATCAAACCACACAATTTCATCAGTACCTATAGCTGGTGTTGTCAGGTTGACTTGTATATTTTGAACTGGCTCTGTTTCACAATATTCGATCACCTGTCTTGTGTTGGCCACATCATCAAAGAAGTTGGATGCAGCAGCCAGATCATGGACTTCCGGATCAGGTACTACTTCGATGATAATTTGTCGGGTTGTACTTTCGCATCCTGCAAATATAGTACCTGTGGTCAGGGGTGATCTGTTGGCTGTCTGGGTTAAGTGGAAAGAATAGGTGCCCGGATCCGGAGTACCAAAGAACAAATCAGATTGCGTAATTATTCTCCTGTCAGTATTGCCACCACTTTGCGTATTGACCGGGATTTCCGCATCAAAGTCAGGATTACCCGAACCATCGTCATCATACCACCTGAAGTATTTTTCTGTGCCTGCATCCTGTACTTTATTATTGTCCGCATCTACGAAATCAGCATAAATCAAAGTAACAGATTCCCCTTCGCAGTAAACAAATTTATAGGCATCATTCCCATTATTGTCGATTAACCCCCCACCGAATGTTACTGATGCCGATAAGTCAGGGTCAATGTTGCTGGCGTAATTGGGGTTTATGTTCAACGAAGGAATTGAGGGTTGGGCAAAAACAGTTACTGCCCTCAAGGCAGAATTCGTACACCCTGCCCCTCCTTCTACCGCCGGGTCATTGCCGATATCGTTAGTATATCGAATAATATATGAGCCGGCACCTATGGAAGGATCAAATTGCCCATCGGTCAGCGTGGTATAACTGGCTCCCCCATTAGAAGAAATCTCGTATAAACCATCGTCTTCCAAATCTGTTAATTGTACGGTAGAAGATGAAACATCACCTGTGGATCGAACTATACCCGATAACTGAACTATTGCATCAGTCTCACAATAGCTGCTTTGAAAAGCTGAGAAAGTATCATTAAAATCATCGTACACCTGAATACCTACCGTAGGTTGTGGCACAACATCCACGCTTTGGGTAATAGTAGTAGATGTGTTTGAGGTGACAACAAACAAAGACATTGGCCCAAATTTTTCACCATTTGTTACATTATTGATACTAGAGGCCTGATCAGGATCGAATGTAAAAATTGGAAGGGTATTCGAACCCGGATCTGCATATGTGTTTGTAAAGGTCAATGGTGTAGTATTGTCCGGGTACCTCAACTCAACAAACGAATCCCCACTCCCTGAGAGTTGGTCAATCATATCCTGACTAGGATTGATATCATAGGGCGCTACATCAATACAATTGGACAGTACAAGTCCATCCAGCAAGGAAGCCACCACGCTGATTGAAGTTTGGATAGATTCTTCACAATCATCTCCTGTATCACTCTCTGTATAAGTATATGTAATGGTGAAGTCACCTCCCCCAGCATCTGCTGGGCTAAATTCATAAAACTCAGTAGAAGCGTTGTATGAAATCGCTGTACCGGTAAATTCTACGCCAGGATCAGGGTTACCGGGAGAAGTGGTGGCCGGTGGATCAATAATGATATTCAAAAATTCGGTATTGATACCGACATTTCCAGCAACCGTGTTTCCCCCTGCATCTTGGAAAGAGATGGTCGGTGATATTTTGTCATGTGTTGTAATTCGAGCCGTATAATCGTCAGCATTAGGCACGTCCGTTGATTTACAAAGGTTCGGATCTACGATGGTCAAAACCAAATCATAAACCAAATCGCCCAGTCCGGCATTGTTGGATGGAGGGGCAAAGAATGGATTGGACTTCACAGCCTGTGTGGCATTGGTTATTCCTTTGTCCAGAATCAACTCATCAATGATGAAGTTTTCATCTGCTCCACCGGAATTATCATACTCAATCCGGATATTGAAAGAGCCACCGCCATTGTCGTCAGCAGGTATTTCTATGGCAAATTGCTTGTACTTAGTGGAAGAAATGAAGGCTGTTCCCAACGATATTTCAGTCGTAAAACCATCATCAGAACCAAATACTTCGATTTGTGCTCCGTTTGATACAGCTGTTTCTGCCCTTCCGTAAAAGAAGAGAACCGCTTTGGAATCAAAACGCCCAAAGCTTGGAGAAACAATGTTTCCACCTGTTGCCGGGATCACCAACGCATCCGCTCCATCAAAAGCCAGCGCATTGCCTGAAGCAGAAGTACCTGCATGAGACCAGCCCGTGGGTGGAATGGTGCCTGAATCAAAATCTTCATCCAGGGCCCTCATTACTTCACCTCCTACACCTAATGGCTCAGACCTCCATTGATAAGTATGCGTACCTACTGCACCGGTACTTACCAAAGAAGGTAATCCACCAACAAGCAACTCTACCCCGGCACATTCTACTTGATCAAGGCCTGCATCTGCCACTGGCGTAGGGTTTACAATCACATCCACCTGAGCAGCAGAACTGGGGCATGATCCGGAAGATGTATTTGTAACAAAATATGAATAAGTGTCCGGAACGTTCACATCAAAATTGAGGTCAGTTTCAGGGTCAAAAATCTCACCTGTATGCTCTAACAATGTCAGGTTAAAGTCTGTGTACCAAGTAAAGTTGGCACTATTAGTTGTAAAGTCAGACAATTGCACAACATCCCCTTCACAATAAGTAACCACCAACGCTGCAGGTGGCGCAGAGGATACACCTACCGATACGTTGGCATGACTCACACCATCTCCAGGATTATTTCCGTCAATGGTGGCCGTTCCGCCATCCCCTGCAAGCCTTTGTAAAGACCCTGAAGCTCCAGACTGTGTCCCTTTTACTTCCAAGCCTGTGATGGTAATATCATCCACCTGTCCATCACCATTAATCCTATAGGTAATAGTGATCGCACTTGTTGTTAATGAAGTCAAAGTTGGACCAGAGGCGAAATCATCGTTCCCACTTTCAGTTACAGAAACACTGGCAGCAGTATTAAACTCAATACCATCAGGCAATGTCAATTTAAGTGTAACGGTGGTATTGTTATTAAGAAAAGCATCCTTCCCTGCAGAAGTATTATTTTCAATAATTGCTACAGTACCTAATGGTACAAAATCCTCACCCACACATAATTCTACTGTTGGGGCTGTTACTGTAATATTGACCAATGCCGCTACAGCAGGTGTAATCACGTCCTCCGGGTAAACCGGGGCTATTCTGGTGTTGTTCGCAGCATCTGCCGCAACCACATATAAATCCATATTCGTATCAGCAGGAAGGAAATTCACTGATTCAGTAATGATTACATTAGCCGTACCAACAGTAAATGAACCACTTTGTTGGACGGTTGCTCCAGGAGCCCCAGCTCCACTGACCACTTGTGCGTTTGAAGGAACAGGTTCTCCGTTGAGCTGGAACACATAAAAAATGGTACCAACATCGTCTAAATCTACATTGATATCTACTGATGTGGTATTTAGGTTTGAAGTAGAAAATGAGTTGAAAATTGGAGCAGTAGCATCAGCAGACGTTGCAGAATTAATCTCCTGCACATCTGTTCGGTTGGCTCCTGCCGAACCATCTTCGGCAAACCAGAAAATATCATAAGCAGTATTGTTGGCCAGGCCGCTTATCACAAAGTCTTGGGTTGAGCCTGCAGTATAAACCCCAGAACCTGTAACATCGCTACCATCGATACCATCGATCACCTCCTGATGGGTTGGTGTAGCCAACCCTGTCAAAGACCTTGCTATGAAATATATTGTAGCATCTTCATCCAATTCTATCCGCAGGTCAATACTCGTTACACCAATGTTTTCCGGGCTCTGTGAAATAATAAAAGGAGGATCAGTATCAAACATAGTCCGAACATCTTCAACCACGGTTGATAAGTTACTCGATCCATCTTCTGCCACTATATAGGTATAGTATTGCTGATTGTCTATGAATGACTCTACAGCAAAGCCAGTAACATCCACGTTGGCTGTTGGCACTGAAAAACTACCGCTAAAATCAGGTGTATTGGCGGCATTTTTAATATCGGCTGGAGCCGGGCTTCCTCCTGCCTGCTGCGTGGTATAGATAGAGTAGTACAACGTTGCAATTTCATCTACATTTACTGTGATTGAAAGTTGCTTATTTGAAGTTGCATCAAATGTACTGGTATTTATAGTAGGTGGTTGCTGGTCATTTAAAGAAGCTGTATTATTGGACTGGGTCGCAATGGCCGCATTGCCCACAGCATCAAATATAGCTGCACCATCTACCGGGTTTACGGTCATTACTTCTGCCCCGTTTGGCAAACCAATCAAAGTGAAAGTCAAACGATAGACGTTACCCCCTTGATCAGCAATACTATTTGGAGTTGGACTGAGTAATGTTGACGAACCTCCGCTAACAGATAATGTAAAATCTCCCGCTATCAGCGCACCACCAGAATTAGTAGTAAACGCAGGTTCGTTAAATGCCACATCAATATAGCTATTATCTGAGGCTAAAGTTACCCCGGTAAAAAATGGTAACACCTGATCATTTAGGGAAACAGCATTGTTGCTTTGACTTGCTGCAGATGCATTATCTGCCCCATCAAAAATGGCAGCTCCATCAACCGGGTTCACAGTGAGGGTCTCTGCTCCATTTGGTAAAGCGTCTAGTGTGAAAGTAAGGCGATAAATATTTCCACCTTGAGGTGTGATCCCCGTTGGAGTTGGGCTGACTACATTCGCTACACCCCCCGTAACGGACAAAGTGAAATCATCTGCCAATAGTGTGCCACTAGCCATATCCGTAAATACGGGCTCACTAAAATCAACATCTATATAAGTGTTGTCTGGTGCTACAATTGTATTGGTGATTGAACCAGGTAGCTTGTCATTTAAATTTACGGTATTATTGCTTTGTGCTGCCAAAGCACCATTTCCAGCTCCATCAAAAATAGATGCGCCATCTGAAGGATTGACAGTAAGCACTTCAGCACCACTTGCAAGTGCCGGGTTCAGTGTAAAATCCAGTTGGTAAACATTACCTCCCAAATAGGTTATTCCTGTGGGGGTAGGACTGGCCACATTTGAAACACCTCCAGAAACAGAGAGTACAAAGTCTGAGGTTTGTAATCCACCACTTCCACTATTGGTATTGAAAACAGGCTCATTGAAAGTTACTTCAATGTTACTATTGTCTGCTGCTACTGTAGTTTTCGTTATAAATGGCAGCAATTTATCATTCAATAAAATAGAATTGTTGGCTTGGGTAGCTGATGCCGCATTATCCGCCCCATCAAAAACGGATGCTCCGTCAATCAGGTTGACTGTTAAAGTTTCGGTACCACTGGCCGCTTGGTCCAGGTCAAAAGTAAGGCGATAAACATTACTGCCCTGATCTGTTATGCCTGTTGGTATGGATGAAACAAGGCTTGCAACGCCACCGCTAATAGATAAAACGAAATCCACTTCTTCCAAAGCACCACTACCGCCAGTTGCATTAAACACAGGTTCACTGAATGCTACATCTACAAATGTATTGTTTGGATCTAATGTAACACCCGTAATAAAAGGAGGGGCTTGGTCATTGAGGGCTACCTCATTGTTGCTTTGGCTTGCTGCTGCAGGGTTGTCGGCACCATCAAAAATAGCTACTCCATCAACAGGGTTTACGGTGAGGGTTTCGGCACCATTGGGCAAAGCATCGAGTGTAAAAGTAAGTCGATAGATATTCCCGCCTTGAGGGGTTATGCCGGTAGGAGTTGGGCTAACCACATTGGCTACACCTCCTGTAACAGACAAAGTAAAATCGCCTGCCACCAGTGCCCCACTTGCCAAATCTGTAAATACCGGTTCACTGAAAGTGACATCTATAAAGGTGTTGTCCGGTGCTACAATGGTATTCGTAATTGTAGGTGGCAACTTATCGTTTAGAGATACAGTATTGTTGGACTGGGTTGCTAGAGCATTATTGTCTGCTGCATCAAAAATAGAAGAACCATCGGCAGGGTTAACTGTCAGGACTTCATTTCCATCTGCCAGCGGTGGGCTGAGCGTAAAATCCAACTGATAAGTATTGCCCCCTAAAGGAGTAATAGCATCAGGTGTTCCACTAAAACCGGCCACTCCTCCCGAAACTGAAATGGTGAAGTCGGTCGTTTCTAAAGCCCCACTTCCACCAGTAGTATTGAATACAGGCTCGTTGAAAGTTACTTCGATGTTACTATTATCAGCTGCCACCACAGTTTTGGTAATATACGGCAGAAGTTTATCATTTAGGACAACCGTATTATTGGTTTGGGTGCCGGATGCCGGATTACCTGCCGCATCATATACCGCCATCCCGTCAAAGAGATTGACCGTTAAGGTTTCAGTACCACTGGCCGGTTGATCCAAATCAAATGTCAACTGATATACATTGCTTCCTAAATCCGTGATACCAGTAGGTGTTGTATTTGTTAAACTGGCCATACCGCCGGTTACCGATAAGGTAAAGTCAGAAGCGAGCAACGCTGAACTTGACAAATCTGTAAATACCGGCTCGCTAAAAGTCACATCAACAAAAGTGTTGTTTGGGTCTAGTGAAATGCCTGTAATTATAGGTAGCGCAGCATCATTGGTAGTTGTTGGTGTGCTGGCATTGACCATTTGGTCGCCTGTATCAAAAGACACCACGCTTATTTCACCTGAGTCATTATAAGTAATAGTTGGGAAATCAGCTAGACTTGTACCAGAAACCAATCCCGTAACATCCACTGTAAAGGTGTTTATATTTTTGTAAGTGGCTGTGCCGAAATCAGTTTCGGCAGTATTGAATGCCCCACCTGACAAAGAGAAGGCATCAAAATTAGCCGCACCTGCATTGGCATCTTTGAATATAACATTTACATCAAAGTCCAATTGGGCCCGATCCACCACACCATCGGCAGGGTTATTGTCCAACCAGGTGACTTCAAATTTCGGGCTAACAGGATCCCTTTCATAAGCACCCAAATCTACATCCGCTCCATTGGGTCGGGCGTTTCCTATCTGGTCAAAACCTTCGGCACTTCCTATTGCTGCGTTTACCAAATTGATTCCACTGATTTGTAAAACATTTGTATTTCCTCCCTGATTGACAATAGTTCCTAGTATGGCATCTACAGATCCGCTGGTTACATTTGATGCATTCAAAACTGTTCCCCCTGAAGTTGAAAAAATATGGCTGACAACATTGGCAGCACTTACCTGGCCAGAACCCGGGTTTATTGTAAGGTCCTCAATGATAGAATATTCCAGGGTTACATCGGTACCTGCACCTATGAGATTTAAATAAACTTGATTGGACGCAATGGACATATGTTTGAAAGCATGAATACCAAAATTAGCATACACACCTCCACCTTCAACAGCTGTATTGTTGTAAATAGTAGTGTTTGAAATATTACAATCAGAATCCAAATAAATACCTCCTCCTTTTCGGTCATCGGGTGTGGCACTGGCCAAAAAATTATTTTCTATTAAACATCCCGAAATGGAAGAACTTCCAGTGGTATTTAGGTATATCCCACCACCATCGGTGTATGCCTGGTTGTTGGTAATATGGAGACCCGTTGCTTTTAAACTATTGATCCCATCAACTGAAATGGCCCCACCGCGGTTGTTGGTGGTGATGTTCGATCCTCCCATCAATGTCAAATCATTGATTTCCAAATCCACCACTGGTGTTGAACTTCGGATCAATTTATAAACAAAAACACCATCAATAGTCAAATCCCTTGCTCCGGGACCATTGATGGTGACAGTACCAGCTATCGACGGTAAGTCTGACGCGAGTGTAATTACCCCCCCAGTCATACCTGTAAATTCTATGACATCAGCGGTTGCACCTGATAAATTAGCATCGTTCAGTGCCTCCCTAAAAGAGCCCAGCCCTGTATCTGCTGTATTGGTGCCCACATCAAAAGTACCTGACACATTTACCAGAATGATTTTGGAATCGGTTCCGGTATTTCCGTCATCGGAAGAAACAGTGATTTGATGCTGTCCGGCTATTCCTCCCGGCACATATTGCATACCATCAAGAGTGGCATTGACATCTGTCAGGGTACCGCTAATTGTAACACTTGACGTATTGTTATTGTTAACAATAGCACCAGACGCCACAACTGATATTGTTCCTGTACTATTCGAAAAATTTCCATTGTTCGTTGCTGTTACCACCACAGTTTGGTCATGCCCGTCATTGTCTGCCACACTTACAAGCTCAGCTCCGGAAAAAACCACAGTCGTTACATCATCTATAATTTGATCTCCGGGTACTGTAACTATGGGTGGAGAATTGATGTTGAAGGTTCCGAGTGTGGCCATGTTGGCCGCAGAAGCTTGGTTTCTGTTCCAGTTTGCGAGGTTATTGATTTCTAACCTTACCTCATGGGCCAACCCTGTTACAGTACTATAATTATACCTATGAAAAGGAGAAGTACTATTTCCCCCCGGAAATAAAGAAACAGCATTGTCGGCATTGGTTAAAGAGGTGGGAATTTCTGATTCGTTTACATCGTCAGCAACAAGGGTCCAGGATGTCGTGACATTCATATTGGCACTAGAAAAGTCAGTCAATAAACCCGCCACAAACCCTCCGATGGCATAATTGGTATTGCTGTTTACTATACCCTGGAATGCAAAAATATTGTCACCACTGGGGTCTATTAAAAAAGTTCCTGTTTCTACAATTGAGCCCGCAGACCCACCACTTTTCAATGTCGCTGTGCCGGCTCCATTAGGGTCGATCAAAATTTGATCACCTGTAAAGATAGTAGTGCCGGCAGTGAATGAAACTATCCCTTCAGCGGTAAAAAAATCGCTGACATCAACATCATAGCCCTTATCGGTGAAGTGTATGACTGTACCTGATGGAATGGTTTTCAGTGCTACAACAGCAAATGCACTCGCAGCATCACCATTGGTCATGGTAAATGCCAAATCACCGGGTAAAAAAGTAGGTGAATCGGCTAATACGAATTGCTCTGCATTTCCATAACTAGTACCCTGCGAATTGGTTGCATATGCCTTATAGGAATACGTCTCCCCTGGGGTTAAACCTTCAAGTTTTTTCGTATAGTTACCAGTTGTTGTCATGGGGTCGATGACCTGAACAGCGTCAGGATCCCCGATCAACGGATCTGCGTCAAGTGTAGTTACAGAATAGACAAACCCCCTTTCGGTAATTGGCTGTCCACCATCGGAAGAAATATTTCCTGCTACAATGGCCGACACACTGGTGCGACCTGAAGCCGGGGTTGATGTAGATATTATCGGAGCGGTAAAAGACTGTGTTGTAAAAGTTTGGGTATTTCCATAAGAAGTTCCAGCTACGTTCATAGAATACGCACGAAACGTGTAGTTGGTGGACAATGTCAATCCACTTATATTCTCAGAAAAAGTTCCAGTGCCCACTGAGCCTTCGGGTTCCTTAGTTACTCCAGTCCCTCCGATTACAGGAAGGTCATTCGTAGAGGTCACGGCATATACTACACCTCGTTCGGTTATCACATTTCCCCCTTGGTCAGTTATGTTGCCTCCAAGGGTTGCACTTAATGACAACACAGCACTCGCTGGATCTGTATTTACAGAGGGAAAATAATTCTGGCCGTACACCCAGTTAGAAGTGGTACCTGTCAAAGCAAACCCGGTCAATCCTGCATTAAAAGAACCTCCGGAATCATCATTGTTTGTTGCATTGTTTACACCTACATTCGAGCCACCTGCTGTGCCCTGGTCCAATCTGTAGTAAGCCTCCAAGCCCGGCTCATTGCCTACCAGCGCGTTATCTTTGTTGTTGGCGATCTCCGAAGCAGAACGCCCAACAGACCAAACCCTTAATTCATCGATCTGACCGGAGAATTCATAACCTGCTATTGATGCCCTGTCCCCGACAAGTATATTGCTCGTGCCTGCCGAAGTATTAAAATTTGTAAAATTGTCCAGGGCTATACCAACAACCGCGCCATCCACATAAATGACCTCAGGATTAGTACCATCATCTACTATGGCCAGGTGGTGCCAATTCCCATCAATCGGAAAAGCACCAACATCAGATGCTAACCTCCCACCAAGTCCACCATTGGTGTCTTCAGCTATTACCTGACCAGAACTATTGATATAAATCACATTGGAGGTAGCATTGCTAAACTCAAAAATTTCCCACTGTGGGCTACCATCATTTACTATTAAAATCCAGGCCTCATAAGTAAAGGTACCTCCAGTAAAAAATGCCCCCCCACTTGGGATACTCATTACATCATCATCGCCAGCAAAGGCAAGGGAATTGTCATTATTTAAATTAATGGTGAAATTATTGTTCACGTTCCCTCCTCCATCATTAGATTGGATTACGAATATACTCGAAGTAGCAGTAGTCTCATTAATAAAGGTAAGGTCAGCCAAAGCATTGTTTAAACTGGTGAGATCACCAAATATTTGGACACTTCCATCAGTTCCATCCCCATCATTCACTGTCAGCCCAACAGTAGTTCCCAAAAACAATTGCCCCCCATTCGTAACTGTGAGGGTCACTGTCAAATTGTCCAAATCTGTATCGTCAACACTAAGTCCGTTCGTAATCCTTAAGGCCTTGTTTTTACTTGCAGATATGGTTCCCGGTACTGTATTGGTTGGTGGGGCTGCAAAAACAGAAAATGAACTCAACATGAGGCCTATCAATAGACTTGCAAATGTTTTCTTATGAAGATTGGCGAAGTACTTGTCCATCATAGCGTATCAATTAATATTATTCAAATAATCCAATTTGTAATTGAACTATTGTATTGTCTTTTTTGTAAGAAATCATTGAATTATCCATAGAAGGATAGTAAATAATTGAATTTTTACCAGAAATTATTGCACTCATTGGATAATTCGTATTTCTCACCATTATTTCAATATCTAATGTAAAAGGTTTTCTATGAATATTCAAATAATAAAAAAAAATATTGGAATATTTATATTACCTCAGAAGCTCACCCCTACGGTTTAGTTTCATCAATGTCATCATAGTGGAGTTTGTACCACCAAAATCGTTCGTTCCGGCGATGACCAGTTTTCCTGACGGAAGTTCTACAATGGCATTGGCCTGATCATTTCCTAACCCTCCAAACTTCCTCTCAAAAAGGCCTTCTTTCAATTCAGTGGTCTCCCCTTCTGTGAGCTTGCCGAAAGGATCAGTTTTTATCAAATAAATATCTTCACCACTTGGATCGCCTTCTAAAAAACCACCGGTCCTCTTTCCTACAACCAGATAACCACCAGTACTTAATTCTATCACATCATTTCCATCATTGTTGATTGGATTTCCTGTTCGGGATGCTACCCCTGCTGTGGTCACTTCCTCATTGACTTCCAGGGTCTCAAAAAAGGTCAACGTCCTGTTAGCTGTCACCTTCATTAATATTGTCCTATTCCCTGCTGCTGTGGCCGCCGTACCTACTATAATAAACCCTTCATCACTGGTTGGCTTCATTTTAGAAGCAAAGTCATTGGAGTCATCACCACTTCCAAATACTTTGAACTGCCTATTCAGTCCTTCGTCGTTAGCAGTAAGAAAAATAATATTGGTTCCTCCTCCAGAACCATCCTTTTCCACATCTGTATTACCCATGACGGCAAATCCGCCTCCATTAATGGTCACCAGCGACCTTCCTTGATCGTTTCCAACAAAACCATCAATTCTTTGCCAAATCATGGAGTTATCTGCCCCAGTACCAGAAATTTTGAATAAATAGAGATCCGCTATATCAGTATCAGGGTTCGGGTTATCCTTGTTTGTTCGAACATTATTGGTTGTACCCAATACTACAAAGTCACCATCGGTAGTTTCTACCACATCATAACCTTCCTCATTGGAATCTTCAATATCAGCCGTGTTGACAGGTGTTGTCTTGGCAAAGCCATAATTATATGACCATTGCTCGGTACCACTCGCATCAAGTTTATAAACAATCACATTCGTGTGCTGGGAATCATCGACATTCGTAGAAGGATCTCCTGCATTGAAAATGGTAGTAGTACCCACCATGATGTATCCCCCATCGCTGGTTGGTTTGATCCGTTTCGGCACTTCATCAAACTCGGTCCCAAAAGACAATCGGTTGGTTTCGTTTCCCTCAAAGTCCGTAAAGACAAGGAAAAAATCCACATCATCTCCCCCGTTGCTGTTGAGTGTAGGGCTGTTGGTGGAACCAAACACCAGATATCCGGTATCAGTGATCAATACATCATCACCAGTTTCCACCTGGGAGTCCCCATAGAATTTCACGAAAAAATCTTCCTGTGATGGGCTGGTATCATCCACAGGCGTACAACCTGGGATTAAAATGACAACCAATAGGAAATATTGTATGTAATGTCGAACCATTTTGAATCCTTGACTTTAATTCCTAAACCTTTTCAATTTTTTCGGATTGTATATAGACAAAACGTACCCGAAATTAACTGCAATCAAATCAATTGACTGATTGTTGTCCACATGCGCCAGCCTGAAAACAGTAGTGGTATTGGTGTACCTGTTTTCCGGATTGACCAGGTTTGTTTGACCTTTGGCATACTTGGCCTCAAACTTAAAGAAGTGGGTTTTGAGTTTATATTTAAAACCTACCCCTCCGACAAATGAATAACTCTGTTTGTTTCTTTCTTCTGTTGCCTTTAAATCCTGAACTGCCACACTTATCGACTGGGCACCTGACCGCTCCGCCTCTTTTCTGGTGGCAGACAACAACAGGTTAGCCTCAGCTCCACCGTAAATAAAAGGGACAAATTTGGAGCCTGATAAATTGACGTTGTACCGTAACAAGAGCGGCACATCCAGATATACTGCCGCATCGGTTTGTTTCATGGTAGAAAAGGGATTGTCTGTGGCCGTAGCACCGTCAATAATATCATCTTCCAAACCATATTTTTTCCCCGAATAAAGCACCCCAAAAGAAGCCTCCAATCCTTTGAACCCAAATTCCCTTTCGATAGACACACCATATTGAAGCCCGATCTGTGGTGTGAATGTCTCGTCCGAATCATTCGTGTTGGTTGTTGCAAACAAATCCATGGTATTTACCCTGGACTGATTCAATCCAAAGTTAAAAGCGATCCGAAAAATGGGCTTGGTCCTGAATTTTTGATACAGGTATTGAAATTCAGCCGGATCAGTGAGGGGGTTTATAGGATGCTCCGGATCTGACTTTAGCAGTTGGATCATCTCTGCCTCGGCAGCTGGTTCATTGTCCGAAAATATGTGCACCATGGTCAGCAACCGATGTGCACGAATTATTTCCTCCTTCGAAAAACCGTTCTTCACAAAGCCCTTTTGCACATTACCTGGAATTCTGGATAAGTTGCCCTTTTCAAAATCATCCTCTGCCTGATTGAGAAGCAGGGAATAATTGATTCCCGTAGTTTCATCATCGGTTTTCTTCTTTAGTTTGAATTGGGCACTGGTTTGAAGCGCTAGCCCAAACATGATACCAAAAAATATAGATAGTAGTCTTGTCAAGTTAGTACAATTCATAGGTTATTCCACGGTTTGTTCAGCACGCATCTGCTTCCCTTCGCAGGTAAATTGGTACGGGATATCGTCAATTTTGGCCACATAGGCCTCCCAAGTGGATTGCATCATATTTTCACTTATATAATTGCAAATTTCATCCGCCATGCCATCGGGCTTCACAGGCCATAGTCTAATGTTTGAATCGCCAGCTCCAGTCACTAGTGAATTGCCATCAGGATTGAAACTCACAGACCATACCCATTTTTCAGATTCAATACCATCACCATGGTCGTCCAGTTCAATGGGAAGGTCGTTGAGGTCATCCATAATCCAAAGCCTGGCAGTACCATCCCGACTTGTAGATGCCAACAGACTGTTGTCTGCATTGAATTCCAGGTCAGTAATGTCAGACTCATGACCAGGCATTTTCTTTCTTACTTTTTTACCTTCAAGATCCCATATAGTTACGTTACCATTCTCATCACCAAATACTAAAAGTTGGCCATCATTGCTGAAGGTTATGGCGCTAACCGGAACTTTTTCAGTTCTGTACAATTGCCGCTCTTCGTTGTTGTTGTTCAAATCCCATAGCACCACATGTCCTTCTTCATTGCCACCAGCCAGTATATTGCCACCAGGACTTATCGTCAACGATTTCACCCTTGACGCTACCTGGGCAATAGGAGTAGTAGAAATAAAGTCGCTTTTCCAAACAATTCCATCACCAGAGGTATAAATGAACCCGTTATTGTCTGGCAGAAAGACCAGGTCGAAAACCGCACCTGCATGGCCTTTTACTTTTTTAGGTTCTGCTCCCGGAGATTTTAGATCATATATAAACACTTCAAAATTGTCACTACCCAGGGCCAGCCACTTCTCATCATTGCTGATATCGACCACCCTATTTACCACATCAGTAGAATCGATGACGGTATAAGACCTGGCATCATTTTGCATGTTCCATTTCAATATTTTTCCATCAGACCCTGCAGAGTACAGGCTTTTGCCATCTTTTGAATAAACCACAGACCGTACAGCACCTGAATGCCCCTTAAAGTGGTTTCTATGATACTGGTCATCCCCTACCTTCGAGGTGTCCCTGGTCAACTCCCTCAATGCATAATACACACCAGCGTACACATCACCATTGTATTCTTTGTCACCATATTCGTCATAAAACAAAAAACCCTGCCTGGCAACCACTCCTTGTTGCTCCGGATTGTTTTTGATTTTTTGAGACTTAATGGCCATAGACTGTGCAATGGCCTGAAAACGCAGACGGTCGGCATCTGCTTTGGCTTCTCTTGCTCTTTCTGCTTCCTGGGCAGCAATTTCAGATTGTTTTTTCGCTTCTGCTGCCTGCTTATCTGCATCCAATTGAGCTAGCCTGGCCTTTTCAGCATTAGCCTCCGCATTTCTCTGTTGGACAAGAGCTTCTGCTTGAGCCTTCTGAGCAGCCAAGGCTGCCTCCTCCGCTATTTTCTGCTGGGCCTTAGCAATATTTTCCTGTTCAATCGCCCTAGCAGCCGCCTCTTCAGCTTTCTGGGCTTGGACTCTTGCATTTTCTGCTGCCTGTTCTGCCTTTGCCTGTAATGCCAATGCTTCATCCTTTAGTTTATCGGCCTCCGCCTGGGCAATCTTAGCAAATACTACAAAGAAAATTGACACCAAAGCTGCAGCTGCCAAAAACAGGGCTGCCATTCTTGACCTTCTCAACTGCCTTTTTTGCAGGAGTTCTTTATTCCTTTGTTCTGTTTCGTAAGCTTTTTTACTGGTTTCCAGGAATACCATGGTGCGCTCATAGGCGGGCTCATACCTTTGTCCCCATACCAGCGTAGGCCTGTTTTCTTCTTCCCAGTTTAGTGCCAGTTGCAGGTCGGGCATCTTCCAAAGCCCTGCCCTACCCAATTGAAACCTTTCGGCCGACTCGGCCAGTTTGAGGTACATTTCTGCCGACCTTGATTCTTCGTCCAACCAGGATTTCAATCTGGTCCAAATCCTCATCAAACTTTCGTGCGAAATATCAATTACCGTTTCAGAATCCAGCCTAACTCCATGGGGCGGCATCAACAATGTCCTGCCAGGTTCACGGAATTTATCGACTACCCTGGTTACTTCCTCCTCGTTCACCCCGGCAATAGCTGCTATGGTGGCGAGCTTCGTTGGCCTTCTGATACCTGATGATTCGGTCCCCCTTTCTGTCAGGGCTTTAAACATGGTTTCACAAATCTCCTGCTCGCGTTTAGATAGGGAGTCAAAAGCTTCGTTGGCATGTTGGGACAATGCCTCCCTCAATGTACCAATGGCATTGTAGTGCCGCAGGTCCATCGGTTCGTCTTCTTTTCGGTTTTCCTTCCAAAAGGCCCATGTCCGCATCAATGCGTGTTGTACAATAGGCAATTGATCCGGGTTATCACCAATATCATTGAGTAGCTGCTGTGTCAGCCTTGGGGCTATTTTACCTCCACCCACTGCCACTGGTCCTTCGATGGCAAGCCTTTTCTGATCACGGGTCATTTGGGGAATGAGGTAGTGACTGTCGTTGATCATTTGTGTCAGATCGGGGAAACTGGCACAGTCTCCAATAAAATCCGAACGCATGGTCAGTGCTACATAGACCGGTGCATCATATTGGTGGACCGCCTCCAGCAACAGGTTTACAAATGCCGATGATTCATCCAGGTCGGATGAAAGGGTTTCCAGCTTTTTATAGCGAAACAATTCCTCAAATTGATCGACAAGTATCAATACATTCTGCCGATCGGAAGCTTTGAGCTGCTTAATTACCTCAATCAGCCCCAATGAGCTACTTCTTAAGACTGTAGAGGTAATGGTTTTTCTTATGAGCTGTTCCTCATCATCAAGGTTGTGATAGGCTTCATCTTTGATCAGCAGGGCTTCAGCTAGGTTGTCGATCGGACCACCTCCCGGCCGTGTTACTACGATCCTCCAATCTGATCCTGCTTCTGCCATGAAGCCTCCGTACAAAGTAGGAATCAACCCACAATACATCAAAGAGGATTTGCCACTACCGGATGCACCCAGAATGGCCACAAATTTATTTTCTGCAAGCTTCATTAGAACTTCATCACTCTGGCCTTCCCTTCCAAAAAACAAATGGCTTTCTTCAATTCCAAAAGGCCTCAGCCCTGGAAACGGGTCAACAAGCTCCGATATACTAATCGCGCCTTGCTCCCTTGTTGATTTGATTTCTTTTTCGCTCATTGTATTTCCAGTTTAGTGAGAAATGGTTCGATGGATTGCGGACTGAACTCCCCGTCACCAAGAATCATTGCATCATTATTCCTTAAATTATTTTCATCAAAGTTTGACTTATCTTCCAGATACACAGCTGTTGCTTTAAGAGGCTTCACCCTTCCAAAGCCTGGTGCCTTTAGTATGTCTTGTAATTTCGTTTTTATCCATTCTTTAGACGATCCTCCGTAATATATGAGGGATGCATCGCACCTACGTAGGTTTTCCTGATGAAGGTACCTTAAATCTACCAAGTCGCCATCGTACAGGGAAGTAACCACATTCAGTCCTTTGCCTGAAAGATATTCAACAATAGGCTGGGATTTTTCCCGGTCAATTTTATCGAAAATCACATACACTATACTACCACTGTCTCCTATGTCTTCAGCAAGTTTCACATCTTTCGTTTTGAACCTGCCACCGGTAACTAGTTCTTCCCTGATGATAGACTTTAGTTCTTGCAATTGTATCTGCAGTACTTCAGCCTCATCCAAAGAAGCAGCATCACTTTTCAAGTCTTCTATGAATATTTTCTGCCTTTCACTTACGTTTTTCAAATCTGGTGACAGCCATATCAACCTGCTGAATTTTTCCTGTGCATCAGACTTTTCATTATATGCCAATATATCGCGTGTATATTGGGCTGCTATCCTGTTTTGTAAATCCACCACTGACAGGTCCGACCCTTTTGGCTTGTACCCATAGTCCTCCCCTATGAGGTGAATGGACAAGCAACATTTTGTCAAATCCCGCTTTACAACATCTTCCAGCGCATTCACTTCTTTGGGAAGAGAATGATTGGGCAATACCTTATAACCATGCCTCAATAGCTCTCGTTTGACGATATCTCGCTGGATGATCATATCTACACCCGTATTGGCCAGGTAAATCGTTTTGTTTTTATCGGACTGATCATCTTCTTCTTCCCTGGCTTCTTCTTCCACCTTATTTTGGATCTGGTAGATATCATAAGCCATATCCACCAGCTTCATCCAATAACTTCTCTCCGCATCATTGCCAAAAAACCGCCTGAACTCCTGGGGCTCTCCGGTAAGGGGGTCAATCTGATAAAAATCATAGGTAAGGATATCAGAATATTCCGGCAACAGGTCGTCCACATCAAGGGGAAACTTGATGACTTTGAACAATTTGGACAAGCCATCTGTGACCAATCCCCCTTGTTTTTTTGCATTGCTGGCAAACGTATGGATACCCTGCACCAGAATTTCACTTTTTAGGAAACTTTTTGAAAACAGGGTTATTAGCACCATAGATTCGCTATACACCTGCAAGCTGGTATCTGCTTCTGTAACCAGGCGTATTTTGGGTTTTTGCCCGGAAATTTGCTCCAGCAAAGTGGATAAAAACCTATGGAAATTGGATACCCATCCCCTACTACTCCCACCGATTGGTTCATCGTCAGTAGAATGATAGGCCAGTAATATTTCGTTTTCAAAACTCATTAAAGAAACATTTTAAATGCAATGCGAAATATAAATTAACTCTGATTAAAAAATTGATGCCATTTCTTTCTTGCCCTCCGTTTCGTTGACAATGGACAAGATACCATCCACCATTTCTATATGTTTAGACACCTTATCGTACAGCTCGTCTTTGTCCAAAACAAGGACTATAGATTCGACATCCGCTGTTACTGTATAAGGATTGATATCTGTGCCAATGACCAATTTATGGCCATAAATGCCCCTTTCTTTCACAACTTGCTTAAGGTCATCACCATCATGCACTTTAAGCTTTCCACTCAGCACTATGTAAACCGGTGAGTTGCCATTGTCTCCCTGTTCAATAAGGGTTGTCCCCTTGTCCACTTTTATTTCATCCAGGCAAAGGGCCAATTCTACCAAAATTACCCCGGGGATAGATTCAAATATATCTAACTGCTTCAACAGAATTGCCCTCTCAATGATCAGTAGTTTTTGATAAAACTTCTCATCTTTAGATTGGAACACAGGGGGCACTATAGCCTTGTCGAGTTCTTTTTTTACCGACGATTTCAGCCTTCTGGTGTGATGGTGATAGGACTCTTTGTCTAGTTTGAACATGACGGCAGCCGCCGTTTGGAGCATCAATGGATCGGGATTGAACAGGTTGGCTATTATGTCGTCTGTGATCTTCACTCCCCTGATCAATGTCAGTTTGTACATCGATAACCCCTTGGTCCAGATATTTATATGGTTGTAATCCCTGTTGATAATTTGCAGCAACAAATCTTCGTAAGACTCGAAATCCTCAGGTGGATAAAAGTCATTCAATTTGGTAAGCTTCTCCGTGTCTTTTACATCATCGAGCACAGAAAACAGTTTTGGTTTCAGGTCCTCATCTACAAAGATGTCCAGCATTTCTATGGCGAAAGAAACACTGTCCGTAGTGCCCACTTCTATATTGTCTTTTACCAATCTTATGCTTTGTGAATCATAAATCATCGACAGGAGCATAAATATATTGTCGAAGTTCTTCTTGTTTTCTTCTTTGATGGCATTGATGATCATTTTATCAATAAAATCATCACTAGGGATTTCCATAAGTGCTTTGATATTCCAGGCTATATCCCCTATATCGTTTTCAATGGCTATTTTGATCCTGGCGGCCTGGAATTCCTTGGCTTCAAACCCAATATAACTTAATGACAATAGTATTTCTGATACAATTTGTTTGTCTGGGAAATCGATCTTTTTCCACAGCAATTCACTTGCGGCCCTTCCTCCCACTTTACCCATTATCTGAACGATTCGTATCATGGTGTCCAGATGTTGGCCTGTTTTGTAGAATGTTGAATCTATAGTGGAAAACATCGACTCACCGGATGAAATCAGGGCCGAGTCTGCTGAATTGCTATAGGTGGGCAGGTGGAGGTTTTCTATCAAAATTGACCAAAATTCAGGCCTTTTCAATTTACCTGCACTGATCATCGCAGACCTGCGGACATGTGGATTGATGTCACGCATAAGTTCTGCCAGGAATGGCACATACTTATCTTCATCTAACTTTACCAATGCCTTGGTGGCGTAAATCCTATTTTTGATATCAGTTGACCTCACCAATTTTTTCACCCCAGTTTCAGTGAGCCTGAAATCATCAATTTCGTGCAATACTTCTATAGCGGCAGCAGCTACTTCTTTTACTTCTGGATCTTTTTCCTTTCTCACTTCCCTATCCAATATTTCCAGGGTATTGAAGCTCCTTAACTGACCAAGCCTTTTGTAAGCGTAAATTCTTAATTCCTTGTGCTCTGACCTGATGAAATCCAACAAGGAAAAGTCCAGCATTATTGGCTCAATCCTCTCCATCAACTTCAGGGCATTCATTATACGCTTGGGATCCCTGTTTCTCAATTCAGATTTTATCACATTGATGGTGTTGTGCTCGTTTCGGGTGCCTTGTCCTTTAAGTTTTGATTTTTGGTCCCTTAAAGTGGATTTCAATGCATTCTTGTATTCAGAGAATAATTTCCCGGCATAATATATAATCACAAATGCCAGGGCCATAATGAAATAGGTGTAATGGATCAATTTAAAAAATGTGAGAAGGCCCAAACCAATCTGCATGGCTCCAGCAACAAGCACTGCCACTTCATTTACAACCCCTTCTATTTTTGATTGTATATCAAACCTGATCTTCAGGTCGAATGGCAGGAAGAACAGTTTGAATGCAGGGTTTTCCAGTGCATCTTTGAGTGATGCCGTAAAGAGCTTACCCATTCCGGTAAATATGAAAAAGAAAAGGTATTCTTCCGTTTTGATATCATACACAAAAATATGGCCGGATATTATCGCCCCCAAGGTGAATATGGCCAATACAAAAGGCATCACCATAAGCGATACTTTCAATCCATATTTACCTATTACAATATCATTGATAAAACTTTGAATGAGGAAACTTACCACCATAATAGTCCCATTAAAGAAGGAGAGGAAATTTCTCAACTCATCTTCATCAGGGTACATCGTTTCGGTAGCAGACAGGAATACATAATCGGTAAAAACTGCTGATCCCATTGAAAAAATCAGGAACAACGACAACAATCTCAGGTACCGGTTTTTTATCAGGTCGATAAATTTCACGGGTTTGACTTTGTCTTTCTTCCTAATCTTGGTAGCACTATCGATGTTAAAACCTTTGATGATCCAGATGGTAAAGAACAAGATACCAAAAGCAGCTCCAGCCGATATGTACAACAAGTCATTGGTCTTGTCAATTAGCCCCAATTCGGTCATGGCCGGAATGGAGAAAAAAGCTACCATGGTGGCTGTTAATTGACCGGTATCAATACCACCAATTATCCGCTTGGATTGCTTTAGGTCAAACACCCGTCCAAATACACCCCAAAAACCCAATAGCGTTATGGAAGTGATGGGGCCAATCAAGACAAACAATACAAAAGGGAGAATTGGAAAACCCTCTCCTATCTGACCATAATCAGTGTATAAAAAAGTCCATATTAGGGCAATAATGACAAGGAATATAATGAATGCATTGGTCGCTACCAGGCTGGAGAAATTAATCCGTCGCTGGAGCTGCACATAAATATAAGTAGAGAAAATCCCGAGAAACCCAGCAACGAAAAATGCGTTATCAAGATACTCTGCCCCTACTGTGGTTAGGAACAAGGTTTCCGAACCAATCTGATAGGTAGCCAAAAATACCCCCATGCAAAACCCCTTTGCAAGTAATAGGAGCATAGGCTTCTCTTCACCCGGCTGCCCTCCAAGAAAAGCTAAAAACGATTGTAGCACAACGAAAAGTTCAATTAATTATCTAATCTATCTAAATTCTGCCAATTTTCAAGCGTAAATTATAAAAATTATAATTTATCAAGGCTCCCTACGTTATAATTCAATTTTTAATTTTTTAATAGAACAAACCTGAACATTGGCGGCTTTTCTCATAACTACCATCCATCTTCAAAATTATAGAATAAAATATAAATAAAAAGGGAAATAGTATAAAGTATTCGGATACCTTTGTCACGACAACAATTAACACCCTTAATTAAAATGATATGGTAGAAACCGGTCTTAAACCTCTTGAAAACGGGCTTGCTTTTTCAGGTATAAAAAGATGTTTAGAGGCACATTGGAACCTCACTCCTCCAGAGCTTGTCGAACAAGCCATACTTAACTCCGAAGGACAACTCACCAGCTCAGGCGCGCTGATGTGCGATACCGGAAAATTCACCGGAAGATCGCCCAAAGACAGGTTCATAGTAGAAGATAGTAAAACCAAAGACACTATCTGGTGGGGGGATATAAATATCCCAATTTCAGAAGGACATTTCAACAGCCTTCACAAGAGGATGCTTGAGCACCTGGAAAACAAAAAAATATACATCCGTGACGCTTACGCTGGAGCCGACAAAACACACCGGCTCAACTTAAGGGTGGTCAACACACTGGCCTGGCACAACTTGTTCTGCTACAATATGTTCTTAAGACCAGAAAGGTATAAGCTGGAAACGTTCGAACCTGATTTCACGATTATATGCTGCCCCGATTTCAAGGCCGACCCCTCCTCAGACGGAACAAGGCAGCCCAATTTTGCAATCATTAATTTGACTAGGCGAATTATTCTTATTGGTGGAACCGCTTATGCGGGTGAAATGAAAAAAGGAATATTTTCCGTGCTTAATTATATACTCCCGCAAGAAAAAGGTGTGCTGTCCATGCACTGCTCGGCCAACATCGGTATGAAAAAACAGGACACTGCCATATTTTTTGGCCTTTCCGGCACGGGGAAGACTACCCTTTCCGCCGACCCAAACCGCCAGCTCATAGGAGATGATGAACATGGATGGACGCAGGGCAATGTTTTCAATTTTGAAGGTGGCTGCTATGCCAAGGTCATCGACCTTACCCGGCAAAAGGAACCCGAAATATTTGATGCGATCCGTTTTGGTGCCATAGTAGAAAACACCAGGTTTCACGACCAGACGCATACGGTAGATTATAAAAATGTTTCTGTCACTGAAAACACGAGGGCTGCCTATCCCCTTGACCACATTGCCAATGCAGTCTCGCCTTCTGTTGGGGGGATTCCCAAAAACATCTTTTTCCTTACATGTGATGCTTATGGTGTACTCCCTCCCATATCGAAAATGACCAAAGGCCAGGCCATGTATCATTTCATATCAGGCTATACCGCCAAGGTGGCTGGTACCGAAGCAGGTGTCACGGAACCACAAACAGTTTTCAGCGCTTGTTTCGGTGCGCCTTTTCTACCCCTTCATCCTACGAAGTACGCGGAAATGCTGGGAAAGAAAATGGAAGAACACAATGTGGCCGTATGGCTTATTAACACAGGATGGACGGGAGGACCTTATGGGATCGGATCCCGCGTCAAGCTAAAATACACCAGGGCAATGATAACAGCTGCATTGAATGGGTCACTGGAAAACGTAGGCTTCAGGCAACATTCCATTTTTGGTGTATCCATACCCATGACCTGTCCGGATATTCCTTCGGCATTGTTGAGCCCCAGGGAAACCTGGAAAAATGATGTAGGCTACTATCAAAAAGCAAATGACCTGGCCAGGCAGTTTGTAGGCAATTTTAAAAAGTACAAGGACTTTGCCAACGAAGAAATCATTTCTGGTGAGCCCAGGGAGAATTTGAAGTACATATAGGTTAGTCGATGGTCGATGGTCAATAGTTGATGGACGATGGTTGATGGTCGATGGACGATAGTCGATGGTCAATAGTTGATGGACGATAGTTGATGGTTGATGGTCGATGGTCAATAGTTGATGGTCAATAGTTGATGGTCGATAGTTGATAGTCAATAGTTATTAGTCGATGGGTCGATGGTTGAGCGCCAGGGCTATAAGATCGAGCTTTAAATTCCTGTGACCGAAAAATCAACCCTCATTCCTGGTGAATAGTAAATAATAGTATTAAATGATCATGCCCACTATGGTGGCGGAAAGTAGTGACGCCAATGTACCACCTAGGAGGGCCTTCATGCCATACTCCGACAGCAACACCCTTTGGCCAGGGGCCAACCCACCTATGCCACCAATCTGAATGCCAATAGAAGCGAAATTTGCAAAACCACACAACATGTAGGTAGCCATGATAATCGACTTTTCGCTGGTAAACTTGCCCGCTTCTTTCAAAGTAGCCAGGCTCTCATATCCGACAAACTCGCTTGCAATCAATTTTTCGCCAAGCAACCTGCCTACGAGGGTAATATCTTCAGACACCACTCCTATCATCCACATGACAGGTGCAAAAATGTAACCCAGGATGAACTCCAGCGACAATGCTGCATAATTTCCGCCAGAAACCTCCTCTACCCAACCATTGATATTGGAGAAATTGCCGATCTCCAACAGGATATGGTTGAACATGGCGATAAAAGCAAAGAACACCAAAAGCATGGCCCCAACATTCATGGCAAGCTTGAGCCCCTCAGTGGTGCCGTTGCTCATGGCATCCAGAAAATTGCTGCCTACATTCTGACGGCTAACCTCCACGTGCATGTCAATCTCCTGAGTCTGTGGTACGAGGATTTTGGAAATAACCACGGCACCTGGGGCAGCCATGATGGAAGCGGCTAATAGATGCTTGGCAAACAATAGTTTTTGTACCGGGTCATCTCCCCCAAGAAAACTAATGTAGGCCGCCAATACCCCACCCGCCACAGTAGCCATGCCCCCTATCATCACCAGTAGTATTTCGGATCTGTTCATCTTGTCCAGATAAGCCTTGATCATCAATGGGGCTTCTGTTTGTCCTAAAAAGATATTACCAGCCACAGAAAGGCTTTCGGCCCCTGATAGTTTCATGGCTTTGGTCATTAACCAGGCAAGGCCATAAACAACTTTTTGGATAATACCCAGGTAAAACAAAACACTGGTCAGTGCCGAGAAAAATATAATGGTAGGTAATATTTGCAAGGCGAAAATGAAACCAAAGGAATCAATATTCATGAGGTCGCGAAAGAGAAATGAACTCCCGGCCTTGGTGAAATCAAGGACGAGAACAAACATTTTTCCGACTATTTCAAAGAACCCCCTCACAAAGGATATATGCAAAATAGATATCGCCAACACCAGCTGTATCAACAACCCTGTAAAAACCACCTTCCAGGATATGGATTTGTGGTCGGAACTGAACAACCAGGCGATTAAAATCAACACCGCCATTCCTATCGCTCCCCTGAAAATGGAATGAAAATTATCCCTGTCTTCCTGGAAATCGTTTTCTGAAGTCAGTAGATTCGGTTGTGTATGTGCTCCCGAAACCAGTATATGGCCCTCTCCGAAAACAAGCGTCAAGCCTTCACCTTCTGTATTTGAGCCTTGAAGGATTGTATCTGCTGCATGCCCCTGCATGGAAACCAACACAAACAGCAAGAGGGTAGAGCACAGACGGGCAATGGTATATTTCATCTTTCGGGCCATAAACTTAAACCACCTACAACAATAGGATGCACCTATAGGTATAAGTGAATGTAATTAAACCAATGCGCGTAAAAATGAAAAATATTTCACTGGATTATTTATTGGCACCAACCATCAACGCAATACCAAAGTGGAGGAAACATTATTCCGTATGACAGGACTTGTCTAAATATATGATGTTTGGTTACTTAGAAGTACACCCGGAACCGGACAATCTAAATTTATTGTCACCAACGGTTTGTATCTCGAGATCGAAGGTTTGGCTGACAATCTCCATTATGGATTGAATGGGCTTGCGGTCGTATATGGCCGATAGCTTGCAATCATTGATATTGGTACCGACCACCTCTATATCTATGAAGTAAGTTTTTTCGAGAATATCGAACACATACTGAAGGTTGTCTTTCTCAAATTTGAGGTGCCTGGTTTTCCACGACAAGTAATTGGCGTCCGCATTCTTCGATTTTACTACCCTCTGATCGGATAGCTTCACCTTGCCCACATCGCCTGGCACCAATTCTACCTGCTCCACTTGGGCCTCTTTGTTCAATGCCAACAAAGCTACTTTACCCGTTTCCACCACCACTTCTGTCTGTTGCTGTTGTTGATTTGAGTGAACCAGAAATGAGGTGCCCAGTACTTTTACCTCCGACTCTTTGGTCTTTACGATAAATGGGCGATTTTCGTCCCTTTCTACCTCAAAAAAAGCCTTTCCAGTCAAAAACACTTCACGCCTCTCCCCTACTTCATTGTTATCATAAACCAAAATGGACGATTCGTTCAGGTAAACTTTAGAACCATCAGCCAGTGTGATATTTTTAGTTTCAGCTGGTCCGGTTACCACTTCTACCTGGCCGGATGCGCCCATCTGATTGTACACCAGATAAGTTCCTAGAACTGCCAAAACAAAAACCGCTGCATACTTTAAATAAGGTGTTAAACTGAAACCCTGTGGTGGTGCTATTGATGTTTCCCTGGCTTCAGTGTTGAGGAGGATATCGTCCAGGATTACCTGGGAGCCGTTGAGTTCGCTCTTCTTTTCAAACCCGGGTAGGTTCCATACTGAGGCGTACTCAAAAAACTCTTCCGCATTTTGCTGGCTTTCATTGCGCCAGTCCAAAACTTTTTGCTTGTCAGCATCGGAAATATTGCCAGAAAAATACTTTGCTAATAATTCAGTCATTGATTCGAAAATACATTTTCACCCTGCATAACAACAACTTTATATTTTACCCCTACTGTGAATTTTGGACAAAAATAGCAATTATGGTTTATATTCTATAGGAAGATACTCGGCAACCCTCTCCCACGACCAATATCCAAAGGTAGTTACGGCCAGGGGTTCTTTGAAAAAACCCTTTGAATTGATGGTAACGGATGGAAAGTTTAACCTCATAAATGAAGTCTGTTTTCCCAGGCTAACCCCTCTTCTTACCGAATTATAATAGTTTTTTACATAAGGATCCACTCCCATGGCATGCCTGATTTGATCATCAACGTAGGCTGAACTTTCCATCTCTTTGGTGTAAACTATTTTCAAATAGTTGTCAAACTTAATTTGCTTTCCTGTACCATTGGTCGCCGACATAACAATAGCATCCATATCCAATTCTTCTGATTTGTCCTCATTGGTTTCAGGCAATTGTCTGACAGCAAAAATCCGGAAGCCTTCATCTTCGAGATCGCCACTCACTATTGTTCGAAGAAAATGGGTGAGTGATCCCTGATAGCTCTTCAGTCGGTTTTTATTCCATCGCCTTTTCTCTCGTTCGTTTTTCGGTTCCAGTTCTTTAAAATTCGAAATGCCGGTACTTCGGGTATTTCCACCGCCAATTTCAAAATATTCCAAATAATAGTCAAGTTCATAACCAAGTGCGGTATTAATGATGATCAGCGGCTTATAGGCCTTTACTACGATGGACCTCTTTTGATCATTGAAAACAAAGTCCAACACCTCAGGGTTTAGAATTTCACACCGTTTGGCATTATGGGTGCTCCCCAAAAATTCCTGTTTGAAAATGCCATAGTGCTTTTCCCACTCCTTGTATTTCAACGATACTACCTTCAGTTCCTTGAGCTGATTTACCTTGGGGTTTAGCTGAAAGTCCATTGTCATCTCCAAATCATCGCCATTGATCTCTACCCTGGACACGGCTATGTCGTAGGAAATATGGGATGCGGCCAATTCGAAATTTCCAGGGTCAACATCTTTAATCTTATAAACACCATCGAAATTTGTGGAACTCCCTTTCAACGTCCCAGCTATAAAAACATTCACCCCTGTGACCGGTTCACTGGTAAATTTATCCCTTACAATCCCTGTAATGGTGTAACTGGGGACAGGAATTGCTTCATTTGACCTATACAATATAATCTGATCATTATAAACTTTAAAAGTCAATCCAGTGCCTTTGAGCAACTGCATCAGCACTTCATTCAAAGTCCGATCCTGAAGGGTGAGGGTAAACCGTTGGTTGTCCTGAAAGAGATTGGAATTGTATGAGAAAAAAAAGCCTGTTTCTTCACTTATCTGATCAAGCACATTGCTTATGGGTTCTTCTAAAAAGGATACACTGAGGGTCTTTTCCAGCACCTCTTGTTGGGCCAGGGCCACATTGGCAGCAAAAAGAATGATGGTCAAAAACGAATATGGTTTATTGATCAGTTGCAAGATTAAATGGTATAATATTCCTACGATTTAATTGAACTTTAAAGATAAAGTAAGATTATGGATTGTATATCAGGCGGTGCGGATATAAGCCCTTAATTTTTCCCTCAAGACTTTCAGGGCCTTGCCCATTTGCACTTCGATGGTTTTGATAGACAATCCGAGGTGATCGGCTATTTCCTGGTATTTGAGGCCTTCGAACCTGCTAAGCTTGAAGATTTTTTGACACTGTGGGGGCAGGGAGTCAATAGCGGCATAAATCTTACCTTCCAAATTGGAATCTTCCACATCATCAAAAAAATTGTAAGACTCGGTTTCCATTTTCACCATTACGTGTTGCCTGTAGTTGTCCCGTACTTTCAGGTGTTTGATATGGTTCAGGCATGTATTGTGAACGGAGCGGTATAAATATGACTTAATGGAAGAATCCGGGGCAATGGACTCACACTTTTCCCAAAACTTTACGAAAACCTCCTGTACGATTTCTTCGGCCACATCGATCTCATCCAGGTACTTGTTGGCATAACCACACAAAGGCTTATAATAGTCCTTGAAAACTATTGCAAAGGCTTCCTTATCCCTGTTTCTAAGCCTACTTACCATTATGTCGGTTTGGTCTTCCAACTTGTGCTTTATTAGATGGTCATTTTTGGTTTTTAAACAAGCAAAAACAATTCCATTTGCCTGATCCAGATATCCGGTTCAATTTAGATCGTTCAAATTTGGCTTATCCCTTCAAATGGTTGATTTTTGACTAAAAATAAACATTTCTTTGTGATATATAACACCACTGAACCATTATAACTAATACAGACACTAAAAAAGATGAAAAGGTTTAATTTCATAAAATTTTATGATAAATATATTCTACAATAACAAACCATACGGAATAAAAAACCTGGATCTCCTGGCAGAAGAAGCGCCCTTTTTCAAACCCGCCATATCGTTTATCAAGAATTGGATGACCAATACGGAGAAGTTTGATTTTCAATCTTCTGGGTCCACCGGGGTACCAAAAATGCTGGACATTTCAAGAAAACAAATACTGTCCAGTGTAGAACTGACCAGAAAATACCTCCAACTAAAGCAAGGGGAAAAAGCCCTCGTATGCCTCTCACCAGAATATATAGCCACGAAAATGATGATTGCCAGGTGCCTGGTTTTGGGCCTTGATATTGTGTTAGTTGAACCCTGCGCCAATCCATTGGACCGGGTGAACATCAGCACGAAAATTGACTTTGCCTCGTTCGTTCCCATGCAGGTTCAGAAAATACTGGACTCAGTGCATTCAGCTAGATTGTCGAAAATACGAAACGTTCTTATAGGAGGTGCAGGGGTGCACAACTCCCTGATAAACAAGCTGAAAAACTTCAACAACAAGATATACCATACCTATGGAATGACTGAGACAGTGTCCCATGTTGCCCTGAGGAAATTGGACAAAAACAGCCAGACCAACCACTTCACATGCCTAAGTGAGGTCCACATTCGCACAGACGAAAACGATTGCCTGGTTGTAAGCGGCCCAATGACTGACCACAAGGAAATTTTCACGAAAGACCTGATAGAAATACACAATCAAAACGAATTTACCTGGAAGGGAAGATTGGACAACTTGGTGAACTCGGGTGGAGTAAAAATAATTCCTGAACTTGTGGAAGAGCAACTCATTTCAATCTTCAGAAGATCAAACCTTTCTAATGAGTTTTTCTTAGCAGGCATTGAAGATCCCCTCCTTGGACAAAAGTTAGTACTATTGATCGAAGGAGGACATACGGATAAAACTCTGGATTCACTGAATGAAAACATGAGAAAATTCCTTCCTAAATATCACATACCAAAGGAGGTGATATTCAAAAAAGAGTTCATAAGGACAGCATCCGGAAAGGTCAGAAGAATGGAAACCCTAAAAAGTATAGAATAAAACCAATCAGGACACTTTTTGCCTGATGGAAATAATGCCGTCCAATGTCAGGTATGGAACAATTTCATCGATAAAAGCACCCAGGAGCGGTTTGAACACAAACGACAATCCGCCGGTGGCTATCACCAAGGGGTCATCCCCCATTTCCTCCCTGGTTTTCTCCACCATGTGCCCAACCAACCCAACATACCCCTGCATGATACCTGACTGCATGGCCTGGACAGTATTACGACCGATAAGTTTTTGGGGTATTTCCAGGGGAATTTCTGGTAATTTGGCTGTATTAGAGGAAAGTGCCTTCATGGCGGTTTTCACACCTGGAGCAATCGCCACACCCAAAATTTTTCCAACTGAAGAGACAGACGTGAAAGTAAGTGCGGTTCCAAAATCAACTACGATACAGGCCCGCTGATATTTAGCAAAAGCCCCCACTGCATTGGAAGCCAGGTCGGTACCAATTTCATACGGATTATCTATACCCAAATCCAGTTTTGTGATGACTTCCCCGTCTATTAAAAAAGGTTTGTGGGAAAACAACTTGGCACAAACCTGCAATATCACCTCATTGAGATCGGGCACAACGCTGCTCATTGACACTGACCCCACTTCTGAAGTTTGAATGCCACTTTCCAGAAAATACTGGCGCAGTTTTATTTCGTATTCCGCAGATATTTTGCTGGCATCACTCGGAATCCGCCAGATATGGGGATAATCACCATTGGCCTTTACACCAAACACCACGTCTGAATTTCCTATGTCAATTATTAAATCCATATTCTTCTTGCTAAAGGGCTTAAATTAACGTGAATTCGAGGCTTAATGTACTTACAGTCAAAAAAATTACGATCGTCATTTCGGAATTTTTATCCTTAAATTTTAAAAAGGATAAAAATATCCTTGCCTGCGGCATGCAGGCGTAATCTCACTTTCAGATGCCTGATAAAATATGCCTTTTGACAAAATTAAGGCATATTTTTCTGGCATGACGTCCATTTGGTTCACCGAACTAACGTTAAATTACAAGGTGACCACCACCTTGCCAGTGGATTTACCAGACTGAAAAAACTTGATGGCATCATACATTTCATTCCATTGGAAGGTTTTGCCTACAAAAGGTTTCCCCAAATCGAGCTTTGACATTTCATCCAACATCTCGTTCATGAGGTGCACCCTGTCGTACAGCCAAATCAGGTTGAATGCCAATACTGCTTTGTTTTCCTGAATCATTTCCTGCGGATCGATTTTCGGCCTGTTGATGTAGTGCCAAATCAACTTCGCATAATTGGGTATTTTGCCAGGCGAGGCAAATTGTGAAGCCCCTACCACCACCATTCTCCCCTGTGGGGAAAGCTGCTTATAACCTTCTTTGAAGATTTTCCCGCCGATAGTTTCCACAATAATATTGAGATCGCGCCCTTGCAAGGATTCCTCCAGTTTTTCTTTAAAATCACCTCCCCTAACTACAATCCCATCAAACCCCTCGTTTACCAATACATCCCTTTTGTTTTCACTACCAATTGTACCAATGGTAAAAGCGTTGAATTGCCTGGCTATGCGGTTGGCCATGATACCGACCCCTCCTGCCCCACTATGGATCAAGACTGTTGCCCCATTTTGCAGGTTCCCAAGCGATACCAATGCATAGTAAGCTGTCAAACCTTGAACGAGATAAGAAGCCCCTTCCTCAAAACTCCAATCATCTTTCATGGGTATGAGGTACCTGTGGTCATGGTTGATCCTGTCGGTATAGCCGCCGAATTTGGTCACTCCCATCACGCGTGTGCCTTCTTCTAGCCCTTCCACCCCACTTCCTTTCTTTTCTACAATACCTGAGAACTCCAACCCCGGAACGAAACTCCCTTTGGGGGTAGCGCTGTACAAGCCATGCATGGCAAATACATCGGCGAAGTTGAGCCCTACAGCCTTTACAGCCACCTGCACCTCTCCCTCTGCCGGGCCACCAATTTCTACTTCGGTCAATTTCAGGTTTGAGATAGAGCCTGCTTTGCTCATTACATATTGGTTGGCAATCATAGGAAGGGGTTTAAATAAAAAACGCCACAAATTTGCAGCGTTTTTTTGTCTTTCAGGCCTATATCCAATTTCTATTTTTGGGGCTTGAGGTTAAACACCCTCGAAATATTAAATCCATAATGGATCGCACCATCACCCCAACTTCCATTTGTTTCGGCCACAAACCCTTTTTCAATCATTGCACGGGAGTTTGTCAGGTGCAACTGAAATACATGCCCCCCGGTTTCTATATCAAACCCAATGGAAAATGAATTGTAGAATTCCTCGCTCAACTCGGTCAGCTGATGGTAATACTCCGCATTGAGGGCCACCCTGTTGGTAAGTTTGTACCTGCCCCCTATACCCAATGCCATTACATCATTTGGGTCTTCGGTGGTCAATACTATATTGCGGTGGACCATTGTGGGCATTATTTGCATCGATAAATTGCTGTTGAATTTTCGTGCAGCCAGGAGTTGGTAAGTGTAACTTAGCCGCTGTGAAAATTTATTGTCCTGTGTGATGTCGTTGAAAGCCCCGGGACCTGTGGCGATGGTCATGCTGGTGAAGGCCGTAACCGATAGCGGTACGTTTTGTGCCCCTTCACTTTGCCTTAGAATTTTGTATTTCAAAAAACCATCCAGGACTTTGCCAACGGACGACCTGCCAAATCCTGCATTGAGCCTGTCTGTAAAGCCATATTCCAGGGCTATCCGTACCTGGGAATCATCCAGGCCATACAACTGGCCAACACCCTCATTGAGCCGTCCAAAGCGGTGGGAAACTATGAATTCGAGCACTCCTCCCGGACGAACTTCAGTGGTATGCCCATTGACAAGCCTAGTGCTTTTAAAGGTAGCAGAGGTATATTTTGTGGTGGTATTGTCATTTGAATCTTCCAGTATGCTCATCAGGTCGTCCTGCGCTATGGCTGGAAACATTAACAATAGTGAAAAACAACTGACTAAAATAGTTTTGATCATAACGAATGGTTAATTGTTGTATGGTTTGTAATTGAATTTTGCTGTGACTTCCACTTCCTCTGCTATATTGTAAAAGACCGCCTTTGGAATCTTTATTTTATAGTCAACCAACTTGACCGTAAAAACAGACTCTACCTTCACCTCCCCTGGCGATACCACGATAGTCCCCGGCAATTTCACCTTTCGGGTGACGCCATGGATCATCAGTTCCCCTTCCACTTCCACCTCCTGTGTTCCGTTCTTGTTTTCCCAGTTGAGTATCTGCCCTTTAAAGGTTGACTTTGGGTACTTGTCAGATTCCAGGTAGTTTTCATTGAAATGCTCCTGCATCAATGATTTGTCAAACTGAAAGCCATCGATCGGAACAGAAAATACCACCTGCCCATTGCTAAGATCCACCACACTTTTCGATCCTTCATTCTCTGCTTCGATATCCTCTATGGGCGCACTCGAATAAAACCTGATGTAGGATTGGTCCGAAGTAAACTTTTGCCCATATAGCAGTGATGGAACCAGCAATATAAAAATACACATCTTCTTCATAACTTTTCAATTTTAATTGTCCATGGCCCCCTGGTCCACCCAGCGGCCTATCAGGTCCCTTTGTTGGTTGGAAATGCTCCCTGTTTGCGGCATGCCCCCACCCGGTCTGGTCCGGGTCTTTATCCGTCCGGCATTCGCAATGATGTTGTTCCGCACAGATAGGTTGGGAAAAGTAGAACCCGACACATGGCATCCGGATAAGGCACATTTACTGTTGATAATGGGGACAATGTTGTCCGTCAGGCTCACTTCGTCCGGAATATCGTCGGCTGCCCCAAATAGTTCTTCTTCATTTTCATAACTACATCCGGTAAAAGCCAACAGGCCACATACCAAAGCATAAGAAAGCAAGTTTTTCAGCATATTCATATCCAGTTAATTGTTAGGTGCCCCATCATCTACCCAACAGGCGATCAGAGCCTTTTCGTCAGCAGTTAGAGAACCAGACCTTGGCATATCACCACTTTGGGTGCGCGTTTTTATCCCGGCAGCATTGTTTTGCACAGTGGCAAAAGTGCTAAAATTCTGCCTTCCGGTTCCCGATACATGACAGCCTGAAATGGCGCATTTCGTGTCGATGATACTCTTAACGCTGCTGGCATACGATGTACCTGACAGCACTGAAACGGACTCGGAAGTTTCGCAACCACTGCCATCCTTCACAACCACAGTATGGTCACCTGCCGCCAAAGAACTTGCCTGATTGGAAGTACCGAAAGCAGCATCCCCAAATTTGTAGGTATAACTCCCATCCCCACCAGATGCGGTCACTGTGATCGATCCATTGGATGTTCCACAACCAGCGTCCTCTTTCGAGGCAGAAAAGGTAACAGTGCTCATATCAGAGCCAACTGTGGCTGTAGTATTACCGGTACATCCATTGGCATCTTTGGCGGTTACGGTGTAGTTTCCGGCGGTAAGGCCACTAAACGTACCACCAGATTGAAAAGTGGTACCGTCAACACTATATTCCAGAGTACCCGTCCCTCCTGAAGCCGAAGCGGTAAGACTACCCCCATCGGTACATGTCTCGGCAGTAGTTTCTGTAACTGTAACCGCTACATCACCGATATCTTCACCCACAGAGGCTGAAGCTGTCGCTGTACAATCATTGGCATCCTTTACAGTGATGGTGAAAGAGCCCATACTGACGCCAGAAAACGTTCCTGATGACTGAAAAGTAGTGCCATCCATACTGTATTGCACAGCTCCACTACCTCCGCTCGCCAGTGCCACGATAGTGCCTGGTGTAGCACAAAAAACGTCTGTGGTACTGGAAACAGATACAGTCAATCCCGATGCAGAGCAATCAATCGTTGGTTCCTCTTCACTACCACATGAAAATAGCAAGAGAATTCCTGCAGATATTAGCAGAGAGTGAATAAAACGTCTTTTCATACAAATAGCTTTAGGTTTAACAATGCCAATTATATCACGTAGATCGTATCAGTTTTGGGACAGTTAGATATAAACCCCCAACGGAGTTTAATAGAATATACCACTACTCTTAAGCCAATACCCTGCTAAGGAACAAAAAGGTTGCTTGAAGGATAAAAAAAATTGACAAATAATTTGGTTCCAGGTATCAGCTAGATGCATACTGCATCAACAACCCGCATACGTAGGCTGCATAAGTGCCCAAAGCATAACCCAATACTGCCAGCAAAACGCCAACTGGTGCTAGCGATGGATGAAAGGCAGAGGCCATAATTGGTGCTGAGGCAGCACCTCCCACATTGGCCTGGCTACCCACAGCTACGAAGAAAAAAGGTGCCCTGATGATTTTTGCTACAATCAGCAACAGGGAAATATGCACCAGCATCCAGACAATTCCTACCAAAAACAAACCAGGTGACTCGAATATGGCCAAAACATTCATTTTCATTCCTATAGTAGCCACCAAGATGTAGATAAATACGCTACCCACTTTGGAAGCACCAACCCCTTCAAGTTCCCTCAATTTGGTGAAAGACAATATTAACCCCATGGTCGTGGAAATTACTATCAACCAAAAGAACCCCGAAGTGAGGCTGTATTGTTTCAGGCCCGGGTAATTCTCAAGCAGATATGGGGCTATCCAATCACTGAGCAAATGTGCCATGCCGGTAATCCCAAAACCCACCGCCAGGATAATCATCAGATCGGTCAGTGTGGGTATTTTGGCAATACTGGCACTGTATTGTTCCATTTTATTTTTTACTTCATCTATGGCCGAAGCATCCGCTTTCAGGTATTTATCCAACAGGGTGGATTTACCCGCCCCTATGAGCAGACAGGCCATCCAGATGTTGGCTACAATGATATCTACAGTTACCATCTTTGAAAAAAGGTCGTCATCTACCAAAAACACCTCCTTCATGGCAGCCTGGTTGGCCCCACCTCCTATCCAACTGCCAGCTACGGTGGTCATGCCCCGCCAGACTTCTTCAGACTCTACTCCAATCACCGATGGTGCAAAATAGGAGAAAAACAGAATCGCAATAGGCCCTCCTATGAGGATGCCCACCGTACCTGTCAGGAACATGATTACGGCTTTGGAACCCAGCTTGATAATTTCTTTGAAATCAGTGCTGATTGTCAGCAATACCAGGCATGCAGGCAGCATATACCTGGATGCGACAAAATAAAGGTTGGAGTGGTCACCATCAATTATCCCTAGTGAATTGAACACCGAAGGCAGGAAATAACACACCAAAAGAGATGGCACATAGGAATAAAACTTTTTCCAAAAAGGATTGCTTGAAGCAGCCGTCTTAAAGACAATCCCGAGAAGTACAAGTAAAAGGCCAAGAACTATAGCATCGTTGGTTATTAGTGGTGAAGGTTCTTCCATGGGATATCAATTCGGTTCAATATTGTTAAAAATTCGTTTAAAATCATTGCTGTTGCCCCCCAAACCATTTGTCCATGAAAGTCGAAATATGGAATAAACAACTCCAGGTCACTTCTTACTTTCATCTGCTTGGAATATTGGTTTTCAGGGTTGGTCAGCTCATTGAGTTCTACTTCAAACAGCCTGACTACCTCCCTGTGATCAAGTACAAAATCAGGCTTTTCCTGTACATAGCCTATAGTCGGCAACACCTTGAAATTACTAGCCTGAATGTATAGCTCCGAAAGGTTGCCCAGGATAGTGACATCCCCTTCAGGGACTCCAATTTCTTCAGAGGTTTCGCGCTTTGCTGTTTCAATAAGATTCACATCCTTTTTTTCCTTTTTACCACCTGGAAGCGAAATTTGCCCGCTATGGACACCGGGATATTTGTTCCTTTCCATCAGTGGAAACCGTACCACATCCCCATCGGGGTAGAGCAGGATCATCACACCACCCAGTTTTACATCCTCCAAATGGTCAAAATTAAACCGGGTACTATTGACAGGTTTGGGTGCCATTCCAATCTGCCCCTGCATACCTGGAAGCGGTTTTTTGATTTCGTCTTTTAACTTGTGGATAAGTTCTTCCAATATCATTGATGGTGGAATGTTAGAGTCTTTTCGGCACTAGTCCCTTGAATAGGCCAAGAACCTGCCTGCAATAATAAAGATTACAGTCCCTGAAACCACGAAGCGTGATTTAAAAATTTAAAGGCTATTTGACAAACATAATGATATAATTATTAACTTAGTTTGTCATCAATTACAACCTGCATGGACAAAGTCCCGGATTATGTCAGTCTGGTATTTATACTTTCTACACTAGCTACTTTCGGCTTTATTTGTTCGGGTGTAATCCAGGCAAGGCAAACGAAGAGTATGCTTGTATCGTCCGTTGCAGGAGTGGCCATCATTGCGTGGCTGGCTCTGCTGGCTTTGCTCGCCCTCCGGAATTTCTTTTTTGATTTTGATGCCAGGCCCCCACGTTTGTTTTTTGCAATAGCCCCGCCGTTGTTGACCATACTTTTTCTGATCTTCAACGGACGGACAAGGAAATACCTGCAAAATATGCCCATCACTACCCTCACATACCTGCATATAGTAAGGGTGCCGGTAGAAATGGTACTGTGGTGGCTATACCTTGGTGGTTTGGTGCCTTCCCTTATGACATTCGAAGGAATAAATTATGACATCCTCTCCGGGGTTACTGCCCCGTTCATCGCAATTTTTGCAGTGGGGTTTAAACACAAAAGAAGGGTAATAGCCATTGTCTGGAATATTGTAGCGCTTGGGTTGTTGTTCAACATTGTGGGGCATGCCATCCTCTCTGCCCCAGGCCCATTCCAAAAACTGGCCTTTGATGTACCCAATACCGGTGTATTTTATTTTCCCTTCATCTGGCTACCGGCATTCGTAGCACCCGCAGTTCTTTTTGCCCACCTGGTTTCCCTTATCAAGTTGTTTGAAGGAAATGGCAACCTGAAATAAATAGTCTTGACAGTAGAAAGCAGCTATGGCACTAAATAAAGAATACAAAAAGCTAATTTTTGGAATCAAACTCAGGGACTACCGAAACAGAAAACAGTTTTCCCTTCAAAAACTATCCCAACTGACCAACATTTCAGTATCCTATCTGAACGAAATTGAAAAGGGTAAAAAATATCCAAAACCTGACAAAATAGGAAGGCTTGCCAGAGTGCTGGGTGTCCAGGATGGTGAACTGGTATCCGAACACCTGGACAACAACTTGTCGCCACTGGTAGAATTGCTACACTCTGGTATCTTGTCCGAACTGCCCCTTGAAATGTTTGGATTGGAGCCAGGCAAGCTCCTGGAACTGCTTTCAAACGCCCCTTCAAAGCTCAATGCTTTTATCGGCACCCTACTGGAGATCAGCAGAAACTATGACATGCGGGTAGAGACCTTCTATTTCTCTGTGATGCGTTCATACCAGGAAATCCACAACAACTACTTCGACGACCTGGAACTGGCCGCTGAAAGGTTTCTGGATGAATACAAAATCAACATCAATTCCCCTCTGACTACCAGGCACCTTGAAAACATACTCACCAAGGAATTCAATTATAAGATCATCTACGATTCTTTTGAAGAACATGAATCGCTAGGCGACATGCGCTCCATCATGAAACCCGGAGGACGAAGGAAACCAAGGCTTACCCTTAACGCCGCGCTCAACTCAAGGCAAAGGGGTTTTAACCTGGCCAAGGAAATAGGGCATGCCTACCTGGGCTTGAAAACCAGGACACTTACATCACCCTGGGTGGATGTCACCTCTTTCGACCAGGTGCTCAACAATTTCAAAGCTTCGTATTTTGCGTTGGCCATTCTTATCAATAGAAAAAACTTTTTGACAGACCTGGAAAGTTTTTTCTCAAAACCCACCTGGGAGCCCAACATATTGATAGACACCATGATGAGCTACAATGCCACTCCAGAGATGGTCTTGCAGCGCATGACCAACCTGCTGCCACAGTATTTTGGGTTTAGGGAGCTGTTCTTTTTCCGATTTCACAACGTGCCATTCTCAGGCAACTACAACCTGAGCAAAGAGCTGCACATAGCCAGGGAGCACACACCCCGGGGAACGGTGCTACAGGAGCATTTCTGCAGACGATGGATGTTCATTAGCATATTGGACGAACTGGCACACAACCAAAGGGAAGGCAATGAAATGCTGGAACTTGGGGGTGCCCAAATCGACAAATACTACGAAACCGGGGAAGAATTTCTGGTTTTGTCCCTGGCAAGGCCATTGAGTCCCACCCCAGGGATAAACAGCAGCCTGGCGCTGGGCATCAGGCTAGAAGACAATGTACGGGAGAAAATAAACTTTCTACATGACCCAACTATCAATACCAAAAGGGTGAATGATACCTGCGAACGCTGCAATGCCATCGACTGTCAGGAACGGGTGGCCGAACCGTACGTGTACCGCGAACTCAAAAAAGAAAAAGACCGGCGACAAGCCCTAAGGGAGTACTTCAAGAAGTAGATGTAGTCAAGCCACCAGCCATCCTCCTGGTCTATATTTCATCCGAAGCTGGCACCCATCTGGTTTTGAGGTCCGGCTTCTTCATGTCTTTATCCAGGGGAAACATAGGTCTAATAATTCGTTTGTGGTCCAAACGCTCCAGATCCTGATCCACCCCTCCAGGGGTTAGTGCCATGATCCACCCAGCCCTCATGTCGTAAAGTTCGGGCACCAGGTATCCGATTTTCACCACCACAATGTCCGTTTTCCTGGGATCAAGGCCCAGGTTAGTAAAATCGCTTTCATGATGGTACGGCTTACGTTTTTTGGTTACAATCACGTGTACACTACCTACCTGCACCACCACTTCAGTTTCTGCATGCACATCGCCATGCTTAATGGATTTTACTGTGCCCGAAATCCTGATAGGTGGAGCATACCGTGCATCTACTGCTGCCCCTGCCAGGGCATCCACCTGGCCTCCTACTCCGACCTTTATGGCCTTTTCCACCAATTCCGGGCCGGGAATGGAAGCATATATCAGACTTGGCCCGCTTGCTGATTTAAATTCAGGCCGGGCTAGTATTTCTTTCAGGGTCCAGGTAACATCGCCTGCCCCGCCAGCGGTAGGGTTGTCACCCATATCACTGATAATGAAGGGTTGTTTCCCACTGGCGATTGCCATGTCCAGGCTTTCCTTGAGGGTAGCAGTTGCGGCTACAAATTCGAATTCTGACCGTACTTTCCAAAAATTATGGGCCAGGTCCTCGGCTGCATTCGCCACTTTTTTCTTGTCGTCTCCGGTTACCATCACCACGGCATGGTTGCGGGGTTCATCGGCCCAGGCATAACCTATCCAAATGGCAGCATCTATTATCCCCTCTTGATCTGCAGCAGGTGCCACTCGGGCATACAAACCCTTACCGGGTTCTATCCGCGTGCTGGTTTTTTCACCAGGCAGCAGGATGGGCACAGGTATCCATGCCTTATAGGCTGGCTTGCCCTGTCCATTTTCCAACCTCGACAACAAATTGTCCACTGCTCGTTTTTTTGACTCCATAGCATCCTCATGGGGCGCCATCCTATAACAGGTGATCAGGTCTGTATGTTGTGCGAGCCGCCAGGATACATTGCCATGCAAATCCATGCAGGTGGAAATGATGGTATTTTTCCCTACCACCTGTCGTATTCTGGCGATCAGGTCACCTTCGGGATCATCCATACCCACCACGCTCATGGCGCCATGTATGTCGAAGTAAAGCCCATCGTAAGGCAGGTTTTCTCTCAGCAAGTCTAGGGTCTGTTTTACCAATGATTCGTAGGCCTCCTTTGTCACCGTGCCTCCTGGCAATGACTTGCCTACCAACGTGGGAAACCAATTGGCCCTGTCCCTGTTTTCCGAACCTTCGGCAAAAAAAGGATATCTCTTGAAAATATCTTCGCCTACCTTGGCGTGAAAGGCTTCTTCGTGTGTAAGGGCTGGGGAAAATGTACTTGATTCTATGCCCAGCCCTGCAATGGCTATACGGGGAAGGTCTTTTTTGAGCTTGCCGTCATTGAATGTGGCATTGGCCGATTCAGCCATCAACAAAAAAGAAGCAAACAGGGCAAGAAACAAGGAAGTAACAGGAAAGTTGGTAAATTTCATCTTATTGGGTTTTGAACTCATAGTGTTTTTTTAGATTGCGTGGTAAAATTATACAAGGAAAGGAAAACCCGGCCATGACCAATAGAAATAAACACAGATGGCAACTCATTAAAGACTATTGCATCGGTTGGACTGCTGCTTTCGTTTTGTTGTGCATCGTGAGGGGAGTTGGTACTGTAGAATTGGGTTCGGTCCAGTTCGAACTTTGGAATGCGCTACTCATTTCTCTTGTTTTTGGTATTTTCTTCGGTGCTATCTCAGGATACGCACAAATCCTGACCGAGGAACGAATATACAAGCGTACCTCAATCCAAAAGCTATTGGTGCTTAGGTTTGTGTATGCCCTGCTGTTCCTGGTTGCCCTTATTTTAGTATCCTACGTCATCTGCCGGACTTTTTTCGGCGTTACCATCGGATTGATACAATTTGCCTTCGAACCAGGAAGCTTTGCCATTTATTTTTACATCTTATTGACCGACTTTTTCATGGTAGTACTCAGGCAGGTCAACCTGATGCTTGGCAACAACAACCTTGGAAAACTTTTAATGGGGAAATTTTATACCCCCAGGGAGGAAGAGCGTATTTTTATGTTCCTCGACTTGCAGTCCTCAACCCAACTGGCCGAAAAACTCGGACATATCAAATACAGTATGTTGATACAGGATTGCTTCAACGACCTGGGCGTAGTGATGGAAAATGACGCGGAGATTTATCAATATGTAGGTGATGAAGCCATTCTCACCTGGCCATTAGAGGACGGATTACGAAACGGGAATTGCATCAACGCTTACTTCAATTTCAAAAACCTCCTCGTCAAAAAACGGGACTACTACCTCAACAAGTACGGCTGTACCCCCTTTTTCAAAGCTGGCATGAATGCAGGCATAGTAACTGTAACAGAGGTAGGCAAGTACAAAAAAGAGATCGCCTACCACGGTGACACCCTGAATACAGCAGCCAGGATACAGGCCAAATGCAATCAGTTTGGTAAGGAGTTGCTCTTGTCAGAATACATCAAAGACAAACTGAATGGCTCAAGTTTCGAATATGCTTTGATGGGCACAGAGCCCTTACGGGGCAAGGAAAAGGACGTGGCTATTTATGCCATTGCTTAAGTCCTCACGCACCAGAAAAACAAGGCTGCAATTGTCGGATGTACCCTGGCACACTCCTCCAAAATTCTAGTTGGCCTCACTTAGTGGTATTCCCTCCCATTTCGGTAAAAAAGCTGTCTATCGGCTCCCAAAGTTCGATTTTGTTGCCTTCATGGTCCATAACATGCACAAATTTCCCGTATTCGTATTCTTCTATTTTATCTACAATGGTTACGCCATTCCCTTTTAGTTTTTCAACCAATCCCTCAATATTCTGAACCCTGTAATTCACCATAAATTCCTTTTCGGGTGGGTTGAAATAATCTGTGGATTCATCGAAAGGGCTCCACCTCAGGTAGTTGATTTCATCGGGACGGTTGGCATTTCTGAATTCGAATGCCGAACCATAATCGTCTATTTCCAACCCCAGGTTTTTGCCATACCATTCCCTGGCTAGTTTGGGGTCTTTAGAGCGGTAGAATATTCCACCAATTCCGGTTACTTTAGGTTTAGAGTCATTCATATCTTTTGGATTTAAGTTTAAACTTTTGCTCTGCTTTTCAGGATAAAGGCACTAATGAGGGATACCAGCAAACCAACTGGAAATATTTCCAAAAAGGTCATCCCAATTTTCACCATGGGATTTTTATACAATTCTTTGAAATACTCCATCTCGGCGATTTTTTCATCTATTTCGGTTTCCGTTAGGTCACTGGCCTTTAGTTTTTCGATAGAGTATTGGTAATATTCAGACATAAAATCACTGGCGATGGTCTCTGACATGATCATCCAGGAGAGTATGTAGATGGCGGTAGCTACGAGTGTGATCCCCAACCCAATACTGAAAGCTTGCTTGAAGCCAATGTTTCCGTCCAGGGATTTATCCCGATAGGACTTGACAGCTACAAAAATGGTAGCAAAAGCAATTATCATAGAGGCATAGCCTATGAGTTCGCCATTTTCGAAATTTCGGGAGGAACCACTTAATGTAATCAGGAGCATAGCCGAAACAACAACGCCAGCTATGGTGCCATAGGTAAGGATTAGTTTCTTCATAGTTTAATATTTTGATGATAGTCAAAAGTCGAGCACGAAGGTGAAATTACCGTCATACTTTAGTATGGAATTGCAAAAAACAAAGGGTTCATACCAAAGTATGGTATAAAAATAATCAAATCAGGTTCAATGACCGGGCCTTGTGCACAGCCTGGGTGCGGCTTTGTACATTCAACTTCCAGTACAAATTGGAGGTGTGGGTTTTGATAGTAGGCAGGGCCAGGAAAAGTTTGTCGGCTATTTCCTGGTTGGACAACCCCTGGGCAATCAGTTGGAGCACTTCGTATTCCCTTTCGTTCAGCTTCAACTTTTTGACCTTCGAAAGGTCTATTTCCGGTGAGTTCTTTTCTTTTTTCCCCTTGAGCAAACTCATGCCCAGCCATATTCCTATGGCCGTGAATATGGTAGCCACTACTGCTGTATAAATATCCGTGTTGAGGCGGCCAACATAATAGCGGTATTCAAAGAATTGGAGGGTTATGGTAAGCAATCCCAAAATCAATCCAAAAACCAATACTGAAACATATGCCTTTGTCATAGTCATCACTGGAGTTTCCCAACTACCACTTGTGCCAGCCAACTTTCATGGCCCCTTAGTAATCAGAATACTCTGTTGGGTAAAGGAATATTTTGTCTGCGTGCGAAACATTGTTTTTATACTTGGGGTCGGCTTTGAGCACTTCCCATTCAGGAGAGGTAAAAAATTCTTTCCATAAGGAGTCCCTTACTTCCTGATTTGAAAAAGTGGTCATGTACATGAGGTTGGGCATTTGGGAACCTGACACCACCTCGCCGTAGAACACGGCGTTGAAGCCCAGGCGGTCAAAAAGCTTCACCTCACCTCCGGCATTAAACATATCCACTTTGTTTTTGTACAATTTTTCTGTAGCGGATTCATAGCTGCGCAATTCATATACCCTGTCTGCTCGATCCCCGTCCAACTCAGGTGTTTGCATGGTTGGCATTTCCTGAAATGCTTTCAGAAGTGTGGACTCAATCCGCTTATAAGGAGGTTGCTTGTGAGAAGCCTCAAGATACGCGCTTCCTGCTGCTGCATGCGCCGCATCGTTTTCCAATTTCTCCTCAATTTCCAGCACTTTGCCAAACGAGGATAACGGTATCAACATATAGGTTTTTAAAGTGGAATCCGATTCTGTTATCCTTTGTTTGAATACGCCTACAGGTCCAAAGCCCATTTTCTTTATGGCTGGCAAAAAAGCATCTTTGAGGTATTCGTCCGTAGTTTTCACCTGATCTTCAGTATCAAAAGTATAGACTTTGAGTTGGTAAAATTGTGGAGTGGTTTCCGCTACCACTTCTTCTTTTACTTCATAAGTTTTAGTGTCCAGGCAGCTCGCAAATACTAGTATTGAAAATAGTGCAGATAAAATTCCAAAAGGTTTCATAGTGATCGATATGGTTGGTTTTTAGAAAACAAAAAGTTCGGAAAACATGGTTCGTGTTGAGACCATACTGTTGAAGGGCAACCCGAACATTTCGCTAAGATAGGAAATAACGGTTCAACAAAACCACAAGCTTTGCCCTTGTTCCGCCTCTGTAGTGAGTTTTCACGTCACTAAACTCCCTTTTCTTCACATTCAGCAAACTCCTTCGGGAAGGCTTGCTTCAAAGCCGGGTAATTGGCGAGCGTTTGGCACGCTTCGATAGTGCTGCCAGTAGCCAGGTATGCCCGCACCAGATACGCCGGGGCTTTCTTCAAATTGGGATTGAGGTCTAGGGCAGCTTTAAGGCTTTCCTGTGCTTTAAGTGGTTCTTTACTTTCCAGGTACAACAGACCAAGGTTTTGATGTCCCCAGGCATTTTCCGGATCCAGCTTAAGGCTGGCCTGGATGTCAGTTTCCGCTTGTTCCAGGTTTCCCTGTAGCACGTAGATGTAACCACGGTTGTTGAGGAATGCAGGATGGTCGGGTAGTGTTCTGAGCGCCTTGTTAATGAGGGAATCGGCGATTGCAAGTTCCTTTTGCTCTACCTTCACAAGTGCAAGCGCATTGATGGGATAGGCATTTCCCGGATCTATTTTTAATGAAGCAATGAGGTCCATTTCAGCCCGGGCGTAATCTTCCAGCGCAAACCTTACCATACCCCTGTTGGCAAATGTTTCTGCATTGTTTCCATCCAGTTCAAGCGATTTATCAAACGCCTCCAGCGCACCCTTGTTTTCGTCTGTATGATGCAACAGAAGCCCTTCAATAAAATATACCAAGGCACTGTCTGGAAACTGCTTTTTGAGGTAGTCCACATCTAGCTGACAACTTTCGTAGCGTCTCAATTCCAGGTATGTCCTGGCACGGTTGAAATAAATACCGTGCTGGTCTGGGTTTTCCTCCAATATATGGTTGTAATCAGCCAATGCCAACACCAAATGTCCGGTTTCAAAATAGGCCACTCCCCTATTGTGGTAAACCTGTGGAATGTCGGCATCCATTTGCAGGATTTGGTCATAAATGGCAATGGCGTCATTGTAGGCCTGCTGATCCAGTTTATTATTGGCCTTTTCAAAAAGTATGTTGATCCTTTTTTCCTTCCCCACAGGACTACAGCCATATAGGACAGCAGCGGCTACAAGCACAATCAGGTATTTCATTATCGGTTTCTAATTTTGCAGCAAAACTAAACTTTTCATTAATTTGTCACACATCAATTAGCTCAACAAGTGGTTTTGTCTGTTTGAAAATTAAAATGGACCTATACAAAAGGTTATGGATTTGAATATTCCGGCAAGGCATTAAAACTGCCCTTTTAGGGAAAGGATTACGTTTCTACCAGCAGCACTGATGCCGGATGAGTAGGGACGATAATGCACGTCGAAGATGTTTTCCATTGCTGCATTGATACGAAAATGCTTGTTCAGCTGGTATGAAGTCCTGAGGTTGAGCGTCTTCCACGATGGCGAACCATCCACTGTATAAAGGTGGTCTTTGTTCAACTCAGAGGGGGCAAAATCGCTCTTGTTTCTGGCACCATTGTACCGGGCAAACAGTTCAGCCTTGAACTTGGTGATATTAAGAATAAAGGAAGTTTGTCCAAACATTGGGGTGGTATGCCTGAGTGGCACTCCTCCTGTTTTGTCTTTTCCGGTATTGTTGCTGAGCGTGGAAGAAATAGAAAAATAATCGTTTACATCTGCCCGTAGGTTGAGGGAGTATCCATATATCTCGCCATCACCAACATTCACCAGGGCCTGCACATTGCTTTCTACTCCATCATAGACAATGGTCGGGGAATTGTTGAATGTAAAATCCCTCCTGACGATGGTTTCCTTGAGCAGGGAATAATATCCAACCACTTCTATTTTCACCATATCCCCAATATTCCTCATCAATCCCAATTCACAATTGTAGGAATATTCAGGCTCCAGGTTCTCATTAGGCACTACCACATTACCGGGTTCGGAATCAAATACCTTTCCAATATCATCCACATTTGGCGACCTAAACCCTGAAGACAGCAATGCATTTAGTTTCCATTTGTCATCTTGCAGGTACACCACACTCAGGCTACCGTTTACGGCACCATTATTTAGCTCGATTTTATCAAAAGGAAAATCATAAAAAGATTTGTCATTAAAATCAGAACTGAGGTACACGTTGGAGTACCTCACACCTCCGGTCAGGATCACCTTGGGACTTACCCGTTGTTTAAGGCTGATATAAGTGGCCATAGCGCCATAGTTGCTTCCCCCATCGGGGTATCGGGTAGCAGCCGGAGTGGTGGTTTCCGGGTCGGTAATATCCACGGTGTAGGCTTCAGACCCTACTTTGTTGTGCAATACCTCTGCCCCGTAGAAGAGCTCCGTTTTTTCGTTCAGTTTTTTGTCCAAGTCGAGGTTTGCGGAGTAGGTCCTCACTGTTTCGCTTCTCACTCTCAGATTGTTGCTAAACAGTTTCCTGTCGTTGCGGCTTTCATACACATTCTGGTGTGCCAGCACCAACTTGACAGCATCATAAAGCCTGGACGGCTTATAGTCGGACAAGGTAAGTGTATGCATCACAAACTTCTGAGGGCCATAGTACCATTGCGCATTTCTCAGCTGTCCTTCCCGCCGTTCTATCAACCGGTCGTACCTTGGAATATCAGAAGATGTGGTATGGTAAAATCCATAAAGCAGCTCAAATGTCTTGTTGGTATATCCTATTTTTTGCAGGAAATTGGTCTGGTTATAGCCTGATTGCCTTTGTACGTCCACATCTTTATTTGGCAACACCAGATCACTACCTCCCACCCTGGTCACATATTCATACCGTTTGCCAAAATCCGGATACCTGGAATTGCGGTTGGAGCCGGCCCTGAGGTCGCCGAAATCGCTGTGTGTAAATCCTGTGATGAACCCCCAATTCTTATTGCCGTACCTGAGGTTGACATGGCCTGTATTTTCATTGTTGGCCGAAGAATACCTCGTAAATGCCGTTGGGTAAACCCTCACTTTGTCGCCCGTAGAATACCTGGGGCGCAGGGTGTTGAAGTCCATTACACCACCCAGGGCATCACTGCCGTACAGCACAGAGCCCGGGCCATAAATTACTTCAGACCTCTCTAGCAGGTTGGGGTCGAGCATGATCACATTTTGCAAATTTCCTTCGCGGTATATGGCATTGTTCATGCGCACACCATCTATCATTATGAGCACCGAATTGGCGGCAAAACCACGGATCATCGGACTGCCGCCACCTAGCTGGCTTTTTTGCACAAAAACCTGCCCGGTACCCTCCAGCATGTCGGCTGCTGTTTGCGGGTTTTTGAAAGCCACTTCCCTGGGGGAAATAGACAAAACCTCGTTGGGTACTTCCGACTTTTCCTGTTGCCACTTGTTGGCAGACACCACCACCTCGTCTATATTCATCACACCTTCGGACAAGTAAACCACATTGTCCTGCTTCTTAATGTCCTTATAGGCCATCACAAGCCTTTTGTACGACGGGTGCCTGATGTAATACTTTTTTTTGGGAAGCGCATTCTTCAATTCAAAATATCCTGCTTCATCGCTGAAAACAACATCACCTGATTCCGCATCAATCACCGCTACATTGTAGATCGGCCCCTGCATGATTTTGTCGAGCACACGCACTTCCTGCCCCTTCATGATGAATGGACTGGTAAGAAATAGAATGAAAATGGTAAACCTGCTAACTGATATGCCCATGAAAAATAGTAGTTACTCCTCCGATACAAAAATTAAGCCATGTAAAGGGCACATAGAAATTAATTGATCGATTAACAAAGATGGTATGTTTGACGACCATATTTTTATCAGAAAGCTATAGGCGATTAATGGGAATTACTTTTCACAAGTCTCATTCATCCGATTCATTCCAGGCGAGGGCTGCAGCACCGAGCACTGCTGCGTTTTTGTCCATCAGGGCAGATGGCAAAAGCTTCACTGTGCCTTTAAATGCCTTCATGAGGTTCTTTTCCATGTGTTTGACGGCTGGTTCGAAAAGGTATTTGCCGGCATTCACCAATCCACCAAACAAGAATATGGCCTCCGGGCTGGTATGTACTACAGTATCGGCCAGCTTTATGCCCAGTATTTTCCCGGTATATTCGAATGCCTTGATGGCAATGAAATCATTGTTCTGTGCAGCTTCTGTGATCATCTTGGCAGTAAGCTCATCATAGCTCACACCTCTGAGCACACTGTCATTGGTGTAGTCGGCCAGCATCTTATAAACTGTTCGCTTGATCCCTGTAGCCGACACATACGTTTCCAGGCAACCACGTCTGCCGCAGGCGCAATACCTGCCTTTTGGGTTGACGGTGATATGGCCGAGTTCACCGGCAAATCCGCTGAAACCATAGACCACTTTGCCATCTACCATGATCCCACTGCCCAGACCGGTACCAAGGGTGAAGACTACAAAATCTTTCATGTCTTTTCCCCCTCCAAATACTTTTTCACCGATAGCGGCCGCATTGGCATCATTGGTGAGCACCACAGGGAAGTCAAAATATTTTTTAAATTCGGCACTAAAATCAACCCTGCTCCCCCATTTCAGGTTTGGGGCATGCTCTATCCTTCCTGTATAATAATTGCCATTTGGGGCACCAACCCCAGCCCCGATAATGCGGTAATCAGAATGGGCATCCAGCACAGCCTTTACCTGATCGCTTATGGGCCTGAGCACCTGATCTACCGATGTAGTATCCACAGTAGTGACCGCACCTTCATGAAACACATCACCTGTGCGGTTCACCAGGCCAAATTTGGCACTTGTGCCACCTATATCTATACCTAATACAAATTCCTTCATATTGTCTTATTTTAGCGGCAAAAATATAAAAGCAAGCATCAGAACATAGTTATAATCGAAATAAATCTAACCTTCATGCCCATAGTACCAGACTCTTCCTACGACCAAACCCCATATTATTTCAAAAATGGACACCTGGAAACGATCGTCCCCAGCTTACTGGGCAAGGTAAATGGTGTGGACTATTTCCGCGAAAGAATAGGTACCCCGGATGGCGATTTTCTGGATTTGGATTGGTTGAAAGGAAAAAATGACAAACTGATCGTACTGTCGCACGGACTGGAGGGCAGTGCCGACCGCTACTATGTAAAAAGAATGGCCAAATATTTTCACCAGAAAGGGTGGGATGTGCTGGCCTGGAACTACCGGTCTTGCAGTGGTGAAATGAACAGGGCCCTCAGGCTCTACCATCACGGTGTTACAGACGACTATGGTACGGTTATTCACCATGCGATACAACAAGGGTATTCAACGCTATGCCTGTCTGGTTTTTCCATGGGCGGCAGCACTACCCTGAAATACCTTGGCGAACAGGGGGCTTCCGTTGATCCCAGGATAAAAGCTGCTGCGGTCTTTTCGGTACCCTGCAACTTATGGGATAGTGCTTTGCAACTGAAGAAATCCGGGAATTCGTTTTACCGGAAGAGGTTCCTCAAAAAAATGATCAAAAAAATAAAGCAAAAAGCCCTACTACACCCTGACAAAATCAACATCCATAGTATAGACAAGATAAGGACTTTCGAGGAATTCGATGAACGCTATACTGCCCCCTTGCATGGCTTTAAAGACGCAAAGCACTTTTATGAAAGTTCAACCTCTGATCAATTCTACCACAGCATAAAAATTCCCGCATTGATCGTGAATGCCAAAAATGACCCCATGTTGGGCGAAAAATGCTATCCCTATGACCTGGTGAAAAATCACAAATACCTGCACCTGGAAACACCACATTATGGCGGACATGTCGGTTTTTCACTCAGGGGCAAAAACTATTCCTGGATGGACCAAAGGGCTTTTGAATTCATTTCAGAAAGCATCGGGTAGTCACGGGGAATTTATTTCCCCAGCTTGATCATATAACCAACCGAAAAGGATGAAGTAAGGAGGTTGGAGAGATCGGGGATACCGGAATCTTCCGTGATGGGGTCCAGCACATTGCTGATGCCGTAAGAAAAAGCACCCTGGATCATAAGCGTACCAAAGCCAAAATCACGATAGAAACCCCCACCAGCTATCATGCCGTATCCAAACTTCCTGTCCCGGGAGGAATCATAAGGATAAAAATCATAACCCTGCGTATCAGCAGGCAATGCACTGGCTTTTGCCCTGATCAGGTATTCGGCATAGATACCCAGGTTAAAAAACATCCTCAGTTTTTTCTCTCCAATATACACATTCATGTACATGGGCATCTCTATATAATCCAGGTCTGTGGTAAACTTAGGTGTTCCCGGATCGAAAAGTTGCGTCCAGCCTTTTTGGGTGTAGTTGAGCTCTACCTGTAGTCCAATATTTTTTTCCATATAGTTGATCCCAATCAACCCGAAATGGATACCGGGTTTATAGCCTTCAACTATATTGATCCTTTGTAGGGCATGGCCAAAGGAAGCCGTACCATAGTTATACCCTGCTTTAAAGCCCAAATATGTACGCTCTTGAAAATCAGCTTTTTGTGCTTGGCTTTGTATATGAATAGTTAAACCAAGGAAAATAAGAAAAAAATATCTTTTCAACTGCTTCGCTTTATTATATAAAGTGCGAATTTATAAAATAAAGTATTGACGAGCACCAACCCAAAGCGCAACCTTAAGACTAAGGTGTATCAAAGACCCTGACTGGCAAATATACCTACCCCTATGCTTGTCCGCTGCAAACAAGGCTGTATTGCAAAGTCAATGTCGTTAAGTTGAGTTGAACCGTTCATCGCGAGACCTAATTTTTGGTCAAGTCAAACACACAAAATGAGATGACATTTACACCAATAAACTAGCCACTCGCCATGGTTTGTGTCCACACAAACCACATTGTTTCGGTCTGTGAGGACACAGACAGGGGCGGCTTGTTACTTCGGGCTTTACTTAATCCAATAGGAATATAAACATGCGAAACTGCTTAATCAACACCTTACAAAATTACGTCATCGGTAGGATTCGAAGCGATCTCATCAAAATGGACAGATAACATTAAACAGAAAGACTGCCGCGCTACACTACCGATGACGTTATTAACGAAAGTATTGATTATAAACGGGTTACGCTGGTGCGAGCCTTTGGCTCGTATCCATAAAAACCAGATACGAGCCAAAGG
>JAVKDJ010000047.1:0-390 GCA_040222275.1 Cyclobacteriaceae bacterium
TTTTTTACCGGTAGTCTGCCAATACCCACATCAAGGGTGTGATCGGTATAACCTATCGGGAAACGAGTGCCGTTGTAAAGCTCCAGCACGCCTTCGTCCCAATAGCCTTCTTCATCCTCCAAAAACCCAAAATAATCGTCAGAGGAATGGCTGTAAAGTCGGTGAAATGATTGCCTGGACTCGTATACTGGCACAAAATTGGTATTGTTGTTCAACCTGTTTTTATAATCATACGAGGCATCACCCATCAAAAGCACGTACTTCAGTCGACCACCGTTCTGCCAAACATATCTGATGAAATTTCGAATGGCCGAAATATCTTGTCTGCCGCTTGAAAATTCATTGTAAACCTGATTGGTAGTAACTACTGCCACAGACAATCCATCATTA
>JAVKDJ010000048.1:0-388176 GCA_040222275.1 Cyclobacteriaceae bacterium
TCCCTGTGGCCAGCACTATGTGCCCTTGAGGTAGCAATCAATGTTTTTTGGTCATCTTCACTCAATATCAACTTTCGTCCCTTTCTTGCCATAGGACAAAAATAATATTAATTCGGTTATTAACAAATCTTTACACTAGGTATCCATAATTCAAATCACACCCTCTTCACCCCCTCGCCCAAATCTACATGGTAGGCCTTTAGGTCAATTCCCGTTGCTGTTTTGTAGGCTTCACTGGCTTTGGTTATAAACTCGTTCTCATAGCCATTTTTTACGATGTTGATGGTGCAGCCACCAAAGCCACCACCCATCATGCGGGCGCCCAATACGTTGGTGTCTTTCTGAGCAAACTCGGCCAGGAAGTCAAGTTCCGCACAGCTTACCTGATAGTTTTTGCTTAGTCCATGGTGTGAAGCGTTTAAGTTTTTGCCCATGCTCACCAGATCATTTTGTGCCAATACGGCACAGGTGTTTTCTACACGTGCATTTTCATTGATCACGAATTCAGCCCGTCTTATCCGGGTGCTGTCGATCTTGCCTGCTACTGCTACGAGCATTTTGGTGGTGAGGTCACGCGGGGATTGTACTTCTGGAAATTTTTGCTGGACAATTTTTACTACACTTTCCACATCTTCCCGCCGGTTGTTGTACTCAGAGTCCGTTAGCTCATGGGCCACACAGGTGTCTAGCAATACTATGGTATAACCATCCAATACAGCCGGGAAATATTGGTATTCAAGATTGCGACAGTCGAGAAACAGACAATGGTCTTTCTTGCTAAAAGTAACAGCGTATTGGTCCATCAACCCACAATTCAATCCTACACGATGCTCACTGGCCTGTGCCATTTTGGCTATTTTCTCTTTGCTCAGCCCCAGCTCAAACAATTCACTCAATGCGTATAAAAGGCCACAGGTAAGCGCAGCAGAAGAGGAGAGGCCGGCCCCTATAGGTATGTTGCCACCAAATACCAGGTTAAAACCACCAATTTCATACCCTTCTTCTTTTAGCCCAATCAGAATGGATTCCATATATTTCAACCAGCCTGAGGCCTCAACACGCTGCGGATGGACTGATATTTCGGACAGCTCTCCATAATCTTCTGATAGCAATTTGGCCGTATTGGAGGTGTTTTTTCCAATAGCAAAAAAAGTGTATTTATTGATGGCTGCTGGGAGAACAAACCCCAGGTTGTAATCCGTATGTTCCCCGATAATATTGATCCTGCCAGGAGCCTGAACTTTTACTTCTGGTGTTGAATCAAAGGTTTGCTCGTATTTTTCAGATATAGAAGCGATCATACTGATGGATTAATTAGGTGTTTCATATAAACGTATTATTTACGTTTATTATTTTGAGGTAGCGAAGGTAAGCACATTTATGTATGAAACAAAAAATAATTGCAGCGGTTCTGTATGGAACCTTACGGTATGTACGTTTTTCCAGATGTCTATCTCTGAGAAGGGGTGGGGAGATGTAGTTATTGGTTGTTTAGACCCATCATGTATGGATTCTTCAGATTTATTTTTGTTAATAAAATGATAATACGCAATTAATGATATATTAAAAGAATAGTATTAATCTTGCACACAAGAAAACACAACAAAGTTGTGCCAAGAACATAAGCGGTGGTGGCCAAGTATAAAGCAGACAGTCGCGCCAGAGGTTTTACAAACAGGACGCCTCAAATGAAGCTGGATTTATCCGGCTATTTTTTTGCCTTTTTTCTTTCTTCCAGGCTTTGCACATCTTTTTCTTCGATTTCAGTGAAAGGGACATAATTGCCCAAAACCCTCATCCTGTAGGCATTCATAGCGGTGTTGCCTAGTCGGGTGGTAAGCCTGTGGTTGACATAGGCACCCACGATTGCCCCAACGCCAGGTACCAGTTGGAGTAGTTTGGCCAGGTCTATGTGGTCGCGGTATTCCAGTTGGAAGGTTTTCCAATCGAATTGATGGATGTCATCTGGAATCAGTTCTTTTTGATTTTCCCAGTCGGCCACTATCTCATACACTTTGTTGCGGTGTTGCTGGCTTGAAAAAGATAGTTGGAAGATATGCAAAATATAAATCCGTTCTTTAAAGTCCTGAACATCCATGCCATATCGAGAGGCAATTTCGAAGAGCATCTTCATTTTGAGGGTGAGCCACAGCGGAAAATCGGCAAGTCCTGAAAGAAATCCCCCAAAGCCAGTGATGGCTCCTTCCGCAGCAGCTGATGAAGTGTAAAAGTTGATCCGTTCTTTTATACGGTCTTCCGTAGAGTGTAGGTCGGCAATTTCATACCTGGAGAAAGTAGTGAAGCCCGAACCAAACAAAACAGCCCTTGTCAGGTCTTTGATCAGCCTTGTAATGAGAACATGTATTTTCTGGGGGATTACTTTGTTGATCCTACTTTGAAAGCCCTGGGTGGCTTTATTCGAGAACGAAGGAGAACGTTGCATGGTTTGTTGCCATGCAAGCATCTCCTTTCGGACTTTTCTTTCATATAAATTGTTGCGGACCATTTTATTTGATCAGCCTACAGCTGACTCACATGCGTATCAAATATGTGATATTTGCTAGCCTTAATGCTGGTGGCCACCCGGACCGTGTGCATGTCCATGTGCTACTTCCTCGTCAGTTGCTTCACGTACCTCCAGCACCTGTCCGGAGAAAAATAAGTCGATACCTGCCATTGGGTGGTTGAAGTCCATCTTGATGGTTTCTTCTTTGATTTCCAAAACCAGGCCTTGCATGGGGTTTCCTTCCTGATCATTCATTGGAACGAACGAACCCTCTTTCACAATGTCTGCCAATTGGCCATCCACCATAAAAATATTCTTAGGGAGATCCACAATGGCTTCTTCGTTCACAGGCCCATAGGAATCTTCACTTTTAATGCCAAATTCAAACTTGTCCCCTTCAGTTTTGCCAGCAAGGTTGGTCTCGAAATCTGGTAAAACCTGTTGGTTGCCAAACAAAAAAACAAATGGCTCGTTTTCCAGTACTTCCTGAACTACTTCACCCTCACCGTTACTTTCCTGAAGTTTGTAGGTAATTGTTACTACTTTGTTGTTTTCTATTTCCATACTGCGAAACTACAAGCATTGGTTGAATGATTCCCGGTATTCGCAATTTTATTCGTCGGAAACAAGACGAAATGCGCTGTTCTGGCTTAAAACCTAAATAAACGGCCGGCCTCTGAGAAAGGAATCCTCGACAGGATTAAGACAAAAGCAATGGTAAAAAATATGGCTTGCGTTTTAAATTTGGCAAGAGATTCAATTTTTTTCTTCGCTTTGGCCCTCCCAATTTGGGCAATGGCAATGGCAACTACCATTACAAATACATGTTCTACAGCCCAATAGCGGATGGTTGGGTCCTTCATCGGTGATACCTCCCCACCGAAGGCATTAGTAGTGATAGGACTAAAGACAAAATAAAGCAAAAGGCCCAACAATGCTTGTAGATGCAAAGAACCCACCAAAGATGCGGCGAGCGCATTGTCCCCTTTTTGATATTCTTTTTGGCCAAAATATCCGAGATAAGACTTGATGAGCGTTACCAGAAACAAGGCCAGGACAATCCATCTGAGCCAGGAGTGAATGAAGATAAATGTTGGGTACATGGGCTTTTTATTTTGGCTCAAAAATAGGCCTAATCAACGAATATTTCAGGGTAACGATTAATTTCTTTGAGTCCATTTGGTGAGTAGAAGCATGTTACTTTATCAAAGCCAGCTAATATAATTTAACGTGTGTTATGCATTTAACATATTCATAATCAATAAATTACGATCGTCATTTCGGAATTTTTATCCTTAAATTTAAAAAAGGATAAAAATATCCGTAATCTCACTTTCAGATGCCCGCCTGTCCGGCGAGGCAGGCCTGATAAAATATGCCTTCTAAGAAATTAAGGCATATTTTTCTGGCATGACGGTTGTATTATTCATCGAGTTCACGTTAATTCAATTGAGTAAAGCCAGCGCCGTACTTGCTTTCACGTCAATCTCTGACTTGTATTTGTGCTTTTTGTAGGACAGGGCTTTGTTGAAATAAAACCTGGCTTTTTCGGTTTCCCCTTTTTTCATGTAGATGTAGCCTGTATTGAGACAGGAATTGGGCGCGTAGTACCAGTTTTCATCACTGGATTTTTTTATAGTAAACAAATAAAAATATACCGCCTGGTCTTCTTCCCCCGATTTGTGTTTGAGCCTAGCTTGACGGTAGTAGTATATGGTTTTTTCTTTTTTTGACTCAAACATGCTTTCATTAAGAGAGGAAAGCAACCTGTCGGCTTCATCGTAGTATCCCCCATCAGTGGCCAGCCTGATTTTCATCAGTTCCCTGTTGGGCAACTTGTCTTCATTCAGGATGCCGTTGGCATTTTTGTCGGCAGATACGAATGTCTTGCCTGAATCATCGGCTTTTTCGAAATGTACCTCGGCTAGTTTTTCATTATCCTGGAGCAAATAGGTAAGGGCTGTTTTAAACCAGGCGTCTTTGACAAAATTCTCTCCCTTGTAGTCGTTGAGAAATTTGGAATAAAATAGACGGGCTCGGGCATAGTCATGCTTTTGTAAATAGATTTCACCGAGTTGGTAGTAAATAAGGTTGAGGAACAAATAGTCGCCACTCATAAAAAGCAACTGGGTCAGGCTTTTGAGGGCTTCCTCACTTTGGGAATATTTTATGAGTGTAGCATTGTACAAATAATGAAGCACCAGATTTTCGTCGTTTTCATCCAATAGATCTTTGATCATAGCCAGGGATTCGTTTGGCTGGTTTAAAACGTTGACAGATACTACCGATTTGATGATGTTGGTTTCCAGCCAAAATGGACTGTTTTTGGGTATCATGTCAAGTTCTTTCATTCCCCGTGAAACGTTTCCCCTGATACCCAGGATTTTCAAAATCCATTGATAATTATCGGGTGTAGAACCGAATACTATATGTAGCAGTCCGAGGGTTTTGTTGTTGGCGACAAATTGTGGGAAAGCAGACCGGTTTTTTTGGATTAAATTCCAGGAAGATCTCAGCGAGAGTCCACCATTGAGGTCATCGCCATATTGTATTTTGACCAGGGCCCATTGCAGTTTTATTTCCGCCATGTAAAACAACTTAAACGGATCAGAATCCGCCATTTGCTTCAGTTCTTTCAGGTAATCATCCTCCCTGTCATCATATTCTTTGTATTTTTTTGTGTCTTCCTCCAGCAGCAGTTCCATGATATCTGCCAGGTTTTTGACATAATAGTAGTGGCCCAAAGATTTTTCATTGGGAACTATTTCGTCCAGCATTTCCCTTCCTTCTTCAATTTTTAATTTGAGGATGCTGTTGTGGGCGTTGATGATCGTGGGGGCTGGCTTGGCCTGCGCATTGGCATGGCAAATACCAATAGTGAAAACAAAAAGGCATAAAAAAAGGTGAGCAAAACCCACCTTTCCAGTATATCTTAATTGAATCATGTATTCAGTTTAGACAGCTTTAGTCCTTTTTGTTCTTTTAGGTTTAACAACCTCTTCAACCACTTCCTCTATTACATCAGATAAAATTCTTCCGCAATGCTCACAAACGATCAGTTTTTTCTTTTCCCTGATTTCTGCTTGCTTTTGAGGTGGCACAACATTGAAACATCCTCCGCAGGCGCCCCTGTCAACTGGTACGACAGCCAGTTTGTTCCTTACATTGTCCCTAATTTTGTTGTATGAGTTGAGCAATCTCTCTTCGATGGCTTTGGCAGCTTTTGCCCTGTTTTTCATCAGCTTTTCTTCTTCTTCCTGGCTTTCGGAAGAGATTACGTCAAGCTCTTGTTTTTTGCTCTCTAAATCTTTCTTTCTTTCTTCGAGGGTGTTTTTGGTATCCTCTATTTCCTCATTCTTTGCTTCGATTTTGGCCTGGGATTCCTTTATCCTTTTTTCCTGGATTTGGATTTCCAGTTCCTGAAGTTCCATCTCTTTGGTGATCGCATCGTACTCGCGGTTGTTGCGAACATTCATCTGCTGCTCTTTGTACTTTTCAATGAGCTTTTCAGCGTCTTTGATGCTGGTCTTGTTGTTGGCTATTGACAACTCCAGATCTTCTATCCCCTGATTGTGGTTGCCAACCCTCGTTTCATACCCGGCTATTTCATCTTCAAGATCCATTACCTCATCGGGCAGTGCTCCTCTGATCTTTTCTATTTCGTCTAATTCTGAATCTATTGATTGTAATTTCGAAAGTGCTTCAAGCTTCTGCGCAACCGTATTTTCCATGTATTCTTAAAAATAATTTATTGGATTTGTGACCACCTCTGATAAATTGAGTGCAATATTAGCGAATTTTTCTTTTAAATAATCATAAATCAATTCTTTTGTAAATACCTCTGATTCATAGTGGCCAATGTCAAGAATTGTGATGCAATCTTCAGCATCAAAAAACTCATGGTATTTGTAGTCAGCGGTGATATAGACATCTGCTTTGGCATTCCTGGCGTTGGGTAGTAGAAAGCTTCCCGCCCCTCCACAAACTGCAATTTTTTGAACTTTCGACTTATGCGTTTTGGTGTGCCGGATTGTGTGTAGATTGAATTCCTTTTTAATGAAACGCATAAAGTCAACAATATCCATTTCTGCTTTCAAAACGCCCACAAGGCCTGCACCTACTTCCTGGTTTGTATTGGACAATGGTGTGACATAATAGGCTACTTCTTCATAGGGATGAGCTGACTTGAGCGCATTAACAACCCTGCCCTGTAGGTGTGTAGGGAACATCAGCTCTATCCGTTGTTCTTGCACGTTTTCCTCCTGGCCACTTTGCCCAATATGAGGGTTGGCCTGTGGGTTTGGCCTGAAAGTGCCGGTACCCTGGGTTGTAAAGCTACAGTGGTCATAGTTTCCGATTTCACCTGCCCCGGTGGCATACAATTGATCCAATATCTGTTGGGTGTTTTCCTGGGGAATAAATGTCACCAGCTTGGACAGGGTGGAGGGCTTGGAGGACAGCACTTTGAGGTTGGTCAAACCAATGATGTCCGCTATCTTCTTATTTACTCCATTATATACATTGTCGAGGTTGGTATGTATGGCGTAAATTGCAATGTCATTTTTTATGGCCCGGATGACCGTGCGCCCTACATAGGTTTTTCCTGTTAGGGATTTTAATCCACCAAATACTATTGGATGGTGCGCCACTATAAGGTTGCAGTTTTTCTCGATGGCTTCTTGAACCACATCCTCTATACAATCAAGTGTGATGAGCACGCCTTTGAGCTCGTCGTTGGGATTGCCAGTTATTAGTCTTGCGTTATCGTATTTTTCCTGATAGCTGGGGGGAGCCCAAGTTTCCAGGGTATTGATAATTTCTTTGATCTTCATTTTGTGCAGATAATTCTAACAAATGCAATTTACAATATATTGTCCTATTGGGTGAGAGGGCTAAACCAACTGAGGTTTCTTTTTTTTTGCAAAAAAAAAACCGGAACAAAAAGTACCGGTTTTAATATTTCTATCTTGTTGCATCAGGTAGCACAAAACTCTTTGAGCCTTTGGTTTTTTGTTGGCTCCCTTAGCTTTTGCAGGGCCTTTTCCCTGATTTGCCTTACCCTTTCCCTGGTCAATCCCATGATATCACCTATTTCCTCAAGGGTAAATGGGTTGTCTGAACCAATACCAAAACTCATTTTTACCACTTCTCGCTCCCTGGCTGTCAAAGTGGAAAGCGCCCTGATGGTTTCAACTTTTAAGGAATCATTGAAAACCATCTGCCCATCTGTAGGTACAGTTGTCTTGTTTTCCAACACATCCAGCAGCGATCCTGATTCATCTTCACCAAATGGTGCGTCCATAGACATCTGCTTTACTTCAGCTCCCAGGGTGTTTCTTACCTCACTTGGTTTCATTTCCAGGATCTCGGCCAACTCTTCTTCAGTAGGTTCCCTTTCGTATTTTTGCTCCAGCTCGGCATAGGCCCTTCTGATCTGGTTGATTGCCCCGGATTTGTTCATGGGCAACCTCACTATTCTGGATTGTTCTGCCAGGGCTTGCATAATGGATTGTCTGATCCACCACACTGCATAAGAGATGAATTTGAAACCTTTAGTTTCATCAAATTTTTTGGCCGCCTTTATTAGTCCCAGATTGCCCTCGTTGATCAAGTCATTGAGAGGCAAACTTCTATTTTGATATTGTTTCGCAACAGACACTACAAACCTTAGATTCGATTTCACTAATTTTTCCAATGCCAGGTCATCGCCCTGCTTGATTCTTTGTGCCAATGTTACCTCTTCATCTGGGGTAATCATCGGTACACTACTCACCTCGGTGAAGTATTTTTCAAGCGTGTGGCTCTCCCGGCGGTTGGTAATCGATTGTGTAATCTTAAGTTGTCTCATAATATTTTATTTACCCTCCTTATATTGGTATATCTTTATATTCTTTTATTTGTCGTTTTTGAAGCCGCAAAGGTAATTCTTTATAAATCCTAAGTCAAGATTTTTATTCACATATATACAATTACTACATAAACGAATAAAAGGTTTTCGAATTATCTTTTAATACGATTTTTGTTGAAATTGTAACCCCAGTCTTATTAATATAACAATCAGGCGATGTTAAGTTAATATATAGTTGGCGTTTATTTGGAATTCGTGCATAATTTATCTAATATCATCTATTAAAAATAATTTAAAAACTAACCTTAAAACCAATATTGACTATGAATTTCAGAGGATCAGCAGAAGTAGCCGAAAAAGATACCAGCTACGAACCTATTTCAAATTATATGGCAAGGGAAAGCGATTTGATAACATTCTCTCCGGATCAGGAAATTGCTGATGCCATCAAAATCATGTTGAAAAAAAGAATTTCTGGTGGTCCTGTGCTTAATGACAAGAGGGAACTTGTTGGTATGCTGTCTGAGAAAGATTGTCTGAAGATTTTGTTTCAATCCTCATATCATAATATTCCATCCGGTAAGGGGAAGGTAGCCAGCTATATGTCTGAAAATGTAAAAACCCTGGATATAGATACGTCGGTCGTGGATGCGGCCAACGAATTTTTGAGTACCTATGTAAGGAGGTTTCCTGTAACCCACAATGGCGTTTTGAAAGGGCAGATTAGCCGCCGGGATGTCATGAAAGCTGCTTTGAAAATTAAAGCAACCACGTGGTAGAGAAAATGTAAGCAAGATTGGCGTTCTTTTGGGCCATTTCTATTTTATCCTGCCTGGGTTATCTGCAATGAAAGATTTCCAACTTTTTTTACCAGATAAGGGATTGCCACCCTGATAATGGTGACATAAGGCTACAGCCAATGCGTCCGTGGCATCCAGCAGTTTGGGGGCCTCCTTGATCTGTAGCAGGGTCATGAGCATTTTGGCCACCTGCTCTTTGGATGCATTGCCATTTCCGGTTACAGATTGTTTTACTTTTTTTGGGGCATACTCCGTTATAGGTATTTCCCTGGAAAGGGCAGCAGCCATGGCCACTCCTTGCGCTCTACCCAGTTTTAGCATGGATTGAATGTTCTTGCCATAAAATGGCGCTTCAAGGGCGACTTCATCTGGCTGAAATTCCTCAATGACGCTCAACACGCGTTCAAATATTTTTTTGAGCTTTATTTCGTGGTTGTTGTATTTGCTTAAGTGTATTACCCCAAACTGGAGCAGGCTTATTTTTTTCTTCTTTACCAGAATAAGCCCATAGCCCATAACACTGGTGCCGGGATCAAGTCCTAATATGATTTGTTCAGTGGGAGCTGTAGAAGTGTCTTTGGCGTTTAGCATTGATGCAATTTAGGGATATGGCAAATATTATAAAAGCTGTGAAGATTACTGTGATTGTGCTTGATGGATTTGCATATCTTTTTTTGGTTTTTAAAATACCCCTTGGTATTGCACATAAGAATTCATTTGTTTCTATTGCAGTTCTATGATTTTTGTAGCTGGTAGCATCTTGATTTTGTACTGTATATTCATAGCCTGGATATTAATTTCATGGTTTTACCTGAAAGGGCATGAGGAGGAAAATGCTGACCTTTTGGGTACATCTGTCAATATGCTTGCTACAGTGCTGGTACCAGTGAGAAACGAAGAAGTTGGAATTTATACAACCATTCATTCGATCCTAAATAATAAAATATCAAATACAGGTTATGAAATAATTGTAATTGACGACCACTCTACTGACCAGACTGTTTTGTTGGTTGAGGAACTGTGCCGGAAACACGATCAGGTTAAGTTAATTTCCCTTCCAAATGGTGTAGGTGGAAAAAAATCGGCCATCGAAATGGGGGTGCATGAAGCCAAAGGAGAGTTGATACTGTGCACAGATGGGGATTGTGAAGTGCCTAAAAATTGGGTAAATAATTACTTGGAAACTTATAATGGACGGGGTGAAAATATTTTTCTCTTTGGGCCTGTGAAGTATAAAAGTAATGGCAGAATGGTTCACGATTTTCTCAACATAGAATTATCGGTTTTGGTAGTGATAGGAGGGGCAACTATGGCCAATGGTATTCCAACCATGCTGAATGGGGCCAATCTTTCATACAGAAAGGAAGCTTTCACAAAAGTGGGCGGATATCAGGGCAATAGGGAAATACCGTCGGGAGATGATGAGTTTTTGTTAAGAAAGATGGATTCGAAATTCCCCAATGGGGTCAGGTTTTTGAAAAATCCTGATGCAATAGTCCTGACAGATGCACCGAAATCATTGAGGGAATTGGTGAGCCAGCGCAGAAGGTGGGCCGCCAAATGGAAGCACCACACTGGTTTTTTCTCTTCGTTCATCCCGTTACTAATTTTCATGGCAAATACCTGCGCTATTGTGGCCATGGCCTGTGTGCTTCTTGGTTATTATAGAACCGAATGCTTGGGTTTCCTTGGAATGAAGGCCTTGTTTGATTTTACAATAATGAAGGTTTCCACACGGTTTTTGCGTGTTAATTATGGATTGTTTTACTGGGCTTTACTTGAAATTATTTACCCCTTTTATGTTGTTTTCTTTGGAATAGCCTCTAATTTTGGAAAATACAGTTGGAAAGGCAGGGAGTATGAAACCAACCTGGCAACTGACCAAAATTAAACAGCTTCTATGAGCGATTTGGAATTTGACGTCCTGGACGAATTATACTTTGTTATACAATATAACGAACTGGCAGACGCTGTAGAACTGGACGATGACGACCTTAAACCGTTACTAGCGAAACTTTTGAACAAAGGTTGGCTCAGGTGTTTTTCCGAACCGGACGAAGAATTGGAAGCCGGGTCCATCGATCTGGAGATCAACTATAGAAAATATTATTACCTGGCTTCTAAAGAAGGCCTGAAAGCCCACAATAAAAACTAGCAATTTGGAACAATCTTTTTCTACCGAGGCAAATTTGAAAGAGCTGGAGTTGAACGCCTTGCTGGAAGTGACCCAGGCGATCAACAACAACCTTCCGGAGGAATCCTTGTATAAAATTTACAAGTTCACCTTGCTGGCAGATTTCAATGTCAGGAAACTGGCATTGTTTGTTTTTGGTGAAAAATGGGAGTGTAAGGTTAATTTTGGGGTTTCCAACGACTTTTGCCAAAACAACCTGCCCCATGATTTTTCAGATTTGACCAAGGCAGTTGAACTCAAGAACAGGGACGGCAATTTTGGTGAATTTGATCTGGCCATTCCCGTATTGCACAAAAAAAGGCTGTTGGCGGTGGTTTTCGTTGGTGAACTAAAAAAGGATGGCCTTGGCGAAATTATGCGCTCAGGAACCACATTTCTGGAAGCATTGACCAATATCATTTTAGTGGCCATTGAAAACAAAAAACTGGCCAGCAAACAGTTGGAACAGGAAGCTTATAAGAAGGAAATGGAAATCGCCAAACAGGTGCAGCAATTTTTATTTCCCAAGGAACTGCCATCGGGGAAAGGACTGGATATTGCTGCCAAATACCTACCACACAAAGACGTAGGAGGGGACTACTATGATTATATTCCGCTCAGCAAAGGGAAATTTATAATTTGCATAGCCGATGTGTCTGGCAAAGGTGTTCCGGCGGCATTGATGATGTCAAATTTTCAGGCATCTTTACGTACCTTGGTGAGAAAAACAGAGGACCTTAAGGAGATAGTTGAGGATTTGAACGACCAGATAAATTTCAGTGGAAATGGTGAAATTTTCATCACTTTTTTCATAGCATTATTTGACTCAGGTAGCGAGGTGTTGGAGTACATCAACTGCGGCCATAATCCTCCCGTAATTAGCCTGAATGGAGGAAGTGCCCAACTCCTGGACAAAGGCACTACCGTGTTGGGTATGTTTTGCCCATTGCCATTCAATACGCTTGGTACTTTTGAAGGAATAAAGGGTTTTAACCTTTTTTGTTATACCGATGGATTGACTGAATCTGTCAATGACAATGACGATGAATTTGGAGCCGAGAGGATAGAAGTGGCTTTTGGCCGTAATGTTACCGTTTCACCAGACCAGATGAACAACAACATTTTGGACGAAGTGGACAAGTTTAGAGGGGACAATGCATACCGTGATGACGTCACACTACTAACCTGCCGGGTTCAAAGTGAAATTTAGACGTGGCGGGCTATTACTTTCACAAAACACCCGGTTGGCTGAAGCAACTTTATCCATCGCTCACCTGGCAGATGGATAAGGCCAACAAATCCATTTACCTCACTTTTGATGACGGGCCGATTCCTGAAGTGACACCCTATGTATTGGGCCAATTGAAAGAATATGGGGCCCATGCCACGTTTTTTTGTGTGGGACATAACATTGAAAAGCACCCATCGGTTTTTGATCAAATCCTGGAAGGCAATCACAGCATAGGCAACCACACTTTTCACCACCTCAATGGGTGGAAGACGAACACTGATCAATACCTGGAAAATGTGCAAAAATGCCAGGTTGAAATGGAAAAATATACAGGTCCACATTCTTCCAGGCTATTTCGACCACCTCATGGAAAAATCACGAGAAAACAAATCAGGCTACTTCAACAAACCCATGAAATAGTCATGTGGAGCTATCTTACGGGCGATTTTGATATGTTTCTGAGTAAAGAAAAATGCCTGGAAAGAACGATCAAAAAAGTGGCATCTGGTGATGTAGTCGTGTTGCATGACAGCATTAAATCTTATGCCAGCCTCAGCCATACGCTACCTGCAATGCTGAAGCATTTCAGTGATCAGGGTTTCGTTTTTAAAGCGCTTTGCCCCTGACCGCAAAGAACAGAAATGGCACAGCCTTAGGGATAGTTCGTTTCAATAGTTTTTATAGCACCCGTAAACAGGATTTGTTTTAGATTGTGTCAAAATGCATGGAGACATGCCGGATGTCACATTAATTTACGTGATGGTTTCAAAGACAGCCCTATGATATTGGCATATTCGTTTTTCGTTGTTTTTTTCAATATGACCTTACTGATCATATTGAATGTACTTTACCGGTTCAACTTTAAAAGGGGCCATCAAGTGCAGGAACCATTGCCAAAGGTTTCGATTTTAATTGCTGTGCGGAACGAAGAGGACAATATTCCCAATTTACTCAGTGGTTTGGAGCAGCTGGACTACCCAGGTGAGAAGCTCGAAATCATCATTGGAAACGATGGCTCGGAAGACCTTACGCTTCAATTGCTTCGGGGCTATTCCGGTGTAGCCATCAAAGTAGTGGATGTTAACAATCGTTTGCGCGACCTCAAAGGAAAAATGAACGTTTTGGCCCAACTGGGCATGTTGGCTTCCGGCGATTGTTTGCTCTTTACGGATGGGGACATGAATTTGAACAAAAATTGGGTCAGGGCGATGGTGGCAAGTTGGCAAAACGGCAATGCTATGGTTGCGGGGTTTACAGGGATCATTGGACGACAACCGTTTGATCATTTGCAAAATGTGGATTTGGTTTTCGCCCAAGGCATGCTGAAAGTGCTGAGCGATCTTGGTTTGAGTATGGCGGTGATGGGCAACAACATGCTGGTGGACAAAAAAAAGTATGATGAAACCGGGGGGTATCAGGCTTTGCCTTTCAGTATTGTGGAAGATGTGGCTTTGATGCGGGAGTTTGTAAGCCGGGGGCATGACATCCAGCACCACTACTCACCTGCTACCTTCCTGGGTACAGCTGGTTGTAGCTCATGGAAGCATTTGATGGGACAAAGGAAAAGGTGGATGGGGTCTGTGGGACAATTGCCTATTTGGTTGGTGTTGGTAATGTTTTTAAAGTTTTCTTTCCTGCCCTGCCTTTTGTATATCTCCCTATACTTTCCAGCAATTTTTTTGTTATTCGTAATAAAAATGGGGCTTTCATTGTTTTTTTTCTACCAAATAGCAAAAAGTGTTGAAATGAAAGTGCGGAGTATCTGTGTTTTACTCTATGAGGTATTTGAGCCAATTGTTTATTTTTCCACCTTGGTTTATACTTTGCTTCCATTCGGGCTGATATGGAAGGGGAGGAGGTATGATTGAGAAAACTAAAAATGAATAGATAATGCGATTGGTTGATACACATGCCCATATTTACGACAAGGGGTTTAGGGATGATATTGGGGATGTTATTAAAAGGTCCCGGGATGCCGGGGTGGAAAGGATCTACCTCCCAAACATAGACAGCAAGTCAATAGATGCCATGCTGGAACTGGAGCAGCGGTTTCCAGGATATTGTATTCCCACCATGGGGTTGCACCCTTGCCATGTAGGAGGGGATTTTGAGAAAGAATTGTATATAGTGGAAGAATGGCTGGCCAGACGGCCGTTTGTGGCCATTGGGGAAATGGGTACCGACCTCTATTGGGACAAAACCAATTTCGATAAACAAAAACAGGCTTTCAATATACAATGCGAATTGGCCGTGAAATATGACCTTCCCATCATTATTCATTGTAGGGACTCCATCACCGAAACAATTGACCTTGTTACTCGGTTTTCCGATACACGGTTGAGGGGGATATTTCACTGCTTTACCGGTGATGTAGAACAGGCAAAGCAGGTGATAGATTTGGGCTTTGCCATAGGGATAGGTGGGGTAGCCACCTTCAAAAACGGGGGGCTGGAAAACCTCCTCAAAACGATTGACCTAAACCAGATAGTACTGGAAACGGACAGTCCGTATCTCGCGCCAGTGCCATATCGGGGCAAAAGAAATGAACCATCCTATGTGGTGGAAGTAGCAAAGAAGATAGCCGAAATAAAGCAGGTGGATTTGGAGCATATAGGAGAAGTCACCACTCAAAATGCCTACAGGGTATATGGACAGCCTGAGCCAGTAAGATAGCATTTGAAGAAGATTAAACCACATTGACCTTGAATTTTAAAATAACCAATATCACCAACAACCCCGAAAGCAAATCTTCCATTTTGATCATTTATACGGGAGGTACTTTTGGAATGGTCTATGATACATCGGGAGCACTGGCACCTTTTAATTTTAGCCTTGTGTTGGAGAAAATTCCTGAACTGAGAAACCTGGACTTAAACCTGACCGTGATTTCCTTTCCCAAGCCTGTGGATTCATCCAATATAGGCTCCAAACATTGGAAAAGCATGGCCTATATTATTTACAACAACTACCAGCACTATGATGGCTTTGTCATATTGCATGGCACAGACACCATGGCCTACAGTGCCTCAGCCCTTAGTTTTATGCTCGATGGCCTCAACAAGCCAGTGATCTTCACCGGGGCTCAAATCCCCATTGGTGCTACCAGGTCTGATGCCAGGGAAAACCTGATTACTGCTTTGGAAATGGCCAGTAAAACGGAAAATGGAGCACCCCTGATCAATGAAGTGTGTTTGTATTTTAATTTTATCCTCCTGAGGGGCAACAGGGCCCAAAAAATAAGGAGCAGTACATTTGGCGCATTCGAATCAGAGAATTATCCCCCATTGGCTGAATCCGGGGTGGAGATCGAATACTATGTATCCAGATTGAAAACGCACAACCCCGACGAAACCATCAGCTACAAGCACCAGTTCGATCCAAATGTAGTGGTATTGAAGATTTTTCCTAACATGACACCTGAGCTGGTAGAAGGAGTGTTGAAAATAAAAAACCTCAAGGGAGTGGTTTTAGAATCTTTCGGATCGGGAAATACCATGAACTTTCCCTGGTTCATCAAACTGCTCCAAAAGGCCATTGACAAAGGGGTAATTATCTTCAATGTATCCCAATGCCTGGGAGGTAGTGTCCTCCAGGGCAAATACGAAACAAGCCAAAAATTATCAGAGATTGGGGTTTTAAGTGGGTATGACATTACTACGGAAGCCGCCCTGACCAAATTGATGTTTTTATTGGGAAACGAAAAATCTCCTGAGGTACTCAAAAAGAAGCTGATAAAACCGTTGAGGGGGGAAATGACATTGTAATTTCCACATCGGAAAATTACAATTAAAATTTGCATATAGGGATTTTTATTAATTTATTTGTCGCTTGTTGTGAAACTACCATTGGAGAGGTGGCCGAGTGGTTGAAGGTGCTCGCCTGGAAAGTGAGTGTACCCGAAAGGGTACCGGGGGTTCGAATCCCTTCCTCTCCGCAATTGATTTACTTATTAAACTATATTTGAATTACGTTATAACCTTTATTTAAGATTTATTAAAAATTAGACTATGAAAAGATTAGTAACACTAATGATGCTGACTGGGGTATTTATGTTTGTTCACCTGAAGTCGATCGCGCAAGATGATGCAGCCCAATCAGATGCCACCGAAGAAGTGGTAAGTGATGCTGACAGTGCTGCAGAGGAAGAAATGGTAGAAGAAGTAGTAGAGGCGGCACCAGCCCCTGCTGTGATCCAGGAAGATGAACCAGAAGCAGAAGCATCATTTCATCAAATCGTAAAAGAACAATTTATCGCAGGTGGATGGCAGTTTATGGGTATCGTTCTCTTATGTTTGATACTCGGTCTTGCTGTTGCTATTGAAAGGATCATTACTTTGAACCTTGCCACTACCAATACTAAGAAATTATTGGACAAAGTTGAAGGAGCCCTTTCTCAGGGTGGTGTGGATGCTGCCAAAGAAGTATGCAGAAACACACAAGGCCCGGTAGCTTCTATCTTCGTTCAGGGCTTGATGAGAATGTCAGAAGGTGTTGATATGGTAGAGAAGTCAATCATCGCTTACGGTTCTGTTGAGATGGGTAAACTGGAAAAAGGAATGATCTGGATTTCACTGTTTATCTCACTTGCTCCAATGCTTGGTTTCATGGGTACAGTAATCGGTATGATTGGTGCATTCGATGCTATCGCTGAAGCTGGTGATGTATCTCCTGCTCTTGTGGCTGGTGGTATCAAAATAGCCCTTTTAACAACTGTTGGTGGTCTTATTGTCGCTGTTATCCTGCAATTATTCTATAATTACCTTGTTTCTAAAATTGATTCACTTGTGAACTCAATGGAAGATGCTTCTATATCACTGGTTGATATACTGGTGAAGCACTCTGCGAAATAAGAATAATTAACCTTAAAAGAATAAAACATGGATTCAATAGATATAATATTATATATATCATACGCACTTACGATCCTGGCTGCTATAGCTGCTATCGTTTTCCCGCTGATTAATTCTGTTGGCGATCCAAAGTCGATGATAAAGTCGGGTCTAGGCCTGGCTGCACTGGTAGTCGTATTTTTCGTTTCTTATGCATTGTCTGGAAATGAATTTACCGAGTATCAGGCTTCAGAGTTCGGTATGAATGCGACACTTTCACAATTCGTAGGAGGCATTCTTACCATGATGTACCTGCTTACTGGTATAGCCATTATAGGAATAGTTTATACCGAATTTTCTAAAATGATCAAGTAATATGGCAAGAAGTAAATTAGGCGCATCTCAGGAGGTAAATGCCGGCTCTATGGCCGATATTGCTTTTCTTTTGTTGATTTTCTTTTTGGTAACTACCACTATAGCAAATGACAAAGGGATAGCGATGCTATTGCCACCTAAGCCGGATCCAAACGAGCCGCCACCGGAAGTAACGAAAAATGACAGGAATATCTTTAAGATTTTGGCCAACTCAAAAGACATGTTGTTGGTTGAAGACGAGCCGCTAAACGATGTGGGTGAACTCAAAGATATGATCAAGTCATTTGTGCTGAATTTTGGTAAACCATCACCAGAATATGCGCAGATGTACAATACACTGCCCCCTACTTTAAGGAGCTATATAAATGCCAACGGAAGAAGGCCAGACTCTTCGGACGATCCGAAAGAAGCTGTAGTGTCCTTTAAAGCTGATAGGGGTACTACTTACGAATTGTATGTTCGTGTGCTTGATGAAATCAATGCAGCATATAATGAGATCTATGGCCAAAGGGTAGGTATCACAGGTGAAGAGTTTCTTCAACTGGATAAAAAGAACCCTGAAGAAAAGGCCTTGTACCTAAAAGCAAGGGAAGGCATTCCCAGGGCAATTTCTATCGCAGAACCAAATAAAATAGGAGGGTAATATGGCAAAGTTTAAAAAGAGTTCAAATACTTCACAGGACATACCTACTGCTGCCTTACCTGATATTATTTTCATGCTGTTGTTCTTCTTTATGGTGACTACCGTACTGAGGGAAACAACCATAATGGTAGAGCAGAAATTGCCAAAATCTACGCAATTGAGCAAGTTGGAAAGAAAGTCTTTGGTGAGTTATGTATATATTGGTAAACCTAAACAGGTGAACATATATGGTTCTGAACCAAAAATTCAGGTAAATGATGTCTTTATCGAAACCAAAGATATTATCCGGTTTGTAAACCAGGAAAAGGATAAGTTGAGTGAGGTAGAAAGGGATCAGATCACAATGTCAATGAAAGTAGATATTGAGGCTAAGATGGGTATTGTTTCCGATGTTCAGGAAGAATTTAGGGAAGCTAATGCACGAAAGGTATTGTACAGTTCGCTGAAACGTACCGAATAATACTTTTAACATAAGAAATATTCAAAAAGGTCTGTCCATTGGATAGACCTTTTTTTTGTCTCATACTGTCCTTTGTGGTAAATACCTGTCTGAATAATTATAAATATTCAGCAAATAATACTATTTTGTTTTACACAGTGTTTTCACTAAAAGGTTTATGGCCTTTGTAGGGGGTATTGTATTTGATAATTGTTGAAAGGTGATTTGTAGTTTGGCCTTGAAAGATTTGGATAAGCAACAATCCGTTGGTGGTTTTTTCATTGGATGTGTTATCTTCGCGCTTCGCAAACTAAATAAACCTTAATAAGTGTTCGAACTTTAGTGCATTTGTTAAAAATGACAGGAAACTGTATTTAATAATTATACATAGATTGAAATGGTAATTGGTTTATTAAAATGTTCTGAAGAAAATCTGGTCGGTCTTGTACCAAAAGTAGTATCCAAACTGATTAACGAGGGATGGGAAATATCCTTTGAGCCGGGCGCAGGAGCAGGTTCTGATTATACCGATGGTGAGTATCAGGAAGCTGGTGCATTGGCAAAGGATAGAAACGAAATCTTAAAGAAGTCAGACCTGTTGGTTACTGTTTCAGGATTGAATGCTGACGATTTGGCTTTGATCCCGGATAGTACATTTATAGTAGGAAAATTCAACTCAGGATCTGATCTGACTGAAAAATTCAAACAGTATAAACTCAAGGTTTTCAGCCTTGACAAATTGCCCAGGAGTACCATCGCGCAATCAATGGACGTATTGTCTTCCCTGGCTTCACTTTCAGGGTATAAATCCATCATTACCGCAGCAGACAATTTTGCAGGATATTTCCCGATGATGACTACATCGGCAGGGACTATACCGCCAGCCAAGATATTGATTTTGGGAGCTGGTGTTGCCGGTTTGCAGGCTATAGCTACAGCCAAAAGGTTAGGTGCAGTAGTTGAGGCATTTGATGTAAGGTCTTCTGTAAAGGAAGAAGTGCAAAGTTTAGGGGCAAAGTTTATCGAGGTAGAGGGTAGTCAGGAAGATGTGGCTGCCGGGGGCTATGCCATCAAGCAATCAGACGAATATATTCAAAAGCAAAAGGAACTCATCCATCAATCTGCGACAAAAGCTGATGTAGTGGTGACTACTGCGGCAATACCGGGAAAGAAAGCACCATTGCTAATTGAAACGGCTACTGTCCAGGCTATGAAAACCGGCAGTGTGATCGTTGACCTGGCGGCAAGCACCGGAGGCAATTGCGCTCTGACACAAAATGATAAAATAATTGAAGCAGAAGGGGTCACTATTATTGGGGATTCCAAACTGTACAATCAAATGGGCAAACAAGCCAGTTTGGTATATAGTAATAATGTACACAGCTTCATAAAATTTGTGTTCAAGGAAGGCCTTGAAGATATACCATACGAGAACGAGATAATATCCAAAACGCTTATTTCGTCAACAGAACAATCGGCTGTTTCAGCTTAGACATTTTATCTCTTTACATTTATGTTAGAAATTTTAGCTTATCTAAAGGCTAATGTGTTAGCCATTAACCTTATTGTAATTACTATTTACCTCGGTTTCGAGATCATTTCCAAAGTGCCGGCTGTGCTCCACACGCCGCTTATGTCCGGCTCTAATGCCATCAGTGGTATTGTGATCATTGGGGCTATCATTTTAATGCGGCAATCTGCAAGTACGGATTACCTCTCCCTGTCTGTTGGGTTTGTTGGTATTGTGCTGGGAACCATCAATGTGGTGGGTGGACATGCCGTGACTAATCGTATGTTGGAAATGTTTAGAAAAAAATAAGGATGGAACACGTTGACTTATTATATATAGTATCTACAATATTGCTCATTGTAGGGTTGAGGCGCTTAAGTAGCCCATCAACTGCCCGCAAAGGAAACATCCTGGCGGCTTACGGCATGGCCTTGGCCATAGTGGTGACCATTATTAGTCCAATGGAGGGAGACCATGGAAATTACCTTTTGATCATCCTGGCTATTGTACTGGGTTCGGTCATTGGGTTGGTTTTTTCTAAAAAAGTAGAAATGACCGCTATGCCAGAACTGGTTTCATTGTTTAATGGATTTGGAGGGGCATGTGCCGTCTGCATATCCATCATTGAGATTTATAACTTCAATACACAAACCAGCATTGGAGCGGCAGCCACTACATATCTGGCCCTTTTTGTAGGGGGTATTGCTTTTACCGGTAGTTTGATCGCTTATGGAAAACTGGCAGGGAAAGTGAAGGATTGGAGAAGTGGTTTTGCCTCTTACTTCAACTTGGTTTGGCTGGTTTGTTGCTTGGGGCTTATCGTTTTTCAAGTCGCATTTCCAGGGCAGCACCAATTACTTCCGTTAGTTGTGCTGGCCATCTCACTGGTATATGGGATTACTTTTGTATTGCCAATTGGTGGGGCAGACATGCCTGTGGTTATTTCTTTGCTCAATGCCTTCACGGGGATTGCTGCCGCACTAGCCGGCATGGTGTATGACAATATGGTGATGTTGCTTGGGGGTATTTTGGTAGGGTCATCGGGCACAATACTTACCGTGCTGATGTGTGAAGCCATGAACAGGTCTTTACTTAATGTAATCATCGGAGGGTTTGGTGGATCTAGCCAGTCTGCTGCTGGCGCAGTGGATGGTGTGGTGAAAGAAGCCACTGTGGTGGACACAGCGATCATGATGCGATATGCACAAAATGTAATGGTGATACCTGGGTATGGAATGGCTGTAGCCCAGGCACAGAAAATATGCAAAGACCTGGACAAGGCCCTTTCCGAAAGGGGTGTAAATGTACACTACGCCATTCACCCTGTAGCCGGAAGGATGCCGGGGCACATGAACGTTTTGCTAGCAGAAGCCGATGTGCCATACAACAAATTGATTGACCTGGATGACGCCAATGAAATGCTGAAGGATACCGATGTTTGCCTTGTAGTAGGGGCCAATGATGTGGTAAACCCTGCGGCACTCGATGATCCATCAAGTCCTATATATGGTATGCCTGTGTTGGAAATATTGAAATCGTCCAACGTGATCGTGCTAAAGAGAAGTATGAACAAAGGCTATTCTGGTATAGAAAACCCACTGTTTTTCCATGACAAAACGAGGATGCTCTTTGGAGATGCTAAGAGCTCGCTGGAATCGCTTCATTCGGAGGTGAAGGCGATGGACTAAAACAAATAAACCATTTTCCATTACAACCTGAAACCAAATGCCGGATATCCACTATTCCAATGCGTCATTTTCCTACAAGGGAAAACCAGTGCTTAATGATATTTCTTTTTCGGTGAAAGATGGACAGCATTGTGGTATTGTTGGTGAAATTGGAAGTGGAAAAACCATGTTGCTCAAAAGCCTGACTGGAGTTTTGCCGCTTCAGTCTGGTAGTCGAAAATTCATGGATTCTGGGCTGGAAATTTCGGCGTATGGGTTTTCATGCCTGACACAGTTTGTGGAATTTGCCGAGCAAAACAAATATTTCAAACCCAGCCGACATTTTTACCAACAGCGGTACCAGTCTCTGGAGGACGATGAATCCAGAAGTTTGCTGGTTGAAGAGTACCTAAGGATGCACGATGTGGATACCGCTGATGCTGAAACGCGGGAATTTCTCAGCAAAGGGAAGATCACAGAGCTTCTGCACAGAAAGCTTATCCATATTTCCAGTGGTCAAAGGAAAAGGCTTCAGCTCACGATGGCCATTATTCGCAAGCCTAAAGTGTTGCTGCTCGACTGCCCATATACCGGAGTGGATGTGCAAACCAGAAGGGAATTGAATTTGTGGTTGAAAGAAACTGCTGATCAATTTGGCATCCAACTGATTATTGCTGCCAACGAAAGCGACCTTCCAGATTTTATAGATGTGAAAGTAGCATTGCCACCTAAAAGCAAGGGGAGTGGTGAACAGGAGAAAAGAGCACTTGACCAGCTGGTGGATGAGTGGTGTGCCTATGCCAATGGACAGGAATTTGAGAGCATGGTAAAGATGCGGGATGTATCGTTGGCGTATGGTGAGGTACAAATACTCAAAAACCTTAGTTGGGAAGTGAAAAGTGGTGAGAAGGTAGGCCTGAAAGGACAAAATGGCTCGGGAAAATCATCTTTGCTCAGTCTTGTGTATGGAGACAACCCTTTGGCTTATAACAAAGAAATTTATCTGTTTGATCGCAAGCGCGGAACAGGGGAAAGCATCTGGGATATAAAAAGGAACACTGGCTTTGTGTCATCAGAATTCCATTTGTACATGAGCGACAACATCACTTGTGGCAAGTTGATTGCAACGGGTTACTTCGATCAGCTTTTCATTCCACGTAAATTAACTGAAGCCGAAAGCAAAACGATAGACCTCTACTTCGACTATTATGGGGCGGCCTACCTAAAAGACCGGTTCTTCCATCAAATTTCCCTGGGAGAGCAACGGCTGACACTCCTGATTCGTGCATTGATCAAAAACCCTACCTTGCTGCTATTGGATGAGCCTTATCATGGTTTCGATGATGAGACCATCACAAAATCCAATCGGTTGATTGAAACCATGATCGGCTGCTCGGGCAATACCCTCATATTTATTAGCCACGACAGCAGGGTAATGCCGGATATCGTACATACGCACTACGAACTAAAGCAGGGCGAAATACACCAGGCCTGACCCGTTCGTCCAAGCATCAACCCCACGATTTAAACAAATTGTTTGAAATCCAACTAGGAGTTTTCCATAGAATTTGGTAAATTAAGCATTCCGCTATGTGAAATGGCATGCTCCAGTCATGCCATAATACCTTATATAATTTGATATGTATTGGGGATATACCCACTACCCCGTAGTACAATACCTAGTTTGGGGTATTGAACCGAGGCAGTGCTGTTTCTAATTTTGAGTACATCAATAAAAAAATGTAGAATTATTAATCAAACGAATAAAAAGATGAAAACTTCTTACTTAAAACGTACCTCACTACTCCTGACCATCGTCTTGATATCGGGCGTAACCTTAGCGCAGGATGCCTTATGGCAACTGGATTTTGAAAAAGAAATAGTTTGGAACCAAAATACGGATACAGGTATCCTTTTGGTTGGGACTAGCAATTTTGAATTGCACGGCGTGGATTCACGGGATGGAAACAAACTTTGGACCAGCGATATTTTGAATGGGGCCAAACAAGTGCGTGGTGCTGATGGCAAAAAAATTGACGCTGCTACCGCATTCAAGGATTATGTGAATATCCTGGAAGACCCGGACTACCCGGAAATTTCCGACTTTCTCGAAGTAAAATATACTGATGGTACCGTGTATAAGAATTACGGACTAATCAATATGCATACTGGAGAAGAGGTGATGAGCCCCCGTAAAGCGGAAATGCCTATCATGAAAATGCTGGGCAAAGAAATGATCACCTTTAACTACAAAGGCACAGGCTATATCCCGGAATTGCGGATGGTAATCATTTCAGCCTCATGGCAGGATTATACCCAAAAGGGTACCCCCTGGATGAATGTGACCAAAATGGTGGAACTACCCAGCGCCAAAGTAATCTGGACCAACAATGAAGTGGCCGTAGATGGTTTTCCTTTTGTAATGGAAAATGGGGATGTCGTGCTGCCAGGTAAAAGCAACATTGCCAGGATGGAAGCCAAAACTGGCAAAGTGAAATGGAACATAGCCCCTTCTGAGAAAAACCAGACTTATGAAAGTTTCGATCTGAGCCTGGATCTGACCACAGGTTATTTCTTTGAGAAAAAGAGAAACAGCGGTGCTCTGTTGGCTGTAGATATGGGATCCGGAGCGAAGAAATGGGAGCAGGAAATGAAATTGAAAACTGTTCCGACCATGTCCGCCATGGGCTATGGAGTGGTAGTAATTGACGATAAAAACTTTACCCTCTATGATTTGGCCTCAGGCTCTGAAAAATGGTCGGCCAAGAAAATAGATGGGTATGTGATCGACCTTGGCAACAAGGGAATTGCGGCAACTTCGAAAGGAAAGCAACTCCTCTTGTTAGACAAAGAAACAGGTAGTGTCATTTGGGACCAAAAAATCAAAGGCATCCAGATCGATCAGATAGCTGCCAATGGGATTATGTATTCTGACATCAAAGGAAGGCTTGGTTTTATCCAGTATGATGGACAACTGATTTGGGACAAAAAAGGCATGTTGGAAGTACCCACACTCCGGTACAAACCAGAGTTTACCAAAGAGCTGATGTACATTGATGGCGACCTCTATGAAGTGGATTTGATGACAGGCGACTACACAGTTTTGAAATCCAAACTGGACAAGGATTTTGAAGGCGAAGGAGGCGGGCCATCCAGCATCGAATTGGTTGATGGCGGTTACCTGATCACAGACGACCAAAACCTCGTGATGTTGGAAACGGACGGTTCGGTAAGGTTTAAGAAATATTGGGAAGCACCAGGCCTGAGTATGGCAGCCAAAATAGCCCTGAGGGTAGGCCAGGCGGCAGCTGTTGCCATGGCGGCCAGTGCCGCTGTAGAGTCTAGCAGGCACAAGAGCCCCTATGGCGGTGATACCTACTACAGTAAAATGTACGCCCGACAAGCAGAAGATTTTGCTGCCATAGCAGGAATGGCCGGTGCGGCCACCAAACAGAAATTCAGTGCCACTGTATCTAAAGGCAACATTCGTATGATTCTGACCAGAGTTGGAGAAGGTGGACAAGGCAAAAGTTCGGGTCTAATGAAGGTAGATAAGCGAACCGGAGATGAATTGGGTTCCTTGTTACTGGGAGACAAAAAGCCTATTTACGATTACGATCCTGTATCAGGTCAGGTATTCTTCAAAGCTGACAATAAGCAGATCATTAGTTATAGTTTGTAAAGTTCGATTGGTTCTCACCCATAGTTGGTGCATCAACACCTGTCAGGTGGCATCAGCTATGGGTTTCATTCAACCACATTAGTTATGATACGGATTTTTACATTCATTTTTACTTTTAGCCTGTTAGGCGTGTACACATTTGCGCAGCAGGCAGAATTGGTCGTGCGACAGGGGCATAAGGAGGCCATCAACATGGTGCAGTATTCGCCCACCGGCAAACATATTTACTCAGCCAGTGAGGACAAAAGCATAAAAATGTGGGATGTGGCTACTGGCATAGATGTAAATACCTTCAATGCCCATGAAGCTGGCGTCAACTGCATTTTTTTGTCAAAAGACGGCAAAACCCTGCTTTCTGGTGACAAGAATGGCAGGATCATAGTTTGGGATGCCCTTAAAGGAGAAGTGCTCACAACTATTGATGGCCATGAAGGAGGGGTAAATACAGCCAAACTTTCCACAGATGGACAGATGATAGTATCCGGAGGTGAGGATGAGTTGCTGAAACTCTGGACTATCCAGGGCGACAGCATCAAGACCATCAGTGGGTTTTCTGCCCCAATAAAGAACCTTGCCATCTCGCCCGATGGAGATCGTATCGTTACAGGAGGTGGTAAAAATAATTCCCCTGAAGTAAAACTGGTAGATCCCGAAAAAGGGGTCATTTTGGCCGATGCATTAGATAGCTACAAAGGATCGGGTGCTGCCATTGCCTACACGAAGGCCATTATGACCGGTTTCGCCGTGATTGGAAATGTAGCCAATGGCAGGATAGGAAAGGACATGACCACCATTTTTGTTATGAGCTATTCCAATATTGAATTTACAAATGATGGTAGCAAAGTACTCTTTTCCCAAAACATCTACGTACCTTTTATCGCATCCAAAGGTGATGAGGAGGATACGGGCAATGCAAGTGTAATGATTGCCGCCCTTACCGAAGACAGAAACAAATTTGCCCCCTTAAATAAGCCTAACCAATGGCAACTGGCAAATCCGAGGGGGGTAGGTGTTTTCAATCGCGACCAAACAAAAGTGATTGTCAATGAAGCCAGATCTATAAAAGTATATGATATTGAGAATGCAGATTTCCCAGAGCCAGGCAATAAAGAAGCTACCAGATATGTACCTCCGGTAGTAAAGGAAATTGAGAACATCACAAAAAACACCAACTGGTTGGCCCTGGCACCAGATTATCGTACCGTAGTGACATCAGATGTCGATCGTAGGATGAAACTATATGACTTTGAATCCGGTAGAAAAATCCGGGACCTGGAAGGCTATGTACAGCCTGCACTCGCTGTGGATGTGATGCCGGATGGTAAGCACATTTTAGTAGGTTCTGCGGACAAGAACATGACCATGTGGGACATTACCTCAGGACAGATGGTGCGGTCTTTTGAGCGTACCCCCAATGTGAATTCCATAGACATTTCGAAGAATGGCAAATCCATAGCCACCACCGAGAGAAATTCTTTGTACCTGAAGGTTTGGAACATCACTTCTGGCCGGGTGACCAAGTCCCTAATGGAGAAAAAGGACAATATGGATTGGGTGAAATTTGACCCTGACGACAATGATATAGTCTGGGCGCATACTGAGTCCGGAGACACCAAGGAATGGTCCTTGAGCAGTAGAAAGGATAAGAAAATGAAAGTGGATTATACTTCATTGGAGGATAAATTTAAACAAGGTGACTACTCAGTGTCTTTTGATGGCTATGACCTTACGGTGAAAAAAGGCGGGGCAGGGCTTTTTGAGGATACCCAGAAAGGGGTAATAACAGATGCTGTGTTTAGTGTCGATTCCAAATTCCTGATTACGACCAATGAAGCCGGTGAGATAGCCATGTACGACCTGAATACCAGGAAGCGGGCAGTGACCATGGCACTGATCGACGAATCAGACAATATCGCCTTTACCCCCGACTTTTATTACACCTCATCAAAAGGGGCTGCCAAGGCCATTGCCTTCAAAGCGGGCAACAAAGTATTGCCTGTAGAGCAGTTGGAACTCAAATACAACCGACCAGACATAGTAGCCAACAGTATTGGTTATGCTTCACTGAAACTGGTCGCTTCATACAAAGCAGCTTATGAAAGAAGGTTGAAAAGGCTGGGTTTTAAGGAATCTGACCTGGGCAATAACTTTGACCTGCCCTCAGTGATACTGGATGCCAACAAATTGCCGTTGGAAACAGGCGAAAGGTCCATTTCTTTCAATATCAAAGCAGAGGACAAAACCTCCAATATAGATAGGTTGAATGTATATGTGAACGACGTACCTGTATTTGGTTCTTCCGGGATAGATGTGTCATCCCAATCTTCCAAATCAATATCCAAGGATGTAACATTTGATTTGTCCGCAGGCCTGAACGAGGTGAAGGTGACGGCATTGAATGCCAAAGGACAGGAATCTATTCCCGAGTTTTTTGAAATCAAATATTCAGCCGAGTGGGACCTGCCCGATTTGTACCTGGTAGGAATAGGCGTCTCGGAATACAAGCAGTCAAGCTACAACCTGGCATTTGCTGCCAAAGATGCTGCTGATGTGGCCGATGTATTGAAAGGATCGAGTGCCTACAAAAATGTGAACGTCAAGATGGTAACCAATAGCAATGCCACCGACACCAACATCAAGGCCATTAAGTCATTTGTGTCCCAGGCCAAGGTGGACGATGTGGTAATGATCTTTATTGCGGGGCATGGGGTGTTGGACAATGACTACAACTACTATTTTGCCACCCACAACATTGATTTTAGTAATCCTGCAAATGGAGGCCTGCCTTACGGGGAATTGGAGAAAATCATAGACGGCATAAATTGCAGGAATAAAGTACTGATGATGGATACCTGCCACTCCGGGGAGCTCGATGACAATGATGTGGAAGAGGCTACCGCACAAACCAAGGCTGTGGGTTCAGTAGCCTTCCGGTCGGCGGGTGCATTGGTGAAATTGAAGGAAAATAGCTTCGGTCTGGAAAATACCCTGGAGTTGTCCAAAGCGTTATTCGGCGATATGCGCAAAGGCACGGGAGCAACGGTGATTTCTGCTGCCGGTGGTACCGAGTTTGCGGCTGAAGGCGTCAACTCTGAGAATGGTTTGTTTACTGCTAGTTTTATTGAAGGCATCAAAACCAGGTACGCCGACTGGAACAGGGACAGGAGCTACACTGTATCTGAAATGAGGACTTTCGTGAGTAATCAGGTGATCAAAAAAAGCAATGGCAATCAGGTGCCTACTTCCAGGGAAGAAAACATCAAAAATGATTTCAGGCTTTATTAAAATTAAGTTTAACCATTAACCATTAACCATTAACCATTAACCATTAACCTTTGACTTCTAACTTCAATCTCCCAACTTCTAACTATAAAACCATGCGAATTATTCTAACCATACTACTGGTATCAATGGGGTTGTCAGTACATGCCCAGACATATACCATCATCCATACGATTGGTAAGATATACGAGTCGGAAAGTGGCAAATACCTGAGCAAAGGGATGCGCATCGATGAATCCGCAAAGCTCAAGTTTGAATCCGAAGGGGCCAAGGCCGCTGTGCTCAGCTCCAGCCGGGGGCGGTTTGTGATCCAGAAGCAGGAGTCTGCTGGAACAAAAAATGAAATGTCCTATGCACTGGCCTCAGTGCTTTCCCCGGCGAGGGGACGTCTGAGCACCAGGGCAGGGGGCATCAACAATAAATTGGATTTTGAGAAAAAGTTCGGTGAAGGGCCTGTGGCAATATTGGGTGATACCTACAAAGTTGCTGTGTCTCCAACGGCCTATCCCATGAACGACAACAAGTTTTTTTACGCCAGCTTTTCCTATAAGGGAGAGGCCATCAACAAAAAACTGTCGAATGAAGGGGATTCGTTGGTGATAGATGTAACGTCTTTTTATTCTATTGATGATAACCCGATAGACCCCACGGCCACATCGAACCTCCAGCTGTTTTATTATGATGCAGCAGGCCAGACATCCACACCCATTACGCAAATGGAATTTGTGGTCATCAACAAAGGGGACATCTTTTATCTCATGGACAATATCGGGGGAGCCAATAATGCAGAAAAACAGAAAGGGGTATTGGAAATAATAAGTGCCCTCTATGGGAAATGTACGGATGGAGACCTCAAACGAGCCCTGGCGCAAAATTAAATAGTAGAGGGAAATTTTATATGGGTTCTACCAGCGTTGTTGACGTCATTTCGGAGTTTTTCTTTCCTAACTTGAAGGGCAAAGAATATGAACTGACAGGGGATTTTTTTCTGGTAAATAATTGATCACTATGAAAATAAAGCGGTATTTTCCGTATCGAGTGGTGAAGGGTTTAGATCAAATTAGGACAATAGAACGATAAATACACATTGGTGAAAAGGGCACTACTTATTATGGGAATCATTGCAAACGCCATTGCAATGATTTTTTTTACATTCTACCTGATGAAACTCCCATGGCTGGCCGGGGATGAGAAATTTCTGATCTGGAGTTCATCAGCAGTGAAATTCGCCAACAGGGAAATCCCTGATTCTAAAGAATTTGCTTTTATCAATACCTCCTACGACCTACAGCTCATAGACCGTTACGATGAGTTTGGCTTTCCTGTGGGCAACCAGGTGATCACCGACAGGGAAAAATTGGCCTTGCTGCTCGACATCATCAATGCAGGCGAGCAGAAACCGAAATACGTGATTTGTGATATCTATTTTGCCGATTCCACAGAGGCCGACCAGCCCCTGCATGAAGCAATGCAAGCGATGGACAACCTGATCTTGTCCTCCCACCTCAACGACAAGAATGAACTGGATACACCGGTATTCAAAGACATCAATCGCGGGTTGTCCGACTATGTGATTGGCAGTGTTTTCGATGGGGTGTACAAATATCAGCTCATCTACCACGATTCGTTGAAGCTGACACCACTTAAAGTCTATCAGGACATCACCGGCCAGGAAGTGGAAAAAAAAGGGCCTTTTGTGAAAATTGGCGATCGCTGGACGCTCAACAACTTTATAATGAACTACAGATTGGTGCAAAAGGATATTGTGGACCAGCAGGCAGGCTTCAACCCTGTCAGCCTGGGGGAGCTGCTATACCTCGAAGACAAAGACATACAGGAGTTTATGGCCAACAAGATTGTGGTGATCGGGGATTTTTTCGAGAATGACATGCATGAAACCCTTTTTGAGATCACCTCAGGCCCACTTATATTGCTGAATGCTTTTCTGACCATTAAGGAAGGGGATACAATAGTCAACGTATGGTTTTTCCTGGTGGTCTTTGGTGTCTTCATCTACCTCAGCTACATGGTCTTTGTGGAGGGCGACTACATGGAGCAAAAGATATCCAAAACTTTTGGCTCCATAGCCATAGCCAAGTACCTGGCTGGCTTTGCCAGCTACATCACCATACTGGCGCTGCTGTCCCTCACCACCTTCTTCTTTTTCAACATCCACCTCAACATCTTCTTTCTCGCCCTGGCATTCTATGCCATGGACAAGATAGTAGGATTCGTTTATGCCAAAACAAAAAAGGCTTAACGGAAAGCCACCGCCAGATAAACAACAGCCGCTAAACACTCCAAGGGTTCCTTCGTCAAGAGTTGTATTATTCGCCGTAAGTTGCTGGCTTTTATTGAGACAACCCTTGGAGCGTTTTTTACATAGTAAGGTGGATATAAAAACTTAAAAACCTGTAAGATAAATAACAGCCGTATTGGTTTATTTCTTATTTTAGTGGGGTGCTGCTATTGTGCTTGCACAAATGTTGCACAAAACATCGGATCGAGCATGAACAATCCAATTTCACGAGGTAGAGCTAAAGATTATTTCTATTTTTTAACGGTATTTTTTCTATTCGCCCAGGTATTATTTCTAACTGACTTAGAAGTAGTGGGCAATGGTGATGTAGTTGGCGGAATCCTATTTTCGTTTTTCTTCTTAATTTTTATTGGACTAACTATTAAAGGTTATAATTGGGCAAGATGGGTATTAACCATACTCCTAATCGTGTTTGGTATTGTATTTCTAATTGCTGGATTTGAAATTCCATCGCTTAAACTTAAGGTTGTTGCACTTTACTACTTACTGTTTGGTCTGGCGCCTCATTTTTCTAAACACCTGAAGCCAATAATCAATTCAAAAAGCAGCGACCGGGATAACGACCAAATTCAGGTTGAATCAAAACCAATAATGATTGAAGGCGAAGCTCATGATTTCCCTTATTTGCTAGATAGATATAAGGCAATGTTAATTGATAGTCTTCTAATTTTGATCTTTATAACAATTTGTGTTCAAGTTAACACTTACTTAGAGCTTAGTTCAACTTGGGTACTAATTGTTTACTTGATTTTAGGATTTTCGTATGAACCGCTATTAATTACTTACTCTTCAACTATTGGCCAAAGAATAATGAAAATAAGAATTCGCAATATTGATAACCCAAAAGAAAGGCTGAATTTGGGTCAAGCTTATATCAGATTCTTCGCTAAGGCTTTACTCGGCTGGCTGTCATTTATAACAATCAACTTCAATAAAGAAAAAAGAGCTATTCATGATTTAGCCGCATCAAGCGTGGTAGTTAACCTTAAAAACTATGTATAATAATAGCAAAAGAACTCAGGGCTCATTTGGAGTCGGAAAGTTTATTGGATTCTCGAAATTCGTTAAGTAAAATATAAATATAAAATCGGTCTTGGTTCGTAGGTATGGGAAAGCAATGCGCTATTCACTCCTTACGTTTTTATCAAGACATTAGCAATTCTCCTAAACGAAAAAATAAACCTTGCATACCTACACTGACAAAATACAGGAAAGCAAAGTCCAACCGATGGCTAATGCTGTTTCCCAAGCTAAGCCCGGTATAGGGAGGTAGGCTTTTTCAGGATTTTTCTTTACGAGTTTTAAAGGGATTGAAAATATCCTGCCTTTAACCGACCGGGGAGCCTTAAGACTGTATTCTGTCGAAAAGGCAGGAATAACGCACACATCAAAATTGGGTTCAGGTTCTCAATCAAGTTCATTTCTGATGGATGGGGTAGTTCATCGAAAACTGGCCCACGCTATATGAAACCATTATCGGGAAATTTGTTAGATCAATACTTGTTCTCTTTCAGGGCGTTTTTTTGGGGCAGAGAATATTTTAATCATTATAAGTAGTACCACAACGATCAAGGTGACCTCCAGATGGCTGGAACTATTACTGGACTCTAATATTTGATAAGAATTGTCAAGTAGTTTCTTTCCTTCTTCCAGTTGTATTTCTGATAGTTGCTCTAAATCCAAAATGACCAAATTGTACTGTTTTAGAAGGCTATTATTAATAACGTCTAGCTGAGCTGGTGCGAGGTTATGTAGGAATTTACTTTCAAATTGTTCTGACATTCGGATATTATCTTTCAATTTTCTGAGCAAATTATTTTCATCCCCGGTTAATTCTGTACCTTCATATTTCTGGATTAACTGATCTATAGAGTCGTTCATTAGAATGCTGTTTTCAAGAAATTGATCCTCAAAACCTAATGAAACCTTCTTGGCATTGACCTTTTTGGATATTTCGAAAATGTAATTTTTGGCAACTAACCTGTCTTCATAAATAGATGTGACAGTTTCTTGCAATTCTGAAAGATGGTTTTTATTCTCAAAACGAATCAAAATAATCAAGCCAAGGATCATTACAACTGCAACGAGCAACAAGCTTCTATTTCTTTCTTCGGTCAAAATATTCTTCCATTTCATAACTTTGTTTTTAGGTTCAATTTATTCGTTCTGGTACTGTTCCAACCATTTTTTAAGTTCATCCTGCTTAGATTGATTTTAGTATTGGTGGTCTTTGTGGTATTCTTCTCTTTATAGTTCTTGGTTGGGGTTGAACTTGCTCAACAATAGCTTTCAATACTTCAGCAAACCTATTAGAGGTCGGTAGTTTTCCTGCTTAGAAAATTTTTCGCTCTTTTGATTGAAATGAAACCAACCAAATACCCTATCCCTATGGGTCATTTAAACCTTTTGAACCTGTGCATTTATAAACCTTATGGTTGCAAAGATTGCGACAGGCTCTCCAATGAGATATTTCATTTTTCTTCAGTTTAGGCAGTTAAATCTTTTGATTAAATTAACGAGGCAAAAGAGTTGGTGCTACTCCAAGAAAAATGGTATTTTTTTATCGTATTTTACCTGGAAACCTGCTACGTATAAAACGAAGAATGCAATGCAAGAAGGTAATGTTATTTTTGTTTACACAATGGGAGATTATTTTTGGTCAATCCTAAAACCACCCCCTGCCTAAAGGGGGATTGAAAGTCCTCATTGGAGCAACCGATACGAGAGTCGTTACTATGAGCACTCTTAGGGGTGGGGTTTTGTATTGAAATTATACGATCAAATATAGCACTAACAAAAATCTAAAAGTCTGGCTTACGGATGTCAGGAGCAAGTATGAACAATGAAACAATAGAAAACGAGTTGAGGCGCATTGCACAAATTATCGGGGCAAAGTCCGATCAGCTCCCAACGGTTTGCCGGCTTCAGGGAGGAGGGCGCCCTAATATCGAGATATCAGATGAAGGCATTCTCTCTTACGAAGCTTATGAGCGTGGCATACAAATCTTCTGCTATACCTTTACCGACCTAGATGCACTCATGTACCATGTATTCAAAGAGGTAGTGCCACAGCTCGCATCTGTCTATGCCACCGAAATGGAAGCCAATGGTGAGGAATTTCGCAAACACTTTTTCCGCAAAAAGGTAGAACTGATGGCCAGTGTCACGGCTGAATGGGGCAAGCGCATGGATGAAGAACAAAAAGAGGAACCTTATTGACAAGAGCCTTTGATTTTATCTTAAATTTAATCGAAGCTATCTATTAGGTTTCCACTGATGCTGATAGTAAAATGTCATCCTCGCGAAAGCGGGGATCTGCATAAGAAATATAAGTTTCGAAATAATAGTAGAAACCCCAGGCCAGAAGGGTTGGTGCGAATAAAAGGATTAAACTAATAATTCGTTAGATTTGATCAGGAAGTATAACCACAAGTAACAGAACAAATAAAAAACACGATTATGACTAACCCTGTACAATGGCTTGAGATCGCCGCAACGGATATTGAGAGGGCCAAAGACTTTTATGCAAAAGTTTTTGGTTTGGCATTTCAGTTTGTAGAAATGCCCGATAGTAAAATGTATATGTTTGGAACACCAGGAGCCGTGGGCTCAGCTGGTTGCTTGGTTCAGGCAAATGAGAGCAAACCCAGTGCCGATGGCACCATCGTTTACTTTAGCTGTGATGATGTAGCAGTGGAGGCCGCCCGCATAGAAGAGGCAGGGGGCAAAGTAATCATACCAAAAACCGATATCGGTGAGTTCGGGTTTTTTGCCCAGTTTATTGATACAGAAGGCAATCGAATTGGCCTGCATTCGAATGGATAGTGTTCGCCTTTAGAAATAGAGAGTAAGTTTCAGCTATTGTGGCATGTCGAGACTTGGGAACAGGATAAACTCGCAGCTGACAGCAGCCAAACGCTCCAAGGATTTTCTTCATAAGTCGCAGACAACTAAGACTAAAAGTACAACAAGGAACGAAGGAACCCTTGGAGCGTTGTTTTTCAATAGATTCGTTAGTGCGAAATCTTAAGCTGGCCCCACCTGTAAATCGATGTTTACCATTATTTATTAGCTGTTTTCCTGTAAGGAGTTGTAAGTCCTTAAGTAGCGTAAAATCCCACTTTTACTTGTAACCCAATCTTATTATCTTGCATTTTAATAAATACACTTGCCATGAACAAACAAGTCGTGATTGATTCTGTTAATGAAATGCCACAAAACTTCGAACTGGATGAACTTTTCGAACGCCTGTTGGTTATAGAAAAGATAGAAAGGGGAAGGGCTGATGTCAAACAAAAACGAACTTTGACCCATGAATTGGCAAAAAAGGAGTTACAAAAGTGGTTGAAGTAATTTGGACCAAGTACGCATTAGCCAACCTCAACGAAATTGCTGATTTTATAGCCAGGGATTCACCAAAGTTCGCAGAACTCACGACCAAAAAAAATTTACAATAAAGTGGACATCCTTTGTTTACATCCCAAACTTGGTAGAATAGTTCCAGAGCTGGAAAATGAAAATGTACGTGAGGTGATTGAGGACAACTATAGAATAATCTACGAAATAGAAAACAATCGTTTAAATATCCTTACTGTACATCATAGTTCTAGGATGCTTAAGATTTAGGAATTGTGAAAACACGGGTAAACTTCCTCAAAAACATCCTACTATTTCCCCCATTGAAGCTACGTTACCAGTATATTGCCGCTGAACAGGATTATTTCAATATTGCCTAAAGCTGGGCTGGGTTCATTAAAAAGAAATCTGGTACGAAAATTGAAAAACCAACCCTGCAATTACACTATCAACCATACACTATATGAAAACCAACCTTTACCTGTTTATTGCTGTTATGGCATTTTCTGGATTTTTTAGTTGCCAACCACCCGACCGGCAAAAGCCCAATGTCCTGATGATTTGCATCGATGATCTGAATGACTGGGTGGGCTGCATGGATGGGAACCCCTCTGCCATCACACCCAATATAGACAGGCTGGCGAGCCAGGGTACTCTGTTTACCAATGCCCATTGCCAAACTGCACTTTGTGGCCCCTCCAGGGCATCTATTATGTCGGGTCTGCGGCCATCCACTACTGGCATCTATGGTCAGATCAACGACCAGGATTTGAGGACAGCTTCTGATGCCATGTCTGGCATCAAATTCCTGCCCGAATATTTCGCCGATAATGGCTACAAGACCATGGGAGTGGGGAAGATATTCCACGGACATGCACCCGAGGGAGCTTTCCAGGTTTCGGGAGGCAGGGAGAAAGGCTTTGGCCCCAAACCAGCAGACGGGAAACATTTCCACTGGAATCAGGAAGGCACATCTACAGACTGGGGGGCGTTCCCTGACACAGATGAAAAAATGCCCGACTACAATACAGCCAATTGGGCCATTGAAAGGTTGAATGAAAAACATGACAAGCCTTTTTTCCTGACCGTAGGTTTTTTGCGGCCACATGTGCCCTGGTATGTACCACAAAAATGGTTTGATCTACACCCACTGGACAAGGTGAAGGTGCCCCCTTATAAAGAAGACGACAAGGCAGACTTGCCTGAAATAGCGAGACAAATTGATGAACTGCCCATGATGCCCACCACCGACTGGGCAATAGAATCCGAACAATGGAAAAATATTGTACAGGGTTACCTGGCCAGTACCAGTTTTGTGGACTTCTACGTCGGAGAAGTGTTGAAGGCATTGGAAAATAGCCCTTATAAGGACAACACGATCGTCGTGCTGTGGTCAGACCATGGTTACAGGCTTGGGGAGAAGGGTACATTTGCCAAGCACTGTCTATGGCAGGAAGGCACCAATGTGCCGCTTATAGTGAAGACACCTGGAGGAAAGGGAGGCCTGAAAAGCCACAAGCCTGTAGAATTGCTGGACATATATCCAACCCTGATCGATTTGTGCGACTTGCCCCAAAACACCAAAAATGAAGGCAGGAGTTTCAAATCATTGGTCACGAATCCCAGTGATACGTGGGACGATGTGGCCATTACTACTTTTGGGAGAAACAACCACGCCATTGTCACCGGGCAATACAGATATATCAGCTACGAAAATGGGGCGGAGGAATTGTACAACCGCACGGACGACCCCAATGAATGGGACAATCTGGCTGAAAAGGCTGAATCCGGAGAATTGAAGGCTGCCCTGCGCAAGCACCTGCCGGCCAACAATGCCCCCTGGTCGTCAGCATCCAGCATGAAACACAATGAATACTTCAGGAGCAGCATGTCCCAATTATCAGCTTCCAAATAAACCTTACTATGAGAAAATCTTACTACTTCCTTGCGCTGGCATTTTTCCAGGCATTCACAGCATGTAACACAACCGACCAACAGACAGCCCTCCAAAAACCAAACATCATTTACATCTTGGCCGATGACCTGGGCTATGGCGACCTAACCGTTTATAACCCGGCCTCCAAGATCAAAACACCCAATCTGGATCAATTGGCTACTGAGGGGATGCGTTTCACAGATGCCCATTCCCCTTCATCGGTATGTACACCTACACGGTATGGCATCCTTACCGGCCGGTATTGCTGGAGAAGCAGATTGCCACAAGGCGTGTTGCAAGGCTATGGACAGGCACTGCTCGAAAAAGACAGGAAAACAGTAGCTTCGCTGTTGAAAGAAAATGGTTACTACACAGGGGTCATCGGTAAATGGCACCTGGGGCTGGATTGGGTCGTGAAAGAAGCATTCAAAGATTCAGTCAAGAACCATCCGAAATATACCAATGAGTTGGGGATGGTAAGGCAGATGGATGATAGTTGGGTGGATTTTTCTAAAAAACCGACAGATGGTCCTCTCGACCATGGGTTTGATTACAGCTACATACTGCCGGCTTCACTTGACATGCAGCCCTATTGCTATCTGGAAAATGATGTACTGACCGAGCTTCCAGACCAGCATACGCCAGGAAACGAACTCAATTCAGCATCATATGCAACCGGGGCGTTTTGGCGTCCGGGTAAAATCACCAAAAGTTTCGATTTTTATGATGTGCTTCCCAATTTCATCAGGCAAGCCCAGGAGTTCATTGAAGATCGTTCTCAGGAAGAAAACCCTTTCTTCCTTTATTTACCTTTGGCCGCACCACATTCCCCGTGGGTACCCACCGGTGAATACGAAGGTTCCAGCGGTGCTGGTCAGTATGGTGATTTTGTGAAAATGGTGGACGAGCAGGTTGGTCATTTGCTGGCCACCTTGAAGGAATCAGGGGTGTCGGACAATACCCTGGTGATTTTCACCAGCGATAATGGCCCGTTTTGGAAACCAGATTTTATCGAAAGGTTTGACCACAGGGCAGCCGGACACTACCGGGGAATGAAGGCCGATATCCATGAAGGAGGCCACCGGGTTCCGTTTTTTGCGAAGTGGCCTGGCGTGATAAAACCGGGTAGTCAAAGCGATTTTCCTACCACATTGACAAACCTGATGGCTACCACCGCAGAATTAATTGGAACCAAACTGCCCGAAAACTCCGGAGAGGACAGTCAAAGTATTTTACCTGTATTGCTGGGCAATCAATCAAAATTGAGGCCCGCTATGCCCATAGTACATCATTCTTCCAAAGCTTTTTTTGCCATTCGTAAGGGCGCCTGGAAGTTGATAGAGAAGCGCGGATCAGGCGGGTTTTCTATCCCGGCGATCATAGAGCCAGGTGCAGGGGAGCCTGTTGGTCAATTGTACAATCTGGATGAGGACCCCTCCGAAACGAACAATTTATATGATGAAAAGCCTATGGTTGTGGCTGAACTAATGCGAGAGCTTGAGGCCATCAGAAATAGATAATCCCTGAGCAAAAGCACATGTATTTTCTCCACTCGTGGTGGTCAATGAAAGAGTAAAAGTTTAAGCGGGATTGTAATACTAATACAGGATGGGTAAAATTCTTTTTATAAGCTTAGTTGCCTTCTCTCACCTTACCTATGCACAGGGATGGGAATACCATGTGATCGACGATTCATCGAATGGGGCGGATGGCGTGAAATTGGCCGACATCAACAATGATGGCCTAATGGATATTGCGACGGGTTGGGAAGAAGGAGGTATTACAAAACTGTATTTACACCCGGGCAATGACCTGGTTCGGGGAGAGTGGCCATCTGTGATTGTAGGACAAACGCCGGATGTGGAAGATGCCGTATTTGCAGACATGAATGATGATGGAATCCTGGATATTGTCAGTTGTACAGAGGGAAATACGAAAAATATCCTGGTCCACTTGTCACCGGATAAAGACGTTTTAAACCCTAAGAGTTGGAAGCAATATACCTTGCCCGCGGCTGAGGACCTCATGATGTGGATGTATGCCGAACCCTTACAGTTGGATGGGCAATTTGGAATGGATCTGATAGCAGCCGGGAAAGGTTCAAACGCTCAATTAGGATGGTTTGAAGCCCCGGCGAAAAAGGGAGAGTGGAAAGCATGGAAATGGCATCCTATTTCATCGATGGGTTGGGCCATGTCCATAGTCATCAGGGATATGGACGGGGATAGCGACCAGGATATAGTGGTCACGGACAGGAGAGGGGCACTACAAGCCTGTAGATGGCTTGAAAACCCAGGAACACGAGAAGGCCAGAAAATGGAGTGGAAAAACCATGTCATAGGAGCCAGTGGTTTGGAGGTGATGTTTATGGATATGTCCGATTTGGATGGCGATGGAGAGGAAGAAGTGGTTTTGACAGAAAGAACAACTCAAACCATAAGAATTTATAAAAGAACAAGTGAATCTGGGTTGGAGTGGAATGAACAAATTATTCCTGTACCAGCAACCACTGGCAATTGCAAATCGGTGGGTGTTGGGGATGTCAACGGGGATGGCTTGAAAGACTTTGTGCTCAGTACCAATACAGACAAAGAGGAAAAGGTAGGCTTGACCTGGCTGGATGGTAGAAGCATCAGTGCTGGAAAACCGCTGGATTTTCAAGCAATATCCGGAGTGCACCGATCCAAATTTGACAAGGTAGAATTGATGGATATCGACAATGACGGGGATTTGGATGTGCTGATATGTGAGGAAAATTATGGAGAGAATAGTGAAGGCCTGGGAGTAGTGTGGTACGAAAATCCCTTAACGAGATAGGCTTGTTGTAGCATTATTTAAATGCTTGCAGGTGGAGGAGGGGTTAGGCGAGTCGGCCGCAGGTGTGGGTTTTGATGAAATAATTTTCTGCCTTTCGGGCTCAAAATGAATCAATTTAAAGTTTTAGAAAGAAGCAACCAAATGTCAACCATGAAGAAAAAATCAATAAAAGTATGGCCTACGCTCACCTTTGTCTTATTCATCTGTTGTACTGCATTAGTGAGTGCACAACAAAAGCCCAACATGGTGTTTATACTTGCTGATGATTGCAGTTATTGGGATTTGGGTACTTATGGCAGCAAGGACGCCATTACCCCCAATATCGACCGACTTGCGGGTGAGGGAATGAAATTTACAAAGTGCTACCAGGCAGCCCCCATGTGCTCCCCTACGAGGCACAACTTATATACCGGATTATACCCTGTAAAGACTGGAGCCTATCCAAACCATACCATGGCGAATGAAGGTACCAAAAGCATAGTACAATACTTAAAACCTTTGGGCTACAGGGTGGCCCTGGCAGGCAAGACGCACATCAGCCCCAAAGAAGTTTTTCCTTTCGAATACCTGGGAGGAGTGAACAACGGTGACTTTTCCGAAGTGGATGAATTTATACAAGATGCCAGTTCGGGGAACCAACCCTTTTGTCTTTTTGTGTGCTCCAAAGAACCGCATACACCCTGGGACAAAGGGAACCCAGGCTTATTTCCTCCAGATAAACTGACGTTACCCCCGTTTTTTGTGGATACTCCGGATACACGTGAAAATTTCTCCAACTACCTGGCTGAGGTCAACTACCTCGATGGGCAGGTGGGTGAAGTCATGAAGTTATTGGATGATAAAGGGCTCACTGAAAATACGCTTGTGATTTTTTCCAGCGAACAAGGCAATAGTTTTCCATTTGCCAAATGGACCTGCTATGATGTGGGGGTGCACTCTGCTTTTATTACAAAATGGCCTGGTAAGATCCAGCCAGGAGTGGTGTCGGATGCCCTTATAGAATACTCCGATGTAGTGCCCACATTTGTTGAAATTGCCGGTGGGCAACCAGACCCGGGTCTTGATGGAAAAAGCCTGATGGATTTGTTTGAAGGAAACACTAAAAAACACAAAGAATACGCCTATAGTTTGCAAACCACCAGAGGGATCAACATGGGCAGTGAGTACTATGGGATTAGGTCAGTAGTATCGGCCCAATACAGGTATATCCTAAACCTTACACCAGAGGTGCCTTTTAAAAACCTGATAACAGAAAAGGAAACCTGGTTTGAATCGTGGAGAGTGGAAGCAAAATCTGATGAAGCGGCTGCCAGATTGGTTGAAAATTATCAGTACCGCCCGGGTGCAGAATTGTATGATTTGGAAAAGGATCCTTACAACATGGAAAACCTTGCAGCTAATCCGGCATACAAATCAATAGTAGATGAGATGCATGCTAAGTTGACGGATTGGATGAAAGCCTGTGGGGATAAGGGCCAGCAAACAGAAATGGAAGCAAAACTGCACATGCCCAAATGGATTAAAAAGGAGAAATTAAAGGATAACTAATGGGAGCTTCTGTTGTTTGCGTCAGTGTGATAACTTGCTCTTAAATCTCCCCTTTAAGGACGATTTTGGTGTATATTATCTACTGAAATGGATAACTGGCGTTATGCAGAGTCAACTTAGTGAAAACTAGTCCCATCGGGACGAAAGGATGGAAAGCCTAAAAGGAATAAGAATGTGATATGAAACCAAGACCGAAACAATGAAATTTACGAAAAGCGGGCTTTTGTCCCTAATAACCACTACCGTCATTTTTGCGAATTTGGTGAGTTGCAACGCACCTGAAAAAAACACTGAAGCAAAACGCCCCAACATCCTCTTTGCGATAGCCGACGACCAATCTTATCCCCACGCCGGGGTGTATGGCTTTGCTGAAATATCTACCCCCGGATTCGATCAAGTGGCCAACAATGGCGTTTTGTTTACCAATGCTTTTGTAGCCGCACCACAGTGCAGCCCATCACGTGCGGCCATCCTCACCGGTAAAAACATTTGGGAGCTGGAAGAAGCAGGTACCCACGCCAGTTCCTTTCCAAAGAAATTTCAGGTGTTTACTGACTTGCTGGAAACATCCGGCTACCAATTGGGCTATACTGGTAAGGCTTGGGGGCCAGGCAACTTCGAAATAGAAGGCTGGGAGAGAAACCCTGTTGGGCCATCCTACAATGAACAAAGGTTGGACGAGCGGCCAACCAGCGGAATCCACCCAACCGATTATTTTGGCAACTTCTCACATTTTCTTCACAAAAAAAGAAAAGACAAGCCATTCTTTTTCTGGTATGGGGGGCACGAGCCACACAGGGTTTATGAGGCAGGTACAGGTGCGAAATCTGGTAAGTCACCAGAAAAGGTCATGGTGCCAAAGTTTTTGCCTGATGATTCCATTACCCGCAATGATGTGCTCGATTATGCACTGGAGATTGAATATTTCGACACACAACTGATGAAAATGCTCACCCTGCTCAAAGAAAAGGGCGAACTTGAAAACACCCTGGTGGTAGTCACGGCGGACAATGGGATGCCATTTCCTTATGCCAAGGCCAACTTGCAGGAATATGGTACCCATGTGCCATTGGCTATCTCCTGGCCATCTGGAATAAAGAAGGTGAAAAAAACCGATGACCTGATCAGTATGATAGACCTGGCGCCTACGTTTTTAGAAATAGCAGGCGTGAAGGACATTCCTGCCATGACTGGTAGGAGCATCGCCCCAGTCCTGTTTTCCGATGAAAAAAGTACGAGGGATTTTGTGCTCACGGGCAGGGAGCGTCATACACATGCACGGCCAGACAACCTGGCCTATCCAGCGCGTGCCATTCGAACACGGGAATATTTGTTGGTGAAAAACTACAAACCAGATCGCTGGCCGGCAGGAGACCCGGTACCAGTGACAAAAGAAAATGATGAAAGAAGCAACACACAAGGTTTTTCTAAAATGTATCCCGGCTACCTGGATATTGACGGTTCACCGTCAAAAACTTTTATGATGGATCAAAAGGCTCAATTTCCGATCCGTTTTCAAAATGCCTTTGAAAAACGTCCCGAAGAACAATTGTACGACATTAGGAAAGACCCTGAATGTCTCTACGATCTGTCGGGGAATTCGGAATACGCTGAGGTTAAAAACAAACTCCGTGAACAGCTGGACAAGGCACTGTCAGAACAGGGCGACCCCCGCATGTCAGGTAGCGAAATCTTTGATAGCTACCCACGGTATTCACCAATGAGGAATTTTGAAGGTTTTAATACAAGAGGTGAGTACAATCCGGCATTTAAGGATTGAAAAAGGGCTTATAATAGAATTGACTGAAACATTCCTTCGTTATCAATATGATGAAAAAAATGATAAAATAATCTGATATCGATGGATTCATACAAGAAAAAACCCTTTCAACGTCACTCTGAGCCCTTTTTGATAGGATATAGGGAGGAAAAAGGGCGTGAGAGTCTCCCAGATAATAAGATTCCCACGGCTTCCATACCGAAATCTACCCCAGAGCCTCGGAATGACGGGTTTTTTCACGGATTGCATCGAACTCAGGTTAAAATATTCGTTCTGTTGGCCATGGTTCTCTCGTTTTTCGGATGTGGGGCACAGGATCCTCAAGACCATTACATCTCTAAAAAAGGCGATCCCAATGGTATTGGGAAATGGTATTTGGGAAGGGAGATCGCCCATGTTATGGGTTTTCAAGGCATAGGATGGCTGGAGCGCCCCGAACGAGAAAAGGAGGAAAACACCTCCGTATTACTGAAAAATATGGCTATCAAACCCGGTGACGCCATAGCCGATATTGGTGCTGGTTCAGGCTATCATGTATTTAAGATGGCGCCAATGGCAAATAGGGGCACTGTCTATGCTGTGGATATTCAGGACGAAATGCTGGCAGAACTTCGAAAAAACAAAAGTGAAAGGGGAGTTGAAAATGTGGTAGTGGTGAAAGGAAGCGAAAAGAGCGTGAACCTGCCGGAAAATTCAGTTGACAAGGTGCTGATGGTGGATGTGTACCACGAGTTTGCTTATCCGGTAGAAATGATAGCCTCCATCAAAAAGGCATTGAAGGCAGGTGGCAAAATGTTTTTGATTGAATACCGGGGTGAAGACAAGAACGTGCCGATCAAAAAAGTACACAAAATGACTGAGAAACAGGCCGTAAAGGAAATGGAGGCGGCAGGCTTTGTATTGGAAAGAAATATTGACAACCTTCCCTGGCAACATTGTATGGTTTTCGTTAAGAAGTGATTTCATCGAACTCAGGATGGTGGTTTTTGGCAATTCAAAAATCAAATTTTATCGTTGAACCATCTTTGGCTAAATTTTTGAGATGCTCCTGGGATTTAAATCAAGTAGCAAGTAACAATCAATATGAACAGCAACCTAAAGAGAGCCTTTTATACATTTTTCCTGCTCATATCCTTTTTCCCTGGTCAGGCCCAGGAAATTTTGCCCTCCGAATACAACTGTTTCTCCGTGCTGGTGGGCAAAGATGCCTCCGCAGAGGGTACACTACTCTATGGTCACAATGATGACGATGGGTTTCAACTGGTCAATTACTATGTAGTGCCAAGAAAAAACCATCCCAAAGGAGCCGAGCAAACCCTGCAATATGGTGGTAAAATACCTCAAGTGCCTACTACCAATAAATTTCTCTGGATGGAAGTGCCGGGCATGGAAGTGTCGGATAGTTTTATGAATGAACATGGGGTCATTATTGGTTCCAATTTTTGTGGATCGAGGGAAACTGAAACCGACACCACACAAGGTGGCATACTTTATGATTTGCGCCTGATCATGGCACAGCGGGCAAAAACGGCCCGGGAAGCCATAGAAGTGGCCAGTATGCTCATCGAAAAATTTGGTTACCGTGGGTCTGGAAGGTCCTATTGCATATCAGACCGGGAAGAAGCATGGGTTTTTTCAGCGGTAAGGGGCAGACGGTGGGCTGCTGCGAGAGTACCGGATGATGAAGTAATGATACTTCCAAATTACTATCCTATAGCAGAAATGGACCTGACAGATGCCAATAACTACCTGGGTTCACCAGACCTCATATCTTACGCACAGGAGAAAGGCTGGTATGATCCCGATAAAGACGGTAAGTTCAATTTCCGCAATGCCTACGCATCCCAGGGAGCACTCAGCAACAAAGGCAACACGGGAAGGGCATGGTCTGCCTATAGTAGTTTGGATGAAGACTACAAAAGGGATGACAATTTCCCCTTCACCTTCAAGCCCAAAAAGAAGGTGACCAAAGAAAAGCTCATGGAGCTGCTGGCAGGACACAGCCAGGGCATGCAGGGAATGGACAAAACTCAAAGTTGTACCATTGGAAACCCTTATGAACTCAATGAGGGAATGATTTGTAATGGCGGCACTATTTACAGTTTCGTAGCTGAATCACGACCCTGGATGCCTGTAGAAATAGGAACAGTAATGTGGTTGGCCCCCAGGAGGTGCGATGTACAACCATTCATTCCATGGTACTGTGGGGTAACAGAGGTGCCGGATAATTACGCAAAGGAAGGCTATTTCACTTCCATACAAGACCACTATACGCCACCATCGGACATTCATCAGATGGAAAGGGACTTGGCCTACTGGAACTTTGAAGTGCTCTCTGCCAATATCAACCTCGACTTTGTTGAAAAGTACCCGATAGCCTATAAGAAGAAGATAAAAACCGAAACAGCCCTTCTGAAAGCACAACGTAAATTCGAAAAAGAGGCATTGAAGCAATATAAAATAAGCCCGGAACAGGCCATCCGATTCATTACAGACTATTCCAACAGGCAAGCCAATAGATCCTTTGACCAAACGGTGGAATTGCTAACTGAACTGAATATCCCTTTTCCAAGTGCCGAAACAGAAGCCATCCTGATAGAAGACGAAGTGCCTGCTGAGCACTAAGAATTCATATTATAAAGCAATAAACCTGAAATACCCGTTTCTTGCGCGATATTTCAGGTTTATTGCGTTGTGCCCTAAAGGCTTGAATTTAAGGTGCTTATTATTTCAAAATATTTCGCTAAATTGGTTCGAAATCAATCAATTGAACCATGAAGTATCTACAAGGATCTATTCTAATAGTGGCGTTTTTTAGCCTGATGGGTTGTTCTACCACGAAATCTGAAAACAATGAAGCTTCAGTTGTGGAAACTGGCGAGCTTGTTGAGAAACCTAATTTTTCTGAAGCCATTCAGGGTGCCTGGACCACCTCCTATACCAACGAGGACGGTGAAGCAGTAACCGTGTCGGCCATAGTGACGGACGGATATATGGCCGAAACCTTTTACAATGAGCAAGCCAAAAGGTTTGATTTCACCCTAGGAGGCGCATGGACCGTAGAGGGCAATACCTTTAACTTAACCTACGAGTTTCATTCGGGTGATAGTACTAAAGTGGGCCAAACAGCAAGCCTGGTTTTCGACCTTAAAGATGACCAGATCACCATCGAAGGGGATGACAAAATTTGGAAAAGGATAGACGATGGCAAGCCAGGTGCATTGAACGGGGCATACCTCATTACCGGAAGGAAACGTGATGGGGAAATATCCAAAAGAACGCCGGGATCTAGAAAGACCATGAAAATCCTGTCAGGCACTCGTTTTCAGTGGATTGCCTATGACACGGAAACTACCAAATTTTCCGGCACAGGCGGGGGCACTTATACGGCCAAAGATGGTAAATACATAGAAACCATTGACTTCTTTTCAAGAGATGGCAGCAGGGTAGGAGCGGTGTTGCCCTTCACCTTTGAGATCATCGACAAAGAATGGCACCATAGTGGCCTGAGCAGCAAAGGCGATCCTATATACGAGATATGGACACCCAGAAAAATGCTTGACAAGGCGGGCGCTCAATAAACTTTTTCTTAGGACCAAAATATGACATGACGTTAAAAGAAGCTGTAGGTAAGGTCCATCTGTATGTTGGCCTTACTATTGGCATACTTTTTTTCGTTATCGCTTTTTCAGGTGCCATTTACACATGGGCTCCAGAGATCAGCGGTGTTATCTACCACCAAAATGTAACGCCGAGATCAGCCTCATTTATAAGTGCATCTCAGGCTAAAAGTGTGTTGGATATTGAATTTCCCGAAGGCGATTTCAGGACTATTTTTTATCGGGACAGCTCCAGCACCATTCAAGTCTTGCTTTACGGACAGGGTACTTATTACCATGCTGAAATTGACCCCTATGAAGGTACGCTGGTCCATTTGCAGGACATGAACAAAGGATGGCTGAACTATACAAAACACCTGCATAGAAACCTGATGATGGGTAACGTAGGTAGGCAGGTAGTTCATTGGGCCACACTTTTATTTCTGGCCATGCTCGTTACTGGCCTTGTGATATGGTGGCCAGCTAATCGCATCGCCGTAAAGGAACGATTCACCATAAAAAAAGGTGCTTCACGAAAAAAACTAAACTACGATTTACACAATGTATTGGGCTTTTACATGACATGGGTGTCCATTTTTAGTGTAGTCACAGGTCTGTTTTGGGGGTTCAGTATTGTGAAGGATACACTTCGCGAAGCAACTGGTGAAAACAAAATGGAATATGACCAACCGGTATCCAATATAGAAGGTATCAACAAAAAGAACAACCATTGGACTTTGATTGATAGTTTGGCTTTGACCTACAGGAAACAATATCCATCCCGGTTTGTAAGGGCGAGTGTTCCCCACAAAGAAACCGATCCGATCCATGTTACCGTGATCGATCCGGGTATGGCTAGTTACAAAACTGACCATTTGCACTTCGATAGGTACACAGGCCAACAGCTAACCGGCAACTTTGAAAATACACTCCAAAAGGAGGCCAGTCTTTTCCATACACTTCACATGATGAATTATGATATCCACTTTGGAACTATCATTGGCTTGCCTGGAAGGATTTTGGTGTTTCTGGCCTCATTGATTGCGTCTTCCCTTCCTGTTACCGGTTTTATTGTTTGGTGGGGGAAAAGGAAGCGACCAACAAATGAGAATAAGTAGGGTTAAATTGCCCAAAAACGATTGATAGAACTATCAAAATGAAAAGAGCAGGCTATTCGGGCAATCCTTTGGAAAAGAAACTGGGTTTTAAGGAGAAATTCAAAATCATGTTGGTCAATCAGCCAGACTACTATTTTGAGTTATTTACCCACATTCCGCAGGATATGGAGTTCACCTCAGATCGATCGGTTAAAAAGAACATCATCCATTACTTTGCCAAAAGCGCAGCAGACCTTGCCAGTGACATACCTGAAATGCGTAAAATGATAGAAGAAAATGGAATGATTTGGGTTTCCTGGCCTAAAAAATCATCCAAAGTCCCCACAGATCTGGACGAAAATATGGTGCGGGATATCGCACTTGCGAATGGCCTTGTTGACATAAAGGTGTGTGCAGTGGATGAGGTTTGGTCAGGCCTCAAACTGGTCATTCGCTTAAAAGACAGACAATAGGTTCGTTTGTTCTTTTTATTTTCTGATATGTTCTTGTCTCCATTGCATAAATGCGTTTTATAGGTTGTATGGCTATTTTAGAAAGTTTAAATTGCCAGGTTATGATGATAAATGAAAAAGTTAAAACCATACTGGTATATTGTTTTTGTTTCGGGCTGATAATGGCCTGTTCAACAAAAAAACAGGAAACCACAGAGAAACCCGTTCCGGGAAAAGCCAGTATCACCCAGTCAGATTTTGGTACATTGCCTTCGGGTGAAAAGGCTACATTGTTTACTTTGACCAACGCCAGGGGAATGAAAATGACCGTAACCAATTACGGTGGCATCATTACTTCCCTTTGGGTACCGGACAAAAATGGCCAGATGGCAGATGTGGTACTGGGATACGATAATCTGGAGGGGTATCTGAACAAAACCCCTTATTTTGGGGCACTTATCGGGCGCTATGGCAACAGGATAGCCGAAGGGAAATTTTCACTGGATGGACAGGAATATTCCCTGGCTACCAACAATGGTCGGAACCATTTGCATGGAGGGATAAAGGGCTTTGACAAAGTACTCTGGCAGGCGGAGGCCCTCAACGAGAAAGAAGCGGTAGGCGTGAAGTTTACCAGAACAAGTCCGGACATGGAAGAGGGTTTTCCGGGCAACCTGAGTTGTGAAGTGATTTATTGGCTCAACAACAAAAACCAGTTGGTGTTTGACTACAAGGCTACTACCGACAAAAAAACCATTGTCAACCTGACCAACCACTCTTATTTCAACCTGACAGGCGACCCTTCAAAGACTATTCTGGACCATGAGCTGGAACTGGTGGCACATGGCTACTTACCAGTGGATAGTACCCTGATACCTACAGGCGAGATTCGACAGGTGGAAGGCACCCCATTTGATTTCCTGATTCCTACACCTATTGGGGAAAGGATTGACCAGGCGGATACACAATTGGGCTTTGGAAATGGATATGACCATAGCTGGGTATTCAATGAACAAACCAACGACATGAAATATGCAGGAAGCTTGTACGAACCAACATCGGGTAGGCAGATGAATTTTTATACCACCGAAGTAGCCGTACAGTTTTATAGCGGCAATTTCCTGGATGGTTCTATTCAGGGAAAAGAAGGGAAAAACTATTCCTTCCGGTCTGGAATGTGCCTCGAAACCCAACACTATCCTGATTCGCCCAACCAACCGGAGTTCCCAACCACAATACTCAACCCGGGTGAAGTTTATACCAGCTCCACCATCTATGAGTTTATTGCTATGTAATGAAACATTTCGGCGGTGCTATTTGTGTCAAATATGAGCAAATATGGACATGATCTACTTTTTGAAAATTAAGGCTTAATTCACTGGTATAGCCTTGCTCTGGGCTTATCATTTGGAGGCTTAATATTTTGGTTGGAAAACGTACAAATTGAAGGACTGTGGGATGTGTTTGTGTGCTGGTGCGAGCCCTTTGGCTCGTATCTGTTTTGATGGATACAAGGTTCACTTACAGTCCAGTTTAACGTAGCAGGTTCAATTGTCAAAAACCATTCTTTTATATTAAAATCCACTTGTTAAATTTCCCGCCATGCGCTGTGTCTTCACAGCACGAAACGTTTATGTCAAACCATGATATTGAGCCATATTAGGCCAATGACTGTCATATTGAACCACCCTTTTTTAAAAACGACTTCAACCGAAAATGAGGTAGGTTAAACACTTCAAAATTATTTATATGGTATGGGATAAAAATCCAAAAAAGCAATATATCTTGTATGGTGCATTGTGCGGAATAGACCAAGAGCCGGCACCTTACTAAAATGAAGGACATAGAGAATATTGAACTGACGTATTTGAGTCTTGACGATTACCAGGAACTCAAGGAGGCCATGATAGAGGCGTATGCCAACCTGGCCAATTCTTACTGGCATGAACACCACATCAAATCGCTAATCGAGCGTTTCCCGGAAGGGCAGGTAGTGATCAAGATCAACAACGAAATAGCCGGATGCGCCCTGTCCATTATTGTGGATTACAGCAAGTACAACCACAGGCATACCTACAAAGAAATTACCGGGGAATATACATTTAAGACCCACACCGCTACAGGGGACATCCTTTACGGCATAGATGTATTCATCAAACCTGGATTTCGGGGTTTGCGGCTAGGGCGTAGGTTGTACGACTACAGAAAGGAATTGTGCGAGCGCCTCAACTTAAAAGGTATTGCTTTTGGTGGTAGGATTCCCAACTACCACAAGTACGCCGATAAGATGTCGCCCAAGGATTACATAGAAAAAGTAAAGAGAAAGGAAATCCACGACCCTGTCTTCAATTTTCAGATATCCAACGATTTCCACCCCTCCAAAATCCTTAAAAATTACCTGGAAGGAGATACGGATTCCAACGACTATGCCGTGCTGCTCGAGTGGGACAACCTCTATTACGAAGAAGAAAACAAGGCTGCAAGTGCCACCAAGAAGGTAGTACGCCTTGGCCTGATCCAGTGGCAGATGAGGCCCTACAAGAATTTGGATGAGCTGCTGCAGCAGGCGGAATACTTCATCGATGCGGTTTCCGGGTACCGGTCAGATTTTGCGCTCTTTCCTGAGTTTTTCAATGCGCCGCTGATGGCCGATGACAACCATCTGGAAGAACCACAGGCTATTCGTGAGCTGGCAAGGCATACTTCCATCATTGTACAGAAGTTTTCGGAATTGGCCATTTCCTACAACATCAACATCATCACAGGCAGTATGCCTGAAATAAGCAAAAACCGGCTCTACAATGTAGGCTACCTGTGCAAAAGGGATGGTAGTGTGGAGCGGTACGAAAAGCTGCACGTAACGCCAGACGAAGTAAAAGTTTGGGGCATGGAAGGGGGCAGTGAGATCAGGGTGTTTGACACGGACTGTGGCAAGATAGGCATATTGATTTGCTACGATGTGGAGTTTCCTGAGCTGGGCAGGCTCCTGGCTGAAGATGGTATGGACATATTGTTTGTGCCGTTTCTCACCGATACACAAAACGGCTACTCCAGGGTGAGGAACTGTGCCCAGGCCAGGGCGATAGAAAATGAATGCTATGTGGCCATCGCCGGCAGTGTGGGCAACCTGCCAAAAGTGCACAACATGGACATTCAGTTTGCCCAGTCGATGGTATTCACACCATGCGATTTTGCGTTTCCGGTAAATGGTATCAAAGCAGAAGCCACACCCAATACCGAAATGATCCTGATCGCCGATGTGGACATTGACCTCCTACGTGAACTCAACCAGTTTGGTAGCGTAAGAAACCTGAAAGACCGGCGCAAGGATATTTTTGATTTGAGAAATATTTCGGGGAAGTGATGGGGTTGGATGGACAAGGTGTATATGACTCAATACCTTTCAATATCACTAAAAAGCTGGGTTTATAGCACTTGAGTCTGTAAATTAAACTTTATCTAAGTGAAGAAATTTAAAAACGTACAACTTAGACACCCAATTCCGTAAAACCCAGCTTGAGATTCAATGAGCAACATGTTATCAGACCTGTAAGGCAGGATGTGAGGTGTCCTATAGACTTACGGGCTCATGGCTGTCTATTTCACAATTAGTATACTTCCCAAAATAGGAAGTATTAGTCCTATTATGAAAATTGTTGTGTTACAAGGATGTGGACATTGAATTGTAAATGCTATGCCTATCGTCAATATTCCAGTTGGAAATAGAATTCCGCCGATGATTTTCTCTGTTCTTTTGTTCATTTAACTGAAGTACATAAATGCGACAACAAGTAGAAATCCTAAAATTAGGATGTAGTTGATTAATATGTCAACCCTGAATGTAGGAATTTTATGTTGGGGATAAATAATGTTCCAAGTTTTCAGTTCGGCAACTTCCGATAAGAGTTTAGGCGTAATTGGAATTCTTTTGACCCGTTCATATGGTGGTTTAAAAAATACTGAGCCAATGTTTTGTCCTTCTTCGTCTGAATGAAAATACCAAATGTAGTTAGACATGTCAACGTTATATGTTGTGGCAAACTTGTCCATCATATTGTGAAAATCATCTCCAACAACCCCGTGTTCGTTGAATAAATCTGAATTGGGATTCAATTGACTTACGTTTGTATAATCTTCAAGAAAATTTGTTATTTCATCTAACCAGTTCATTTCCATTATGGCATGCAATACAAAGCTGGCAGGTTTGTGCTCCGAACTTGGTAAGTTCCAATAAAATTAATGAATCTGCTGGTGCTCACAAAGTATAAGAATGCATTGGGTTTAGAAAGACAAAATTTTGCGAACTAAAGTCAGTAGAAACCACCGTCATTTCCCAACGCTAGACAAATAGTGAAGTTAGGCTTAGAACAGGCAAATAGGTAGTTTAGAGTATAACTTCTAGCTATTGTTATCTGTCGTATTCTTTGTTCTAAAGTTGCCAAGGGAATTCCTGATGATACCATCCACTTTAATAAAATAATCAAAAGCCGATTTCTTACTTAACATTGATTGAGCGATTCCATGAGCGAATGGCAGTTCAGATAAGTCAAAGTCATCTGGTTCCCCAAGTTCATATTTCATATCCTTGCTTAAGCTAAGAACTTGGATTGGAACTTTTAGACCCTTGAAAATTTTCTTTTTGTCGGCATGAGAATATGCATTTCTAAAGTCTTCACGATATTGGTTCAAAACCTTGCCGTCTTCCTTCGTAATTATCCCTAATCTCTTAGCCTTTGCTATGGTAACAGCTAAATCCTTTCCGTTATACTTTTCAATTCCCGTTTTAAATGCAACCCTCATATCCTTGGTGGTGTCAATTCCGGATTCCTCCTTGTAAATGAGCATGGTTTTAAGAAAGTTTTCCAGCAAGTGGTTCGTTAGGGTTATTGCTGCCTGACAAAAATCACAAATAAGACATCTAGAAATTTCCTCTCTTAAGGGGTCAAATTCAGGCCATCCATATTCCTCCAAAAACTGACTATGAACTTTCGGGATGTTCTCATCAATTTTATTCTCAAGGTCTTTTATAAATAATTCAACTTTTTTTTCAAGAGTCATAATCAGCCTTGTAAGAATGCCAAAATACAAGCAAGTAAAACCTACTCATCCCTAAAAACCCTAACTTTTATTCCTCACATATATCAATTTCACCCGTCCGCTGCTTTGGTCACGCTGTTCTATTTCGAATTTATCTATCGATTTGAACAATGGCGTGAGCTTTTCAAAGCCAAAATTCCTGGAATCGAAATTGGGCTGCTTTTTGATGATCAGCGAACCCACATCGCCCATAAAAGCCCAGCCATCTTCATCGGCAGCATCTGCCACGGAGTTTCTTAGAAGGCGAATTACCTTTGGAGTAATTTTATCGACATTGGATTTTTTCACCTTGCCTTTGCCATCCTGGTTGTCGCTTTCGGATTTCAATATTTCCAGGTAGATAAACTTGTCACAAGCGACAATAAAAGGATCTGGTGTCTTCTTTTCCCCGATACCATATACCAGCATGCCAGCTTCCCTCAGTCGTGTGGCGAGCTTTGTGAAGTCGCTATCAGACGACACGAGGCAAAACCCATCTACTTTTTCAGAATACAGCACGTCCATGGCATCTATGATCATGGCCGAGTCCGTGGCATTTTTGCCTGTGGTATAGCTGTATTGCTGAATGGGGTTGATGGCATTTTCCAGCAGGATGTTTTTCCAGTTGGCCAGGTGGGGCTTGGTCCAGTCGCCATATATTCGTTTGATGGTGGGGGTGCCGTATTTGGTGATTTCCCCCATCATTTCTTTTATATATTTCGCGGGTATGTTATCTCCATCGATAAGTACCGCCAGTTTTGTGTCTTTTAGCATAATTGTGCTAAAGTTATCAAAATATGTTGGATAGTTGGTTTCAAGATTTTTTTATTAATAGAAGAAACCTAAAGCCTGGGACTATTTGTTCTGATACCATTACACAGGAATCGGATTTATCAATATATTTGGCTTTACAACCTTAGTTTGATGCCGTCAGTGAAAAAAAACCGTCATTCCGAGGCTCTGCGATAGATTTTGGGTAGGAAGCCGTGGGAATCTTATTTTTTAGGAGACTCCTACGCCCTTTTTCCACCCAATATCCTATCAAAAAGGACTCAGAGTGACGTTGAAAGGTTTTTTTTCTGTGCAAATTCATAGAACTAAGGTTTACACTAAAAAAATAGAACAGAGAAACTCATGATACAAATCAAAAACACCTTGATTGCGGCATTGTTAATTATTGGAATAAGCTTTGGGCAATCGGAGGCCTCCAATGGAGTGCAAGCTGCAAAAACCAAAGTGCTGATAGTGGATGGCCAGAACAACCATGGCCAATGGCCTAAAGTTACTTTTATGATGAAGCAGTATTTAGAGGAGTCAGGGTTGTTTAAAGTGGATGTGAAAAGGTCGGCTTTCACCTGGAAAGGTGATGACCTGATCGGCCAGTTTCCGATTAAGGGTGTGGGAAAAACTGAAGCCCTGGAAACTGCCAAGGAAGACCCTGATTTCAAACCGGATTTTTCAAAATACGACCTGGTGATCTGTAATTTTGGTTGGGGTGCTGCACCATGGCCGGAGGAAACACAAAAAGGGTTGGAACAGTTTGTAGGCAATGGAGGTGGTTTGGTAGTAGTGCATGCCGCCGACAATTCCTTTCCCGAATGGCTTGAATACAATAAACTGATCGGCCTGGGTGGCTGGGGAGGCCGCACCGAAAAGGACGGGCCTTATGTGTATTACAACGATCAGGACGAATTGGTAAGGGATACCAGCCCGGGCAAGGGCGGGTCACATGGTTCGCAGCACGAATTTCAGGTGCAGGTAAGAAAACCCGACCACCCCATTACCAAAGGAATGCCCACCAAGTGGCTCCATACCAAAGACGAGTTGTACGATAGGTTGAGAGGGCCTGCCGAGAACATGGAGGTTTTGGCTACTGCCTATTCGTCCAAAGATGAAAAGGGCACTGGCCGCCACGAGCCCATGCTCATGACCCTGACTTATGGAAAAGGGCGGATTTTTCATACCCCGATGGGCCATGCAGATTATTCAGTAGAATGTGTGGGCTTCATCACCTGCTTGCTGCGAGGCTCGGAATGGGCCGCTACCGGCAAGGTGACAGTGGATATCCCCAAGGATTTTCCCACTGCAAGCAAATCCTCAAAACGTACTTACGATACTGCGGAAAAGTAATAAGGGAAGGTATTTTAACAAGTTTTGAGCATTGGGTTATCAGTATGTGTACTTCAAGCATCCAGCATCCAGCATCCAGCATCCAGAAGGGGCTAAAATTCGTTTGCAGTTACTTTTGGCTTATTGACTTGAAACCTTCTCTCTTTTCATGGCCTTTTCCCTGATGATATCCTTTACCGGTCGTTTTTCTATTTTCGATTCCAGCCAGGAGATAATGTCGAAATAAATAAACGACCGTTTTTCATACTGGTTTAGAGACAGGGGGATCAGGTTTTCCCTCAATTTTTTGAAGCGGGCAATCAACTCCTGGCTCGTCATGGTGGCGTTTAGCTTTCTTAGGAAGTTGAGGATGTACCTTTGAAATTGGTGGAGGTCTTTGGTTTTTAGCAGAAACCGGTAGGTGGACCTCACATTGTATTCGATCAACTCAATATTGCCCAGCTCATAGTGGCATATCAGGCTGAGTATCCTGGCAAACCCATGGATGTCTTCCCGGATATTGGTGTCAGAAGAGTTGATGATTTTATTGAGCCAGAATATGGCATCCTTAAAATGGTCATTGCCAAAATACAGACAAGCAGTTTTGTAAAACATGATCACCCTGGAATGGCTGTCTATTTGCTCAATGAATTGCTCCAGGCCGGGTTTTATCTTTTCAATCAACTGGACACCACGCCCAAAATCCCCCATCATAAAGAACCCGTTGAATTCATGTACATAGGAGTACTTCAGCAACTTGAGTTTGATGTTGTCATTGAGGTTGATGGCAGGCAGGTTGCCAACCGACCTCAGTTCTTTTTTTGTCACCAAAAACTCCTCGTACTTTTCCAGTTTTGTTTGCGCTATCATCAGGTGGTTGAGCGACGATATGTACATTTCGATCTTGGACGACATCAGTGTTTTGTCACCGTGAAAAAGCTGCACCCACTTTTTGGCATACTCATAGCCTTTTTTAAAATCTTGTATGAAAAAATAATAGTTGATGTACAGGCTGTACAGGCTTATTTTTTCACTTACCGAAAGCTGGTCTTCATCGGGGTTGGGAAAACTGGTAATAAACAGTTTGTTGACCCTCTTAAAATCTGCTTCATTACGCATATAACCTACCTGATTGTAAAGACTGTTGAGTTGTACGTGCAGGTTGGAGTAGGCATTGATGTTGTTGATGCGGTTGCTTACATCCTGCACTTTTTTTACAATCTCGTTCACATCAGCCTGAGTATTCAAGCCAGCAGTGTACGGGAGCAACTTCTTTTCCCAGTTGAGTATTTCTAGCTGCAATTCAAGGAGGTCGATCCTCTCGGCACTCTTTCTTGCCTTTTTTAGCACACTGGTACATTGCTGATAGAGGCTTTTGTTGAAGAGGATTTGTACATGGTCTATCAGGTTGTGGATGCCTATTTCCGTTACAGAATTGGAATTGTACATCCTAAGGCTTTGAAGGATTTTGTTGTACAAATGGGCCTTCATATTAGACAGTTGCTGTGGCTTGATCGATTGGTCTTTTTGCAGGATTTTATCCTCGTCAAATTCATCCTGCTGATCGATCAGGTCAAACAACCGGAGAAACTTCATATTCTCCTGTTTGGATTCGAAAGTTTTGAAATACCTTTTTTCACTCTTTTTTAAAGATTTAATCAATGTGAAAAGGGTGTCTCTTTTTTCCTTAGGCATTGTATTTATTTTTATTTTAGAATGTATATTAAGGACATTTTATCAATTTATTTATGTTTAGGAATCGTAATTATAAAGGAAATATGTGTTTTATCTGGAAGGTCTTGGAATTAATTTTGGGTTTATAATAAAATAATATGGAAAATAGAGTACAAATATTCGACACGACATTACGTGATGGGGAGCAGGTCCCAGGTTGCAGGTTAGATACAGAAAACAAGGTATTGATTGCACAGGAACTGGAACTACTAGGTGTGGATATTATCGAAGCAGGTTTTCCAATCTCCAGTCCAGGCGATTTTGATTCTGTCACTGAAATATGCAAAGTTATAAAAAATGCCACAGTGTGTGCTTTGTCACGGGCGGTTGAAAAAGATATTGAGACGGCTGCTCAATCATTGACGCATGCAGTGAGGCCGAGGATCCACACGGGCATTGGCACGTCCGACCAGCATGTATTCACCAAGATCAAAACGACAAGGGAAGATATAATAGAGCGCAGCAAGAAGGCGGTGGCCTTTGCGAAAAAATACGTAGAGGACGTAGAATTTTACGCAGAAGATGCAGGCCGTACGGATAATGAATTTTTGGCAAAAGTGATAGAAGCAGCGGTTGCCTCCGGTGCTACTGTGGTGAATATACCCGATACCACCGGGTACTGTTTGCCAGAAGAGTATGGACAAAAGATCAAGTACCTGATGGAAAACGTGAAGGGCATCCATAAAGCAACGATTTCCACCCATTGTCACAACGACCTTGGTCTGTCCACGGCCAATTCCATAGCAGGTATTCAAAATGGGGCCAGGCAAATAGAATGTACCATCAATGGTATTGGTGAAAGGGCGGGCAACACGTCGCTGGAAGAAGTGGTGATGATTATGAAGAAGCACAATTGGATGAATTTCGAAACGGGGATAAACACCACCAGGCTTTCAGGCATCAGCAGGTTGGTTTCTGAAAAAATGAACATGGTAGTGCAGCCTAATAAGGCCATAGTAGGAAGCAATGCTTTCGCACATTCTTCCGGGATTCACCAGGACGGTGTGATCAAGAACAGGGACAATTACGAAATCATTGACCCGAAAGAAGTTGGTGTAGGAGAGTCGTCCATTATCCTTACAGCTAGAAGTGGACGGGCTGCCTTGAACTACAAAATTGAAAAGCTTGGGGTTAAATTATCAAAAGAAGAACTTGAGGAGGTTTATCAAAACTTCCTGGCAGTAGCCGATACACAGGGAATTGTAGGCGACAGTGCCCTTAGGGAATTGCTCAGTGATCATCTGGTTTCTAATTGAATGGAGTCAACCTTGTAGCCATTATGTGCAGAAATTATGAGTTGACAAAGTTTTTTTAACTGCCACGTAATAAAAATCACAAAATAGTTTGGAGGATGAGTTGTTTTTATAATACTTTTGGGCTCGAAAATGAGAAACACAGTTGTCATAGCATTTGCGATTATTATTGATGTCACACTAGACAGTCAATCGGGAATGGTATAACAATTAAGATAAAAGATATTTTAAAGCACCATTCCCAAAAGGAGTGGTGCTTTTTTTTTGGAAGAATTTTAACGCTTTTGCGGAAAATATACAATCAGCGATAGTGAATGGATATTGTAAAGGATCAGATACAACAGGTGAAGGATTTATGCAGAAAGCATAGAGTGGAGTCGTTGTATCTTTTTGGTTCTGCGGTATCGGGTGATTTGATGGCCGATAGTGATATTGATTTTTTGGTAAAATTTCAATCATTTGATTTGAAGCTTTATTTCAAAAATTACATGTCGCTAAAAAAACAATTGGACAATTTATTTAAAAGGGATATTGACCTTCTGGAAGAGCAAACCCTTAAAAACCCATGTTTAATTCGTTCCATCGATCAGAGCAAACAACTGATATATGGATGATCGGATGCCAAGTTGTTTTATATAAACTAAAATAGGATTTAAGACTTAATGACTGAAAAATAGGAAACGTTGACAATGTATTACAACAAAGAATCTATAATATACCTCGATGGAGAATGGGTAAAGGCAGCAGAGGCGAAGATTGACCTCTTTAGCCAGACCTTGCACTATGGCAGTGGTGTATTCGAAGGCATCAGGGCGTATGATAGTTCTGCAGGTCCCAACGTTTTTAAAGCCAAGGAGCACTACGAGCGCCTTTTATATTCGGCCAATAAAATGGGCATCAGCATGACTTATACCGTGAAGGAGTTGGTCAATTTGACCTATGAGCTGCTGGACAAAAACAATATCGCAGATGCCTATATCAGGCCATTGGTTTTTTTGGGGGCCAATATGAAGCTTGCCAAAACTTTTGATACCCATGTGATGATTGCGGCATGGGAATGGGAGCCTTACAGTGGTGAAGTACCCCTCAGGGTGACGGTTTCTTCTTATGAAAGGCCGAATCCCAAATCAGTGCCAATTGATGCCAAAATTTCAGGACATTATATCAATTCTATTTTGGCTACCAATGAGGCCAAACGAAATGGTTATGATGAAGCATTGCTCTTGGACTCCAATGGTTATGTAGCCGAGGGGCCTGGTGCCAACTTCTTTTTTGTAAAAGACGGCATCATTTATACCCCGGCTTTGGGCAATATACTTCCCGGCATTACCAGGGCAACCATTATAGAATATGCCATGGAGTTGGGGTACCCGGTGGTAGAGAAGTTTTTTACCGTGGACGAAATAAAGGGAGCGGAGACCGCATTTTTTACAGGTACAGCGACTGAAATAGCAAGCATTTGCTCCATTGATGATATCAAATTTGAAAAAAACTGGCAGGAAACAATTGCCTATGAATTGTTTTTGATGTACCGTCAGCGAGTGAATTCAAACCATGTAGTAGTATAATTATTTAATCGATAAACCAGATAAAAATAAGTGGAACAGGAATTAAACAAGTACAGCAAGACGATTACCCAGGACCCATCCCAGCCGGCATCACAGGCACAATTGTATGCTACCGGCCTCAGTGAAGATGATTTGAAAAAAGCACAAGTCGGGATCGTCAGTACTGGTTTCGAAGGCAACCCTTGCAACATGCACCTTAATATTTTGGCCCATCAAGTCAAAAAGGGGGTTAAGGAAGCCGATCTTGTTGGATTGATATTTCATACTATAGGAGTGAGCGATGGTATTTCCAATGGTACAGTTGGTATGAAGTATTCCCTTGTTTCCCGTGACATAATAGCCGATTCCATTGAAACTGTGGTAAACGCCCAGTTTTACGATGCTGTGGTGCCCGTGGTAGGGTGCGACAAAAACATGCCAGGGGCCATGATGGCGCTGGGCAGGCTCAACAGGCCAGGTCTGCTCGTATATGGTGGCACGGTAAAACCAGGCAAGTGGAAAGGCGAAGACTTAAACATTGTATCCGCGTTTGAAGCTTATGGCAAAAGGCTGGGAAACAATATATCTGACGAAGACTTTAATGGGATCATAAAAAATTCTATACCAGGCCCAGGAGCATGTGGAGGAATGTACACGGCAAACACCATGTCTTCAGCCATTGAGGCGATGGGCATGTGCCTGCCATCTGGTTCCAGCAATCCTGCCGAAAGTGAAGACAAAAAGAACGAGACATATAGGGTAGGGCAGGCCGTGCGGTATTTGATGGAAAACGATATTCGGCCCAAAGACATCATGACTAAAGAAGCTTTTGAAAATGCAATCAGGCTTATCATGATTTTGGGAGGCTCTACCAATGCAGTTTTGCACCTGATCGCTATGGCCAAATCTGTTGACGTGCCAATAGGACTTGACGATTTTCAAAGGATTTCAGACAGCACACCATTTATTGCTGATTTGAAGCCTAGTGGCAAATACCTGATGGAGGACCTGCACCATGTTGGGGGTGTTCCTGCAGTTATGAAAGCCCTGTTGGCTGAAGGTTATCTGCATGGCGATTGTCTCACAGTGACAGGAAAGACCCTTGCCGAAAATCTCGAAGCAGGGCCGTCCTTAAAAGACAAACAGGATGTTATCCATTCGTTCAGTGAACCAATTAAAAAGACCGGCCACTTGCAAATTCTTTATGGAAACCTGGCACCAGAAGGCGCAGTGGCCAAAATCACTGGCAAGGAAGGAGAGTACTTCGAAGGTCCGGCCAGGATATATGAAGATGAATTTGAAGCAATAAAGGGTATTGGGGAAGAAGTGCAGAAGGGCGAGGTGATAGTGATACGTTATTCAGGACCTACAGGTGCGCCAGGCATGCCTGAAATGCTGAAACCTACAGGTGCAGTAATGGGTGCCGGGCTGGGCAAGGACGTGGCGTTAATTACAGATGGAAGGTTCTCAGGTGGGTCGCACGGGTTTGTGGTGGGGCACATCACACCAGAGGCCCAGGAAGGAGGCCCTTTGGCATTTATCAAAAATGGGGACATCATTTCCATTGATGCCGTCAACAACAAACTGGAGGTCAAATTGTCTGAAGAGGAATTGACCCAGAGAAAAAAGGCATGGCAAAAGCCTGCCTACAAAGCGAATAGAGGAATACTTGGTAAATATATTAAATCTGTGAAATCAGCCTCAGAAGGTTGTGTTACGGATGAATAAATTTAAAAAGATGGATACAACAACATTGGAAGCAGAAAAGAAATCCACAAAAACAACAGAGAGGATTACCGGCTCAGAAGCATTGTTGAGGTGCTTACTGGAAGAAGGTGTGGAAACCATTTTTGGTTACCCGGGAGGGGCTATCATGCCTATTTATGACGAACTGTACAAATATATGGACAGGCTCAACCACATCCTGGTGCGCCATGAACAGGGTGCTACGCATGCCGCTCAGGGTTATGCAAGGGTCACTGGCAGGACAGGCGTGTGTTTTGCCACTTCTGGCCCTGGTGCGACCAACCTCATTACAGGTATTGCCGATGCACAGATAGATTCTACCCCATTGGTTTGCATCACTGGTCAGGTGCCGGAGCACCTTTTGGGAACTGATGCTTTTCAGGAAACTGATGTTGTAGGTATTTCTATGCCCGTTACCAAGTGGAACTATCAGGTGACCAAGGCCGAAGATATTCCATACGCCATAGCAAGGGCCTTTTATATTGCCAATACTGGCAGGCCGGGCCCTGTCTTGGTAGATATCACAAAGAATGCCCAGTTTGCGGAATTCGACTACAGCTATCAGAAGTGTGAGCGGATCAGAAGTTATCATCCATACCCTATATTGGATGAATCCAAAATAGCAGAAGCTGCAAAGTTGATCAATTCAGCTAAAAAACCATACTTGCTCGTAGGGCAGGGAGTACTATTGTCGGATGCCGAAAAGGAATTGATCGCATTGGCAGAAAAAGCAGGTATTCCAATGGGCTCCACGCTATTAGGATTGTCGGCTGTTCCAACGAGTCATCCATTATATGTAGGGCTGCTGGGTATGCATGGCAACTATGGCCCCAATATCAAAACCAATGAATGTGATGTTTTGATAGCAATTGGAATGAGGTTCGATGATCGGGTGACGGGGGATTTGTCCAAATATGCACGACAGGCCAAAGTGATCCATATTGAAATCGATCCGGCAGAAATTGACAAGAATGTAAAAACAGATGTAGCCATCAATGCAGATGCCAAGCAGGCACTGTTGGCGTTGACTCCATTGGTAAATAAAAATGATCATAAATCATGGGTTGAGGAGTTTCGTTCATGCGACAAGGTGGAATTCGAAAAGGTCATTCAACATGCCTACAAACCAAGCGGAGATGAAATCATAATGCCAGAGGTAATTAAGATGATTTCTGACAAAACCGAAGGCAAGGCCATCATCGTTACGGACGTAGGCCAACATCAAATGATCACCAGCAGGTACTACCAGTTTGCTGAGAAAGACAGCAATGTAACCTCCGGAGGGCTTGGTACGATGGGTTTTGCCCTTCCGGCTGCCATGGGGGCCAAGATGGGCCAACCTGACAGGGAAGTGATCGCAGTAATTGGGGATGGCGGGTTTCAAATGACCATCCAGGAATTGGGAACTATTTTTCAAAGCAATATTGGCGTGAAAATCCTGATTCTGAACAACAACTTCCTCGGCATGGTGCGTCAGTGGCAGCAGTTGTTTTTCGACAAGAGGTATTCTTTTACGGAATTGACCAACCCTAATTTTCAGATCATATCTGAGGGGTATGGTATTCCACACGCCAAAGTGGAGAAACGTGAAAAACTAGGTGAGGAAATTGACAAATGGCTGGGGCATGAAGGCCCATACTTATTGGAAGTGGTGGTAGAAAAGGAGGAAAACGTTTTCCCAATGGTACCATCAGGGGCATCAGTTTCAGACATTCGGTTAGAGTAATTTAGAAACAAAGATTATGGCGGATATATATAGTGACGATCATTCGGATAAAATGGAAAAAGAATTTACGCTTTCTGTGCTGACGGAAAACAGGGCTGGTTTGCTTAACCAGATATCGATTATTTTTACAAGGAGGAAAATCAACATAGACAGCCTGAATGTCTCCACTACAGAGGTGCCGGGTATCAGCCGGTTCACTATTGTGGTGACTTCCACTCGCGAGCGCATCGAAAAGGTTGTGGGTCAGATAAGAAAGTTGATCGATGTGTTGGGGGCATTCTTATACGAGCAGGATCAAATTTATTATCAGGAAATAGCCTTGTATAAAGTGCCAACCAAGGTATTCTTAAATGGAAATTCGATAGAAAACCTAGTAAGAAGCAATGGAGCCCGCATATTGGTCATTGAGGAGGATCATATAGTGATAGAAAAGACTGGTCACAAATCAGAAACCCATGATTTGTACGAAAAATTGGAGCCACTGGGCCTTCTCGAATTTGTGAGGTCTGGGCGTGTGGCTATTTCCCAGTCCAAGAGAAAAACAGAAGCATACATTCACCAGTTGGAAAATACCGAATCCAACCAGTTGAATATTAAAGATTATTAAGCATACAATTAAAATTGAAAATCAGTAAATAACAAAAGTTAGAAAAATGGCAAAATTAAATTTTGGTGGAGTAGAAGAAAATGTTGTCACCAGGGAAGAATTTCCACTTAGCAAAGCACAGGATGTGCTTAAAAACGAAACCATCGCCGTGATTGGTTATGGAGTTCAGGGCCCAGGACAATCATTGAATTTGAAAGACAATGGAATCAATGTAATCGTTGGACAGAGGCAACCTTCCAAGTCTTGGGACAAAGCTGTAGCCGATGGATTCGTTCCAGGCGAAACTTTGTTCTCAATCGAAGAAGCTCTTGAAAGGGGTACTATCATTTGTAACCTACTTTCTGATGCCGCTCAGATTGCATTGTGGCCAACCATTAAAAAACACCTTACTCCTGGAAAATCCTTGTATTTTTCACATGGATTTGGTGTGACTTACAAAGAAAAGACGGGCATAATACCCCCGGCTGATGTAGATGTATTCTTAGTTGCCCCAAAAGGATCTGGTACTTCTCTGAGAAGGCTTTTTGTTGAAGGAAAAGGACTTAACTCTTCTTTTGCTATTGAGCAAGATGCCAGTGGCAATGCGAAGGATAAAGTAATCGCTATGGGTATCGCTGTGGGATCAGGTTACCTGTTCGAAACCACTTTTTACAAAGAAGTATCTTCCGACCTTACAGGTGAGAGGGGAACTTTGATGGGCGCTATCCAGGGATTGTTCCAGGCTCAGTACGAAGTATTGAGGGCCAATGGACATACACCATCTGAAGCATTCAATGAAACTGTAGAAGAAGCAACCCAATCATTGTATCCTTTGATCGCTGAAAACGGAATGGATTGGATGTACGCCAACTGCTCTACTACTGCCCAAAGAGGTGCTTTGGATTGGAAAGATGAATTCCACAAGGCAACAAAGCCTGTATTCGAAAAACTTTACAAATCGGTAATCGATGGTGAAGAGGCCCAAAGATCTATAGATGTCAATTCACAACCTGATTACAGAGAGAAATTGGAGGTAGAATTGAAAGAGATGTACGACTCAGAAATGTGGCAGGCAGGCAGGACCGTAAGGGGATTGAGACCAGAAAACAAGTAGAATCGTTTTATATATTACCAACGGGCGATGCAGGGGGCAACCCCTGCTCGTTTGTTGATTACGGGATGGTTCTAACTTTGAGGCGGGAGATATATTAACTAAATTGTAAGATGAAACAATTCGTATTGAACTTGCCGGACTCTTTGAATTTAGAAGAGAGGGAGCTCCAAATGATGGTGGCAAGTATGCTCTATGATCAGGGAAAACTATCGTTAGGGGAAGCTTCAGAATTAGTAGGTCTGTCAAAAAAAACGTTTGCCGAACTACTGGGAAATTATAACGTTTCCCTTTTTAATTATCCCGCATCAGATTTAGCGAGTGATGTAAAAAATGCATAAAATAGTTATTTCAGATACAAGCTGTTTTATCGTATTGGGTAAAATCAATCAACTTGGTTTATTGCAAAAACTATATGGTAGAATCCTTACAACCAATGAAATAGCCGAAGAGTTTGGTGAGCAGTTGCCTGAATGGGTTGATGTGCTTTCGCTTAAGGATAAATCCAAGCAACAGTTGTTAGAGTTGTATGTTGATAGAGGGGAGTCAAGTGCTATGGCATTGGCAATAGAATTGGAAGCCGATTTGATAATACTTGACGACCACAAAGCACGGGTGGTAGCTCGTAAACTTGACCTGAATGTTACAGGTACCCTCGGGGTGTTGATTAGTGCGAAAAAACAAGGTTTTTTCAAATCAATTAAACCTTTCCTTAGGGATTTGAAAAAGACAAATTTCAGAATAACAGAAGATTTGGAAAAAGAAGCCTTGAAACAGGCTGGTGAGTTATAACAATGCGTCAGAATTTACTACATGGTGGTTCGCAAAAACTTGATTACGAAATCAGGGATATTGTGAAGAAGGCCGAACAGCTGGAAAAGCTCGGCAAAAAGATATATTGGGAAAATATAGGCGATCCAATTTTAAAGAATGCCACCGTACCGGAATGGATCAAAGAAATAGTATCAGAACTGGTGAAAGACAACAAAAGCTATGGCTATTGTCATTCCAAAGGGGTAATAGAAACCAGGAAATTCCTGGCTGATAAGAACAATGATTTTGGTGGTGTTCAGATAGATTATGACGACATATTGTTTTTCAATGGGTTAGGGGATGCCATTGCAAAGCTCTATCAATTTTTAAACCCCTATTCCAGGGTGATAGGCCCATCGCCGGCTTATTCTACCCACTCGGCATTTGAAGCGGCCCACTCCAACAAAGAACCATTGACCTACAACCTGGATCCGGACAACAACTGGTACCCCGACCTGGACGACCTTTACCTCAAAGTAAAATACAACCCAAGTATTGTGGGCATACTCGTTATCAACCCTGACAACCCTACAGGAGTGGTCTATCCCGAATCCTACCTCAAACGGATGGTAGAGATCGCAAAGGAATTTAACCTGTTTATGGTCAGTGATGAGATATATGGTAACGTCATTTACAACGGAAACAGGACCAAAAAACTGGCCCAGGTATTAGGGGATGTACCAGGTATAGCCCTGAAAGGTATATCTAAGGAAGTACCCTGGCCAGGCAGCCGTTGCGGCTGGATGGAATTCTACAATAGAAAAGCAGATTCCAATTTTAATGATTATTGCCACGCCCTGGAGAATGCCAAAATGGTGGAAGTATGCTCAACTACCCTGCCTCAAAAGGCCATTCCAAAGATATTTTCACATCCCAGGTACAATGAATACCTCAAGGAGAAAAATAAAAGCATTTCTACCAGATCTGGAATAATAGGCAATCATTTTCAGGATGTTCCGTATATCAAGTTCAATAAAACCAACGGTGCATTCTACAACACCATAGTTTTTCAGGAGGGCGTATTGAACAACAATCAATTCCTGAAAATAGAAGATGACAAAACCAGGGCTCTGGCCGAATCCTGGGTGGAAGGTATAGAAAAGCCAGATAGTCGTTTTGTTTATTATTTATTGGCTGCCAAAGGGGTTTGTGTGGTGCCCCTGTCCTCATTTCAATCCAACTTGCTTGGGTTCAGGATCACTTTGCTTGAAGAAGATGAAGATGTACTTCATTTTACTTTTGGCCAGATAGCCGCAGCAATTAATGAATTTTGCAACTCTGATAAGGTTCCGGAAGCCGAACAAGTTAAAAACTTCTAATTTAGTCGGCTGTGGCAACTGTAAAACAATCAGAAAACGTATTATCGGCCAAGGCGCCCGAGCTGCACGATATAGTAACGGCGGCCCAAAACCTAAAAGGGGTGGTGATCCAGTCGCCTCTGATGAAAAATGTAAATTTTTCAGAACGCCTCGAAGCAGACGTGTATTTCAAAAGGGAGGATCTCCAGACGGTACGCTCTTACAAGTTGAGAGGTGCCTATAACAAAATTTCATCGCTAACTGAGGCGGAAAAGAACAAAGGCATAGTCTGCGCAAGTGCCGGCAATCATGCCCAGGGTGTAGCTTATTCTTGTAAAAAGCTTGGCATAAAGGGCACCATATTTATGCCCTGTCCCACACCGAAGCAAAAGATCAAGCAGGTGAAAATGTTTGGTCGGGATATGGTGGAGGTCTGTTTGGTTGGGGATACTTTTGATGATGCTTTTAACAAGGCAATGGAGTTCAGTTCTGAAAACCATGTTGCTTTCATTCATCCTTTTGACGACAAAAAAGTGGTGGAAGGCCAGGCGACAATAGGACTGGAAATACTTCAGGAAATCAAGGAAAAAATAGACTATTTATTTGTCCCCATCGGAGGGGGAGGCTTGGTTTCAGGATTGGTCAGTGTATTCAAAAGGCTTTCACCCCAAACTAAAATAATAGGGGTAGAGCCGGCGGGGGCACCTGCCATGAAAAAATCAATTGAAGCAGGCCGGAATACTGCCCTTGACGAAATTGATACCTTCGTGGACGGGGCAGCTGTCAAACAGGTTGGTGATTTGAATTTTGATATTTGCGATGGCCATCTCGATGACATTATTTTGGTGCCGGAAGGTAAAATATGCTCCACAATTTTGAAGCTTTACAACGAAGAAGCTATCATTACCGAACCAGCCGGTACTTTGAGCATTTCTGCACTCGATTTTTACGCCAATAAGATAAAAGGCAAAACTGTGGTGTGCATTGTGAGCGGTAGCAACAACGACATTACCAGAACAGAGGAAATCAAGGAGCGGTCGTTGCTGTATGAGGGCCTCAAACACTATTTTATCATCCGCTTCCCACAGAGGGCAGGGGCACTACAGGAGTTTGTGAATGATGTTCTCGGGTCAGGTGACGACATAGTGCATTTCGAATACTCAAAAAAGCACAGTAGGGAGAAAGGGCCTGCTTTGATAGGGATAGAACTTCAGAACAGGGAAAACCTGAAAGGGTTGTTTTCAAGAATGGAAGAAAAGAATTTTATATTTGAGTATCTCAACGATAAACAGGATTTGTTGCAATATTTGATTTAACGATATCTGATTATATAAATATAATGAAAGTATTAAAATTTGGCGGAACATCCGTAGGTAGTGTCGAAAGCCTTCAAATTGTTAGGCAAATAATTGAGGAAAAACTTCCCCATGACAAACTGGTGGTGGTGGTATCTGCACTCAGTGGAGTCACTTCCCAGTTACTCGATTGTGCCAACCAGGCCTCATACGGCAATAAGACCTATGAAAGCATTCTGGCCGAATTGGAAGAAAGGCACCTTAGAGTAGCCACGCAGCTCATTGGCAAAGACTCTTCTGAAAAGCAAAGGGCTAAGATCATAGATAAATTCAAGAAGCTGAGAAACCTTTTTCAGGGAGTATATTTTGTAAAGGAATTGTCTCGCAGGGTAAAGGATTCCATTTTGAGCTATGGGGAAATCCTGTCTTCGTACATTATCCACGAATACCTCAAAGCCCAGGGGATTTCCAACGCATTGATGAACCCCAGAAAGGTCATCATCACTGACAGCAATTTTGGAAAGGCCAATGTGGATTTTAATGTCACCAACGAAAAAATTATTGAGTATTTCGAAAAATCGAAAAACCTGGTGGTAGTCCCTGGTTTCGTGGCTGGCACGGCAAAGGGTTCCACAATTACCCTTGGGCGGGGCGGGTCCGATTATACCGCTGCTATATTGGCCGGTGCATTAAAGGTGGATGCCCTTGAAATCTGGACCGACGTTAATGGGATGATGACTGCCGACCCCAGGATGGTATCCACCGCCCACACTATAGAATATATTACTTATCAGGAAGCTATGGAACTCTCACATTTTGGGGCCAAAGTGATATATCCACCTTCCATACATCCGGTACTTGGGAAGAAAATTCCCACCTATGTGAAAAACACCTTCGACAAAGATGGGCTCTGCACCAGAATAAGCACTGTAAGCAGCAACAACTCGGAAATCATCAAAGGAATATCGAGCGTGAAGAATATTTCGCTGCTCAACCTGACAGGTAGTGGCATGGTAGGTGTGCCAAGTTTTTCCAACCGCCTGTTCAAAGCCCTTTCTGAGGCGCACATCAATGTGATCATGATTACGCAGGCATCATCCGAGCATTCTATATGTGTTGGGATAAACGACTGTGACGTGGAAGCTGCGGAAGAAAGCATCAACAAGGAATTTGTGTACGAAATGAGTACCAAAAAGATCAACGAGCTGGAGGTGGAACAAAACCTGGCCGTGGTGGCTCTTGTAGGTGAAAAAATGCACCATCATGTGGGTGTCAGCGGTAAGATGTTTGAGTCGCTTGGTTTAAATGGTATCAATATCAAGGCCATAGCCCAGGGTTCGTCAGAGCGCAACATTACCGCAGTGATTGATGAACATCACCTCAGAAAAGCCCTCAACGCTTTGCACGAAAGCTTTTTCCTTTCGAGAAGAAAGAAACTCAACCTGTACATGATAGGTGTGGGAAATGTAGGAGGGACGTTGCTCGATCAGATTGCTGCACAACACAGCTACCTGCTGGAAAATGAACAAATTGACCTGCGTGTGGTAGGCATTGCCAATAGCAAGAGAATGCATTTTGAAATGGATGGCATAGACCTGGAAAATTGGAAGAATACCCTGATGGAGAAGGGAGTGGGCATGGACAATGATTTGTTTATGGGCAAAATCAAAAAATTTAATTTGATCAACAGTGTCTTCATTGACAATACAGCCAATGCGGACATTGCGGCCTTGTATAAAGACGCCCTGTTGAACAATATTTCGATAGTAACGCCTAATAAAATCGCCTGCGCTTCAGCCTACGAAAACTATAAAGAGCTGAAAAACATCTCTCAGGAATACAATTCCCGGTACCTGTTCGAAACGAACGTGGGAGCCGGTTTGCCGATTATCTCTACCCTAAGCGACCTGATCAAAAGTGGGGACAAAATCAATAAAATACAGGCGGTACTTTCGGGAAGCCTCAATTTTATATTCAACTATTTCAATGCCGATACGAAATTTGCCGATATAGTGAAGCAGGCGCAGGTAGATGGCTATACCGAGCCTGATCCCAGGATAGACCTGAGTGGTATAGATGTAATGCGAAAAATCCTCATTCTGGTTCGTGAAAGCGGGTTTAAGCTGGAGCTGGAAGATATAAAAAGCGAGCCGTTTATCCCGGAAGATTGCATGAAAACGAAAAGTGTAGATGACTTCTATAAGGGAATTCAGGAAAATGAAGCCCATTTTCAGAAGATATTTGCTAAAGCTGCCAAGGCCGGTAAACGCCTGAAGTATGTAGCTACTTTTGACAAGGGGGAAGCATCTGTTGGTTTGCAGGAGATACCATCTGATCATCCATTTTATAACCTGGAAGGCAAGGACAATATCGTGTTGTTTTTTACCAACAGGTACAGCGAGCAACCACTCGTAATAAAAGGAGCCGGGGCAGGGGCCAGCGTTACCGCTTCAGGTATATTCGCCGATATCATGAAAATAGCGAATAGTTGATAGAACCGGTTTAATATTCAGTTTATCTTTACAGTATGGAATCACTTCAAATTGAAATACTAAACCCTAAGGCTAAAAAGCTCATTGAAGACCTTGCGGCCCTGGACCTCATAAGTATCGTTCCCAAAAGTGATAGTAAGGAAGATTTTTTTAAAATGCTGGAGAAAGTGAGAACAAAAGGTTCTGACATTTCTTTAGAGGAAATCACAAAGGAAGTTGAGGCGGTAAGAGCAAAGCGGTATGCCAAAAAAGGTGCTTAGGGTTGTAGTAGATACTAACCTTTGGATAAGCTATTTGCTTAGTGATAACTTTAGGCAACTGGATGATTTGGTTAGAAATAACCGAATTGTAATTTTGCTGGATGATATTTTGATGGGTGAGATCATAGAAGTAGCCTCCCGAGCGAAATTCAAAAAGTATTTTAGCAAAGATGATATTTTCAAATTGTTATGTTTTCTAAATGAGCATGCTGAATTTGTCAATGTTAAATCCACCGTTGACCTCTGCCGTGATAAGAAGGATAATTTTTTACTGGCTCTTGCCAAAGATGGTAAGTCTGATTTTTTGATTACAGGTGATGAGGACTTGCTTGTATTGAAATTTGTGGAAGGTACAAAAATTATTTCATGGAATGAATTTAAAGTTGAATCGGGAATGCCCTGATTCTTCTAATGTGATTGAATTAGAATGCAAAAAAAAATAAAAGTATTTGCCCCGGCCACTGTGGCCAATGTGGGATGTGGTTTTGATATCATTGGTTTTGCCCTCGATGGGATTGGAGAGGAAATCATCATCACACAAACCCAAAACGGAAGCCTTTCTGTGAAGCCAGTAAAAGGCTTTGAAGATATACCGACAGACCCTGAAAAGAATGTGGCCACAGTTGCGGTAAAGAAGATGCTGGCGTATCTAGGTATCGAACAAGGATTTGAATTCGAATTTATCAAACATATCAAACCAGGCAGTGGCCTTGGTACAAGTGCCTCAAGTTCTGCTGGTGCAGTGTTTGGTGTCAACGAAATCCTGGGAAAGCCACTCACGAACAAACAGTTGGTGGAGTTTGCCATGGAAGGCGAAAAACTCCTCTCTGGTAAGGCGCATGGTGATAACGTATCGCCAGCCTTGTTGGGTGGCTTCCAGCTCATAAGAGGGTACGATCCCCTGGATTTGATCAATGTAGCTTTCCCTGAAAACATGTATGTGACCGTGGTACACCCACAGGTAGAAATAAAGACTTCAGAAGCCAGGAAAATGCTGCGCACTGAGGTGCCTATGTCGGAGGCAGTCACCCAATGGGGAAATGTAGCAGGCCTGGTGTCCGGACTCTATACTGCAGATTTAGACCTCATTGGCCGTTCTATGCAGGATGTCATTGTGGAGCCCATCCGGTCCAGGTTGATCCCTAAATTTGACGAGGTGAAAGCAGGGGCACTGGCTGTAGGCGGGGTAGGATGTAGCATTGCCGGATCTGGCCCATCCCTTTTCGCATTTAGCAAAGACGAGCAAACGGCGGAAGCCATCAAAGAAAAAATGAAAGAAATTTACGAACAGGCGGGTATTGAAGTCATTTTGTACATTTCTAAAATAGGAAAACAAGGGGCGCGGGTTGTTGATATTGACCAGGCCGAGAACAACTAATTGAATGAGATATTACAGTACGAATAAATCGGTAGCGGAAGTTTCCTTTGAAGAAGCCATTGTCAGGGGTTTGCCAGAGGATAATGGCCTTTACATGCCTGAAAAAATAAATGCCCTCCCTGGGGCATTTATAGATGGGCTGAAAAGCACCACTTTGCAGGAAATAGGGTACGAAGTGGCCAGTAGGTTTATAGAAAATGAGATTCCTGAAAACGATCTACGGGAAATTATCAACGATACCCTGTCGTTCGAAATACCCGCTGTGAAGGTAGAACAGGATATTTATTCCCTGGAGCTTTTCCATGGCCCTACTCTCGCATTCAAAGATGTAGGGGCGAGGTTTCTGGCCAGGTGCCTTAGTTATTTTTCTGCCAGAAAGGCTCGTAAAGCAACCATTTTGGTAGCCACCTCTGGTGATACGGGTAGTGCAGTAGCCCATGGTTTCCTGGGATTGGAAAACATCAACGTGGTGATCCTTTACCCAAAAGGAAAGGTAAGCGATATTCAGGAAAAGCAGTTGACAACATTAGGACAGAACATCACTGCACTGGAGGTAGATGGTACTTTTGATGATTGCCAGGCATTGGTGAAGAAGTCTTTCCTGGATAAACCGGTGAAAGACAGGTATCACCTTACTTCGGCCAATTCCATCAATATGGCACGCCTCATCCCCCAATCATTCTATTACTTCTGGGCTTATGCGCAGGTAAAGGATGACAGGCCATTGTACATTTCTGTTCCTAGCGGCAACTATGGCAACCTCACCGCCGGATTGCTTGCGCAAAGAATGGGGCTCCCAATAGGCCATTTTGTGGCCTCTGCCAATGCCAATGACATAGTGCCGGCCTACCTTACAAGCGGTGCATTCAACCCAAAGGCCTCTATACAAACCATCTCCAATGCGATGGATGTAGGTAATCCGAGCAATTTTGCGCGCATGATGGACCTATACGGAGGAGATGTCAATGAATTTAGAAAGCTCATCTCTGGGTACAGCTACACCGATGAGCAGACCAGGGCCTGTATGCTGGAAGTATTTGAAAAGCACAAATACATGCTCGATCCCCATGGCGCAGTTGGGTACCTTGGCCTAAAAGAATTCATGAAGGACAAGAATGGGGTTGGGGTGTTTTTTGAAACCGCCCACCCGGCCAAATTTGGTGATGTGGTAGAAGAGACCATCGATACCACAATAGACATTCCCGACAGGCTCCAGGAATACGTGGACAAAACCAAAGTGTCCATTGAAATGGGCAATAATTACGAGCAATTGCTGTCAGTCTTTTCTGCAATGAAAAACTAAATTGCCTGTTTCCAAACCAAAGTATTTCCATTCATAGAGTACTTTGGCTTTTCATCAGAAAAACCAGTTGGCTCGGCCAGTTTTTCATAAATTGCGGTTCTTTCAACAACAAGGTCAAAGGAATATGAAGAAAGGTACCGCAACATTTTTATTCGCCCTGGTCTGGATCTCGACACTGGCACAATCTGGCAAGTGGCAGCAGGCTGTGGACTATACCATGAACATTGATATGGATGTTTCCTCCAATCAATTTTCGGGTGATCAGGTATTGAAATATACCAACAATTCACCCGATACACTTTTCAAAGTTTATTATCATCTGTACTTCAATGCCTTCCAGCCGGGCAGTATGATGGATGTGCGCAGCAGGACCATCGAAGACCCGGACAAGCGGATAAAAGACCGGATTTTTTACCTAAAAGAGGACGAGCAGGGCTGGCACAAAATCCTGTCGTTGACGCAGGATGGTGAACAGGCGAATTATGAAGTGGAAGGTACTGTGCTGGAACTAAAGTTGCCCCAACCAATATTACCTGGACAAGAGAGCGTATTTAAGATGAAATTTGAAAGCCAGGTACCCCTACAGGTTCGCAGAAGTGGTAGGGACAACAAAGAAGGCATAAGGTTTTCTATGTCGCAGTGGTTTCCAAAAATGGCTGAATACGATGAGTCAGGGTGGCATAGCGATCCTTATATATTCAGGGAGTTTTATAGCCCATGGGGCGACTATCAGGTAAATATCAAGATTGATGAAAAGTACGTGGTAGCAGCCACCGGTACGCTGCAAAACCCAGAGATGGTAGGCCATGGATACGACAAACCTGGCTCTAAAGGTAAACGTGGCAAGGACGGGAAATTACTTTGGAAGTTTACAGCCAACAACGTACACGATTTTGTATGGGCAGCAGACCCAGATTATGTACATGATGTAGTGAAGAGTAAAACAGGAGGCCCAACCATCCATTATTTTTACCAGCCTGACACACTCAAAAAGAACTGGAAAAGGCTTCCTGAGTATGTTTCAAAGGCTTTTGATTTTCTGGATAGCACTTTTACAGCTTATCCATATCCTCATTATTCGATTATACAAGGTGGTGATGGTGGCATGGAATACCCCATGGCCACCCTCATTACCGGACATAGAAAGTTGAGTAGCCTGGTAGGGGTGTCGATCCATGAAATGTGCCACAACTGGCTGCCCATGATGGCCGCCACCAACGAAAGTTACCTGCCATGGATAGACGAAGGGTTTGCTGACTATGCGGGCAAATTGACCATGGCCCATTTGTTCGAGAAGGATGGGCCAAAGCAACCATTTGCATACAAGTCGCACTATAAAGCCTATACAGATTTGGTCAGTTCGGGAAAAGACGAACCGCTGACCACCCATTCCGACCACTTTTCTACCAACAAGGGTTACTCCGTATCTTCCTATTCCAAAGGGGCTGTCACGTTTTACCAGCTAGGGTATATCATTGGGGAAGAAGCTATGCTCAGGGCACTAAGAACCTTTTTCACTACCTGGAAATTCCGTCATCCGGAAAAAAATGATTTCATCAGGGTTTTCGAAAGGGAAAGCGGGCTTGAGTTGGATTGGTACTTCGACTATTGGATCAATACCACCAGTACCATTGATTATGGTATCCGTTCGGTGGCCGGGGAAAATGGCACTTCACGCATTATGCTGCAAAGGAAGGGGGAGATGCCCATGCCTCTGGATATCAAAGTTGAGTTGGAAAATGGAAAGTCCCAGCGTTATTACATCCCGCTCGATCTGATGAGGGGAGAGAAAGCCGTATCAGGTAAAACCACCATTCTAACCGATTGGCCATGGGTAAACCCATTTTATTCGTTTGAGGTGCCATTCCCACTTTCTGAGATCAAAAGGATAGAAATAGATGAATCTGAGAGGCTGGCAGATATCGACAGATCCGATAATGTTTACCCGTTCAATACCGGGCTACAGTTTGAAGGAGAGGTGAAAAAATGATGCTGGCAAAATGCCAACATCATTTTAACCTCCTTGTTAGTTGGTTTCTTTTTTAAACATGGCTTGCATGATGGCGAAATAAGTAAGAAACCCAAGGGCCACAGATACCAGCACCATGCCAAAAGGAAGTGAACTCTGATGGCTTCTAAAAGAAAAGCCCAGTAGTTCTATAGCTATAAGGCCTCCACCTGTAAAAAGTGTGATCAGCCCCCATTTCAGGAATGGGATTTTGTCATAATCTGCCTTTGCCTCACCAAATGAAGGGAATTTCACTCCTTCGATGTTGTCCTTGTCCAGGATTTTTCTTTTGAGTTTGTAGTCCAATATCGTTTTTACCAGCGTTATGATGCCGTAAATTACTAACCCGATTGCTGCTATTTCAGTCATATCTTTTAAGTTTTGTCATTAAAATTGATTTCGAACATATGACACCCGTTCGTTAGAAATGTTGCAAATATTTTTTAATGTGGATTGAATTCCGTTTACTTCGAACGTGAGTTCGAGAATTTTTACAAGAAAAAAAACCTTTCAACGTCACTCAGAGTCCTTTTTGGTATGGTATAAGGAGGGAAAAGGACGTGAGAGTCTCCTAAATAATAAGATTCCCACGCCCGTCTGCCGACGAGGCAGGGCTTCCTACCCAAAATCTACTTCAAAGCCTCGGAATGACGGTTTTTTTATATTGTTTGCGCCGAACTCTGGTTTCGACCTGGAATCACGGATGAGTTGGAGGCGTATGGTTTTTGAAACCCTGAAAAATAAATCCAGGAAAGTTGCAACATTTTCAGTTTCCACCTGTCATATAGGCCAAAATGGATGAAGACCGGATATTGATAAACCGAATTTTGTCGGGAGACAAATTAGCTTTCAAACAGCTGATACAGGAGCATGAGAGGTTGGTTTTTCACATGGTTTCACGCTTGGTTCAGGATCAAAACGATATTGAAGATTTATGCCAGGATACTTTCATAAAGGTGTACCAGAAGTTGTCCGATTTTGGTTTTAAGAGCAAACTGTCAACATGGATAGCTACAATCGCCTATAACAACGGCATCAACCATCTGAGAAAGAAAAAAGTGGATACCGAATGGGGTGCAGGAGAGGTGGAAATTGTACCTGAGGAGAAGACACCCTCTATGATACTGGAAAACAAAGAATTGGGAATCATGGTAAGAAAATTAGTGGGCCAACTACCCAAACCTTACCAATTGATTATATCTTTATACCATCTGGATGAATTTAGCTATTCGGAAATAGCTGAAATTACAAACCTGCCAGAAGGAACAGTGAAGAGTTACCTGTTTAGAGGCAGGAAAATATTAAAGGAAAAATTGAAAGGGTTTTATCAAAATGAAATGGTAAAATGAAAAACGATCTGGAGAAAGATGTTCAAGAAAAAGTTTTTGAAACCCATCACAATGTGGACTTCAATGACCTTGATGCCCACCTGTATCAAAAGATAGGTGATGCCCTGAGTGAAGAAGATGAAGGCCCTGGACTGAGCGTGGATTTTGCAGCCAGGGTAGTAGAGCTGGCCATGGCCAAACCTCTATGGAAACGTATCCTGCATTCGTTGATGTGGTTTTTGGGTGTGTTTTTATCAGCAGGCTTGGGTATTTATGGTGTCTTATATGCAGTGGGTTTGGTAGTGCCTGTCATTTCCCTGGATTTCTCATACCTATTGGATAAGCTGGCTTACTTGGTGTTCATAGTGGCTTTGTTTTTGGTGGTAGAGGTAGCCGATGTACTGTTGGTGAAAAAGAAGTCAACCAAGGAGCTCCTTTCGTTGTTCGACTGATGTTGCCAGATGAAAAGTGTACATTAAGCAGCAGAGTGTATTGATATTAACAAAAAAACAACCTCAATATTCACATACCTGCTTCAATTGCTGTAATTTTGGCCAGAATGTAATTGGACTAATCCAAAAAGAAATTTGAAATTTAAAGAAATCGGCATTCACAACCCTGTTTTAGAGGGGGTTGAAGCCATGGGGTTCGAAGAAGCCACACCAATCCAGGAGCAAGCTATTCCTGTTATATTGAAAGACAAAGACTTACTGGCTTGTGCACAAACAGGCACAGGCAAGACAGCTGCCTTCCTGCTTCCTGTACTCCAAAAAATAAGTGACAATCCCAATCATGGGGAGATCAATACATTGATAATAGTACCCACCCGGGAACTCGCTGTTCAGATCGATAACCAGATTCAGGGGCTTGGATACTTCGTAGGGGTAAGCTCCATTGCTATTTATGGCGGTGGTGACGGTTCTTCATGGGACAACCAGAAGAAAGCCCTGGTGAAAGGTGCAGATATCATAGTGGCAACACCAGGAAGGATCATTGCACACATCAATCAGGAGTATGTCAAGCTGAATACCATTAAGCATTTTATACTGGATGAAGCAGACCGTATGCTGGATATGGGGTTTTATGACGACATCAAACTGATCATGAAGCAACTTCCCAAGGAAAGACAGAACCTGATGTTTTCGGCTACCATGCCCCCAAATATCAGGAAACTGACCAAGGAAGTGCTAAAGGATCCTGAGCAAATCAATATCGCAATTTCCAAGCCTGCTGAAAATATTGTGCAGGCAGCTTTTATGACCTATGAGGGACAAAAAGCAGAATTGCTCAAGCATTTGCTACAAGCCAAAAAGATGACCAGCGTGATTGTCTTTTCGTCTAAAAAGGCCTCCGTTGATCAATTGACGAGGGAATTTAAAAAAATGGGGATTGAGGCTGAGGCTATTCACTCCGGTTTGGAGCAGCAACACCGTGAAAAAGTACTCCAGGATTTTACCAACAGAAAAATACATGTGCTTGTGGCGACTGACGTAGTGAGTCGGGGGATTGATATTACAGGTATAGAAATGGTGGTCAACTACAATGTGCCACAGGATGCCGAAGACTATGTGCACCGTATCGGTCGTACGGCCAGGGCATCATCCGATGGGGTTGCATTTACCTTTATCAATGAAGAAGACATGGGGCGTTTTTCCAGGATCGAAAAGCTCATTGAGCGTGAAGTCAGGAAGGTGAAGCTGCCGGCACACATTGGAGAAGGGCCACAGTACAACCCCAACTACAGGGAGCGGAAGCCATTTAGAGGAAAAAAGAGGGTGAAAAGGTAGAATCATGGGCTTGTATGGGTTTGCCGTGGAACTGCAATCCTGCAACCTAGGTAGCTCAGGCGACCGGAAAAAAATACTATGAAAAGCAAGAGCCCTATTTTCGTCACAATTCTGTTGTCACTTTTAATATGGTCATGTCAAGGCACTCAATCACCAAGAAATGGTATTGACTTGAAAAGCTTGATAACCCGCATTGCCGCAATTGAAATAGACCCATTATATCTTGATGAATACAAATCTATTCTAAAGGAAGAGGCTGAAGCTTCGGTGAAGTTGGAGCCTGGTGTCATTTGCATTTATCCAATGTACAGAAAAGATAATCCAACGCAATTAACACTTTTGGAAATCTATGCCAGTGAAGAAGATTACAAATTACACTTAAAAACTCCACATTTTCAGAAATACAAGACAACTACTGTGAAAATGGTAAAATCATTGGAGCTAATCGATATGGAGCCCATTGACCGTAGTACAATGCCAGAAATTTTCAATAAAATCCAGCAGTTAGGTTCGAATAAAAACTTCTGAGAAAACTCAGTATAGCAAGATATGAAGGGTGTGTGGGTTCAATACTTTCAAATTGAAAATTCCTTTCAAATTGAGGCCTGAAAATTCCAGATAGCGGGATGTTGTAAATTGTCCCGCTGGCCAGTAAATTATCCTGCAATTACCACTTATAAATCCGTGTGCCATAGTAGTTTTGCGGATGGCAGAAAAAATCATCATCCTGGACTTTGGTTCCCAATATACACAGCTAATTGCCCGCAGGGTAAGGGAACTCAATGTGTATTGTGAAATCCACCCGTTCAGTAAAATTCCAGAAATTGACAATTCCGTAAAAGGTATCATTTTATCAGGAAGCCCATGTTCGGTGCGCCAGGAAGACAACCCGGATATCAACATGGGGGAGATCATGGGCAAGGTTCCCATATTGGGGATTTGCTATGGGGCACAGTTGCTGGCCCACAAGTCCGGCGGAGAGATATTGCCATCCGAAATCAGGGAATACGGTAGGGCTAGGCTCACGAAAGTGGACACGAAAAACGAATTGCTCAAAGAAATCAATATCGGCTCGCAAGTATGGATGTCGCACGGAGATACGATCCTCGATATTCCTGAAGATTATGAAGTGATTGCCAGCACAGATTCCGTGAAAGTGGCGGCATTTCACAGCCAATCGCACCCGGTTTGGGGTATTCAGTTTCATCCGGAGGTTACGCATAGCGAACAAGGCAAGATCATCTTAAGAAATTTTGTAGTACACATTTGCCATTGCCTGCAGGACTGGACACCGGATATTTTTGTAGAGTCCACTGTAGATGACCTAAAAGAACAACTAGGCGATGACAAGGTGGTCCTTGGCTTGTCTGGTGGGGTAGATTCTTCGGTGGCAGCATTCCTCATCCATAAGGCCATAGGAGAGCAGCTGCACTGCATATTTGTAGATAATGGATTGCTGAGAAAAAACGAATACCACGACGTGTTGGAGTCTTATAAAGGCATGGGCCTGAATGTTACCGGTGTGGATGCCTCAGGGGAGTTTTACAAAGCCTTGGAAGGGTTGACCGACCCGGAGGACAAAAGGAAGGCCATAGGCAAGACTTTTATAGAAATATTTGACAAGGAAGCACATAGGATAGAAGATGTGAAATGGCTGGGACAGGGAACTATTTATCCCGATGTGATCGAATCGGTATCTGTCAATGGCCCGTCTGTTACCATCAAGTCCCATCACAATGTAGGAGGACTGCCGGAAAAGATGCACCTGAAAGTGGTAGAACCGCTCAATACACTTTTCAAAGATGAAGTGCGCCGGGTAGGCAAGGCACTGGAAATAGACGATAAAATATTGGGAAGGCACCCATTTCCCGGACCGGGTCTGGGTATCAGGATTTTAGGGGACATCACTGCCGAAAAGGTAAGAATCCTTCAGGAGGTTGATTATATATTTATCAATGGCCTCAAAGAAGCCGGTTTGTATGACGAAGTATGGCAGGCAGGGGCTATGCTCTTACCTGTACAGTCTGTAGGGGTGATGGGTGACGAACGCACTTATGAAAGCGTGGTGGCCCTCCGTGCCGTATCCAGCCTCGATGGCATGACTGCCGACTGGTGCCATTTACCTTATGATTTTTTGAGTGAAGTATCCAACAACATCATCAACAGGGTCAAAGGCGTAAATCGGGTTGTTTATGATATCAGCTCCAAGCCTCCTGCAACCATTGAGTGGGAATAATAAGCACCTAAGAATATATATCGCAGGAAACAGTTTTGCCATTGGCAATCCTGTTTTTTTTGTTGTCAGTAGCTTCCCGAAGCGAGCAGGTCGTCAATATCGGCAAGCACTTCAAGTGCGTACTGATTGAGCAGGCTTATCTTGGTTGAGAGCTGTGCCGCATCTGCATTGTTTTTTGCCAGGTGTTCTATTTCCCTTACTACATTTGAGAATTCATCGATTCCAAGCAATAGGATAGATGGCTTTATTTTGTGGGCGACCCTGCCTATTTCTGTCCAGTTTTTGTCTTCCAGGGAATCATTAATAGCATCAATGGATTCAGGTGTGATCTTCACAAAGGTGGTTAACATCTCTTTGATAAAATCCCTGTCATTATCACTGATGGTATATATGTAGTCAAGATCTATTTTCATTCAGTAGGTTGTTAACTTCAACAAGCTTTTTGTAAGATAATATTAAATCGAAATTTTGAACAGAATTTCGTGATATAATCCAATATAAATGTCACAAATATTTCTGTTTTCCGACAATTCAAAGTTATCAAGACATACGTTAATAGTCCTTTGATTTAAGAAATAAAGTGAAAGTATTGCGACTTAATAAGGAAAGGATTTCTCATTGATGATATGGAAAATGTACCAAAATGCGAAATGAAAAACACTCTTCGAAAGGCAGGGACAGGACTGTCATTGAGGTGGGAAATGGGTGTGTTTTTTGGTGGAAACATGAATGACCTTCTTAGGTTGTTTAGGCGTTTTGGCAGCATGCTAATTGATGAAATATGTTACCTGAAAAAGCGGCTGATTAGAAAGTTGGAAATACAGGGACTTCATGACTGAAGAATGATTGAAATGAAATTGCTCCTAGCATAACCACCCAATCTCGAGCTGAATTGAGACAGTAAGATGTACACTAAATTTATTCAATATTGAGTAGATACGTTCGGCTTCTCCCATCTGTCACCGTTAAGGTTTTTCAGGATTATACAATAAAAAGGTCAGCATGGGGGAGGTGCTCCATCGATGAACTTGTGGGTCTGAACGACACATGGTCGATCCTATGAATGGCATTTTACTACGACAATATTTTGTAGGCCATTCAATCATTTTATGTTTTCATATAGTGAAAATCAGATAAACATAGCCTGTGTAAATCCTGATAGATTTTCTCTATTAGTAAAGTTTAAATATTTGTAAATCAGAATTATAATGTATTTCATTTAATTCATAAGATTAATGAAATGTGTTGCATTTCCCATAATCCCTCATACGAACAGGTTTGCCTGGGTGGAGGTGGCAATGCCTGAATGAAAATCGGGTTGTACCACTGCACCTTAGACTGTGCAAGTGTTTTTGAGACTTATTACTGGCTAAGAAACACCGGCAACACTTGGCCTGTTTTGGAAGGCAAGGCTTGCTCCCGTAGTATGTTATATAAAAATCAAAGGAGGCTCCTCTTACTTACGAGAAAAGGTTATACTGTTTCCACGTACTCGTTGTTGTAATCTTTTTGCAGGTGCCTGAAATAGTAGGTGGCTAGCAGGGCGAGGAAAATAATGAAAGGATAGTTCATTACATTGTCATCGGTCTTGTAATCTCCCTGGCTTCTCCGTGCCATTTTCAGGTGCTTATATTCAGAGTCGTTGAAGTAAGAAAGAAGTGATTTAAAGTTGGAGGGTTGAGGGGTTTCTGATTGGTAAAAAATGAAATCATGGTTCCAGGAATCGATCGCTAAGCAGAGGCTGGGAGAAGTGTTTGTCACACTGCCATTCTTCACTTTAACCTCCTTTATTTGGCTGGTATTTTTGTCAATATTCAATTGAAGGAATTCAATATCCGAAAGCACAAACCGGTAGTAAACCAAACGCCATAACTTGGAGGCAAAATTTACTAACAAGTTGGGGTTGTGTTCTCCGGACCAGCTGAAATAATAGTTGATGACCACTTGCTGGTTTTCCTCAATCACTTCAAAGAAAATATTGTTCAACTGACCCTTGCCAGTGGCCTCTGAAATGTTGATGGCGGGCAGGTATTTAGCCGCAAGGTCGGTAAGTTCAAAGTCAGTGCCTGACAGTGTGATGTTGGCGTCAGCACCAAGCACAGTATAATCCCTTTTGGCAGCCCCGGTCAGCAATAGTCCGATCGCGACTATGGTGATGAAGAAGGTCATCCTGATACAGTAAAATCTAATTTTCAAAAGCATCTCAAGGAATTGGTTTGAACCATTGCTATTAAATTATGCGACTGGCAATATTAATATATTTTTCGATGTGAGCTAACACCAGAACGTCTTTTCGAATAATTGGCCGGCCATTCTTTGGACAGAAGGAAATTGCACTTTCAAATGGAATTATTTGAGTGCGGAGGCAAGAATTATCTTCAAGAAAAAGCGAGCAATCCAATGGGGTTGCTCGCCAGGAGTTCACTTTACTCGTTAAGGTCTTTTTCGATTTTCTTCCTTTTCTTTCCCAATGGGGACATAAAATGTTTCGGGTACTGATCGAAATGGATAAGCAGCTTGTCAAAATCGACAATGGCCTTGTTGAGGTTTTGGTAAAGTGTATCTTCTTTGAGCAATTTGGAAACAGTACCATTGCCTTCGTTCACTGTTGAGACCACCAGTTTGAGCTCGTTCATTGTGTCGTTCATTGTGGTGAGTGTGGCCTGGATTTCGAGGGCATTTACTTTGTCGAGGGACTTGTTCACATTCACCAGGATCGGATCAAGCTTGGCTACTCTCGCATCTATATTGGCCAGCAGGCTGTTGATTTGGTTAAATGTCCGGTTGATTTTTGTATTGTTGCTGCTGAGCACTTCATTTACATGCAAGAGGGTTTGGTTAAATGTTTGCAACAAGGTCTTTACATCTTCCCCGGCACCTTCGAGCCCAATAAGTATTTCATTGATCCGACCAATAGTGATCCCGATATTGTCTGTCAACGGCTGGGCCCTTTCGAATATTTCAGCAAGCCCCTTGTCAAATCCTGATTGGAGGGTATCCCCGTTTTGGGCTGGTGTGGTAATATGGCCAATCTGAAGCAGTATGGCTTTGCTGCCCAGAAAATCTTCGTTGGTCAGGGTGGCAACAGTAGAATCGCCGAGCACTACGTTCTCATCTACATCCAGTTCCACCAATACCTTGTTGTCTAATTCCTGCATGATCCTGATGGCACTCACCCTGCCTACAGCAAAACCATTCACAATGACCGGGTTGGATACATTTAACCCGTCAATATTGGCATAAATGGCGTAGTACTTATTGGTGTTGGAGAAAAAATCTTTTCCCTTTAGGTAGTTGAAGCCCAGATATAGGATGGTACCGGAAATGATGGCCAGTAAACCTACTTTAAATTCTTTTGACACTGTCTGACTTTTAATTTAATGATTCTAAATCTTGTTTGTATTTCCGGAATGCCCTGAAAATGCCAGAGGCTATATAGGTTTGTTGCAATTCATCATTAAGGTCTTTTTCTTCTTGTTCGTTACTTAGATATCCTGTTTCTATCAATATGCTTGGCATGGATGTTTTCCACAATACCAGAAAACCTGCTTGTTTAACACCCCTGCTTCTACGACCAACCCTGTTCTTAAACTGGTCTTCCACATTTTGGGCTATCATCAGGCTGTTGTTGATGTAGGCATTCTGATAGAGTTGAAACAAAATGTATGATTCCGGTGAATTAGGGTCGAATCCATCGTAATTTTCTTCCGCATTTTCTTCCAAAGAAATCACCGAATTTTCCCGTTTGGCCACTTCAAAGTTTTCCTCGGTCTTATGCAACCCCATCACGTAGGTCTCCGTGCCGTGAACTTTTGAGCTATAGGGAGCAGAGTTGCAATGGATCGACATAAATAGGTCGGCTCCATTCTTGTTGGCCAGCTCTGCCCTTTCATAGAGGGATGGATAACTATCCCCTGTACGGGTATAGATCACCTTTACATCCGGAAGGTATTTTTTTATGATTTCCCCGGTTTCGAGGGCGATTTTTAGTGCAATATCTTTTTCATTCGAAAATTTACCGTGGGTACCGGGATCCCTGCCTCCATGACCGGCATCAATGACTATCGTATCTACCTTATATTCCCTTAACCCGACATTGTTAAATGAAATAAACACCAATGCCGTAGATAAGACCAGCAATGATATAATATTCTTCATGTACATGTGGTTGTTAATGATAATGGCAATATTTTTGTACAAAATTGTAAATTTTTCCTTGAAACTGAAAGCCAAGTGCAGATTTTAAAGTTCTTAGTTATATGCAATATATTACTTTTTCCCTTATATTCAGCTTTCGGTCAGGGTAACAATAATCCTACCAAAACCCAGGATAAAAATCAAATAAATCCCTCGAAACTCATAGATATGGCCGATTCACTGGGAGTGGACCCGGCAACCATTTTCGATTTGGTCGATTCATTGGGTATTGAGCCTGAAAACATCCTGCAGTATGCCGATTCCATTGGGCGCGGGCTAAAGAGCCTGCCCATGGCACGTGATATTCTGGGGCAGGATACCACCAAAACCGACTCGTTGGATTTTCAACCTCCAAAGGGCAAAGGAGACATAGAAACTACCGTAGTGTACTCCGCCAATGATTCCATGTTTTTTAACCTGGAAACCCAGGACATGTTTCTGTATGGAGGGGCAAAGATTAAATATGGAAATATAGAACTGGAAGCTGAAAAGATTCAGATCAACTGGGTAGAAAATACCCTGAGGGCCAATTATGTACTGGATAGTACCAATAAGAAGGTTGGAAAACCTGTATTCCGGCAAGGAGCTGAAGAATATACCACCGATGACATTACCTACAATTTCAAGACCAAAAAAGCTGTGATAAAGGGGATTATCACCGAACAGGATGGGGCTTTTATGCATGGAGAAAAGGTAAAGAAAAATGAAAAAGACGAAATGTTTATCAGGGAGGCCCAGTACACCACTTGCAACCTGGCCGAGCCGCATTTCTCCATCCATTCCAAAAAGCTGAAAGTAATCCCAAAGAACAAGGTGGTAAGTGGGCCGTTTAGGCTTTATTTCGGCGAAATCCCAACCATCCTTGCTTTCCCATTTGGGATGTTTCCACAGCCTCGAAAGAAAGCATCGGGGATTATAGTACCGCAGTACGGTGAAGATGCCACCAGGGGCTTTTTTCTTCGGGAGGGTGGATATTACTTCGATATCAACGACTTCATCAACCTTACCCTGACGGGTGAAATTTATACACGGGGTAGCTATGGCTTGCAAACCAGATCCACTTACCGAAAGCGGTATGCTTATTCAGGAAGCATGAACGTGAGGTACAATAAATCCATAACCGGTACTTTGGCAGAAGAAAAACCATTTTCTCAGGATTTTTGGGTGCAATGGAGCCACAGTCCCCAATCGAAAGGTACCAGTCGTTTTTCAGCATCCGTTTCAGCCGGTACCTCCAGCTTTTCGCAAAATGTCAACCTGATCCAGGAGAGTTATTCGAGAAGTATCAATGCCCAGTTCAATTCCAATGTGTCGTATTCCAAATCATTCCGAACGGTGAACATGACCATGAACATGAGGCATAACCAAAACGTGCAAACTGGTTTGGTAAACCTAACTTTGCCCGAAATGACCCTGAATGCCAATCGGGTATATCTTTTTAAAAACTCAGCAAAGTTGAGCAAGTCTGTTTTGGGCAAACTTGGGTTTTCCTACAACATGACTACCAAAAACGACCTGTCCAACGCACCGAAAAGAAGTGCTTCGGGTTTTGATGTGGTGAACAAAGGGTCTTTGGACGATAGCCTGGTGTCTTTTAACCCGAACAACTTCGATATCATTTTTGATCGGGCAAAAAATGGCATGAGGCACAGTATTCCTATTTCTACATCTTTCAACCTGCTCAAGTATTTTACAGTGAGCCCCAGCTTCAACTACACTGAACTGTGGTATCCAAAGGAATTAAGGTATAGCTATGTACCCGAAGAGCAAGGGGTGCGGATTGATACATTGAGAGGGTTTTCAAGGGCTGGGTTTTACAGCTCCGGGGCATCCATGAACACAAGGCTTTATGGCTTTTACCCCATTGGAGGGAAGAAGATACAGGCGATACGGCATGTGATGACCCCAAGTGTGGGGTTCAGTTACAGCCCGGATTTTGGGGCAGAAAAATTTGGATACTATCAGGAAGTGCAGGTGGACGAAACCGGTAGAACGGCCACCTTGTCCAAATATGAGGGCTTTGCCTATGGCAGTCCCGCCCGTGGGGAAAGTGCGAGCATGTCATTTTCACTCAACAACAACATCGAAATGAAGGTAAGGACCAAAAACGACAGTATTGAAGAGTTTAAGAAAGTAAAACTGTTTGACAACCTCTCTTTTTCGTCCGGGTACAATTTTGCCGCCGATTCATTCAAATTGAGCAATATCAGTATGAGTGCCAGGACGAGTTTCTTAAACAGGATGCTAAGTGTGAGCTTTGCCGGCTCCATCGATCCCTATGTTTACATTCTGGACAGTGTAACCTTTTCCAGTGGCGGCAGGAAAACTGTACATGACAGGAGGATTGACAGGTTTAAATGGAACAACGGTGAAGGACTGGGGCAATTGAGTCGGGGTACCATTTCTATGGGCATCAATTTAAGTCCAAAATCGAAGAAAAAAAGCAACAACAGGGATCAGGGTCGTAACAATCAGCCAAGGGGATATGACCCCAACGACCTGAATGACCCAAATAACCCCTACAGTGATCCTTACAACCTTGAAGAAGGCGTGAGAAATGGTGAATTTATAGGTCAGGGGGGCAACCAATTCACTGCCTACAATGATGCCAACCAGTATGTCGATTTTAGCATACCGTGGAACCTTCGTGCAAATTATTCCTACAACTATTCCAAAGTGGGCTTTGAAGATTCCAGGGTCACACAATCGTTGAGTTTTAGTGGCAATATTAGTCTGACAGAAAAAACAAAAATTGGATTCAATTCAGGGTATGACATCAAAAACAAGGAATTTACAGTTACCCGCCTCAATTTGTCCAGGGATTTACATTGCTGGACTTTGAACTTCAACTGGGTACCATTCGGGATCAACCAGTCTTATTTTGTGGAGGTGAGGGTGCTTTCAACTTTGCTCAGCGACCTGAAACTGGACAAACAAAGCCGACCAGTTTACAGAGGGTTTTAGGCCTCCGAAATCTTAGCTTTGAGTCCGCTGGACACGGTCATGGGCAAAGCCCGTTGGGTGCCATGTATGACAAAAAGACTTCAATTTCATTTTTGCTTAAATCCCCAAATTTTCCTAACTTATACTCTGTCAATTTAAAATTTCAGGTTATGGTAAAAAATTACAAGGGTATCCAAGTAGAAATCCCAAAAGAAAGCAAGGAATCGTCCATTAAGGTGTCGGATTACATGGCAAGGCGCCTGATTACCTTCTCGCCCGATCAGACCATTATGGAGGTGATGGATTTTTTGATGAAGAAAAAAATATCCGGTGGACCGGTTGTAAATGACCGGAAAGAACTGTTGGGGATGATCTCAGAAGGGGATTGCCTGAAAGAGGTGGTGAAGGGCAAGTACAACAACATACCGGTAATGTCTGGTAAAGTGTCCGAACATATGGCCACCAATGTGATTACCATAGACCCGGATGCCAATATTTTCGATGCAGCGGAAATGTTCCTGACCAAGCGCCGACGGAGGTTTCCTGTTATAGAAAATGGAAAACTGGTTGGCCAGATCAGTCAGAAGGACGTGATGAGGGCGATCAAGAACCTAAAAAGCGAAGATTGGAAGCATTGATACGGCTTCCAATCCACGGGACACACATCTCATAAATATTTATTATTCGGATATAGCAAATAGGTATTATAACCTCGCGGGTAGGTCAGGGTAATGTCTATCTTTGCGGCCATCGTGAATAACAACAACCCATCCATATTTACCCTGCAATTTGTCCTGCTATGTTTTAGCGGCTTCTTGTTTTTTGGGAGTTTCAATATGATCATTCCCGAATTGCCATCTTACCTGGAGTCTCTGGGTGGTGGGGAATACAAAGGGCTTATTATTGCTTTATTCACTGTAACAGCTGGTTTTTCAAGACCATTTAGTGGAAAATTGGCTGATAAAGTGGGTCGAATTCCGGTGATGGTTGTGGGTGCATTGGTCAGTGGTGTGGCGGCACTTTTATACCCTCTTGTTAGTGGTGTCATTGGTTTTTTTGCTTTACGGTTTTTCCATGGCTTCTCTACAGGGTTCAAACCTACTGGCACTTCTGCCTATGTGGCTGATTTGGTTCCTGTGGGAAGAAGGGGTGAAGCTATGGGGATTGTTGGTTTTTTCAGTAGTCTGGGGATGGCGGCAGGCCCGGCCATTGGCGCATACCTGGCGGGCGAGTTTTCCCTAAATGTAATGTTCTATTTTTCCAGTTTCTTCGCCATCTTATCCGTGCTGATACTGGTTGGAATGAAAGAAACCCTGCCTGCGCCGGAAAAATTGAGAATGGGCCATTTTTCTATCAATAGGCACGAAATATTCGAACCAAGGGTGGTAACCCCCTCCTTGATGATGATGCTGTCGGTATTTTCATTCGGAACGGTGCTTACAGTGATCCCCGATTTTAGCGACCACTTACAAATTCCAAACAGGGGCTTGTTTTTTACTTATTTCACCATAGCCTCGCTGCTGGTAAGGATAGTGGCAGGCAAGGCTTCTGATAAATTTGGAAGGGTACCGGTGTTAAAAGTGGGCAGCCTCATCCTGGTGATGGCCATGCTTTTCCTGGCCAATACCCATGGCAGTTTGATGTTCGTGTGCAGTGCAGCCCTTTTCGGCTTTGGTGTGGGGATTTGCTCCCCGACCATTTTTGCCTGGACCATCGACCTGAGTGATGACAAACACCGGGGCAGGGGAATTGCCACCATGTACATCGCTTTGGAAATAGGTATCGGAATGGGGGCATTTATTTCGGGCTGGATGTTCAATAACGATTTGAGCAATATTCCAGCGGTATTTTATACGTCCGCTACCTTGGTTCTTATGGGATTTTTGTATTTATTCACAACCCGTGTCAAAAACATGTCACTGGCAACAGGCAAGGAGTGATCAGAGAACGGATTTATTTGAATGTGGGAGGTGTCTGCCATTTGTGAACGCAAAAAGAAGTACTCAAACAATTCGCTTTATAAACCTAAACAGGCTATCGGCATTCCGTTAGCCACCCAAACATGAAGAACAGCTCTTATCTAGTCAAATACATTTTTATTGGAGTGAGTGTGTTGGAGTTGATGGCCCACGCTATGGAAATGCCCGAACTGAGCAAATACAGCAAACCACTACTTATGCCCGTGCTGTTGGTGTATTTTAGAAGGGAATTGTCCACCGCTCCTAATTTGTCCTTTCTCATTGCTGCTGGTGCCCTGATATTTTCGTGGGTAGGGGATGTGTCCCTCATGTACCAACACGCAGACCCGTTATATTTTCTCGTCGGGTTGTCTGCATTTGCAGTTGCCCTGGCTTTATATGCGTTTTCATTTTCCAGGGCCAGGTACAACAATGAAACCACGATTTCCATTGGAAGGCAAATCGCTTATTCTTTACCTTTTGTTCTCATAGGGGTAGCTTTGTTATGGAAGCTTGTGCCCGTAGCGGGCGACCTGGCTTACCCACTTGTTGTCTATGCGCTGGTGATGTTGGTGATGGTGATCAGCGCCATACTCCGAATGGAACAAACCAATCAGGCCAGCTTCAACCAGGTTTTTTTTGGGGCCATCCTGTTTTTATTGTCGGATTCCCTGCTCGCCTTGAACAAGTTTTTGATGCCTATGGAAAATTCCGGCCTTTTCATCATGCTTACCTATATTCTGGCCCAATGGAATATCATTAGTGGTTTGTTGAAGCATTACAACGAGACTTAAAAAAATCCAAGGCCTGAACTCCTCACCATTGCAGGTTTTAATCAAAAAGTAGGGATACGCTGGTTCATCTTTTATAAGTCACTATCGGTTATTGTCACATGTTATCGAAATGTGCCAGCCCTACATTTATTTGTGCATTCCAGGGTACATATTTTTCAGGTAGTTTTGAAATTGTGTCTAAAACCCAAAATCGGGACTTAGCGGCACCTATCACTATACTCAACTTACAAATACAAAGACATGAAGCATTCAAGACGGGCATTTATCAACCATTTGAAAATGATTGCTGGCGGTTCGGTACTGGCAGGTACATTGCCCTGGATCAATATACTTAGGGCGGAACCCTTACGGGCTGGAAGCGGAGATATAAATATTGGTGTAATCGGTGTTGGAGGGCGAGGCAAATTCCTTTTGGACAGGCTTAAAAAAATCCCCGGAGTGAATGTGGTGGCAGTTTGTGACGATTATGATCCCAACTACCAAAAAGCCCTGGAAATGACCGACAACAAAGCCAAAGGATACAAAGACTATCGAAAACTGCTCGATCAAAAGGATGTAGATGCGGTGGTCATTGCCACCCCACTTTTTTTACACAAAAAAATGACCGTTGATGCCTTTGATGCAGGAAAACATGTGTTTTGCGAAAAGGCCATGGCCATGACAGCTCAAGACTGCCATGCCATGGTGGACGCCAGAAAGGCCGCTGACAAGGTGTTGCAAATTGGGCACCAGCGCATGTTTGACCTTACCTACCTGGAGGCGATAGACCAGATCAGGAAAAATAAATTAGGCAACATAACCCAAATGAGGGCATATTGGCACAGAAACAACAACTGGAGAAGGAATGTGCCAGCCCCAAAACTGGAAAGAAAAATAAACTGGCGCTTGTACCGGGATTATTCCCGCGGGTTGTTGACAGAATTAGGCACCCACCATTTTCAACTCGCACATTGGGTGTTGGACAAAATGCCCGTTTCGGTAGTGGGTTCTGGCGGCCTCAACTACTGGAAGGATGGCCGTGAGGTATATGACAACATCAATTTTATATTCAAGTATGACGATGGCACCCATTTCATCTACGATTCCATGATCAGCAACAAAAAATACGGAGCTGAATTTCAGGTGATGGGCAACCTGGGCACTATGGAACTGGAAACGGGATGGAAATTTAAGGAAGCAGCCCCCACCGGTGACGGTGCATTGGAATTTGCCAAAGGATTGTCTTATGCAAAGGCCGATAAGGTAGATGGCGTAAGTGGGGCCAGCTGGAAAATGGAAGAAGACACCAAATCAGGCGGGATCAGGATACTGGATGGCAAGGACCTGCCGGATTCATCACAGTTGCAGTTGGAAGGTTTTGTGGAATCCGTAAGGGAAAACAAGCACTTGCCCGAACTCCTCAAACAGGGATTGAACGCTTCATTGATGGCCATGTATGCCTATGATGCCATGATGGACAAGAAGGTGGTGGACATTTCCTGACAAATGTATATACTCAGAGCAGTAAGGGTTTTATGGTTAGTACTACTTTGTCACATTTGCCCATAACGCCTATGTTTGTGTCCTCACAAACATTCTCAAATATGATTTCCGTTTGTGAAGACACGAAACGAGGGCGAGGGTTTATAATCTGACAAAGTAGGGTTAGTTTGACCATCACTAAGAATTATTTAAATCAATTTTTTTTAAATTGGTGGAATGTCTGACATCCCTCTATATAAAATTCCCGAAGGACGAATCCAGTTTGCCGACTTCAAGCTGTATTCTGTAAAATCAGGACCGGCAGCTACCAAGGCGTATCCTGGTTTTCCAAACAAAACCCATGTACCACATCGGCATGACTTTTTCGAGGTATGTATATTCTATAAAGGCGAGGGCTCACATGAAATAGACTTCAACAGCTACCCGGTCAACGACAGGAGTATCCACTTCGTGACGCCCGGGCAGGTGCACCTGATATCCAACCACGAAAAATCCCAGGGCTATATACTGGCATTTACCGAAGAATTCATCCAGCTCAATAGGAAATTGGCCAATGTAAACCTAAGGGAGTTTCCCTTGCCATACATAGATGTCGCAGCTGACCAGTTTGGGTTTGTAGAAAATATCATGAATGAAATCATGTATGAATATTCGCATCCCAGGCTTGAAAGTGAGGAAATCATCAGGTCTTACCTTTATATCTTACTTCTAAAAACGAAAAGCCTGTACAATGCCCGCAAAGATATGGTAGCGAAAGCAAAACAAAGCGGGCACTCCATATTCAAGTCTTTTGCCGATTTGGTGGAAAACAATTACCTGAACAATCAACAGGTCAACTATTACGCTGACTTGCTTCACATTAGTCCACCCCATTTGAATAAAGTCTCGAAAAAGATAAGCGGAAAAACAGCAAGCGATTTTATACACGACAGGGTAATACTGGAGGCCAAACGTTGGTTGGTGTTTTCAGAGATGAGCAGCAAGGAAATAGCCTATGCACTCATGTATGAAGATCCTTCGTATTTCAGTCGTATTTTTAAGAAAAAAACAGGGTATTCGCCAACGGAGTTCAGAAAGGTGAAACTCGAAAAGTACCAACCTAAGGTTGAATAATACATGGTCAGCAGGTGTGTTTAGGGCTAATTTTGAAGCTGTTTTGTAATGCTTTAAAATGACTTTATGTAGTTTTTAGCAAAGTGTTGTGATAGTTGGATAAAGTGGGATGTTATCAATAAACCCGCTTTGTTTGATCCAGAATTGATTTTTTTAATTTTAATATATTCCATTTGAAAATTGACAACAGTATAAACCTTGATACGCTCAAAGACAAACTGCCTGGGTTTTGGCGCCTGTCGGGAGAGAAAATAGCAGCGATCGAAGAGTCCTATGATCCGGGGTTGGGAGCGCCCGTTTTTACAGAAAAGGGTAAATACACCACAAGAGGCTGGACAGAATGGACCCAGGGTTTTCAATACGGGTCGGCCATTCTCCAATATGATGCCACAGGAGATGAATCGTTCCTAGACATTGGCCGAAAAAACACAGAAGAAAAAATGGCCTCCCACGTGAGCCATATTGGGGTGCATGACCATGGTTTCAACAATGTAAGCACCTACGGAAACCTACTGCGCCTGGCCAAAGAAGGAAAGACAGAAACTAGTAAAAGCCAGCAACTATTTTATGAACTGGCGCTGAAGATATCCGGGGCAGTTCAGGCATCCAGATGGACTGACAGGGCAGAAGGAGGGTTTATATATTCATTTAATGGCCCGCATTCCCTTTTCGTGGATACGGTGCGTACCATCCGGGCATTGGAAGTGAGCCATTTATTGGGACATTCGCTCCAGGGAGAGCAGGATCAAAACCATAACCTGTTGGAGCGCGCCATTCAACATGCGTTGACCACCGCCAAATATTCGGTGTTTTATGGAGAAGGCCGTGACCAGTATGATGAGTGGGGCCGAACAGCGCACGAATGTGTGTTCAATACGAAAAATGGTGCCTACAGATGCCCAAATTCCCAGCAGGGGTTTTCAGGGTTTACTACCTGGACCAGAGGATTGGGATGGGCCATGCTCGGATTTGCAGAACAATTGGAGTTTTTGGAAACGGTAGATGAAAACGATCTAACAATATTCGGTGGAAAAGAAGCGGTGAAAACGGTCTTCCTGAAAGCCGCAAAAGCCACATGCGATTTTTATATAGCCCATTCATCGGCTGATGGCATTAGCTACTGGGATACCGGGGCTCCCAATATACATAAACTAGGCAACTACCAGGCTGTAAACGCCGACCCGTTCAATCCTCATGAACCAGTGGATAGCTCGGCCTCTGCTATTGGCGCACAGGGGTTGTTGAGGTTGGGCAAATACTTGTTGGACAATAAGGATGACAAAGGACAAAGTTATTTCAACGCCGGCCTCACTATTACCAATACATTGCTGCAAGCCCCATATTTGAGCCTTGATAAAGGACATCAGGGCTTGTTGCTGCATACGATCTACCACTATCCAAACAATTGGGATTTTATACCTGAAGGAAGTAAAGTGCCTAATGGGGAGTCTTGTATGTGGGGGGATTATCACATGCGTGAGTTGATGCTCTTACTTCAAAGTATGGTAGAGGATAGGCCGTACTACACTTTTTATCAGGGATTAATTTAATATTGATATGGCATTGAAATCAAAGCCCAGGTTCAAAAGGGTTGCCCAGATGAAAACGCCGGATGCGTTTGCTGAATATTGTCAGTCTGTGGGTGCAGACATACCGTTTGATCCGGATTGGGTAGCAGGAAACAGTGATAAATTTAGTGAAGGCTACACTTTAAAGTCTGGTACAAAAATTGGCAATCGGTTTTGTATCCTTCCTATGGAAGGGTGGGATGGTACTGAGGATGGCAGGCCTACGAACCACACCATTCGGAGATGGGAAAACTTTGCACTGAGTGGGGCCAAATTATTGTGGGGTTGCGAGGCAGTGGCAGTACAGCACGATGGTCGGGCCAATCCAAACCAGCTTTTTATCAATGAGGCCAATTTGCCGGATTTTCAAAACCTGTTCGATACGGTAGTAGAAACCCATCAAAAGAAATTCGGGACCACCGAAGACCTGTTGATTGGCCTTCAACTGACCCATTCCGGGAGGTATGCGAAACCCAACAGCAAAACCCAACATGAGCCTCAAATAGCCTACCACCATCCGGTGCTTGACAAAAAAATGCACCTGGATGAGGAGCATCCAACCTTGTCAGATGCCCAGCTCAATCAGTTGATAGATGATTTCATCCAGGCCGCAGTTTGGGCCCGGGATATCGGTTTTCATTTCGTAGATATCAAGCATTGTCACGGCTACCTGGGGCATGAAATACTATCAGGGTACGACAGGGATGGTGAGTTTGGAGGTGATCTCGTTCACCGTACTCAATTTTTGAGGAAAATAGTAGAAGGGATAAACAAGCAGGCTTCTGGTTTGCAGGTTGGTGTACGTTTGAGCGCTTTCGACTTTGTGCCTTTCAAACCAGGAGAAGACCAGGTTGGAATACCTCATATAGAAAATGGGCAGCCTTATAACAACGCTTTCGGAGGAGACAATTCAGGATTGGGAATAGACCTGAGCGAAACATTCGAATTGCTCAAAATATTTGAAGACATGGGTATTGAGCTGGTGTGCATTACAGCAGGCAGCCCTTATTACAATCCCCATATCCAAAGACCGGCCCTTTTTCCACCATCCGATGGCTATTTGCCCCCGGAAGATCCGCTGGTAGGTGTAGCGAGGCAGATAAGGGCCACTGCTGATATTAAGGCGGCATTTCCCTATCTGGCGATAGTAGGTTCGGCCTATTCCTATTTGCAGGAGTGGTTGCCACATGTAGGCCATGAGGTGCTGGACAAGAATTTGGCTGATTTTGTAGGATTGGGAAGGATGGTATTGTCATATCCGGAAATGCCCGATGACATCATCAGTGGGGAGATACTGAAACGTACGAAAATTTGTCGTACCTTTTCGGATTGTACTTCTGCACCGAGAAACGGCTTGCTGTCGGGTTGCTTTCCGCTTGATCCGTACTACAAGCAAATGCCGGAGCATGCGGTGCTCAAGGAGTTTAAGAAAAAAGGTTTCAGCAACTGATCAAGTCCAATGAAAAAATACGCATTTGTTACCGGAGGATCGAGGGGTATTGGATTGGGCATTTCGAAATGCCTGGCCGCTGCTGGTTACCAAATTGCCATCAATGGTGTTCGTGACGAATCGCAGGTGGCTGATGCCATCAACGAATTGAAGTCTTTTGGGGGTGATGTGCTGTATTGCCAGGGGAATATTGGCTTGGAAAGTGATCGTTTGGCCATAGTGACTAAAATAAAGGAAAATTTTGGCCGTCTTGATGTTTTGGTAAACAATGCCGGGGTAGCCCCGAAGCAACGTTTGGATATCCTGGAAACCACAAACGAAAGCTATGACCATGTAATGGACATCAATTTGAAGGGTACTTTTTTTCTTACCCAGTCTATAGCCAAACTGATGCTTTCTACTCCAGATAGAAACGACCAAAACCCTGGTTGCATCATCAATATTTCCTCTGTGTCTGCTAACACTGCATCCATCAACAGGGGCGAGTATTGCATGTCCAAAGCAGGTATGAGTATGATGACAGCCCTTTTTGCCACCCGCCTGGCGGCAGAGGGCATTGGAGTATATGAGGTGCGTCCGGGGCTCATCACCACGGACATGACATCCGGGGCACGCGAAAAATACGATAAACTGATTGCGGAAGGGCTAACGCTACAACCCAGATGGGGCCTGCCCGAGGATGTGGGCAAAGTAGTAGTATCCATGGCCAGCGGTCAATTGGCCTATTCCACAGGACAGGTGGTCATGGTAGATGGCGGACTGTCGATTCCCAGACTATAACAAACAACTATGAATACAAAAAAGAAATCAACCTATTGGCACTTGTGCATTGCTGGCGTGGTGCTGGTCAGTATCCTTACTTTCACCCCGCTGGTTATACCGGAAGGCATTTATCAGCCCATGTTGGCGGGTGTTCCCTATACTCTCTGGATGGGTATTGTTGTGGCCATCGTACTGGTAACATTGACCTATTTTGGTACCAAATTTCATCCTGGAAATGGAGAGGAGGGCCACAATGATTAAGTGGGTGTTGATTTTTGGGGCTATTTACCTGGGGGTTTTGGTCACACTGGCATTGGTTTCAAGGAGCAAAGTCAAGAATGTTGACGATTTCATGATGGGTGGTTTCAACATTGGCTATTTTCTTGGCTTTATGACTTTTGCAGCTACACTTTTTAGTACATTCACCCTGCTGGGTATGCCTGATTTTTTCAGGAACCACGGTGTTGGGGCCTGGTTGTTTTTGGCTGTGTCCGATGGGGTTATGATATTCATGGTGCTATGGTTTGGCTACCATCTCCGCAAGCGTGCCAGGGAAAAGAAGTTCAAGGGTATGTCGGGCCTGCTTACAGAATGCTACGGAAACAAATGGGCGGGATACGTATATTTTATAGGAATTTTCATTTTTCTTATTCCCTATGTATCCATCCAGATCAGGGGGATTTCCATCTTTTTGGATGCTGCATTCGATCATGCCCTGCCTCCCTGGGGTTGGGCTACCCTGATACTCTTTATCATGATACTCTACAGTGAAACAGGTGGTCTCAAAGCCATCATGTACAGCGATGTTTTCCAAGGGATATTGCTTATGACTGTGGTGTGGATCATTGCCTATACCTGTGTGCAAAACCTGGATGGTGTAAAGCAGATGTTTGCCGAGGTGAAAATCGTGAATGAGGATTTATTGTCAGTTCCGGGTCCCAAAGGGCTTTTCAATACGCAGTTTCTGGTAGCTTCCATGATAGCCATTGTGTTGATACCCGTAACCCAACCCCAGATCAGTTCCAGGTTGGTGATCATGAAAAACCAGTCGAGTATGAACCGCATGGCGGTAGCTGTGGGTTGTTTCGCTATTTTGGTTATTCTTCCTACGGTGGCCATTGGTATGTATGGCGCGGTTAAATATGCTGAACATAGCACCCCAGATTTTTTGTCCCAGGTGTTGCTCTTCGACCAAGCAGGCATAATTGCTGCCGCTACTATGATTGGCTTAATTGCAGCGGCTATTTCTACCAGCGATTCCCAGATATTTGCGATGAGTGGGGAATTGCGCTCCCTTTTGAAAGGTGATGAGAAAAAAGTACTGAAGTCCACAAAGATTGGTATGGTGGTCTTTGCTTTGGCTGCCCTGGCGTTTTCATTGATCAGCAGCAACCAGTTGGCTTTACTGGCTCGGCTTAGTTTCGCAGGTACTGGGCTGATGGCCCCTATGATTATTTTGGCCATAGTTTCACCTGGAAGAAAAATAGGCATGTCCATAGTGTGGGTGTCCGCTCTGGCCGTTTTGGTATTTATAGCAAGCCAGTTGGGTATATTACCGCCTGCCGTACTTGGACTAAGGATTGACTTGTTTTTGTTTATCGTGCTGGGGTTGTATGCCTTAGTTGCCGGTATTTTGGGTAAAAAGTAAATGGTAGCACCAGATAGTCCAGCTCATCTGGTGCCCTTCATTATTGAAATTCATCCAACGAATTTCTGATATACTTTAAAGCTTTGTGGATATGTTTTTCCACGGTACTCACGGCTATATTCATTTGGCCACCAATTTCCTTATTGGATAAATTTTCAAAACGGCTGAGGTAAAAAACATTTCTGCATTTTTCTGGCAATCCTGAGAGGGTTCGGTTCAGATGCTCTTGAAGCTCATTAAATTCAATTTCTTCCTGAAGTGTACACACAAAGTTCACTTCGTTCAATGTGTCTAAATACAAATCTTTAGACTTGCTCTTCCTGATGTGTTTGGCCAGTTGAAATTTCACCATCTGGTACATAAAGGAAGATACATTGTCTATCACCAATTGGTCACGCCTTCTCCAGACATCAAGAAATACTTCCTGCACTATATCGCGGCATATTTCGTCGTTTCTAAAAAGCTTAAACCCATACCGGTAGAGTTTTTCCCAATACCTGTTGTACAACTCTTCGAAAGACTCTGTGTCGTCCAGAAACAGGTTCTCTATGAGTTCCTTGTCTGTAACATCTCTAAGGTGGTTATGGGATAAATCCACAGGTCTGAAAATAGGTGTATGCAGTGAAAGTAATTTATAAACAAGCTACAAAGTACTTAAATGGCTATTTGAACGGGAAAAAAGGATAAATGAGCTTTTTCGGCTCGGGGACTTAGCAATATGTGCAAAGACCGGTTGTAAAAAAATAATTCTTTGAGTAGAAGGTTTGTCAGCTTGGCGGTACTTACATAAATAGATAGGGTAAAAACCTCCAGAATAATGACTGAAAAAGAATTAAACAATCTATTGAAAAAATACACCGATGGTGAGGTGACGGGGAAAGAATCAAAACGTATAGATATGTTTTTTGACAGGCTGTTGACGAACCAGGAAAATCAAGACCATGTAATAATAGCGGAGAACACCAAGGCAGGGATATACAAGGCAATTCAAAATCAAATAAGCCTGGAAGAAAGCACTAAAAACAGAAAGAAAAGCATTACAACAAGGATTGCAGCCAATTTGTTGAAAGTTGCTGCAGTTGTGATCTTGGGAGCCCTGGGTATTGCTTTTTACCAAAACAGCACCACCCCACCGCCAGCAGAAACGCCAACCGCCAACCTCATTACCAAAAGTACCAATGTTGGCCAGATGAGGACAGTTACCCTGGCGGACGGCACCCGCATCAAGTTGAATGCAGGAAGCACTATAATTTATCCGGAGAAATTTGCAAACACACGCGAAGTGGTCTTACAGGGTGAAGCTTATTTTGAAGTGGCAGAAGATGCTAACCGGCCTTTTGTAGTGACAACAGGAAAAGTGACCACCACTGCCTTGGGTACTTCTTTTAATATTAAATCATATCCCACAGCCCGGCAGACAAATATCAGCCTGATCGAAGGAAAGGTGAGAATAGACAAATACACCGATGATGACAAGACGAGAAAATCCAGTGCGGAATTCTTGCTTCCGGGAGAGAATATACTCTACGACCAAAAGTCCAGTGAAATGAAAAAAGGCCATTTCGATTTGAAGAAGGTCGTTTCCTGGAGGGATAATGTGATTTATTTTGACAAAACCACATTTGAGGGTGCCATAAAAACACTTGAATTGTGGTACGGTGTTGAATTCGAAATCCAAAACAGGGGTTCGAATGAAATCCTGGTAAATGGAGAGTTTCACAAACAAACCCTTGAGGCAGTACTGAAATCCATGAGCTATTCAAAATTCGAATATGTGACCACAGGCAAGAAAGTCAAAATCAAATTCTTATAAAAACATATCGCTATGAAAACCAATACATCTTAGAAAAAAACAAGACTTCCAAATCCCGACAGTATCGCCAAATAACATCGTGAAACCCGGAAGTCTTAGTCGCTCAATGAATACTTATGTAACATCAAACGCATTAAAATTATGAAATTAAAACTATTACACAAAATTAAGCTCATGTCTAAATTTTGTTTCTACGGTATCGTTGTGCAGCTGATAGTGATGTCCTTGCTCAAGGCATCTATCGGCGAAGCTCAGAAACATCGTAAAATCAACGAAATTTATCTCAATGTAGGCTTTGAGGAGATGAACCTCCTGAATGTATTCGAACAGATAGAAGAGAATACAGAGTTTAAATTTTTCTACTACGATGAATTGCCCAACACGAAGATTACCCTCAGTAAAGAGAACAGAAACCTGGAAGAAACCCTTTCATTTATAGGCGAACAAGCTAACCTTAGCTTCAAAAGGGTGAACAACAACATCTCCGTATCCAATTGGTCCAGGCGTCAGGGACATAAGAAGCCACTCCAAGAAGACATTGTCTATCTAGAAATCAATGTAACCGGCGTAGTGAAAGATGAGAATGGCAATAGCCTGCCGGGAGTCAATGTGATCGTGAAAAATACAGCTACAGGTGGTGTAACTAATCTGGATGGGTTGTACAAAATCAATGTGGACAAAGATGATGCTGTACTTGTCTTTAGTTTTATAGGTTATGAAACACAGGAAGTGCCCGTCAATGGGCGAACAACCATAGATGTGGCTTTGTCACCCGACTACCAGCAACTGGAAGAAGTGGTGGTGATTGGGTACGATGCGATCAAAAAAAGCGACCTTACAGGTTCAGTAGCCTCGGTCAGTTCAGAAGAGCTCACCGCCTATCCGGCTGTAAGTGCCATCTCTGCCTTGCAGGGAAGGGCGGCAGGAGTGCAAGTAGAATCCAACAATGGGGGAGAACCTGGTGCCGGATATAAAATCAGGATAAGGGGCGGTACATCCATCAATGCCAGTAGCGATCCGTTGTTTGTTGTGGATGGGTTCATTGGCGGTATTTTGCCATCGCCTGAAGATATTGCCTCTATAGAAGTGCTAAAGGATGCTTCAGCCACGGCCATCTATGGATCAAGGGGTGCCAATGGTGTGGTGATGGTCACCACCAAAAGGGGCAAGGCTGGCCAGACCCGGATCGAGTTCGGTTCTTCCTATTCGGTACAAAAGGAGGTAGGACGTATGGATATGCTCAAGAGGGATGATTTTCTGGAGCTCATGGAAGAAGCTACTAATGGAGCCTACGTGCCGGGACCAGTCGGGGCAGATACCGACTGGCAGGATGCCGTTCTCCAAACAGGATCTACCCAAAACTACTCACTGTCATTTTCAGGCGGTACTGACAATGTCAACTACTACATCTCCGGTACCTACTACGATCAAAAGGGCGTAATACTGGAATCCCAATTCGACCGGTTTGCGGTGGTGAGCAACATCGATCTAAAGGCAAGTGACAAACTCAATGTTGGCTTAAACCTGATAGCAAGAAAAACAAACGAAGATGGGGCACCAACACAGTCGGGTGCACACGGAGGGGCTTTTCCAGGTGCCTATTTTATGGGCCCTGATATCCCAATCTACGAGCCCAATGGTGATTTTGCCCTGGCGAGGATACCTACACCCTATGACAATCCCTATGCAGCTACTACCGAGCAAATACGGGATACGCAGGAAGATCAGGTGCAGGGTAATTTCTTTGCTGAATACACGATTACCAAAGACCTGACCTTCAAATCTACCTTTGGGTTGAAAAACACCAACAACAGGTTTGGCAGCTATACGCCTACTACTCTTTATGATGGTCGAAACCGGGGAGGAGAAGGTTCCGTGACCACAAGGAGAAACACTTCGCTGCTCAATGAAGACTATTTCACCTACAAAAAAGCCATAGGCGAAAATACCTATTCGGCCACACTTGGATATTCTTACCAGATCAACAAGAGCGAACGGGTAACTGCCGGGGCGCGGGGCTTTGTGTCTGATTTGTTTACCTATAACAACCTGGGGGCCGGTACTACCCAGCATATTCCCCAGACGAATTTGACCGAGCAAATAACCACGTCCTTCTTTGGCAGGGTGAATGTTGGTATATCTGATAAGTTTCTGGTGACCTTCACAGGACGGTATGATGGTTCTTCGGTGTTTAGCCCAGGGCAAAAATGGTCATTCTTCCCATCAGGTGCTGTAGCATGGAATATCGGCAATATGCCATTTTTGGAAACCAGCGCTACAGTTACCGATCTGAAATTGAGGGTGAGTTATGGGCAAACGGGCAACCAGGCCGTATCACCTTATCAAACATTTGCAGCCTTCAGCCCAATCCTGACAGTAGTTTCAGGAAGCCAGGTAAATGGATTGATCCCAAGCGCTATTTCGAACAGCGACCTGACCTGGGAGACTACTACCCAGCTGGATATCGGTGTTGACATTGGGTTTATGGAAGATAAGTTCAATGTTACCCTGGATTATTATTCTATGGAAACCACCGACCTGCTGTTCAATATAGACCTTCCATCTTACTCCGGTTTTGCTTCCCAACTGCAAAATATAGGCTCAATGACAAACAAGGGGATCGAAATGTCGATAGGCGCGGATATACTCTCCGGGCCATTGGATTGGAACACCAATTTCAACATTTCAGCCAACAGGAACAAAGTAACAGAGTTGCCAGACCATGCAGATCAGTTCTATGGTTTTGGTCCCGGCCATTTGGAATTGACCGACCCCAATATTTTGAGGGAAGGTGCTCCCTTGGGTAGTTACTATGGTTATGTTTTCGAAGGTGTCTATCAATCCGGGGAGTCATTCCTCTTGGGAGGTAGCCAGCGGGAAGGAGAAGCTAAATTTTCTGACCTCAACAATGATGGCGTATTCAATTTTGATGACAGGACGATCATCGGGGACCCCAATCCGGATTTTATCTGGGGATGGACCAATAGCTTTGCCTATAAAGGTTTTGACCTGAACATTTTCATTCAATCTTCTGTAGGAAATGACAAGTTTAGCTACACCTTGTTGGAGGCCAATACTTTCTATGCCCAAAACAATGCATCTACCCTGGCTTTGGAGCGATGGACACCATCCAACACCAGTTCCAACATACCACGGGCGCAAAATGGCGGCAATAGGAAATTTTCTTCAAGATTTGTTTATGACGGGGGATACGTTCGGTTTAAAAACATAGCTTTTGGTTACAACTTACCCTCAGCAGTCATAGACAAGTTGAATATCAGCAAATTTAGGGTTTACGTCAGTGCGCAAAACCTGCTCACCTTCACGAGCTATCCGGGAGTTGACCCTGAAAATGCATACAAAACCAACAATTCAACGCTTGACAGAAATGGTACATTGGGGTTTGACTATGGCTCGTATCCCACCACCAAATCATACACCATTGGCTTGAATATAGGATTTTAATTGATTTCCATTAAAAGAAAATACCATGAAAAAATATATAAAAACAATTCTGGGAGTTCTAGCTGTCCTGATACTCGGATGTACCGACCTGGAAGAAACCCCAACGAATATATTATCCCCGGAAGGCTTTTTTCAATCTGTGGAAGATGTGGAAATAGTGACGCGTGGGGCGTATGCCAACTTGCCCCATCACCATATATGGGGCGATGCATTGCCACTTTACCTGTGGCTATCTTCAGACATGTGTGGACAGAGTACTTTTGGGGCTTTGGGTGCCCGACAAAGTTACGACGAATTTCCGCTTGACCCTGATAACCGACACATTGAGAATATGTGGAACACCTGGTACCTGATGATCAGTGCTGCCAACTCCGCTATAGAAGGGGCAACCTTTGTACCCGACTTAACTGAAGCTGAAGTGAAAACTGCCCAGGCCAGTGCGCGGTTTGTAAGGGGATATTCCTATTACTTCATAGCCATGTTGTGGGGAGACGCACCATACATTGATGAATTTGTGAGAGATACTGACGCCATTGCCACTATCAAATCCACCAAAGAAGCTGATTTGCTGGCCCATGCCATTGATGATTTCAGGTTTGCAAAAGACAACCTGAGCCCGAATGCCGATATAAAAATCCGGTCTTTGCCTACCAGGGGCACTGCCGCTTCACTGCTCGCATCCATTTACTTGTATATTGGAGATTACGCCAATGCCTACACTGAAGCCAAGTGGGTGATAGACAATAAGGCTGTTTACAACTATGATTTGGAAACCGACTATGTTGACCTTTTTATTGAAGACAAACAAGACCAATTGATTGAGCCAATATTCACCGCTGATTACCTTCAGAATATCAATGACGGTGACATCAATAGGGATTGGGTCGGACCGCTTACTACAGTGAGGGGATCTGCAGCAGGTGGATGGGGTCTGGCGGTTCCCGAGCAGGCTGTATTTGATACCTGGGACAGTAGGGACTACAGAAAAGATGTCAACATGTTGGATTCTGCATGGTTCAGGACCAATGACGGTGGCTTGGAACTCCGCCATTACAGTACATTTCCTTTGCCCCCAAGGCCGCATATAGAAAAATGGGCTGGCAGGTTCAATGAAAATACACAGGCCAGTGGCAACAACTCTGGCAACAATATCCCATTGATGAGATATGCTGAGATTTTGCTTATAGCTGCAGAGGCAGGAGCAGAAGCCAATGGGGTTTCCGCAGAACTGGAAGGCTATGTGAACCAGGTACGTGCCAGGGCAAGAAACTGGAACGGTACATCCACTGATTTTCCACCAGATGTAACCCCGGGTATGAACAAATCTGATTTTGTAGATATGGTGATCGACGAACGACGACTGGAGTTTGCCTTTGAGTTTAAGCGGTGGTTCGACATCAAAAGGCGGGACATGGGCAATTGGGTGTTTAAAGACAACCCCAACCGCCTGGAAGACAGGCCTGATTTTCAGGCACCAAGGGACTATCACTGGTACATACCGGCACCAGCCCTGGCTGTCAATCCCAACCTTGCAGATACAGAATAATCAAAATAAATTACTAGCTATGGTAATGAACATTGCAATGATCAGTAAAAAGGGCCCGCTAAAACGGGCTCTTTTTTATACCCTTAGCACTTCACTGAATGGATTCCGGTAGAAATGAATTACAAAGATTTGTTCTTACTGGGATGTTGGGCCATTTGCTGGGTTGGATGCAGGGAAACCGGGGACCAGGCTACCGACCTGAATGAAAAAACACCGCTGTTTGAGTTAGTTTCCCCGGAAAAAAGCGATGTACGGTTCAGCAACGTCATCCATGAAAACTATGACAATTTCTTCTTCGACTTCAACTATGTTTATAACGGTGGAGGCGTGGCTATCGGTGACATCAACGGCGATGAACTGCCAGATATCTATTTCACAGGCAATCAGGTAGGCAATAAGCTATACCTCAACAAAGGTGATTTTGAGTTTGAAGATATAACCGAGTCAGCAGGGGTGTCAGGCACTCCCGGCTGGTACAATGGCGTGGCAATGGTGGATGTCAATGCCGATGGCCTACTCGATATTTACGCTTGCAAGGGCGGCTTTCGGGATACCCACGAACAACGGAAAAACACTTTATACATCAACCAGGGGAACCTAACCTTTAAAGAGGAGGCTGAAAAATACGGATTGGCAGATGAGGCATTCTCAACCATGGCCTCCTTTTTTGATTTCGACAATGACAATGATCTGGATATGTACCTGGTCAACAGGCCTGAAAAATTCCACCTGGGGTATGCCCAGGTATTGGCTGGAAAACTGGAACAAAACGATTTATACCGGGACAAGCTTTTTTTGAATGAAGGAGGAAAATTTACAGAAGTGGGGCTGTCGGCAGGAATTACCAACAATTTCGGGTACGGTTTGGGTATCGCCACGTCTGATGTAAACGATGATGGTTTTGCCGATGTATTCGTTTCCAACGATTACTACGAAAACGACTATTTGTACCTCAACCAGGGCAATGGCCGGTTTGCTGAAAGCATCAAACAAGCCACCAACCACATTCCATTCTATGCCATGGGAGTAGATGTGGTGGACATCAACAACGACGGCCTTGAAGATATTATCGAGCTGGACATGTCTGCGGAAGACTATGTGCGGTCCAAAACAACCATGGCTTCCATGAATGTGCAATTGTTCGATGACCTGAAGGAATTTGGGTTTCACAGGCAGCACATGCACAATATGCTGCACCTCAACCAGGGCAATGGATTTTTTAGCGAAATTGGACAACTGGCTGGAATTGACAGAACGGATTGGAGTTGGTCGTGCCTCGGATCGGATTTCGACAATGATGGTTTTCGAGATATTTTTATTTCCAATGGGTACCTGAGAGACGTTTGGGACAAAGATGCCAACGAAAAAGTGCAGCAATACATCAATAGTCCGGCTTTCAGAACGACACCCAGGCAAGAAAGCGCAGCTTATATACTTTCGCACTATAAAGCCAATGAGCGTCCCAATTATATTTACCGGAATGATGGTAACCTGACTTTTACCAATAAAGCAACAGAATGGGGGATGTTCCATAGCAGCTTTTCAAACGGAGCATCAGTAGCAGATCTGGATAATGACGGAGACCTGGACCTGGTGGTCAACAACATCAACGCACCGGCATTTATATACCGCAACAAATCAGAAAATAGCGGCAATAATTTTTTAAAAATTAAACTGAAAGGCCCCAAGGGAAATAGAAATGGGCTGGGTGCCAAAATACAAATCAGAACCCAAAGCGGAATCCAGTTTCATGAATTCAAAGTAGTACGGGGGTACCTGTCTAGTGTGGAGCCAATTGTGCACTTTGGACTTGGACAAAATAAGCAGGTGGACCATGTGCGTGTCAGTTGGCCGGATGACCGCATTCAGGAAATGAAACAAATAGGAGCCAACCAGATGCTGACTGTTGAGTACACTGAGGCTAAACCGGCAGGTGTGAATGTGCCACCTACTAAAGCCCAGACGTTTACAGAAGTGTCCAAAAAAGCTTTTAAGCAAGCTTTCAAACACAAGGAAGACGATTACGACGATTTCAAAGATCAAATCCTCCTACCACACAAGCTTTCACAAAATGGCCCCTTTATTTCAGTAGCAGATGTCAATGGAGACGGAGTGGAAGATTTTTTTATAGGTGGGGCAAAAGGCCAGGCTGGCGCACTGTACATTCAGGAGGAAGATGGCACTTTTAGCCTGGAGGAGCAGTCGGTGTTTTTAGCAGATCAGGGATTTGAGGATATGGGTAGTGTTTTTTTTGATTATGATCTGGATGGCGACCAGGACCTATATGTGGTAAGTGGAGGCAATGAAGTTGTAGCCGATCCAGCATACTATCAGGACAGATTGTACATCAATAATGGATTGGGAAAATTTATAAAATCCAATGCCCTGCCTGCCATATCAGCAAGTGGTTCTTGTGTGGTTGCCCATGATTTTGACAGTGACGGTGACATGGACCTTTTTGTAGGAGGGAGGGTAGTTCCTGGTAAGTATCCCCATCCACCCGGAAGCTATCTGCTAAGGAATGATGGCGGGGATTTTACAGATGTAACAGACCTGTTGTCCCAGGGCTTAAAGAACGTTGGGATGGTCACGTCAGCAGTATGGGAGGACATCAACCAGGATGGGGAAAAGGAACTCATCATAGTGGGGGAGTGGATGCCAGTAACCGTTTTCGCTAAAACCGACCATCAATATACCAACCAAACTGAAAAATCAGGTTTGTCACAAACCAATGGCTGGTGGCACAAAGTGGTGTCAACCGATTATGATCAGGACGGGGATATGGACCTTATTATAGGCAACCTTGGCCTAAATTATAAATTCAAGGCATCTAAGGAAAAACCGCTGATGGTGTACGCCAGCGATTTCGACACCAATGGAACCTACGATGTTTTTCTGGCTAAATTCAACCACTCCGATATTGTGCCGGTGCGTGGAAAGGAATGCTCCACTGAGCAACTGCCGGGCCTTAAGCAAAAATTTGATACATACAGTGCCTTTGCCCATGCTGATATCAATGAGGTTTTGGGAGATGGGATTTCAGAGGCCATTCAATACAGTGCCCATACTTTCGAGAGTGTGTTACTTGAAAACCTTCATGGGGAATTGCAGGTGAAGCCCTTGCCTGTTGAAGCCCAATTCTCTACTGTCAACGGCATCATTTGCAATGATTTTGATGGGGATGGTATAAACGATATATTAGTAGCAGGCAACAAATGGGAGGTGGAAGTAGAAACGACCCCAGCGGATGCTTCACCGGGGTATTTGTTGAAAGGCCATTTCGAAGGGGCATTTCAAGCAATGAATGTTTCCCGCAGCGGTTTTTTTGTTCCCGAAAATGTGAAAGACATCAAGCTAATAGCAGGCCCTAAACATGGGGAGAAGGGTGTGCTGGTGACGGTGAACGATGGCACCATGAAATACTTTGTTGTAAATAAATAGAACATTCGTGTACCATTTTTGAACTAATGTTCATTTGTTTGATCAAGATTGATTCATAAAACTAAAAGGCCATAAATTATGAGAAAAACTATATACAAATTATGATAATCTTATTTCGAAAAGTTCTTCCAGGGCTTTTGTTTTTCTTTTCAATTGGTCCGTATTCATATTCCCAACCCAACCAAACTGAAAAAAACCGGTTGATTATCCTGGCCGATATGGGCAATGAGCCTGATGAAATGCAACAGATGATCCACATGATCACCTGCTCCAATGAATTCGATATAGAAGGGTTGATTGCTGTCACGGGCAAATACATCAAGCCCGGCTCAAAATTGGGACCCTATAATTGGGTGACACATCCAGAATTGTTTCATGAAATAATTGATGCTTATGCCAAAGTAGTCGGAAACTTGAGGAAGCATGCAGATGGTTACCCTGAACCAGCTGATCTGAAGAAACTGGTGGTTGCAGGTCAAAAAAGCTATGGCATAGCAGATGTCAAAGCTGGAAATTCCAGTCCGGGTTCCAGATTGATCATAGATGCTGTGAGCAATAATGACCCTCGCCCTGTTTGGGTGGTGGTAAATGCAGGATCAAATACCCTGGCTCAGGCGCTCGTTGATTATCGCAGCAACCATAGTGTACAGGAGGTCAAGCGTTTCGTTTCAAAACTCCGTGTATTCGAAAATGGGGCCCAGGACAATGCCGGGGCATGGATTTGTAGTGAATTCCCTAAAATCCACTGGATCAGGAGCAACTACCAGACCTATGCTTACGGTGGGCCAGGCGGAACTGATGGAAATATGATGGTGAACCTGGGGCCAAACTATTGGCACCCATTCGAAACCAGCACGCGGGGGCAGCTCGATTGGCAGGAAAAACACATCATGAAAGGCCATGGTGCCCTGGGGGATTTATATCCCAAGCGTATGTACGAATATTGGGGCAAAGACGTGATTGGTTTTATGGAAGGGGGAGGTACTATCCCCTGGATGGGCCTGGTGAATAAAGGTTTGTTTGATGTCAACGAACCATCCTGGGGAGGCTGGAGTGGCCGCTTCACCCGCAAAAAAGTTCCTGACTTTTGGTCCAGGCATAACGATATAAAATTGGATGAAGAAAAAAACACACCTTTTTATACTTATCGGGAAGTAAGTGATCATTGGGTCGATCCGCAAAACGGAAAAGCCTACCACGACAATTATGTGCCAATTTGGAGGTGGAGGGAAGCCATGTACAACGATCAGCTTTGCAGGATGGATTGGTGTGTCAAGCCTTTTGCAGAGGCTAACCACCACCCGGTTGCAGCATTTTATGGTGATAAGAACAATTCCATAGTCCGCCTTGATGCCAATGCAGGTGAAGTTATCGAGCTGGACGCAAGCATGTCAAGCGATCCGGACGGTGATGACCTGGAGTACTCCTGGTGGATATATGAGGAAGCTGGTACTTACGCCGGCCAAATAAAAATTAACGATCCTAATAACCCAAAAACCAATATAACGATTCCATCAGGAGCTGGTGGCAGCCAGGTTCACTTGATATTAGAAGTAAAGGATAAAAATTCTATCGCCGCACTTTTTGATTATCGGCGGATTGTCATCGATGTGGATGAAATTATCACAGGACATCAATCGGTTCAGGATAGGTAAGCAGGTCATTAAAACTCTTTAAACTAGATACATGAAAAAAACTTTGTTATCAATTCTTTACGCCATTGGCCCGGGCATATTTTGTATAGGATATACCGTTGGCACAGGCAGTGTCACTTCCATGGCCAAAGCGGGCAGCAGTTATGGAAGTCAATTGCTTTGGGTGCTGGCCATAAGCTGTATTTTTTCCTGGGCATTGATGGAGGCCTATGGCAGGTACGCGGTGGTTACAGGACGCACAGCCATCCATAGCTTCAAGACCGAATTTAGGTATGGTAAACTAATGGCCATTTTGGTAGTGGTCGGGGTAGTTACGGGACAAATGAACTCCCTTTCGGGCATTGTTGGGCTCACATCCAATGCCATTTACGAGATCATGCGTTTGTTTTTTCCTACCCTCAATCCTGAAAACTATTGGGCAATTTTGGGTATAGCAGTGGTAATGCTTATTTTGTTGTATGGTATGTTGATCGTTGGAAAATTTCAGGTCTTCGAAAGAATACTCATCCTTTTTGTAACACTTATGGGCCTTTCCTTTTTGATTTCCATGTTCATTGTGTTGCCTTCCCCGGCAGAAATAGCAAAAGGGTTTATCCCTTCCATACCTCAGGAAAAAGGGGGCACTTTGCTCGTGGCAGCATTCGTAGGTACTACCATGGCCGCACCCACTTTTGTGGTAAGACCGTTGCTTATGAAAGGGAAGAATTGGGGCAATGACAACATAAAAGATCAGGCCAATGATTCCATAGTATCGGCCATTTTGCTTTTTGTCATCAGCGGATCTGTAATGATTACTTCTATGGGTGCCCTGTTTTACAATGGTTTGACCATAGAAAGGGTGATCGACATGGTACAGACCCTGGAGCCTGTTGCAGGAAAGTTTTCTGTCGCCTTGTTTATGGTTGGCGCACTTAGTGCCGGTATATCATCGGTGTTTCCCATCCTGATGGTCGCCCCTTTATTGATTGCAGATTACAAAGAAGGGGTGTTGGATACTTCGTCACAGCTTTTTAAGGTACTGACGGGTATAGCTTGTCTGATCGGTCTTTCCATTCCCATCATGGGTGCCAATCCTATAGTGGCCCAAATCGCCTCCCAGGTTGCCAATGTGTTCATACTTCCCCTGGTGATTTTTGGAATTATTTATTTAATCAATAGCAAAAAGCGGATGGGGGATCAACGGGCCGGGCTGGGCCTCAATACCATCCTTTTTCTGTCATTGATATTTTCCTGCGTCATTTCCTGGTTGGGCTTCAATGCCCTGCTTCAGTTTTTTGAATAAGGCCAGGATAGAAACATACCGCTCACTTAACTAAAGAGAACAAACTAAAACACTACTTATAATTATGCACGAATTAAACGAAAAAGACTCAGCAGCGCGCAGGCGCTTTTTTAAGTATTCTTTGGCGACCGCCGCAATGGGCGCCACAGGGATGTTGGATGTGAAAGCTACCACCCCGGCTATTGATCCGAAGGAAACGCCCATCAACCCAAATGACAAAATCAAAGTAACCAAAATGGAGACCTTTGTATTGAAAAACTCCTGGGTATTTGTGAAAATTTCTACTGATGCCGGCATTACCGGCTGGGGTGAAATGCTGAAAGATGACGCAAAAGCCTGTGCTGCCGGGGCTATGGAAGTGGGGGATTACCTGATAGGCCAGGACCCTCGTATGGTCACCAAACATTGGCAAGCGATACACCGTGGGGCATTTTACAGAGGAGGGCCAATCAAGACGGCAATACTTTCGGGAATTGACCAGGCATTATGGGACATTACAGGTAAGTGTTATGGTGTGCCGGTTTATAAACTCTTTGGCGGGCCTACCCGTGACAAAGCATTTGTATATGGCACACCAAATGAAAAAACTGGGGTAAAAGCCATGAAAGTAGGCCCGAAAGGATCGAGGACAGCTTTTAAATATACCGAAGGCCAGAAAATGGTGGATGAGATAGTGGAGCGGTTCGGTGCTTTGAAAAAACAATATCCCGGTGTGGACATAGGGATAGACTTTCATGGGGCTGTACAGCCCACTACAGCCAGCTTGCTCATCAAGGCATTGGAACCACTCAGGCCATGGTTTTATGAAGAGATTGTCCAGGCATTGAATGTGGATGTAATGGCCGACCTGGCCAAGAAAACACATATACCACTGGCTACCGGTGAGCGGATATTTACGAAGTGGGGTTTTAGGGAAATCCTGGAAAAAGGAGCAGCCATGATCCTGCAACCCGATGTAAACTACGCAGGTGGTATTACCGAATTGAAGGTGATAGCAGGCATGGCAGAGGCCTACTATGCACCTATAGCACCGCACAATCCCAATGGGCCCTGTTCATTGGCCGCCAGTCTGCAGATTGCAGCTGCTGTCCCTAATTTTATGGTACAGGAGAGAGGAGACAGGGAACATGAACTGTTGGCAGAGCCATTGCCGCCAGTAAAAGATGGTTATCGCCCCATTCCAACAGGCCCTGGGTTGGGCATCACCATAGATGAAAACAAACTGATGGATGAGGTGGGTGAACCAAGGGAATACCTTCCTCAGTTCGATCCCGATGACAACTCTGTGGTAGATTGGTGATAGGAAAACAGGAAAGAGATTGGTTTGCGATAGAATGGCATTGAGGCGGGGTGTTATCCAAAGGATACAACCTGGGTTTGATCCAAAGAATTTGTGAAACTATCTCAAATGCTCAGCTAAAGCTGTAGAACATATCTTAAAATTTTATTTTTTTAGAAAGCAAACATGAACATAAAGTATAAACAGTTTTTCATTTTGGGAATGATAGGTACAGTCATGAACCTTGTATCATGCACAGGTCCTTCCCCGGATGAGAGGCAGCAAACACAACCAAATATTATCCTGATCATGGCCGATGATTTGGGGTATGAGTCAGTAGGGTGCTACGGTGGTACTTCTTATAAAACACCCAATTTGGACAAACTGGCACAAAGCGGCATGAAATTCAACCAGGCTTATGCTCAGCCACTTTGTACCAATACCAGGGTAAAGTTGATGACAGGTAAATACAATTTCCGAAACTGGAACGCCTTTGGAATATTGGATCCCGGGCAAAGGACTTTCGGCCACCTCATGCAGGATGCCGGATATACCACTTGCATTATGGGTAAATGGCAGCTTCAAAGCTACGATCCACCCAATTTTCCAGGCTCGGAATACCGTCGTGGCACAGGAATGAAAGTAAATGAAGCCGGGTTTGATGAATACTGTCTTTGGCATACCGGGCATACTGAAGACAAAGGTTCCCGCTATGCCGACCCCACAATTTTACAAAACGGTGAGTTTTTAAAAGATACCAAAGGAAAATACGGACCAGACATATTTGTTGATTTTTTAAACCAATATGTTGGGCGGCAAAAGGAAAAGCCATTTTTTATTTACTATCCAATGGCCCTTCCGCATGGCCCATTTTCCCCAACACCCAACAGCAATGTATGGAACGACGCAGAAAGAAGGTTTGATGAAGACACCACTTATTTCAGGGATATGGTGGAGTACACCGATAAAATAGTTGGGGATATCATAGACAACCTGGAAAAGCAGGGGTTGCGGGAAGAAACACTCGTGTTGTTTTATTCCGACAATGGAACCCACCAGGCCATATATTCCAAAATGGGCAACAAAACAGTACAAGGAGGCAAAGGTCTGACTACTACAGCGGGAATAAAAGTGCCATTCATAGCCAACTGGCCAGGACAAATAGAAAAGGGCACTGAATCAGGTGAGTACATTGATGCGATAGATTTTCTGCCCACTATTTTGGATGTAGCCAACAAAAAGGTACCTGATGATTTTTTAACTGATGGCCAGAGTTTTTTGCCTGTTCTTAAGGGACAACCATCGTCAAGGCGCGACTGGGTGTACATGAGCTATAACCCCAAGCCGGGTTGGGACAAGGACCAGTTTGCCCCGTCGGAGCTTGTGTTCAACGATCAGTTCAAGCTGTATGGTGATGGTAGTTTTTTTGATGTGAAAAAAGACATACTGGAAAAAAGCACCATATCAAGCAGTGATGGTAAAAGCACCAGGCTCAGGTTCAAATCCCTGTTGGATTCTTTGAAAAAGTACCCGGCTTTTGGTTCTGTTGAGCAGTTTGATCCTGCGTTTAGCCAATCAGTATCGGCACACGCACGTATCGATTTGATTGCAGAAGGTTTTACCTGGTCGGAAGGGCCCGTCTGGCAGCCACATGGCCAAAAGTTGCTTTTTTCGGATGTCCCGGAAAATAAAATCTATCAATGGAACGACCTGGATGGGCTAAGCGTATATATTTCCAAATCAGGATATGACGAAAGCCAGCCCAAGGAAGGGGGGATTGGGTCCAATGGTTTGGCATTGGATCCGACGGGTAACCTGGTGATTTGTCAACAAGGCAACCGTCAAATTGGTAGGTTGATAGACGCTTCCAATCCTGCACAGCCAAAGTTTGAAAGCATTGCCGATAATTTTAACAACAAAAGATTCAACTCGCCAAATGACCTTGCTTATGACAGCAAAGGGAACCTTTACTTTACAGATCCCTCTTATGGACTGGGAAAACAAAAGAGCGAACAAGGCTTTAATGGCATTTATTTCAAAGGAAAAAAGGGGAGTGTGAAATTGTTGAGCAAATCGGTCAGGTTTCCCAATGGCATTGCCGTCTCAAATGATGACAAAACATTGTATGTGGCAAACTCCGATCCCGATTACCCTACCGTCTATGCTTTCGATATTGTGGGAGAAGGACAGGTCAAAAACCAAAGGGTATTCTTTGATGTGACGGCATTGTATCAGGCAAGCGTGAGCAAGCAATGTCCTGATGGCCTCAAAGTGGATGAAAAGGGCAATTTATTTGTGGCCGGTCCGGATGGAGTGCTTGTTATTTCACCACAGGGCAAACATCTGGGGACATTGAGGACCGACAAGCGCACTTCAAATTGCGCCTTTAGTGATGACGGGCGGTTTTTGTTTGTAACATGCGATGACTATTTGCTCAGGGTGAATTTAAGACCGTATTCAAAGTAAATGATGCGTTCAGACAGGGATTTTGTAAAAACTTAATGTAATGGGCTGAAGGATGTATATTTAAGGAAAATAGAATTAGTAAAAGAGGTCAGACGAGATAATTGCTTTGACCTCTTTTCTTTATATCGTATTTGTTAACTTCACGGCAACCACGTTTCAACTTTCAACGATTGCCTGTATGTCTAGCATCCAAACTTATATTTTACCTATAATACTCGGAGCGGCCATGTTTTCCTGCTCTGCACCCAACAAGCACCATCCCGAACTGTCAGCATCAGACAGCCTGGCCATCAGGCAAGCCAAGGCCAATGGCGAGCTGGTCAATGAAGGGTTTGAAAGGTGCCGGCGTTTTGTGGAGGGGTGGCTTGCCCATACCGATCCTAAGACAGGATTGATCCCAAGAAATTTGCAAAAGGATTCCACTATTTGGAATGCGAAAGATGCGGCGGCTGACAATTATCCTTTTATGGTGCTCACAGCATCGCTTACTGATGAGCGGTTGTTTGGTGGTAAAATGCTGGATATGCTTAACATAGAAAAGCACCTGACTTCCCGCATAGGAAATTTACCCGACACTTATTCTTTTGAAAAGGGTGGTTTCGACACACCAGAGCCAAACCTTGAAGATATTTTGTTTGGCTCTTCTGAGTACATCAAAGATGGGTTGCTGCCACTTACCGAGTGGTTGGGAAAGAGCCCCTGGTCTGACAGGATGATTGGTATTTTGGATGATATGTGGGCGAATGCTCCCATCCAAACGGAATTTGGCGATATAGTATCCACCAATAAGGAGGTAAATGGGGAGATGCTACAGGTGCTGTCCCGCATATACTGGATGACTGGTGAACAGAAATACCTGGATTGGGCCATTCGTTTGGGCGACTATTATTTGCTGGGCGACAACCATCCTACCAGAGATTTTGAAGTACTCAGGTTGCGTGATCATGGCTGTGAGATAGTATCCGGACTGTGTGAGCTTTATGCTACGCTTAGCAAGGCCCAACCCGAAAAGAAAAAACTGTATGAGCCACACATACATGAAATGCTCAACCGTATTTTAGCTGTTGGCCGCAATAAAGATGGCCTTTTTTATGATGCCATTAACCCGCAAACCGGAGAGGTGGTCAAAAGCAGGATAGCCGATAATTTTGGGTACAGTTTCAACGGTTTTTACACTGTGTATCAGGTGGACTCAGTTGAGGCTTACCGCAACGCTGTTTTGAACGGGCTGAAAGTGTTGAAAGACAAGTACCGAAATTTCGATTGGGAAAATGGCTCTTCTGATGGATATGCTGATGCCATAGAAGGGGCGTTGAATTTATACGCACGGGAAAACATACAGTCAGTGAAAGACTGGATCAATAGTGAAATACAGGTGATGTGGGCTATGCAAAAAGAGGATGGCGTGATTGAGGGCTGGCATGGAGATGGCAATTTTGCCCGAACCACCATTATGTATTGCCTATGGAAGTCGCAGGGTGCGATTGTGAACCCCTGGAGGTCTGATGTGAAGATAGGGGCGGAAATGAACGATGGCAACCTGATACTAAGCATCGCAGTAGATGCCAATTGGAGTGGCATCCTGAAGTTTGATACACACCGTCATCAAACCATCATGAATATGCCGGAGGATTGGCCCAGGATCAACCAGTTTCCCGAATGGTTTGTGCCTGAACCGAACAGTGAGTACCTACTGATCGATCTATACGGAAATGAGGTGGGCACCTATAATGCAAAACAATTGAATAAAGGAATTCCATTTTCGCAGCAAAAAGGAGCAACTCAATATATTTTAAAGAAAATAAACAACTCAAAGATTTAATATTATGCGTCAAATGTGCTTATTGTTATGTTTTGCACTTTTTCTGGCATGCAGTCAGGATAACAGCAAATGGATAGTAAATGAAAGTGAAGAAGGAATATTGGTACTCCAGGGAATGGACAGTGTATTATTCTATCAACACGCCCCTAAATCCCTAAATGGAGCGTACGAAAGAACCAATTATATCCATCCGCTGTATGGACTGAATGGTGATGTTTTGACCGAGGACTTTCCCGAAGACCACTACCACCACCGGGGTATTTTTTGGGCCTGGCATCAGATATTCGCTGGGGACGAAAGATTAGGGGATGGATGGACTTTGGAAAATTTCGAAACTGAAGTGGTAAAGAGCCAGGCCAGGGAAGAAAGGGGAAACCTGGTGGTATCCGCAGTGGTGGATTGGAAATCGCCACTTCGACTGGATGGCAATAGCGATAAGAAGCCCTTTGCAAGGGAGGATGTGACAATTGAAGTATTTCCAAAAAACGAAAACTACAGGATCATAGATTTTGATATAGAGATACAGCCTTTGATTGACAGCTTGATGTTGGGTGGATCAGAAGACGAAAAAGGTTATGGTGGTTTTTCATGGCGAATGGTGCTGCCCGGAGATGTCAGGTTTGATGCGGTTAGTGGGCAGGTTCAGCCGCAAACCCTGTCTTTGGAAGCCGGCACATGGATGAAAGTGAGTGGAGATATTGCGGGTGACGGGGCGAGTCAGGGGGTGGTCGTTATAAGCCACCCTGAGAATCCTGGAAACCCACAGCCCTGGATTTTGAGGGCCAAGCGGAGTATGCAAAATGCGGCTTACCCTGGTAGGTATCCGGTGAATGTCGATCAATCAAACCCTCTAAGATTGAAGTACAGGATGATCGTTTTTGAGGGCCCTATAAGTAAGGAAACCATAGAAGGGTTGGAAAATACGATAAAGTAACCGTTGATTTTCCAACCCCAATAATTTAAACAGTGTGAAGGCCGGTAAGGACAGAATCCACGGGGGTATGCGGAAGTCCGAATGCCTCGGACACTCCTTTGTAAACCACCTCTCCATTCACAATGTTCAAACCAAGTTTCAGTTCATTGCGTTCTTTGCAGGCCTTTCTCCAGCCTTTGTTGGCCAGTTCAATGGCATAAGGCAAAGTGGCATTGGTCAAAGCCAGGGTTGAAGTGTAAGGCACAGCCCCAGGCATATTGGCAACACAGTAGTGCAGGATCCCATCGATCATGTAGGTGGGGTTTTCATGGGTTGTAGGTTTGCATGTTTCAATACATCCACCCTGATCCACCGCCACATCTACAAGTACAGTACCTGGCCTCATATCCTTTAGCATATCTTTCGTAATCAGATGCGGTGCTTTTGCTCCCGGAATGAGTACCGCACCCACTATAAGGTCATGGCTGCTGATAAGCTCCCGTATATTGTACTCGTTAGACATGAAGGTATTAACGTTTGCCGGCATCACATCATCCAGATACCTAAGCCTGGAAAGGCTTAAGTCGAGTATGGTGACATCAGCACCAAGGCCGGCAGCCATTTTAGCGGCGTTGGTTCCTACCACGCCACCTCCCAATATCATCACTTTGGCGGGCCTCACACCTGGTACACCCCCCAAAAGGATTCCACGGCCACCTGATGGTTTTTCCAGGTATTTGGCACCCTCCTGAATAGACATCCTGCCCGCTACTTCAGACATAGGCACCAACAGGGGCAAACTCCTGTCAGGTTTTTCAACCGTTTCGTAGGCCAGGCAGACTGATTTACTCGCTATCATGGCTTTGGTCAATGGCTCGTATGAGGCAAAATGGAAGTAAGTAAATACCAGTTGATCTTCCCTGATAAGGCTGTATTCAGCCTCTATGGGCTCCTTTACCTTAATAATCATTTCTGCGGTGGCATAGACTTCTTCGATGGTCGAAAGTAGTTCTGCTCCCGATTCAACATAGTCATCATCGTTGAAACCACTGCCTGCACCTGCGGTTTTCTGGACAAATACCTGATGCCCGTGCTTCATCAATTCTTTAACGCCCGCAGGAGTTAAAGCCACACGGTTTTCGTTGTTCTTAATCTCTTTTGGAACTCCTATTATCATGGCTTAATATCGTTTGGTGGATATGCAAATATAGAGATGAAGGCAAAAATTATGTTATTGCAGAACCCTATGGGATAAAATTCGATACATTATTTTAATATTATTTTTTACAGGCATTGTTCAGTAAGAAGAAAAGATTTTTTAAGAATTTAATTTTGAAATATTAAAATATTAAGAACATAATACTGTATAGTTAAATTTACGTTAATAAATCAGTATAAAAGTTCGTTTGAGGTGCCGTTTCTTTTTTTTGATAAATCCTTCGAATTATATAGATTTGAGGCATAATTATTGGTCTTTAAGTTAGCAAACACAAGTTTATACTATGGAATTCACCACTCAATTATCGGTTGATACTGAACTTCAAACCGAAGTAATTTTGAGTGATTACAAACTTGCTGTTGAAAGCAGGGAAGATAGCTACATAGGGCGCAAGGAAGTCTTTATGGGCAAGGCCAAGTTTGGGATATTTGGTGATGGAAAGGAAATCCCCCAAATAGCCATGGCCAAGGTGTTCAGGAATGGAGACTTCAGATCCGGGTATTATCGCGACCAGACTTTTATGATGGCTATAGGCGAGCTCACTTCCCGGGAGTTTTTTGCCCAACTTTATGCACATACCGACCTTGAGGCCGAACCCGCATCAGGCGGACGGTTGATGAATGGCCACTTTGCCACCAGGTCATTGGATGAAAAGGGAAATTGGAAGAGCCTGGTCAACATGAAAAATTCCAGTGCCGATATTTCCTGTACCGCAGGCCAAATTCCAAGATTGTTGGGTTTAGGTTATGCTTCCAAACTGTATAGGGACAACCCCGAATTGCATGCTTTCACAGAATTTTCCAATAAAGGAAATGAAGTGGCCTTTGGCACCATTGGAAACGCATCTACTTCGGAAGGGGCATTTTTCGAAATGATAAATGCGGCTGGGGTGCTTCAGGTGCCCATGGTATTGGCAGTTTGGGACGATGAATACGGTATTTCGGTCCCCAATAAATACCATACAACAAAAAGTAGTATATCAAAAGCCCTGGCTGGTTTTCAAAGAAACGAAGATGGGAAAGGGATAGAAATATTTCAGGTAAAGGGATGGGATTACATGCAGTTGTGCAGCACCTTTCGGGAAGCTGAAAGAATTGCACGGGAAGAGCATGTGCCAGTTTTGGTTCATGTAGTAGAAGTAACGCAACCCCAGGGCCATTCTACCTCCGGTTCACATGAAAGGTACAAATCAACCGAGCGTTTGGACTGGGAGAGGGAGTATGATTGTGTGAAAAAGATGCGGGAGTGGATATTGTCAGAAGGCATGGCCAATGACAATGAACTGGATGCCATAGAAGAGGAAGCCAAAAATGCAGCAAAAACCGCCCGAAACCAGGCTTGGAAAGCTTATCTGGGAAGTGTGAAGAGAGAAGTGAATGAGGTGTTAAAAATCATCAACATTCTGGCAGCCAAAAGCCAATACAAAAATCAACTCAACCATTTGGCCAATACACTCAGGGAGACTGTCAGCCCCAACAAGCTGGATGCAGAAAGAGCGGCAAAAAGAAGTTTGAGGTGGGTGGCCCGTGAAGATTTACAGGAAAAACAATTGCTGGTAAATTGGATAAAAGAAAAGCAATCGCAAAGATACGACGAGTACTCAAGCCATATGTACAGCGAATCGGAGCATTCTGCCCTAAAGGTTCCACCTGTCAACCCGGTATATTCCAACGAATTTGAAATGGTTGATGGACGCGAAGTACTTAATGCGGCCTTTGATGATATTTTCAGGAGAAACCCACTCGTTTTTGCCATGGGTGAAGATGTAGGTAAAATTGGTGATGTCAACCAGGGCATGGCCGGATTGCAGGATAAATATGGGGAATTAAGAATTACCGATACAGGTATCCGTGAAACCTCCATCATGGGGCAGGGAATAGGAGCAGCACTTAGAGGGCTCAGGCCAATTGCTGAAATACAGTATTTGGACTATATCTATTACTGTATTCAGGTGTTGACAGATGACCTGGCGTGTCTGCATTATCGTACCAAAGGAGGTCAAAAAGCCCCGGTTATTATCAGGACGCGTGGGCATAGGTTGGAAGGTGTTTGGCATTCAGGATCTCCCATGAGTATGATCCTTGGTTCACTAAGGGGGATTTACCTATTAGTACCCAGAAACATGACCCAGGCCGCTGGCTTTTATAATACCATGCTTGATTCTGATGATACAGCTATCATTATAGAAAGCCTAAATGGATACAGGCTCAAAGAAAAACTGCCAGAAAATATCGGGGATATACGTGTTCCGCTGGGACAACCGGAAGTCCTGAAAGAAGGCCAGGACGTTACGGTAGTGACTTATGGGTCTATGTGCCGGATCGTGATGGAGGCGGCCAAACATTTATCTGATTTCGGAATAGATGCAGAGGTGATTGATGTGCAAACCCTTGCTCCATTCGACCTCAACAACGATATTCTGAAATCTTTGAAGAAAACCAACAGGATAGTTTTTGCAGACGAAGATGTGCCTGGAGGGGCTACCGCATACATGCTGCAACAAGTACTGGAGGGGCAAGGTGGGTACAGGTATCTGGATTCAAAACCACTTACAATTTCTTCCAAAGAACATCGTCCGGCTTATGGCTCAGATGGTGATTACTACTCTAAACCCAATTCTGAAGAAGTTTTTGAGAAAATATACGAATTGATGTCTGAGACAGATCCTCAGAGGTATCCTTCTTTGTACTAAAGGCTATTTGAGGCTTTCGAGGGTGAGGTCGCCTGTTTCTATTACATTGCTGTCGTGTAGCCTCCTGTCTTTTATTTTCACCCTAAGTTTGAAAGTGTCCGTTCGTATCAAAACATTGAACCCACTTGATGTCATAGAATATTTGATGGTACCCTCCAATGACGAGTTGAGGCTTTGTACATCGAATATAGGAAACCTGGCATTGAAATCTATACCACAACCGTTTTCGTCGAATGCACGCTTCCAATCTATAAATTCGTAGTTTGAACCCCTTTTCCTGAAGAAATCAACGAAGATATTGTTCCTGTTTTCGTTTTTGACAACAAACAATGTGTCCAGGTGAAATTGACTGAGGTCTATGTCTGTGGTTTTTGTCCCTTTGGGGATGAATACATTCCTGTCTTCATTGATAAACAGGAAATCGTAGTTGTCGCAACTAAACACCGGTCTGTTATCTGTATCACTTATTTTATCTGGGTTTTGGCCTGATTCGAAAGCAAATTGATAATAAGGAGGCCTTGTGTCTGTAGCACTCAGTGTAACTATCCTGCCATCTTCATCTACTACAAAATCAAAATCCTGATAGGGATAGTCGTTTTCATCGCGGTTGAGGCCCAAATCACCGTCCCCGTCTTCAAAGTCAATGAATAGGATCAAAGAATCGGGTTGGTCAGTCAAATCTTTAAATATGACCTGATCGAAACCAATGTTTGGAACTATAGGGAAATCCTCAGGAGCCCTGCAAGAGTATATGCAGGCAGCTGTTACCAACCCTGCCACAACTTGCTTTAAAAACCTATTCGAAAAAATATAATTTGTACCGGATTCTTTACTCACCATTCCTATTCCAATTACATTTGCTAATTTAATTCAATATAATACAATTATTAACAATTATACCCTTAACTGATATACTGTGCATTCTTTAAATGACTTCAAGGATTCTATCCTAAATATTAACGCTGATTCCTTTGAAGAATTATCCCTGGAAATTTTCAATTTTCAAGTTAAGGCTAACAAAATTTATGGTGAGTATGCGGATAGCCTGGGGATTGTTGTTGATGAAGTGGTAAGTATTGATCAAATCCCTTTTTTACCCATTGAGTTTTTTAAGTCATTTGATATAAAATCGGGAAATTGGCTGGCTGAAAAGACATTTTTAAGCAGTGGAACTACTTCCGCAGCACGCAGCAAACACCTTATTGAAGATGAAACTTTTTATAGAAGTATTTGTAAATCCATTTTCGAAAGCTTTTACGGGCCACTCAGTGAATCGACCATATTGGCCTTACTGCCTTCCTATCAGCAACAGGGGAATTCAGGATTGATCAATATGGTGGATTTTTTCATAAAAGAATCCCAAACTGAACATTCCGGGTATTTTTTGAACGATTACGCCAAATTGGAAGTTGCTATTGTTGAGGAGCTTCGAAACAACAGGAACGTGGTGCTGTTTGGTGTTTCGTTTGCCTTATTAGAGTTTTCCAGATATGTCGGGCGAAACTTAAATGGCCTGAAAGTGATTGAAACAGGCGGCATGAAAGGAAGGGGACGGGAATACACCAAGGAGGAATTGCACGCTGTATTAAAGGAAGGATTGGGGATAGACATAGTACATTCTGAATATGGGATGACTGAATTGATGTCGCAGGCTTATTCAGGCGGGGAGGGGAGGTTTGATACCCCAGATTGGATGAGAATTGTGATTAGGGAAATGAATGACCCCTTCAATTATCTACAGGATGGTAAAACAGGTGGCATAAATGTCATTGATTTGGCCAATGTTCATTCGTGTTCCTTTATTGAAACAAAGGATATTGGAATAGTGCGTACAGACGGAAAATTCGAAATTTTGGGAAGAATTGACAATTCTGATTTGAGGGGTTGTAATTTATTGGTAACTTAACCGTTTAATTGTATAATTAATCCAAACTATAGGATTATATTGGTTTTTTTTTGAACTGAATGTCAATTTTTATATATTTAAGCCTAGAAAGGTAAATTGTGTTAAACTCTACTACTATGAAATTAACAGCGTTAATATTAGCAATAATTGTTTTGGCGGCCAGCGCTTGCACACAGAGAACATGCCCAACTTATGCAAAGCATGAATCTCAAAGTGTGAACCAGTCCAAATAATTTTTATCAAAAAAAGTGTGTATGAATGCGGGTGTGATTATATGTCCGCATATTTTTTTACATGCTCTTCTGTAATTACATCCTGACTCATAATTACTAACCGCTCCACTACATTTCTCAGTTCCCTGATATTGCCACTCCATTGGCCTTGTTGAAGTAATTTAATGGCATTTTCCTCGATCGCTTTGGGTTTGCTGCCATATTCACGTGCTATATCTCCAAGGAATTTGTCCACCAATAATGGTATGTCCGATTGCCTTTCAGCAAGTGTGGGCACATTGATTACTATCACACTCAACCGGTGGTAAAGGTCTTCCCTAAATTTATTTTGCGAGATTTCATCTTTCAGGTTTTTGTTTGTAGCGGCAATTACCCTCACGTTGACATTGATTTCCTTATCGCCACCAACCCTGGTGATCTTGTTTTCCTGAAGGGCCCTTAACACTTTGGCTTGTGCAGACAAGCTCATGTCGCCTATTTCATCAAGAAACAAAGTGCCTCCATCTGCCTGCTCAAATTTTCCTATCCGCTTTTTGATGGCAGATGTAAACGAGCCTTTTTCATGACCAAACAGTTCACTTTCTATCAACTCCGAAGGTATAGCAGCGCAATTGACCTCTACCAATGGCATTTGTGCCCTGCTGCTTAGTTTGTGGATTGCATTGGCTACTAATTCTTTGCCAGTACCATTGGCTCCAAATATGAAAACCCTGGCCTCAGTGGGGGCCACTTTCTCGATCATTTCCTTCACTTCATGAATCTGATCAGATTCACCTACAATCTCCATCGATTTGGATACCTTACGTTTCAGAATTTTGGTCTCTGAAACCAGGTTGGATTTTTCACTTGCATTGCGGATAGTCAGGAGAAGGCGGTTGAGGTCTGGTGGCTTTTGGACGAAATCGTAGGCTCCCTTTTTTGTGGCTTCAACGGCAGTTTCTATATTACCATGGGCAGATATCATGATAAATTGGGCACTTGATCCCGACTCCTGGGCTTTTTCAAGCAACTCCATACCATCCATTTCTGGCATTTTTATATCACAAAGTACAATATCGTATTCGTTTTGGGTGATCATTTCCAAACCGACCTTGCCATTTTCAGCCTCCTCTATTTTATATTTTTCGTATTCCAGGATGTCCTTGAGGGTATTTCTTATACTTTTCTCGTCATCAATGATCAATATCTTTTTGCTCATGAATTGCTTTCTGTTTTATGTATGGATTGAGGTTTTAACGACTTTACCTCCCGGGTTATAACTACCTTGAACTTCTGGTAAAGTTTGTTAATCGAACGTCATAAAAAAAACAGGCCTATAAGCCGGGTTCTGTACTTCAACGAATTGAAGCCCCTATCATCTATCTGGCCCAACCATCGCTGATTGGGTCTATCAATCTACCCTTCCTGCCTCCTGGCAAAAGCCGGGATAAAACGGGTCGTTTTGAAACAGGATTTATTTGATCTTTCAGCTCGTAAGGTTTACACTGCCACTGTGGTCGCCCAAAGCGCGGTGGGCTCTTACCCCACCATTTCACCCTTATCTCCACCGGCAAGCCGAAGAAGACGGTATATTTTCTGTTGCACTATCTGTACCCTGCACGCAGGATACCTTCCCGTTAGGAAGTACGACACCCTATGCTGCCCGGACTTTCCTTTCCGATAAAAAAACCGGAACGATAAGGCGGCCTGTAACTGGCAAATTTAACATTAAGTGGCAACCAATAGGCAGTAAAAACCAAGAAATTTGAAAGACTTGAAAAGAGCCAACTGCTGTTGATACTGCACGAACAATGTAGCCGGGAATGGCGTGCGATTGTCAAGAGAAACAGTAAGGCATCATCTTCAATGTTGAAGATTTCTTTGCTTGGGGTACTATTCTGGGCTTATTAGAATATGTCTTTTCCTGTAATTTTGAATTCCCAATCATCCGCAAGATTGGCTACATCCAGGATTACTTTTTTTAGCAAGGTTTCGTCCAGGTTTATGGTGTTAAAATTGGATTCTACTTTTAGAAAGCCGTTGGCAAGTGCAAACTTGCAAAAGGGGTGGTTGTGGTTTTCTATTAAGAGTTGTTTTATGTTCACGTTCTCTTCAGAGTCGCATACCTTGGAAGAAATATTTACCAATTGTTTATCCTGATCGATCTCGGCTATTACAGCCTGAAACCGGTCGTCTTTCAAAGGAACTATAATTACCGACCTTTCTTCGTCGTACTCGGAATAGTTTCCTTTGATCTCATCTGCATAAGATTGCATGAATTCATTGAGGTGCATTTTTCTGAATTGTAAAGTTGGACATATCAATTACTTAAATGTACATAATTCTCAACTAGCAGAAAATTTATTTTCCCCAAAATTTATTTATTGGTGGAAACGCTTTCTTCCTCTTCGTTGCGAATGCCCTCGGCTTTATCAGGCTTGGGAGGTATACTTTGATTGTCCTCCTGGTTCTTTTTCCTTGATTCGGTTAAAATATTCTTCAATTGGTCAAAACTTCGTACGAATTGCAGGCTGAAACCTGTTTCCGTATTGTTTTCTCCAAGTTCCCGATTGGCCGCCGCATTTATGTTGGATCGGCTGTACATTTTGGCCCTAAATCTACCATCATGGGTGAGGAGGTATTCAACGGTCCAGTCTCCTATAATGGTGGACAGGTCGGAGTTGTTGTTGGTGTCTGAAAACCCTCCGCCGCGTGTTATTTTCAGCCGGCCATCGAGAAATGAATACGACAACCTGAGTTGAAATGTATTGAAAGCTTCTTCGTTGAGCCCGGCAAGGTTTACATCCACCTCCAGGTTCTCATCCACCTGGGTTGCCCAGTAGCTCAATTGGTTGGATACAAACTCGCTCAAGCTATTTCCAAAAGTCTGGGATGTATTCACCTGGAAGCTGTTTTCCGGCGAGAATTTCCTTAAGATCACCAGACTAAATACCTGTCGTTTCATTTCCTGCTCGTTGGCGGCAAGACGGGCCTTAAATGCACTGATCTTAGTATCAATTGGAATAGTTTCCCCTCCTGTAAGTGTCACATTATCCGGATAGTCTTCAATATCTATATCGAAACTGATTTCAGGAGAAAGCAAATTGCCCTTGAGGTACAAATCTACAATGGATGGATATTTGGTCCTTATTTCGGGGGAATTGATATCGTTTTCTGACTGACTTATAATAGGGGCCAGGGAGGCAAGTTGGCGGTAGGTTGCGTTGATGTTCAATTTCGCCCCATAGGGATCCCCATACCAGGAGATGCTGCTCCCTTTTTGAATCTCGAATTCTTTGTTGATGATGTTGTACAAAGTGAAATTATACCCACCTGATTCAATTTGCAGGTCCCCAAACATATTAAAGTCCCCGTACGGGTCGATGAGTAGTTTGATATTGCCATTGCCCCTTCCCCTAATGATGTCACCGGCTTTAACATCGAATATGAGCTCGGTATAGGCATCATTGGTCATTTCTATGTCAAAATCAAGCTTCAAACCTTTTAAATTGATTTCTTCTTCAGCTATTTGGGCCATGCGTTTTTGGTGCTCGGGATCGCTGAGGTCAACAAAGGAAATGTAGTCTTTTTGTTCGACATTATATTCGGACAATTCCCCAATGGGAATCGAAATCCTGGTGCCTTTGTCTGTTCTGGCGCGCGCTTTTATTTCCAGATTGTTAACAGCCCCCAGGATACTAATGTCCCCAGTGGCAAAGGCAGATCCGTAATAGAGCTTGTTGTCTTTTGAGCCTGTATTGAGTAGCTTGAAATTTTCGTACCGTCCGGTAATGTCCAACACGTAGTGCTGAAATCCATCATGAAAAATACCTCCATTAAAGATGGCTTCATTGTTTCGGACATCCACAAGTTTTAGGTTTTCCACCCCGATCTGGTTTTCACCAAACACAATACCGCCCGAAAAGGAATAGGCAGTATTGGTGTAGTTGACAGTGATTTTGCCATTGCTAATTTGCCCGGCGTTATTTTTACTATCCAAAATAGGCGAGGAGGGTTTTCCGGTGATGCTGAAATTGCCCGAGGCAAAGCCACTGAGGTTGGTGAAATGGTCTTTTACGAATGGTTGGATTATATTGAGGTTGGCACTGTCGAAATCTGCCGTCATTGCCAGTTGGTTTATTTCTTCTTTAGGATAGAAGTACCCATTGACATCTATGATCCTTTTTCCGCTCCTGTTTACAGTAAAGTCCAGTCCCAACCTGTCGCGGTTGTTTTCCCAATCGGAAAAACAATCAATATCCCCAACCAAAAAGTCTTCAATGTAGAACTCTTCAGCCCTTAAGTTGCTCTCGATCAAAATGTCGTTTTTGAGCTTATTGATATCAATATTACCATCGACTACCCCTGTGATATTAATAGGAAAAACCGTGTTTAAACTACTCACATTGAAGTTTCTGATATCCACATGAAGTTGGTCTGATGCAAAATCGGAGAGGGTCCCATTTACAGCGATTGACTGCTTGGCCTGCAAAAGTCTGAGGTTGTCAAAGATGAATTTTTTATTGGTATAAACGACCTGGTTGGTGCTGTCGAAATTCCAGTATTTTCCCAGGGCCTGTATGTCTGATTTTAGAAAGTGGAAAGCAATCGAATCTTCTACGAAATCTACTGAAGCTTTGAGGTTGAGATTGTTTTCCAGTTTGGATTGATCGAGGTTAAACTCCAGGTCCATGTGGTCATTGGACCAAATGGATTCGAAGTAAATGTTGTCGGTTCTGGATTTCCCATTCCAATTTTGCTCTTTGGATGAAACAAAGAAGGAGGACAATACATTCCTGTCGGAAAATTTCTTTGAGATAGATATGTCCAGTTGGTTCTTTTGAAATAAGTTTTGCCCTATATACATAGAGTCTAAATTGGTGTTCAAACTTAATATTGAAGTGTTGTCTGAAATAAAATTCCCTTCGAGCAAAAGGTTTTTTGATAAAGAGATTTCCGGGTAAAAGGGTTGAATAAACCTGTTGGCATCCCAAAGGTTTATTTTTAGTTCTACCTCAAAACTTTCGGATTCTTCTTCTTTCTGGCTGTAGTAATTATCGAGACTGTCAGGGTCGTTTAGGAGATTTAGTTTCAGCTCTGTGTACAATTTTTTCAGTTCCTTTAGCACCTTACTGTTTTTAAAATCCCCCTTGGCCTGGGCGGTGAGCCCATCAGTCTCCAGTGAGATAATCCTTTCATTACCTACCATGAAAGACAAAAACTTTACAGAGTCCAGTTCCAATTTGTCCGATTCTATTATCAGTTTTGGTTTTTTTAGGTTGGCAAAACCTTTGATACTATCGACATGGAATCCTTTTACGTCTATGTTGATGTGGGATGCAATGAAAACTTCTTTGTTGCTGAACCCCAAAGGCTTCAAATTGAGGGCGTCAAGGCAGGCACTTATATTTATTTTGTCTTTGTTGTTTCTTACATCTATGGCCACCTGCCCATCGAAAACCAGGTTGGGATCCTTGGTTTTCAATTCCCCCTCGAAATAGCCGTTGGCCATGTCCCCGTTGAAATGGATATTGGAATATTTGTAGCCTCTTATTCCGATAGAGTCTATGTCTGCATTGAGGTGAAACGAAGGGTTGTTCAATTCTTTTAGTTTCCCGTTGATATGGCCATTCAAGTAGATTTCCTGCAGGTTTTTTTCCTGGTCAAGTATTTTGCCCAGGTCAAATTTTCTCAGTGCCAGGTTGCCGGAAAAATGTGTGGTGTTGTTTGGTTCCAGTTTTAAGTTGATGTCTGATTTTATAAAACCAGCTTCGGTATAGAAGGAACCATGCGAAACAAAGTCAGTAGGGAAGCCTTGAAACTGTCCAGAGAATCGTATTGTTCCTGCATTGAGCAGTCTTTGTCCGTGTGTTTCGGGTATATACTTTACAAGGTCTTTTGGATTTAGTGTGGCACTTTTACAGTTCAGGTCTATGAAGGTCTCTTTTATTTTGGGGAGGCCAAAGAAACTAAGGTCCCCTTCTATAGAGGTGTTTTCACCAAATTTCAGGTTTATCTTTTTGGCCATCAGGTTGCCTACGGTACCTTTAATTTGCCCGGAGATTTCATATACCTGGTCGAGGTTGTCTATAGACGGGGCAAAAAGTGCAATATCATCTGAACTGATAAAGGAGCTGTCGAGATTGACAAAGAAACCGACACTGTCTGCAAAATAGCCCAGGGCGGCCGGGGAGTTGTAGGTTAACCTGATCGAGTCTTTGATAGAGCTTTTGTCGGTGACCAGCTTTAAATCGGACAATGACATGGCGGTGTTGCAGTAATTGAAGTATCCGCTCAGTGTATGGATGTTCAATTGATCGGTAAAATCCTGCGCCTGAAAGTGCACCAGCTCAAAGCTGAGTGTGTCGTTTATCTGGATAAAATTGTCTGCCCTGGTATTGATGTGGCGGTATCCAAAATGGTTGTAATCCTTGCCTTTTTCGATAACTGGTTTTGTTAGGTCATTGTAAGTAAAGGTGCCATTCCTGATTTTCACCGATTCTACCAGGAACTTGGATGCGGGTTTCGCACTCACATCTGGCTGCCCTGTTGTTCGCAACTGGTGCAAGAATTCACTAATGTTCAGGGCGGTGCTGTCGCTTTTCTTGATGAGGTGAACAACAGGCTCGTCCAATTCGATATTCTCAAAATCCAGCCGACGATTGAGTACCAGATGATAAAGGTTGATATTGGCGCTCACGTTGTTGGTGGTCAGGAGTGTGCTGTCTTCACGGTCAGCAATCCTGATATCTTCGAAGAGCACATTGTCGTACCAGGTAAGGTTGGCATGGCCAATTTCAATATTGTAGCTCGTTCTGGATGTAACGAACTGAGTTAAAGCATTCAGGATTTTGGTTTGGACGGCAGGTATTTGAATGATGGTAATGGTCAATCCCAACAAGACAAGCATGACAACAGGTATGGAGAGCAGCCAGTGCTTCCAATTCATCTTAAAATCGTCATTTTTTATTGTCTTTTTCTTCATGGTGAAGATTAAACCGCAAAGCTAAATCGTATTGTCCAGAATATCTTTTTTACAACAGGCTTAATATCAGTTAAATGTCTGGTCAATACCCCTGGTTCATAGACAATTTTATGTCATCAGGGACTGCTTCATGTTGAATTCCTAAAATTTGACAAATCCTGCTGCCTACTCCATAGGACTAACGTATTTTTGCCTCAATTTTTTAATTATGAGTATAAATATTTTAGCTATTGAATCTTCCTGCGACGAAACTTCCGCCGCAGTAATAAAAGATGGACAGGTTTGTTCCAATATCATCGCCACACAAAAGGTACACGAAAAGTATGGGGGTGTAGTTCCTGAGTTGGCGTCCAGGGCGCACCAACAACAAATTGTACCCGTAGTGGACAATGCCATGGATGAAGCCGGTATATCAAAAAAGGATTTGAGTGCTGTGGCCTATACACAGGGTCCGGGGCTTTTGGGAGCCTTGCTAGTGGGTTCTTCGTTTGCCAAATCTATGTGCCTTGGTTTGGGTATCCCACTTATTTCGGTCAACCACATGCAGGCACATATATTGGCGCATTTTATAGAAGATCCAAAACCGTCTTTCCCTTTTATTTGCCTTACCGTGAGCGGCGGGCATACCCAATTGGTAAAAGTGGAGGAAAGCCTGGAAATGACGATTCTGGGAGAGACAAAAGACGATGCAGTAGGAGAGGCATTCGATAAATCAGCAAAAATATTAGGACTGAACTATCCTGGAGGGCCGTTGATAGATAAGTATGCCAAAGAAGGGGATCCCAAAAAGTTTCAATTTGCCGAAACATCCATGCCGGACCTCGATTATTCATTCAGCGGTATCAAAACTTCAATCCTATATTTTTTACAAAAACAGGTAAAGAAAAACCCTGATTTCATTCAGGATAATATGGACGACCTGTGCGCCAGTATCCAAAAGAGCCTTATAGCTATGCTCATGGAAAAATTGATAAAGGCCGCAGATCAGGAGGGTATAGGGGAAGTTGCGATAGCTGGAGGGGTGTCGGCCAATTCGGGCTTGCGAAATACCATCCTTGCAGAGGGAAAGGCAAGAGGCTGGAATGTATATATCCCTAAATTTGAATACTGTACAGATAATGCTGCAATGATTGCCATGGCCGGGCATTTCAAATACCTGAAAGGGGACTTTGCACCATTGTCTTCTGTTCCTATGCCGAGGATGCCATTCTGAAATTATTTTCGAGCATGGGGTTTAATTTTATCGAATAGGCCTTTTTTATAGCAACAATTAATTTATTTTAGAATTGCAGTTTTTATAACAAGAAAAAGATGGCGAAGGAGAAGAAAAGGTTTAGTAACGATATAAATATTAAGAATAGGAAGGCAGGGTTTGAATATACTTTTATAGATAAGTATGTGGCTGGCCTGGTGTTGCAGGGTACGGAAATAAAATCAATCAAAGAAGGGAAAGCCAGCTTGCAAGAGGCCTATTGCCATATACATAATGAGGAATTGTTCATCAAGGGTATGCACATTGCTGTTTTCAACGAAGGCACTTACCACAACCACGAGCCCCTGCGGGAAAGAAAACTGCTGCTGGCTAAAAATGAAATCAGAAAAATAGATTCCAAGTTTAAAGAAAAAGGGTTGGCCATAGTTCCCTTGCGGTTGTTTGTCAATGGCAGGGGGTATGCCAAGGTGGAAATAGCCCTGGCAAAAGGAAAAAAGATTCATGACAAACGGGATGCCATAAAGGAAAAGGATATGAAAAGGGATATGGACCGGAATAAATACTAAATAAAAAAATGGAAGTTGAAAAGGGTATATGTCGGATGAGCCTGGTGCCTATGAGGTGTGATCCAGAGGATGGAGCAGCCATGGTTTCTCAAATTTTGTTTGGCGAGCATTATTCGGTAATCAATAAAAATGGAACCTGGCTTCAGGTTCAGCTCCATTTCGACAAATCTGAAGGCTGGATCAGAAAAGACCAGCATGAAGTGATATCAGCAGAATATTTTGAGCAAATCAACAATTCTGATTATAAGGTTTGCACCGACCTATCGAGTAATATTTTTTTCAAAAAGAAGCACGTCAATATTTTATTGGGAAGCATTTTGCCCATTTCCACCAACGAATTATTTAAGATAGAAGAGCAGGTAGCCTTTAACGGATCTTCCAAAAGCCTGAACCAAAAAAGGGAGTTCGAATTTTTTAAGGAAATACTCGCCAGCTATATGTATGCACCATACCTCCCAGGCGGAAAATCTCCATTCGGCGTTGATGAAAGTGGATTTATCCAGCAAGTGTTTAAAATCAGCGGCTATAAGCTTGGACGCACCCTCGCCCAGCAAATGAAGCAAGGCACGGAAGTGGATAAACTGGACAATGCCACCCAGGGGGATGTGGTCATTGTGGGCAGAGGCCAACCAACCTCGGCGTTTGTCATGTGCAGTGGCGCGGAGTATATAGGCGTGTATGATGGCATGGTGCAAAAAATAGATGGTACACTTTTGAATGGCAACATCCTGGGCATTCGTAGAATTTTACACCCCCATAAGTAGAATTAGAGTCAAAATTTTTGGGTATTTGATCCATAGTGGGCTTTTTACGAAGGAAACCATTCCATAAAGATTTCTTTTCTGCTTCACACCACCCTACCTATTTTTATCTGATCTGGCATTAGATAGGAATGGCACAAGAATTACGTCTTGAGGAGGCATCTTTGGATTAAAAATGAAACTAACGCCATATTAAAGAAGATTCCTATACGTTTTTTGCGTATAATTATCTATTTTCATGCCCTTAAAAAAACAGCCAAATAAGTGAAGAAGAAAAGATAGGGAGTGTAGGAGTGGCCTGAAGGTAAAATAATAAGCCTTATGAATGATAAAGTTTTGGTACTGAATCAGGATTATTCTCCGTTGACATTGTGTACTGTCAGCAGGGCTTTTTTATTGGTTTACCTTGAAAAGGCAGAGCTATTAACAGCTGATAAGAACGGTTTTTTGCGAAGTGTGTCCATGTCCTATCCCAAGCCTTCGGTGATAAAAATCAAGAATTATGTACACGTACCCTACAAAGGGGTAGTCCTCACACGGTACAATATTTTTAAGCGCGATGGATATCAGTGTCAATATTGCAGCACAGCAAAAGACCTGACCCTCGACCATCTGATACCCAGGTCTAAGGGAGGCAAGTCAACCTGGAACAATTTGGTGACGGCCTGTAAGAAATGTAACTCCAAGAAGGGCAACAGTACACCCAAAGAGGCTGGTTTGATCCTGAAAAAACCACCTTTCAAACCATCGTACATCATGTTTTTGAAAAACTCGGTTGGTGGTGTCAAAGATGAGTGGCAGCCTTATTTGAAAAAGACTGCCGTTGCTTAGTAGGGCTTTTCCCCAACGTAATTGCCAGGAGGGTTGTAGTTGCAGACCCATGTCACCATGCCATTGCATTCTATTTGTGCACACCCTACTTCGGTAGTGTTTTTCCAGACCAGTTGTGTGTAGTGTCCGCAAACAGCACCGGATTTGCATTTGTTCTTGGAGTAGTTGTAGTCCTTTTTCTCACCTGCCCATGAATCTATGGCATCCTCTACGGTATAGTAGCCTTTGGTACCTTTGAAAAGGTTTTCACCAAATCCATTGCCACTGTGCTCGAAGGCACATCCCTTTTCCTTCAATTTTTCCGCCCAGGTAAAGGCAGCTTCGGCGAGCTCATCCGAATAGCTGAGTTCCCCAACACCCACATCGGCACGCCAATAATTATGTCGGAGCAAAATGTCATTGACTTCTACCTCATTGGCAGGCTGTGCATTGGATGTGAAAGATAAAAGCGTGATAATTGCAACGCTTAGAAATAATGCAGGTTTCATATGTGTTTTTAATATATCAATGCGGAATTTACTACAATATAAACACAACAAAGAACCAAATATTGTTTTTTTGATTTCAATTAAATTTCACAATAATATAAAATAGAATGGGCAGTAAAATAGACACGATCATTTTCGATCTTGGGGGCGTATTGATCGATTGGAACCCTGAATACGTTTTTTTAGAAGAATTTGGTGGTGACCGGGTAAAAATGAAATGGTTTTTTGACCATATATGCACCTCTGATTGGAACGAAAACCAGGATGCGGGCTATAGCTTGCAGCAGGCTACAGAAGACCGGGTGGCCTTGTTTCCTGAGCATGAGAAACTGATCAGAATGTACTATGGACGATGGGAGGAAATGCTCGGAGATGCGATAGAAGGAACAGTTGATGTGCTGAAAAAACTGGTGGCCAATCCCAACTACAGGGTGTATGCGCTCACCAATTGGAGCGCAGAGACTTTTCCAATTGCCCTGGGCCGGTTTGAGTTTTTGCATTGGTTTGAGGGTATTGTAGTTTCTGGTACAGAAAAGACCAGGAAGCCGTTCAAAGACATATATGAATTAATATTGAATAGGTATGATATCGTGCCTGAACAGGCGGTATTTATAGATGACAACCTGAGAAACATTGAAGCAGCCCGGAAGCTCAAAATCAACGGCATCCATTTTACTTCACCAGATCATCTAAAGGAATCCCTTCATTCATTTGAGGTTGTAGTCTAGCGAAATGGAAGTGTTTTTAACGGCTTTGGGTATTGTACTTTTACTGGCAGCAGTGGTAGGGTGCCTGCTGCCTGTGCTACCGGGACCCCCGCTGGGTTATCTTTCCCTTGTGGTACTTCAGTTCAAACAAGAACCACCATTTGGCACAACTTTTATGGTGGTTTGGGCTTTGATCACCATAGCGGTGTTCGTTATAGACTACTTCATCCCCCCTTTGACTACAAAACGGTTTGGTGGTAGCAAAAAAGGTGTAATTGGGAGTAGCATCGGCCTGGTCATAGGTCTATTGTTTTTTCCTCCGTTTGGGTTGATAATAGGTGCATTTGTTGGTGCATTCCTGGGAGAGATAATGGAAGGGAGGCAAAAAAGGTTAGCATTAAAAGCCGCATCTGGTGCCTTGTTGGGATTTCTCACAGGGAGCCTGCTGAAACTTGCCGTGGTTTTCACCATGGCGTTTTATTTTATATCATCACTTTTTTGATTTGTCAATTGTCAGTATAGAAGTACCTGATCCTGCACATATTTCCGGTGCTTTCACTGTTTTTTTCTTCCTTCAGCCTTATTTCCAACTTGTGCTCTCCAGATGGTAATTCGGAGGACAGGGTGAAGTACCACGGTAAGTGCAGGTGCTTGCTCCATTTGGTAAACAGGTCTTGTTCCTTCCATTCCCCTTTGTCCAGGCGGTATTCAATGATGCCCGCATCCGGACCGGCTGCCACAGCAATTCCTACAGATTCGCCGGAAAATTTAAAAGTCAATATGCCGCTGTTGTTGTCTCCAATGAGCATGGGAATATTGGTGTAATTTGGCCGGGTACCTACCTTGGTAGAAGGCTCCCAGTTTGGTTCACTTCGCCATTTTTTGGTATTGTTTATCGAAACAGCCTCTATCAACGACCCATTGTCATAAGAGTACGGGTCGATTTTAGGTTGTTGGACATGGGCAGTTATTTTGTCATCCGGGTCTAGGTGCCCCGAAAAAGCATTTTCGAGCAGCGTAATCATGGAACGGGCATACACCTGTTGGCCAAAAGGTGAAGGGTGCAGGTTTTTGAAATCGTCTTCCCAGGTAAACTCCTTGTTGTCTATCCGTTCTGTTACTTCTTTCGCCAGGTTGATGGTGGGGATATTGTAATGCTGTGCCACCTTCTCATGGTTTCGAATTACTGCTGGTACAATTCCCTGGCGGTAATCCGACATTTTATCCGGATCTACAAAGTGCATGATAACAATATCTGTCGAAGGATTGCTTTGTCGTACGTTTCGCACTATGCCTTCCATTCCCCGAACCTGTTCGGTATCGCTTCGGCCATTGGTAGCATCGTTCACTGCGGCTTCTTCAAACAAAAGATCAACAGGGCCTGTACCGAGTATGTCCCTATGAAGCCTGAATGCTGCGGGGGTAGTACCCATGGATGGAATACCGGCTGCTATAAATTCGAAATCCGTTTCCGGAAAGCGCTTTTTTAGATACCACATCACACTATCCCTCCAACCATGGTTGTGGGTGATAGACCCTCCCAGAAAGGCTACCCTTCCTCTTTTAAGGCGTTCAAATGTTATCTGTGCATTCTTCAACCCGGAACGCGACGTGTGGTAATTGGAAGCATCTAGCTTTCGGTCGATTTCAGTATTGTATTTGATGAAATCGGCCACCAAACGGGGTGTTTCAATAGGAAAGTGGTGTCCATTCAATTTCTGGATGCCTTTCGTGCAAGGCACTACAGAAGCTGGCCCGCCAAGACCGATGTACCTGTCGACCAAAACCATAGTATTTTCCGATGGCGGTACGATTTTGTCATTAAGGCCTATCATGTGTAAAACCGGGATTTTGGCATCAGCTAGTTTCTCCAGATTCTCAATGGGATTGTTCAGGTATTGCCCCGCTTCCTTATCCGATGCAAAGCCATAAGCCTCTTTAAGGCGTACCCAGTCGTTTTCACTGCCTACACCACTGAACTGCCCACCTGGCCAGCTTTTAAAGTTGCACACTGGTGCCTCGGCATAAATACAAGAAACCCTTTCCGGGTGCAGTTTTGCCCAGGAGTAAACAAAAAGCCCACCTCTGCTCACACCAGCCAGGGCTACTTTTTCACTCAAGCCATATTGACTGGTCAGATGGGAATAAAATGCATCCCAGGCGGACATAGCTGTCGGGCTGCCAAATTCATTGTTGGTATTGATGTATGCTACATGAAACCCTTCGCTCAGCAGGATGCTATCTGCTTCGGTGTGCCAATCAGGAAATCTGGCCCGCCATACCCAGGGGTTGCCAGGTAGAGGTTTTGGGGGTAGCACCAGCCGGCATTCCCGCTGTTTCAGTTGGAAGTCAAGCCTTTTAAAACCTTTCCATTCGGACTGAACCTCGTTCTGGCCAGAGGTGTGAAAGTAAATGAATAAACAAAATAAAAACGGGCTAAGCACTCGATGTAGGTAATGCATATTGATTTGCGCGCACAGAATTAGGTAAACAAAAATATTCGACCTGAAATATAAAGTAGTTTGTAGATATCAATTGTTTTTGAACGACATTAAATGCATCATCCTCTGAAATTCGTCATGCAAGTTGGCGGTAATGGATACTGCGCACTGGGTTATCGGGTGATCAAAGTGAAGTTCCCTGGCATGTAGGAGCATGGTTTCCATTTGCCACTTTTCTTTGAAAAGGCGGTTTTGTTTGTTGCACCCATGAGACCGGTCGGCTATGATGGGGTGAAAAATATGGGCGAAATGTTTTCTTATCTGGTGCATCCTTCCCGTTTCGGGCTGAATTTCCACCCAGGAATAGCGAGAGGTTTTGTGCTTTCCGAAAGGTATCTGCAGTTCGGTTTGAGACAAGGTCTTGTAATGGGAAATGGCATCCTGGGTTTTGCCGGACTCATTGGTGAGTGGATAATCGATTGTCCCGGAGGCATCCGTATAGCCCCTCACAATAGCCCAATAGGTTTTGGCTACCTGTCTTTCCGCAAATGCTTTTTGCATTCGTTTGTGAATGTCTTCACTCAGCCCAAATAATAGCACCCCGCTTGTTTTCCTATCCAAACGGTGGATGGGATAAACAGTCTGGCCTACCAGGTTTCTCACCTCTTGTAAGGCAAATTGTGTGGCATCTACTGCCAGGCGGGTTTTGTGAACAAGAAGGCCATGAGGTTTGTTGATGGCTACCAAATAATCGTCTTTGTATAATATTTCCAGTAAGGGCACGCGCAGTTAATTTTCAAGTTTGTGAAGGCAAATCTAATATTCAGATGCCATTGAAGCATACTCGCCATAGACTTATACTAAAATAGATAGGCTGTCGTGCTTTGCCTCCAAAGCTCAAAACCTTAACGCGGCTAATTTAATAATACACTCAAATATTTTGATGGTTTGGATAAAACCTATAGTTTCAAATTTTAATTCCTAATTTATCCTGTGAAAAAAACACTTTCTATCCTCCTAGGCCCCATTTCTTTCGTTTTGGTAATGCTTACAGGCCCGTATGGTGACATGTCACCGGAGGCCCACTCGATTTTGGCATGCACTTTTTGGGTGGCTATTTGGTGGATTACCGAAGCTATTCCCATTGCGGTTACGTCATTGCTGCCCTTGATTTTATTTCCATTATCTGGAGGTATGGATGTGCAGAGTACTGCGTCAGCATTTGGTAGCAGAATGATTTTTCTGTACCTGGGAGGGTTTATCATCGCCATAGCCATTGAGAAATGGAATTTGCATAAACGAATAGCACTCAATGTAATCAGGCTGATTGGCACGGATATGAAAAAGATGGTACTGGGGTTTATGCTGGCCACTGCTTTTTTGTCGATGTGGATATCCAACACGGCCACTACCGTAATGATGCTTCCCATCGGTATGGCGATCGTGTTTCAACTCAGGGAGGCAGGAAATACCCAGGAAAACCTTATTACTAAGTTTGGCAAGGTGTTGATGTTGGGAATAGCGTATGCCTCTTCTATTGGTGGTATTTCTACCTTAATCGGAACACCCCCAAACCTGGTGCTGGCAGGGGTGGTAGAAGAGTTTTATGGTCAGGATATTGCCTTTGGCAATTGGTTTATGCTGGTTTTTCCGATCAGTATTGTGCTCTTGTTTATTTGCTGGAAATTTTTGGTCACCTTCGCCTTTCCACTTTCCGATAAGGCGCTGGAAGGGGGCAAGGCTGAGATCAAAAAGCGCATTGCAGAGTTGGGGAAACTGTCTTTCGAGGAGAAGTTGATATTGGTGGTTTTTTTATCCACTGCTATTATGTGGATCACACGGTCTTTTTTGCTGGAAAAATTGCTGCCGGGAATAGACGATTCTGTGATAGCCATTATTGGTGCCACAGTTCTCTTTGTTTTGCCTGGCAAGGCAGGTGGCGAGACAAGGATTTTGGACTGGGAAGATTGTAAGTCGATACCCTGGGGTATCATTCTTTTGTTTGGTGGTGGGTTGGCCATTGCCGAAGGGTTCAAATCTACCGGCCTGGCCGTATGGATAGGCAATCAAACCACCTTGCTAGATGGTGTCTCCCTTATTTTTTTGTTACTTATTATAGTGGCCATGGTCAACTTCCTCACGGAAATTACTTCCAACCTGGCTACCACCTCGATGATACTGCCCATTATAGCCCCCGTATCCCAAATCATAAATGTGCATCCCTATCTGTTGATGTTTGGGGCGACTATAGCCGCTTCATGTGCTTTTATGTTACCAGTGGCTACACCTCCCAACGCAGTGGTGTTCGGGTCGGGTTACCTCAGGATTAAAGACATGATGCGGGCAGGCTTTCTGCTCAACATCATATCCATCATCATTATTACAATATACCTCTATTTTGCTTTGCCTCTGCTATGGGGAATTAACGTTTTCGAATTTCCTGATGCTTTCAGGTAAATCTTACGAGGGAGTATAGCAGGATATGGGATTTCAGGGGTTTAAACCGAAAAGCTTTCGCCGCAACCGCAGGTTCTGGTAGCGTTGGGGTTCACAAATTGAAAACCTTTTCCATTCAATCCATCAGAAAAGTCGAGCGTGGTGCCCAGGAGATAAAACAGGCTTTTTTTATCGACGATGATTTTCACTCCTTTGTCTTCGAATACATCATCATCATCGGATACTTTGTCATCAAATGAGAGGTCGTACATGAGCCCTGAGCATCCTCCGCCTTTCACAGATACCCTGATATGATGGTCTTCTGAAAAGCCATCCCCATTTTTCAATACCTCAACTCTTTTTTTTGCGCTATCAGTTACAGAAATCATATTTGTTCAGTGCTTTTATTCTATCCTTTTGTCTTCATGAAAGTATTAAAATCTCAAACCCTTCGACAAGAGAAAAAGTTTCACGATTTTTGCAAAAGTAGTTAATTATTTAGATTAATTATAAATAAAAGGAAGGCATGATCTTATGAAATTGGAACATATCGGCATAGCAGTAAACGACCTGGGTGTATCCAATGAGCTTTTTGCCAAACTGCTGGGCAAGGAAAACTACAAAATAGAAAAGGTGAAGTCAGAAGGGGTTCGTACCTCTTTTTTTGATGTCGGAGAATCAAAGATCGAACTATTGGAGGCAGAGGAAGGCCAGAATGCAATTTCTGGCTTTTTGAAGAAAAGGGGAGAAGGCATCCATCACCTGGCTTTCGAAGTAGAGGACATCCGTTATGAAATGAAGAGGCTGGCTGGACTGGGATTCGAACTGATACATGAGGAGCCCAAACAAGGTGCTGATAATAAACTGATTTGTTTTTTGCACCCTAAAACCACCAACGGGGTTTTAATAGAATTGTGCCAGGATATATCCGAAGTGGAATAAAGTATTTTTAGAAATTAAGGAACATGAGTGAAGAGACTAAAGAAAAAAGAACTGAAATAGGTGAGATTGGTGAATTCGGGTTGATAGATAAGCTATGTGCGGACTTTAAACCAGTGAATGAATCTACTTTGATGGGAGTTGGTGACGATGCGGCGGTTCTTGAGGCATCCGGTCAACTGACGCTGCTGTCCACGGATATGCTGGTGGAAGGCATACATTTTAACCTGTCGTACATGCCTTTGCAGCACCTGGGCTACAAGGCTGTGGCTGTAAACGTATCGGACATAGCCGCTATGAATGGTGTGCCGAAGCAAATTACTGTGAACCTGGGCCTGAGCAATAGGTTTTCAGTAGAGGCAGTAGAGTCTATTTATGAGGGGATCAGGTTTGCATGTCAGGACTATAAGATTGATTTGGTAGGTGGGGACACCACTGCTTCGTCTTCAGGATTGATTATTTCTATTTCGATTGTTGGGGAGGCCACCAAGGACAAAGTAGTATATAGAAGTGGGGCCGAGGTAAACGACATATTGTGTGTGACGGGTGATTTGGGAGGCGCATTTCTCGGCCTGCAGGTATTGGAGCGCGAAAAGGAAGTGTTTAAGGCCAACCCAGAAATGCAGCCGGAGTTGGGCCAATTCGAATATTTGATAAGGAGGCAGCTAAAGCCAACCGCAAGGATGGATATAGTATATGAGTTGGCCGAATTAGGGGTTGTTCCTTCGTCGATGATAGACGTTTCTGATGGCCTGGTCTCGGAGGTATTCCACCTATGCAAGCAGTCTGATCTTGGTGCTTCTATTTTTGAGGACAAGCTGCCAATAGACCAGGAAACACATAATGCTGCGATGGAATTTAAGATGGATCCCACGACTTGCGCGCTCAATGGTGGTGAGGATTATGAATTGCTGTTCACGATTGGCCAACAAGACCATGAGAAGTTGAAAAATGTGGCAGACATTCATATGATCGGATATATGGACAAGAAGGAAAAGGGGAGAAACCTTGTCACAAAGAATGAAAACATAGTGGTCTTGCAAGCACAGGGCTGGAAGCATTTTTAAACAATCGTTTCTAAATAATAGTAGGACTAGCAATAAAGGCCAGCCTCTGGCCTTTCTGTTTTCCCATACGGATCGAGCAAGCCGGAACGCCTTCGAGGGCTAGGATATCAATTTTTTTTGGGTGGATATTCATAAATTTTGTCTCGTAGGTATTATTTAGAATCATTCTCCAATCTTTTTGGCTGGGTTTTCTATATTATGTAAAAATTACTATCTAATTTTATACTTATATTCCACTACAATGATAGAAAGTCTCACTATACCGCGTAATGCTAAGATTTATTTGGATAAACCGTACGTTAAAGTATTTTGGGATCCCACCAGAAAAATATTATTAAGTGTTTGGAAAGGGTTTTCAACCTTTGACGAAATATCCGCTATCGGACATAGGATTTTGGATGCAGTAGTGTTTGAAAAGGCTACCAAGGTGCTCTATGATGCCCGGGAAATGGAGATTTTGGACAATGACTCTGAAAGGTATATCAGCGGGGTGTTCACAAAAGAGATGGTTTCTGCCGGTGTGAAGTACGCTGCGGCGGTATTACCCGAGGATGTATTTGCCAAATATTCCATAGACAACATACAGCAATCCATTATACACAACAAAAACGCTTGTGTCAATTACTTTAAATCCTTTCAAAACGCCATGGAATGGCTGGAACATAAGTAATACAACCCATTTAACCTTTTTTAACAGCATACCTGCCAACACTTTTTCATTCGGTTCGTAACTTTCACCTGTAAATTGTTGGTGGCTGAATTGAAATTTCCACCAAGTTTCGAAGGTCTTAATTGGTATTCTTATGAATTTATTGAAATCGATAGTAATCGCGTTGGTAGCGGGCAGTTTGGGTGTATTTGGTACACTCAGTTATGTGGAAAGAAATATTCAGGCCGAAGGGATTTTTGCCAGGAATATGAGCGAAGGTCCAATGATCGAAACTGAGCGGCCTATGGCTGTACACAACCGTACTGCGACCAGGACGGCAGCAGGAGAAGCTGACGCTGAAGGCTTTGTGCTGGCATCTGAATTGAGCACAGCCAGTGTCGTATTCATCAAAAATGTAAGCCACATCAAATACCGCACAGGACATTGGATGGATTGGTTTTTTGAGCCACGGAGTTCCCAGCAGGTGAGTACCGGGTCCGGGGTATTTTATTCCAAAGACGGCTATATTGTCACCAACAACCATGTAATAGCTGATGCCGATGAAATCGAGGTGATACACAACAAAAGGACCTATAAAGCCACCTTGATTGGAACCGACCCTTCCACAGACCTGGCCGTGATCAGGATAGATGGTGGTGACTTCCCTGCCATTCAGCTTGGGAGTTCGGCCGGTGTTAAGGTTGGGGAATGGGCACTGGCAGTGGGCAACCCGTTTAACCTTGCTTCTACAGTTACGGCGGGAATCGTTTCTGCCAAAGGAAGGAATATCAACATACTGAGGGATAAGTTTCCCATAGAATCGTTTATACAAACCGACGCAGCTATCAATCCGGGAAACAGCGGAGGGGCGCTGGTGAATACTAAAGGAGAGCTGATCGGTATCAATACAGCAATTTTATCCAGAACCGGTTCTTATGCCGGGTATGGATTTGCCGTTCCTGTGGACATAGTGAAAAAAGTAGTCAATGACCTCATCAACTATGGGGAAGTCCAGAAGGTCTTTATAGGTGCAGAATATATTGATATTGATAGCGATATTGCTGCCGAGATGGAAATTGACGGGTTGAATGGGGTCATCGTAACCCATGTACAGGATGGATGGGCTTCTGATAAGGCAGGTTTGAAAAAAGGTGACATCATTTTGGCTGCAGATGATGAACTCATAGGGGGAAAGAGCCAGCTGGAAGAGCGCCTGGGCTACTTGTATCCTGGTGATGAAATGGCCCTGAAAATAAAACGAGGAGATAAAACCCTTATAAAGAACATTGTGCTCACCAATAAAGAAGGCACTACCGGGGTAATCAAGAAAGAAATATACAGATCAGAATCATTGAAAGTGGTATTTGAAAAATTGCCCAAAGTAGAGCGAGATTTGATCGGAATAAAAGGAGGGGTGAGGGTAGTTGAAATAGGTTCTGGTTTTTTCAGCAAATTGGACATACCAAAGGACTTTATCATCACAGAAATCAACAATACCCCAATCGATTCTCCAAAAGAACTGGAAGAAATCTTGGAAAGAATAAGGGGAAGGGTGATCATATCCGGGATAACAAGCAGGGGCAAAAAGGTGTATTACCCATATATGTTTTAAAAACCAGTGAGGTAACAACCGGGGCGGTTCGGCTTGATTTTCCGGAGATATTAGGCATTAAAAAGCCCGGCATTCCAAAGATTGTCGGGCTTGGTGGTTTTAAGGTGAATACTCTGGCTTTTTATACGGCCTTCATACTAAATTTTTTCTTGAGCTCATTTACAGAAGACCTGAATCGTGCATCTGTATCCAGCATGTCATTAACCGACTGCAATGCGTGGATAACAGTACTGTGGTCCCTGCCACCGAAATGACTTCCAATACTTTTTAAAGAGTGGTTGGTATAGTCCTTTGTAAAATACATAGCCAACTGACGGGCTATTACGATTTCTTTTTTCCGGGTTTTGGCTTTGAGTTCGTCGGTGGGCACATTGAAGTATTCCGAAACAGTCTTCTGAATGTAGTCTATTCCTACTTCAGATTCTATGTTCTTTACAATTGACTTGAGCGTTTGTTTGGCCAGTTCAAGATCAATTGGGGTTTTGTTCAAAGACGAATGCGCAACAAGTGAAATGAGTACACCCTCCAGTTCTCTGATGTTTGTGTCCACACTATATGCTAGGTATTCCAGTACCTTGTCTTCTATTTGCAGGCCGTCATCCTGCAATTTTTTCTGAATAATGGCGAGCCTGGTTTCAAAATCAGGCTGTTGCAAATCCGCTGTAAGCCCCCATTTGAAACGGGATACCAAACGCTCCTGCAAACCTTTTAACTCCGTAGGAGGGCAATCGGAGGTCATTACTATCTGCTTGCCATTTTGATGCAGGTGGTTGAATATATGGAAGAAAATTTCCTGTGTTTTTACCTTGTCCTTAAAAAACTGAACGTCATCGATGATAAGGGCGTCAACGTTCAGGTAAAAGTTCGTAAAGTCCTGGAGGCTGTTGTTCTTCAAAGACTCTATAAACTGACTGGCAAATTTTTCAGAAGCCACATAGAGGACAAAACTTTCCTGGTTAGTTTCTTTTATTTTGTTGCCAATGGCTTGGATCAAATGTGTTTTTCCAAGTCCTACACCGCCATAAATCATTAGTGGGTTAAAAGATGTTACCCCTGGCTTGGTAGCCACCGCATAACCAGCCGACCTGGCCAGTCGGTTGCAATCCCCCTCTATATAGGTCTCGAAAGTATTCTCCACATTGAGATTAGAGTCCTGATGTTGGTTTTGTACCTCTGGAAGCGAAAAAGGGCTTTTATATGCCTCTCTGGTGCCTCCATAGTTTTGTCCAACTTTCGAATGGCTGTTTTTTTGTGCCAAATTTACCGTATATGGCTGATTGGCATGATTTCCATTGTCAACGATCACTGAGTACTCCAACTTGCCATTTGGGCCTATTGTGAGTTTAATTGATTCTTTAAGGATGTTGACGTAATTGTCTTCTAACCATTCATAAAAGAATTGTGTGGGAACCTGAATGGTGAGCACACTGTTTTCGAATTTTATTGGAATAATGGGCCTAAACCACGTTTTAAAGCTTTGTTCAGGGATTTTCCCCTCAATAAAAGACAAACAGGTATCCCATATTTTGTTATGCATTTGAGATTGTTAAATTGGTGGTTTAAAATCTTTTTTTGGACGTATTATTCCATAGCGGATATCAAAATTGTAGAAAAAATAGATAAGAAAAAAATGATTTTTGCATTGACTTTTTATAATCCATTAAAAAGCCTGCTGACGTCATTTTTTATTTTAAAATTCTTTAAAAAATGCAATTTGTGGTTTTTGGTGCAATTCGTTTTCCAGCATCAAATGAATCATGTCATGATCACACTTTTGAGGGGCAAAATTGTTATTTTTACCTCAAAGCAAAAGAACAGATATGCTGAAAGACGAGTATGGGTTTAATGAATTTGATGAAGTTTCTTTAGAGGCCTGGAAAGCACTGATAGCACGTGAAAACGGAGAAATATCGGCAGATGATTTTGATTGGAAGGTCAGCTCCGGGGTAGAGGTGTCCCCTTTTCATCATAAGGGTGTGAGGAGCCATCTGGTACGCAACAATGCCGATTGGTTGTTTGCTCATACCTATTGCCACCAGCTTGTCTGGGAAGAAAACAACAATAAAGATATTCTTGACAACCTTTTGAATGGTGCTGACGGGGTTGTCTTAAAGACTGATAATGGGTTCGATTTTGTTAAGGTTCTGGCCGGGGTACATGCCGATAGTTGTCACCTTTGTTTTAGTACGTCGGATGTGTTTGCATTTCATCGCAAATATCATGACTGGTTGAGCCAGCAACGCGTGGATATCAGTAAAGTCAATGGTTTGTTGCTGCCTGACATTTCAAAACGAATGAATATTCATCCTGGAAAAACGGCTCTTAAAAATTATGACCAACTGTTGTCTGGGGAGAAAGGGATAAATGGTGTAAAATCAATACCGGTACACCTCAGTGGTTTAGACGTTATGGGACAGCATCCAGAAAGGGAACTGGGGCTTTTGTGTGCCCAAATGGTTGAATGCATAAATGTGCTGACAAGGCTTGGGCATAATATCAATGAAATAGTAGGCCAAATGTTTTTATACCTACCCCTGGGAGATGTCTTTTTTTTGGAGATATCCAAAATAAAATCCTTGAAGTTGCTTACTGCCCTTGTCTTGAGTCAATACAATGACCTAAATGGAGGTGTCAGTTTACCGGTATTGGTTGAAGCACAACCTAAGCAGGGCAAAGAAATGATCAGTGGTACCGTTCAGGCGATGGCCGCCCAACTTGGTGGAGCCGATTTTATGAGTATCAATAGCAACAGTTCGGACCAATCAGGCAAAAGAATAGCCAGAAACGTGATGAATATTCTAAAGGAAGAATCCCATTTGGACAAAACCACCAACCCGCTCCAGGGTGCCTATTTTATGGAGGAAATGGTTGATACACTCACCAGAAAAAGTTGGGATGTTTTTCTAGACATTCAGAAAGCGGGAGGGTATCAGTCCGTGATCGATGAAAAAGGTTTTTTTGAGTAGAATTTATTTAATGTGCAAAATTTATGGCCTCATCAGAAAATATACAAACACCGGACTTCTCGCAGCTTGATTTGGAAAATTTTGTACATTCCGCACCAAAAGCAACGGCTGGCCAAGAAGCGTGGAATCCCCCGGAGGGTTTTCCCATTAGAAAAATACATAGAGGGGACGATATCAAATCAGCCAGGCATTTAGGGTTTGTATCCGGTTTGCCACCATTCGTTCGCGGGCCCTATGCTTCCATGTACACTTCAAGGCCCTGGACCATCCGTCAGTATGCGGGTTTTTCAACGGCTGAAGAATCCAATGCTTTTTACAGGAGAAACCTGGCAGGGGGACAAAAAGGCCTCTCTGTGGCTTTTGATTTGCCTACCCACAGGGGCTATGATTCCGATCACCCACGGGTTTTAGGAGATGTAGGAAAGGCTGGGGTTGCGATTGATTCCGTGCTGGATATGAAAATTTTATTTGATCAGATTCCGCTGGATCAGATGTCGGTATCCATGACGATGAATGGGGCTGTCCTGCCTATTATGGCGTTTTACATCGTAGCAGCAGAAGAACAAGGTGTGGATATATCTAGGCTGAGGGGCACTATACAGAATGATATCCTCAAGGAGTTTATGGTGCGAAATACATTCATATACCCGCCAGCCCCTTCAATGAGGATCATTTCAGATATTTTCGAATTTACATCCCATAAAATGCCCAAATTCAATTCAATCAGCATCAGTGGCTACCACATGCATGAGGCCGGGGCTACAGCTGACCTGGAGTTGGCGTTCACCCTGGCAGATGGGTTGGAATATCTTCGAACGGGCCTGAACGCTGGAATAAAAGTAGATGACCTGGCTCCAAGGTTATCCTTTTTTTGGGCAATTGGAATGAACCATTTCATGGAAATAGCCAAAATGAGGGCAGGACGGTTGCTATGGGCCAAAATAGTGAAGTCATTTGGGCCTGAAAATCCTAAGTCCATGGCGCTCAGGGCACATTGCCAAACCAGTGGGTGGAGCCTGACTGCACAAGACCCATTCAACAATGTTGCCAGAACCACTATAGAAGCAATGGCTGCTGTTTTGGGAGGGACGCAATCGCTTCATACCAATGCGCTGGATGAGGCCATCGCCCTTCCGACAGACTTTTCGGCCAAGATCGCCAGAGATACCCAGTTGTTTCTACAGAATGAAGCCGGCTTGACCAAAATAGTTGATCCATGGGCTGGATCTTATTACCTGGAATACCTTACCGACCAGTTGGCCAGGAAGGCCTGGGCAACAATAGAACAAATCGAAGAAATGGGAGGGATGGCCAGGGCTATAGAATCCGGAATGCCTAAATTGAAGATTGAGGAAGCGGCAGTTAGGAAACAAGCAAGAATTGATTCCGGAGAAGATGTGATCGTAGGGGTGAATAAATACACAACAGATGAGCCAACCGATATAGACTTGCTGGACGTGGACAATACGGCTGTGAGGGAAGCCCAAATTGCCAGAATTAAAAGACTAAAAGAAAATAGAAACGATGATGAGGTTCGGGAGTCTTTGGCGAACCTGACCAGATGTGCCGCCGATGGAAAGGAGAATTTGCTACAGTTGTCTGTAGAGGCGGCTAGAAGCCGGGCTACTTTGGGCGAGATTTCGTTGGCGCTTGAAGAAGTTTTCGGACGACATTCCCCTCAAAGTACTTCTGTAACAGGTGTTTACTCATCGGAAATGCATCAAAATGAAGAACTGATGGAAATTAGTGATTTAATAAAAAGGATTGAAGAATTGGATGGCAGACGCCCCAGAATATTGGTGGCCAAAATGGGGCAAGACGGACATGACAGAGGGGCAAAAGTGATCGCTACGAGTTTTGCGGACCTGGGGTTTGATGTGGACATTGGTCCTTTGTTTCAGACACCAAAAGAGGTAGCCGTTCAGGCTGCAGAGAATGATGTTCACATTATTGGCATCTCCAGCCTTGCGGCAGGCCACAAAACATTGATACCAAAGCTGTTTGAAGAATTGAAATCAATTGGTGCTGAAAACGTGATGGTAGTGGCCGGTGGGGTGATCCCTCCAAAAGATTTTGATTTTCTATATGATCAGGGAGTAGTGGGTATTTTTGGGCCTGGTACCCGCATCACCGATGCAGCAAAGGACATATTACAAAAAATGGTCAGCGGCTTATCTCAATAGATAATCCGCTGACCATTCGTTTGGAATTTTGTGGCGTCTTACTTGTATAAAACTGACTTTATAGCTTTTACTGCCCTTTCTGCATTGGGTAGTACTTCTTCGAGCAAAGTTGGTGCGTACGGTACCGGTACATCTTTATTGTTGATTCTGTGTATAGGGGCATCCAGGTAGTCGAAAGCATGCCTTTGTACATAATGGCTGATTTCAGTGGTAATCGAACCTAAAGGCCAGGTTTCTTCAAGGATCACGAGCCTGTTGGTTTTCTTCACAGATTCTATAATGGTCTTGTAGTCAATAGGCCTTACAGAAATCAGGTCTATTACTTCTACGCTAATATTTTCTTTTGCCAAATCTTCAGCTACCTGGTTTACCACTTTCATCATTTTTCCAAATGAAATCAGGGTAACGTCATTTCCTTCACGCACTATTTTGGCTTTGTCAAGCGGTATTAGGAATTCACCTTCCGGTACTTCTCCTTTGTCGCCATACATCAGTTCAGACTCCATGAAAATAACAGGATCATCATCCCTGATCGCTGATTTCAACAACCCTTTGGCATCATAAGGATTGGATGGCACTACCACTTTTAAACCTGGGGTATTGGCGTACCAGTTTTCGAAATTTTGAGAATGTTGTGAGCTCAATTGTCCGGCGTTTCCGGTAGGTCCCCTGAAGACAGCAGGAACATTGAATTGCCCTCCTGACATAGACATCATCTTAGCTGCCCCGTTGATCAATTGGTCTATTGCCACCAAAGAAAAGTTGAAGGTCATAAACTCGACTACAGGCCTCAATCCATTCATTGCAGCACCTACGCCTAGTCCTGTAAAGCCTAATTCTGCAATTGGTGTATCTATTACCCTTTTTGGCCCGAATTCATCCAACATACCCTGACTTACCTTGTATGCTCCGTTATATTCTGCTACTTCTTCGCCCATCAGGAACACGTTTTTGTCCCTCCTCATCTCCTCGCTCATTGCCTCTCTTAAGGCCTCTCTAAATTGAATTACTCTCATTTACTCAATAATTTTTTCGAACCGCTAAATTATATACTACACCATGAATATCCTAGGCAATTATGTAAATCTGTTGGCAAATTCCACCCAGTTATAAACAAAAAAAATCCCCCTGGAAATTGCCCAGGGGGATTTACATATTAAATGAGATTTCTTATTATTTCAATGCTGTACTCACAGCACCGGCATATTTGTTGAATTCCAAATCATTCAAAGCCATGTCCTTGAGTTTAGGATCTTTATCAACAGCTTTTTTCAAGCTTGAGATCATATCACTGTCGTTTCTCAATCTCGCCGAAGCAATTGCAGAACAGTAGTATGCCATTGCATAGTCACTGTCTTTTTCGGTGGCGTCACCAAAGGCAGTGATGGCATTTTGGAAGTCTTTGTTCAACAACAAAGCAAGTCCCCTGTTGAAGATTACATCCACTTCAGATTTAGCGCTTCCAAGTGAAGAAATAGCTGCATCATATTCTCCTCTTTTGATTTCCAATGCACCTCTTACTCCGTTCATGCCAGCCGCATGGTCTTTGCTAGGGCCTTTGCTCAGTGCTTCGGTAATGGTGTCATAAGCTTTAGGGCTGTTGCCTTGCATTACATAAGAAGTAGCCAGGTTTCCAAGTACTTCAGCTGCATTGTTTTTCTTAGCAGCAATTTCGAATTGGGTAACAGCTTTTTCTATGTTTTGATTTTGGTTTCCTTCTTTGGCCATATCCAGGTAAACTGCACCCAGGTTGTTGTGTGCTTGCCAGCTTCCGCTTTTCTTGGTAGCAGCTTTGTAGATAGCCTCTTTCTCCGATAGGGAAGGGGTCAAAGTAGCTGCAAACAACAACTCTTCGTTAGACAAAGTGTCTGCGCTCACTTTTCCATCTACTATTTGCTTGGCCAGGATAGATATTTCTGGATTGGATTTTTTCTCTTTTACAGTCAATACCTCAGTTTTGGCAACCCTCAAACCAGGGTAGATATCCTTGAAGATTGATTTGTAAGAATCTAATTTTTGAAGGGCTTTCTCTTTGTCTTCGAAAGTACCAGCTCCGTTCACAATTTTAAGGATGGATGATTTTTGTGCATCAGAAACCCCATTGTAGTTGTTCAAGGCTGCTTTGAAAGCTTTCCAATCCTGGATTACAGGCTTCAGTACGAATTTAATTTCATCGGCCATTTCCTTGTAATCATATTTTTTCATTTGAGCCCTGTAATATTTTTCGATGGCAGCAGCCCTGTCACCTGACAAATCAGAGTTGACGGTTTCTGTACCTTCCGGAGAGTGGGCACCTATGATAGTTACAGTTCGTGTTACGTTTTTGTTGGCGATAAACGCTGAAAAATCTTTTCCTTTCTTACTTCTGGTTTCAGAAGATTTTAGGTAAGACCTTCCCTGGTCGAAGAAGAAATCTACTGTGGTAGGGATCAATTCTTCTTTATCGTTGTAGCCATGAAAAGCATAAGCACTATAATAAACGTCTTCAACGAGTTTAGAAGTAGTGATGATACCTGGTGCCACTGTGATCCTTTCAGTATTCAGGGATTTTCCTGAAGTTACCGAAGAAGCAACGCCTTGTATATCAAGAGTACCTGATTTCATGGCGTCATTGTAATCAAAAGTGAACTCGGCACTTTTTCTTGATGCTGATGTACTTTGGTTTGGAAAGTCGCTCGACTTAAGTTCAATGCTTCCTACGCTTTTGTCATTCTCACCGTATTTGTAGAAAGTGTTGATGGTGTACATATATTTAGATGGAAGCATTTTAGCAGGTAAGTTGGCTGACATCTCAAACTTAACTTTATCTCCATGTACTTCGAGGGGGTTGGGTGTCACTTGCAGGTCTTGATCCTTAGCTAGCTTAACCATGTTTTTTAAGGCACTACACCCGGACAGTAGGAAAATACTGGTCGCCAGGGTAATCGCAAAATTCGACTTTCTCATTTGAATATTTGTTTATTTATAATTATCGGTAAATATTGAATTTGGTTGAAATATGTGCAATTATAGCTAAAAAATAAATATATACTAAACTTATAATACACAAAAAAAGAACGGAATTCTTTAATATTGTGGTATTAAATTTTGCCATGCAGGAATTTTTTGAAAAATATGCTTTTGGAGTTTGCACCAGGCTTGGTGAAAAACTCAGGATACCTACGTCAAGCATCCGTTTGTTTTTCATATATACTTCTTTCTTGACTTTTGGATCTCCTTTAATTGTTTATTTGGCATTGGCCTTTGTGATGAATATCAGAAAGCATCTTAGAAGGCGCCATTCATTGTGGTACTACTAGGCATAAATCATACCAAGTTTACTGGGGTTTTGAAAATTTTCACAAGGTAAGGCCAAAACGTTTTTGCCTTTTGACGTGAAATCCCTTTTCGTTTTTTTTACGCAATAGTTTGTTTTAATAAAAGGGGTTTATATATCGTTTTCCCAATCCCTCGGGCGTGGAAATGTTCAGTGATTTTCAATTTTCAAAAGGTGTTACTTGCTGTACTGCTGAATCACCCTGTACAATGCTTTTTGTGTTTCCAGATTTGGAAAATATTCATAGAGTTCGACGTGAAGCTCATAGTTTAGGGTAAGGGCCTGCTCCAGAAAGGTGAATGCTTTTTTATACTCCCCCGATTCTATCAGGTAAACTACAGCCCTGTAGTACAACCTGGCCTCCTCCGGGCATTCTTCCATTCCATCCAAGAGGATATCAATTGCCTGGTCAGAATCGCCCTGTTCATGATAAACATGTGACCAATCGAGCCAAATGTCGGCATTTTCAGGTGCAAGTTGGCTGGCTTCATCGTAAGCATCCAGACTGGAAACATTGTTGCCTACTTTATACTCGGCATCCGCAATGGCTTTCCAGTAGTCGGCATTTTCTACGTCCAGCTTCAGGGCCTTGTTGAAAAAATGGACCGCCTCATACCATTTTTCCTGTTTGGCAAGGCATACGCCCGTAAAATACCAGGCTTCATCATAGTACTGGTCTAGTTTGGTAGCCTTTCTAAAATACCTGATGGCCAGGTCGTATTGTTCAATTCGCTCATAGACTGTCCCGATGCTATAATAAATCTCAGGACTTGGGCCCTCACATTCCAGGGTTACCTTGTACGCATCAAGGGCCTTTTGGAATTTTTCGAGCTGCATAAGTGAATTGCCCATGTTGAAATAGGCGGAAGTGAATTTGTCGTCTATTGCTATGGCATATTCATAGGCATCAATGGCCTCTGTGTACCTGTGCAGCTTGTTATATACGATCCCTAAATTGTACCAGGCATATTCGGAGTAAGGGTCATTGTCAATAAATTCTTTGTAGTAGGAAAGGCTACTCTCCAGCTCCCGTGTCATATCCAGGCAATAAGCCAGCTCGTAGAGCACATTCTCATTGTTCAGGTTTTCCTCCAGGGCCATCTTGTAAAATTTGATGGCTTCCAGATAATTGGCCTGGTTTTGATGCGTGAGTCCGATGCTGTAGTATATTTCGTCTTTCTCATCAGAATTTTCAAGAGCCCTTTCAAAGTTGTCAAGGGCTTCCTGGTGGTTTCCATTCATGGCGTGCACATTTCCCTTGATCAGGAAAATTTCAGAATCGCCCGGATGCAGGTTGGAAGCTTTCTCCAAAATCGAAATGGCGATTCCGAACTCCTGCATGTTGGAATAACACTGGGCTTTCAGTACCAAAAAATCTACTACAAATGGGTATTGCTCTATAGCTAGGTTGGCAGCCTTAAGGGCTTTCCTGTTTTTGCCATTGTCCAGGTAGAGGTGTATGATATGTTCAAATTCTTCCTGGGAAAAGTACTGGGTCTCATTGTTTTCCCAATAGGACTCATACCGTTTTATCAAATCCTTGTCCTCATTTCTCTTTTTGAAATTCTCTTCCATCCGGTCGTTTGAGTTTGTTGCAAAGTTACTCAATATGGCCACTATTGAAGCAGCTCTCAGTAAGTATTCTTTTAGGGTAAGGTATAAAAATATTTTCAAAAAAAAACACAAATTACAGCTTCTGTTAGCCTGAATGAGCTTTTTTATTGTTGCTTTCAATTAAGGACTAACCTTAATTGAAGGATTCTTACTGTTTGTGGATCAAAGACTTACTTGTAGTTGAATAATTCTAAAGTTTAATATTTGTGATGGGGTTTATTTTATTGCGAAAAATGATAAATTGGCACCTGATTGGTCGGAAATTTGTATGGGTTGGGAGTCAAAAAGTCCAATAACAAGTATGAAGAAAAAACAGGTAGGTTCAAGGAGGTTGTTTTTAAAAAGAGGCAGTGTATTGGCACTGGCCGGATTGGCAGGTATTGATATTGTGTTCAGCAAGCACCTACCCAAGGGGTACGTACCACTTGCGCTGCATAGCGATGACCCATTTGCTTTGTTCAATAAACACAAGGAAATGTCATTGCTTAACGATAGGCCCTGGAACATGGAAGCGCAGGCACATCTGTTGGATGACAGGATTACTCCTGAAGACCGGATGTTCATAAGAAACAATGGCCTGGTACCAGAGAATATTGATCCTGAAAATTGGCAACTTACCATCGAAGGTGAATCGGTTTCCAAGCCCAAAACCTATTCACTCCAAGAATTGAAAAACAAATTCAAGCATTACACCTACCAGTTGACCCTGGAATGTGGAGGCAATGGCAGGAGCGAGTACAACCCACCAGCCAAGGGAAACCAATGGACTATAGGTGCGGTGGCGTGTGCAAGATGGACCGGCATCAGGCTGAGGGACTTGTTGGCAGATGTCGGCATCAAAGGTGATGCTGTATATATAGGGTACTATGGTGCAGACAAGCACCTGAGTGGAGATGAAAGCCAGGTGGTCATTTCCAGGGGTGTACCACTGCAAAAGGCACAGCAGGACGAGACCCTGATTGCTTTTTCGATGAATGGGAAGGACATCCCGCTGGTCCATGGATTTCCTCTAAGGCTGGTGGCGGGTGGATGGCCCGCAAGCACATCGGGCAAGTGGCTGAATAAAATAGTGGTGAGGAACAAAGTACATGACGGTCCCAAGATGGGGGGGGCTTCTTACCGTGTTCCCTGCGAGCAGGTACCCCCAGGCGCCAAGGTGCCTGACGAAGACATGTGCATAATAGAATCCATGCCTGTAAAGTCCCTGATTACCTATCCTAAAACAGGACTTATGATCGGTGAAGGAAAACAAATAGAAATAAGGGGACACGCATGGGCGGGTGAGCTGGAAGTGGCAAAAGTTGAATACAGTATAGATTTTGGTGCCACCTGGAGAGCATGCACTTTGGAAAAGCCAGTTAACCGGTTGGCCTGGCAGCATTGGAAAGCCAACATTAATTTCCCCAAAAAGGGCTACTACGAGATATGGGCCAAAGCCACGGACGAAAATGGGGTCAGCCAACCCATGGTGGTGCCTGGGTGGAACCCAAAGGGCTACCTGAACAACGCCTGCCACCGCATAGCAGTAAAAGTAAAATAGCATGGCAGACAATGATTTTTTTGACGACCTGAGAAAATACTTCCATGCATTGGTTTATATCATGGTGTTCATGGCCATTTTCCCGGTGGTCACTTATTGGGCAGTTTCACGAAAAGATAGCGCAACGGATACAATCGAGGAGGCTCTCGAGAAACCTGAAAATGAGGTGGTAGATGGACTGCATGTAGCGTCGGGGTTGATAGCAGACACTGGTTATGAAACGGTATTGACCAATTGCACCAAGTGCCATTCTTCAAAGCTGGTGATACAAAACAGGGCCAGCAGGGAAGGATGGGAAAGCATGATCCGGTGGATGCAGGAGACACAAAAGCTCTGGGATTTGGGAGAAAACGAAACCATAATACTGGATTACCTGTCTAAGAACTATGCCCCGGAAAAAAAGGGGAGAAGGGCACCACTGAAAGGTATCGAATGGTACGAACTAGAGGATTAACTCTCCCGAGCGACTTTTAATAAATAATTAAATGACTTATGTTCACCGTTTTATAGAATCAACTATTGGCTATGCCAACTGGCTATGGGGACAGGTCACCTTCCAGTCCAGCGATGGGCTTTGGCAAAATTATTTTTATTTCCTTATCATTATTTCGGCAGTATTCTTTGGATTGGAAATACTTCGACCATGGAGAAAAGGCCAGCCGAGGTTTAGAAAAGATTTCTGGCTGGATTTCTTCTATATGTTTTTTAACTTTTTCCTTTTTTCAGTCATCATTTTCGCAGGCTTGTCAGAGGTAGGTGTGACCCTTTTGAAAGACTTTTTGGCCCTTTTTGGCATCCGGAATATGGTAGCTGTACATGTAGAAAGTTGGCCGGCATGGTTACAGTTGATCACTTTGTTTGTGGTGAAGGACTTTATAGAATGGTGGGTACACCGCCTGTTGCACCGGTCTGGTTGGTTATGGGAATTCCACAAAGTCCACCATAGTGTGGAGCAGATGGGTTTTGCTGCCCATCTTAGGTACCACTGGATGGAAAATGTAGCGTACAAGTCGCTGGAATATGTGCCACTGGCCATGATTGGTTTTAGCCTGAGCGATTTTTTTCTTGTTCACATGGTGGCCATTGCCATCGGACATTGGAACCATGCCAATTTTCATGTCAACATCGGCCCGTTAAAATATATCTTCAATACTGCTGCCATGCATATTTGGCATCATGCACATGACCTGCCTGACGATCGCAGGTTTGGGGTCAATTTTGGATTGTCGCTCAGCCTGTGGGATTATTTGTTTGGCACCAACTACATTCCCCATTCCGGGCGCGATATTCGCCTTGGTTTTCCGGGTGTAGAAAAATTTCCCAAAACATTTCTGGAACAAAATACCCACGGATTTAGTAAAAAGAAATGATGTCTAACTTAAGCCAACCCTCAAAATCTATAAGTTTATGAAAAACCTGTCCTCATTGTTCAACACATTGGCCATCGTCCTACTGTTGTGTTTCAATACATCCTGTTCCAATGCAGGCGACTCATTTTCCGACAACCCCGATGTGTCATCAGATCAAATGGCAAATCAGCTGTCCAGCATCAAGCTTCCCGCAGGGTTTAAGATAGAAATATTCGCTGAAAACGTAACCAATGCCAGGTCTATGGCACTTGGGAAAAACGGTACCCTGTTTGTCGGTAGCAGAAAGGGAGGTAAAGTGCATGCCATAGTGGATGAAGATGGTGATGGAAAAGCTGAAAAGGTGCTGACAATTGCCACCGGGCTAAATGCCCCGAACGGAGTGGCTTTCAGGAATGGAAGCCTGTATGTAGCGGAAATTGATAAACTGTGGCGCTATGACAATATTGAGTCCAACCTGGACAATGTACCCAAACTAAAACTGATATATGATGACTACCCAACGGATAACCACCATGGTTGGAAATATATAGCCTTTGGCCCTGATGGGAAATTGTATGTACCTGTGGGTGCACCCTGCAATATTTGTGAAAGCAAAAATGAAATCTACGCCACCATCACAAGGATGAACCCCGATGGGTCAGGAAGGGAGATTTATGCCAAAGGGGTAAGAAATTCCGTTGGCATGGCCTTTCACCCAACTACCGGGCAACTGTGGTTTACCGATAACGGCAGGGACAATCTGGGAGACAATATGCCGCCATGCGAACTGAATAAAGCCACTAAGGTTGGCCAACATTTCGGATATCCCTATTGTCATGGCAGTGATATAGGGGACCCTGAGTTTGGGCATAAATTCGCCTGTGATGAGTTTGAACCTCCGGCTAGAAAACTCGATGCGCATGTAGCCCCTTTGGGACTGAAATTCTACACTGGCGGGATGTTTCCCGATCAATACAAAAACCAAATATTTATTCCCGAACATGGCTCCTGGAACCGGACAAGAAAAATTGGCTACAGGATATCACTGGTAACGCTGGAAAACAACCGGGCGGTTGGGTACGAGACCTTTGCCGAAGGATGGCTCGATGAAAAAGAGCAGGAAGCCTGGGGCAGGCCTGTTGACCTGCTGATTATGCCCGATGGTTCTATGCTGGTTTCGGACGATAAAATGGGGGCCATTTACCGGATCAGCTATACTGGTTCTTGACTCGTTGATAGTTTTGAAGCTACCCAAATCCCCTCTATGAATCACCATGTAAACATGTCATTCAGGGCAAGCTATGCCACGATGAATGAAATACATCCAGGTACGAAGCATATCTGGATAGCATGTCATGGATATGGGCAGTTGGCCAATCATTTTATCAAAAGGTTTGATGTTTTTGATCCTGAAAGGCATTTCATTTTAGCACCAGAGGGGTTGGCAAGGTTTTACCTCAATGGCCATAAAAAGGTAGGTGCGAGCTGGATGACCAAACATGACAGGGAAACCGACCTTGAAAATCAGCAAAGCTATTTTGATGCGTTGTTTAGGCAGGTGTTTGGCCAAACCGACCTGAAGGAATACCAACTCCACCTCCTGGGTTTTTCGCAAGGAGTGTCCATGATCAGTCGGTTGGCGGCCTATAAACGGCTTAATTTTGATCACCTTATTTTATGGGCCGGTGGCTTTCCACCAGAACTTTGCAATGAAGATTTCACCTTTTTGAAAAAGAGCGCTAAGCTTAAAATCGTATTGGGAAGCAGTGACCAATTTTTTCAAATGCCCGCCTTTCAAACCGACATAGACAAGGCAGCATCAGCCACAGGACTAGAGGCTGAGCTGATGCACTTCGATGGCGGACATGAGCTGGATAGGGAAGTGTTAAGTGGTATCGTTGACTGAAAACGTGGATAAATCCGAAGAATAGTGGCTAAATTTAGAGGATACTAAATTTTCTAAAAAAGATGAACCGAAAAATAGTAAGAAGGGGACTGGTAGTGTTGGGCATTCTGGTGGTTGCTTATGCAGTGACATTTTCTATGATAACTCGTGAAGAGGCCAATAGACTTAAGGTTGAAAGTATAGAGCAGCACGAACTCTATCAGCAGGAAAAAGCAAGGTCTGAAGAATTGGAAATAGAATTGAAGAAATGTAAAGTAGGGCTTTAACTATCTTTCCCTCACTGAGATCAGTCATAGCATCCATTATATTGTGGATACATTAGCCTTTATTTCGAAAAGTATCCAGGAATCCCAATTTGCTATCTCTTTAAAAGCTTTGTTATCCTACCTTTCGAACTTTTCAGTATGTAAATCCCAGGTTGTAAGTGCGAAATATCTATCGACTTAGAAACAGACGGATTAATTACGGTTTTGCCCAGTTGATCATAGATGACATAATACTCAGAAAACTCCAAACCCTGAATATGTAATATGTTGGTAGATGGGTTTGGGTAAACGGATATTTCCTGTTTCCTGGTTTCAGGTACTGATAGAATTTCACTTTCGGGGTTTAGGACTGCCCTGACCTTTTGCGATTTATTTATCAAAAGTTGGGGAAAAGATTGGATTCCGTACCCTCCATGAGTTTCCACATAGTAGGTATATTCAGTTCCTTCTACGAGAGGGGAATTATTGAAACTACCGACATCTGTATATTTCAAGCCATTTGTCAATACATTAGCAGAATCAATTAGTATCATTTTATCCGGATTTGTTGGGTCTGAATGATTTCTATATATGAAGTGATATGCTGACTCATTTAACCTTAATCCCCATGAAGTATTCGCTTCCCAGTACAAATTGATGCGATCTTTTTTCTCGGTTGGATTTAACCGAATAGATGAGGAAGATGTAGATGAACTAATGTGCTTTCCGTTTTTGTCGATCACTCGAACGGTGTAATGATAAACATCGTCTGTTGTGTTTAACTGCTTGTCTAAAAATTCTTTTTTATCTGTATTGGTGATGATTGTTGGGTTAACCCTGCCAGCAAAATCCTCTACTCTGGTCACTTCATAGCTATATGGAGCAGGATGTTCATCGACATCAGTATCCAGGGGATCTGTCCATTTGAGGTAAATTTCACCTTCTTCTTTAGACGTGTTTAAGACGTCAACATTCAGGATCATAGGGGTAGTAGCCGGCAAAGACACGCACAATTCTTCAGAAAGAAAACTACTACCACCCTTTGGTTTTTCGAATTTCACCTGTAGCACATAACAATACTCAACCCCGCCCGATAGCCCTTGCTCCAGGTTGTTATCTATATAAGTAGTTCTAAATTGCTGTATTCCATTTAGGTCTCGATAATTGATGCTGTCAACCTCTGCAACTAATTCGAATCCTGAATTAAAGGGGGTATTTATACTACAGTCATCTATTGTTTCTACGGAATCTTTTATTTTTCTCCACAAGAGCATTTTTTCCGCTCGCATATAGTCATATTCATTCCAGTCTAACTTTACTTTTCTTTCGTCAAGAATCTCCAAAGAAAAGCCACTGGGAGAAGGTGCCTTCACTTTAATGTCAAAGGATTTAATATCTGTCAGATGTGGTCCTAACGGAGGGTTGTCTTCAGCTATGAAGAATAGGTGGTATGACTTTTCCCTTACATGATCGATCGAAGGTTGCCAACCTAATGTCATATTTAATGGCTGTTCGCCGTAACGTTGAGCATTTGGAAAGGTAGCAGTATTGTTTTCAAATGTGAACGGTCCTCCGTAGGCCCTTATTTTTACCTGATGGCCGTCTTTGTCTGTAGCTGTAATGATTTCACTGAAGGTTTCGCCAGCCTCAATGCAGACTGGATCAGGGACTAACACTTCGGGCCTTTCATTGTCGCTATCTTCTATGATAATTTGCAAATCTCTCATTACATAGCCGAGGTTGTACCACTTACCGGAGACTTTGCGCCACTCTTCGACAACAAGCGCAACATTATATTCACCCATGGTACCTGGGGCATCCCAAACCAAGTCCCCAGTGGTACTATTAATTTCAAATTTTGGAGGGCTGTTTTGCGCTTCGTTACCTATCGGAAATTCAGTTCCATAAAACTTGGGATGGTTTGGGGCAGTATAATCAATTACAGCCTGATCTTTGGATTGCTGAGGTGTCACCAATTTGAACGAAAGACTATCACCATCTATATCAAATGCCCCGGGGTTATGTATAAAACGGATACCAACAACACCCTCATCAATTGGGGGTATTAGAAATGTGGGCGTATTATTGACTCCTAAAAACGGATCTATTCGTATTCTTGTTTCTACGTAAAAGGGTGTATCTACCGAATTGGCCATATTTAAAACCCCGGCATTTCTGTTTTTCTCATAGAACCTAATCAGGTATGACCCGGGAGCCTGAAACGTATGCTCGATCTCAAACACGTTAACTGCAGTCTGTTTCTCGGCATCAATTATGTCAAGCCTGGTAAAAAAATCTGCCCCTGCTTCAATGTTAATGACCGTACCATCTCCAAAATCCATTTCTCCCCCTCCAAAAATAACACCTGACCCAGTGTCTGTATATCCTACTATAGAAAACCGGCAAGTAAGTGAAGGGCCTTCGATTCTTTTGACAGTAATTTCACCTGATCTAATATGAGTGGCATGGGAATCTAGAGTTGGGAGAACCATGATACCCCAAAAGTAAAGGCAAGTTTTTAACCAAAAGTTGTTGTATGAGATCATTTAGAAATTAATAACCATTCTTAAAAATGATTCAATTTCTGCAATTCAACCTAAAATGACCAATAATAACTTGAAAAAGGGGTGCTAATGACTAATCCATTACAAAAGTGAACTCGTTATACGATTCCGTATGCCATGCCATGTGCCTGGTAGCTGGTGAAGCCGCAAAGTAAGGAGAAAATGTGCTGACTTTCACCGTTTTGCCATCGGGTAGAAATTCCAATATCCTGAGCCATCCGTCCCCGCCATTGCCATGCCATCCACCACCCATGGCCTGGGCATTGAAAGTTACCTGATTTACTTTTTGGCCTGCGGAGTTCTTATCCGTCCTAAAGCCCACATGTTGCCTGAAGTTGTTGGCACCACCTATATGACCGGAAAATACCAACTGGATGTTGCCGGAGGGTTGTACCAGCTTTTCCCATATCGCTTTACCGTAATTCCCGTCAGTTATGGGATAGTTTTCTTTTTCTATATGTTCATTCTTGGCATTCAGGTAGGAATGGGTCAGTATGGCAACTGTATGGTCTTTGTAGGCATCTTTACTTACCACTTGCCTCGCCCAATGGATTACCGTATCCCGTGGGGCAAACTCGAGGTTCATAAAGAGGAACTTGCGGTTGTGGGGAGATACATATTCAAAAGCTGCATTTTCCAGGGTGGGTATTCCTTCCAGGTTTTTGCCTGCCTCCCTTAAGATTTTCTTGTTCGAAATGTTTCTATGCGCAGGGAAATGGTCATTGTATCCCGACCTGCGGTGTTCAATGTTTTTATACCCAAAATCATGGTTGCCGGCAGCCAGTACATAAGGCACCTTCCCATCCAATCTTTCAAATGCCCTGGAAACCGCTATCCATTGGTTTCTGCTTGGCTGGTTGCCATTGACATTGTCTGGTACCAATAATTCATTCTGTTCCACCAGGTCACCCGTGCAGAGCACCATTTGGATATTCAACGGTTCGATATTTTCACCGATCCAGCCTGTCATCAATTCCAAAATACCCTGATTTCTTCCAAATTTCACATAGGACTGTGGATCGGGCATCATGATCAATGTCCAGGAATCGGGGTTTGACAATGCAGGAGCCTTGTAAGTCGATTGTGCCACCGCAAGGTCAGCCAGGTGCAAATTGATTAGGGCGATCAGGGAAAGGTGTTTTAGAAATCTCATGTCAGGTTGTTTTTTCTTGGTTGAATTAATGGTGGTCAATTATCGGATAGGGTCAAGGTTTATCGCTCAGGACGTAATCAAAACTACCTCCCTTAGTGAGTTCCTGGTGGGAGATGAAATATTTTTTCCAGGATTTCCCGTTCCGCTTCATTTGTCCGATGTAGATATCTTCACTTTCGGATCGGGTGGCATTGATTACCAGTTCTTTTCCACTATAATACTCCTGGTCCAGCTGTATGGTCACTTTGTCAAATACCGGCGATGTGATGGCAAAATCCATATTGCCCGGGCAAACAGGGTAGAAGCCCATCATGCTAAATACCGCCCAGGTGGACAGTGTACCGCAATCGTCGTTTCCAGGGATCCCATCCGGGCTGTTTTTGTAGTAAGAGTCTATCAATTGTCTGACCTGCCGTTGCGTTCTCCATTCTTCTCCTGGTACAAAATTGAAGAGGTATGGATAGTTGATGTCTGGTTCGTTGGCCATGTCATAATGCTTATCATCGAAAATGCCCTGGAGCATCGAAACGAACTTTTTATTGCCTCCCATCAGCTTTTTGATGCCAGGAATATCGTGTGGCACATAGAGGGTATATTGGTAGGCATTGCCCTCGTGAAATCCAGGTGAAGGTTCAAAGTTTTCACCCTGTTTTGGATCGAAAGAAGGGAGGAACCTTCCATCGGGCAGCTTGGGCCTTATCATGTTGTATTCTTTATCAAAATATTCCTTGTACCTCAGGGATTGGGTCAGGAAACGTTTGTAGTCAGTTTCATTTCCCAGGACTTTTGCAAATTGGGCAAGGTTCCAGTCTGCTATGTAGTATTCGAGTGCGTGTGATACCGAGTTGTCAAATTCTTCCATAAGTGGCACATATCCTTTGTCCAGATAATCATCTATATCCGGGCGCAGTTTGTTGTTTTTGCCAGCTGTAGTGGCCGACTTGTACATGGCGTTGTAGGCAGTGGTATGGTCGAAATCCGTCAAGCCACGAAGGTAAGTATCTACTATCACGGGAATGGACGGGTCACCCTCCATTACATGGGTTTCTTTGCTATTCAGTTCCCATTTGGGCAGCCAGCCACTCTCTTTGTACATGTCGATCATGGAATTTACCATATCAAGCTGCTGCTTTGGATATACCAGCGATAAAAACGGGTGGACATTCCTATACGTATCCCATAATGAAAACACCGTATATCTTTCCCGTCCCGATACTTTTCCTGTTCCATATCCTTCCATTTTTGGGTATTCGCCGTTCACATCGCTGATCACATTGGGGTGTAGGTTGATATGGTAGAGGGAGGTATAAAAAATGGTTTTTTGGTCTTTCGTCCCCCCTTCAACTTCAATCCTTGAAAGGGTTTCCTGCCAGGTATCACGTGCATTTTGGTGGGTCTTGTCAAAATCAAAACCAGGGATTTCAGCTTCAAGGTTCTGGCGGGCATTGTCAATGCTCACATACGAGACACCTATTTTTACAAGTATTTGATCACCATCCTGGGTATCAAATGTCAACCAGGCACCCACTTTGTCGCCAGCCATGGGGGCAGAGTAGTTTTCATAATATTTGATCTTGCCACTGGTGGCCGACCAGTTGGCTTCAGCCTGCATCTCGGGCATCTGCTTCCAGGTGCCGGAGGATTCGAAGGGCTTACTGAACCTGGCTACAAAATACACCGGTCTTTCCGAGCCGTCGTTGTAGCAAAAACTACCCGTCATGCGCCAGCCTTCTACTTCAGAGGTATTTACAATCCGGATACTACCACCCACTTCGTTGGTGAGTGCATCTCCAAGATTGACCAAAAGATTGGATTTTCCCTTAGGGAAAGTAAACCTCGATAGCCCCGCCCGTTGGGAAGTTGTAGCTTCAGCCTTCACTTTGTATTTGGTGAGAAAATTGGAATAGTATCCAGGCGATGCTGTTTCATTTTCATAGGGTGACCCATATTCCGATACATTTGCGTTGGGCTTTCCTGTAGTAGGCATCAGCAAAATGGCACCAAGCTCCGGGCAGCCCACCCCACTGAGGTTGACATGGGAAAAGCCTGTAAAATAGGAGTTTTCGTATGCGTATGGTGTGGACCACCACCTGCTGTCCTTGTCGTAAGTGTTGACGTCCGAACCGGTTACATTAAAAGGTGCTACCGAGACCATGCCCTGGGGAACTACCGCCCCCGGGTTGGTCGCCCCAAAATTCGAGCTTCCTATAAACGGGTTCACATACTCCAATAAAGATTGTGAAAGGAGTGGGAAACAGATCGCATAAACCAGTGCAAAAAGAATTAACCTTATTTTCATTTTTAGATTTAGTTAGAAAGATTGCACGGCGAATATAATGTGTTTTGCAGACCTGTTATCAGGGTTTGTAAAAAGAGTGCTCGTGCACTTTGTCTCAAATGGGCGATTGGCCACTTCATGACAAAGATTATATTCAGAGCTTTCGACATAGTGGACTTACATCTGCCATTGTTGTTTTCTAAATTCCCCTGGGCTTCTGCCGGTCATTTTTTTAAATAACCGCGAGAAGTACGAAAGGTTGGACAACCCGATCTTATCAGCTATTTCAGGTATGGTATTGGTAGTGGTAGTCAGCAGCAGCTGGGCCCTTTCTATTCTTTTGGACTGGATATAATTTACAGGCCTGATTCCGAAGAGGTCGTTGAAAAGGCGTGAATAATAGTCGGTATTCATAAATGCCCGTTTGGCAAGGGCATCAACACTCAATTCTTTTTGTAGGTTTTCATTGATGAAGGCTATGCTTTCGGTTATTTTTTGTGCTGAAATGGAGTCATTGTTTGACATGATGTTTTTTTCCAAAACAAATCTTGAAAAAAGTGCCAACAAGATGCCCTGGGTTTCCAGAAAAGCGGAGGTAGTCATTTGTTCATTCCTTTTTTCATAAGACAACAACGTGGGGTGGTTGTCATATACTTTTGGGTCGTCATTTACAAGACTCCTGTCCGGGTTTAATTCAATCAGGCGTTTGAAGTTTTCAATGTCCATAGCAGTGGCTTCCACTTCATATATGAAAGATTTTATATTGTAAATAGATAATCCATTGCCTACCTCCTCGAAAAAGCTGATGTAATATTGGTTGAGGTGCTCTTCACATTTATACCTGCTATAGGTGTAGCTTGGTATCAGGTACAAATAGCCTGGTTTCAGTGCGTAGGTATTGCCCCCATGGAAGACCTTGCCATTTCCCCCATCAATATAATACATGCGGGTGAACGGGCTGATTACATTGTCATAGTCCCACCTGTGGTCTAACGCCACATGGCCGATATTGATCAGGGACAGAGTAAGCGATTTTAAGGATTTGTGCACTTTTTTAGGTTTTTTAAAACCTAAAAATAATAAAAATTAAGCCAAAAAGTCGGATATGTACATTTTTGTGTCAGATGTGGATATTCCTGTTTTGCAAGGTGAAATTTATCTTTGTAAATGGTTGCTCAAAAAGATGGGAGCACCAGATTGGTGGATTGCTTATGAAGCTTAGGTGTTGCGTTCTACTAAAAATGTTACACCGAAATGGACAATAAGTCCAACTGGTCGTCCATCCGGGTGAATAGATTTATACCTGGATACTCACTATTAATTTTTTTGAACAGGAATGAAGCACAAGTCGTTACTTTATCTGATTTTTGGTTTGCTGATAACCGCATGTGGTCCCGAACTGCCTGAAGATGTGGCTGTGGCATATAAAGAACTGCCTCAGGCATTGGATTTCAATGTGCACGTAAAACCCATTTTGTCGGACAAGTGCTTTCTTTGCCATGGACCTGACAAAGCCAACCAGCAGGCCGATCTGCGGCTAGATATGCCTGATGCTGCCTATGCCGAATTGGTCAATTCCCCGGGTAAAAAAGGCATTACACCAGGCAAACCCAACAAAAGTGAAGTGTACCACAGGATCATATCGCATGATCCGGAATACCTGATGCCTACTCCCAAATCCAATTTGAAGCTCAGTGCCTATGAAAAGGCGGTATTGGTCAAATGGATTGAAGACGGGGCTGAATACAAGCCACACTGGGCGTTTATTCCACCCAAGGAACCAAAAGTTCCGTCTGTTAAAGTAGCTGATTGGACCCAAAACCCAATAGACAATTTTGTAGCCCGGAAACTGGAGACCAAAAAGCTCGAGCCTTCAGCCGCAGCAGGCAAGGAAATCTTGCTCAGGCGTTTGACGTTCGACCTCACCGGGCTTCCCCCAACTGTTGAAGAAATCAACAATTTCATTGCCGATGAATCCGACAATGCCTACGAAAAGCAGGTGGACAGGCTATTGGCTTCCCCACATTATGGCGAAAAAATGGCACTCGACTGGATGGACCTGGCCAGGTTTGCCGATACCCATGGATACAGTGTGGACAGGTATCGGGATATGAGCCCATGGCGAGATTGGGTCATCAAAGCTTTCAACAAAAATCTGCCTTACGATGAGTTCGTTACCTGGCAACTGGCGGGGGACATGCTGCCAAATCCCACAAAGGAACAGGTTTTGGCTACAGCATTTAACAGGATACATCCCCAAAATATGGAAGGTGGTATTATCCCCGAAGAATTCAGGGTGGAATATGTAGTAGATCGTGCCAACACGGTGGGCCTGGCTTTTATGGCCCTTACGGTAGGTTGTGCCAAATGCCACGACCATAAATATGACCCCATTTCACAAAAGAATTTTTACGAGCTCACCAGCTTTTTCAACAATGTGAATGAAGCCGGCCAGATTTCGTGGGATGACGCCATGCCTGTGCCCACCATGCTGTGGACAACAGAAAAACAAGATGAGTTGCTGGCCTTACTTGACAATGAAGTGGACAAGAAAGAAACCGACCTTAGTAGTGTCGTCAAATCGGAGCGTGCTTCTTTTGATAACTGGCTGGACAATAAAGGACATTCAGGTATTCGGTCTGCTTCTTACCCCAAAGGAATCGAGGGGCATTTTACCTTCGACAGGTCGAGCCTGGCCAATAAGATCAATCCGGGGCAAAAGGGGGAAATGAAACGTCAGGGATCCAATGATGAGAAACCTGAATTTACAGAAGGATCGAATGGTATGGGGTTGAAATTGAATGGGGACGCATGGTTCGATTGTGGACCGGTAGGCAGGTTCAGGAGAAGTGAACCCTTTAGTGCAGGCATCAAAGTGAATATTCCAAAAGACATCAAAAATGGGGTCATTTTTCATAAAGGAATAGGGGCTGCACTTTACAACTTCAGGGGCTTTCACTTGGCCATCAAGGACAACAAACTCGAGCTCCTGATGGCACATACCCAGCCAGACAATGCCATTATAGAATATGGCCAGGACCTCCCCAGGGACAAATGGATACATTTGGTGGTGACTTATGATGGTTCCAGCGAAGCTAAAGGGTTTAAGGTGTATCTGGATGGTGACGAACTGAAAACCACAGTAGCGGTAGATAACCTGTACAAAGACATCACCTTTTACGGTAAAGGAAACAAAGGTGAGCCCGGTTTGCAGGTGGGTGCCAGGTGGCGGGGAATTGGTATCGGCGGGGCTGTAGTAGATGATATCATGGCTTTCGACAGGGAGCTTACCGCAATAGAAGTGGCTGGACTGTACGACCAAAAGCAGTTGGAGGACGTTGCAACCAAATCCAAAAACGAATTGTCCAAAACAGAAAAGGAATTACTCTTCACTTATTTTCTGCACAACCACTCCAAATCATACGGTGATGCACTGAAAAAAATAGAGCAAGCAAGAACAGCCCGGGCAGATAGCGTGGAAGGAGTACAGGAGCTGATGGTGATGAAGGAAATGAAAGAACGACGCAGGGCATTTGTGCTGGAAAGGGGGCTATACGATGCTTATGGCGAGGAAGTGTTTCCCAACACCCCGGAAAGCGTAATGCCAATGCCGGAGGGCTTGCCCCGTAACAGGTTGGGCTTTGCAAAATGGCTGCTCCATGACGACCATCCACTAACAGCAAGGGTGACTGTGAACAGGTACTGGCAAAACTATTTTGGTAGGGGAATTGTGCGTACCACTGAAGATTTCGGCAATCAGGGCGAATTGCCCAGCCACCCTGAGCTGTTGGACTGGCTGGCAACTGAATTTATTAAATCAGGGTGGGATGTAAAGGCATTGCAAAAACTCATTGTGATGTCCGCCACTTACAGGCAGGACTCCTACACCAGCGACCAGTTGAGGGAGATCGATAGTGAAAATATACTCCTTGCCAGGGGACCATCCGCCCGTTTGACCGGCGAAATGATCAGGGACAATGCCCTGATGGCCAGTGGCTTGCTCAATGATAGTATAGGTGGAAAAAGTGTGAAACCTTATCAGCCTGTAGGCCTGTGGAAGGTGAACGGGCAACAGTACAAACGTGATTCTGCCGAAAAACTTTACAGAAGAAGCCTTTACACCATTTGGAAGCGGTCTGTACCACATCCAACACTTGCTACATTTGATACACCAGAAAGGAGTGAGTGTACCGTAAGGCGGCAGAAAACCAATACCCCTTTGCAGGCGTTGGTGTTACTCAATGACCCTACATTCATTGAAACTTCCAAAGCGATTGGGGAATACATGACCCGACTGGATGACCCGGAGGAAGGCATATCACAGGCATTTCTTAAACTCACCGGGAGAAAGCCCAAAAGTGAAGAGCTTGACATATTAAAGGAATTGCAGAAAAGGGAATATGCCAAACTGGTGGAAAAGGAAGAAAAAGCCATGGGCTGGTTGGCTGCTGGTGAATACCAGCACGACAGCTCCCTGGATCCAAAAATGATTGCTGCCAACGCCGTGGTAGCCAGTACTATAATGAACGCAGACGCAACTATAACAAAAAGATAAGCCATGTGTAGCCATCATGATATATTAAGGTCCAACAACAAAGACCTGCAACAGGTAGAAAAGATCATTGACCGCCGTGAGTTTCTTACGAAAACCTCATTGGGATTAGGAGCGATGGCTTTGGGCTCCCTGCTGGGAACAGACAAACTTTTGGCTTCCACAGGGAATGACAATCCAATCTCCGGGCCAAACGGTATTTCCGGGTTGCCACATTTCATACCGAAAGCCAAAAGGATCATTTACCTGTTTCAAAGTGGCGGGCCATCGCAGTTGGAGACTTTCGATTACAAGCCTAAGCTTTATGACATGCAGGGGCAGGAGTTGCCTGGTTCAGTCAGGGGTGGCCAAAGACTGACCGGTATGAGTGCCGACCAGACATCCCTTCCGGTTGCTTCTTCTATCTACAAGTTTGACCAGTATGGGGAAAGCCGGGCTTGGGTGAGCGAACTGATGCCACATACAGCAGAGGTGGTAGATGACCTGTGTTTTATCAAGACCCTACATACCGAGCAGATCAACCATGACCCTGCCATCACCTTTTTTCAAACAGGCCACCAACTACCAGGCCGCCCATCCATTGGCTCCTGGTTGAGCTACGGGCTGGGGTCATCGAACCAAAACCTGCCTTCCTTTATCGTCCTGGTATCGAAAAATGCTGGCGGCCAACCGCTGTATGCCAGGTTATGGGGCAATGGTTTTTTGCCTACTGAGCACCAGGGGGTGCAGTTTCGCTCCGGCAAAGACCCTGTGCTCTACCTCAGCAACCCCGAAAACTTCGATGGAGATGATAGGAGGCAAATGCTGGATTACCTGAAAAAGCTGAATAATGTACAATTTGATACCTATGGAGACCCGGAAATCAATGCCAGGATAGCACAATATGAAATGGCCTATCGCATGCAAACGTCTGTACCGGAAGTTACAGACATGAGCGATGAACCAGATTATGTATTTGATATGTATGGGCCAGACAGTAGGGATCCGGGTACCTATGCAGCCAATTGCCTGATGGCCAGAAAGCTGCTGGAAAAGGATGTGAAATTTGTGCAATTGTACCACCAGGGCTGGGACCAACATGGTGGATTGCCCGGTGGTATCAAAAGACAATGCCAAAATACCGACCAGGCCACTGCGGCTTTGATCAAAGATTTGAAGCAAAGGGGAATGCTTGAGGATACCCTTGTGATATGGGGTGGTGAATTTGGCCGTACCGTCTATTCCCAGGGAAAACTTACAGCAACCAACTATGGCAGGGACCATCATCCAAGGTGCTTCACCATGTGGATGGCTGGTGCAGGTGTGAAGGCAGGCTATTCGCATGGCGAAACGGACGACTTTAGCTACAACATAGTGAAAGACCCGGTACATGTGCATGATTTTCACGCCACACTGCTCCACCTGGCTGGTGTGGACCATGAGAGGCTCACTTTCAAACACCAGGGTAGGAGGTACCGCTTAACCGATGTTCACGGGCATGTAGTAAAAGATGTCCTGACCTAGACAAAATCAGTTCACAGAAAAACAACCAACAATAATAGATTCATGAAATCAAGAAGGGAATTTGTAAAGAAAACAGCACTGGCATCAGCAATCACAGCCTCCTTGCCATCTTTTGGATTTAATATCCTAAAAGGAAAAGCGCCGGATAACCAGCTGGTAGGACATGGCGAATACCAGTACAAAGTGATAAGGGATTGGGCCAAAATGTCATTGGCACACAACCCAATACTTAACTGCCATGAAATGGTCATGGACAGCAAAGGGCACCTGATTATGATTGGCGATCACACCGACAACAATATTTTTGTTTTCGACAAATCCGGTAAGTTACTGGACAGCTGGGGTACCCGATATCCCGGAGGGCATGGGTTGACCCTGTCTAAAGAAGGCGAGGAGGATTTTCTCTTCATTGTGGATTGCGGATGGTATCAGGACAAGTTTGGAAAATGGAACAAACAGGCCGGAGTAGTAAGTAAGACGACATTGGATGGGCGCTTGCTGTTCAACCTTCCCGATCCAAGGATTACCGGTATCTACAAAGAAGATGAACCCTTTATGCCAACTGAAACCGCTGTAGGGCCCAATGGGGATATTTATGTGGCGGATGGATATGGATCGGACTATATCCTTCAGTACAACAGCAAGGGGGAATACATCCGGCATTTTGGTGGCCGCAACAACAAGAACAAAGACCACAACCTGGCCAATGCCCATGGGGTAGCCATAGACTACAGGGACAAGTCCAACCCGGTTTTGATTTGTACCTCACGCTCGGAAAACTGTTTCAAATACTTTACCCTGGATGGAAAATATATAAAGACCATTAACATGCCGGGGCTGTTTGTATGCAGGCCGGTGATGGATGGGGCCAATCTATATGCGGGGGTTTGTTGGTCCAAAACCAGGGAAGAAAACAAAAGGCAGGCCGATACAGGTTTTCTTACCATTATGGAAGGGGACAAGGTGGTATCCAATCCCGGAGGTACCCAACCTGAATATGTGAATGAGGAACTTCAACAAATGTACCAGGCCGAGGACAAATTGTTTAACCATGGGCACGATGTTTGTGTCGATGGCGACAAGAATCTTTACCTGTGCCAGTGGAATGCCCATCATACGCCACCAATTAAGTTGGAGCGGGTTTAGTGAAGAGAGGTCAATACTTCGGCCAGACCTGTTTCTGATATGATGGTAAATAAACCAACATGGCCTATATTCGAATGTATTTAATTGTTATATAATAAAAGAAGTAGGATATGAATTTTGAATTGTTTTTGGGTCGGTTCCACCCGTTGGTTGTGCACTTGCCAATCGGTTTTTTATTGCTGGCAGCCATCATGGAAGGACTGTCAAGGTTGTTTAAGGAAAAATTCTCAGGATTGGATTTGGCGATTTCCATCTCCATTCTTTGTGGGGGTTTTGGTGCTGTGGGATCTGCGGTGATTGGTTATCTGCTTGCCGGGGGCGGAGGGTACGATGAACAAACCTTGTTCTGGCACAAATGGCTTGGTATAGGTCTGGGCATCCTGGCCTTTTTTGGTTGGGCTGTTAAGGCCGGTTATGTTAAAATGCCCAGGCAGTCTGCTTCTATTATTATCGGGCTTCTTGTATTGCTGGTGTCGGTAACCGGCCATTTGGGGGGTAACCTCACCCATGGCAGTGATTACCTACTCACTTATGCGCCGAAATTTGTAAAACAATTGGCAGGGTCAGGTGCTGAGAACGCCGGGGGTGCCGATATTCCTTTACATCCGGATTCGGTGGTCGTATTCCAACATCTCGTGCAGCCTGCGTTGGTTAAAAAGTGTGGAAGTTGCCATGGTGAAACCAAATCCCAGGGTGGGCTGATGGTTACCTCTCAGGAAGGCCTGGAAAAAGGTGGAGATGATGGGCCAGCTGTGGTGGCCGGAAAGCCACATGAAAGCGAACTGTTCATGCGGGTTACCCTGCCACAAAGCAGCAAGAAATTTATGCCGCCAAAAGGCGATCCGTTGACTTATAGCGAACTAAAAATATTGGAATGGTGGGTAGCGAGTGGGGCGTCCTATCATGCCACACTCACTGAAAATGAAGTGCCGGCGGAAATCAAATCCTTGTTGCTGAGGGATTATGGTGTAGATACCAAACCCAAACCCTATTATGAAATGGTGCAGGTGCCTATGTTGGGCAATGCAGAAATACAAAAGTTGACAGAAGCAGGCTTGATGGTGGAGCCATTGTCCAGTGGCCATCATTTTCTACAGGTGAAAAGCGGTGTTAAAAGTGTGACCAGGGATCAGATCGATCAATTGCTGGTGGCCAGTGAACAAGTGACCTGGCTCGACCTGAGTGATAAAATGGTGGGCGATGAAATGCTGACCTCAGTTGGCAAATTGGTCAACCTTACCAAGTTGAAACTGAACAACAACCCGATCACTGACAATGGCTTGTCCAAACTAAAAGACCTCAAGCACCTCGAAATGTTGAACCTGTACGGCACAGACATTAGCGACGAAAGCATTCAAACATTTAAGCAAATGCCCGCATTGAGGAGCTTATATCTATGGCAATCGAAAATGACGACAGAGGGTATTGAAAACCTGCGGAAGGCATTGCCAAAGGTGAAAATAATCGTAGGATTTGAAAACACGGCCATCAGTTGATAACTTGTGAATAACGGGTGGGAAAGTTGTAAATAACTAGCGGGTCGATTTTTTGGTAAAAATAGTTGACTCATCTACCTTAGTATCACCAAGCAAGAGATATAAAGTTAATCTTTCAGGTTGGTTCCAATGAGAGGAAGATAAGAAAGGACACGTCCTTTTGGTTCGAAGCTCAAACGAACTTTTAACAAAAGAAGGTTGGCGCAAGTTGGCCGGATCGTGTTAAAGACTTTTAACTGTAACTTGGCGATTGATGGAAACTACGGTTACTATTAATTGAAAGGGGTGTGCGTTCTTTGGAACTTGCACCCTTTTTGTTTTTATCCCTTCAGTGTGGGTCTAATAAAAATAATCCATCCTAGTTTTGCGGATCAAGCGGAAAACCTGTGGGGTAATTGTGTCCGTCTAAGAAAAAAACAAAGGGTGATTGTAGTGCTACTGAGTGATTTTTGCTTGTGACACAGATTCTTCACTACGTTCAGAATGACAAGGTAAGGGCAGTGGCCTACATTGTCATCCTGACTGTAAGGAAGCCATGTCTGCCGACAGGCAGGGATCTTGATAAATGAAATCAACTTCTGGTAGGGAAATTTCTCTTTTGGTCTATGATAGTTGTTTTTGTACTTATCGAATGTACTCCCCAGCTTTTCTGCTTGATCCAGTTTTGCCCAAAATGCTTGTCGCAGGATTATGACCAAACACCACCAACTCATAGTAGTAGCAGGACCAACAGCCGTAGGCAAGACATCATTGGCCATAGATTTGGCCAAACATTACCAAACAGAAATCATTTCGGCAGATTCCAGGCAGTTTTATCGTGAAATGAACATCGGAACGGCCAAACCCTCACAGGAGGAACTGGCGGCTGTACCACATCATTTCATCGACAACCTTTCGATTGAAGACAAGTATGATGCAGGGAAATTTGCCGAGGAGGCCGAAAGCCTGCTGAAAGACCTTTTCACCAAATACGACAAGCTGATCCTTGTAGGAGGATCTGGTATGTACATCAAAGCATTATGTGAGGGCTTTGATGAAATGCCGGAAATTCCTGAGCAACTGCGCACGGAACTCACAGAAGCATGGACATCAGGCAATCGTGATGGGTTGTTAGAGGAATTGGAAAAATCTGACCCTGAGTACTTTAAACAAGCCGATTTGCACAACAGGCAAAGGGTAACACGCGCCCTTGAAGTGATCCGGGTGACTGGCAAACCGTATTCTGAGCTAAGGAAAGGAGGCCATAAAGTGGTCAATAAAGAGTATTCTATTGTTAAGATCGGATTGGAACGGGATAGGGAAGCACTTTATCATTGTATCAATTCACGGATGGATCAGATGATTGATGAAGGGCTGTTTGAAGAAGCCACTTCGCTTTATCCATTTCGCCACCAGAATGCCTTGCAGACAGTTGGGTATCGCGAAATATTCGACTACATGGATGGTAAACATGATAAAGATGAAGCGATCCGGTTGTTGAAGAGAAATTCGCGGAGATATGCCAAGCGTCAGATGACCTGGTTCAAAAGGGACGAAGGGTTTCGGTGGTTTGAGCCCAACCAAATAGAAAGTATAATTTCATATATCAATACTCAAGATTAGAATATGATAGGATTGTCTTTTAATAAATGTGTTGCTCCATTATTGTTCTTTTTTCTGTTCGTAGGGGAGGCATTGCAAGCCCAGGTACATCAGTTTAACCGACAGGATAGCCTGAGAGGTTCGATTTTTCCTGAGCGTGCCTGGTGGGATTTAACCTATTACCACCTGGACATGGAGGTCGATATCGAAAATAAATCTATTTCAGGTAAAAACACTGTGAGGTATCAAGTCCTACAGCCCGCACGGGTGATGCAAATAGACCTACAGCCTCCCATGAAAATAGAAAAGGCCTTACAAAATGGAGAGGAACTGGAAGTGAACCATGAAGGCAATGCCCACTTTATTGTACTGAAAGAACAGCAATCTACAGGCGATTTTGGGGAGATTGTGATCCATTATTCAGGATCGCCAAAAGAAGCCATCAACCCGCCCTGGGATGCTGGGATTACATGGACAAGCGATGAAAAAGGCCATCCTTTTGTGGCCTCTACCTGCCAGGGAAATGGGGCCAGCCTGTGGTGGCCCTGTAAGGACCACAGCTACGACGAGCCTGACAGCATGCTCATAAGTGTGAATGTACCCGGTAAACTCACCAATGTATCGAATGGCCGGTTGAGAAGCGTTGAGAAAAAAGAAAACGGAACCAGGACTTTCCATTGGTTTGTTTCCAATCCCATCAACAACTATGGGGTGAATATAAACATTGGCAACTATGTGAATTTCTCTGAAAAATATAGGGGAGAGAAAGGGTTGCTTGATATGGACTACTATGTGTTGAAGCACAACCTGAAAAAGGCCAAAAAACAGTTTGAACAGGCACCTATGACCATGGAAGCCCTGGAGCATTGGTTTGGCCCATATCCGTTTTACGAAGACAGCTACAAGTTGGTAGAGGTACTCTACTTAGGCATGGAGCACCAGAGTTCTGTGACTTATGGCAATGGGTATGCCAACGGCTACAAAGGCAGGGATTTGAGCAGTTCGGGATGGGGGATGAAGTTTGACTTTATCATCATCCATGAAAGCGGCCATGAATGGTTTGCCAACAACATAACCAACGTAGATGTGGCTGATATGTGGATTCATGAAGGTTTTACTGCCTATTCGGAAAACCTATACCTGGACTACCACTTTGGTAAGCAGGCATCCTCCGAATATGTGATTGGGACGAGGTTGAACATTGCCAATGATATCCCAATAATAGGGCCTTATGGGGTTAACCGCAACGGTTCCAAAGACATGTATTACAAAGGAAGCAACATGCTGCATACCCTACGACAGGTGGTGAACGATGATGCGCTGTGGCGTGGGGTGCTAAGAGGGCTCAATAAGGATTTTTATCACCAAACGGTCACGACAGAAGAAGTGGAAGGGTATATCGCCGACAAGACCAATCTGGAACTTCAGGCCTTTTTCGACCAGTATTTGAGGGACTACAGGGTGCCCATTTTAGAATATCACATCAAAGAAGGAGAACTCTATATGCGATGGACCAATTGTGTAGAGGAATTTGATATGCCGGTCAAAATCATCGTTGACAATGTCCAGGAAACCTGGCTAAAGCCCACTACCATTTGGAACAAGGCCCAGCTTGATACTTCCATTGAATCAATAGTGGTAGTGCCCGATTTTTATGTGGCCTCAATGAATGTGACCGGCATGTGACAGCTTATTTGCCGATGAGTTCGTTGTAATCATTTATTGCCTGTTTTACGATAAGGCGGGCAATATCTGCATCCAGGAAGTCTTTCACCTCTACGGTTTTCTTTTCCAGCTTTTTGTAGTCCTCAAAGAAATTCCTCAGTTCTTTCACGAAGTGTTTGGGCAATTCAGAGATGTCGTTGATGTGGTTGACGCTCATGTCATTTTCAGCAACGGCTATTATCTTGTCATCGTGCTCTCCCTGATCAAGCATACGCATTACGCCGATGACTTTGGCAGGCACAATACAAAGCGGTACAATAGTGATTTGTGACAAAACCATGATATCCAGCGGGTCATTGTCGTCGCAGTATGTCCTGGGTATGAAACCATAATTGGCAGGATAGTAAATGGAGGAGTAAAGTACACGGTCCATTTTGAGCAGCCCGCTTTCTTTGTCCAGCTCGTATTTGGCCCGTGTGGCAGTGGGTATTTCTATGATTCCATTGACCACATCTGGTGAGTTGTCGCCAATAGATACAGAGTGCCAGGGGTTGTTGGATTGGTTATTCATAAGTTAGTTTTTATGGTATGAAATCGTTGGAGTATCTGTGATATATGAGATCATTATTTAAACCCTTTTACTTTTTGAATAGGTTTAAACGTTGCTCCATCGGGATTCATTTCAGGATTATTGAAAAAATTAAATATTACACGTTCGATGGTAGTATAGGTATTGGTCATGGCTATTTCCACTTCACTTTTGTTCATCCACCTTGCTACTTCTATACCTTCTGATTTTTGTGGTTTCATCTTGGAATCATCAATGCAACCCATGGCATACCAGTAGGTACGCTTTAGCACATACTTGCTGTTGTGCAAATAGGTATGCCAGGTAGATCCTATTTTGTTTTGAATAGATACTTTGACGCCAGTTTCTTCTTCCACCTCGCGCAGGGCACCTTCTTTTTTGGTTTCGTTTGATTCGAGTTTTCCTTTCGGCAAATCCCACTTTCCTTTTCTGAAAATGAGCAAAATTTCACCTTCCCTTCGCACTATTCCACCCCCGGCTTCTACAATGTCAAATTTCGATTTCAGGTATGCGACACTTTTCTTTTTGTCGCTCACTAGAATCAGAATCTTTTTTATTTTATCATGACGTTTTTTGGTCATGATTTTCAACAGGTCGTCTATGGCCTCCCTGTTTTTGTTTCTTATCAATATTCTTCCTTTGAGTTTGTTCAGGGTTATCTTTTCCTCCTCTCCGGTTATTTCCACATCATAAGACTTATTGGTATGGTTCTTATCTGTGATTTTTACGGGTATATCATTGATGTATATCCTCATACACGTTTATTATTCGATAGACCTTCCAGCAATATGTTCCTTAACGAACCATTATTGCTTGGTAATGTTGACGAAGGACAGGGTACATATACTTTCCTTTTGTCTCCAGGTGCTGGTTAAAACAGATTAAATATGTTGCTTTTAATTTAACAGGACGCTAATCTATAGAATTTTTCCCTGCCTGAGAGAAGAAAATATTACTAATTTAGCAGCCTGAAATTTATAATCTTTATTGCATGGATATCAAAAATTATATTGCGACTGAGCTGTTGAAAATTGAAGCTATAAAACTACGTCCAAACGACCCTTTTACCTGGAGTTCGGGATGGAATTCCCCCATATATTGCGACAATCGCATGACACTGTCATACCCCGAACTCAGGAGCGCAATCAAGAATGCCTTTGGTGAGGAAATTAAAAGCAGATATCCTGGAGTGGAAGCCATTGCGGGTGTGGCTACCGCAGGCATCCCACAAGGTGCCCTGGTGGCTGACTTGCTCGGCCTGCCGTTCATTTACGTGCGCTCGAAGGCCAAGGGCCATGGCATGACCAACCTGATCGAAGGAGAAGTACGAAAGGGGCAGAAAGTAGTGGTAATTGAAGACCTGATCTCCACCGGGGGCAGCTCTATCAAGGCAGCCCTGGCCCTCCGTGAGGCGGGAATTGAGGTATTGGGGCTTGGTGCTATATTTACTTATGGATTTCCCCAGGCTGATGCTAATTTTCAGGAGGCTGGCATAGATTATTTTACACTAAGTGATTACACCGCAATGCTTGCACCTGCAGTGGAGAAAGGGTATGTAGGCAATGCCGACCTGCAATCATTGGCTGAATGGCGGGAAAAGCCTGAGCAGTGGGGTAAATAGGTATTCCTATTCGCAGTTGTCTCCCATGGATTCCATGCTGTCCCTTAGTATTTCAATATAGTTAAAAAAGGCTCCAGGGGTATTGTTGTACTCAAAACTGACCCGGTGGACTTTTTCCCCTGTATTGATCTCTATCCATTCCGCTCCACCATCTGCACAATCGGGGCAACCGATCGTCTCGTCCATTGCCTGAAATAGGTCAATGTCAATTTTGGAAGTTAGGTTGTTCCAATCGTTAAATCCCTCGGTACAAGTGATTACAGGATATTCCTGGTGGGCGTTGTTAGAAGATTTTTCATAACTGATGGAGCGGTTTGTTAGAGTTATCGTTTCATTGCAGTATCCAATGCAGAAACCAAAGGAGGTGCCATATTTTACGGTGGTTTCATTGGGTAGTGGTTGGTTTTCTTTACAGGAAAGAAAAGTAAACAAAAGCAGGAGCGAAGTTGTCAGTAATTTGGCCATGGTAAAATTTCGTTTCCTTTTAGACACGAGTCAGAAGGAAAAGGTTGAAAGACATTGCCTATTTTTCAGATTGAATGCAATAGTGAGCTATGGCATTGGCCATTGCCGTAGCTGATGGTTTGTGTAGGCGAAACCAAAGTTCAGGTTCTATCAATTCCAATTCTGATAGGGAGGGGTTTCCATCATTGTCCCAGATAACGTCCACACGGGCATAGACGGGTGGAGGGTCGCATGATGCCACTACCTTTTCTGCAAATAATATTTCCTCAATGGAAGGGGAGTAATGGTGAACAGTGCCACCGAAATCATCCTGCACCCTGAAATCCCCGGGTTTTCCTTTTTTCAATACGGCATGGCTGAATTTCCCCCCAAATACCATGAATGCCACTTCGCCTTTTTCAAAAATGTTGTGCTGAAATTCTTGCAGGAGCATGTCCTCATTTTGGATCAGGGTAGTATAAATATCCTCATGTTTGTGGATGCTTTCTTGTGTGAACCTGTAGGTGTGACGGGCAGCCCCGGATACCGCAGGTTTGAGGATAATTTCAGGCCAGTTGTGAATTTGTGCCAACTCTTGCAGGCTCCTTGTATCTCCTGTATGAATGAAAACAGTGGGAGGGATGTTGATGCCTTTATCCTCAAGGTCACAGAGGTAAAATTTATTGATGTTCCATTTGATCATTTCAACCGGATTGATGAAATGGGTGCATTGCGAAGCTTTTTCCAGCCAAATGGAAAATTCTGTAAACCTGTCGAAATAATCCCATGTGGTTCGAAATAGGGCAAATCGGGTTTCTGCCCAATCAAAATCAGGGTTGTCCCAGTTGGTGCGCCACACTTTCAGCCCGATGTTTTCAAGGGCAATAGCTACCAGTTTGTCTTCGGTCAATACGTTTTGCTCATACCAGCCAGGTTTTTTCGGAGCTACGTAGCGGGAGTCGGTAAGTAGAACTATATCGTAAGTGGACATTGATTGGAGTGTTTTCGTTGGCTATTGGTGTTGACCAACGAAAATATCCAATTCAAGAATTTTGAAGGGTGAAGATGTCGGATTTATTTCGGATCTTCGGCAACAACTGTATGTGCAGCACTTGCTAAAGGCCAACAGCCAAAAGCAACCGTATGGGTAGCAATTTATTCCAGTCGTTTGGAAAGCAATGGTTTTATTTTATTGCTAAAGTCCCTTAATACAGCTTCTGTAGTGTCCCAATCAATACATTCATCAGTCACTGATACACCATACTTTAGCTGGGATTTGTCCTCCGGGATGGATTGTTTGCCAAAGTTTAGGTTGCTTTCGATCATCACCCCCATGATGGATTTGTTGCCAGCCTGTATCTGCTGGGCCACATCTTCCAGTACATTAGGCTGGTTGGTGGCTTTCTTCCCACTATTGGCATGGCTGCAATCTACCATGATGTTGTGCGGGTAGCCTTCTTTGGCCAGTTTCTCTTCGTATTTCTGAATGTGTTCGGCAGAATAGTTGGGGCCTTTGCCACCCCTTAGTATGATGTGCGAATTTGGGTTACCGGAGGTTCTCACCACGGCTACATTGCCATCAGGGTTGATGCTCACAAAATTGTGGTTTCCAGCTACTGACATCAGGGCCTGTATGGCTATGTCAATATTGCCATCGGTTCCATTTTTGAACCCAACCACAGACGAAAAGCCGCTTGCCATTTTTCTGTGACTTTGAGATTCTGTCGTTCTTGCTCCGATTGCCGTCCATGAGAACAGGTCCTGAATGTATTGCGGGGTAACGATATCCAAAGCTTCGCCTGCTGTGGGCAATCCCAATTCGGCTATGTGGGTCAGTAGTTCCCTTGATATGTGCAAACCTTCATTGACATCACAACTGTCATCCAATTGAGGATCGTTGATCAGCCCCTGCCATCCTGTGGTAGTTCGCGGCTTCTCAAAATACACCCTCATCACCAGGTACAGGCTGTCTTTCAATTCATCCGCCAGGGCTTTAAGCCTCGTCGCGTATTCCTTGGCTGCCTTTACATCGTGGATCGAACAAGGGCCTACTACTACCAGTACCCTCGGGTCTTTTTTGTTCAGGATGTTTTTGATGGTCGTTTGTCCATCCAAGACAGTCTTGATGATATTCTCAGTTAATGGATACTTTTGCTTTAGTTCCGTAGGGGTGATGATGGGTTGTTCTTCCCTTACGTTCAGGTTTTCAATTCTCTTGTCAGACATTGCCTATTCTTCTACTTTCTAGGTGTGATTCAACTGGGTCAAGGTTGTTTTTACACTTTTAAGAGCGCGAAACTAAAGGATAATCAACAGCCCTCAAACTTATGCTGCTTTTTTAATCAAAAGAATTCTTGTTGGCTTCACACATGAGGGGATAAAAGCTCGTGCTATTCTTTTTCCACTACCCATTTGATGCCCTCTATCAGGTGCTGGCGACCAAAGTCGGTATCGAGCGAACGGATATCATGCCCCAATTCGGTGTAGAAAAACCGGCCTCCATCCCAAATACGGGTCCAGGCAATGGGATGGTCTTTGCCCATTGGTTTGCCATCCCTGGTTTTGAAATAATCACGAACCGGATCGTAGGTAGATTCATCTACCCTGAGCAGCACCTGTACACCCGGTAGTCCTGTTACCGATTTGGTGTGGTTGGTCCAGTCTGCTTCATACCAAAATTCCTTCCCCATTCCCTTTACAGTTGGGTGGTTCATCGCAGCTGGGTCCACTTCTATTTTCGCTTTTAAAAACTCCGAATCGCTGTTGAAATCGCAACCGCCAAGTTCAAGCAACCAGGGCCAGTTTTCCTGATGCACCAATAGGGCATGTAAGCCTACGATGGCACCTCCTTTTCGGAACCAGGTTTCAATTATATTGCGTTGTTCCTCGTTAAATATTTTATCCAAAACATTGGCATTGTTGAATAGCAATACATCATACAGTTCTAGTCGCTCTTTTGTGATGTCATTGCCTGTTTCACTCACATCCACCTGCATGTTGTTTTCAGCTCCCAAACGAACGATCCAGCCATTTACCAGGGGTATGTCTGCATGGCGGTACCATCCCGTTCCTGAAAAAAGCAATACCCTCAGTGGGTTTTCTGCTTTCATACTGTTGTGGCCTATACTCAGGGACTTGTGATTGGGATCGAGGTTTTTCTGCCCAAAAAGAGGAAAATTAAGAAGAAGAATGAACAAAAAGCTGACGCAGCTTAAGTGGGTAGTTGAATTGTATTTCATGAACGTTTAGATTGGTTTTTTACAACCCGAAGCAAACAAGAATCGTGCTTGATTCTGGTGTTGCAGGAAACTTATACCGTTTTTAGTTTCGAAAGCTGGTCGATTATCTCCCCGGGCAGCATTCTTTGGGTATAGTTGGCTTCTACATGAGCCGCTGCAATCCTGCGATCTGTATCGATGATGAAAGTAGCTGGAATGGGCAATGTTTTCGAGCCGTCCCCATTTAGCAGTGTTAAGTCACGGCGGTTGTGGTAGTCTTCTCCAGGATCGAATTGCAAGTTATACGCTTTGATTACCTCCTGATTTGCATCGCTCAGCACTTCAAACTCCAGGCTGTTTTTTTCTTTAGCCGTCAGGGCATCATCCGGTTTTTGAGGGCTAATGGCCAGTAGTTGGCCTCCTAGGTTTTGGATATCAGGTAGCCGCTGTTGAACAGCTCTCAGGTCAAGGTTGCAAATGGGGCACCATTCACCCCGGTAAAATTTCAGGACTGCAGGGCCTTTTGCCAGGATGTCTTTTAGGGAAATGGCATCACCATTGGCATTGGGTAAGGTAAAATCGGGAGCCAAATCCCCTGTTTTTAGCCCCTTAGCATCTTGTGCTTTGGCAATGACGAGTTTTTGAAAATCTTCTAATTTGGTCATAATTTGTTCTTTTTTTACAAGGGTAGTAAAGCTTTCATTTACCATGCCAAACGACAGGTACTCACAAAACGTAGCGGTCTAATCAAAAAGCCCGGTTTCAAAAGATTAGAAACTCTATTTTGAAGTCAAAAGTTCAAATCAGAAGGAAGTGGAAATATTTAACAGAAAAGTATTCCCGTATTTAAAGGTATCACCAGAACTTGAAAGGGTTCGCTGATGCAAAGGGAAGCGATAAGATGGCGCAATGAATAGTTTGTTTTTTCGTATTGTGACCCCAACGTCGCTATTGACAGCAAACAGGCCGGAGTTAGGGTCAGCTACCCCATTCCAGTAGGATTTTGTTTGGGTAAAATTGGAAACTGATCCCCTGATGGATAGCCACGGCTTCAGTTGGTGTCCCAGGCTGAGCCCGGCTGTGGTTTCAAAGGGCCCTCGATATCCTTTGTGGTTGGTGTAGATGGATATTTTGTTGATGGAATACATAACGACTGGCCACTTCGGCGCAAGTTGGGTTTTGTAATGTAGCTCAAAAAGAGGATCAAAGGTGCCGGTACCAAATTGTATATGCAAGTGCGGCTGGCCCATCAGGCCAGCCGCCAGTGGGTCGTTTTCGGTTTTTCCGCTGGGGAGGCTGGTGCCCACTGCGATATCCAGCCTTCCATTTTTACTTAAAAACTGGTTTAAACGACGGGAAACCAGCAATCTGATATCACCTGGCCCGCGATAGGATTCGTTTCGATGGTGGATGTCCCTGTTTCTAATGATTAAGTCAGATTTTTCAAGATCCGCAGGGTTGCGGTAATTGATAGAGGCATCCTGAAATTTGAAATCATAAGGAATCCTCAGCCAACCTGTCCAATTGGTGGCGAATGTGTATTCCAGGTTTACTTCTATCCTGGCATAGTCAAGGCTCACCTGGTGATCGTGTGAAGGTACCTGAACCAGGTTGCCCTCCTTGCTCAACCCAACTGCATTCGGGTGCCCACCTTCATAATTGAAACCATTGGTAACATTGATGCCCATGCTGAAGTCTCCTAAATGCAGGGTGTCAAGGCTGGCTGCCAGCCGTTCACTGCTTTGCATTGCCGGGTTACTGCATGCAGGGCAAGCCTGTCCAAAGCCCCTCAGGGGGAGGTAAATCACACAAAACAGACTTATTATAATTCGGATACTCATTTTGGGGTAATTATTTGCTTAACAGCTTCTAAGTTGTTGCCAGCTACTTGGCCCAATAGCCGCCCCTGATCATCAAAAATGAGAGTGAAGGGCAATGCAGGTATGCTATATTCTTTGGTGAGTTGCCTGGCCAGGGGTGATTTCCAGGTGACCACATCTACCTGGGTTAGTGCCAGTTTGTTGCGGTTTTCGAATACCAGGCGCTCCAGTTTTGGAGTGAATAGCCTGCAAGGGCCGCACCATTCAGCAAAAAAATCAAAAATGCTGATTTTGCCTTCTGTCAGGTGGTTTTGAAAGGAGAGCTTTTCACCACCGGCGATGAGTTGGATATCCAGCTTCTTTTTCTGGTCCGATGTAAGCGGGACCACCCTTTGGTCCGATTCAAAGTAGGCCTCAAAATTCAATCGTTCAACAGCCTTCTTTATTTGCTCCTGGCTAACAGTGCCATCGGTCACCAGGGAAGCACTTTTAGTGTCAAAGTCACTGAAGCTGCTTTTACCCCTTGAATTTTTTTCAGAGCTTCTGAGGTGGCATTTGCGCAGTTTTGGCAAGAAAGCCCCTCTACTTCAAATTTCATTTGATGTTGGGCTTGTGCAAGGTTTTCGTGAACAAGAAAAAAGAAAATGAGGATAAGGATTCTGACTAACATAGATGTTTTTTTTGACCTTAAATTGAATTTGGGTCAAAGTTAGTCAGGGGCAGGAGGGGGGTGTCAAGTTTCCGGTTCGGTTTTTTTCAAATATTTGGATACTTCATCATCCAGCAGGTCGGTTTCCTTTATTTTTTCCAAAAGGCTTTCATTGGATAGGTTGGGAAAACCAGTTAAGAACGCATCGATTGTGTTTTGCTGGCCACAATCTCCCGGGCATTTGGATTTTAACTCAGAAATTTTGGCGGCAAGTATTCTCCTGTACACCTCTTCGTACAATTCGTTTTTAGAAGCTTTTAAAGCCTTTTCGCAAGAGATGAATTGGTGGTGGACAGATTCCGGTGCTTCACCCGTTTCCAGCGCCGTTATCAATGCTTTTAACTGACCGTTGAGGCTCTTGAGCCTATGGGCAACTGACCGGGCTTGTTCTTTGGGAAAGAAACTTTTTGGTTTGTCGGAATTTCTCATTGGCCCACTTATTTATTTAAGAAACGTATTTTGGCAATCAGTTGGTTTTAGGCAACATGGCCTAAAACCAACTGATTTTTCTTTAGTTCGGCTTCATGAAGAAATATTAATTCAAAGTCTCTTTTACAGCACCACATTTCAGCATTTTGTCGCCGAAGTAGGGGTTTTTTATTTCATTCACTTGTGTGATCCAATAAGCGCCACTGTTGTTGAGGGCCATGGGGCAATGTGCCACAAAGAGCTCGCCTGATGACAGGTTGCCTTTTACCAACGCCAACAATTCATTGCTTAAGTCGGAAAAAGCTGCCCGTTGTTCGTCGATATTTCCGGCTTCAGTTAATTTTTGCACAGCCCCTGAAGCCTTGTCGGCCCCATCTATTTTTTTTATGAGTGAGAGGAGAATAAGGGCATTGCTCTTGGCTTTGTCAAAATCTGTAGCCGTTAGGGCTTGTTGAACTAAAATGTATTGGTCAAAAGAACTTTTAAGTTCACCATTTTTGAAAGCCAAACCATCCTGGCCGTTGTGGTCTGTATGCATGGCATCATGGTTATGGCCATCTGAGTCTCCATGGCTGTGTTTTTTTTGTTGCTGATTGCAAGAAATGGCCATTGCCGAGGCGATAGCCAATACAAGGATCAAGGGTATTGATTTGGGTGTTTTCATAATATTCATTTTAGTAGTTAGATTATACAACATTTTATTTGGTGTTAAAGTTTGATAAATCCTGTCTTAATTCGTTTTAATGCAGGGTCTGTCCAGGCTATGACTATCTTGGTGTCTTCCCATTTTGCCAATTGGGGAAAGCCACTGCTACGTTGTGCAGAGGAGTTGGCCAGCACATAGCGTTGGGTAATTTCATTATTCTGGTTGACGCTGGCCCCAACTATTTGCCCTTCCTCCATCCAGGTGGCAAACACGGTATTGGGATCGATAAAAGTGGTTTTTACCCTGCCAATGGCTTTGCCCTGGTCAAGCCGAACTGGGGCTCCAAAAGTTTCCCCAGAGTTTTCGGAGAAAATTACCTGGACTTTTGGCTCGCCTTCTGCTGCAGAAAACCAACCCACTGCCACCCGGTTGTCGGATGTGCTCAGGGAGGGCCCGTTCACAGGGCAGCCATGTATTTTCCAATTGTGGGCGAATAGCGTCCTGGGTTCACCCCATTCGTTGTTGGTATAGCTTACATAAGACATGTCCCTCATTTCGTCATCAGAGCGGTCGCGGTACACCGCCACCAGCCCATTGGCTGCAACACCATTGGTAGTTTGGCAACAGTCACAAACACGCTGGTCCAAAGGCCATTCTTCCAATTTTTCGCCTTCGCTGTTGAGTATAGCCGCCCTGATGGTCATGGCCCCACCTTCGTGATGTCCATGATGGCCACCTGAAGTGTTGCGCCCATCCAGCCATGTCAAAAAGAAGTTTCCGTTTTCGAGTGGCGACATGGATACAAAACCATGCTCGGCTTTGATCCCATCATCGTGAAGGGTAAATGGTGCCGACCACTGGGAGTTTTCGGATTTTTTGGTTACTATTTTGATGTCGTAGGTGTAGGTGCCCGTGTCGCTCATTTCCAGATAGTGGGCCATCATGTCCCCATTTTTGTTGACAGCAAGCACCGGATGGTCTGCCCAGTTGACAAACCACCGGTCGCCCTCGGCAATTTTAGCTTCATCCGACCATTTTCCATCCACGAGCATGGAGTATTTAAGGGTGGTGAGCGATGCTTGTTTTTCGATCCAGGAGAGGTACACATTCCCATCAGCTCCTGCACACAGAAAGGGTTCCTCAGTGTTGTCTGTAGTTGGGCTATCCAGCAATGACAACTTTTCCCCTCCATCTTTATTGGTTTTGCACGAAACCAGTGCCACCAACAATGCGGGTAGTATATATTGTAGTTTATACATGGCTATTGATTAGTATAGTTTTAAGATTTCTTCAACAGACTCATCAGAACCCCAGTCTTTTCCTCCCGATTCGGTATGGGAGCGTTTGCCTTTTTGGTCGATAAATATAGTAGTGGGGAGTGCAAAAACCCCCAGGGATTCAAGGGAACTTTCAAGTTTAACAAACTCAAGTTTGAAATTGCTCTGTTGCTTAAATTTCCTGATTTTCTCCAACGGCTCGTCAGAGGCCAACAAAAGCACAAACTTGTCGGAAGGTAGCTCTGATTGCAATACTTCCAATGACGGCATTTCCTGCACGCAGGGTTTGCACCAGGTGGCCCAGAGGTTTAGTATTATGATTTTGCCAGACAGGGCATCTTTGTCTAGTGACGCCCCATCCAGATTTTTCAGATCCACAGTATCTAGAAAAGCCGGCTCTTTTGGCTGACATGAAATGAATGTGGCCAAAAGGCAAAAACCTATGAGATATGATTTCATATTTATTCGTTTACGGCCTGAAATGTGATTTTTGTTTTATCCCACGAAACACTGATTTCGCTTGTACCTTTCTTGGTTTCTTCTATCTCGAAGGTCAGTGATTCCACCGGTTCATCCAGGTTTTCTACAGGGGCTTCCAGTCTTATCACGTCATTGTCCGGGGTGTAATCATCTGCCAGGTGCATGTCCCAATCTTTACTGATGATGATGGTCCATTTGTCTTTTTCCGGTATCGTGAAAAACCCGTACTTGCCGGCTTCTATAGTGACATCACCTACCTTTACCGCCTTGCTGAAGGTAATGTTTGTGGCCTTGTGGGCGCCTGTTACCCATACCTGGCCATATCCTACAAGCCCACCAAATATCATCCGGCCCCTTTTGCCTGGAGAGCTGTAGTCTATATGCACGTGGTTGTCTCCGATATTGGCCATAGTTGCTTTTCTTGGACTCAAAGACTTTGGTTTTTCGGCAGGGCTGTCCTGGTTGTGGGCATGGTGCTCATGGGAAACAACCTCTTCAGTATCAGTTGGTTCCTTTTTGCTTTTTTGTGTACATGACATCCCAATGAGTAGAGGGATAAGTAATAAATTGATCGGTTTCATAATTGTTCTTTTTTTGGTTATGTTAAATGTTATTTTAATCTGAGGCTATTGCCAATCACTGAAACAGAGCTCAAGCTCATGGCCAGGGCTGCCAACATAGGACTGAGCAGCAGCCCGAAAAAAGGAAACAAGGCACCTGCAGCTACCGGCACGCCAAGCATGTTGTAAATAAACGCAAAAAACAGGTTTTGCCTGATGTTGCGCATAACATCTGTACTCAGCTTTCGGGCCCTTACAATTCCATCCAATTCCCCTTTTACCAGGGTAAGGCTGGCACTTTCTATTGCCACGTCCGTTCCGGTACCCATGGCAATGCCCACATTGGCCTGCGCCAGGGCTGGTGCATCGTTGATGCCATCACCTGCCATGGCCACTATTTTGCCTTCTGCTTGCAATGCTTTTACTTTTTCATATTTATTTTCGGGCAGGAGGTCGGCTGCATATCCATCCAGGCCCAGATTATCAGCTACCGCCTTTGCCGTATTTTTATTGTCTCCTGTCAGCATAATCACTTCCAGTCCCTGGTTTTGTAACGTTTTAATTGCTGAAGCAGACGTTTTTTTGATAGGATCAGCTACACCAATAAAACCAGCAATTTGTTTGTCTATCACCACAAACATTACCGTTTCACCTTCCAATTGGCGTTCTTCCACTTCCAGTTGGACTCTTGGTTCAAGGGAAAGGTCAAATTCTTCCAATAGCTTTTTGTTGCCGATGGCTACATCTGATCCTGATACCTTGCCAGTCACGCCCTTTCCGGTAATGGAATTGAAGTCGTCCACCTCATTTACTTCCAGGTTTCGTTCTTTGGCACCCATCAATATGGCATGGGCTAGCGGGTGTTCGCTGCTCTGTTCCAGTGATGCGGCCAGTGCCAGCACTTCGTCTTCGGTGTATTCATTGTTGATGGCCCGTACATGCTGAAGCGAGGGTTTTCCTTTGGTGATCGTACCGGTTTTGTCTATGACCAGGGTAGTCACCTTGTGCATTTCTTCAATGGCCCTGGCATCCTTTACCAGAATACCTTGTTTGGCACCTTTCCCAGTGCCTACCATTATCGACATGGGAGTGGCCAGACCGAGCGCACATGGGCAGGCGATGATCAGCACCGTAACTGCACTGGTAAACGCATATACCAGGGCCGGATCAGGGCCCCAAATCGCCCATGTAGAAAATGATATGATCGCAATACCCACCACTATGGGCACAAAATAGGACGATACCTTGTCTGCCAGGTTCTGAATTGGGGCTTTGGTACGACTGGCTTTGTTTACCATTTCTATAATTTGTGAAAGCAAAGTGTCACTGCCTATCTTGAGTGCTTTCATTTGAAAGGTACTGGTGCCGTTGATGGTGCCACCAATTACACTACTCCCGGCTGATTTTTCTACTGGTACGGGTTCACCTGTAATCATGGATTCATCGATGCTGCTTTTGCCTACGGTAATTTCCCCATCCACAGGTATTTTTTCGCCGGGTTTAATTTTGATGATGTCATTGAGTTTTACCTGCTCCAGTGGAATAACCATTTCTTCACCATTACGGATCACGGTTGTTTCCGGGGGCACCAGGTTGAGCAATTCTTTGATGGCCGAGTTGGTTTGGCTTCTGGCTTTCGCTTCAAGCAATTGCCCCAACAAAATCAACGTAAGGATGACCACAGCAGCCTCAAAATAAAGATGGACCACCCCGCCTTGGGATTTGAACTGGTCCGGGAATATTTCTGGAAATAGCAACGCGAAAATGCTAAACAGGTAGGCCGCTCCGGCCCCCAGGGTGATCAGCGTCCACATATTGGGCGAACGGTTGACAATGGATTTGTACCCTCGAACAAAGAAACTCCAACAGGAATAAAAGATGACCGGGGTACTCAATGCGAACTGTACCCAGCCCCATGTTTTTTCGTTTGCGATCCCGGATAGCGAAATACCAACCATCTCGCTCATGGCAATAAAGAATACAGGCAGTGTAAATGCTACTGAAACCCCAAACCTCGTGAGCATAGCCTTGTATGTTTTCTGCTCTTCTGAGTTATCGTCAGTGGCAGCTTCTTTGGGTTCCAGGTCCATTCCGCATTTCGGACATGATCCCGGATGGTCCTGCTCGACCTCCGGATGCATAGGACAGGTATAAATGGTTTTTGAGCCTGCTTCCCTTTCCAGGTCCATACCGCACTTAGGGCAATCCCCTGGCCCATCGTATTTTTTATCCCCTTCACAGAGCATTGGGCAGTAGTATTTTCCTGATCCTCTGTTCTCCTGCTTTTTGATAGCGGGTAGGGGGTGGGGGTGCTCGATATGTGCACCTGGAGGATGAATATCATATCGGCCACCATCATTTTTCAACGTCTCTTTCAGGGTCTCAATGGGCACATGTGCCTTCATCTCAACGACGGCTTCTTTTTTTGCCAGGTCAACAGAAACATCAGAAATACCCTCAACGGTTTTGAGGGTTTGCTCTACATGGCTTCTGCAACCATCGCAGGTCATTCCGCTAATTTGATATGTGTGTTTCATCCCAATTGATTATAATTTGTTCAAATTAATGCTGGTTTCATGTTTAAGAATATAATAAAAATCAATTCCCGTTCAAAATCTTATTGATAATCCTCCGCCACCTCCAAAACGATTATCATAGCTTCCCATCAAAGAGAAGTTTTTGGAAAGCATGAACTCAGCACCGGCATTCCAAACAGTCTCTCCTTCAAAGTCCATATTGTTTTCCAGTGCATTTACTATTCCGGCATCTAACTGATATTCATAATAACCAAATACTGAAAATCGTGGGAAGAGCATGAGTGATCTTCCGACACCAATTCTAGGCCTTAATTCGTTATCAATTCGAATATCCACATTGAACATGTAAGGTGAGAACCACCGAATACCAGCAACCGCTGTAGTATTTATATCATTTAGGCTATTTCTGGTTGTGTTCTCCATATTTACTCCTCCAAATACACGCAGATAATCATAGAGGTAGTATTCGTAAGATAATTCGGCCTCCATGTTTTCATTCCATCCATATTCTACCCCAAGATTGAATTGGTTTCGGATATTGGATGCCACAAAATTTAAAGTGCCTGTATGGGAGGCAAAGTCTGCCATTCCCCATGAATAGAATCTGTTAGTTTCATGAACGAGCTTAGAAATTGGATATGGTTCCATGCGTGGGTCTTCGGGTGTGTCATAACTGACTACCCTGGCCATACCGCCCATCATATGATACAAGATGTGACAATGGAAAAACCAGTCACCATATTCATTTCCATAAAACTCGATGGTAACTTTTTGCATCGGAGGCACATTCACAGTGTGCTTGAGCGGAGAATACTCTCCATTCTCATTGATGACCCTGAAAAAGTGACCGTGCAGGTGCATGGGGTGGTGCATCATGGTAAGGTTGTTGAACGTGATTCGCGTAACCTCACCTTCATTGATCTTGATCTTATCAGTCTCAGAAAGCGGAATCCCGTTCATGCTCCAGATATACCGGCTCATATTACCCGTGAGATTAAGCAACACCTCCCTGACAGGCACATCTTTGTCATAAGTCGTAGCTTTCGGTGATTTTAAGTAGTCGTAGTTGTACTCCGAAAACAAGCTCATATCCATTCCGTCCATGGTCTTACCTTCTGTATTATTCATGTCCATCTTGGCCATTCCGGACATCTTTTGCTCATTGGATTTCATTCCTTCCATGCCAGAATGATCCATTTTTTCTGACCCCATCTTCATATCACCATCGCTCTTTGGCGTGTCTTTCATTTGCATGCCCCACTTGCTCATGAGTTCTTGAGGATCGTCTTTTTTAGGTCTAAATTTTAATGCCGGAGCACCCATGCGCATATCCATCTTAGCCATTTTTTTCATCATGCCTATTTTGTCCGGCCGGGGTACAACAGGAGCTTCCATTGATTCGCCTTTCCCAAAATATGCGGAAGCTGTCCCAGAGCCATCCTGAGCTGTGGTTTTAAATTCTATTTTTCCTTTTTCAGGGATGGTGATAATGAAATCATACGTTTCTGCGATAGCAATAAAAGTTTTGTTGTGCTCCACCGGAATGACATTGAGGCCATCAGCCGATACAATTGTTGGGTTACCGCCTCCGAAAGTCATCCAAAAAGAGGTGGATGCAGCTCCATTGATTATTCTGAGCCTTACTTTTTCACCTGGTTTAAAATCCGGGTATTCTTGTGTTTGCTGTCCATTAATAAGGAATGCCGGGTAATAAATATCAGCGATATCTGCACTTTCCATTCTTTGTCTCCAAAAGTTGAGCTGTGCACCCAATGCTCCTCGTGCAATGACCTGATTCAGCGGGGTGGCCGTACCTTTTCTCCAGTTGTACCATTCTGTGCCTCTTTTTAAAAAGCGCAATACGCTCATGGGATTTTCATTCGTCCAATCGGATAGCACCATGACCAATTCCTTGTCATATTCAAGTGATTCCTCCTTTGGCTCAATGACGATCGAGCCATAAACACCACTTTGCTCCTGGAGCATGGTGTGTGAGTGGTACCAATAGGTTCCGGATTGTTTTAGTGGAAATTCGTATTTCTGTGTCTCACCAGAAGGTATAGGTGGGGTGGTCAGGTATGGGACTCCATCGTAGAAATTTGGAAGGAGCAGTCCATGCCAATGCACTGAGGTTTCTTCTTCCAACTCATTTTTCACATAGATCACTGCATATTCACCTTCGATAAAACGTAAGGTTGGACCCGGTATGCTGTCGTTGATGGTCATGCCCATTACTTCTTTTCCTGCCTTTACCACTTTCTCGGCTCGTATGGTTATGCTGTGCTCCCTGACAGGAAGGTTATCTACATTCCCCTCTACAGATTTTTCTTTAAGGTCTTGCGACCATGCTACTGTAGAAAAAAAAAGTGTGAAAAGGGTTAATATTTTCTTATTCATTTTCTTATTCATTTTATTGCTTTGTAAAAGCAAAATGACCCGATTTTAGTATTGATGAAGTCTGTTTCTTCAACATTGGTGAAACCCGAATCTATTACAAACTCCGGCAACAATCCATTCACATTATCTGATGTGGTTTTAAAACCATCTAACAACTGAACCGAATAGAAAGCCATGCGCATGATTCTGGATTTAGGTTTCCCCCAATCACCAATAATTAGTTTGCCTCCGGGTTTTAGCACACGATAAATTTCCCCAAGGCTTTTCAGCTTAGCTTCTTTGTCCAAATGATGAAATACCAAACAGCTATAGACTTTGTCGAATGAGTTTGATTCAAAAGGAAAAAGGCCACCCTCATACAATTCCAATGGGACTTCAAGTTTATGTTTTGATAGTTTTTTTTGGGCTATCTTTCGAATTTTAGGATCTATATCCAATCCTATAAGTTGACTTTGTGGTGACTTCTTTGCTGCAAGGCACAAGTTTGTCCCGGTACCAAACCCAAACTCAAGAATATACTCCCTGGCACCTGGTTTCAAATGGTCGATCAATAGGTTCCTGAATTTGCCTTCGGGCATGGTGAGTTTGATGGCCAAATCATACCAGACAGACAGCCAATCGAATCCAAGTGCTGGAGAATATCCTTTGCTCATAATAGGTTAGGCTTAGTCAATGCTTGTGGTCTCCATGGCCCGGTTCCTCTTCGTTTTTAGCTGGTTTAAGTGCCATGCCACATTGTGAACATTTGTCGCCATCTTTCCCTGTAATATCAGGGTGCATAGGACAGGCATAAGTTGTATTCCCAGTTTGCTCCTGGTGCTTATGTTCCTTACCCTCCCCTTGTTTTCCACTGCTACAACTTGTGGCTACTATGGCCAACCCAAATAGCAGGGTCGCTGTAGCCAAAGTTAGAATTCCTTTTTTCATGATTTTTAGTTTTATTGTGATTTTAATCGTTTTGTTAATGATGATGGTCTCCTGATTCTAGATAGTTGCCTTGAGGACCAACTCCTTCGATATGAACAAGTTGGGATCCATAGTGTCCGGCTTGGGACACCGAAAAACCAACTATGGAAAGAATTAGCCCTACTAGGGCAACAGCCCATCTTTTTTTATTGAGAACAAACAAATTGACCCCTTGAGCAACGGCCCCAATTATTCCGAAATTAATGGTCAGGTCTGCCCAGAAGTCATGTTGCTCCAAAACGAGTTGGGCATGTTCAGTAAGGCCATGGGTATGGGGGTGAAATGCCCTACCGGCCAGATAGGCCGTCAGCACACCACCTGCTACCATGCCGAAAGCGATCCATGCTATTTCGGTTTTGAGGAAATAGATATTGGAAACTTGTAAAAATGCACCAACCACAAGTAACACAATTGCAAAATGTACTATTAGGGGATGGAGGTTTGGGAAGTCGGCCAAGTCAGCAGCTACTTTTGTTTCATCATGTGCATGTTTTTCTAACGCATCCTGGTGACCAGCCTTAGTTGTGGGTTGTTCTGCGTACGCCTTATTTTGACTGGTTTCTTCTACCTGTGTAGTATCTTTTTTTTCCTCGTGCCCTTTGTGGGCATGCGATACTAGGGCTAGGCATAGCATGGCTGTGAGTATTAGACAGGTTCTATATACGGAGGTCTGAATGATGTTCATGGTAAGAATTTTTTTTAAATCAGGAGTGGAAGAATTTAAGTGCCCGACCACCCCTGATGTTCTATTTGATGGTTTCCTTTACAGCACCGCAACTGAGCATCATGCTGCCGAAGTATGGGTTCTTGATTTCCTTTTCGTTCGACAACCATTTTCCTCCTGTATTTTGGTTGGCCATAGGGCAGTATTCCAAATAAATTTCCCCCATCGATAGTTGGCCCTTCACCAGTTTCAGCATTTCATCACTTAGTGGATTTAAAGCTTGTCTTTGAGTATCCAGTGTGGCAGTTGCAGCTATTTTGGCAGCTTGCGCCTGAGCCTGTTTGCCATTTTTAACAGATGCCAGTGCTTTTGCAAGTTCTGCTGCCGCATTTTGGGCTTCTTTTCCTTTGGAAGCAATCAGGGCATCTTTCAACTGGAGGTATTGAGCGTAACTTTTGCCAATGGCCTTGTCTTTGAACATGGGTTCTCCTTTTTTGCCCATTTCTTTGGTGGAATGGTTGTGGTTTGCATGGTCATGTTGTGCAGATGCTCCCCAGCTCATCAGGGCCAGTGAAACCAATAGAATCGTCTTTTTCATATTTATATAATGTTTAAAAGTTGCATATTTGAATGAAAGCAAGGCAGACAACCACAAGGAAGACCAAGGACCATAGGAACCTTTGGAGCCACTTTTTTACCTCCGATGTGGGCTGGTTTCTGTTGGTGTTGCAGCAGTCTTTCATTGCTTTCTGGTTTTAGTGTTTTATTTAAGGGTAGAAGTAATTTCCCCACAACCCAGCATGGCAGCACCGAAGTATGGGTTTTTAATTTCCTTGTCAAGGCTCAGCCAATCGGCCCCTTTGTTGGTATTGGCCATCGGACAATGCTGTACGTAAATGGTATAGGTACCGGGACCAAAGGATTTGCCCAGGGCCAGCATTTCAGTCGATGTTTTTTGAAACGCCGGGCGAATTTCGTCAAGGGATTGAAAGTGGGCAATATGCTCGAGGGCAGCCAGCATATTTGTACTGTACTTCATCCAGACGTTATGGGCCTGGCCGGAAAACAACGACATGTCCGTATTTTTAATGGCCAGTTGTAGTGACGTTCCCGTTTCCTTGGCCAACCCGGTATCATCGGTTACGAGGGCATCTTTAAAAGCAAAATAAGCTTTGTAAATTTTGTCAAGTGCGGGTTTTGCCTTTTCCCCAACCTCAACTGAAATGGGTGCTGGCCCGGTCGTTTCGCTTGTGGTTTTTGGCATATCCATGCCCCCATGGTTGTGCCCGGTCATGGCTGCACCACCTTCGGGGTTCATCATGCTTGGTTTGCCGGCGAGTTGGGCCGCTGCATCTATGTTGAAAGTGCCATTGACCGCTATCTCTTCGCCCTCTTCAAGGCCGTTTAAGACCACATATTCCTCGCCAAGCGATGGGCCGAGGGTTACTTCCCGCATTACAAAGCTTACCCCTTTACCGGAGCTGGATTTTATATATACCACCGACCTGGTGCCTGTCCACATCACGGCAGTTTTCGGAACGGTGAGTGAAGGTTCTGCGCTACTTTCTGATGATAATTTACCTGAAACGAACATTTCCGGTTTGAGCAGTTGGTTTTTATTGGGCACCTCTACCCGGGCCTTGACAACCCTGGTTTGCGGGTCAATCACAGGGTCTATATAGGCAATGGTTCCCTTAAATGTGCGGCCAGGTATGGCGTTTAGTTCATATTCGATAGTGCTGCCCTTTTTTACCCATGGCAGTTCTGACTCATATACATCGAACAGTACCCACATTCTGGATAGGTCCACCACTTCATATAGGGTTTTTCCCCTGGGCACATAATCTCCTAAGTTCACCATCTTTGCTGTGACATAACCTGTAACATCAGAGAGCACAGTAAAGAGCTCCCGTGGCTTTCCGACGTTGAGTATGTCGTCTATTTGCTTACTGGTAAGTTTCCAGTTTTTTAGTTTTTCCCTGGCAGCAGCAAATAGTTGTGGCTGGGAAGATTTGATTTTTTCAGCTTCAAATAGTTCTTCCTGGGCTGTAACCAACTCTGGTGCATATACCATGGCTATGGGCTGTCCCTGGTGCACGTATTCGCCAGTGAAATTGATCATAAGTTTTTCTATTCTGCCGGGAATATGGGAAGACTGTGAGTAGATGAGCCTTTCGTCTGGCTGAACCTTGCCATTGAGCCGTATGTGTTTCCGGGCGCTTTGCCTGCTTATATGTGCCGTACGAATAGAGGCAAGTTCCATGGCTGTCTTGCTCATTTTTACAGCCATGGCATCCATTTCATCCCCTTCGTCTTCCAGGGGGATGAGGTCCATGCCACAAATGGGACAGCTGCCAGGCTCTGACTGCCTGATCTGTGGGTGCATGGAACATGTCCATACGCTTTCGCCATCGACCATAGAAGTATGTTGGTGTTCCTCCGTGGATTCGTTTCCTGAAGGCCCAAAAAACAGCCATCCCAGCAGCAAGCCCGCCAGCAGGGTAGATAAGGCTATCAACGTGGTTTTAGTGTTTATATTCATTTTAGTATTCTTTAGCTGTTAGATAATTGAGTTCTGCCAAAGCGATGTGGTATTGCATTTCGGCAGTGGCTTTCATTTTTTGATATTTCAATATTTGTTGTTGTGTGAGCAGCACTTCTTCAAAGTTTTTACCAGCATTACTGTAGGCCGAAAACAGAAGATTGAGTACCTGGCCGGAAGTTGCTATCTGACCTTCATACAGGCCTATGAGGTCTGTCTGTTGTTGAATCTTGAAAGAAGACATGTCATAACTGCTGGCCAGGGTATTGCTGTAATCTGCTTTTTGCAGGGCATACTTTTCCTGCATAAGGCTGGCTTCCCGGATTGCCGCTTTGTATTTTTTTCTAAAAATCGGCAGGCTCATCGAGACCATTGGCATCAATACGTTTTTTCCATTGTCGGCTGGGGCTGCCATACCGGCGCTGAGGTCGCTGCGCTGGCCAACCAAAACATAGTCGAGCCCTACACCCAATTTGGGAAGTGCCTGCTTATGGGCCAATCTTTCCTGTACCTCACTTGCTTTTAGCTTTGTGTCCAGTTCTTTTAGGGCAGGATTGTTTGCATAAAGCGAATCTTTGCTATGGTCTGCACCCAAAGAAGGGGTTTTAAGTTTGGTCACTGTATTCACCTTTTCCATAGGATCTCTGTTTAGCAGGCTATTCATACCTGATAAGAGGGCTACTTCTTTTTTGTCCAAAATGGAAAGGTTGGTACGGGCCTCTTGGAGCATAATATCTACACGCAATACATCTGCAAGGCTGCCATTGCCATTTTCAAATTTGATGGTGGCAATCCCTTTGTAAGATTCAAGTAGTTCTATATTGGCCAATTCATATTGTTTCCACTGACTGAGCTCATAAAGTGGGTAATAGGCAGCCGATACCTGGTAATAAAGCCGGTTGCGCGCATCCAAAAAGTTTTGATAGTTGGCTTCTGCCATTAGGGCTGCTGCGTTTTCCTGCTCGCGCAATGTCCCAAACCAGGGAAACATCTGCGAGAGTGATAACCTGGCCCGCTGTGGCCCTACGCGTGTTTCCACCGGGGATATGAAATACCCAAAGGAAAATGTAGGGTCTGGCAGGCTTTTGACCTGCGGGACTTTTTGCAATGCCGCTTCAAATTCCTTGTATTTGGTTTTTAACCCGGGGTTTTGCTCTACAGCCATCCGCTGAAACTCCTCCAGGGATTGCGCTTTTAGTGAAAGGGAAGTTAGAAGGAAGAGGATAGAAATAAGACTGATGGTCCTAACTTCAAAAAGGCCAACTGAATCCAATGGAGTTTTAAATTTGGGTTTCCTATGGTTCAATTTCAAAATTTTACTTTCCATGGCTTTTCCAATTTTGATGTAGCGTGTGAGGCATTTTCCCAATCTGATCCAATTCCCCATTCATTTGATTAAATGTATGCTGATCGATGTATTGGCATTCCAGGGCAAACTTTAACCAATTTTCAGTTTCAGTACATGAACCCAACGAAGTGATTAAATGCTGCTTGAAAACATTCTCATACTGCCTCTTTGCCCAACCTTCCACTATATTGGCACTAACTGATCTCGATGATCTTGTAATTTGGGATGTTAAGGAATAAATTTCCTCTTTGGGAAATTTTCTCGTCATCCAAAAAATATCCATAGCTACTTTGAATGCTCGATTGTACACTTCCAAGTCTTTATATGATTGTATCATTGTTTATTTCTTATTTGAATACTTCTTTCTATTAACTTTCTTCCTTCTACCTTCCATCTTCTCCATTCTCCCTTCCAGTCTTTATCACAGTTTCCCTCCAAAATGCCTGAAGTACAGGCACCACAAACATGGTCATGATCTGGATGGTCATGCCGCCAAAGGTGGGAATGGCCATTGGCACCATGATGTCAGACCCTTTTCCTGTAGAAGAAAGCACCGGAAGTAAAGCTATAATGGCCACTGCGGCGGTCATCATTGCTGGACGTACCCTCTTTTTTCCTGCCACCAATACAGCATCCCGAACTTCGGCTACTGTTTTGGGCTGGCGTTCTTCAAATACCTGATGGATGTAGGTGCCCATGATCACCCCATCGTCGGTGGCAATACCGAATAGAGCAATGAAACCTACCCATACTGCTACGCTCAGGTTGATATCATGCATTTGAAACAAATCCCTCATGTTGGTGCCGGCAATCTGAAAGTTTAGAAACCAATCCTGTCCGTAAAGCCATAGCATGATAAAGCCACCTGCAAAAGCCACAAATACACCGGAAAAATGGATGGACGAGGCAATGACGGTTTTGAATTGAAAGTACAACAAGAGAAAAATGACCAGCAAGCTAATCGGTATAACTATGGACAGGCGTTTGACCGCCCTTACCTGATTTTCATAGTTACCCGAAAATTTGTAGCTAATACCTGCTGGAACTGTCAGTGTGCCATCATCAATTTTGTTTTTGATCGCTCTTTGTGCAGCATTGACTACATCTACTTCGGCAAAGTTGGTTTTCTTGTCAAAAAGTACATATCCGACCAAAAATGTTTCCTCACTTTTGATCATTTGTGGCCCCCTCACATATTCGAAATCCACCAACTGCCCCAGCGGTATTTGAGCGCCGGTAGGGGTAGGGATAAGGATCTTTTTCAGGGTTTCCGGGTCATCCCTCAGCTCCCGCGGATACCTTACCCGCACAGGAAACCTTTCACGGCCTTCTACAGTAGAGGTGATTTTCATGCCACCAATGGCTGTTTCTATGCTTTGCTGCACATCTTCCACATTCAGCCCATACCGTGTGATTTCCGACCGGTCTATGTTCAGGTGTAGATAGGGTTTGCCAACTATCCGATCAGCAAAAACAGCTTCAGATTTTACAGAGGGAACTTCTTTCAGGATATTTTCCAACTGAAAACCAAAATCCTGGATAGTTTGCAGGTCTGGGCCATACACTTTGATGCCCATTGGGGCGCGCATGCCAGTTTGGAGCATTACGAGCCGGGTTTCTATTGGCTGAAGTTTTGGTGCCGAGGTAACCCCAGGAATTTTTGTGGCTTTCACAATTTCGTCCCATATATCATCGGGAGACTGAATATGTGTACGCCAATTGCGATAAAACTGACCATTTTTGTCCTGTATCAGTAAATCCTTGATGTCGTGGCTTGCCAAAAATTCTAGTGTGGAATTGAGGTCAAGTGTATCTTTTCCATTAAAGAGCCATTCTTTTCCCCGGTCCAATTTAGCAACCCCAACTTCGGCCTTTGCGCTTCCCCCTTCCAGCTGTGTTCCATCAAGAATAAAATTGCCCTCACGATCCACCTGATACCTGATCCTATGCCCGTTTTCGTCCAACAAATACTCAGGCTTGTAGTTGATTATGTTTTCGTACATAGAAATAGGCGCTGGATCAAGGGCTGATTCTACCCGCCCCATTTTGCCCACCACCATGTCCACTTCAGGTATTTGGCTCACCATCATGTCCAGTTGCCCAACTACTTTTCTGTTTTGTTCCATACCAGCATGGGGCATGGATGTGGGCATCAGCAGATAGCTCCCTTCATTCAGGGAAGGCATAAATTCCGACCCTATTCCGGGAAAAGCCTCGGCCAATCCTTGCCATGCTTTTGATTGTCGTAGGGTCTCACCACCAAAACCGAAAATTTTGTCAAAGCCCAACCAGATCACTGCTCCCAGGAGAATGGTTGCTACTGGTAAAAGCATAAATTTTCCTTTGTTCACCAAACACCATTTGAGTATGGGTTCGTAAAAATGTACTACAGCAAGCAGGGATAAAAGGATAGCCCCTACAAGGGCAAGCACGAAGAGGTAGTTGATGAATACGGAGTTGTGGACACCTAGGGGCATCCATTCTTCGGCCAGGAAAAAGCTGGCTATAAACAGCGCCAGGGCCAAATTGACATATTCGGGAAATTTTTTATAGTTGTTGTTCCACAAGAATTTAAGCAGGTTGTTCATCCCAACCAGACACAAGACAAGCGGCAGCCATATCTGAAAATGTAAGGAGAGAAAGATGCCTGCGGCAATAATGGAAATGTTCCAAATTCTGTTGACTTTTTTCTTTTCAAAGTTGATGCCGAAGATGAAGTAGGCCAGGGTAGGCAGCACAATCAGTCCCAACACAAAGGAACCCAGCAGGGCGTAGGTTTTTGTGAATGCCAAAGGTTTGAAAAGTTTGCCTTCGGCAGACTCCATGGCAAAAACCGGAACGAAACTCACCACAGTGGTGGCCAGGGCAGTGGTAATGGCCGAGGCTACTTCTACGGTTGCATCATAAACCACTTTGAATAAGTGTTTGCCCTTTGCCCCATGGTTTTCGGGCATTTCCATGTGGCGGATGATATTTTCTACAAACACAATGCCTACATCCACCATCACCCCAATGGCAATGGCAATGCCCGATAAAGCGACTACATTGGCATCTACTCCTGTATAGCGCATGATGATGAAAGTCATCAACACACCTACCGGCAACAGACTGGATATAATGATGGACGCTTTGAGGTTGAACAGCAAGATCAAAACCACGATAATACTGATCAGTATTTCATGTGAAAGTGCAGTTTCCAAAGTACCGATGGTCTCCTGTATCAACTGTGTCCTGTCGTAAAAAGGCACAATGGTTAATTGGCTTTCTACCCCGTTGCTGAGGGTTTTCTTGGGCAGCCCGGGTGCGATTTCATCAATTTTACGCTTGAGGTTGTTGATTACTTCCAAAGGATTGGAACCATACCTGGCTACCACCACACCGCCTACCACTTCAGCCCCTTCTTTGTCGAGCAGGCCCCTTCTGGTGGCCGGGCCCAGGCTGACGACTGCCACATCTTTGATGCGGATAGGTACATTGTTTTGTACAGCGACCACAGCTTTTTCAAGGTCTCCGGTGTTCTTAATGTAACCGAGTCCGCGCACAAGGTATTCTGCCTGGTTGATTTCTATTGTTTTGGCACCTACATCCCTGTTGGATTTGTTTACGGCCTGCATCACCAGATGCAGGGGAATGTTATAGGCTTTGAGTGCATCGGGGTTCACATCTATTTGATATTCCTGAACAAATCCCCCAATAGACGCTACTTCCGATACCCCTTCCACAGCATTTAGACCGTATTTGACGTAAAAGTCCTGCACGGTACGTATCTCATGCAGGTCCCACCCACCTGTTGGGTTGCCTTCTTTGTCCCTACCTTCCAGCGTGTACCAATATACCTGGCCCAGTGCTGTGGCATCCGGCCCTAAGGTAGGTTGTACTGCTTCGGGCAATAAACCTGAAGGAAGTGCATTGATCTTTTCTAAAATCCGTGAACGCGACCAGTAAAACTCAATGTCTTCATCAAAAATGATGTTGATCATGGAAAACCCGAAAACAGAAGAACTTCGGATGGAACTGACCCCAGGAATTCCCAGGAGATAGGTGGTCAGGGGGTAAGAAATCTGGTCTTCAATGTCCTGTGGTGAACGACCCGGCCATTGTGAGAAGATAATTTGCTGGTTTTCCCCTATATCAGGAATGGCATCTACAGGTACAGGATCGCTGGGCAGGAAGCCCGTATTCCAGGTGAAAGGGGAGGTGACTATTCCCCATGCAACGAGTGTAATCAGTACGAGAACCGTTACCAATCGGTTTTCAAGAAAGTATTTAATGATTTTGCTTAGCATTGCCTAGATAAATAAGTATGGATGTAGGCTCTTTGGAGCCATTCGTTGGGATAGCCAGAAACTATACAGGACATTTGTTCCTGTTGAGGATACAATGGCTATCCGGTTCTGTGGAAGTGTATTCCACAGAAATGCTCCTTATTTAAATAAGAAATGATTCAACCTGAAGATAAATGGGCGTTTCAGGAATGGGAGGGGGGGATTCTTTAAGCTCACCTAGTGCCAATGAGGTATCTTGATCTATCGACAATTCGAAGAGTTGATCAAAAACAAACCAGGCAACTGCCACTAACTTTTGATTGACTGCAATTTTTGAGGGGTGGAAATCATCTTCTATGGAGAAGCTGTCAGACTCATCATGACAACAGCCCTCGGGCATTTCGGTACCATCACAGCAAGGATCGGCTTGTAATATCACAGATTTGGCCATCAACATCTCACCACAATAGTGCCGGGAGATGGTGATCCCAATGGTGCTCATCATGATGATGAAACTGAGTGATATGTTCAACAGCTTTTTCATTCTTGCGAATTGCTAGTGCAATGATACGCACTTTTGGCGAAATGGTTTTTTAATTAGTTGGAATAAATAAAAGACTATGGTAGAAATTGCTCTTTACCGGGATCACCAATAAAAAAGCAACGAGCGTGTGCCCGTTGCAATTTTGGCCCTTTAGGGTCTGAAATATCCAAACCCCCTTTTTGGGTGAATGTAATTTAAAAAAAGTAGAATCGTCTATTCAATAGTTGAATAGTACCGCAAACTTAGCACGCGTATTGTATTGTAATATGTATGCATCTTGTCAAAAACTAATGCAATTTTTGCAACAATTTTTCCTCAAAATCGATTTTTAAAGCATAAATGTATTAGTAAATTGTGAGTTTTAGTTGAACTTCCATTAAATATGCGGGTATGAAAATTTTGCCTTTCAAATTACCGAGGAGCTCAAATGAATCGTTTGTGGTCGAGCACAATACGAGCCAGCACTTGTACAATCCCCTTCATCAACATCCCGAATTGCAGGTGACCTTGATTTTACAGGGAACCGGCACTGCCTTTATCGGTGGGTACATTGGTGATTTCAAACCCAATGATATTTTTGTTATTGGTTCCAACGTGCCACATGTCTTTAAGAATGATGAACAATATTTTGACCCATCATCTGGCTTGCAAGCTGAAGTGATCTATATATTTTTTGACCAGACTTCATTCGGGGATCAGTTTTATCAAATGCCGGAAGCCAGGGAATTATTAGAGATGATATCAAAAGCAAGGCAGGGTATAAAGGTACATAGTCCGGCTAGAGAACGACTTATCCCAAAAATGAAGTTGCTCACAGAGGCCAGGAATTTGGAGAAAATCATAGTCCTCTTGGAGATATTTAATGAAATAGTGAATTCGGAAAATCTGGAATACTTATCCACTGAAATCGGGGACCACAACGTCGATGAAAATGAAGGAAAACGCCTGAATGACGTGATCCAGTTTACCATGGACCAATACCAGCGGCACATTACCCTGGAAGAAATATCCGATATAGCCAACATGACCCCATCGGCATTTTGTCGTTTTTTTAAACAACGCACCCGCAAAACCTACATCAACTTCCTGAATGAGATCAGGGTGGGGAAGGCCTGCAAAATGCTTCAGAACAAAGACATGAGTATAGTGGATATTTGCTATAAGTCTGGTTTTAGTAACCTCTCACATTTCAACCGCAAGTTTAAAAAACAGACCGGATTTACCCCTTCAAAGTACCACAGTACCCTGGTCAATCATTAAATACGCCCAGATTCAAAATTTAGCAAACTGTATATTTTTCAGCAGAAAACCAGGAGTTCTAACAACATATTTATATATTTAAGAAAATTATATATTATTGATATGGAATACAGCGAATATATAAGGGGTACTATCAAAACACTGGTCCTCAAACTGCTGACAGAAAAGGAGAAAATGTATGGTTATGAGATTAGTGCCAGGGTAAAGGAATTGTCTGGGGAAGAGATAGAACTGACCTATGGTGCTTTATATCCCATATTGTATAAGCTGGAAGCAGATGGATTGCTGATGGCTGAGTCGGAGGTGGTAGAGAATAGGGCCAGAAAGTATTATTCCCTTACCAAAAAGGGGAAAGAGGTGGCCAGGGAGAAGGTATCGGAACTCGGGAAGTTTATTGAGATCATAAAAACCATCCTGCAACCACCCAAGGCCAGCTTGGAAATATACGTACCATGACGCAGGAAGAGATCGATCGCGTACGGCAGTTGCTGACGGGAATGGGGTTGTCGGATCCGTCCCTTCAAAAGGAGTTGATCGACCATGTGTGTTGCGATGTGGAGAACTATATGGCACAAGGGATGGGTTTTGAAGAGGCATTTGAAAAAACAAAAAATGACATACCCAAAAATCAATTCAGGCAAATACAAAAAGAAACCATGGAAGTATTGAACAAAAAAATCAGATTAACCACAGTTTTCACTTATTTAAGTTTTTTTATGTTGGTACTGGCTACCGCATTTAAGCTTATGCGTTTTCCAGGGGCTGGGCACTTGCTTATGGCGTCATTTGTAGGGTTGGCCATTACGTTGCTGTCTGGCTTGGTCACGCATCCATTGATCCGGGAAAGGGGCAGGGGCAGAGTGGCACTTTTTGCGCTTTCGGTTTCTGTTATCCTGTTTTTAACCTCCCTGTGTTTTCAGTTGCTCCACCTTCCGGGGATGTCTTTTCTGCGTGGGTTTTCTGTGATTTCGTCGATATTGATTTTGAGTGGTTACGCTGTTTATAGCTATTTATTTCCTGTAAAGGTCGAAAGGCACCTGATTATGGACTATATCAGAAAAGAAAGTCAGGGTATAGAAAAATCACTTATCATCCTTTTTGTTTTTGGTACTTCCCTCAAGCTTTGGCAGAATGATTTTATATCAGTAGTATTCTTCATGATGCTTTTTTCTTTCGGGTCACTGTTTTATTTCATCTGTACCTGGCAGTATTATCAAATGAAACATGCAGAATCAATAAGCAAACCTGGGGCGCTTGTCATTTCCATAATTGCTTATGCTATGATTATGCTGCCCAGCATGGTAAACTATATTGATGTGCCATTGAGGATATTGCTGGTATGGGGTGCCTATACACTTGTGGCTGCAACTGTTGCGGTGTATTATTTCCGACACTCGTCTGAAAACCTGAGAGTTGTTCTTGGTTTTTTGAGCCTTTTGGTGGCAGTACTGTGTGGAGCCAACCTTCTTATGAAATCAGTCTGGGCAGGCACTGCAGTTGGTGAATTTTACCTCGGTATGGTATATAGTCCTTTTGTGTATGTCGGACTTTTTATTGCATTGATCTTGTTTTTCAAAAAGCCTGCATTTCGGGCATTGGTGCTAATGTCATTGGCCATGTTGGTGCATACCTATCATTTGCCGGGCATCTGATCAAAGTAGCTTTCCTTTGCTAAGTTCATCACCTGTTTTGATTTTCAATCCCCTCGCTGGCCACAGTTCAAATATTTTGCTTTTAGCATGAATAGCCACTAAATTTAGTGGCACTAGAAACATTTGAATAAATACAGGCCATGGCAACAAACTATATAAGTGTAGAACATATCAAATTTTTGCTTTTTGAAGTCCACAAAGTACAAGGCCTGTTCGGGCATCAATATTTTTCAGAATATTCAAAGGAATCCTGTGAAATGATGTTGGATTCTGCCAAGGATTTTGCAGATAGGGAATTGTTTCCATTTTTCATGGAAATGGACCGCCAGGGTGTAAAGTACGAAAATGGAAAGGTGGAAGTGCATCCTCAGGTGATCAAAGTGCTGAATGAGTTGGGCGCTTCCGGCTGGATCAATGCCGCACTGCCATTTGAGTCGGGGGGCATGCAACTTCCCCACATGGTGGGATATATGGTGGAGACCATTTATACAGCGGCCAATAGTTCTGGTATTGGTTATTGCATGCTTACCTCCGGTGCGAGCAGGCTGATACTATCATTTGGAAGTGAAGACCTGAAAAAAAACTATGCACAAAAAATGTGTGAGGGTAAATGGCAGGGTACAATGGCCCTCACAGAGCCTCAGGCCGGAAGTTCTTTGTCTGATATTACCACAAAGGCAAAAAAAGCTTCGAATGGAGCCTATAAAATAAGCGGACAGAAAATATTTATTTCCGGTGGGGATTATGAAGGAATAGAAAATGTAGTCCATCTCATGTTGGCCAAAGTGGAAGGGGCACCTGTTGGGGCCAAGGGTATTTCGCTCTTTGTGGTGCCCAAGCACCGGGTGACCGAAGGTGGCCTGGAGCCAAACGATGTAACAACCGCAGGGGTATTTCACAAGATGGGACAAAGCGGGTATGTGACTACCCACCTGATGATGGGAGAAAAAGACAACTGTTTTGGGTACCTCGTTGGCGAAGAAAACCAGGGATTGAAATACATGTTTCAGATGATGAATACAGCACGCATTGAGGTTGGGGCCACAGGAGTGGCCATTGCTTCTGCGGCCTATTATGCCTCGCTGGAGTACGCCAATGAGCGCTTGCAGGGGCGCAACCCAACATCGAAGAACCCTGCCGATGAACCAATTAGAATCATAGACCATGCCGATGTGCGCAGGATGCTATTTGCCCAGAAGGCTATGGTTGAAGGTTCGTTGAGCCTGTTGGTGGAGTGTGGCAGGTATGAAGATTTGCTTCATACTTCAGAAGGAGAGGAACGGGACAATTACCACCTCTTGCTTGAGCTGCTCACACCGATAGTCAAAACACATCCCACAGAGATGGGAATAGAATCTGTGAGCAATGGCCTCCAATGCCTCGGTGGTTATGGCTATTGCGTGGATTTTCCATTGGAGCAGTTGTATCGGGATATTCGAATAACCACCCTGTATGAGGGTACAACCGGTATTCAATCTATCGACTTATTGGGGCGTAAAATGATCATGAATGATGGAAAGGCTGCCAGGTTGTTGTTTGCAGAGATCAATAAAACCATAGATAGTGCCATCAAGTTTGATAGTTTGAAAGGTTGTTCTAAAAAACTGTACGATACATTTATCCAATATCAGGAAGTGATAGGAAAACTGGTTGGAAAAGCAAAAGAGGGTAGAATTGAGGAGTACCTTTCAGATGCCAATCTTTTTATGGAATTGAGTGGGATCATTGTAATAGGATGGCAATGGTTGAAGCAAGGAATATCTGCGATCGAAGCAATTAACAGCAAAACGGGTTCTTCCGATTTTTATCATAGTAAAATCCATACGATGAAATATTATTTTGCTTACGAAATACCCAAAACAAAAGGATTGATTTCAAGATTGATGGATGATGAGATCCTTACCATAAAGGGGGAGCAGGAATACCTGATGTAATGGTTGTTTAACTTCCGGTTCAGTTGTTAATGGCCAGTGCCAATTTTTCGGATTCTTCAGGCGTATTGGCATTTTGCAGTGCAGATTCATCTTCCAGTTTTACAATTTCCACCTCTGAATTGATCAGGACTTTTCGCGGGCAGGAATATCCCAAACTTAGAAAATACAAGAGACGTGGGTAGGCGCGAGGCTCCCAGATAGTGACCAATGGCTCTGGGAAATTGGTTTCTGAGTTGAAGAAAGCGGTGGCCAGTTTGGAGGTATTTCTTTTGGAGATCAGCAATTGAAGTGTTTCTTCATTCAGTAACGGTTGGTCACAGGCAGTGACCAGCCATGCCATATTGGGATTTTTTTGAAAAGCGGACAATATGGCCCCATACGGGCCCAATCCATAGTACACATCTTCTACAGTAGGCAGGTTAGGAGGGAGTTCGTTTTTTTGATCGTTCCTGATGGATAAAAAGCAGTTGTTGGTAAGCCCGGATAGCAAATTGTGCATGAACAGCCGCTGCTCTGTTCCGTGGTAGTTGATTTTTCCTTTGTCCCTATTCATTCTTTCACTCTTTCCTCCAGCTAAGACCAACCCGTTTAGTAAGGGAGTATTGGAGTTCATCGATTCACGAATAAAAGAAGCGATAGCTTCTACATCATTGATTTTGAAAGCAGAGAGTTGATGGATGTCTTCTATGGCATCATCAAGGAATTTAGGGATTTTCGTTTCCCCTTCCTGAAAAAGCACCATCACTACATTGGTCAGTTTCTCCAGTTTTTTTTCCAAAGGCTTTTTCGAATCTATTACTATGATTTGGTTTTTGGAGCTGAAATGATTGCCATTCACCAATACCAGGTCTTGTGCCATGAATTGTTGCTTGTAGTCAAATTCATTCAGAGGGAGGTTTACATCGAACCTGTGAAAATGGATTTTGTCGATATACTCAGCAGAGCCACCATGCCCCAGAACTCCGGGCTCAATGGTATTTTCGTCAGCCCCCTTGTGGTCGGCATCCACATAGCCCACTCTTAAATCATCCTTTATGCTGGCGGTAATTTGATAAGCAAGTTTTTTGATGTTTCCGCATGGTGTACCCAAAATAGCATACTCGTTTCGGTGAAAAAAACCAGTGTCAAGTCTGGTGATTTTAGCGTGTTTTATGTGTTTCTTCATAAGTACTGAATTCAAATGGGCAATGTGGCCTATTGGTATCAACCGGTAATACCATAGTCGCTTTTACCACCTCTTTTTTCAATCAACTTCGTTTCTTTTATCGCTATTTCATGCGACAAGGCTTTGCACATGTCATAGATAGTGAGGGCAGCTATAGACGCCCCGGTCAAAGCTTCCATTTCTACCCCAGTTTTGGAAGAAATAGAGCAAGTGCATTCTATGGTAATGTCGCAATCTTCTGCGCTTATATTGATGTCGCAACTTTCCAGTCCTATTGGGTGGCAAAGTGGGATCAGGTCACTTGTTTTTTTTGCGGCCATGGTGCCGGCTATTATGGCTGTTTGGAATACTGGGCCTTTCTTGGTCATAATTTCCCCTTCTTCCAAAAGTGCCGCAATCTCAGGTGTTACCTGCACTACAGATTGGGCACGGGCAATCCTCTTGGTGACATTCTTGGCCGAAACATCCACCATTGCCGGATTGTTGTCCTGGTTGATATGGCTTAGGGATTCCTGTTTTGAAATTTCCATAGTATAAGTGGTAAATAGTACGCAAAAAACATAAACCCGTTAACTTGCTACCTTAAACAACCAGGAACAGTGCCTGGGCGAACCAAAAGCAATGGGCTCAATAAAAATATAAAATTAGAAAAATTAGGTATGATAAGTGCAAAAGAAGCCAGCGATATTGTCATGTCAAAAATATTTGATTGGGGCAAGGAGATTGTACCGGTATCGTCCTGCTATGGAAAAGTACTCAGGGAAGATGTTTTTGCAGATAGGGACTTTCCCCCGTATGATCGGGTGACAATGGATGGGATAGCCGTGAAGGCTGACGATTTCATAGGTGGCAGGCGTGAGTTTGAGGTAATTGGAATGCAGACAGCCGGGGAGGAACAGAAAACACTGGCTGGGGAAGGTTCGGCAATGGAAATAATGACAGGGGCCATCCTACCTAAGGATGCAGATGCCGTGGTTAGGTATGAAGACATTGAAATTTTATCAGACGGAGAAAAAAAGATTGCCCGCTTGCACCTGGATGCCCTGGCAAGCTGGAAAAATGTACATAAAAAAGGAACTGATAGGAAAAAAGGGGATTGCCTTATTCGGGCAGGTAGGGTGCTTTCTGCCTCCGATGTAGCGGTTTTGGCCACCGTTGGCAAAGATGAAGTACAGGTTTCCCGTATGCCGAAAGTCGCCATAATCTCAACAGGGGATGAATTGGTGGAAGTGGGCCAAACCCCATTAAGCCACCAAATAAGAATGTCGAATTCTGTAATGATCCAGACCAAACTGAACGAATTAGGTGTTCCAAATTCCAGGATTCATCTAAGGGATGATTATGATGAGTTGGTAAATAAGATTGAAGACATATTAGATTCCCATGACGTGCTTATTCTGAGCGGTGGGGTGTCAAAAGGAAAAGCCGATTACGTACCTGAAGTCTTGCACGAACTAAAAGTGAAGAAACTGTTTCACCGGGTTGCCCAGAGGCCTGGTAAACCTTTTTGGTTTGGCGAAAAGGAGGGTAAAAAGTTTGTGTTTGCCCTGCCGGGAAACCCCGTTTCTACCTTTATGTGTTTTGTGGTTTACTTTCTTCCCTGGTTGAGGGCAAGTTTAAAAGCCGAACCAGATCATGGAATGGTAGCGGTTTTGAATGACAATTTTAAGTTTAGGCCAGATTTGACCTATTTTTTACAAGTTGATGCGAGGATAAATGAAGAAGGGGTATTGTTGGCAATGCCAAAGGAAGGCGGTGGTTCCGGGGATTTGTCTAACCTCGTAAGATCAAATGGTTTTTTGGAGTTGCCTCCTGACAGGCTGGAATTTGAGAAAGGTGATCGCTTTAAAATTCATTTGTTTCGGAATTCTTAGCATAAATATCTTCGTTATTGTTGGTCTTAAATGGGTTAAATGTAAGAGAGTTCTCTTTGCATCCAAGAAAGCCCATAAAGAAAATATAAAGTGAGAGGCAAATCCAGAATTTATAATATTTACTTTTTTTCATATTTCAATAATAAATATAATTATATCAAGTATTATATTCAACTGCATCTATTTGCAGTTATTGTGCCAAAAGTAGAAAAATTTCAACATTTTCTGCTTCTTAGTCTATTTATTAGATATTGAAATTGTAAAAAGGTTTAATCCTATTTTGTTATATCCTCCTTTAATACCAATGTTTTAGTCCTCACCCCTAAAGCCTAAATGATTTATTGGTGGAGGTTTATGCTACAACAATTCCAATTATAGGTATCTCCTGGTATGGAGACACAAAAAGAAGGGACAAAGGTGTGATTAACCTAAAGTTTATGATTTTTAGCCAAGAGGAGGTCGTGGCAATTTGTACCAATCCTTTCAGATCAGAAATTTGCCCACCAAAATGTCAGTAACGGGCCACAATTGGCAGAGGTTCAGTGGTAAATGGATGATACCAAAAACCTCTGCGTAGGTTATACATATTCACCAAATTGTACCTGAGGGTAGATTTCTGCGTAGGTTTTTATTTTTGTTTGGTTAACACGTCTATATACATGGTGCCTTTTAATTTTGGAGATGTCATCTACACCAGTAGCCCCCATAAATTCTACGAAACTGTTCACGGTTTCCGCATGAAAATTTGCCACTCGTTGAACCTTGTCTTTTACTACAAGTCCCTTGATGAGGTGTTGTTGTTGGGTAGCCACACCAGACGGGCAGTTGTTTTTGTTGCATTCCAGAGCCTGGATACAACCAAGCGCCAGCATCATTCCGCGGGCGCTGTAGCAGGCATCTGCCCCCAATGCGAAAGCGCGAAACATGTCAAAACCAGTCAAGATTTTACCTGAAGCAAATATTTTAATTTCTTTCCTGAGGTTATAGCCCCTCAATTGATCAGCTACAAACGCAAGTCCTTCCCTCAATGGCATGCCTATATAATTTGAAAATTCAAGTGGGGCGGCACCAGTGCCACCTTCTCCTCCGTCCACGGTGATGAAATCGGGCTTGATGCCCGTAATCTGCATGGCGATGCATATATCGGTAAACTCCAGTTTGTTTCCCATACACAATTTAAAGCCTACTGGTTTTCCACCGGACAAATCACGGAGCTTCTTGACGAAAGCAAGCATTTCCGGGGGATTGGAAAATTCTTTGTGGCCAGGAGGGGACATGACCGTCGTGAATGGCTCCAAATTCCTTATTTTGGCTATTTCTTCAGTATTTTTGACAGCAGGCAAAATCCCTCCATGCCCTGGTTTGGCACCCTGCGATATTTTTATTTCGATCATCTTCACGTTCTCTTTTAGGGCTTTTTCTGCAAAGAGTTCATCATTGAAAGTCCCATCCAAATTTCTACATCCAAAATATCCTGTGCCAATCTGCCAGATAAGGTCCCCACCCGGCTCGTCATGATATGGGCTGATAGACCCTTCGCCTGTATTGTGCGCAAAACCGCCAATTTTAGCGCCCCCGTTTAAGGCGAGTATGGCCCTATTACTCAGGGCCCCAAAACTCATAGCCGATACATTTAGGATGCTTGCACTGTATGGTTTTGTACAGTCACTACCCCCAACCAATACCCGCGGGTGGTTGTTCAGGTCGTGGTGGTCCAATGGGTTCATCGAGTGGTTGGCCCATTCGTATCCTTCCAGGTACACATCCACCTTGGTACCAAAAGGGTTGGTGGAAAGGGCTTTTTTGGCCCTTTGATACACTATAGAACGGTACATTCTACTAATGGGAGATGCCTCCGTTTCCGATTCTATAAAGTACTGATAGATTTTGGGCCGTAGGTCTTCGAGTAGGTACCTACCCCAGCCAGCCACTGGGAAATTCCTTTTCAGGGTGTGCTTCACCTGTACCATATCCCAGATACCTAAAATCACAAGTGGGCCAACGATCACCAGACTCCAAAGGATAGGAAGCCAGAAAAGGGAAATGACGGTTATGGCCAATAAAATACCAATACTCAGTAGAATAAATAGTTTTCGCATAGTAGTTTTTAGTTTGGGTCTAATTGCGTTTGAAGATAACAAAAATTATATTTCTTCCTTCCGAATTCGCACAAATTATCTTGGGAGATGGTTTTGGCCGCCATGATTGGAAAAAAAATCCACATCCCAGACTTTTTTTAATAGCAGAACCATATTTAAATCTGCTACAGACAGGTGATTCATTGTTGGAGTGAAGGAATGCCAGATTTAACTTTATTAAATTTAATGAAATACAAATGCAACCCTGTCATTTGTACTATGTCTTTAGACCAGAATTTAATAAGCCTTTGGAAGCCTTAAATACCGATTTTCATTATCATCTTGTGGAGAAAGCCAGGTCCAACGACCGGAAGGCTCAGTTCGAACTCTACCAGCTGTACTCAAAGGCTATGCTGAATGTGAGTTGCAGGATTGTGAATGATTTGGCTGAGGCTGAGGATGTATTGCAGGAATCGTTTGTGGCGGCTTTCAAAAACCTGGAGAAATACAGAGGGGATTCAACATTTGGTTCGTGGCTCAAGAGAATAGTAGTGAACAATTCTATCAATGTACTGAGGAAGAAAAAAATGGAATTTGATGACCTGGAAGGAGCCGATATAAAAGAGCCTGATGATGACAAGGATATAGATTTAGGAATTGGTGTCGATCAAATCAAAAGTGGGATTGAATGCTTGCCAGATGGTTTCAGGACTGTTTTGTCCCTTTACCTCATCGATGGGTACGATCATCGTGAGATCGGAGGGATTTTAAATATTTCAGAGTCAACATCTAAGTCCCAATACAATAGGGCAAAAAAGAAACTAAGAACAATTTTGAAAGAAAAATACAGCTATGAAAGATAGGTTAGAAGAAATAGTGAGATCAAACAGGGCAGATTTTGATACAGAAGTGCCCAGTGATGGCCTTTGGGCTGAAATAGAAACCAATCTTGACAAAGATGTCAGTCGAAGGGATTTTGGTTGGGTTTGGGTCTGGAAGGTGGCTGCTGTCCTGTTTTTGATCAGCACCCTTGTGCTGCTGTTTAAAAACGAGCCGAGACAAGACGCGCCTGCAAATAATGGCATTGCCTTATACGATGGGTACAGTGATGAGCTGGTTGAAGTGGAGAATTATTACACCAAATTGATAGCCAGCAAGAAGGAAGAGATATTGCGCTATGATGGTCAAAACAGCCAGCTATTGACTGATATAAATAGTTTGGATTCTATGTACACCGAACTGAAAAACGACTTACAGGTGAATAAAAATGACGATAGGTTGATCAGTGCCATGATCAGGAACCTTCAGCTTAGAGTGGGCATATTAAATAAGCAGATTAGAATTTTGGAAAACATTAAAAAGGTTGAAAACAATGAAAAGATTATCATATAAGATCATATCGTTGATTGTAATCACTCTACTGATTGGTGAGGCAGAAGCGAAAAAAAGGGATGAAGTAGAAAGAAAAAGGGCTATAAACAAATCTTATAATGTCAGCCCTCAGCATATTCTGGACATTACCAACAAATTTGGCCGGGTACATGTGAATACCGGGGCAAAAAAGGAATTTGATGTGAAAATTGAAATCATTGCCCGGGGCAGGAATGAAGAACGGGCCCAGCAGGTGCTGGATCAGATTGAAGTGAAGATAGTGGAAGCGGCAAACCTTATTAGGTTTGAAACAGAACTGAAAGGAAATATCGACAACAAGAAATCTGAAACTTTTGAAATCAATTACCTGGTCAACATGCCACCTTCCAATACCCTGAACCTAAAAAACAGCTTTGGGGAAACTTACCTGGCCGACTTTTCGGGAGATTTGGATTTGGATGTTTCCTATGGGGACATAAAGCTGGGTAGTCTCACGGGTGATTCGAATGTCGAAATTTCGTTTAGTGATGGTGAGATTGATGAAGTAAGAAAGGGCAGGTTGACGATTAAGTATTCTGATGTGGATGTAAAAAGAACGGGTGATGTGAAAATGCAACAGGGGTATTCGGATGTCTCAATCGAATCGGCTGGAAATTTGCAGATTGATACCAAGTATAGTGACTTGAAAATAGGACAACTTGATGTTGTCACAGGAAACTTAGATTATTCTGACTTCTCACTGGGCCAACTGATGGTTTCCATGGAGATGGAGACGTCCTATTCAGGTGGATTCAGGGTAGAGCAAGTGGCTAAAAACTTTAAGAAAATTAACCTTGAAGGTAAGTTTGGGTCATTTCGCTTGGGTTTCGAAGAAGGCGTTAGTTGCAATTTTGAAACGAAGCTGAAATTCTGCGACATGAATTATTCAGGACTGGATGTGGACCTTTCGTACAAGATGAAGGAAGATTTTCGCAACGAATACCGTGGAAAAATAGGCAAGGGGAGTGGTGGTGTCATTTCCATAGTTTCTAGTTATGGAGATGTGAAACTCTTTAAAAATTGATTGATGCAGATATTAAGGTCACGGGCGGTATCCATTCCCTTCCAATGAGAGAGGGTGCCTGCCCCGGCTTCTTATATTTATGAACCTAACATTGTCAATTGCACGATACTCCTATATATTTATGCCCTCAAAATTTAAACTTACAATATGGCATCAAGAGGGGCATTTAGCAACAAAATGGGTTTTATCCTTGCTGCGGCAGGATCTGCAGTAGGATTGGGAAATATATGGAAATTCCCATTTGAAGTGGAGGCTGGCGGAGGTGCTGCCTTCGTCATGTTGTACCTTATCTTTTGTTTTTTGCTGTGTTTTCCAGTGATGGTAACAGAGATAGCCATAGGCAGAAAAACCAATAAGAATGCAGTAGGAGCGTTCACAGCCCTTGGTTTTGGACAGTGGAAAATAGTAGGTATGCTGGGAATCCTGGCAGGAGTGGTCATCCTTTCATTTTACAATGTGGTGGCCGGTTGGGCTTTTGGCTATTTCCTCGAAATGACCCAGGGAAATTTTGACATAGGTGCAAATTTTGGTGGTTTTGTATCTGATGTCACCAAAGTAGGATTATATGCCATTATTTTCATGTTGGTTACAGCCTTTATCGTATCCAAAGGGGTGTCAGGAGGAATAGAAAAAGCTGCCAAGATTTTGATGCCCACCCTTATTATTATGATACTTGGTTTGGTGGTTTATTCCTTTACCCTGCCCAATGCATTGATCGGAGTGAAGTACTATCTTGTGCCGGATTTTTCTGAATTAAACCTGCGTGTTATTGGCGGGGCATTGCGCCAGGCCTTTTTCTCGCTTTCCCTTGGCATGGGTGCTTTGATTACCTATGGCAGTTACCTCTCCAAAAAAGAAAATATCATTTCTTCAGCAGCATATATTACCATGTTTGATGTTGGTATAGCCCTTATCGCTGGCCTCATGATGTTTCCCCTTGTTGCTTACAACAATGGTGGTGACATGTCCAACATTCAGGGAGGGGCCGGGCTCATATTCGTTACCCTACCCCAGGTGTTTCAATCTTTAGGACCAGGTCTAGGCATTGTTGTGGGATCATTTTTCTTTTTGCTGCTTTCTTTTGCGGCACTCACTTCTACTGTTTCACTCCTGGAAGTGCCAGTGAGCTATGCTGTAGATGAATACGGTATGGGAAGGAACAAAGCAGTATTGATTACAGCCGGGATTATTTTCGTTGCAGGTATCCCATCATTGTTAGGTAATGGATATAGTAGTTTTTTCAGCAATTTTATCACCTACCTGGGAGCGGAAAATGCCACTGACTTCATGACATTTTTCGGGCACCTGGCGGATATTCTCCTATTGCTGGGTGGTAGTCTGATTGTTTTTTTTGCTGGCCATATATGGAAAAAACACAACCTTCACGAAGAATTGTCTGTTGGATACCCAGGATACGAAGGTACTTTCGTTCAAAAATTTCTAAACTTAGCCATAAGTTATTTTTGCCCTGTAGTGTTGGCTGTGCTTTTTGTGTTGGTTGTATTGAGCAATTTCTTTGGAATTTCATTGATCAACTAAGGTGGGGTTCGGTGAGTTATTAGCGGAATTGGCCTTACTTTTTGATAAAAGTATCCGAGTACCCTTCAAGGTAAATCCTATAATCTCCTTTTTTTAACCTCCTGAGGGGAATTTCCCTTCCCGAACCACTCAATATTACATTGCCTTCGGCATCCATAATTTCAAAGTCCGAGTGACGGGACAAAGTTATTTTGTCTGTGACAGATTTGGGCGAAAAAGTAATGGGCTCATTGTAGTGATAGATTTCAAGCTCCTGTGAATAGAGAAACCTGCCATTGGGCAATGAATATTTTATTCTGTATTTGTTTCCTCCTTCGTCGTATGAAGGGAAATAAACATAGTCGGCACCCTCGAAATCACCTTTGGCATTGACAGTGGACACCTCGTCCCAGTAGCTGTCGGCCAGCTTTTCCACTAAATATACCCCTTCCCGGCTGTCACCTTTGGTGCGCCACATAAGGAGGGAGTCGGTAATGAAAAGGGAATCAAACTTAAAGGAACTGTGAAATAGAATGGATTCGGGATTGATAAATCTTGGTTTGCAGCCTTCCTTGTGCCGGATTTTTACCGCCACCGGGGTAAACAGGTCAACGTTTTTGAAATTCAACTTTATGGCCGAAAGCTTCAGGTCGAGATCAATTTCTTTTTTGTTGATGCTGATGGATTCGATGCAAAACTGGTCGGTGGTCGCATCGTATGGGTTTTTTATATACAAACTATTCCCCTGATATACACCGGTAAGAGCGGTTTCCTGGCCTTTGACGGTGAATTGACTAAAAAGAATGACAATCAACAAAAATTTTCTCACGTAGAATCCTGACATTAAAGTGGATAGTCAAACAACCTTCCCAAAGCTTGATAATAGCCTTAAATATCGCAAATTATCTTGATCATTCAAATCTTAGCGACTCTATAGGATCTAGCTTGGATGCCTTGTGCGCCGGAATGTAACCGGACAGCAAACCGACAACCACACCAATCCCAAACCCGAACAATATCCATAACCAGGGGATCACATAAGTTCCCGGATTTAACAAGACCGAAATAACGTTTCCAATCACTATACCGAGCAAAATACCAGCTGCCCCCCCGAGTTGTGTAATAACGATGGCCTCTATAAGAAATTGTTGCCTTATTTTCTTTGGGGTGGCACCCAGTGCTTTGCGTACTCCAATTTCCCTGGTCCTTTCTGTTACAGATACCAGCATAATATTCATCAGCCCTATGGAAGCCCCAAGCAGTGTGATAAAACCAATTGTAAATCCACCAATTCTTAGATAGGTAGTGATTTCTTCCAGTCTTTCGGCCAGGGATTGCCTTTTTTTGATGTCAAATGAATGGTCGCTTCCCGGCAGGTCCTTTCTCACGGCCTTCATCAGCCCCGTGGCTTCCCCCATAGTCAGGTCTATTTTGGAGGGGTCGTTCACTACTATCCCAATCTGGTACCTGAGCGACCTGCCCTGGGAAATCCTGCGTCCTGTCTCCAGTGGCACCATAATGTAGCGGTCGGCACTTCCGTTATTTCCGGAGTTTCCCTGTTCTTCGAGCACCCCTATCACCTTAAATTTATTTCCGAGGAACGATACCGTAGTATTCAACGGATTCTCATTGTCAAGATAGAGGGATTTTAGAACCTCCTGTCCGATGATGGCTACATTGGCACCATTTTGTTCTTCAAATGCAGAGAAATTGCGGCCAGCATCAAGGTTGTAGCCTTCCACTCTCAGGTAGTTGATGTTGCCACAAGTCACCCGGATATTTGGGTTGGATACCTTGGATTTTCTCTTGACCTCAGCGTTCCAGGTTATTGTAGAATTTACCGTACCAATGCCTTCTCCTTTATATTGAGCCAGAAACATCCTGGCCTGGTCATAAGTAATAGGCGGGTATTTTTTTTCGGTTACCCCTTGGCTTTTGCTTTGTTCAGCCCTTTTGTCGGAAATATAGAATGTATTGGAACCAAGGCTGCTAAAACTATCGCCGATAGACGAGCGAATACCATCGATAGCTGTAAGGATACCCACGAGCGAGGTGATGCCAATCGCAATAATGATGGCCGTTAAGACGGTACGCAGTTTATTGCTTACTATGGATTTGATTCCTTCTCGTATGTTTTCTCTATAGTTCATTTTGGGTCAGTGGTGGTATATTCAATTCTTGGTTGGCAGTGTATGGTTTTGAATTCGAATGTGTCGGTTTTGGTTTTTTGAATAATTTTCTAGCTGCAATTAAAATATTTTTTTCTAAAGAGTGGTTCCCTGGGCATTCAATTATCCGAGCTGCCAACTCATTCTACGGATTTGGGGCGTATATAGGTTTTTTATTGTCACATTAAATCGAATATGCCTGATTTCTGTCTATTACATATCGGTTTTAACCCTACTTTGTTACATTTACATTTAACGCTAATGTTTGTGTCCTCACAAACATTTTTCAATGCCATTCCCGTTTGTGAAGACACAAAACGGGGGCGAGGGTTTATAATCTGACAAAGTAGGGTTAATATAAATCCGTTTAAATTCGAATGCTTGATGCATTAGTTTTGTAGAACAGAAAAGAGAAGAAATATGAAGAGGGTCTTGCAGTTATGTTTGGTTTGTTTGGTGTTTAATGTAAATGCATCCAGCATATTGATACCTATGGACAATTCCCAGTCCGACCACCTCAAAGCTTATGGTATTTCCTACTGGGTGCTACAAAATGAAATAGAAGTGGATTGGCTGCTCAACTTTCGGGGTGGCAGCTTTATGTTTAAATATTATCAGAAATTTGAAAACGAACTCATCATCAGGGGGGTAAGTTATCAGGTGATTTCGGACGCTGAGGCCAATCAGATTTTGTCGGAAATATCCAGCCCATCCTCTAACATGGATGCTATGAAATTGGAGAAATACCCTAAAATTGCCGTCTATTCACCCAAGAGCAAGCAGCCATGGGATGATGCAGTGACACTGGTGCTTACCTATGCAGAAATACCCTATGATGTGGTTTTTGATGACGAGCTCATGTACGATGAGTTGCCGAAATATGACTGGCTCCATCTGCACCATGAAGATTTTACAGGTCAATTTGGGCGTTTCTACCGGGTCTATCAACATTTCCCCTGGTACCAACAGCAGCAGCAGGAGTACGAAGCTTCTGCAAGGAAGCACGGCTTCAATAAAGTGTCGCACCTAAAGTTGGGCATTGTAAAAAAGATTCAATCTTATGTGGCCAGTGGAGGCTTCTTGTTCGCTATGTGTTCGGCTACCGATACTTATGATATTGCCCTGGCCGCTGAGGGGGTAGATATATGTGAATCAATGTTTGATGGCGACCCCATGGATCCCCAGGCACAATCCAAGCTTGATTATTCACGTACGTTTGCATTCGAAAACTTCCTTTTGGAGCGCAACCCTTACATTTACGAATTTTCAAACATCGACACCCAACCTAACCAAAGGGGCTTAATCGAACAAAACGACTATTTTACATTGTTTGAATTTTCAGCCAAATGGGATCCCATACCTACTATGCTCACGCAAAACCATGAGCACTTAATAAAGGGTTTTATGGGACAAACCACCTCTTTCAAAAACAAACTGGTGAAGCCGGATGTAGTGGTAATGGGGGAGACCAAATCGATCGATGAAGCCAAATACATACATGGTGTTTTTGGCAAGGGTTTCTGGACTTTCTATGGTGGGCACGATCCCGAGGATTACCAGCACCTGGTGAGTGAAGAACCTACCGACCTCAATTTACACCCAAATTCCCCAGGGTATCGCCTGATTCTGAACAATATCCTGTTTCCTGCGGCCAAGAAAAAAAAACAAAAGACCTGATACTATTCAAGTTGTTTAGAAGGAAAAGGGGCAAAACCGACCTTAGTCAATAGGATTGGGTTCCTCTTTCACTTTGCATGGATAGTCAAACATGCACTGTTTTTTGATGGTGTCTGCTACCTTGTGAGGAACAAATTGTTCCCAGCCAGTGTCCCCCTTTCTGATGAGTGCCAGTACATCATCCGAGATGATTTTCAGATTTTCGACCCTTGCATTGGGAATATCCTCGATAAAATTGTTTTTGTAAAGGTGGTCGTACAGGTGTTGGAGTTTTTCTGAAGGTTTGAAATTCTTACAGATATTTAACTTGTCGCCATTTTCCATTAGGCTTGGATAGACAAGCAGCTTGACATTGCCAAGGAACAGCTTTCCAAAGGCTTCCAGGATACCGCCTTTCAGGTTTTCATAGTAGGATTCTTCAAACAGTCGGGCCAGGTTGTTTATGCCAAGGATAAAAGCTACATCTGAACCCCGTGAAAATTGATTGAGGTAAGACGAAAGTTTATAATGCTCGGGGTAGTTTGATATCAGTACCGTCTGGCCCAGGGAGCATAGCAAATCCACCCTGTCGAGGAAGTCAGCTTCATCAATCTCACCATCTGAAGAGAGGTCGTTCAGCGTGAGTTCGGCAAGTACTACTACCTTGTCCTTTTCGGCTTGGGTATATTTCTTAAAGTGTTTCAGGCTTGTCAAAAACATATCCACGGTCACATAAGTCACCGGTCTGAAGCGCCCACGCAATACCAGAATGTTTTTCTTGTACAGGGCTTCTGACGGTTGTTGTACTTTGCCCGTCTGATCGAACATGGTGGCCTGGGTAAGTCCCAGCTTTACCAGCAAGAGGCTCATCAGCCTGTTGTCCACGTGGTGAAAGTCCGGTCCTTTTAGCCTGAACATGTCTATTTCTATCCTGTCTTTGCTGAAATTATCAATCAGGGACTCTATCAGTTCTTCTGGATCTGTAAAGTTGTAGCAACCATAGATCAGGTTTACTCCAACCTTGCCCAGTACCTCCTGCTGCCAAAGGGCATCATTGTCTTTGAGTACTACATGGATGATACAATCATTTGGGGCAGTGTTTGGGTGCAACTGAAACCGCAAGCCAATCCAGGCATGCCCACTGTTGGTTTTTTTATAGTTGAGCGCTTCTACCGTATTGGCAAATGCAAAAAAATTGGTGCGCTTGCCCCGGATATGCAACCTGTCGGACAATAAATTGTACTCCTTGTCCAGCATTTTGTACAACTTGTCCTGGCAAACATACCGTTCACTTTCCCCATAAATAGCATCAGAGAAAGTCATGTCGTAGGCCGACATGGTTTTGGCAATGGTGCCGGATGCTGCTCCCGCCTTAAAAAAATTCATGGCCACTTCCTGCCCTGCACCTATTTCAGCGAGCGTGCCATATATCTTCTCATTGAGGTTTAGCGTAAGTGCTTTTTCCTTGGTGGTGAGCTTCTTAAAAGTGGAGTCCATAACAAATCAAATTTCAATACAAACGTATCACATAGTACCATGAATTGAAAGAGTGTCGATATATTTAATATGTGGAATATCGGACATCAATAGTTTCCTTTACGTAATTCATCCACACAAGTAACCATTTGATGGCTTTTATTCACGGTTGTAAAAAGGTCAGGGTTTGTAGTTGGACAAAGGTGATTTCCCTTTGGTAGTTAATCGCCAAGATAATAACTTTACGGCCATCTAAAAAAAGCTAAACATTTCCCACCATTATGATCCAATACCATCAGTTGATGCAGCGCATACTCGACGAAGGTGCAAGTAAAGAAGACCGTACCGGAACAGGCACTATTTCAGTGTTTGGCCATCAGATGCGTTTTGACCTCCAGAAAGGGTTTCCTTTGGTAACCACTAAGAAGCTTCATTTGAGGTCCATAATCCATGAATTGTTGTGGTTTTTGAAAGGCGACAGCAACATAGGCTACCTAAAGGAAAACGGGGTATCTATCTGGGATGAATGGGCCGATGAGAACGGGGAATTGGGCCCTGTATATGGTGTACAATGGAGAAGTTGGCCACTGCCCTCTGGTGAAAAAATAGACCAGATATCACAACTCATCCATGATATAAAGAACAACCCGGACTCCCGAAGGTTGATAGTCAGTGCCTGGAATGTGGCCGATATTCGAAATATGGCCTTGCCTCCATGCCATGCCCTGTTTCAGTTTTATGTAGCCGATGGGCGATTGTCGTGCCAGCTGTACCAACGAAGTGCCGACGTGTTTTTGGGCGTACCTTTCAACATCGCATCATACGCTTTGCTCACTATGATGGTGGCACAGGTGTGTGGATTGAAACCGGGGGATTTCGTACATACTTTAGGGGATGCACACCTATACACCAACCACCTCGAGCAAGCCAGACTACAGCTGTCAAGGGATGTGCGCGCCTTGCCTACGATGAAAATCAACCCTGAAATAGACGATATTTTTGGTTTTAAATATGAGGATTTTACTCTTGAGAACTACGACCCACATCCACATATAAAAGCCGCAGTGGCGGTTTGACAGCCTGATAGGCCATTCGTCAAAGCCGATAAAATAAATATTTTCTATTTATTTGTAACATTTATGGTTGAATTGCGACTAATTACATGACCAATTGGCAACCACAGTTCCCGCAAATAGTCTAAATGGAAAAAAGCAGTGTTTTTGATATGATAGGCCCTATCATGATAGGCCCATCTAGTTCCCATACCGCAGGAGTGGTGAGGATTGGCAGGGTTGGCTACAAGTTGCTTGGGGGAATACCTGAAAAAGCGGACATCACTTTTTATAATTCCTTTGCCCGTACCTATCAGGGGCATGGAAGCGACAGGGCCATTATCGCCGGGCTTCTTGATTTCAAAACAGACGACATCCGAATAAAAACTTCTTTTGACCATGCTGAAAAGAAAGGATTGTCCTACAGTTTCAAATCCGTAGGCAATGCTTCTACCAGGCATCCCAATACGGTAAGGTTGCATTTGACAAGAGGGGATAGGTCTGTGGAAATGACCGGGGAAAGCCGTGGTGGTGGTGCAGTGAAAATTTCAGAAGTGAATGGTTTCAATGCCAGTTTTTCGGCCAATGCACATACCCTGATTATTATGTCGGAAGACCTGCCGGGAAGTATTGCCTTTGTGGCGGATGTCATTTCACATGATGATTGCAACATAGCCACCATGACGGTATCCAGAAAAGGGAAACACGATATGGCTTGCCAGATTCTGGAAATGGATTCCGGGCTGAAGCCAATTACTTTGGAATATTTAAGAAATATAAAATGGGTCCACGAAATAATATACATTCCGGACATAGACCAATAACCAAAAAAATGTTCAACATACCTTTAAGAATAATTCCAATAACGCTTTTGCTGGTTTTTGTTCAATGTGTGGTGATCGCACAGGGAACAGTTTACACTTTGGAACAGTGCATCCAAATTGCCTTTGAAAACAACCTCAACGTACAACGGGGGAAACTCGACCAAAAATCCTCAGAAATCAATCTGGTACAGTCCAGAATGTCGCGTTTGCCAGACCTGAACCTGGGGTCGAGTTATGGCAGCAACTGGGGTAGGTCGATCGACCCGACCAGCAACTTGTTCGAAACGCGAAAGATCAATTCGGCGGGGCTGAGTGGTCAAAGTAATGTGACCTTGTATTCTGGCTTTCAGATTTCGAATACTATCAAACAGAGCATCATAGAACTGGAAGCTGGTACCAAAGACCTGGAAAAAGTCAAAAACGATGTAGCCCTTTCTGTGGCAAACCTATACCTCAATGTGATTTTCAATCAGGAGCTAAAGGGAAACGCAGAACTGCAGCTTAATTCATCCAACGAGCAGGTGGATCGTACCCACAAGCTGGTGGATGCTGGTTCTTTGCCAATTACCAACCTGCTGAATCTGCAAGCCCAAAGGGCCACAGATGAGGTGAACCTTGTGAATGCCGAAAACAACTACGATCTGGCAGTGTTACAACTCAAGCAAGCCTTGCTCATTCCTGCCAATGATCCTTTCGAAATAGAAGTTCCTGATATACAGGTAGAGTCCCTCGAACCGACTACCTACGACCCCAACGAAATATTTTCGCAGGCCCAGGGAAACCAGCCCGAAATAAAAAGTGCTGACCTCCGCATCAGGAGTGCTGACATAGGAATGAAAATCTCGAAAAGTGCCTATATGCCCAGGTTGACATTTAGCGGTGGGTTCAGAACCAACTATTCAGGGGCAGCCAACCAGCCCCGGCCTTACTACGATGGCACCACTATCGTAAATACCCCGATTGGGTTTCTGGAGTCAGATCCTAACGAGTTGGTACTGGCACCAATAGAATTTTTAAACGAGGTATCAGTTGACCCTGACTTCACCCTGATGGAACAGTTTGATGAAAACCTCAGCCGGTACCTCAGCTTGAACCTATCCATTCCGGTATTCAACAAATGGCGAACGAAATCGGATGTTCAGCGCTCTATCATTACCAGACAGAGGGCGGAATTAAATGCTGCCGAGGTGAGGAATACATTAAGGCAAAATATAGAAACGGCTTTCAACAATTTTATAGCCGCATCCAAGTCATACAACGCATCGGAAAGGCAGGTAAATGCATTGGAAGAATCCTTTAGGGTGATAGAAAACCAGTACAACCTGGGTGGGGTGAATTTTGTGGATTATCAGGTGGCGGCCAACAATTTATACATGGCCCGATCGGATAAGCTAAGGGCAAAATACGACTACATATTCAAAGCAAAAGTTTTAGATTTTTACCTGGGGAAACCCCTGACGTTTTAAAATTATGGCCAAGAAAAGACCAAACAACAACAAACTGATATACATACTCATAGGAGTGGCTGTACTGCTGGTGGCAGCAGCTTTTATAGGGAAAAAACAGGGGTGGATAGGTAAAGGGGATGCCAAACAAGTGACCTTTGGCCAGGCGGAAACCAACGACATTACCGAGCAGGTGAGTGCTTCGGGCATGATCCAGCCAGTAGTGGAAGTGAAGATAAGCCCCGAGGTACCGGGGGAAATCATAGACTTGTTTGTGGAAGAGGGCGACTCTGTAGCCCTTGGCCAACCGCTGATCAACCTCAAACCGGACAACTTGCTGTCTGCCCTGGAGCGGGTGGAAGCATCATTGAATCAGCAAAAAGCCCAGCTTGCCAATGCAAAATCCGGGCTGTTTAGGGCAGAGGCCCAATATGCACGGGCTGAACTGGAATATAAACGCCAAAAGCAGCTTCATGCCAGCCAGGCCATTTCAAATGCCGACATGGAACTTGCTGAAGCCAATTACAAAATAGCAAAGCAAGACCTCAATTCAGCCGAGCAAAATGTAATAGCCTCCGAATACACCGTCAAAAGTGCTATGGCCACTGTAAAGGAGGCCAGGGAAAACCTGGGCTTTACCAGGATTAAGGCCCCCATGAGTGGGATAGTGTCCAAGTTGGACGTAGAAAAAGGAGAACGTGTAGTGGGTACCTCCCAAATGGCTGGTACCGAAATGCTGCGAATTGCGGACCTCAATCAGATGGAAGTCCGGGTGGATGTGAATGAAAACGATATAGTGAGGGTGAGCCTGGGGGATACAGCCGTCATAGACGTAGATTCTTATGCCTACCTCGACAAAAAGTTCAAGGGCGTGGTGACGGCCATTGCCAATACAGCCAATGCAAAGGCTTCTCCCGATGCAGTTACCGAATTTGAAGTGAAAATACGCATCCTCAATGAATCTTTCAAAGACTTGAAAAAGGACTCACAAACCCCTTTTCGTCCTGGTATGACTGCCAGTGTAGATATCATCACTGAGACCAAGAAAGATGTTCTGAGTGTGCCCCTTGGTGCTGTCACTACGAGGGTGACTTCCAAAGAGGAGGCAAAGAAGGAAAAATCCGATAAGGATGGGGAGCTGAAAGAAATTGTTTTTGTAAACGACGGAGGCAGGGCGAAAATGTTGGAAGTGCAAACAGGAATTAGCGATTTTGAAAATATCGAAATTACCGAGGGCTTGGAAAATGGCACCCAATTGGTCACAGGGCCATTCCTTGAAGTATCAAAGAACCTTAAAGACGGGGATTTGATAGAAGAAATGGAAAAGAAAAAAGAAGAAAAAAAATAGGGTTTGTCGTCGGTTTTAGAATGACATTGAACAATACCTTCTATACACCATGTTGGTTTGGTTGAAAAACTAGTAAAGTGTCAATGGAACCAGTTGGAATGAAGTTTTCCATACTTTGAATTCATTGCCATTCTGCTTACTTTGTATGTTTGAAAATTAAACGTACAAATCATTAAAAACTTCCACATATACCAATCTTCAGCAGGGTCTGGCAAAACCTATACCCTGACCCGAGAATACCTTAAACTGGCACTGAAGAACCCGTCGTATTTCAAAAGTATCCTGGCGGTGACTTTTACCAACAAGGCCACTGAGGAAATGAAATCGAGGATTGTAGAAACCCTCGACAAGCTTTCTAAAGGCGACCATCCTTTAGCTGCGGAGCTACAAGAGCAGCTTCAATTGAATGCCGGTCAGTTAAAGTCAAGGGCCAATGAAACCCTCAAAAACATATTGCACAACTACTCTTCATTTGCAGTGATCACCATCGATGCTTTTTTTCAAAAAGTGGTCAGGTCATTTGCCAGGGAAGTAGGGGTTCAGGGTAGTTTTCAGGTAGAGCTCAACCAGCAAAAAGTCATTGCAGAGGTGGTGGACAAGCTGCTGGCAGAAATCGGCGACAATAAAAGCCTTACCAATTGGCTGACTGATTTTGCCTTCTACAAAATCAATGAAGGACAGTCGTGGGACACCAGGCGCGATATAAACAACCTCGCAGGCGAACTCTTTAAAGAATTGCTGATCCGGGAAAAGGACCATGTTTTTGGCAATATACAGGAAGAGCATTTTATGCCTGATTTTATGGAATCCCTGGGTAGCCTGGTGAAAGGATTTGAAACCAAGCTGGCTGACCTTGGCCGGCAGGCTGTGAAGGTGATGCAAGCCCATGGATTAGACCAGTCCGACTTTTCTTATGGAGCCAATGGAGTGGGGGGCTATTTGGTAAGGCTGGCCAATGAAGCCGTGGCAGAACCTGGAGCCCGGGCATTTCAAGCACTGGAAGAAGGCAAATGGTACACCAAAACATCTAAAAGAAAAGGTGAAATAGATGCCGCTGTGGCCAATGGGCTGGAAAGGGTTTTGGCGGATATCATAGGCCATTGGGATTCAGGCTTTATAGCTTACAATACTGCCCGGCAGATCATTAAGAATATGTACACTTTCGGCTTGCTGTCAGAAGTTTCCAATCAATTGAACCATTACCGAGATGAAAATGACCTGTTGTTGATTTCGGATTTTCCAATCTTTCTCCACAACATCATCAGAGATAGCGACACCCCCTATATATATGAAAAAATTGGCACCAGGTACAACAATTACCTGATAGACGAATTTCAGGACACATCTGGCCTGCAGTGGCAGAATTTCAGGCCGCTGGTTAAAGATGTGGTGGATGCCGGAAAATTCAGCATGGTCGTTGGGGACATCAAACAGTCTATTTATCGATGGCGCGGAGGAGACTGGAAATTGCTCCTGGAAAAAATAGCAGAAGACGTAGGGGAGGGCTATACCGAAAACATCCCGTTGAATTCTAATTGGAGGAGTAAAAAAAACATTGTTGAGTTTAACAACGACTTGTTCAGCCAATTGCCTGAAATTATTCATGCGCATTTTTTGAAAGAAGCAGGTACTGGTATTTCGGAAATAGACAACATCAGAAAAGCCTATGCAGAGGTGAAACAAGACCATGTAGAAGGAGGGAAATCAACAGGTGGTTTGATAGACATCAGGTTTCTGGAAAAAGATCAGGATGAAACTACAAATACCCGCGAAATGGCGTTGGGGCATTTGGTTTCAACAATAGAACACTTGCAGGATGCCCATTTTCACCTCAGGGATATAGCCATTTTGATTAGAAACAAACACGATGGCAAGTTGATAACAGAGGCCCTGATGCAGCGAGAGGTGTCGGCTGAAAATCCCAGGTATCGATATGATGTCATTTCGAACGAATCATTGTTTTTGAAAAATTCCCCTGTAGTTCACTTTCTCGTTTGCGCTTTCAAAGTGCTCTCCAATGGAAGTGAGTTGGTGTATCGAACAGAGCTTATATACGCCTGGTATTTGTACCTGAAAGAAGAAAATCCAGCTCCGTTCGGTGCTTACGAGGAGTACAGTGACCACCCGGTAAAAGTATTGGAAGAGAAAAAGGAGTCCTTGCTCGCCCTCAACCTATTGGACCAGACTGAGGCACTTGTGCGTATGTTCCATCTCGATCAGGAAAAGAACCAATTGGCATATTTACTTGCCTTTCAGGATGCGGTTTTGGATTTTCATGAAAGGGAAAATGCGGGTATTGAGGGTTTTCTGCAATGGTGGCAAGAAAACAACGACAGGGCCATACAGGTATCTGATGATATGGAAGCCATTCGGCTCATGACCATTCACAAATCCAAAGGGTTACAATTCAAGGTGGTTATCGTGCCATTTTGCAATTGGAGGATGGATCATAACCCAACCCATGACAACATAGTGTGGTGTGATACCCGGGATACAGCCCCCTTTTCCAAATTGCCCTACCTACCTCTGAAATATAAGAAAGACATGGGCAAGTCAATCTTTGGCCCTGACTATTGGGACGAAAAAGTTAAGGCTTATGTAGATAACCTGAATTTGTTGTATGTGGCATGTACACGTGCCGAAGAGGCCCTGTATGTTATGGCCGAATATGATGAAAAGAAACGAGGGGGCAATTCAGGAGTGAATGATTTGCTGTATAATTATTTGTCAAACAACACCCGGGAAGGATGGCTTGTAGATGACAACCATTACACCTTTGGTACGGATGTGTCTTATTCAGTTTATGAGCGTAGCAACGACCGGGAAGAATATGTTCTTGAAAGCTTTATCTCGAATCCCTGGCAGGACAGAAAGGACCTGACCATTCGCTCTGGCCAGTTTATCAGCAACAAGGAGGTACTTACAAAGATCAATGAAGGAGTGGTGGTACATGAAATATTGTCAAGGGTTACAATGCGAAAAGACTTTGAAAAGGCCCTGAAACTGGCGGAAACAGAATTTAGCCTGGGTGTCGAGGAACTGTCGGGGATCAAACAAAAATTAAGGGGGCTATTCAACATACCACAGGTCAATGATTGGTTTTCGGACGATTGGGAGGTGAAAAACGAAATGAATATCATTCTCGAGACTGGAGATATTAAAAGGCCCGATAGGGTCATGTTCAAGGGAGAGATGGCAGTGATTGTAGATTTTAAAACGGGAGAGGAAAGAAAGGAAAACAACCGGCAGGTAACCGAATACAAAAATATATTGCAGTCAATGGGCTATCATCCCGTTGAAGGATACCTGCTGTACATCAACCACAACAAGGTAGAACAGGTTTAGCAATATTTTTGAAAGCATAAAAACGAAAAAATGAAAGCTGTACTTTGCAAAGCGTATGGGCCACCGGAAACCCTCGTGATAGAGGAAACCGACAATTTGATGCCCGCAAAAAATGAAGTAATTATCCAGGTAAAGGCCTGTGGGTTGAACTTCCCGGATACATTGATTATTCAGGGGAAGTATCAGTTTCAGCCCGATATGCCATTTTCACCTGGGGGTGAAGTAGCAGGGATAGTGAAGGCAACAGGTGAAAACGTATCCTACTTGAAGTCTGGTGACCATGTGATGTCCGGCACTGGCTGGGGCGGCTTTGCCGAGGAGGTGAAAGCAATGGCCAGTAATGTTTTTCCTATACCCCCGGGTATGGATTTCACCACGGCCGCTTCTTCTATGATGACCTATGGTACTTCCTACCATGCGCTGGTGAACCGGGCCAAGCTAAAGGCAGGTGAATCATTAATGGTGCTTGGAGCTGCTGGAGGAGTGGGAACGGCAGCCATTCAGATTGGCAAGGCATTGGGGGCTAAGGTTATAGCTGCCGCATCCACAGATGAAAAGCTGGACTATTGCAAGTCTATAGGGGCGGATATGACTATAAACTATACTACTGACAACCTCAAGGAGCGGGCAAAGGAGCTTACTGATGGTAAAGGCGTAGATGTGGTTTATGACCCAATAGGGGACAGGTTTACCGAACCAGCCCTAAGGGCGATCGCCTGGAAGGGACGCTATCTTGTGGTGGGCTTTGCGGCAGGAGATATCCCGAAAATCCCGCTCAACCTTCCGCTGTTGAAAGGCTGCCAGATTGTAGGGGTTTTTTGGGGTGGGTTTTTCAGAAATGAGCCCCAGGAGAATGCGCAAAACTTTCAGCAAATAGCCAGGTGGTTTGCCGAAGGCAAGCTAAAACCCCAGGTTTATGCCGAATACCCTCTGGAGAAAATAGCGGAGGCTATGAATGCCATGACCAGTAAAAAGATAATGGGCAAAGTGGTGTTGGTGCCTTAGTAAAATGGATGCCTTTTGACAGGGTTTTGAGCTCTGTCAGTAAATCATCGGTAGTTAAGTTTAGTGCAAGATTAAATATAAAAAAATGAGTCTAGAAAGTAACAAGGAACTGACAGAAGAGGTAAAACAGCGAATAGTTCAATTAATTTCTGAGAACAAAGTGCCGGAGGCTATGAAAGTAGTTATGGATGCTTTAGGGTATGGATTAAAAGAGGCTAAAGAAATTGTTGATAAATTTAGATGAATAAATTATGGACAAAATTTTACACTTGCCCCACGTTGAAATATATCACATCAAGATTATGCTTCCACTTCAGGATGAAATGTCTGATACTTTGAGTAAAAAGAGTCCCTATAGGGTACTTGCATTAGAGAAAGATACTTCACTATCAGATTTAGGATATATGGTGCTCGATTTGTTTGATTTTGATTTTGATCATCTTTTTGGGTTTTATGATAATTTGAAATGGTGGGCTGATTCTGACGAAGCATACGAAATGGAAGAGGAGTCGTTCAATTTTGAGTTGGATGAAAATCCAACCAAGTCCAAATCTCTTTTGGATAAGGTAACCATAGGTGATATTTTCACCCGTAAGGGAAAAAAGTGGTTGATGCTTTATGATTACGGCGATGAATGGAAATTTTGGCTAACGCTTGATAAGAAAGTCAAATATGACCCGTCTATTGAATACCCTGTTTTGATAGCTGCCAAATATGATTCACCAAGGCAATATCCAGATTGGGATGAGGAAGAAATAGAGGGTTAATGCTTTGAGTCCATCTTAGGTTGAAATTAGTAGCTTAAACAGCACCTACAAAACTGAGCCGTGATGAAGTGTTAAAGTGGTTTGGTGGCAGAAAGAAGTATGAAGAATTTCACCTTCAAATGAATGAGCTTGAATTGATAAAGGACTTGATTATTGAGTTTGATTAGAAAATATCAATACGCTGACAGGGTTCAAAACCCTGTCAGCGTATTCAGCGTGTTAATATATTTACTTAACGTAAAAAAAACAGAGATATGAACCTCAATCAGGTAACTATACCATCAACAGATCTGGAGATATCTGTTGCATTCTATAAAAAATTAGGCTTACAGCTGATCGTGGATTCATTACCTCGATATGCGCGGTTTGTTTGCCCGGATGGCAGCTCAACTTTTTCGATTCATAGGGTGGATGAATTAGATAAAGGAGCAAATGGCACAATAGTCTATTTCGAATGCGATCACCTTGATGAAGAATACAGGAGGCTGATAAATCTTGGTGTTGAGTTTATGCATCCTCCGGTGGATCAGACCTGGTTGTGGCGGGAGGCACGTTTAAAAGACCCTGATGGGAATCAGGTCATACTTTTTTATGGTGGTGAAAACAGGATTAACCCTCCATGGCGGATTTAGTTGCCTCAGGTGTGTTTTACCAGAGGTCAATTGCGCTTGTTGAGTTCATCGCGTATCTTAGCGGCACCCTCATAATCCTCTTTGGCCAGGGCCTCTTCCAGCATTTTGCTTAGTTTTTCTGTAGAAAAGTCTTTGATTTCCTTTTTGCCCCTTGGCTTTTTGGGTTTGGTTTCTTTTCGCTGAACGGCCTCCAGTTCATCTTCAAATTCATCGGACAAGGTGATGCCGGCATCTGCCAGCACCGATTCCTTTGTGAATATTTCGGCATTGAACCGAATGCCTATGGCAATAGCATCGGATGGCCTGGAGTCAATTTCTATTACCTGTCCCAGGTGTTCACATACGATTTTAGCAAAAAATACACCTTCCTTGAGGTCGGATATGATGATCTCTTTGATCTTGATATTGAAGTGATGGGAAAAAGATTTGAACAAATCATGCGTCATTGGCCTGTTGGGCGAAATCTTTTCTATTTCTATGGCAATGGCTTGCGCCTCGAATGTACCAATAATGATAGGAAGGCGCCTGCTGCCATTTGCTTCCCCCAAAACCAGGGCGAACGACCCAGCTTGTGAATGGCTGGATGACAATCCTAATATTTCAAGCTTAATTTTATCCAAATCTTTCTCAATTACCTGTTATTCCCCAAAAACAGCTTTCTTAACACTTCAATTTAATTCATGGCCTTGATGGCCTCAGTCAGTTTAGGCACCACGTCAAAAGCATCGCCTACTATTCCATAATCTGCAGCTTTGAAAAAAGGCGCTTCAGGGTCTTTATTTATTACAACAATCACCTTGGAAGAGTTCACTCCGGCCAGGTGCTGAATTGCCCCGGAGATGCCTACAGCTATATACAAACTAGGTGCCACTTTGATGCCTGTTTGCCCCACATGCTCATGGTGTGGCCTCCAGTCCATGTCTGACACAGGTTTGCTACACCCTGTAGCCGCACCCAGCGCTTTCGCCAGTTCTTCTATCATGCCCCAATTTTCCGGCCCTTTGAGCCCCCTTCCTCCGGATACTACTATGTCAGCCTCAGGCAACAGCACATCGCCTGTGGCTTTATCCTGAGAAATGATCTTAGCACTGAAATCTTCACCGTTTAACGATGGGGCAAAAACTTCTACATTGGCATTACCACCATCTTCTTTGATTGAAACGGCGTTTTTCTTAATGCCAATTATTTTTTTGTCCCCGGATAAATCAACGATTGCAAAAGCCTTTCCGGTATAGATGCTTCTTTTTACCTTAAAACCATCGGAAGTATCCGGAAGCCCGGTGACATTTGTAGCCATGCAAGCTCCGGTTTTAATGGATACCCTTGCTGCTACCGGATCACCAATGGATGACTGGGCAAGCACCAGGGCTGTGGCATTTTCCTTTTCGAATGCCTGTGCAATAGCAGAGGAGTACGCCTGGATCACGCCTTGGTTCAACTTCTCGTCATTTACATGGAGAATCTTGCCAGCTCCTGCTTTGCCAACACCTTCCAGTGCGGAGCTATCGATGTTTCCAAAAACTATCGCCACTACCTCTTCTCCATTGGACATTTCAGAGGCATAGCTCACCGCTTCCAGCGAAGAGTTTTTAATGGCACCATCTACATTTTCTATAAAAACTAATATGGACATAATATCTTTATTCGGGTTTGTGTATTGTTTGTTTAAAGGTCGTTTGCATGGTTAATACAGCTACTTTGCCCCCAGCAAATTTTTTAGCAGATTGTACAGGGAAGTTGTTCAAGTGGCTGTAGTATAGCATCATAAATTTAGAGTACTTTAGCCTCGTTTTTCAATAAGCCGACCAATTCCTGTACGTTATCCGCATCTATCATTTTGATGTCGCCTTTCGCAGGAGGAAGTTCGAATGAAATAGTTTTCGATCTCGTACTTTTATCTGACGGTTCTATCACATTGAGGGGTTTGCTCCTTGCTGTCATAATTCCCCTCATATTCGGTATTTTCCATTCTGCTATCGGTTCCTGGCACCCAAGTACCAACGGCAGTTCCGCCTCTAGCGATTCCTTGCCACCTTCGATTTCACGGGTCATTTTTGCTGTGCTTCCTTCTATCTCCAGGGTCATTACTGGCGACAATGAGGGCATGCCCAATAGTTCGCCTACCATTCCATGCACTTGTCCTCCATTGAAATCAATCGACTCCCGTCCCATCAGGATGAGATCATAGCCGCCATCCCTTGCCACATCGGCAATTTGGTTGGCAACAAAAAAAGAGTCACTTGGAAAAGCGTTTACCCTGATGGCATCATCGGCACCAATGGCCAGGGCTTTGCGCAAAGTGGGTTCCGTTTCGGCTTCCCCTACGTTCAGTACTGTCACTGATCCCCCGGATTGTTCTTTCAATTCTACCGCCCTTGCCAGGGCATAATCATCATAAGGGCCAATGATGTATTGTACCCCTGTTTTGTCAAAAACGGTGTTGTTGTCCGTAAAGGCAATTTTTGAGGTGGTGTCCGGAACGTGTGTAATACAAACAAGTATTTTCATTCTCTGATTTTTAATGTGTTAATGTGTTTTTTTAGACCCTTCCACGATTCTTTTGCAACTACCCAAAGAAGCAAAAAAAGGCATGTTTGAATCAGCCTCGAAGTTATATAAATATAAATAATTTGCGGAAATCGATCCTTATAAATTCTGTATTTATATGGTCTCAAATACCAATGAACCCGCTCAAGGATGCTGCCTTTGGGAAAACTAGACCCTTTGGAAAATCTTTGCCAATCGCTTTGGACAAATTTCGCCTTTTTTTGAAGTCGTACAGTTCACATAAACAGGCTCTGACAAAATAGTTGGAATATGGTTGGATTGTTCGTGAACACTATCTTTAACCTGCCCAATAGGTTTAATAGCTGTATGCTTTAGTGGTTGCAGTTTCGAACTGAGCAATATTTTAATGTGCAAACAGGGTTATTTATTCACGTCAAAAATGGCTAAGTTTACTGTATAACCTAAATGTAATCTTCTATGCCAAATTTTCAATTGACCATCAATGGTAAAAAAGAAACCATTGACAATGTCGATGGGGAAATGCCGGTGCTTTGGGTGCTGCGCGATATTCTCCAGTTGACAGGTACTAAATTTGGGTGTGGTAAAGCACTTTGTGGTGCTTGTACCGTTCACCTAAATGGAAAAGCTATACGTTCTTGTTCTACACCAATTAGTGCTGTAGAAAACCAAAAAATCACTACTATTGAAGGGCTTTCTCAAGATGGCAATCATCCCGTGCAGCAGGCCTGGGTGCAGGAAAATGTTCCACAATGCGGGTATTGCCAGACAGGCCAGATAATGAATGCCTCGGCTTTTCTGGCTGATAACCCCAATCCAACAGATGACGAAATCAAAGATGCTATGAATGGTAATATTTGCCGTTGCGGTACTTACAATAGGATTCACAAGGCAATTCGCGTTGCTGCAGAAAAAGGAGGTGTATCATGAAAAGCAACTCAATTATAAAAGTAGATCGCCGTACGTTTTTGAAAACCGGCGTGATAGGATCCACAGGCCTTATTCTGGGAACCCAAATTGCCTGTTCAACCATATTTGGAGAAGAAGAAAGACCGAAAGCAACTTTCAGCCCAAATGTTTACCTCACTATAAATGAGAAGGGAGAGGTGACCATTGTAGCACACAGGTCGGAAATGGGCACCGGGATCAGGACTAGTCTGCCGGCCGTAGTAGCCGATGAGTTGGAAGCAGACTGGAGCAAGGTCAAAATCCAACAAGCCATAGGGGATGAGAAAACCTACGGTGATCAAAACACTGATGGGTCTTATTCGATAAGGATGTTTTACACGCCAATGCGAAAAGCAGGAGCAGCGGCCAGAATGATGTTGGAACAAGCCGCAGCAGCAAGGTGGCAAGTTGATGCCAGCGAGTGCAGCGCTCAAAACCATCAGGTGGTGCACAAACCAAGTGGTAAAAAACTTGACTTTGGTGCATTGGCCGGAGATGCTTCTAAGCTAGAGGTACCTACAGATGAAGTCATTAAATTAAAGGACAGTAAAGACTTTAAGAGGATTGGAAAAGACACCCCAATCACCGATTTGCAGGATATTGTAGCTGGAAAGGCCAATTTTGGGCTGGATACCCAGATGCCCAATTTAGAAATAGCAGTGATAAAAAGGTGTCCTGTGGCTGGTGGTAAGGTAAAATCCTTCAAGGCAGACAATGCGCTAAAAATAGCCGGAGTGCAAAAAGTATTTACATTGGATTCACCCGGTTTTCCAACCAATTTTCACAACCCACTGGGAGGGGTGGTTGTGGTAGCTGACAACACCTGGGCTGCACTTAAAGGCAGGGAGGCACTTGAAATCGAGTGGGACAATGGAGTGAACGGAGGCTATGATACTGATAAGTTTTTATCGGAGCTGGGCGAAAAGGCCGGTAAAGAAAATACTACTCGCAGGGCAAACGGTGATGCCGCTAAGGCTTTGAAAGGAGCATCTTCTGTGCTCGAAAATACATATACCTTGCAGCACCTGTCTCATGCACCGATGGAGCCCCCATGTGGGGTGGCACACGTTCAAGAGGGTAAATGTGAACTTTGGGTACCCACACAACACCCCCAGTGGGTTGTAGGATCTGTGGCAGGCCTTTTAGGAATTGAAGAAAAAGATGTGACGGTAAACGTGACCCTGTTGGGTGGAGGGTTTGGTAGAAAATCCAAGCCAGACTTTTCAGCCGAGGCTGCATTGGTGTCCAGGGAAATTGGTGGTCCGGTCAAGTTGTTGTGGACCAGGGAAGATGACATCCAGCACGACCTGTACCATGCCTGTGCCGTGCAACGAATAAGCGTTGGCTTGGACAAGGATAAAAATGTGACGGCCTGGAGCCAAAAGTCAATGTTTCCATCCATAGGGGGGACGGCCAATCCTGAAGCCAAACAGCCAGACAATGTTGAAGTGAGCCTGGGTATGATCGATTTTCCATATAATATAGCCAACATCAGCATGCAATCAGGGGATGCCCCGGCCCAAACCAGAATAGGGTGGCTGAGATCAGTTTGCAACATCCAGCATGCCTTTGCCATAGGCAGCATGATGGACGAACTGGCAGAAGCTCGTGGTATGGATCCTATTGACAATGCACTGGACCTGCTGGGAGAAGACCGTGATATTGATAAAGAAACCCTGGGAGAACAATTTCAGAATTACAACACCAAACTGGAGGACTTTCCCTGGAAAACAGCCAGATTGAGAGGTGTAATCCAGGAAGTGGCCAAAAAATCCAACTGGGGCAAGGAATTGCCTAAGGGTAGGGCGCAGGGATTTTGCGCCCACAGGAGTTTTCTTACCTATGTGGCTTGTGTGGTGGAAGTAGAGACCGATGAAAATGGCCAGGTGTTGAATATCCCTGAAATCCACTATGCAGTAGATTGTGGTGTGGCAGTGAATAGGGACCGGGTAAAAGCACAGTTTGAAGGAGGGGCGGTATTCGCCCTGAGTGGAGCCCTCAAGGGCGCCATTACGTTTAAAGAGGGACGTGTACAGCAGAGCAACTTCCATGACTATCAGGTAGCCCGAATGAAAGACGCCCCTGATAATATTTATGTGCACCTTATAAAAAGCGAAGAGAAACCTACAGGGGTTGGCGAACCTCCTGTACCACCCATTGCACCTGCATTGGCCAATGCCATATATGCTGCTTCGGGCAAGAGGTTGAGGAGTATGCCGCTGATGGGGTGATTTTAATAATGAATTTTATTAGGCCAGGTTGGTTGCCAGTAGGTACCAGCCTGGCTTTTTTGAGCCAACTGTGCATGGATTGGTATGACCAGATTCTATAAGCCTCCCCATTTTTTTTCCTACAACTTGGGCTTATTTTGGATATTCCATAGGTGATGGTGTATGCATGAAGTTTTATTTCAAAAAGAGACCACAATACCAAGGAATATTATGAAAGTTGGGTACTTTTAGCGCCTGAATGTTTAACCAAAAATAAGGCAAGGCAAATGGGTAGAATGATCAATTTCTTATCGATTGTGGAGGAGGCATGGAAGGGATATGATCCTTCAAGGCCGATACACTCTGTGGTGGATGTAAGTGCAATGGTTTCGACCAATCATGTGTTTAATGTGAAACTGGAAAACGGGGACTTTGTCATAGCCAAGCTGTCTTATTTTGGGAAATTTGAACATTTCAAAGAAGACCATTCGATAATCAATGCGCTGGCCACCAACCTTCCCCATCCGTTTGAAAATTTCCTGGCCAGGTCATTGACCAAATCCAGCGAAGTATATACTTACAGGTTTACCAGCAGTGCCATTGACGCATGGGTAGTTTTTTACAATCCGATAAAGAAACGCAAAATGCTGCCCAGGCGGCTGGAAGAAGATCAAATCAAAAAACTGGGCAAGGAAGTAGCGCGGTTTCACCAGGCCTGCTCCAGGGTAAAAGGTGTGTTGCCTTCATATTCCAAAACCTTGAGGATTGATCTCGAACACCTCAAAGAAATACTCGAAACTGAAGATGGCAAGTATGAACACAGGGGGCACGTGGATACCACAAAACGGCAGATCGATATTTTCTACGAAAACTCGACAGCCCTCGAAGATGATAAGTTTGAGGCCATACCGGTTTTTATAGATTGGAATATTGGCAATTTTTCGGTTACAGCCGGCCAAAAGCTGTTTTCTCGATGGGATTACGACTGGTTTCGAATGAGCCAGAGGGTATTGGATTTTTATTTTTTTAGCCGGGTAGTGTCGGATATTGGCGACAGGACAGAATTTAGTTACATAGCCGGCCCACTAATGGAAGACCGTTTTATCCTTTTTTTGAAAGAATACCATGCTGTAAACCCTCTGAGCGAAAACGAAATCCGGTTTATAAAAGAGGCTTATCGTTTCTTTCTATTGAACTATGTAGTCAAAGATGGCAGGTATTTTTTCCATGAGATATATGCCACAAAGTTGCAAAGGGAAGTCTATGAAATATACTTGCCAATGCTGGATAAAGTCTTTAAACCAGAGAAACTCTTGCGGGCCCTAAAAATATAGTCATTTGCACGAAGGGTGATTTTGAAGTAGTTTGCGGATGATTTTGAAATGTTGACTGCTTTTAAAACTATCGAACTTAGAAGGTAATTTAAGCTAGGTTCCGGTTTAGCCGATGACCTGGAACAAAAGTAATCTGGTGAAAATGTGATCAGGTGGAGGTGGGCGGTTGCAGGATGTTAATTGAAACTTTATGAAAATTCACAAATTTAAGTCAGTAGTAAAGAAATACGATGTGGTGTTTTTTGATGCCTTTGGGGTACTTAAAAACTCCAGCGGGTTGATTGATGGCATAAAAAACACCTTTACATTCCTGAATGAAAATGGAATCGATTTTTATGTGCTCACCAATGATGCTTCGCGGGGGCCGAGGGAACTGGCACAATCTTATATAGACAAAGGGCTCCATGAGATTACCGACCGAAAGATCATATCGTCCGGAATGCTGGCACGTGAGTATTTGCGCTACAAGGTAAAAAAAGACACGGTGGCCTATTTAGGTACTGAAGATTCTGCACACTATATTGAGGAGCTGGGGCTGAAGACCATTTCTATAGCAGAAGTGGACATCAATGAAGTGAACGGCATATCTGCGCTTGTTTTCCTGGATGATGAGGGTTTTGATTGGAATCATGACATCAACAAGATCGTCAACCTGTTGAGGAAAAGGAATATACCTGTGGTTGTGGCAAATACCGATCTGTCTTACCCTGTATCGAGTGACGAAGTGGCTATAGCGATTGGTGGGATTGCCGATATGGTAGAAGATATTTTGGGGCGCACATTCATTCGCTTTGGAAAGCCGGATCCACAGATGTTTAATTTCGCCTACGAACATATTTCCCAGGGAAGGCATATTCCCCGCAACAAGATATTGATGGTAGGGGATACCCTCACTACTGATATTATTGGGGGAAATAAATTTGGCATAGATACGGTCCTGGTTTTGACTGGCAATACATTGCAGGAAAATGTGAGGGCAAGGATAAAATCCAGCGGCATCATGCCTGATTATATTTGTGAATCTGCCGTGATTACTTGATGGTATGATAATTGCTCACGGTGTAAGCCTCAAAAGTAGCACTGGTTGATTAATTTGATTTTTTGGCCAATCTGGGAGGATGGAGACACAATATATTTTGAGAATTATAGTTAAATTCATTAGTTTTAACCGAACTATCAAATTGACCAGCTACATGTTTAATCCATTTTCCTTAAAAGCAAAAATTAATTTCGTTTCGTAACATGAAATGAATTTTATTTATCTCGAATGAACCAGCAAGTAGAACAAGACAGGAGTATAGGAAGAAGTGAGAAAAACTTTACAAGTTTCGATTTATATAATAAAATATATAATGAGAATGTCTTGTTGATGTATAAAGGGGCGATCACCTTTGATCTGGTGACTTCTGTGATAGAAACCCTTGATAGAAAAATTAGCTTCCTTGAGCCTGACAAAAGGGTGCAGAAAATGTTTTACAGTGCTGCTGTAGAGTGTGTGCACAACCTGTACCACCACATGGACGAGGTGAAGGGTAGTTTCGATGAAATATCAGAACATGATGCCAAGTCGGGGTTGATCACCGTTATTGCCAAAGAAAAATATTACAACATTCTCACAGGAAATTTCATCCCCACGAAAAAAGTATATGACCTCAAGTCTAAAATTGATGAAATTAATATCACCGATAAAGACGGTCTAAGGGTATTGTACAAGGATACCTTGAGCAACGGTGAATTTTCAGACAAGGGAACGGCAGGATTGGGATTGATACAATTGGCGAGAAAAACCGGGGAAAAGCTTAACTACAAGTTCGATAAAGTGAATAGCGACTATTCTTACTTTACCTTCCAAATTAAAATCAACAGGGAAATCTCTGGTTGATTGTATTCGGTAACTTTCTAAAACCACATTTTCTGGAATTACCAGGCTTGACTCCAGGCCTTTCGGTCATTAGAATGTGATATCGCTGTAAGTGCCATTGGCATAACAGCCACATTTCATAGCACCTCTCAATACACTTGGTTTCAATATAGACTTATTGGTGAGCATTCTTACGCATTCCTGAATGCCCTCAATGATGGAAGGATGTGGGTGGATCAGCTCTGTCAGCTCTTCTATGCCTTTGTCCATAGATATGAGCAAAGCCACAGCTTCGATCGCACTAGATGCATGCTCACCGATCACTCTCATGCCTAGTATTCTCATGTCGTCATCATTGGTCACGAGTATTTTCATAAAGCCCTGGGTGTTTCTCATGGCAATGGCCCGTGAAATACAGCCATAGTCCATGCTTACTATTCTATAGTCAATTCCCAGTTCCTTCGCTTTGATCTCATTCAGTCCTACACCGGCCACTTCAGGCGCCAGGAACATAATCGTAGAGATATTCTCATAAATGAGGTCGCGGGTAGGTTTGCCAAATATGCGCTCTACGGCATATCGCCCTTCCAGTTCGCCCACATTCACCAGGGCAATATCAGCAGTGATATCCCCCACAGCAAACACATTGGGCAGAGAGGTTTGGGTCAGGTTGTCTTTGATGCCCCTGGCATCCATTTCTATTTGAATTGACGGATCTATCAGGTTTTCATAATTAGGTACCCTTCCTACAGATATCAGGGCCTTTTCCACCATAAACACCTCTTTGGAGCCATCGGTGTACTCCAGGACATAATGTACCTTGTCGTTGACCACCGTCATTTCAATGAGTTGGGAATTTCTATGAATGAGTACATTTTTGGCCTCCAGGTTCTGTTCGATTACTTTCACCACATCTTCATCTTCAAAAGGCAGTATGCGGTCCCCCTTGTCAATGAGGTGTACTTTGGTCATGCCGAAGTTCGAAAAAATGGTTGCAAACTCACATCCTATTACCCCAGCACCCAGTATCACCATACTCTTTGGAAATTCTTTCAGTTTATCGATCCCATCACTTGTCAAAATAGTTTCTTCATCTATTGGGATGTGTGGCAGCATTCTGGGCCGGCTACCAGTGGCCAGTATGATATAATCAGCATGTATTTCTTCGGTTTCACCATTGTGCTGAATTGACACGGTGTTTTGTGTGATCAGTTTGGCTTCTCCCTTCATAAAGGTAAAGAGTTCATTCCCATCGCTCACATTGATGTTGTACATGTGGTGTTCAAGCAGCTCCATGCGCTCTTCTGCTGCTTTTCTTACCTCGCTGTTGAGTTTGAGAAAGTTGTGCTTGGGAGGGGTTACATTTAAAGCATTGGATAACTGACTCAATGTATAGGCTTCTCGCGAGAGTTCCCACCATGTTTTACTGGTGAGTGCACCATGATGGATTCCTGCACCACCTATTTTGTTTTTTTCAATCAGAAGCACTTTTTTCTTGAAATCTACAGCCCTCATGGCCGCCGCATATCCTGATGGGCCTGCACCTATTACACACAAATCGAATTTTTTCATTGGTAAAAGCAAGTTAGAGCCTATTCAGGCTGGTAGTACATGTATTGTCGTATGAGCCGGTTATAAATATGTTATGAAGATAATAAATAATCATGGAATTTTCCTATTAGTATGCCAATCCTTACTTGGATAAACCTTGCATTTCCGGGAAGTCCCGTGCTGCATTGTCCTTGATTCCCCGCCAGTGGATTAAAACATCACTTTTTAAAATTTGTGATGGTAAATGCCTCTTAATTTATTACTATTACGGGTATTATTCCCTAAATGAAATAAACCCTCATGAATATATGAATTTAAGAAATATTGTTGCCTTTGTGCTCACCATCATCTCCCTGGGCCTACTATATCCCGGACTCACCGTACCTATTCTACAAATTTCTATAGCCCCCGAGTTGCCCTTACTTGGAAAAACAACTTTTTACGAACAAACGCAGAGCATTCTCCAAACCGTCGAAACCCTATACGACACCAAAAATGAATTAGTAGCCTTTCTGATTTTGTTGTTTAGTGTCATTGTGCCTGTCACCAAAGGAGTGGTCATATTGGCTGTGTTGATGATAAAAGAATCGAAAACCAAGCATAGGCTTTACCAGCTGGTATATGCCATCGGAAAATGGTCTATGGCGGATGTTTTTGTGGTAGGTATATTCATAGCTTTTTTATCTACACAATCCAATACGGCTATTGATGCTGTGCTGCTGCCTGGGTTCAATTATTTTGTGGCCTACTGTATCATTTCCCTTCTTGGCATACAATTGGTAAAGCTCGATTAGAAAAAAATAAAAGTTAGGAGTCATAATTAATTAAATGCGCTTTTAGTAGAAGCGTGTAATTATTAGTTTTATGCTTTGAATTAATTGCGCATCCGAATTATGGGTAAGATCAGGATATTGGTAGTGGAAGATGATCCATTGCACATGGAAAAAGTGGAGATGGCCATAGAGCAACTTGACTATCACATGATCACTGTAGCAGACAATGCCGAAGAAGCAATGAGGGTGATCAGGGCTACCAAACCAGACCTTGTTTTGATGGATATCAATTTGAATGGTGAGGAAGACGGCATTGCCCTGGCAGAAAAACTCAGGGATGTGGCACCAATGCCAGTAATATTTACTACCTCATTCGCTGATAAAGCCACCATCGACCGGGCTAAGGTCACCAATCCTTACGCCTATCTGGTAAAACCGCTTGAGTTAAAATCACTCCAGGCTGCCATTGAACTGGCCATATATAATTTTTCTATAGATCAGGTGCAAAGGCCGGGAGAAGAATTTGATGAATTTTCCTGGGAAGATGACATCCTCTTCAAAGAATCATTTTTTATAAAAGTTGCCGATAGGATAGAAAAGGTAAAATATGAGGAGGTACTTTGGATAGAGGTGGCCGAAGAAAAGTACATCAATATAGTAACACGGGAGAAAAAACTGAGAATGCGTTGTTCGCTAAAGCAGCTGACCGACAAGATCACTTCCAATCTTTTTATGAGGATAAACCGCACCCACATTGTCAATGCAAGCAAAATAGATAGCATCAATGAAGGCAGACAGACGATCAGCATAGGGGGGGAGGAAATACCTTTGGGCCGTACTTATAAGCAACAGCTGCTAAACAAGTTGAACCTGCTGAATTAATATACTGGTTTTCTTGTGCCAGGATAAGGCGGCATTTGATTGGTTGCTAGGGATAGTCCTGTTGGATTTGAGAATAATTTATAATATTCCCGACTGAGTTCGTTACTATTGTTGAGTCAATCGGATAGTTATGATATTAAGAAGTATTGCATTTTTCGCCATAGTTTTTTTCGGTTTTACTTTAGAAGGGTATGCCCAATCCACAAGGGAACCCGAAAAACAGGAAGGATTTAAATCAAACATCCAGACGGTAAAGAAGAAAAAGAGATCCAAAAAGCAGAGCTACTCCTACAAGATCGACAATGCCATCAATGAATATGAGGCGTTGATGAAAGAAAATGCCAAAAAGTATGCTAAAATGGAAAAGGGTATGAAGAAACCCCAATACTCCGACCCAACCTATTTTGGCCACAAAAAGAAACCAAAAAAGAGGCCATTGGGAAAAAGAAAGATGTGCAAAGAATGTGGCATAGTACATTAGCCCCGGGTATGCCTTCCTACAATGCTGATAAACGAATATCTTGAACACACCAGGCTCAACCCTGACCTGACTGATAAGGACATTGACGAGTTGGTTGGTCAGGCCATCCAATACAAATTTATAGGCGTTTGCGTACCACCATTCTGGGTAGTACGGGCAAAAAGGGAGTTGGAAAAATCACCTACAAACCTGGTGACGGTTGTGGGGTTTCCGCTGGGATATCAAATGACCGAAACGAAGCTCAAGGAATGTGCCATGGCCATTGATGGGGGTGCCGATGAAATAGATTTGGTAATAAATGTTTCTGCTTTAAAATCCGGCATGCCATGGGTGAAAATAGAGTTGGCCAAATGTGCAGCACTTTTACACCAAAGCAATGTGGTCTTGAAGGTGATCCTGGAAACAGCCCTGCTATCGGATAGTGAAATAATTATGGCATCAAAACTAGCTTCAGATGCTGGTGCTGATTACATCAAAACCTCCACCGGATTTTCGCATCATGGCGCAAAAACGGAGCACATAAAGTTGATCAGGGGCTCCATTCCAGCATCAGTTGGGATCAAAGCTTCGGGGGGCATAAAATCTTATGCGCAGTGCCTGGAACTGATTGAGGCCGGAGCTTCCCGAATAGGGGCATCATCGGCAGTGAAGATTGTAAAAGAATCCAATGAACATGAACACTAAAAGTGTTGAAATTGTAGTGAATGGAAGGGTACAGGGGGTGTTTTACAGGGCATCCACCCTCCAAAAGGCAACAGCGATAGGGCTCAGTGGCTGGGTACGAAACCTGCCCAGCGGCCAGGTTTTGATACAGGCATGTGGTGCAGAAGCAGAAATTTCTGAACTTGTGGCTTGGTGCAAAACAGGCCCGCCTATGGCGGTTGTTGATGGAGTAGAGGTCAGGGAAATTGCACCGCAGGACTTTGGCGGCTTTCAGGTGTTGCGCTAGCTGGCTTTGGAAGATAGTGGAATTTTCACATAGAGCTTTTTTACCCCACGTCTTGTCAATACTTTCAGGTCGAAGTATTCATTGATGATTGCTTTCAGGCAATTTTCTATGAATACAGTGTTTTTTCCTTCTGCATTAAAAACAGTCATGTGCAAGATTCCTTTTACGAAGGTCTTGTTTTGGCACAACTCAGCTATCCATTTTCCACATACATCCGACCAGTCATCAGTGAATTTTTCGAAGTGGGATTTCCCGTCCCATATTATTTCGAGTTGTGCAGTGCCATACTGAAAGCGGTATATGGCCGCCAGGTTTTCATAGATTCCTTCTAAAACAGCGCTCTCCTTCAATCGGTAATTTAGGATTTGCCTGGTGGTATCATCAATTATCCCCAGGGGATTGAAAAGTGTGCCGTAAGCCGTGACAGTTTTTTCGAACAACGCAAGGCACAAACTGGAAGTGCTTTCCATCTGGGCCTCTTTCAGGATGTAGTTTTTATCCTTTTTGAAGAAAAAATGTGATATGAAGCTGTCTGTTTTGATCTGGCTTTAGGTTATTAGGTTTCAAATTTAATTATTCCATCACTTAATAAAAAATTAATAATTTAATTATAATTTTTATAGGACTATTGCAATTGTCACGGGCTAAAATTGCCAAAGAAACAATGTGTTTTGTGTGCCCTTTTTTGACTATCCAAAGGGAGCTGGTATATGCATTGGATAATAACCGAAATTATGGTAATTTTTCATAATGAAATTATTCTGAATAAAACGAGCGCATAACTGTAAAGAATCACGACATTTGTTTGGAGATTCTAAGTGGCCAAAAGAAAAATGACAGGTACAAACTATGAATAAATGTGTAATAATTTTTTAAACTTTAATTAACCCATTGATTATTTAAACATTCTTATTATGAAGCAAAAATGTCTACAATTATGTATGTTGATTGGCGTGTTTCTACTTGCTGGTCAGTCAACCTATGGCCAGGGGGTAACCACAGGAGGCCTCAACGGTAAGATTTCCGATGGAACCGGTGAAGCCCTTCCCGGTGCTACTGTCATTGCCATACATGTGCCAACTGGCTCCCGTTACGGTAACGTTTCTGATTTATCCGGTTTCTATAGAATCCCCAACATGAAGGCAGGGGGACCTTATAAGGTCACTATTTCCTTTGTTGGTTTTGAGAATTTTGAAAAGGAGGGAATCTATGTTAAGCTTGGACAAACGCTGAAATTTGATGCCACTTTGTCCCAATCGGCAACCGAATTGGAGGAGATTGTCGTGTCGGCAGGTCAGGGCAGTGTGTTCGATGGCAATAGAAATGGGTCTTCCACATCCATATCTGAGGAGCAGCTAGGCCAGTTGCCCAATGCCTCAAGGACACTGAACGATTTTGTGAGGTTGACCCCACAGGCGGCATTTACCCCAACTGGCGGAATATCCATAGCCGGATCAAACAACAGGTACAATTCTATATTTATAGATGGGGCAGTGAGCAACGATGTTTTTGGTTTGGCCAGCAATGGACAGAACGGAGGGCAAATTGCCGGATTGTCGCTTATTAGCATGGATGCGTTAGAGCAGATTCAAGTGGATGTATCCCCCTACAACGTTACACTTGGGGGCTTTACTGGTGGTAGCATCAGTGCAGTAACCAGAAGTGGCACCAACGAATTTGAAGGATCAGCCTATTATCTTGTTAGAAACGAGAGTTTGGCAGGCAAAACGCCGGGTTTTCTGGAAGTAGCTGGACAGGACAGAGAAAAGCTGGCCGACTTTAGTGCCAAAACCTATGGGTTGAGGCTCGGAGGGCCTATCATCAAAGACAAACTGTTCTTTTTTGTAAATGGTGAGATTCAAAAGGACCAGACGCCAAGGCCTTTTAATTTCAATACCTATAATGGAGGTGTAGCTAAATCTGATATAGATAATCTGGTGAGCGTTTTGCGCAATACTTACAATTATGACCCGGGAAGTTACGAGAATGTTGTGAGTGAATTGAAAGCCCAGAAGTTTCTGATCAAACTGGACTATAACCTCAGCGACAACCACAAACTTACCTTCAGGCATAGCTACAACAATGGTGAGAATTTTTCTCCAAGCAATTCATCCACTTCCAGAATTAGGTTTGAAAATGGAGGGGTGTTCTTCCCGTCAAAGACCAATTCAAGTACCATAGAACTCAATAGCAACTTTGGCAATAAGTCCAACAAACTGATCATCGGACGGACCAGTGTAAGTGATGACCGGGATCCTATGGGTTCTGATTTTCCTTATATAGATATCATTGATGGTGACATTGAGCTTGGAAGTGAGCAATTTTCTACTGCCAACCTTTTGGAGCAGAATATCATAACAGTAACTGACAATTTTAACTTGTACAAAGGGAAGCACACCCTTACGTTTGGAACACACAATGAATTCTATGATATCAGAAACGTTTTTGTTAGACAGAATTTTGGTTATTACGAGTTCGATGATATCGATGCATTCTTAAACAACAATCCCAATGAATACTCTTCCAGTTATTCGCTTGTGGACAATGTAAGGGGAGACGAAACAGCTGCTGCCGCAGAATTTAAAGCCATGCAGCTTGGGTTTTACGTTCAAGACGAAATCCAGGTGAGTGACAAAATGAAAGTGACAGCCGGTATCCGCCTGGACATACCCATGTTTACCGATGAACCTGCAACGAGCAATGCTATCAATTGGGGTACGACCAAGTCGGCAATTGAAGGTTTTGGTTATGATCTCAAAGGAGCTGCACCAGGAAAAGCCCCGGGGGCACAAATGCTATTTGCTCCAAGACTCGGTGTAAATTATGATGTGAAAGGTGATCAAACCCTACAGATAAGAGGGGGTATTGGTATCTTCACCAGTAGGGTGCCATTCGTGTGGCCAGGTGGAATGTACAACAACAATGGGTTGAGCGTTGGAGGAACGTTTCAGTCCAGTGGTATTACTTTCAACCCAGATCCTTATGATCAGCCTACAGTTGGTGATTTCGGTGGAACTGATGATGTGCCTCAGGGCCAGATGGACTTATTTGCAGACAATTTCAAATACCCACAAGTGTTAAGATCGAGTATAGGGATTGACCATAAACTACCCTGGTGGGGATTGATTGGTTCTGCTGAGTTTATTTTCACAAAAACAATAAACAATGTATTTTACGAAAACCTAAACCTGAAGCCATCAACCGAGCGCTTTGGGGGAACCCCTGACAACCGTCCTATTTTTGATAGAAGGGATGAAGTGGATGACCAATATTCCAGAATACTGCTGGGCTCCAATACCAGCAAAGGTTTGACCAAAAATGTGACGTTCTCTTTGATGAAACCGTTTGACAATGGATTCACAGCCAATGTATCCTACAACTACGGTACAGCTACCTCCATTTTTGAAGGTACTTCTTCACAAAATTCATCACAGTGGCGGGGTGTTTACTCCATCAATGGAAGAAACAATGCTACTATAGGTAGGTCTGATTTTGCAGCAGGCTCAAGGATCGTGGCGTCTTTATCTTATAGAAAAGAATACGCCGGGTTCATGGCTTCCACCATATCTATGTTCTACAACGGTCAAACAGGCAGTCCTTTTTCTTACGCTTACAACAGGGACATCAGCAATGAAGATTCCAGGGAGAGGGCTTTGATCTATGTGCCTGCCAATAGTAGTGAAATTGTCTTTGATGAAAGTAGCAGATCTGCTGCAGCACAATGGGCCGACCTGGATGCCTATATATCCAATGACCCATATTTGAAGAACAAAAGAGGCCAGTATGCTGAAAAGAATGAAGCCAACGCACCTTTTTCCAATATAGTGGATTTAAAATTCCTTCAGGAGTTTTTCCTTGAAAATGCCAATGGAAAAAAACATACCCTCCAGATTTCGTTTGATATTTTCAATTTCACCAATTTCTTAAACAAAGATTGGGGCAAACGATGGGGTGTGCCAAATGGTGATGAAACCAACCTGTTCCTACTCAACTACGAAGGCAATATTAGTGGGCCAAGTGGAGAGACTATTCCGACTTTTTCCTTTCCTTCAGGTGTAAGCCGTATGGAAGACAGGCTCACCAAGGACGATTCGGGTTTGGTGAGTTCCAGGTGGCAAATGCAATTTGGATTAAGGTACAGCTTTTAACCATAATTGACATAAACATTTTTAGAGGCCTCCATTCCAGAGGCCTCTTTTTTTATACATTTGCCCAATGAACAAAATGGTTACTATTTCCGGGGCAATCCTGGGCTTGCTCACCGTGGTGATAGGGGCATTTGGTGCTCACGCCCTTCAGGGTATATTGTTGCAGAATGGGCGTGTAGATACATTCGAGACAGGGGTGAATTACCAGGGGATACATGCCCTGGCTATGTTGGCCATAGGTCAGTTGGTGGGAAAAATTGATGAAAAGAGCCTCAAATATGCGGGTATGTCTATGTTGGCCGGAGTAGTTGTGTTTAGTGGTTCATTGTATGTGTTGTCACTCACTAATGCCACCTTTTTAGGTGCTGTCACCCCATTTGGTGGCTTGTTGATGATCGCCGGCTGGGTCATTTTGATTGCCGCTATCTACAGGTCAAGACCGTAGGTCACCCAGATTAATCGTTTATTAACGTCATTGTGTGGCATGCTACCACACCTGCGGTCTCAGTACGCAACACACTTTTCCCAAGGCTCACTTTATGGAAATCATGCGACCGGGCCAATGCAACTTCATCATCTGTAAAATCACCTTCGGGACCGATTAAAATAAGGGTGTCTTTCCCCGGCTCAGCGACTTTATGTAGGTAATCAGGGTTACTGCTATCCACAAAGGCTATAAACTTCTGTTGGTAGTCTTTGGATTGGGCTACAAAGTCTTCGAAAGAGAAGCACCCCTTGATGCTTGTTTTGAATAGGTTCCTGGATTGTTTTAGGGCACTCACAGTTTTTCTTTCCAGTCGTTCCATATTAATTTTTTTCCGTTCGGTTCTTTTTGATAAGATTAATGAGATATCGTCCAAGCCCATTTCAGCAGCTTTTTCCACAAACCATTCTATCCTGTCGTGGTTTTTGGTAGGAGCTATGGCTATGTGTATTTTGGATGGGTTGATCCTGTCGCTCGCTTTTTTATCCAGGATGGTAAATCCACATTTGCGGAAGTTATCATCCACAATTTCGCAAGTGTAAAGGGCACCCTTGCCATCCATGATTTCAATTTTGTCTCCAGATCGTTTTCTCAATACCTTCACACAATGATGGGACTCCTCTTTGTCGAGATAAGGGCTATTTACCGGGTCTTCTAGGTAGAAGTAGTTCATGCTGAAAATTTGTGCTAAGATAAGCCTGATTTTTAAAGATGGGTACAATTCATCTTTTTCGAAATGGAAAACCTTCCTTCCTACAATCAGGTAGGTTGTTTATCATTTTTTCCTCTGGTTTTTTTGAGCAAAAAATGGATGATGATTTACTCCCCGCTTAGTTATGTCATTCCGTAACACAGCGCCCGCCTTCAGCGAGGCAGGAAGGAATCTTTACCATCCAGAAGGCTCATGATTATGGTATAGATGTCGTCGGTGCACTACGACGGCACGCTTGGAGCAGCCGTCTTTACAAGTCTTCGTGAAGATTTTTCCTCAGGAAGTGCCTGGTGTTTTGTACCACATCCTGTTGTCATCCTTACACTCAAATATTTTCACCACAAATACCCTTCAAAGGAAATATTTGCGAAAATGTTAAAGTTTTTATCAAAAAAACTACCTTGAATGAAAACAATTTGCGTTTTTTGTCTGGTAGATGCCGGAAACGACACCCACTATTCCGGTTGTTTTTAAAATCCCTTTTAAAATTTATTATATATGGCTCATTTACGTTTTAAGGCACTGGAATTGGTACAATCCCGGAAGAAAGTTGAGGTGAAACTGCCGTCGGGCAAAATATCTGACTATTTCGGTACGAATGCATTTGGAAGGGAACAAATGCTGGCCGCTTTGTCGCCTGAAGCCTTTCAAAGACTGGACAAAGCCATAAAAAAGGGACAAAAAATCGACCCGGAAACAGCCGAATCGGTATCGGCTGCCTTGAAAACCTGGGCTATATCGAAAGGGATCACCCACTATACCCACTGGTTTCAGCCACTTACAGGAGCCACTGCTGAAAAGCACGATGCTTTTTTTAATCCCCTTAAAGGAATTGAAGAGTTTAAGAGCAGTGAATTGGTGCAACAGGAACCGGATGCCTCTTCCTTTCCAAGTGGCGGCATTAGAAGTACCTTTGAAGCCAGGGGATATACCGCATGGGATCCAAGTTCTCCCATTTTCATCATTGATACCACGCTTTGTATCCCTACAATTTTTGTGGCTTATACTGGTGAGGCGCTTGACTATAAGGCGCCACTTCTGAAATCAATTCAGGCCATCAATGATGCCGCCACTAAAATCTGTAAATTATTTGATAGAAATGTTTCTCAGGTAGTCCCTTCCCTGGGTTGGGAGCAGGAGTACTTTGTGGTGGACAGGGCCCTCTATGCGGCCAGGCCGGATCTGGTACTTGCCGGACGAACTGTTTTCGGCCATAACCCTGCCCGGGGGCAGCAACTCGACGATCACTATTTCGGTTCCATTACGCCTCGGGTTTTTGAGTTTATCAAAGAATTTGAAATAGAGGGGCATAAAATCGGGATACCCATTATGACCAGGCACAACGAAGTTGCTCCGGGCCAGTTTGAGTGTACACCCATGTATGAGGAAATCAACAAGGCCGTTGACCACAACCAGTTGCTGAAGGATGTGATGGAAAGGGTAGCCCTGAAACACGACCTTAAAATCCTGTTCCATGAAAAACCTTTTGCGGGTTTGAATGGCAGTGGCAAGCACAACAACTGGTCATTGCAAACCGATACCGGTATCAACCTTTTCCAGCCGAGCAGCAGCGCGCGCGAAAACCTCCAATTTCTGGTATTCTTTGTGTGTACCATCAAGGCAGTATATGAGCATGCCGATTTGCTAAGGGCAAGTATCGCCTCAGCCGGCAATGACCATAGGTTAGGCGCCAATGAAGCGCCTCCTGCTATTTTTTCTGTATTTATCGGCCAGCAATTGACCAATGTGCTGGATGAGATGGAGAGCAAGGGGGACCTGAAAGTGGAGAAGGGCGACAATATCTACATGAAAATGGGGATTGACAAAATCCCCGAAATTATTCTGGACAATACCGACCGCAACAGGACTTCCCCATTTGCCTTTACCGGAAATAAATTTGAATTCCGTGCCGTGGGGTCTGACGCCAACGTATCCAATCCCATGATGGTGCTCAATGTGATTGTGGCCGATCAGCTGGAGAAATTTTACAAAACAGTGTCCAAAGAACTAGAAAGCGGCAGGGACAAAAGAGTGGCCATTGTGGAGATTCTGAGGGATTATATCAAAAAATCAAAATCCATACGATTTGAGGGCGATGGATACTCGGAAGAATGGGTGAAGGAAGCCAAAAAGAGGAAACTGACCAATGCGAGGAATACCCCGTTGGCGCTGGATGCCTACTTGTCCAAAAAGACGTTTGACCTGTTTAAGAAGAACAAAATACTGAACCAACTGGAAGTAGAGGCCCGGCACGAAATTATGCTCGAGAATTATGTGAAAATGATCCAGATTGAATCCAGGGTTGTTGGTGATTTGTCGCTGAACCATATCATACCTACGGCGATATCTTATCAGAACAAATTGATCGAGAATGCCAAAGGGCTGAAGGAAATTGGGATAGACAATAAGGAAAACCTAAAGACCATTGAGAAAATGTCGGAATATATCAATAGGATCAAGTCCCTGACCTTGTCTATGACGGAAGAAAGAAAACGGGTGAATGGGATCACCGATATCAGGGAAAAGGCCATTGCCTACTGCGATGATGTGAAGGAAAAGTATTTTGATAAAATCAGGTATTCGGTAGATAAGTTGGAATTGTTCGTGGATGATGAGGACTGGCCCCTAGTCAAATACCGCGAACTGCTGTTTTTAAGATAAACTATCTTAGGGTAATTTCATTTTCTGTCGTCTCTGTTGCCAAACGAATGGGCATAATATGCGTATGTTTGGAGGATATCTAAACCACTCAGCAGCCAATGAGGTTCAGACTGCCTAAAATCATCAAGCGACTTTTTCTAGGTGTTGGATTGCTGTTGATTTGCTTTCATTTGACACCATCCTGCCAGCAATTTAGGATGAGCGCATCAGAAATCGACGAATACTTTCGGGACGAAGCAGTCAAGCCCAGGTTGTTAAACATGCAAATTGAAGGCAGAAATATCCATTATGCTTTCATGGACACACCTCAAAAGCCACTGGTAGTATTTGTTCATGGAGCGCCCGGTTCCTTGAGCGCATTTATCGATTACCTTAAAAATCCAAGCCTCCAGCAACAAGTGGGCATGATTTCTATAGACAGGCCAGGCTATGGTGATTCTGATTTTGGACAGGAAGAAGCGTCTTTGTCCAAACAGGCTTTTTACATTTCCGAAATAATCAAAAGACACCTCCATGGACAGAAAGTGGTGCTTGTAGGCCATTCGCTTGGTGCACCTATTGTGGCAAAAGTGGCCCTGGATTTCCCGGATTTGGTGCATGGCTTGATTCTGGTGGCCGGATCGATTGATCCTATACAGGAAAAAAATGAATGGTACCGCCCACTGGGAAGGGGGCTTTTAGGGAAGATGCTGTTGCCCAACTCTCTTTGGGTCACCAATGAAGAAATTTATTTCCTGAAAGATGAACTGGAAGCCCTGAAACCCTTTTGGCAGCAGATTGATGTACCGGTAACGGTGATCCACGGTACCGAAGACAAACTGGTCCCCAAGGAAAATGTTGAGTTTGCACAAAAAATGATTCCCCCCCAATACCTCAATGTATGGCTGGAAGAAGGTGTGAACCATTTTATACCCTGGAACCGACCTGATTTGATAATCAAAGCAATAGAACTTCATACCCAAGGAGACAACTGAAAAAGGGAATAATAGATTTTGGCACAGAACCCCTCAACCTGTCTAGTCGAGCGCAATATCCCAATAGGCTTTGTTTTGCATGTCGGGAGCCAGCATGCCCGGCTCCCACCCGGTGTTTGTAGTTTCCCAAAAGTAATATTTTTTCCCACGGTGGGTCAGGTATTCCCCGGCAGCTGGAATATTAAGTGCGAGCATGGAATGCAGGTACTCATTGCTGATCAGGATCAATGGGTCGTATCCAAGATTTCTAAAAATTCCATACAACAAAACAGTCCGGGTATCGCAATCCCCATGTAGAGAGTACAAAAACTCCAGCGGTGAAAGAATACCAAACCGGGAATCACCCCTACAGGGTTTACCATTTTTTGTTGCCTCGCAGGGGTCGCTCATGATATAGCTGTAGGGTATATCCTGTATAAATTTGACGACCATGTGTGCAAATTCTGTACGGTTCAATGCTTTTTCTATGGCCATTTGGCTTAGCGAATCTTGTATGGTCTTCAGCCTGGCTGAATCAAAACGATACAAAGACGTATAGACATTGCCCCAATAGCTGGTATAGGTGTCTGCCCCAGGCAGCCTAACTTCATTTCTAAAGTTGGCAGATTGATCAACTGGTTTACGGAAGTAGGTATAATCCATGCAGTACCGGGACGAACTGAATGGTTCTTTCCATTGTCTCTGATGGGTGATGGATACACTTGAAGTAGAGTCGCTTTCAAGGGAATATTCTATACAATCTGTGGTGCTGTCCTGAAAGCTTTTGTACAGCCTGACAAGCATTGCTTGCAACCAGAGACACACGACTATGAAAGCTACTATTCTGAATATTTTTTTCAATTGATGTAATCTAGGTTGCAGTCAGTTGATTTCGGACAGATTTTTTTTAAAACGCCAATATAAAAGTTAAATTAGAATTATCATTCTATTTGAACTTACCAATTGAACAAGAGTACATCCATATCATTCTTCTTTTTTCGTTCATTTGCCCAAATGCCCTGGGTTTACATACCAGGTTTATAACTGGCTTTTCCCGTCATAGTGCCTTGTTTTTGCAAACCTGGCTAGTTTTATTTTCCCATCTCTGACCTGGGATATTACATTTAACATTACAAATTATGAAAATATTAGTACTTGGTGCCGGCATGGTCGGCAAGGCCATGGCGTTGGATTTGGCCAAAAACCATGAGGTGACTTCAGCAGATAAGAACAGTGAAGCCCTCAAAAAAGTTGAACTATCCGACAGCAGTATTTCAACTCAACTACTCGATGTATCTGTACAAAAGGAATTGAAAACCGTCTTAAAGCCCTATGATCTTATTGTGAGTGCAGTACCTGGGTTTTTAGGGTATGAGGTGTTGAAAACGATCATTGAAAGCGGAAAGGATGTAGTGGATATTTCATTCTTCCCTGAAGATGGCCTACTGCTGGATAAACTCGCCAGGGCCAAAGGTGTCACCGCCATTATTGATTGTGGGGTGGCACCCGGCATGGGCAATTTGATTCTGGGTCAACTTGATACTCAAATGAAGGTCACTGATTTTGAATGCCTTGTTGGAGGTTTGCCGAAGCATCGCAAATGGCCATTTTGTTACAAGGCGCCCTTTTCTCCTGTGGATGTGATAGAAGAGTACACGCGCCCGGCCCGTTATGTAGAAAATTCCCAGACCATAGTAAAGCCCGCACTCACTGATTGCGAATATGTTGAATTTGAAAAAACGGGCACCCTGGAGTCGTTCAACTCAGATGGCTTGAGGTCCATTATCCAGACCATGCCTCATATAGCCAATATGAAGGAAAAGACCTTGAGATACCCCGGGCATGTGGAGTACATCAGGGTATTGAAGGAAAGTGGCTTTTTCGATCAAAACCCGGTTGACATCAATGGAGTAAAGATCTCACCATTGGACTTTACATCCGCTGTTTTGTTCAATGAATGGAAACTTGGCGAAGAAGAGGAAGAATTGACCGTTATGCGTGTGACTGTGAAGGGTAAAAATTCAGAAGGCCAGGTGGAAAGGGTTGTTTACCACCTATTCGATGAATATGATAAGGCTACAAAAACTTCTTCCATGGCCCGGACAACTGGCTATACGGCTACTGCGGTGGCCAACATCCTTATGGAAAGGATTTTTAATGACAAAGGGGTATTTCCACCGGAACTTCTGGGCCGGCATGAGGCCTGTTTTGGCTTTGTCATGAATTATCTAAACGAAAGAGGGGTGGTTTATCGAAAAGAAAGAGAGGTTCTTTCACAATGAGCAGGGTGAATTTGTAGGGGCGTTTGTCTTCTGATACCGGCCAAAATACGTGCTTTTGTTACTTAAATTGGCTAAATTGTATATCTAAACAAACCAGTATGCTTATGAAAAAAACTCTACTATTCAATCTAATTTTTATCGTTAGCCTCTCACTTGCCAATGTAGGCGATTCACAGTCGCTGCTGGGCAGGTGGGATTTTGCAGAATCTACTGATGGTTCTGAATACATACCCAGAGATGAGGCATCTTTGGGTATTGCCGGTGAAAAGCTGATCCTGCTCGGGGGAAGGGGCGCTAAAGAAACCAGCGTCTTCGACTTGAAGGAGCGACAATGGCTTGTTGCTTCAAGCCCACCGATAGAAATGCACCATTTTCAGACAGTAAACTACGAGGACAAGCTGTACGTGATCGGGGCAATGACCGGAAAGTACCCTGACGAAACACCGGTCCCCAATATTTACATCTATGACCCTGAGGCTGACAGCTGGACTAAAGGAGCTGAAATACCAGCTAACAGGCGAAGGGGAGGGGCAGGAGCTGTTCTCTACAACGACAAAATTTATCTGGTGTGTGGTATCACCAATGGCCACAAAAACGGCCATGTTACCTGGATGGATGAATTTGACCCTCAAACTGAAAAGTGGACTGTGATGCCGGACGCTCCGAGGGCTAGAGACCATTTTCAGGCTGCTGTAGTTAACAATGAGCTCTTTGCTGTTGGTGGCAGAAAAAGCATGGCACCCGAAAATACTTTTGCCAAGACTATAGCCGAAGTGGATGTTTTTGATTTTTCTAAAAAACAATGGTACACTTTGACCGACAACATACCTACTATGCGTGCCGGTACATCAACCGTAGTACTCGGCAAGTATGTGGTGATCGTAGGGGGAGAATCGTCTTCCAGCGAATTGGCGCACATCGAAACAGAGGCCTATGACACCAAAAAAGGTAAATGGGTGAAAATGGTATCCCTGATAGATGGCCGACATGGCATGGGGGCTGTCGTGTACAAAAACAGGATATATGTGGCCGGGGGTAATGGAAACCGGGGCTCAGGCACACCCATTGAAACCATGGAAGTATTTACACTAAGAATTTAACACATCAACCAACTAACAAACCCACCATTTTTGGTGGGTTTTTTTTGCCCTTTGGAATATTAACCCCGGCTCCATAATTTTGGCGGATGATTGAAGAGAGAAATAAGGAAATATACAAACAAGCCCTGAAGTTTGAGAGTGAAGGAAACTGGGCCAAGGCACACGATTTAATACAAGACCTGCCGTCAAAAGAAGCAGCCTGGATACATGCCTACCTGCACAGAAAGGAGGGTGACGACTCAAACGCCGGATATTGGTACAGAAGGGCGGGAAAAGACTTTTTCAACAAGAGCCTGGATGAAGAATGGAAAGTTCTATGGGATTTTTTCTCTTAAATTTTCTATTATTCACAAAAATCCTGTACTATACGCTTTTTCTATAAAACAGAAATGGAGATTAACCGGCAAATCAGATCCTGACGTATGCGGTTAAATGTCCAGGGACGGGCGAAGTAGCTTAAACTAGATTCGAATGATTTCAAACAAATACCAAAGCAAATTATCAATCAAAAAGGGCCTGTTTTTTGGTGTTTTGTTGATGCTCCCGGCTTTCATCAGCTACGCACAGGGCGATTTGATCGAAATTGGTGAATCTATGGAGGACTATATCAAGGAAAACCATGTAGAGAATATTGAAAAGATTGCGCATCAATTTACTTCATCTCACGATTTTCTCGAAAAACTCCTGCAAGAAGGCCACAACATAGACCCCAAGTCGGCACAAATCAGGAGGAAAGATGTGGCTGTGGGCAAGGATATTGATGTATATGTGAAACACTTCACAGAGCACCAGAATTTCACCATGTTTTTGATACCGATCAATTTTTACGCCCATGCGATATACGACACCCTGTTGATTTCAGTGATCGAGGTAAGTGACAGCTGGCTGAAAGACAAGTACCACTACGCCAACCTGGAAAATGACTCTATCAAGTCCCATTTGTTGTCGCTGGAAAACCACTCGCTCTTGGCGGAGCACATGTACCATCAGTCTTTGGAGAACGTCAATTTAGACCTGGCTGAGGTGAAAGTAAAACTGCACGAATCATACATGAACAGCAATTCTATCAATATTGGTACTTCAGCCCTTTCGGACAAGGAGAAGAAAGAATTCAGAAAGACCTGGGGGCTGATGAAGAAAATATTGACCCACAACGTCAACCTGAATGCGGAAATGAATATTTACGTGTTTGGCTATGATGATATGGAAATTGATGTCCTATACAACAACGCAGAACGTATTTACAAAGTAACACCAGGCAATATCTTTACCCGCCACCATTTTCAGGAAGAATAGTCGCCATGTTTCTCAGACCGCTGTTTTGACTATTTTCACCTTCCCAGCTTATGCTTGATCCCAACCCATAAATTGTGGTTGAGTTGGTGCGAATTTGGTTCGTTGGCGGTCGAAAATATCTGATTATAGAGCATAGAAATACTCACCTGATCACTGAATTTCAACGAAGGGCCGATGAGCAATCGATTGTGGTCGAAGATGTTGTACACTATTCTTTTTCCGGCATTCACCAAAACCTCATCACCGATATTGAAAGAGACGGTTTTTTCATTGTTTGAAAAGGAAAGCAAGGGCACTTCCAACATGATCCTGTACCTGAACCGGTGGTTGAAAGCTGTTTCCCGACTGTCCTTATAGTTGAAAATCCTTTGCTCTGCCCTCAGGCGGTGTTGAAATTTAATTTTGCCAAAACTACTATTGAACAGCAATTCCTGATATGGCCGTATCTCGGTCTTATCTACTTCTCCTTCCGAATAAAACCCAAGAAAGGCAAATCCTGCAGCCAGGTGAAAATTAGAATCCGGTTGAAAGGCAAGTGCTGATCTGATGATATATTGTGATTGGTCGGCGAACCCATTTTGCCACCTGTACCCACCGTCAGTTAGCAAGGTGAAATTGTCGTTGAGCGCTAATTCGGTGTAATATTGCAGCCACTGTTGGTCTCCATGGCCCACCTGTTTGTTTTGGCCAAAGGAGTTTGCTGCAATTGATGTGAAAAAGCATATAGTAAAGAAGGTAGCAATCTTATTGGGTGAAATTATTGCCATTGTCCTGCTGATATAAGTCATGTATTATTTGTGAAGTTGTGAGTATTTTTTTTTGCCCAGCAGATAGTATTGCATGGGGACTAGGAATCCGGACAGGGGCTGTGAAAGCGTATTTTTCCTTATTGTGGTGAGCATATATCTCTTACGGTTGCTTTGGGGCAGGTTTTCGAAGAAATGTATGTATGCCTTGAATACCGCCAAAAAATGTTGGAATGAATCGTCTTTCCAGAATTTGAATGCCGCCATTATATCCAGAAGGAATTTTATCGGAAATTTCCATAACAAGCTACTGGTCGGGGTGTTTTTGTAGATCATTGTCAGGTGGTTGCGGAAATTCAAATAAGTTTTTTGTGGGTTGGATTTTGACAAAGTACCGCCACCGACATGGTACACTTTGCTCTCGGGCACGCAGTGTATTCTTTTGCCAGACATGTTAATACGCCAGCAAAGGTCGATCTCCTCCATGTGGGCAAAGAAATGCTCGTCAAAACCATTCATATCATGAAAAACAACGGACCTTATGAAAAGGCAAGCCCCGGTCGCCCAGAATACCTGCTTGTTGGAATCGTACTGTCCCTGATCCTTTTCCAAAGTATCGAATATTCTACCACGGCAATAGGGGTAGCCTAGTTTGTCGAGGAAACCACCGGCAGCACCGGCATACTCAAAATGGTCTTTTTTATTGTAATCAAGGATTTTTGGTTGGCATGCTGCTACATGATCATCAGCCTCCATATAATCAATGATAGGGGCCAGCCAGTTGTTCGTTACTTCAATATCTGAATTGAGCAACACATAATATTTGGCCTTTATTTGACGCAGTGCTTCGTTGTAACCACCCGCATACCCGTTGTTGGCAGGTAATTCCAGGAGGTTCACAGACGGGAAGTCCCTTTTAAGAAATTCCACTGATTGGTCTGTGGACATGTTGTCGGCCACATATATGGCCGCTCCTGTGCTGTGCTGGATTACTCCGGGAAGAAATTTTTGCAGGAATTGCCAACCATTGTAGTTTAATATTACAACGGCGACTTTATCCATTGAACATTTTACCCAGGTCAACACCAGGAATGTTGGGCATCATGCCTTCTGTACTTTCTTTCATCTTTTCCTTTGCCTGTATGTCGGCTTCAGCGAGTGCTTTGTTGGTGGCCGCCACCACCAGGTCTTGGACCATTTCTTTGTCTTCTTCTTTGAGCAAGCTGGAATCTATATCGACTGAAATGAGTTCTTTTTTTCCATTTACAGTGGCCTTGACCATACCCGCTCCAGATTCTGCCTCTACCACGATTTCTCCTAGCTCTTCCTGGGCAGCTTTCATTTTTTCCTGCATCTCCTTCACCTTGCCCATCATTTTCATCATGTCAAACATAAATGTCGTGTTTAAATTATTGTGTTCGTTTCAGCCGACAAAGATAATATAACAATGATGGCTATTGGTAGAAATCAGTAAATGGTATCGTGAATTGTGACTACTGTGTACGTAGAAGTACCACCGCACCTGACTGGTTGAAAGTCTTGCCGGTTGCATCTTCGAAGTTGAGGCGGTACACGTAGGTGCCTTGCGGGGCTTTGTTCCCACTTATATTCCCGTTCCATCCGGTAGTGGCATCATCGGAGAAAAATACCAAATCTCCCCAGCGGCTAAAAACCTGCATGTTGAAATTGAACACCTTGGTGCCAATGACTTTAAACTCATCATTGAGACCGTCTCCATCTGGTGTGAAGGCCCTTGGCAGGATAATCAACGGGTTGACGGAAACTGTCCTGACATTCGAATAAGAGATCAAAGGAGTACTGTCAAGTGATTCAGCCCTAACCCGAATGTTCTTGGGTTGGTCGTCATCGGTTGAAAAGGTAATGGACTTGCTCCGTCCACTAAGTACACTAAATTCCTCTATCACGGCTCCAGAATCGTCGAGGCGCTCAAGAAAATAAGTACGCACACCATTTACCCAATTTTCATATTTGTTCCATTCAAACTCCACCACATTGCCATTGACGCTCCTTACCTGTAGCACCATGGGAATGGTGACCGGTGAGGGTATGGAGGAGTTTGCACAATTGTCCTGATACACAATCCGGTATTTCAGCGCTTGCCTGAATGTGACATCATCGTCTGTATGATTGGTATCAAACGTATGGGCAATGGTGTTGAAAGGCCTGCCTGCAACCGACCGTTGCACCAGGTATTGGCTTAGCTGGATATCTTCTATCGGTTCCGTCCAGTTGAGCACCACGTTTTCATTTACTACCGTGGAAGTGGCATCAGCTAAGGCCAATAGGTCCCCAGTTTTGTTGGCTACTATACAAGTATCTATACTCAGCGAAGTGCCGATATTGTAGATGGCCTGTACTTCATAGCAATAGTCGTTTCCGCAGAGTATATTATTGTCGGCAAATGAGTTGGCAAATGGATCGTTGAGCTCAGTTTGTACCTCGCCATTTCGCAGAATCTTATAGGAGTTAGGTAGCCCGGGTTCTGTGTTCCAGGTCACATCGTTTTGCCCATTGCCTACCTCCACATCTATCACAGTGCTACACAGGATGTTGGAATAGATGAACACATTGTTGCATGCATCAAAAGTCCTTATTCTGAAGCAGTAGTAATTGGCCAGCGTATTAAGGCCTGTAATGTTTTCTCGGCTTCCTGATATTTCCATCAAATCTTCAAACCCAACGGCATCATTTGTACTAACTTCAAGGGTATAAACCAATCCTTCGCCTACACTAAAAGTAAGTAAGGCAGAACCATCACTACTTTCGTTGTTCACTTCTACCGAATTGAGCACTGGTGAAACGATATTGTCTATGGTGCTTACCGTTTTGGTGTTTACCCCGCAATTGTCAACGGCATTGTTGTACAGGCCTGTTACCACAATGGGATAGTCACCGGCAACCCCATAGTTGAATTCAGGATTGATGGTCCCGGGGTTTACAACCCTGGAATCTGTGGCGGTGAAATCCACCCTGTACCTGTCATAAGTATCGTCAGTGACCTCCACCCTTACAACATGGCCGTCGCAATTGTGTATGATGAAATCAGGAGGGCTGGGTGCATAGATGGTGATCTTAATGGAATCTTCCTTTTGTGGCACATTGGCTCCCACCAATTGTACCAGATAGTATTCGCCGGGTTCCGTATAGGTGTGCGTTTTGCTCAATACAGGGGGATTATCTTTGTTTTCATACCAGTATTGGCGACTGGTATTTGCACCGAAATTATCAAGCTCGGTGATATTGACTTCAAGAGGTGCACAACCCGTGGAATTTTCGATTGAAAACCTGCCCATGACACTGGTTTCCTGTGCCATTGCTGAGTTTCTACCATCAAAAAAGGCCAAAATCGTTATTACAAAAACAAGTAGTTTGAAGTTTGCTTTCAATGCCAAAGTATTTTTGATCAAAACGATTAGTCTATAGTAGAATTGCAAGTTACAGTATGAATTATCAATTATCAACGAACAAATGTCATTAAATGGCCTTCATGTTATCTACCAATTCATAAATCAATCTACAGCGGTGCTGTCCTGAATGAGTTTTTTGATCAGCTCGTCCCGGGTGTATTTTCCCTGTTCGCCGGAGTGCATGTTTTTCAGCGCATACGTTCCGCTTTTCAGTTCTTCTTCGCCTACTACTAAGACAAATGGGATTCCTTTTTTGTCGGCATAATTGAACTGTTTTTTCATTTTCACATGGTCGGGATATATTTCTGCATTGATGCCATTTGACCGGATTGTGTTGAGTATTTGCAGGGAAGCCTTCAGTGTCTCTTTCCCAAAGTTGGCAACCAGCACCTGTACAGTAGAAGCACCCGATTGTGGAAACAGGTTCAATTCAGTCAATACGTCATATATTCTGTCCACACCAAAAGAAATGCCCACTCCGGACACGTCCTTCAGCCCAAAAACGCCCGTAAGGTTGTCGTAGCGACCACCGCCACATATACTTCCCATTTGTACTGTAGTGGGTTTCACCTCTATGATTGCCCCGGTATAATAGGAGAGTCCCCTGGCAAGGGTGATGTCTATATCTACCTGGTGATCAGTTTCACTCAGGCACTGGGCCTTGTCTAGTATTTCCCTGATTTCTGCCAATCCTTTAAGACCGGTCTCGGACTCACATAGAAAGTCGGCAAGGAAATTCATTTGGTCGTTGTTGTCGCCGGTCATATCGAAAACAGGATCCAAAAGCCCGAGTTTTTCAGAAGCGAAACCTTTGGCAGTTAATTCTTCCAACACCTTTTCTTTTCCGATTTTATCCAGTTTGTCTATTGCCACACAGAATTCACCTTCTTTGCCTTCAGCTCCGATGGTCTCCACTATGCCCGTCAGGATTTTCCTGTTGTTGAGTTTGATCCTGTAGTCGCTGAGCTTCAAGGCATTGAAAACATCGTTGATGATCAGGATAATTTCAGATTCACTCAGCAATGAGTCCGTTCCTACAGTATCCACATCACATTGGTAAAATTCCCTGTACCTTCCTTTTTGGGGACGGTCTGCCCGCCACACCGGCTGTATTTGATATCTTTTGAAAGGAAAGGTAATGTCGTTTTGGTGCATGACCACATACCTGGCAAACGGGACGGTCAGGTCGTACCTTAGGCCTTTTTCAGAAATTTTGGTAGTCAAGGCTTTACTCCCCTGGTCGATATCGTCCTGGTTTGTTTTAGATAAAAAATCACCGGAATTAAGGACTTTAAACAAAAGCTGGTCACCCTCATCACCATATTTGCCCATCAATACAGACAGGTTTTCCATAGTTGGCGTTTCCAACGGGGCAAACCCATAGCGCTGAAATACTGTTTTGATGTGATCTAAAATATAATTTCTCCTGATCATCTGATCAGGTCCAAAATCTCGAGTTCCTTTGGGAATACCTGGTTTCTGCACTTTCTTTTGATTCAATTTTCGGCAAAACTAAGAATGTTTGCCTGAATATGGCTACTAGTTTAGTTAAATTGGTATTGTGGAACTATGGATACCGAAACCTTCATGAAAATGCCTGTGGTACCTAAGATTGAACGGCCTTTCGGGAAGGATTCGAATGCCAAATAGAACTACGCAATTTACAATAAGCAATGGCCAATATTCTGAGTGAAAAAAGCTATGGAATTGCATACTTTCGTTAATTGCTAATCCGAAGGGGTTTGTTTTTAAATGATACTGATTTTAACAAAACAAAGAAAATAATGAAAACCAAATCGTTTGTATATGTAGCCTTAATGTGTGTGTTGGCATGGGCGTGCCAGACCAAAACTGATGAAAACCATAGCCACGATCACGGACATGATCATGGCGACCATGTGCATTATGCCGAATATGATAAAGTACTGGCCCACAAGCTTATCTTACCAGATAAAGTCCCGGACAGGATCATCGCCAACCTGACAGCTACGCCTGCCAACAGTATAGGAGTGAACTGGCGAACCAGTAGGGCAGTGGGCGAAGGGTATGTGGAAGTGGCCCTGGCGACAGACGGGCCTGAGTTTGCAGCAAATGTGATTAAGAATATAAAAGCCACGACTGAAACTTTTGAGAATCAACATGAAGATGAACCCTTGGTGAAGGCCAATTTTCACTCTGCCGTGATAGAGGGTTTGGAGGCCAACACTACCTATATATACAGAGTTGGCTTTGGTGATAAATCAGAGCTTTGGAGCGAGTGGTTTCAGATTACTACAGCCTCCGAAGACCTTCAGGACGCATTCAGTTTTATATATTTTGGGGATGCCCAAAATCAGGTGAAATCTATGTGGAGCCGTGTAATCCGAAATTCCTACAAACAATTTCCGGAAGTGGACTTCATGCTGCATGCCGGAGACCTGATCAATAGCAGACAATCCAATTTGGAATGGGGAGAGTGGTTTCACGCCGGGAATTTCATCCATGCCACAGTACCGAGCATAATGACACCTGGCAACCATGAGTATAAAAATGAGGTGCTTACCCCACTGTGGAGGCCACAATTTACCCTGCCTCAAAACGGGCCTTTGGAAGAATTGATGGAAACATGCTTTGCTGTTGACTATCAGAACCTCAAAATGATTTCGCTCGATGCGCTTTCCCTTGATGACAAGCCACATTCCAGAAAGGCACAAACTGTGTGGCTGGATTCTATCCTTGCCAACAATGACAAAAAATGGACGGCCATCACATTGCATTATCCGGTATTTTCAACGGTTAAAGACCGGGACAATAAAAACGTACGGGAAGCACTCAAACCGCTCATAGACAAGTACAAGGTGGATTTGGTATTGACAGGCCATGACCATACCTATGCGCGGGGTGAGATAAGCAATAGCCCTTCAGGGGCCACTTCAATATCAGATGCAGGTACGATATATGCCGTATCGGTCAGTGGCCCTAAAATGTACACATCCAACGATGAGGAGTGGATGGAAAGAAGGGGGGAATACACCCAATTGTTCCAAATCATTACAATAGACAACAATACCCTTAAATACCAGGCCTTTACCCCGATAGGTACGCTTTATGATGCATTTGACCTGGTGAAATCCAATGGTAAAAAGCAATTGATCAATAAAATACCCGATACCCCAGTGAGGTTCAAATCGGATTTTGTGAAGGATTGACCCTGTCATGCGCAAAGCCACACTATTTATATTGTTGGGGGCGGTGCTGCTCTTGATAGCCCTGGGTGTTTACAATATCCGGGACCGACAGGCTGGTTATGACTATACTAAATCGATAAATACACCCAAACTGCCGGTGATCGCTGGGTTTGCCAGGAAAACGATCAACCCCAAACTGGAGGATACCTGGGTAGATGCAGATGGTGACGCCCGATACGAAACTGAGAATGGAGACCAGTATGTAGATGAAAATAACAATGGGAAATTTGATGCGGTTTACCTGGCAGGGTTTCATCAAAACCGGCCGGCTCAGGGCCTTCACGATAGCCTGTGGTGCAGGGCTATGGTATTGAAAAATGATAAAGCTAAAATCGGCATTGCTGTGATAGATGCTATTGGTTTTGGCAATGACCAAATAGCCAGGATAAGAAAAAAGGTAGCTGAAACCTCCAATTTTGACTACATAGCCGTTATGAGCACACATGACCATGAGTCACCGGATGTGATTGGGATATGGGGTGGCGGTATCCTGCAATCGGGTGTTGATGAAGGGTATGTAGATCATATAATAGCACAAATATCTGCAGCACTGATAGAGGCTGACCTGCAAGCAGAGCCCGCATCGGTGACCTTTGCACAGGATACCTCTGATAAGCTTCGGTTTTTGGTGGATGACTCCAGAAAACCCCATGTTTTCGACCCTGGTCTGAGGTTGATGAAAGTCAGCTCTCAATCATCAGGAAAAACCCTGGGAACAGTAGTTTCCTGGGCCAACCATCCAGAGACATTGTGGAGCAAAAACACCCTGATCACTTCGGACTTTCCCCATTATATCAGGAAAGGGGTAGAAGAAGGTGTAAGCCAGGGTGATTCTGTTATGGTGGAGGGCATTGGTGGGGTGGCACTATACATCAACGGGGCAATAGGAGGGTTAATGCACACATCCCCAAGGTTTGAAATCCCCAGCGCATTCTCAGACACAACCTATAAAGAGGCTACTTTTCAAAAGGCAAAGGCACAAGGCGACCATGTGGCCCTTCACGCCTTAAATTTACTAAAGGGTACCACCCTGGAGTCCCATACTTCACTTTCGCATGCCATCATCTCCAAAACGATTTACTTGCCGGTTGCCAACAATAAATTTAGATTGGCTTCCTTGCTTGGTGTGCTGGACAAAGGGTATTCCCAGGGGTTTAACTCAAGATCTGAAGTAGCGGTATGGAAAATGGGGCCTGCAAGCTTTATTTTTGTGCCCGGGGAGATTTACCCCGAAATAGTGAATGGCGGCATAGACAAGCCGATAGGTAGCGACTATGGTATTGATCCGGTGGAAATACCTCCCTTGCGCGAGCTTATGCCGGGTGAATACAAGTTTGTATTTGGCCTGGCCAATGATATGATTGGGTACATTATCCCAAAAAGCCACTGGGACGATGAACCACCATACTTATACGGGGATGAACGAGAGACTTATGGGGAAACTAACTCCCTGGGGCCTGAAACTGCCCCAATCCTGCATGGTGAACTGAAGGTATTGCTGGAAGAAATCGAATAAGGGCAATAGTGGAAATTTGGTGATAGGTAACCTTGCTGACTGGTGAGCCTTTATAAAAATACCATTCAAGGGGTAGCAAACGGTAAAGTTTGGGTTAGATTTAAACCTCAATGTATCAACAGCAAAATTCACATCAATGAAGAACTTCCTTCTACAGATTTCGATACTCACACTACTGACCGGATGTTTTAATGATGGCCTGAAAAAATTTGAAGCCATAAATGGCGCTATTGCAGAAGTGAAGAATAGATATGCTCCCGACAAGCGTATTGCTGTCTTTGATGTAAAGGCCACCATGCATAAGGACAGGGTGGTGCTAAGCGGGGAAACAGACCAACAGGAAGCCCTGGATGCCCTGAAAGAAAAATTAGCAGCATACAACCTTGAAAATGAAGTTTTGTCCCTGCCGGATGAGTCGTTGAAGGGGTTTGTTTATGGTATTGTCAATAATTCTGTGTCGAATATCCGCTCCCAACCCCGGCATTCATCAGAATTGGCTACACAGGCCACCTTGGGTACTGAACTCAAAGTTTTGAAGAAGGAAGGAGAATGGTACCTGGTTCAAACCCCTGACAGGTACATTTCCTGGATCGACCATGGGGGATTGGTGGTGATGGATGACACCAACTATGATGTTTGGCTTCAGTCTGAAAAAGTGATCTTTATGGAGCCGGCAGGTAGCGTCTTTGACATACCTGATTTGGAAGGCGAAGTGGTAAGCGATGTTGTGATGGGGTGCTTGCTGAAACTGGTAGGGGAGGCTTATGGTTTTTATGAGGTGCAATACCCGGATGGCAGGTTGGGGTTCGTTCCAACAGGGCACGCCTTAAAATATTCCGAATGGCTGGCGCAATTGAACCAGGGACGTGAATTGCTTGTTGAAAACGCACTTAAGCTCAAAGGCCTGCCATACTTATGGGGAGGTACATCGAGCAAGGCGGTGGATTGCTCAGGGTTTACCAAAACCCTTTATTTTATGAATGGTTTTATTATCCCACGCGATGCATCCCAACAAGTGAATGAAGGCATGGCCGTTGATGAAGGCATGGCATTTCAGGGCCTGGAAGTGGGGGACCTGCTTTTTTTTGGCAAGCCTGCTACTGACAGTACCAGGCAAAAAACCACACATGTTGGTTTGTGGATAGGTGATGGAAAGTTCATACATGCATCTCGAAACGTGCGCATCAGTTCTGTACAGCCAAATACCCCTCTCTACGACTCTGCCAATGTAAATCGGTATTTGGGTAGCAAGAGATACCTCAATCACCTCACTGAAGGTATTATTGACCTAAAAGCGAAAACCGTGATGTGAAGATCGAGCATTTTTCTGACCACATTCTCTGGTTGCGTATTTGATGTCATTCCTGCCAGGGGTCTATGAACAAACCCTATTTGTGCTGGCTCTATTTCTTATCCAATGCCAGAAATGCGTTGAATTGTAGATGTTGACAAAATGAGTCTATGGTTTGCAACAGGTTTGTTTGGATCAAGCGGAATTTCTGTGGGGTATCCAGAAAAAGTCTAATTTAGATTTCAAAAAAAATGTTTGAAGATTTGCACCAGTTTCGGGAAAGTCATTCCGCAGCAAAGCGGAGGAATCTTTACCAATTGGACAGTACTTTGTTTCGGCAAAGATGTCTCCATTGCATTACGACATGACGCTTTGAGTGGTCCTTGGTAGAGCCCTTATGGACATCCTACTTTCTGAAAAGTGGTTTCTAAAGGTTTGTGCCTGTTCTGGACGTGTTATTGTGTAGCAAAGTACCTGCCGATAGGGCAAGAACAATCCGGACAATAAACAAAAATTATTAAGTTCTGCTAAATTTACCTTTCGGTTTTCTTAGAAAGACACAATTACCCTACAGATACACTTGATCCGTTTGTTTCTTATTAGGATGTTAATTTTGGTTATAATGTTTTAGATTTACTGAAACCCAAATAGAAACATTCTAATTGGGACCAGTAGATACTTGTGTAAAATACAGTACGAGTTCAAAAATGATTAAGCCAAGAGGAGATTCGGGCAAAGCAGAAATAGCGAGGATTCGGTTGCCAAAGTGGATTATATGGTTGACCATAGCAGTCAGTGTGCTGCCTTTTATGCTGGTGCTTTTGGGCGTGGATTTCAGCAGCAGGCATTATCATCTCAGCCCGGATATTGCCGGTTTAATGACCGATCACGAATTGCAGGATGCCATGCTGCATTCCCTGAAAGGCGCATTTATCCATTTTTTATTGGAGTGGAGTGCTGTGGCCATAGCATTCGCTACAGCCATTCTGGCTTTTATACAGTACCGTATTACCAACAATCCTGTCACACCAATTATTGGTGTGGTTTTGCTATGTGCTGGTTTTATGGATGCTTTTCATGCATTGGCAGCTACACACATCATCCGATCTATCGCTGACAATGATAACTTTATCCCCTTTACCTGGGCACTTTCCCGCATATTCAATGGACTGATACTCATCACAGGTGCTGGTATTTTTCTCATGGGTTTCAAAATTCGGATGACCCTGTACAACCGAAATCAATTCGTTTTGGCCACCAGTGCTATATTTCTGCTCGTTTCTTTCGGGATCGTGCAGTACTGTGCGCTCAGCAGCAACCTGCCTGCTACCATGTATTCAGATGAGCTGATTACCCGTCCTTTTGATGTGGTGCCCCTTTTGTTGTTTATGGTACTTGGGTTATGGATTTTTCCGAAATTTTACAAACGCCAGGGGAATGTATTCACCCATGCACTGATATGGAGCATGGTGCCAGCGGTAGCCACACAATTGCACATGTCTTTTGGTTCCTCGCAGCTTTTCGACGCACATTTCAACATAGGCCATTTCCTGAAAATAATTTTCTATATGGTGCCTTTCACAGGTATGGCGATTGATTATGTATCCACCTATAGGGAAGAAAAAAGGCGATTGGCAGAGTTGGCTGTTGCCCATAAAGAGTTGGAACAAAAAAACAAGGAACTGGGCCAGTTCGCCTACATCGCATCCCACGATTTGCAGGAGCCATTGCGAACGATTTCCGGTTTCGTGGAGCTCTTGAAGGAGTCGTCTGAAGGGAATAACAATAAAGAAATTAACCAGTATCTGGACTTTATTTCGCAGGGAGCCTCCCGGATGAGTGCCCTTATCAAAGGTTTGCTCGACTATAGCCGTATCGGGCGAAATAAGGAACTCTCCATGGTGGATTGCAATGAGATAGTGAAGGCTGTGAGGGAAGACCTAGCTTCGAGTATTGCAGAATCCAATGCCAAATTTGATATTGGCCAACTACCAAAGGTAAAAGGATATGAAATCGAACTGAGGTTGCTTTTTCAAAACCTGATAGTAAATGCCATAAAATTCAGGAAGAAAAACGCACCCCCTAAAATGGAGATATTTGCTGAAATTGAAAATGACAACTGGAAGTTTTGCGTTCGTGACAATGGCATAGGTATCGCCAGGGAGTACAATGAAAGAATATTTTCATTGTTTCAAAGGTTGCACAGCAACAGTGAATACGAAGGAACAGGAATAGGCCTATCGCACTGCCAAAAAATAGTCGATTTGCACGGAGGAAAAATCTGGGTAGATTCCAGTCTGGATGAAGGAAGTTCGTTTTACTTTACCCTTCCAGCTTGAAAGCAATGACCTTGAGTCCGTTTAACATATTCTGCCTTTGGCTGAACTATTTTTTTCTCCTTTTTTTTCCATTTTCCAGAGGGACTTTTTCGCTACTTCCAGCCTGATAGGGGTAGGTTTCAAATATCCTGGCAATGGTCTTTTTAAGCAATTCCAGATTACTGTTGCTCTTTTTAGAATACTTTAGGTCAAGACTGCCCTGCCAAACGAGTTTTCGGGTTTTGCGTTCTTTTATTTCCAGTAAAAAAATCCCTTCAATATGCCTGGAACTGGTTGGGCCATAGAAATAGGGATCGTAAAACGGACTATAAAAGCCTCTGCCTGCACCCCTGTAGTAGTTGGAGTTGTTGTAATTGATTTCCGACTCCACACCTGAGATCAGTTCGTACCTTACCAGAAGGTCCGATCTGGAATCCTGGGTATATCCCTTCTTTTGCATTTCTACGGCAATATAATGCTCCACACTATCTACAAAAGCATTGCCTTCGGCAGAGTATTCCTTGTTGTCGGTCTTGAAATTGATGATTTTAAAAGCATTGTACTTTTCGAAACCCGCCTCTTCATCCAGGTATTGTACTACGTTGGATGAAGCGCACGACCATAGCAGTGAAGCCATGATGGCTACAGAGACGGGATGGAGATATTTAATCAGCACACATTTCATTTAAGTTCACCTATAACAGCGAAAGCCCCTCTTTCTATTACGGGAACTTTGGGTATTTTCCGAAATCTGGATCCCTTTTTTCCAAAAAGGCATTCTTTCCTTCCTGGGCTTCTTCCATCAGGTAGTACATCAAAGTAGCGTCACCGGCAAATTCCATCAATCCTCGTTGGCCATCCAGTTCTGCATTGAGCCCGCGCTTGATCATCCGCAGGGCAAGTGGGCTTCTTTTCATGATAGTTTTACACCAGTGCACAGTGGTGTTTTCAAGTTCTTCGAGGGGCACCACTTTGTTCACCATGCCCATTTTTTCTGCTTCGTCTGCGGTGTATTGCTCACATAGAAACCATATTTCCCTTGCCTTCTTTTGTCCGACGTGCCGGGCCAGGTAAGAAGATCCAAATCCAGCATCAAAGCTCCCTACTTTAGGTCCTGTTTGGCCAAATCGAGCATTTTCCGAGGCAATGGTGAGGTCACACACTACATGGAGTACATGCCCGCCACCGATGGCGTACCCATTTACCATGGCTATTACCGGTTTGGGGATAGATCGGATTTTCTTATGCAAATCCAAAACGTTCAATCGGGGCACACCATCTTCACCAATATAACCTCCAACACCTTTTACATTCTGGTCGCCACCGGAACAAAACGCTTTATCGCCAGTACCTGTCAGCACCACCACGTTGATGTCAGTACGTTCTCGGCAAATGTCCATGGCGTCCAGCATTTCTATGTTGGTTTCAGGTCGGAAGGCATTATAAACCTCCGGGCGGTTTATGGTAATTTTGGCTATGCCTTCCAGAAAATCAAACTTTATATCTTCGTATTCTTTTATTGTACTCCAGTTGAATGTCATATTGTGTGTGTTAAATGATTACTCAGGGCAAATATGGTACATTGATGGGTTAAAAGGCAAACTTTGAAATCGAATTGTTGTGTTAATTCCCCGATAATCTATAAAGCAACAACGCAGCTTTTTTTGTTTGCTGTGGTAGGGTTCGCAGATCGCCTGTTTCGTTGACGGTGTGGTCGTTGGCCCCACCAAGGCCCAGTCCATCGATTCCCATTTCTATGTATTGGGAGGTGAAGGATATATCTGCTGCGCCGGCTTTTATGGGGTTAGCCGCCTGCACTGCACCATAGCCAAGATCTATACTCGCCTTGCTGTATTGCTCCAAAAGTGCGTAGTTGGCATCCGTAAGGGCGAATGGAGGGTAACCATCGGAAAAAGTAATTGTAGCCTGGGTCTGCGGCAGGTGTTTCCTGACAATGGCTTTCATGGAGGCCTGTGTTTTTGTGATTTGCCCGGGAGAGATGCACCTGATATCCCCGGCCACTATGACATCCTTCGATACCACATTGTTCTTGCCGAAAGCTGTTCCGGAGTTTTGATTTGGATCATGTGTGATGGCTGTTCCACCCAGTATTACACCGGGGTTGAATGTGAGAAATTCTTCTGACGAAAGCTGCTCATAGAATTCATACAAAATCCTGGAAGTTTCAAAGATTGCCCCTGCACCTACTTCTGGTTGAAACACTTGTGAGGAATGCGCTGCATTACCACTTACCTTCAACTCCCACCCTGAGGAGCTTCTCCTGGCCACAATGGCTGTGGATGGGTTGCCATCCCCATTTTCAAACCCAAGGGCGATATCGGCCCATTTAGCAGCATCGGTCAGTGCTTTTTTGCTAAGGTCCAATGGCCTTCCACTTTTTTCTTCATCTCCTGTTAATACCACTGTAATGTTCATTTTTTTCAGCAGGCCAGAATGGTTCAGGGCCGAGAGTGCTTGCAAAATAATCACATTGCCACCTTTCATATCGGCTATGCCTGGGCCTTTTACAATATGGCCGTTTTGGGGAATCCACTGTTGGTTTGGGCTGTCTTTCTCGAACACAGTATCCAGGTGGCCGATCATCAGAATTTTTTTGCCCTTGCCTCCTTCAATTTTGGCCACTACATGACCGGCACGACCGAAGGCATTGCCGTCTTCCCAATAGACTTGCATGCCAAGGTTTTCGAATTTTTTGATGAAAGCCTCCCCAACAAGCTTCACCCCTTCAAAGTTCATCGTGCCGCTGTTGATGTTCACTAACTCTTTTAGAAATTCGATTGCCTCGTCATTGTGGCCGTCAATATATTGCACCAATTTCTTTTCCGGTTTTGACAACTGTCCCTCACAATAGGTCGTTTGAAGGTTGAGGAAAAATAAGGTGCAAAACAAGGTCTTGTAAAAGGGCATAACACTTAATTGATTTATTGGTTGGTAATAATAGCTAAGATTTCGATTTTTTGTACCTTTATTGAAGTGTAATGTCCAATATTGCGCCGTACAATCGTCTATAGATAAAACCTGTCACTTATGCCCAATTTCTCAGTAGCTGCAATAATATGTATCGTATTTTTGTTTGGCTGTTCATTATCCGAAACCCCTACAGAAATGAAAGGCCTTTCCTGGTTGGAAGGGGAGTGGACAAGTCAAAAGCCCGGGTCTGATATGATAACACGGGAAATATGGAAGGCAGAAGGTAACAAGCTGGTAGGAAAGGGATTGGTGTTACAAAACGCAGACACGACCTTTACAGAAAGCCTGAAGCTTGAGGTGGTTGACGGTACTTTATGCTATGTGGCCAATGTGGCACACAATGATGGGCCAGTGATTTTTAAATTGACAAAGAATGAAAAGGAGAACTGGACATTTGAGAACCCCACGCATGATTTTCCAAAATCTATACAATACATCAGAACGGAAGGAGGTTTTGAGACAGTAGTTTCTGATGGGGAGAGAAAATTTAAGCTCAATTTTAAAAAAGAATGATATGCCTGTTGTAAAATTTACCGCGAATCTCAAGAGGTTTTATCCAGCACTAAACACCATGTCGTTGGAGGCTGATAATATTCCTGATATTCTTCAAAAATTGGAGGATAGGTTTCCTAAATTCAGACATTACATAGTGGACGAGCAAGGCAGGTTGAGAAAACATGTCAATATTTTTATTGGAGATGAGTTGATAAAAGACAGGGAGAATTTGTCTGATAAAATAGAAGGGCATGATGAAGTCTATATCATGCAGGCCCTTTCGGGAGGATAATTTCAAGCGACCATCAATTAACTGACTATAAAAATGGCAAACAAAAACAATCTCTTACTTGGCACCCGCAAGGGTTTGGTTATTTATAAAAATGGTACCGGCACATGGAAGCATTCCAGTACACAATTTTTGGGGATACCCGTATCGCTCACATTTGTGGACGAACGAACGGATACCTGGTGGGCATGCCTGGACCATGGACATTGGGGGGTGAAACTCCACCGCTCTACCAATCAGGGCAAAGATTGGGAAGAAATCGAAGCACCCAAAATCCCGGAGGGGGAAGAAATCAAAGAAGGCGTGCCGGCCGCTGTTACCTATATTTGGGCGTTTGCCCATGGTGGGGTAGATCGGCCTGGTGTACTGTATTTGGGAACCGACCCTGGGGCCTTGTTCAGGTCTGAAGACAATGGCGATAGTTGGCATTTGGTAAAAAGCCTTTGGGAGCACCCCACTCGTAAAACCCAATGGTTTGGCGGAGGGCGCGACAATCCAGGCATACATTCCATTATAGTTGACCCCAGGGATTCCAACCATATTTTTGTAGGTATTAGCTGTGCTGGTGTATTCGAAACCAAGGATGACGGGAAAACCTGGAACCCAGCCAATAAGGGTATGGTTGCTGATTTTTTACCAGATCCGGCTTCAGAAGTAGGGCAAGACCCACATTTGGTGGTGGCCTGCCCATCGCATCCCGATGTGCTGTGGAACCAAAATCATTGCGGAATCTTCGTAAGTGAAGATGGATCCAAAAACTGGAAGGCTGTTCATCAAAAGGACGGGCCTGCCAATTTTGGATTTGCAGTGGCTGTGCATGAAACCAACCCTAAAATGGCCTGGGTGGTACCGGGTATTTCCGATGAAATACGGGTGGCAGTGGACAATGCACTTTGTGTTTGCCGTACCGACGATGGAGGTAAAACCTGGACGGACTACAGAAAGGGGCTTCCCCAGAAAAATTGCTACGACATTGTATATCGCCATGCTTTGGATATAGATGGCGAATCGCTGGTGTTTGGTTCTACCACCGGTAATGTATATACCTCAAATGACCTGGGGGAGTCCTGGGAGCTGATTTCTTCGGATTTGCCTATGGTGTATTCTGTGGAGTTGGGGTAGTCCGTTTGAGGGGTTGCAAATGGGAAGTTGATTTGGGTTTACTGTAAAAATCCCAAAACTAGATAAAGCATAAAAGCTATACCACCACCAATCAATGCGTATGGCAATTGGGTTTTCACATGGTCTATGTGGTCGCTGGCAGATGCCATGGAAGATATAATGGTGGTATCGGATATCGGGGAGCAGTGGTCGCCAAAAACCCCACCTCCCAATGCAGCACCAATCACAAGGTAGAGATTGCTGTCAAAGGTTTGGGCCATGGGCACGGCTATCGAAATCATGATGGCAAATGTGCCCCATGAAGTGCCTGTCGAAAAAGCAATGAAACAGCTGACAGCAAACACAATGGCAGGTACCAGGGAAGGCGTGAGCCAGCTTTTGGTGATTTCTGCCACGTAAATTCCTGTTCCAAGTTGCTTGCACAAGCTACCAATGGCAAAGGCAAGCACCATGAGCAAAGCCAGGGATACCATGCCGGACATACCCTTTAGCGAAAGGTCTATCATTTCTTTTATACCCATTATTTTTTGGGCTCTATACATGCCTATGGCAACCAATACTGCAAGTGTCACAGACGTGAGCACGGATGTTGACCCGGAACCATTGCCAATGGCCTCAAATATCCGGGCAAAGACACCCAACGATTCAGTGGTTTCGGCCCATCCTGTGTAGGTAAGCATAATGGGCATCATCAGTACCATGGTAACAATGGGGACCATCATATTGAAGGCACGTGGAATGGCACCCTCCTTGGTCGATAGCAGGGATATTTCATCGGACACCATGGGTACTGCATCATCAGCCAGCAATTTTCCTTCTTCACTTGCCCGGGTTTGGGCCTTTTTCATGGGGCCGAAATCCTTTCCTGACAGTATGAGGTAAAAAACCAGTATGAGGGCCAGAAAAGGATAGAAATTGTAAAATATTGATTTGACAAGAATGGAAAAGGGATGTTCCAACCCCTGTAGTAGCAACAATCCCATAATGTAGGCACCCCAGGCATTGAAAGGAAATATGATGCACGAAGGGGCCGAACTGGAATCGATCAGGTAGGCCAGTTTTTCCCTCGGCAACCGTAGTTTGTCAAAAATTGGCCTGTAGAGGGTGCCTGCTGTCAATATAGAAATGTTTGATTCTACAAAAATGACCAGGCCGGTTAGCGCTGCGATCAGTTGTACTCTTCTCCGGTTGTCATTCAGGTGGTTTTCATCTTCCAAATCCTTTAGTTTACTTTTTACCAGAATGATAAACCCATCAACGCCACCAGATCGCTGGATCAAAGCAATTAACGACCCAACTAAAAGGGTGAATATGATGGTTCTTGTATTTCCGGGATCGCTAAAGACCGTTACGAACGAATTGAGCGTGTCAAACGATCCAGCCAGGATATTCCCCTGATCAATAATCAACCAACCAATCCAGATTCCAATAGTCAATGATAAAAACACCTGCTTGGTGCGGAGGGCTAAAACTATCGCTATGACAGGAGGTAGCAAAGACCAGAATCCGTAATTATCCATTGTTGATTTGTATATGTTTTCGTCCCGGGTGGAGCTGCAATGTTAGTGGACGGTAAGTTAAGTTTTTCTTATTTATGTTAAAATTTATTTGCGATTGATGCTTCTTTATAGTGCTATTATTTTAAAAGTTTATTAACTTTTAGGTGAATCAAATCCTTATTGCCATGAAAAAAATTATTGCCTGCTTATCATTGTTCGTTTTGGTTTCAGAAGGTGCTGAAGCCCAGAACAAGTGGAAAATCGATCCTGTACATTCGAGTATTCAGTTTGATGTAACCCACCTGGTGGTTTCAACAGTCACCGGTAAGTTTACCGAATTTTCAGGAGTGGTCGAAACGAAAGACGATACATTCGAAAATGCCGTAGTAGATGCCAGCCTTGAGGTAAAGAGCATCAATACTGAAAACATGACCAGGGACAAGCACCTCAAAGAAGATGATTTTTTTAATGCCGAAAAGTTTCCCAAGATTCAATTCAAAAGCGAACATTTCAAAAAGATTGCAGGGAATGAATACTTGTTGTCTGGAGACCTGACCATCAGGGACGTGACCAAAAAAGTATTCATGAGGGCTGTACATAGCGGTACTATTACAATCGGCGACAAAGTGGTGAGTGGATTCAAAGTGAATTTTACCATCAACCGATTTGATTTCAACCTTAAATGGGACGATACTTTAGATTCAGGAAGCCTCGTGGTGGGGGAAAATGTAGATATTAAAATGAATTTGGAATTGACGAAGATCTAGAATCCACATACAACTCAATCAATTTTTAAGTTCTTTTGATACGGTCAGGTTATGGGCTATGTCAAGGGAAACGATGGCGGTTCCCACCGAGGGACAAAGGAATTTTCCATGATTTCACTCGAACGGCAGACGTACTTATATTAACAAATTGCAATACCATCTTGTTCAAACCAACGGCCCTACTTTTAAATCAGTTTTCATTTGACTATTATTAGGATTTGTAACTAAAAGTTGATGAAAGAACTTAAAGTAGAGCAGTTTAGCAACCGTTGGGGAATAGTATTGGCCTCTTTGGGCATGGCAATCGGAGCTGGCAATTTGTGGAGGTTTCCAAGGCTGGCAGGTCAATATGGGGGTACATTCATTATACTTTGGATACTGTTTTTATTTATCTGGTCCATCCCATTATTACTGGCAGAATTTTCGATAGGCAAAAGGTTTCGACAAGGGGTAATTGGCTCCTATAGCCAGCTGGCAGGAAAAAAGATGACCTTCCTTGGTTTTTTTATTGCCCTTTGCACCTTAGGCATTGCCTTTTATTATTCTGTGGTCACCGCATGGGCATTGAGGTACCTTGGTTTTTCTGTGCTCAATATTTTCCCTGCCACAGCAGTGAGTCCTTCTGAATTGCAAAACACGACCTATCTGGATGAATACTGGAACGGGATTTCAGGTGGAAGTTGGCTGACCGTTTTCTTGTTTGTCTCTGTCATCATTGTAGCAGTATATATTTTGTCAAAAGGAATAAGTAACGGGCTAGAAAAAGCCAATCGAATTTTGATCCCTTCGCTGTTTGTAATGCTGCTTATAGTCTCATTTTTGTCGCTCGGTATGAGAAATGGGGTTTTGGGTTTAGAGTATATGTTTTCCATCAAACCGGCACTCTTCTCAGAACCCATAGTCTGGATTGAGGCGCTTTCTCAATCGGCCTGGTCAACAGGGGCTGGATGGGGGTTGCTGATGACATTGTCTTCCTATTCCAGGCAAAATGAGGACGTCACACTCAATACGTTCATTGGAGCTTTCGGCAACAATACTGCATCCCTTCTGGCAGGCATGGCTATTTTACCAGCAGTTTTTGCACTATCTGCATCAGAGGCAGAGGCAGTTTCCTATTTACAAACCGGTAACCAGGCACTTACTTTCACTGTAATCCCAAAACTGTTTGCCGATATACCTGGAGGAAGCATTCTGTCAGCTGTATTTTTCCTGGCACTTTTCCTGGCGGCTTTTAGTTCTTTGCTGCCCATGATAGAGTTGTTGATGGGGCATGTTGTTCGTTTGGGCATTTCAAGAAAAAAGGCGTTTTTTATTGTTGTATTGGCCTTTGTAGTAATAGGTTTCCCATCGGCATTCAACCTTGATTTTTTCTCAAATCAAGATTGGGTCTGGGGAGTTGGGTTGATACTGAGCGGGTTGTTTATTGCCATGGCCGTAGTTAAGCATGGTGTAGGCGATTTCAAAAGGAAATTGATCGATCAGGATTCAGATTTCAAGGTGTCGGATCGGTACTTTGCTATTTGTATTCCTGTTAATATAGTTTTAGGTATTGTATTGATCTATTGGTGGCTTTCCAGGGGCTATAGTGAGTATCCCTGGTTTGATTCCATGGGAACCTGGAATATTTTTGATGTGTACAGCAATGCATCGGTAGTGACACAATGGGGTATTGTTATAGCTTTGGGTTTTTGGTTCAATCGGTTTTTGTACAATAAATTTTCACAAAAGTAATGAGTGGTCTCGCAATATTCAGCATGGTTGTTATTCTTGGAATAGTGGTAGGAGGGTTCTTCTATTTTTTGTCCAGGGCTATAAAAAGAGAGAAGAATAAGTGAAAATGATTTTATCGGTGCGCAATTATCATTTAGTTTTGGAGCTGAATTTTTTGACCTCTATTTTTAGATAAAACATGGATAAAATTGATCCCCTAAACCAGGTAGCAGATTTTCACAAAACCTTCCAACATCCTATACTGGAAACACCTACTATTCCAGATGAAAAAAGGTGTAAACTTAGGGTAGAATTGATTGCAGAGGAATTGAAAGAGTTGGAACAAGCCATACAAGATAAAGACTTGGTGGAAGTTGCTGATGCTTTATGCGATATTCAATATGTATTGTCTGGTGCGGTACTTGAATTCGGCCTGGGGAAAAAGTTCAAGTCGTTGTTTGAAGAGGTGCAGCGCTCCAATATGAGCAAAGCATGCAAAACCCTGGAAGAGGCAGAAGCTACTGTAAAGCACTACAAAGAAAATAAGGGCACCAATAGTTTTATCAAGAAAGTGGACGGACTATACCTGGTGTACCGCGAAGAGGACAACAAAACTTTGAAATCCATCAACTATAGCCCGGCAGACCTGAAAAAGATTTTGGGCTAGTACTTTACAATTCGTCGTAGGCCTTCATCAGTTTTTTGTCCAGGGTCCATAGGGCCAGGTCGTTTTCGGCACAGGCAGCCAATAGGTAGCAATCTATAAGCCCAACCCCTTTGGAATGTAATTTGTATTTGTTGGATATATTTCCTGCTTTTATGAAGAGGCTTTCTTCATCTACCTTGGGCAGGCTCTCCCATAATATATTGACAATGTCCCTTTCCCTTTGATTTTTTACACCTTGCAGGAGTTCTCCGAAAATAGCACTCACGGTAAATATCTCGTGCCTTTTGAGGTATTTCTTGAGAATGTCAATGATATCCGGATCACTTTTTCTAAGGAAAGTGATCCAGATGGAAGTATCTGCCAATATCATAGGTCGCGATTGATTTTGCGTATATTGTAGGCAGTAAAGTCCTCATTGAATTGAAGTGGTTTTTCATCAATTTCCTGAATCACCTGGTCAATTTTTTGGTGACTAAGATAAAATTTGAGGGCAATTACAAGGCTTTCGGTGATGTTTTTGCCACCTGATACTTTTCTTACTTCAGCAATCAGTTCGTCATCAATTAGGGCTGTTACTTTCATGATCGTATATTTTATACGACAAAAATACGATATCATTTCGTATAATAAAAGTATAATAGTATTTTTTGATGATCCATAAACTTAATACACCCATAATGTACATTTAACACCGCAGTTCACCCGTGATTGTTCCCTGTTCGTAATTTTGATTCTTAAACATATAAGAATGAAAAAGGTATATTTAGTATTGATCGGTTTGTTTTTGTTTTCCTGTTCTGAAAACAAAGTTTATGAGGTAAAGTTGAAGGGAAGTGAATCTATGAATGAGGTATTTGCTGCCTTGAAGAAGGATTTTGAAGAAATGCAGGATAGTGTGAAGGTATCGCTTGAGGGTGGGGGAAGTAAGACAGGTTTGTTGGCCATAGCCAATAGCGAGACAGATATTGGTTTGTCTTCCTTTGGTTTTGATCTGGACTCGGTTTTAGGAGCAGGGCATGGAGTGGAAGAGCAGGTAGTTGCATTTGATGGCATAGTTTTGATCAACAATGAGCAAAACAAGATTCGTCAGCTGACAAATGAGCAAATTAATGGCATATACAGCGGTAAGATTGCCGACTGGAGTCAATTAGGTGAAGCGGAAGGGCCAATCTTACCAATAGTAAGGGATCAAAATTCCGGTACACAAAAGCTGTTTACCGAGTATTTTGGTATTACTCATTTAGCTACTAAAGCAGTGATAGCCAAAGAAAACGTAGAAATAGTATCTAAGGTCATTGAAAACAAAAATGCTATAGGGTTTATAGGATTTGCCTATTTTTCAATTGGTGTGAATGATATATTGATACCCTCTCAATCTGAGTCTGACAGCACAGTTAATTATGTACTGCCTTCGTCCGCTACGATCACCAATAATATATACCCGCTTAAAAGACCTCTGAGGATCTACTTCAGGAACAATGAAAATCCTGGTCAAAGTGCATTTTTGGAGTATTTGAATTCAGGTAGGGGAAAAAATGTGATCGCCTCCTTTGATTTGCTCACCAATGTAAACCAGCAATTTATGGCTGAAAAGTAAGAAAACAGTTGGTAAAACCCTAGGGTAAATTGGTGCTTCTACAGATCGTAATAATAACCGTTTTTGCCAGGTTTAACATTCCTCTTACAAAGGTCATTAAAAAAGCCCTTCGGAAATTTCCGAAGGGCTCGCTATATATAAGATAATCAAATTGATTACATCATTCCTGGCATTCCGCCACCGCCCATTGGAGGCATAGCAGGAGCTTCTTTTTCAGGAGCGTCGGCTACCACACATTCGGTAGTCAAAAGCAACGAAGCTATAGAAGCAGCGTTCTCAAGGGCCAATCTGGTTACTTTAGTTGGATCAATGATACCAGCTTTAAACATAGATTCGTAAGTATTGTTGGCAGCATTGTACCCATAGTCACCTTTACCGGCTCTTACGTTGTTCACTACTACTGAACCTTCTCCGCCGGCATTTGCCACGATAGTTCTCAGTGGAGCTTCAAGTGCGTTTCGCACAATATTCACACCAGTGTTTTGGTCTTCATTTTCCAATGTAAGGTTTTCCAAGGCATCAATGGCCCTGATCAAGGCAACTCCGCCACCAGCTACAATTCCTTCCTGGACTGCAGCCCTTGTCGCGTGCAAGGCATCATCAACCCTATCCTTCTTTTCTTTCATCTCTACTTCAGTAGCTGCGCCAATGTATAGGATGGCCACACCACCTGACAATTTAGCAAGTCTTTCTTGCAACTTTTCTTTGTCATAGTCAGAAGTAGTATTTTCGATTTGTTGCTTTATTTGGTTCACCCTGGCCTCAATGTCTTTGGTTGTTCCAGCACCATTGACAATCGTAGTGTTGTCCTTGTCGATGATTACCCTTTCAGCAGTACCCAAGTATTCCAGGGTAGCATTTTCCAATTTGTAGCCCCTCTCTTCAGAAATAACAGTACCACCTGTCAAGATGGCCAGGTCTTCCAACATGGCTTTTCTTCTGTCACCAAAGCCAGGAGCTTTTACAGCAGCAATTTTGAGTGACCCCCTGATTTTGTTCACCACTAATGTAGCAAGCGCTTCGCCATCCACATCTTCAGATATAATCAACAAAGGTTTGCCAGTTTGAGCGGTTGCTTCAAGGATAGGAAGCAATTCCTTCATCGTAGAAATCTTCTTGTCATAGATCAAAATGTATGGGTTCTCAAGGTTGGCTTCCATTTTGTCAGTATCAGTAACAAAATAAGGAGAAAGGTATCCTCTATCGAATTGCATACCTTCAACAGTTTTTACCTCAGTTTCAGTGCCCTTAGCCTCTTCTACTGTGATAACTCCGTCTTTGCCTACTTTGTCCATCGCGCGGGCAATCATTTCACCAACTTCAGTGTCGTTATTGGCAGAAACAGAAGCAACTTGTTGGATTTCGTTAGATCCCTTGATAGCTTTTGATTGTTTTTGAAGGTTTTCAACAACGGCAATGATCGCCTTGTTTATACCTCTTTTCAAGTCCATTGGGTTGGCACCAGCAGCTACGTTTTTGATTCCAGTTGCAAACATTGCTTGTGTCAGTACAGTTGCAGTAGTAGTACCGTCACCAGCATCGTCAGCAGTTTTTGAAGCTACTTCTTTTACCAGCTGTGCACCCATGTTTTCAACGGGATCGCTCAGTTCTATTTCTTTAGCAACCGATACACCATCCTTTGTTACATTAGGTGCTCCAAATTTCTTATCCAAAAGAACATTCCTTCCTTTTGGCCCTAAAGTTACTTTTACGGCATTTGCCAGCGCATCTACTCCCTTTTTTATTTGATCCCGAGCATCGGTTTCAAAAAATATGTCTTTAGCCATTTTTTTTAATTTTAATGATTAGATTTTGATTGATTAATTAAATTGTTCCGAATACATCCGAATTTCTCATGATGAGATACTCAGCTCCATCAATAGTTATTTCTGTGCCAGAGTATTTTCCATACAATACTTTGTCACCAACATTTACAGTTACAGGTTTTTCCGGAGTACCTTCTCCTACGGCTACAACGGTTCCTGCTTGAGGTTTTTCTTTAGCAGTGTCTGGTATGATAATTCCTGATGCTGTTTTTTCTTCAGCAGCAGCAGATTCCACCAAAATTCTGTCTTCGTTTGGTTTGAAATTCACTTTTGACATTTTTCTAAATATTTAATTATTGGTTAAATTAATAAAATTAATAATCTCGACTGCCTGTCTCACATAAGTTGTGCCATCTATCCCAATACTGACAAATTCGGTCAATTTTTCTGATTAGGGGGAGGTATTGTATTTCTACTCCAAATAGACTGACATGTTTTCAGGAGCAGGGGAGGTATAGGGCAAAAAAAAAGCCCCATAAAGGGGCTTTGCATGTATTTTTGTCAGTAATTATTGAACTGAATCTGTGCTTTGGTTGGTTCCGGGAGCCTGATCGGCAGGTAAATCAATGGCTGGCAGAACGTTTTTGTCCTGAGCGCTTTCGATATTAGGACTGGTAAACTCCTCGGATGTATTGTCATTAACAATAAACTTAGTGGACAAGGTCAGCACCATCAAAGTGATCGCCAATCCCCAAGTGATTCTCTCCAGCAGGTCACCTGTTTTCTTTACACCCATCAATTGAGAAGTGCCTGAACCTCCAAATTGACTGGTAAGACCACCCCCTTTGGAGTTTTGTGCCAACACCACCAATACCAGTATTATGGATACCAGTATGATCATACTAATTATTGCTATCAACATTTAATTATTCTTTAGGTTTTTAATTCGAGTCGCAAAGTAAGACTTTTTTTCAGGATTTTTCAAAATTAATTTCTCATAAATGGAAATAGCATTTTCAGTCTTCCCCTGTGATTCAAATATCCTGGCCATATTCTCGGTGACTATGCCAGGTGGAAATTCACGACTCTTTTCAGAAAGGTCTATTACTGATCCTTCGCCGCTTTTTATTTTACCGGGTTCTATCGATGGATTGGTAGAGATGAATTTGTCAATTAAATCTACCTGCTCATTTATAAAGTCTTTCTTTTTGGCTATTCCTTGGGTTTCTTTAGGCTTTTTTTTTTCGTCATCTTTCGAATCAGACTTTTTTGTTTTGCCTGTAGTCGATTTAGCCTTAGTAGTTCCCTTCGGTTTGGCCTTGGTGCTGGCAGTTTTTTTCTTGGTTGTGGCGGCTTTGGGTTTTGCCGCGGCTTTTTTTTCAGGCGTTGCTTTTACCTTGGTATCTGCGGTTTTGCTCTTGGCTGTACTCTTCGTTTCAGTGCTTTTTTTCGATGTGGCTTTGGTTTCCTTTGATTTTGTGCTTTTGTCAGCAATTTTGGATTTGGGAGAAGGTCTGTTCAATATATTCAGGCGAAACTTTTTGCCACCTTTATTCCCCGGTGATAATTTCAAGCCTTCCTTTTCTTTACTGATTTTCAAGCTTTCTTCACTCGAATCTTCAATGTCTTTTTCAGGGATTTCTTCGCCCTCTTTTTCTACTTCTTCATCTACTATTTTGTCGGATTCTGTAACAACAGGAGCCTTGGTTTTTTTTGTGTCTTTTTTGTCCTTCGCCCCCTTCTTTTTGATCACCTTCATAGCCTCCTCTACCTCTTCTTCTTCGGCAATGATTTCTTCGGCTATCTGGGACTTGATCTTGTCAACAGCGCTTGCAGGTTTGGCTGGCCTTTCTTCGGCAGGAGTCTCTGGTTCAACTTCTTCTTTTGCTTTAGTGCTACCCGAATCCTCAAGGGACAACTCATAGTCGAGGAAATGGTTCCGGCTTTTTTTCCACTCCTCAATATTCTCATATACTTCATCTATGAGGGAGTCATGGTCGGTTTGGGATAGGGCTGGAGCAGCCTTCAATGGTTCTGTGACTGGTTTAGACGGGGCGCTTTCCTGTCTTGTTGTTTCTTCAATTACAGGTGCAGTGGTTGTTGAAGCCTGCTCTTCTACAGGCGGGCTTTTTGGTTTGATCTGTTCTCCAAAAACCAAATCCCCTTGGATATATTTTTTTAAGGCTTTTCTGCTGGTGGCATAAATAGCTGCCGTATTCACTTTCCTTGCAGCCTTTCTGTCTTTCAAAAGCCTGCTTGCCCTGGCAATAACGGTGTGTGCACTGTGAAAATATGGGTTTTCTGAAACTAAATGTTCCAACTCTGCCAGAGATGAGTCGGAAATAGATTCAGGTTGTCGCAAAAAATCAACAAACTTTTGTTTATTCACGGTGGTGGTTTTGAGTTTCTAAAAGGCTAAAGATAATAAAAATTACCAATTAGCCACAGAACTATTAAATATATCAAGAACTATTTGCTCAAATATTTGATCTACAAACTCATCTTCATTTGAGGCCAAATCCTGTGAGTTTTGATCGAAATCAACGAAAAACGAAAAGTTCCTGTCAAAATCGAATTCATCGTTTTGTGTGTTGACGTAAGTAGCAGATACTGTGATGGTTATCCTGGTTAGGCTTGTGAAATCCACCTGGTTGCTACCCTGTGAAGCAGAAGGTGCCACAGGTGAAAGTGTATAGTTGCTGATGGCTCCTTCGAGCTGTAAGTCACCTTCTTCGTCCACCAGTGTTAGGCTTGTGTTTTGCTGGTAATAGTCCTTTATTTTCTCAGTAAACAATGCACTCATATTGGACGGGCCGAGAGGGGCATTGTTGTAGAAGTTATGAATGGAAATGGTCTTTATATCTGATGAGATAGAAGCACCGGTGAATGAATAGATACCACACCCCGATAGTGATAAAAACCCCGCCAAAATAGTTAGGATACCCAGGTTAGTCTTCCAGTTCATATTGTTTTATTTTACGATATAACGTGCGTTCGGATATTCCAAGGTCCTTGGCGGCATATTTTCTTTTGTTTCTGTTTTTACGCAATGCCCTTATGATCAATTCTTTCTCCTTTTTTTCTATCGATAGGGAATCGTCTGCTTCCATTTCGTGGGAAATGTCCTCAATTCCTTCGAGCTCATAGGGTGAATTTTCATCATCTGTATTGATGATCAGGGCTTCTTCCTGAGTTTTTGGAGGAACATGCTTTTTGAAAGCTTCAGAAGTAGATTGAATGTTGTTGAAGAGCTGCTCGTTTTCTTTCAGGATTTCCGAACCCGAACTTTCGTCTTTGAGCATTTGCAAGACGAGTTTTTTCAGGTCGTTCATATCACCTTTCATGTCGAAAAGGATTTTGTACAACAAATCCCTCTCTGAATAATTCTCTGTTTGTCCCTTGTATTCAGAGCTAATCAGGGCCGGTAGATTGCTGGTGGAATTTGGGAGGTATTTCCTCAACGTATCAGCTGAGATCGTTCTGTCCATTTCCAAAACAGAAATCTGCTCCACCAGGTTTTTAAGTTGGCGGATGTTGCCCGGAAAGCGGTAACCTATCAATATTTTTTTCGCATCATCAGTCAGCTTGATGGTTTCGCTTCTGTATTTTTCGGAAAAATCGTAAGCGAACTTTCTAAAGAGCAACTCAACATCGTCACCTCTTTCGCGCAACGGGGGTACATATATAGGTACAGTGCTCAGGCGATAGTAAAGGTCCTGCCTGAATTTCTTGTCGTTGACTGCATCCATCAAATCTACGTTGGTGGCGGCTATCACCCTTACCTTGGTTTTTTGTACCTTTGATGAGCCTACGCGGATAAATTCCCCATTTTCCAATACCCTCAAAAGCCTGGCCTGGGTGCCCAATGGCATTTCACCAATTTCATCCAAAAAAATGGTGCCTTCATTGGTCACTTCAAAGTACCCTTTCCTTGCCTCGTTGGCTCCAGTAAAGGATCCTTTTTCATGGCCAAAGAGTTCAGAATCAATGGTGCCTTCAGGGATAGCACCACAGTTTATGGCTATAAATTGTCCATGTTTTCTTGCGCTTAACGAGTGTATAATCTTTGAAAAGGACTCTTTTCCGCTTCCACTTTCCCCGGTGATGAGCACACTCATGTCGGTAGGTGCCACCTGGGTAGCCACATGAATGGCGTGATTCAGTAGATGGGAATTGCCAACTATACCATAGCGTTGTTTTATGGTTTGTACATCCATTTTTTCTCCCCTCTATTTTACGATTTCACCGAATAGGGTAGCAGTGGTGCAATCATTTACTTTCACGTCCACATACTGTCCCTTTTTGATCCCATTTGCCGGGAATATCACTACTTTGTTGGCACTATTTCGTCCCTGCATCTGTTCATTGGAGCGCTTGGAAAATCCCTCTACAAGTACTTTGAAAGACTTGCCAATATCCCTTTTGTTTCTTGCCAGTGAGTGCTCCTGCTGTTTTTTTATGATTTCATCAAGGCGCTTTTTCTTCACATCTAACGGTATATCGTCATCGTATTTCTTTTCGGCCAGTGTACCTGGTCTTTCCGAATAGTAAAACATGTATGAAAAGTCATACTTTACATATTCCATGAGGCTAAGTGTGTCCTGATGTTCTTCATCATTTTCACTACAAAACCCCGTAATCATATCAGATGAAATACCACAATCTTCTCCCAGTATTTCACGAATAGAATCGATTTTTTTCATGTACCACTCCCTGTCGTAGGTGCGGTTCATGAGTTCCAATATTCGCGAATTGCCACTTTGTGCTGGCAGGTGGATATACTTGCAGATGTTGTCGTATTTTTTCATGGTATATAATACGTCATCCGTGATGTCTTTCGGATGTGAAGTGGAAAACCTCACCCGTAGGTTGGAATCCACCTTGGCGACCATCTCCAATAGCTGTGCGAAGTTGGTGGTTTCGCCAATTTCGGATTTTTCCAGTTTGGCTTTGTTGTTTTCTTCGGCAGACCATTTATAAGAGTCCACATTCTGCCCCAGCAAGGTTACTTCCCTGTAGCCTTTGTCAAACAAATCCTGGGCTTCTGCAACAATAGAATATGGGTCACGGCTCCTTTCCCGTCCCCTGGTAAAAGGAACAACACAAAATGAGCACATATTATCACATCCCCGCATGATGGATATGAAGGCAGTAACCCCGTTTGAGTTTAACCTGACAGGGCTGATGTCCGCATAGGTTTCTTCCCGCGATAAAAACGTGTTGACTGCTTTTTGACCTGATTCTACTTCCCTGACCAGTGCGGGCAAATCACGGTAAGCATCCGGGCCGGCCACAAGATCCACTATTTTTTCTTCTTCCAGTAGTTTTGACTTGAGCCTTTCGGCCATGCAGCCCAGTACACCTACCATCAGCTCTGGCTTTTGTTTCTTGAAAGCGTTGATATGATTGAGCCTGTTTCTGACGGTTTGTTCAGCTTTTTCCCGGATAGAGCAAGTGTTGAGAAATACGATATCTGCTTCTTCAATTTTGGAGGTAGTGCCCACACCATCCTTGCTCATGATGGAAGAGACAATTTCACTGTCGGAAAAATTCATCTGGCAGCCGTAACTCTCGATGTACAGTTTCTTTCCGCTTTTTCCATCCACGTCTTGCGATATTTTTATTGTTTCACAAGATTTTTCTGTCTCGGTGAGAATATCTATGTCGTTAATTAATTCCTTCAATTTCATCTGTTTTATGAGTTGGCAAAGATAAATAAATAAGACAAAATGGCAGGTTTTTTTAAATTGTTATTGACCATTCTTTGTGATTGGTCGTGAGGCAAGCAATTCATAGCCAATTTTTTGTTTTTAGGGACAATTCGTTACTTTGGTAAAAATCAAATTGACTAATTTTAATTTTTAGTTATAATTTTCAAAGGACGAAAAAGGTTTACTCAAGACGGTAAGGTATGTCAGATTGTAAAAAGTTTGTTTTGTTACTGGTGTGTTTTCAGTTGCTTTTTTTTATTGGGAATGCCCAGGGTTTTAAGACAAATGGCGAACAACATTCAGGCAATCCTAAAGTTGTGCATGGTAAAATTGTTGTTAAGCTGGGGGATGGTTTTAAAACTTTTAATGAAAACGGGGGAAAGGGTAGAGTGCTCACCTCTGCCAATATTGGCTCGGTGATCAAATCCCAGGGGATAGAAAGGCTTAGGTTTGGAGGCGGCAATGCCGGCAATGCTACATTGTCAACGAATGGTTCAAGGCTTGACAATATATACATCATAGACCTGCCTCAGGAAGAAAGCATCCAGGAGGCAATCGATGTTTTGTTGGAATACCCCAATGTAATATACGCTGTGCCTTTTTATCAGGAGGAGCTCCTCTTTACCCCAAACGACACCAATATAGGTTCGCAAACTGGTTTGGGTGTTGTAAAGGCCTTTGAGGCATGGGATGTGACCAAGGGTGATGAGTCCATCATAATAGGGGTAAGTGATACAGGTGTTCAAATGGACCATTTGGATCTTGCCAATAATCTGTTTTTTAATGAAGCCGACCCGATAAATGGATTGGATGATGATGGAAATGGGTATATTGATGATTTTCAAGGGTGGGATTTTGCCGATATTGATAATGACCCTACAGCCGACCAAAATCCTCACGGCACCCAGGTAGCTGGCATTAGCAGTGCCGTCACCAACAACAATTTGGGAATGGCTGGTATTGGCTACAATTCTAAGTTTGTGCCCCTCAAAGTATTCACATCGTCCAATGGTAGTTCCTTTAATACTTATAATTCTATTATTTATGCAGCAGATCAGGGCTATGATGTCATCAACCTGTCGTGGGGCTCTACTGGTTCCTTTTCACCATTTGCACAGGATGTCATCAACTATGCCGTTTTGGAGAAGGACATGGTAGTGGTAGCGGCGGCTGGCAATACCAATGAGGAGTTGGAGTTTTATCCAGCCTCGTATGACCATGTACTTTCGGTGGCCAACACGGATATGCAGGATGTCAAAGCGCCTGGGGCTACTTTTAGTTACAAGGTGGATCTTACAGCTCCGGGGGTTGGGGTATATTCTACCAAAAATGGAAATTCCTATGCCAGTGAAAGTGGATCCTCGTTTTCCTCACCACATGTTGCGGGCACAGCGGCGTTGGTCAAAAGTGTATTTCCACATTTGAATGCGCTACAGGTAATGGAACAAATAAGGGTAACTGCTGATGATGTTTATGATATGGGGAACAATTCAGACTATACCGGTCAATTGGGGAAAGGCCGGTTGAATGTGTTCAGGGCAGTTTCCGAAGGAAACTCTATTTCAATGCGCATCAACAACTTTGATTATTCCAATTCATTTGGAGAGTATGCATTTTATGGGGATACGGTCAACGTTGAACTTGAATTTTTCAACTACCTCAATCCCACTAGCAATGCAACGGCTACCCTTTCATCCTCCAATCCGAATGTATCCATTCCAGAACCAGTATTGGATATTGGGGCACTCGGGGAAATGACCACCCGTAGTAAGCTGACGGCAAACCTGGTCATTTCAGAAGAAGCACAACACGATGAGCGGATAATTGTCAGGGTAGATTTTTCAGACGATAACTATGAGGATTTTCAGTATTTTGAATTTGAGATCAGCCCGGACAACATTGATGTCGCCAACTCCACTTTAGACCTGAACATAAGTGCCAACGGCAATTTGGGACATCCGAAAAATACATTTTCAGGTGCTACAGGTTTTGTTTTTAACCAAAAAACGATGGGCAAGTACCTGGGTATAATGGTAGGCAACCACCCGGACTCTATTTCGGACAATGTATTGAATGATGTTGTTAGCCTTAGTCGCGAGCAGGATTTTGAAGCCATCGATAAAATAAAATTTCACCATCATTCGATAGCGGACCTCTACACAAAAAGCTCCTTTGAAGATTCTAATGCAGGTATCACCTCTTTGGGGCTGGTAATAGAGCAGGAAGCACTCAACTGGAGTGATGCTGAAAATGATGGGTATATTATTGTGGAGTACCGGATTACGAACAACACCAATGCTACCAAGGAAAACCTGCGTTTTGGGGCTTTCGCCAATTGGGACGTGGACGACCATCTAAGCAATAAGTCGTTGTGGGATCAGGAACATAAATTGGCCTATACTGTAGATCAGGATCAAAATGATTTTGTTGGTATGGCACTATTGACGTCACAAGATGTTAATGTCCACTCCATAGATATGGGAAACGAAAACGGAAACACCGCAGAATTATCGGGCAGTTTTTCAGGGCAGGAAAAATTTGAAATGCTCACCACCGAAAAACAACTGGCAGGTGAAGCAGGTATTGGAAATGATGTCGCCCAGATATTGGCTGCCCAGGTGGGCACACTGTTGCCTTTTGAAAGCCGCAAGGTGTCATTTGTAATTTCTGCTGCTATAGACCTGGCAGGTTTACAAGACAATGTAATCAAAGCAGCAACGAAATATGCAGAATTTGTGGATACCCCTCCAATTGCTGAGTTTCACGTGGTTTGTGCAAATCAGGCGTTTGAATTGACACTTACCAGCGGTTCCGAATTCGAAATATATGATGATTCCCAAATGACCAATTTGTTATCGACTGGTAATGGTTTCGGGTTTTCAGGTTTGGGCAATGATTCCCTCTTGTATGTACGCAATATGGATTTGAGTTATCCATCCGACATCTTCAGAGTGGCGGTTTTAGTAGAGGATCCAGGTACCGATTTTTTTATTGATCCAGATACATTGTACCTGGGGGATAATTCGATCAACCGTGTCAACTACACCGACCTCTCTGAAGCGCCCGTTTCCTGGGAGTGGTCGCTGGGCAATGGCTCCTCAACTACGATACAACATCCCTGGGGTATTTACAACGAACCAGGAACCTATGAGGTCAATCTGGAGGTGACAACCGAACTGGGTTGTATTGGTAGCAAACAAAAGAATTTGGTAGTAGCTGAAAGGAGCCCCGAACCTATTTTGTCCGACCAATCCATCTGCAAAGGTGATGCCGTGAAACTTAAAGCCACCAATTCGAACAACATACGGGTATATAAAGAGCTGGCCGATACCGAACCCATTTATGAAGGTGATGAATTTGTTTCCACTGCCCTTTACGAGGATAGTATTTTTTATGTTTCCTCATTCGAACAGGTCTTTGAAAGCCATAAAGTGTCCGTTTCTGCCTTAGTGGATGATTTGCAATTGGATTTTGTGGCTGCTTCGGACACCATTAATCTGGAATCAAAGAATCAGATTAATTTTAGCTATACAGGAGAAGCCGCAGAAACTTTTGCCTGGTTTGTCAACGAGAATCCGGTAGGGACAGAAGAGTCTATGAGTTTTATATTTACGGAAGAAACAACCCTTGATGTCGAACTTAGAGTAACAAACATCACAGGATGTACAGACGCATTGTCAAAAAACATCGAGATTTTAGCAGCACCCACACCCGAAATTGAGGACATAAGTATATGCCAGTTTGACGAGGTTGTGCTCAGCCCAACAAATGGAAATTCGTTTTACTTCTACACTGATGCGTCACTATCACAGCCCATAAAGAAGGGTAGGTCCCTTTTGGTAGATCAGTTGTCTGTCAACACCACTTATTACATTACCAACGTTGATGGATATAAAGAGAGTGACTCAAAAGCGGTGATGGTAGAAATCCTTCCCTTTGATATTTCAATGGAGACAGATCCTGAAATTTTGATTTTGAGCCAACAAAAAAACACCACATTTTCCTTTTCTTCCGATCAGGAGATAGTATCCAGCCAATGGTTTGTTAATGATTCATTTGTAGAATCCAATCCTGCACCAGTATTGACTTTTGACGAATCGGGGGATTATGACGTAAAATTAACAGTATTGGACAGTAGGGGATGTCGCGACACCACTTCCATTGTGTACCAGGTGCTGGATGTTCCAATCACGAGCCTTGATCACGAAATCTCAAACCTGATCAGCCTTTACCCCAACCCAACAGAGCATACGATTACCTTGAAAGGTGCGCATGAATTTGAGCAACTTGTACTGGTGAATCCTGCTGGTCAGAAGGCAGAAAGTCGTTTCGTACCGAACAATGATGGGGGGATAACAATAGACCTCTCCAACCTGCAAAATGGCGTCTATTTTTTACGAGGCACTTTCAAAAATACCCCTTTCGTGAAAAAAGTTTTGCTTCACAAGTAATACAAACATCACCCGATACAAGCCATAAAAGGAAGTTTTTAAGAAGCTTTTAGGATCTTTCGAAGAAAAGTTGTTGTTTTTTTTAAACCCTGATTAAACCATTGGAGAGGAAGGCCATCTAAAGCCCAAATAATCTTGATAAACAGGTATAATTTCTAATCAAAACAATTACAACAATGAAAAGGATATTTGGAATTTTGATCGCTTTCACAACAGTATTTATGATGGCATGTACCGAAGACAACCCTTTGCAGGACAGTTCTTCTATTTACTTGGACGATGTGGATTTTGATGCTACATCGGAAGCCGCTTTCGATGACGTGGATGACGCTACAGAGGAAGCACTTGGATTTGACTTTTTAGGATCAGGCCGTGATGGGCGCGGACATTTCTACGGATGTGCCGATATTACAAAGGACGCAGAAGCAAAAATGATTACCATAGACTTTGGAGATGGGTGTGAAGGCAGGAACGGCAGGATCAGATCGGGTAAAATTATTATCACATGGTCTGGCGAAAGGGGAGAAGCCGGTTTTACCAAAACAGTTACTTTTGAAAATTATGTGGTGGATGGTGTGCAGATAGAAGGTACCCGTACTTCGGTAAATGTGAGCGGCTTTGATGCAAACCCTAAAGTGCGTACGGTAACTTTAACTGGTGGAAAAATGACTTTCGAAGATGGCTCTGTGGCCACCCGAGAGGCCTCCCATACCACCACCCTCACCGAGACTGAAGACGATAAAATTAAAACCAAGTATGGATCTGCATCAGGAATCAATATGGATGGCCTGGCTTATTCCAAAGTTGTTGAAGAGTCCGATGCACTTACTTTCAAACACTCTTGTAAAGCAGACCGGATATTCGCCCCGGTATCGGGCATAGTCACCATAAGTGTGGAAGGTGAAGCGGATAAAATTGTGGATTTTGGCGATGGCACTTGCGACAACCTGGCCACAGTTACCCAGGGGGACGTGGTTGAAGAAATAGAAGTAAACCCCAAAAAGAGACGAAGAGGACATCAAAAAAGAGGATAGTAGAATCTACATTTCTATGACCAGGGCCATCGCAAGTTGCGATGGCTTTTTTTATATATAATTTTGACAAACCATCAACGGGCATTACCGTTTAACCGATAAAATTTTTTACTTCCTGATTATCCGGCTATTATTGTTGGATAAATATTTTATATCTAAATGAGAATCATTACCCTTGCGCTATTAATCGTTTTCACCACTCCACAGATTCAAGTAGCAGCACAAGCACCTAAAAAATACAATGCCGCTGAGATTCAATTGATGCTGCATAAGTTGAACGTTTTGGGCTCGGCCCTATACGTGGCGGCACATCCAGACGATGAAAATACACGCCTGATTGCCTATCTGGCCAATGAAAAATTGTACAACACGGCCTATTTGTCTGCTACCAGGGGAGATGGTGGTCAAAACCTGATAGGCCCTGAAATAAGGGAGCTACTGGGGCTGATAAGGACGCAGGAACTGCTAGCTGCCCGGCGAACAGACGGTGGCCGTCAATTTTTTTCCCGTGCCAATGATTTTGGTTATTCTAAAAACCCTGACGAAACCTTTAATATATGGGACCGTCAAAAAGTTTTTTCAGATTTTGTCAGGGTATTCAGGAAATTCAAGCCAGATGTGGTGATCACACGGTTTCCTGTAGATGGGGGAGGTGGCCATGGCCATCATACCGCATCGGCCATCCTCGCGGGTGAGGCGTTTGCAGCAGCTGGTGATAAAGGCGTGTTTCCCGATTTGGCAAACGAGTTTGGCACATGGCAACCAAAAAGGCTGCTTTTCAATACCCACCCCTATTTTTTTGGAGGTTTGGACAAAATGGACACCTCACGTTACATTACAGAAGACCTGGGGCTTTACAATCCTCTGCTTGGCAAATCCTATCCTGAGATAGCAGCGTTGAGCAGGAGCATGCACAAAAGCCAGGGGTTTGGTTCCAGTGGTACCAGGGGGTCTTTGATTGAATATTTTGAACATATAGATGGCGACAAACCATCCAAAAACATGTTTGATGGAATAGACACCTCATGGAATAGGGTAAAGGGTGGGGACAAAGTAGCCGAACATGTGGAAAATGCCATTTACAATTTTGATGCGACCAACCCTGCACTGATAGTTGGTGACCTGATAAAGGCCCACAGTGCACTCGACCGGATAAAGGACGAACACTGGCGTACGATCAAACAAGAAGAAATACGGGTAATCATCAAAGCCTGTCTGGGTTTGTATCTTGAAGTAAAGGCCAATGACTATGCTTACACCCCCGGAGATTCTATCAACCTGGGTATAGAAGCCATAAATAGGTCATCCGTGGATGTGACCCTCGCATCGATTGCCATAGATCGCCTGGAGACATTTTCACTCAACCAGCCCCTTCAGGACAACAGTCCATTCAATTCAGACAAACACTACGTTTTGCCAGATGACCTTGAGTATTCCCAGCCATATTGGTTCAAAAATGAAGGAACACTTGGCATGTACGCTGTAAATGACCGGAACCTCATTGGCACTCCGGAAAACAAGCCTGCACTCAATGCAGTATTTACCATTCAGATCGAAGGAGTGAACCTGGATTACGACATTCCAATCGTGTATAAGCGAACCGACCCGGTAGATGGGGAGGTTTACAGGCCTCTGGAAATAACCCCGCCAGTTTTCGCCAATATATCGGAGAAAGTATATGTATTTGGTTCAGACTTGGGTAAAAAGGTGGATGTTACGGTAAAGTCAGGAAAATCAGATGTCGAGGGAAATTTAAAACTGAACCTTCCGGAGGGTTGGAGCTATTCACCCAATAGCTTTGATTTCGACATGAAACTGAAAGGAGAGGAACGATCTTTTTCCTTCGAAGTGTCACCGCCAAAGGGCCAGAGTGTGGGGCAGGTAAAGGCGATAGCCACAGTCGGCTCCAAATCGTATGATCAAAGCCTTATCAGGATAGAATACGACCATATCCCGGTGCAAACCATGTTTGTGAAGTCAGCTGCAAGGGTCGCTAAAATAGACCTAAAAAGAAGGGGGCAGGAAGTAGGCTACATTATGGGAGCTGGCGATGAAATTCCTGCCAGCCTTAGACAAATTGGCTACAATGTGTGGGAGATGAGCGATGATGAGATTACAGATGAAAACCTGAAAAAACTGGATGCGGTGATCGTAGGTATCAGGGCGTACAACACCCGGGATAGGATGAAGTTTCATCAGGGCAAATTGATGGAATATGTGAAAAATGGAGGCACGATGATAGTTCAGTACAACACAAGCCACCGTTTGAATACTGAGGAGCTAGGTCCTTACCCTTTTCAGTTGTCGAGGGACAGGGTGGCGGTAGAGGAGGCCCAGGTACGCATATTAAACAAAGCCCATCCATTGATGAATATGCCGAATAAAATCACTGAAAAGGATTTTGAGGGCTGGGTGCAGGAAAGAGGGCTTTATTTTCCGAATCAATGGGACGATAAATATGAGGCCCTGTTGTCATCCAACGATCCGGGAGAAAGCGAAAAGAATGGTGGGCTTCTGGTAGGCCAGTATGGTAAGGGCTACTACATTTATTCAGGGTATTCCTGGTTTAGGGAGTTGCCAGCGGGGGTTCCTGGTGCCTTTCGAATTTTCACAAATATGATATCCCTGGGCAATGAGGCCGGACTATCAGAAAGTAAATGAAAAGAAGATTGAGGAAGGTTGTCCTATATATAGCAACAGGCATTGATAATTACATCGCCAGAAAAGATGGGTCGGTGGATTGGCTGGATGCTACACCCAACCCGGAAAAACTCGACTATGGATACTATAGCTTCTACAAGGGCATAGACACTACTTTGATGGGCAATGGCACCTTTCAGGAAGTGTTGGGTTTTAATGTCCCGTTTCCATACCCTGATAAAACCAATTACGTTTTTTCCCGAAAAACTGGATTGCAAGATCCAAATGTAGCATTCGTAAATGAGGATGTAGTTGGTTTTGTAGCTGATTTGAAACAACAAAAAGGAATGGATATCTGGCTGGTGGGAGGTGGACAAATCAATACCCTGCTGCTCAATGCAGGATTGGTGGACGAAATGATTATTACCAGAATACCAGTAGTTTTGGGAGAAGGCATCCCGATGTTTTCAGGGATACCAAAGGAAACTGTCCTTGATCTCAAAAAATCCGAAGATTTTAAGAATGGAATTGTGCAGTTGACTTATGTACCAAGAAATGACAATAAATAGCACCTTAACCACTTAAAGTAATGGCACCAGATGATAAACCCCCATTTTTTAGCTCCTGGACAAAAATTTATGCGTTCGTTTTTTTCAATTTGGCCCTGATGATACTACTGCTCTATTGGTTTAGTATTTCCTTCAAATGACGTTCGGCATATTGTTGTGGGCACTCGATGCTCCTAAAATAGACTCTTGATGAACAAATTAACAATCTTCCTACTTATGCCATTAATAATCATTGCTTGTGAAGATTCACTTAAGTTTGAAGAACCACAACCCTCAGGAAAGAGTAACCTTACTCAAATTCCAAGGAAATTAAAAGGGATATATTTGTCAAACACGGACAGTACCTTTCTAACTATCAATGAAGAACAAGTAATTGAACGGATGGATATTGTGACAAGAACAATAATTGATTCTCTGGATTTTGATATCGACTCAACTAAGATCAAGGAACTAACACCTGATTCAACTCAGATTGTTGATGGAAAGTACAATCTTAGTTTCAAATTCTTGTCTGGCGATTCAGTCATAGTTTACTATGCTTATAGGGATACGCTTTTTAAAATTTCTGACGATCATATTTTGAGGCGCTTTAAGGGTCATTACTTCTTGAACTATAAAAGGGCTGAGAACAACTGGACGGTTAGGCGTTTAACGCTGGCCAAAGACGAACTGTCATTTTCGAAAGTGAGACTATCAGGAGACATGGAAGAACTCAAAAAACTAACTGAGATTGAAGAAATAAAATCAGACAGTGGAAAAGTGGTTGGTTACAAACTAAACCCATCACGAAAGGAACTAAAACATATAATGAAACATAGCTTTAGCGAAACCAAAACGTATAGGAGAACGGAATAATAAGACTCCACAACAAAAGATAAAAAATAGGGCTTATCTGCAATCTTAAAGTTCGACGGATTCTGGTAAGTCCGCCAAGTAAAATATAAATTTAGAAATCGGTCTTGGCTCGTAGGTCAATGAAAGCAAAGTGCTATTTACTCCCTACGTTTTTTATCAAGACGTTTTATTACTGCTATTAACCTGATCTTTAACCCCTAATTTATTCAAATGCATTCTCTTGACTTTTTTGTATTGTTTGGCACGCTTGGTTTTATAGTTGGGTATGGTGTTTGGAAAACACGGGGCAACAAAAACATTGAAGGCTATCTGCTTGGTGACAAGAGTATGAAATGGGGGACGATAGGGTTGTCAGTAATGGCGACCCAAGCCAGTGCCATTACTTTTATCAGTACGCCCGGGCAAGGCTATGAAAGTGGGATGGCCTTCGTGCAAAACTACTTTGGGCTTCCAATTGCATTGATCATTGTAGCTTTTGTGTTCATTCCTTTGTACTACAAACTAAATGTATATACTGCGTATGAATTCCTTGAAAAACGTTTTGACCTGAAGACACGGCTGCTAGGGGCATTCCTTTTTCTTGTTCAGAGGGGGCTTGCTGCGGGCATTACCATATACGCGCCAGCTATTATTCTTTCTACCATATTACACTGGAACCTCAGCTGGACTATCCTTATGGTTGGCATTTTGGTGATTATTTACACGGTTTCCGGTGGTACCAAAGCCGTCAGCCTTACACAAAAGCATCAAATGGCTGTAATCCTCGTGGGTATGGTGCTGGCTTTTTTCTACATTCTTGATTACCTATCGCCCTTTGTTTCCTTTTCTGGTGCATTGGAAATCGCTGGAAAACTGGACAAGCTCAATACAGTGGATTTTAGCCTCAATTTTGAAACACGATATACCGTATGGTCAGGTATCCTGGGCGGGCTATTTTTGGCACTGTCCTATTTTGGTACTGACCAATCCCAGGTGCAGCGATACCTTGGGGGAAAAAATACTACCGAAAGCAAAATGGGGCTAATGTTCAACGCAGTGCTGAAAATTCCCATGCAGTTTTTCATCCTTTTGACAGGGGCACTCATCTATGTTTTTTATATTTTTTACCCTCCACCTGTCCATTTTAATACAACGTCTTTGGATGCTGTGAAGGAAGCTGGAAAAGGGAATGAACTGAGCCTGATAGAATCAGAGCATAACCAGTTGGCCGAAAAAAGAAAACAATCTGCACTGGACTATAGGGATGCCATTAAGAATGGACGATCGGATATCGATCGGTTGGGTACTGAACTACAGGAAAACGCATCAGCACTTGATAAAAAGCGAGGGGAAATGAAATCCTTAATTTCTTCTGTTGATCCTGCTATCAAAACCAAAGACTCGGATTATGTGTTCCTAACCTTCATTTTGGAGTACCTGCCCCATGGCCTGATCGGTTTGCTTATTGCTGTCATTTTCTCAGCGGCAATGTCTTCTACTTCATCGGAGATCAATGCCCTGGCCTCTACTACGGTAGTAGATTTTTATAAAAACATCCTGAACAAAGATGCCTCGGACAAGGTGTATTTGAGGGCCTCTAAATTACTTACCGTTGGCTGGGGAGGCCTGGCCATTGCGTTCGCTTTTTTGGCGCATTTGTCGGAAAACCTGATTGAGATGGTGAATATATTGGGCTCTATATTTTATGGAAATATATTGGGGATTTTCTTAGTGGCCTTTTTTGTGAAATTTGTTAAAGGCCATGCTGTGTTCGTTGCTGCCATCATTTCCCAACTAACAATATTTACATTGTTCCTCACCACCAGCATCGGGTATTTGTGGTACAATCTGATCGGTTGTGCGCTTACCATCCTTTTGGGTATGCTGATCCAGACGGGTATGAAGAAATAAAAAATAGCCAGTTCGATGAACAAAATGAACGTCATGCCAGAAAAATATGCCTTAATTTTCTTAAAAGGCATATTTTATCAGGCATCTGAAAATGAGATTGCGGATATTTTTATCCTTTTTAAAATTTAAGGATAAAAATTCCGAAATGACGATCGTAATTTGTTGATTGCAAACATGTTAATCCCCGAATTCACGTTAAAAAAAGCGGGGAGTAATCCCCGCTTTTCAATTGTCCATTTTTTAGACTCCTATATCTGCTGTCTTACAACTCTGCAATCAGTGTTTCATTTAGCTTGATGTAGCCAAAATCCCCCGAAGGGAAGTTCTTGGCCAGCTCCATGGATTTTTTAGCCGTTTCTTTGGCAGCTTTCTTATCACCCAGTTTCGCCAAAATTTTGGCCTTGGTGTGCACATGCCAGAATTGCTGGGAGTTATCACCCTCTGCCAGGTACATATTCATCCACTCAAGTGCCTGGTTGAGGTCTTTGCCGGCAGTAAGGTAATAATTGGCTGCAGTCACATAGTTGCCAAGGTTTACCTTTGTTCCTTTGGCAATGGCCGCCATCACCTGTTCGTCAAACGACACCTCTACAGGCACTTTAACAGAGGTGTTTTCCCATGCCAACTGGATGTTGGCCGACTGGCTGTCCTCACTAAGGTCGGTGATGTTGTAAGTCAACGTGGAAACCTTCTCGGTAAGCTTGCCAGGTTTTACATTGATTTTTACCGCTACCTTGGATTCGTCAAAAGCGGCCAGGTTACCTCCCATCGATACATCTGAGTAGAAGAATACTGTCCACTGGTCTTGTCCGGGTGTGGCCAGGAGCAGGTATTCACCGGCTTTCAAATCCTGTCCACTTATTTTCACGTCATCGCTGAATTTTACTTTCGTTCCAGCATTGGCTCCTGCCCTCCACATTTGACCAAATTGCAACAGGTATCCATCACCGCTACCAAATATTCTCCTGCCTTTGGTTTGGGGCCTGGAATAGTTGATTTCAATGTCTGTGAGGCCTACTTTAGTAGATGTGGTGCCAGCGGGACTGGGTGCAGGGGTGTCAATCTGGGCAATGGCTGTAAACCCGAATAGGATTAAGGCCAATGCCAGGCTAAGGTTCATTAGTTTTGTTTTGTTCATTTGTTATAAAGTTTGGTTTTAAAATTACGAAGTAGTTATACGGGTTCGCTTTGCACTGGTTTTTAAAAATGCACCAAATAGAGGAAATATCATCAATTAAAATTCAACCGGCTTTTTTCATAGGGGATGATCCTGTAAAGATTGCCCGGGAATTGATCGGCAAAACGTTGGTCTCGGATATCAATGGCCAGCTGACAAAAGGCATAATAGTGGAAACAGAAGCCTACCGTGGGGTCAACGACAAAGCGTGCCATGCCAACAATGGAAAAATGACGAAAAGAAATGAAGTAATGTACGGGGAAGGCGGGCAGGCCTATGTTTACCTGTGTTACGGTATCCATCATTTATTCAACATTGTAACCAATAGGAAAGACAAGGCCGATGCTGTACTGGTGCGTGCGTTGCAAGCTGTTGAAGGAGAGGCATATATGAAAGAACGTTTCACTTCAAGGCGCAGGTTGCTGCTCAATGGCCCTGGTGTCCTCACCAAAGCCATGGGCATTACCACAGCATTCTCAGGAGAAAGTTTGATGGGTAACACCGTATGGTTGGAAGAAGGAATCTGTGGTTTTCCACCAGATGAAATAGTAGTTTCCAGGCGGATTGGGATTGATTATGCAGAAGAGGATGCGGAGTTGCCCTGGCGGTTTTATTGGAAAGGCAATGAAAATGTGAGCAAAATTTTGGCAAATGATTAATTACAAATTTTAAGTTTTGTTTAAAGAAGGCTAATTTAGGCTTAGCATTTAATTTCGATTTATGGATCACATACTTTGCCCTTTAGATTTTTCAGACACATCCCTCAATGCACTGGAGTATGCAGTAGCAATAGCTGAAAAGCACAAAGCGGACCTGTCACTCATCTATGTTTTCACCGAAGACTACTACAATGAACACCTGACGGAAGGGGTGAAGAGCTATGCCGAATACGAAGAGGAGTTCAAATCCAGGCTTCAGATCATTTGTGATGAAATACGCAAAGAAAGTTTTTCCACCAATGCTTATGTGATCAGTGGCAATTTTCTCCCCACGATAGAGGATTTTGTAGAAGACAAAAATGTGGACATGGTGGTTATTGGTACCAAGGGGGCCAGTGATGTTTTCGATAAAATGGCAGGCAGCAATACCATCAATTTACTCGACCACCTGACCATACCTATTTTGGCCGTGCCTAAAAAAGCGACTTATCAGGGGCTGAAAAAAATAGTGTATGCTACAAGCTACAAAGAGGAAGATAAAGCCGCTATCAAAGAATTGGTAGGGTTTTCTGCACCATTCAAATCGAATATAGCAGTGCTCCATTTGTCCAAACGCGACAACCTCATAGAGGATACTCTACTGGCCAACTTCAAAGAAGAGTTGTCAGAGGTGGTGGATAGCAAAAAAATATCTTTTGTAAAAGCAATTTACAATGAGCGACTTGCCCTGGGAATAGACTCCTATATGATGGAGGAGCAAAGTAATTTGCTGACAGTACTGATGGAAAAGAGAAACCTAATGGACCGTTTGTTTCACAAAAGTGTGACAAAAGAGTTGACCTATCTGATGGATTTTCCCTTGCTGGTTTATAAAAATGATAAATTCTGAATGACTTGTCCGTTTGTAGATGGTTGAAGGCCTGGTCATTTTGAAAAGTGCTTTGCCGATTTGTCTTGAATATTTGTAGTAGTCCTCTTTCCGGATTTCGGTTCTGGCCTTTTAACCTACCTACTTTCTTAATGTTGATCAATGCCAACTTAGAGTCTATGTTTAAATGGCATTGACTGGTGTGGCAAATGCTTCGTGTTCTTTAATCTGGTGATTGGTCACTGAAAATATAGGTTGGGCGATTAAAGCAATAATATTTGGGTTTTGATGTCCTTTGAGGTATCAGGGAAAATACAAGCTCAAAATTCTGTCTGGGTAGTTTAAACTGTACTTCAGCGTGCAATGACACGTGTAGGGCCGGACAATGGTGGTGTGATGGTGTTGAACATGCTGGTGGCAAATTGGATTGCCACTCATTTAGCCTTTAAAAACCAACAAACATGTCCCTATGATACCAATGAACAGGTTTTTTTGATCACTTTTGATGCCTTATTGCAACCTCTCCTAAGAGGTAAGAAATTGAGTTTGTTTCCAGCAGCAACAAGTTTTTGTAAAGGTTTTTCAAAAATCCACACCGTTCCACCGCCCGTCGAAGAGGGAAACAAATTGATTAAAGTAGCCGTGGTTTTAAATTAGGAGCCACTTTGGTGTTCCCTGGTACTTGGTAAAATTGCTCCCCTGAAAGGCAAGAAAGAACCTCAAGAATGATGGGTTGTTCTAATAAGTTTTTATTTTTAGCCATGTTATTAAAGGGAGTTGAAGCCCAAGCGTGGTAAATTTTTGCCTTAAAGTACACCCTGTCATTTCGAACGTAACTAAAACCATGAAAAAACTACATTCTATTCGCTACCAACAATGAAAAAGGACCAACAATCAGTGAGAAAAACAAATCCTGGTGCCAGGAGGAAATTTCTTAAAAATTCAACAACCCTTGTAGCCGGACTGCCCCTAATGTCGGGTTTGTTCCCGTTTTCACCGCCCACAGGCACACTATCCAAACGGGAAGAACAGCTCAGGGCTAGCGAAGTAAGCAAAAGTTTGATTGGTGGATATGGGGACTGGGCCGCTTCGCTATTGAAAAAACGAGCCTCTTTGTCATTCAGAAATGAAAAATGGACTGATGTTGATATTTGGAGAAAGGAAGCAGTCGCCAAAACAGAAGAATTGTTGGCTGCCCCCGAACTTAAAGACATACCAAAAGTAACAGTAGAAAATAAATACAACTACGACGGGCTGGATATAGAAGAGCTCTCATGGCAATTGCCCTATGGCAGACCAACAAGGGCAGTAGTGCTAAAGCCCCAAGGGGCATCAAAACCGTTACCAGGCATATTGGGGTTGCATGACCATGGAGGGAATAAATATTTTGGTTTACGCAAAATTACCAAGACATCCGGTGACCAACATCCATTAATGATAGAACACCAAAAAAGTGATTATGGAGGCAAGCCATGGGCAAATGAGGTGGCCAAAAGAGGATATGTGGTCCTAGTCCATGATACTTATGCGTTTGCTAGTCGTAGGGTTTTGTATAGTGATGTTGCCGGAATTAAGTGGGGGCAAGCCAAAATTGGGGATAAAACGGATGAAAACCCGGAAGGCCTAAAGAATATACAAACCTACAATGACTGGTCAAGGGCACATGAAGACATTATGGCTAAGTCATTGTTTTGTGCAGGTACAACCTGGCCAGGAGTAGTACTGGCTGAAGATCAGATAGCCCTAAGTATACTGGGTGCAAGATCCGATGTAGAGAGTAAACGTATGGGATGCGCAGGACTGTCTGGCGGAGGTTTAAGGACTGTTTACCTTGGAGGGATGGACGAGCGGGTCAAATGTGCCATATGTGTAGGGTTTATGTCCACATGGGAAGATTTTCTGAGGCATAAGTCTTATACCCATACCTGGATGACTTTTGCACCCCTGCTTCCGAAATACCTTGATTTTCCTGAAATCCTAGGGTTGAGGACCCCCCTGCCTACGCTGGTGCAAAGCAGTACAGAAGATGGCCTGTATACCTTGTCGGAAATGAAGAAAGCCGATGAGATATTGAAGGAGGTATACGCTAAAGCAGGGGCACAAGATAAGTACAAAACTAATTTTTACAGAGGAGGGCACAAGTTTGACCTGGAAATGCAAGCAGATGCCTTTGATTGGTTTGATCAGTGGTTGGGTTGAACAATTATCCGATTTTCTGAAAACATAGTTCTGAAAAGGACAGTGAAATTGGACATGGGTTTAGTATTCCTTTAAGGATCAGTCAAAGCTGTCGGGCATAGTGTTTTTCAACAATCGACATGGTTAAGTTTGGGATAAATATGAAAGGGAAGGTTTAGTATTCGCTTTTTTTATAGAAAGGGACTCCAAGTAAAACCATCGAAATCAGGGTTGGTTTCAAGGGAATGGCTGAAAATCAAAACCTCAAATAGCAACGGCTGAAGGTAAGGGAAGTAAGGTATCCTATGGAGTTAAAAGGTATAACGTAAACCTCACATTTGACCCGAATATTAGGTGTGATGGTTTCTATCATGAGTTGGAAAAAAATCATGTAAAAAACTACTGACATCCGACTAAATCCTAATTTTGGAAAAAAAGTGTGATTAAGAGGTGTCAGGGCTATTTTTTTGATCATTCTGAAAAGTACCCCCTCTATCTGTTTCGAATAATTGTAGTTGTACTATTTCCAGATTTCGCTCCTGGGTTTTTAATCTGCCTGCTTTCATAATTTTGATCAATCCCACATAAGAAGCCATGTTGTTTGAAGCAACATTGACCAGGGTGACAAATGCTTCCGCTTCTTTAATCTGGCGATGGATCACCGAAAATATCAGTTGGGCGATCAAAGCGATCCATACTTGGGTTTTGATGCCCTCTGAGCTGTCCGAGAAAAAATAACAAAGCTCAAAATTCTGTTTGAGTTGTTTGAACAGTACCTCAATGTTCCAGCGATACTTGTAGAGCTGAACGATAGTCATGGCATCATAGTCAAACATATTAGAGACAAACTTGAGTACTTTGCCACTCACATAGTCTTTAAAAACCACCAACCGTGCCCCTAAGGTGCCATTAAGCAGGATTTTTTGATCACTTATGATGCCTCCATTGGCATACTCGCTGATATGGCCAGGCACCCCTTCCAATATTTGATAGCTGGCATTTTCATTGAGCCGGGTCACATAAAACACCCCATTGCCTGTCCACTGCTTCCATACAGGGTAGTTCACATAGCCTTTGTCGAAGATGTATATAGCGCCTGGTTGTACTTCAAGCTGTCCGAGGAAAGTTTTGTCGTTACAGGCAGCCTCTGTAATATGGACCAAGTCTGGTGTAAAACCGGTCATTGGCATCTTGGTATGGATTTTCAACCCTCCTTTTTTCTTGCCATTGAGTGAATTGCGTCCAGACCCTTTGAAGATATCTACAAATAGGGTGATGGTAGAAGAATCAAAACAAAATATCTTTTCAACATCCAGGTCATCTTCAAAACTACAGGCAAATGGCTTGAGCTGTTCTTTGTAATGTTCACAGAGTTTTTCGTACAGACAGGCAAATACGGCACTGTCCCGGTTGATATTGGCATCACTGAGCGTACTGACGGCAGGCAGTTCCTTAATGCCCAAATACGTAAGCTTGTCTTCTAACAACAACAAGTTTTTACACAGGTTGTTCAAAGATTTGCACCGCATGACTACTCCATAAAAGATAAAGGCCAGTTGCTTGTAAGTGGTCATCGTTTTGTAGTAGCGATCACTCTGATGCTCGGCCACACTCTGCTTGACTAACTCACCAGGTATAAAAGAAAGTAGCTGGCTGAGGATGGGTTGTCCTGATAGGTATGTATTTTTGACCATGATGTTGAGGTGTCCAAACCCAAACATCATAAACTTTAGCGAGGCAGCAATGCCTCGCTATTGTATTTTTCTAAGAAGAAAGAAAACCAAACCGATTTTAGTCGGATGTTAGTAGTAAAAAACTATGTGTCATAAAAATTAACCCTTTCTCTTGGTGAGGTCACGACCATAGTCATTTTCTACAGCTATAGTGGGGAGAAATGCTTCAAGTATTTTTGTCGATAGGTGTTTAGACATCTGCTAAGTCTATTTTCCAAAGGCTGTCTCCCAAAACTGTTCTAGATGAATAAAGAAACAGGCCAATTTATGGACTGTTCATAGAACTGGACTTCAAGCAGACGAAAATGACCCCCAAAATGGCAACTACGACTCATTGTTGCATCAGCTCCATGATCGCGGGATGACCCTAAATGTTACGTCCCTGGAGGAGGAAGTATCCTCAGAATAAACCCTGGTAACCATAGGTGGAAAATTTTATTTAGAATTATTCTAAATAGATTTGTATTTTTCGATTGGCTGGTTAGATTTGCATCATTATTTATAATCAGTCTAAATAAAAATAGTAGAAATAAATCATGAATACACGAACCAATTTTTTACACCTGAGCATATTGTTTGTTCTCACCCTTTTACTCACCAACTGCTCAAGCGATGATCCTCAACCTTCGGTAGAGGCACCCGAATCCTATTCCTTTACCCGCAACGGCCAGAGTACAGTATCATTTTCTGGCCAGACCGACCGCATCAAGATGGCCACCGAGCTCATCAATGGCATGAAAGACTTTGACAATGCCACCAAACAAGGGCTTTTGGAGATGTACAGGAATGAATCAGAAACCGGTGGCGATGTAAGCCCATTTGCAGATGCGAGCCTCAATTCTTCAACCAAAAGCGTAAAGGGCAAGGTAGCTGCTTCAGCGGATTACTTTGCTGATAATACGGTAGAATCTAGTAAGATTAAATCTGATTTTGAGACCTGGATTAGTGTTCATATGGATGATGTATTTCCGAATAGGAACACATTGGCATCTCCTGGAAATCCCGGACAGCTTGCGGATGGTAGTTTGACACGTTATGTAAGTGGAAGTGGACTGGTACTGAATCAGGTAGTGGCCAAATCACTTCTTGGAGCTTTAATGGCCGACCAGATGCTCAATAACTATCTGAGCACGGCTGTTTTGGATGCAGGTTCCAAAAGGCAAGATAATGACAATGGGTTGGTGGAGGACGGGGAGAACTACACGACCATGGAGCACAACTGGGATGAAGCATATGGATACCTATACGGTACTTCCGTAAATAAAGAGGATCCAAATACAACCATTGGTGAGGACGATAGTTTCCTTAATGATTATACTGGTACGGTCAATAGCGACGATGACTTCAAAGGAATTGCTGATGATATTTTCAATGCGTTTAAATTAGGTCGTGCAGCAATAGTTGCAAAGTCTTATGAGTTAAGGGACGAACAGGCAAAAAACATCCGGGAAAATATTTCGAAAGTAATAGCTATACGAGCCGTTGCATATTTACAGCAGGCGAAAATAGCCTTACCAGTTGACCGAAACAATACAACTGCTTATGGTACGGCTTTTCAACTTCTGTCAGAAGCTTACGGGTTTATTTACAGCTTGCGTTTCACCAGAAAACCTGAGGGGTCAACTTCATTTTTTGCCAAAGCTGAAGTAGATGCCATGTTGGGCAAACTGATGGGTGGCACTAATGGCTTGTGGTCAGTAACCGGAACTACGCTGGACGAGATTTCAGCTGACATAGCAGAAAAATTTAGTTTCACTGTGGAGCAGGCTGGAAGCTAATTGACTTACATTTGCATTTTTTTAAAGGGAGGGCAGAGAAGGCCCTCCTTCATTGAAATTAATAAATAAGGTTTTTATGTTAAAAAAGTTGATTTTTTGGTCGGTGGCTATACTGGTATCATCTTGTGGTGGAGATGAGCCTTCTGATGTCACCGATGATTTTGATAGGGGGGAAATGCTGTCCAACTGGGCCGACAACATTATCATACCTGCCTATGTAAGCTACCAGGCTGAGCTCTCCGGGCTTAAAACCCAGGGTGCTGCATTTACCAATGAGCCAACAGTCCAAAATCTGGAGAATCTCCGTACTTCGTGGATCAATGCCTATAAAGCCTGGCAACATGTTTCCATGTTTGAAGTAGGTAAGGCCGAATCACTTAATGTGCGTAACTACACCAATATATATCCCACGAATCCATCGGGTATAAACGACAATATTGCTTCGGGTAGTTACAACCTGGAGCTCCCTTCCAAAAATGATGAACAGGGGTTTCCTGCGTTGGATTATATGATCAATGGTTTGGCATCTACTGACGCTGAAATGGTTGCAGTATATACCAATCAGGACAATGGGCAGGCACACAAAACATATTTGAACGATTTGATAGACCGCCTTGCTGAAATGGCAGATGAAATTGTGGCTGATTGGAAGGGTAGCTATAGGGATACATTCGTTTCTGACGATGGGTCTTCGGCCACCAGTGCCACCAACAAAGTGGTGAACGACTTTCTGTTTTATTATGAAAAATTTTTGAGGGCTGGAAAAGTTGGGATACCCGCAGGTGTTTTTTCTGGTTCGGCCATTCCTACCGCCGTGGAGGCTTACTATCATGGAGAGGTTTCCAAAACGCTTTTTCAGGAAGCCCTTAACAGCACAGAGAATTTTTTCAACGGACAACACTTTGGTGCAAGCACACAAGGCGAAAGCCTAAAGTCTTACCTCGACTACCTCAATACCATCAAAGATGGGGAAGACCTGAGTGGGTTGATCAACACCCAGTTTTCTTCCTCGAGAAGTGCAGCTTCGTTGTTGGATGATAATTTTTCAGAACAGATAGGCACTGACAATAGTTTGATGTTGCAAACTTATGATGAATTGCAGAAGAACGTGATATTGATGAAGGTAGATATGATGCAAGCCCTCAATGTAAAGATAGATTATATAGACGCTGACGGAGATTGACATGATCCAAGCCTTCGACAAATACCTGACCCAAAAAACAGAAGCTGCCCCACTGGCAGCTTTCCGTGTTTTATTTGGGGCGGTAATGTTTGTCAGCATTTTGCGGTTTTGGCACAACGGTTGGATCGAAAAACTATACATTGATCCCACTTTTTTCTTTTCCTATTATGGATTCGAATTCATCAAGCCACTGGGGCAGTACACTTACGTCATATTTATTATCTGTGGCATTGCAAGCCTTTGTGTAGCCTTTGGCTATAAGTACAGATTGGCCATTGTCACCTTCTTTATCAGCTTCACCTACATAGAATTGATGGATAAGACAACTTATCTAAACCACTACTATTTTGTGAGTGTGGTCAGTTTTCTGATGGTTTTTTTGCCGGCCCATACCTATTTTTCTATTGACGCTAAAAATGAAGAGACAGCCCGTGAGCTGGTACCGGTTTGGACCATAGATGCAGTCAAGCTGCTGATAGCGATTGTGTATTTTTATGCCGGGTTGGCCAAACTTAATAGTGATTGGCTGGTGCAGGCTATGCCATTGAAAATATGGTTGCCCTCCAATTATGATTTGCCAATACTAGGTGGCCTGCTCCAACAACAATGGGCGCACTATGCATTCAGCTGGGCAGGTGCTGTTTACGACCTCAGCATTCCTTTTTTGCTCTTCTATAAACGTACCCGCTGGTTTGCTTTTGGCATGGTGGTGGCTTTTCATTTGCTTACCAGCCTCTTGTTTCCTATTGGTATGTTTCCCTTTATCATGATTATTTGTGCCCTGATATTTTTTGATGCCCGCATCCATAAAATTATTCTGGCCAAGATGGCGTGGGTCATGAAGACAAGCCTAAGCGAATTCAACAACGGTAAGGAATGGATGTTTAAGTCTAAGTGGGGAATGAAAGCCACTTATTTCGTTGTGCTTTTATTTTTTATGGTCCAGTTGGCCTTGCCTTTCAGGCAATTGTTTTATCCGGGCGAACTGTTCTGGACCGAGGAAGGTTTTCGTTTTTCATGGCGGGTGATGTTGATGGAAAAAGCCGGGCATGCGAATTTTAAGGTGGTTGACCCGGAAAGTGGCACCCGGTTTTATGTGCAAAACAACGATTTTCTTACCCCACTTCAGGAAAAACAAATGTCCGTTCAACCTGACTTTATTTTGCAATTTGCCCACTACCTCGAACAATATTTTTCCCAGAAAGAGGCATACAAAGGAAAAGATCTTCAGGTTTTTGTGGAGAGCCATGTGGCCTTGAATGGACGCAGGAGCAAGCCATATATTGACCCAACCAGGGATTTGACTATAGAAAAAGAATCATTCAGACATAAAGATTGGATACTACCATTTGGTGATGAGATTAAAGGATTATAATATATTGATATTGTTGTTGCTGGTGAGCCAATCCGTGTTTGGACAATGGCATATTACCGGCAAAGTGACGGATGGGGCCACACAAAAACCGCTACCTATGGTGGATGTGTACAATAAGTCCACCAACTTTCTGACCACCACTGACAAAAATGGCCGTTTTGATATTCCCAATTTGGCCTCTGGCGAATATGAGCTCATCATATTTTCGTACGATTATGAAGCCCAGTCCAGAAAAGTGTCTGTTGGCCAGTCCAATCAATCAGTTGATTTTGAATTGCTTGAATTGTCGCAGGAGCTATCTGAGGTGGTGGTAAGCCAGCAGCGGGAAAAGATATTTGGGTTGAAACGGTTGATGCCGGTAGAAGGTACGGCCATCTACGCTGGCAAGAAAACCGAGGTAGTATTGCTCGACCAACTGGTGGGAAACCTGGCCAGCAACAATGCGCGTCAGGTGTATTCACAGGTAGTAGGCCTCAATATTTATGAAAACAATGATGCCGGGCTACAACTCAACATAGGTGGAAGGGGGTTGGACCCAAACCGAACCTCAAACTTCAACACCCGTCAAAACGGCTATGACATAAGTGCCGATGTGTTGGGATATCCTGAAAGCTACTATACACCCCCTGCAGAGGCCCTGAGCGAAATCCAGGTGATCAGGGGAGCCGCATCCCTACAGTACGGCACCCAGTTTGGAGGCTTGATCAATTTTAAAATGAAAAAGCCGGTAAGGGACAAAAAGATAGAGTTGGTTTCGCGCCAGACTCTTGGAAGTTACGGGTTGTTTACCACCTTTAATAGCCTGAGCGGAACTGCGGGCAAGTTTAGTTATTACACTTATTTCAATTATAAAAGCGGGGATGGTTATCGGCCAAATTCCAACTTTCATTCATCCAACTATTATGGGTATTTTGATTATCAACTGACCAGAAAAACAAGTTTGAGTTTTGAACTCACACACCTGAGCTATCTGTCCAAACAGCCCGGAGGGCTCACCGATACCCAATTTGTAGCGGATCCGATGTACAGCAACAGGGAAAGGAACTGGTTTGAGGTTGACTGGAACCTCTATGCCATGAAACTGAAGCATAAATTGAGCCCTAAGACTGATATTAGTTTGAATGTTTTTGGACTGGATGCTGAGAGAAATGCCCTGGGCTTTAGGGGCAATATTGAAAATGCGAACAGCAACCCTATTACTGACATGGATGAGTCGGATGCCAATGGCCAATTCGTTTCACCAAGAGACCTTATCAAGGGTAGCTACAAAAATTGGGGTGCGGAGGCCAGGGTGCTCACCCGCTACCGCGTAAAAGGCCAAAATGCAGTTTTTTTGATAGGGTCTAAATTTTACAACGCCAACAATTCGGCCAATCAAGGGGCTGGTTCATCCGGTACAGGGGCCGATTTTGCATTCAATGACGAAACATATCCCGATTATCCAAATCAGTCGGCATTTAAATTTCCCAACTTAAATGCTTCCCTGTTTGGTGAAAATATATTTTTCATCAATGATAAGTTGTCGCTCACTCCAGGTTTCAGGTACGAGTACATAAAAACTGAAAGTATTGGTACCTACAATGAGGTAAATTTCGACAATGCTGGTAATCCGATTTTTAATCAGGAAAGGGAAGACAACCGTACATTAGAACGCTCATTTGTATTGCTGGGGCTGGGTGCCAGCTACCAGCAAAATGACCATGTAGAATGGTACGCGAATTTTTCCCAAAACTACAGGTCTGTCACATTTTCTGACATCAGGACTGTGCAAGAAACTTTTTTCGTTGACCCTGATATATCCGATGAGGAGGGCTTTACTTCAGACTTTGGGGTAAGGGGCAAGTGGGGAGAGCAACTTTCCTATGATCTGGGTGGCTTTGGTTTGCTCTACAACGATAGGATAGGTATAGTACTGGATGATAGGGCTTATAGGGTAAGGAAAAATATTGGCAAGGCCTTTATATACGGATTGGAGGCTTTTGCCGATTGGAATTTGATTGGTACGTTGAAAGCTGATGCCAACAAGTTCAGGCTCAATTGGTTTGTGAATACGGCGCTCACCAATTCAGAATATGTGGATTCGGAAATCAATAATGTAAAAGGAAAGAAAGTAGAGTTTATCCCTGCTGTAAATCTGAAAACCGGGTTGAAATTTGGGTATCAGAATTTATTGGCCAGCCTGCAATATACCCGGTTGTCAAGGCAATATACCGATGTTGAAAACTCCCCAATTCCCCAGTCGGGCGACAATAGGGAAGGGGTGATTGGCGAGATACCTGCTTATCAGATTGTAGATTTTTCCCTTTCCTTTACCCATAAAATGCTGCGTTTCGAATCAGGGTTAAACAACCTGCTGAACAGCAACTACTTCACCCGCAGGGCCACCGGGTATCCGGGCCCTGGGATAATACCTTCGGAAGGCAGAAATTTCTATTTCACGCTACAGGTGAAAATTTGAGTATCGAAAATTAGTGTGCTTCTTCTTTGAAGTCGTCCAGGCTTTTTACCCAATTGATAAGGAGGTTTTTGTCATCGCTGCTCAATCGTGCGCCGGCATGTACCCAGGTGTAGGAGTTTAAGGGCATTTCCCCTTCTTCCACTTCTTCATAAAATTCTTCCAGTTTGTGTGCCCTCTTTTTGGCATCATAGTCTGTCCAAAGGGAAAAATTGAAATGTTTGCGGCCATCGTTGATGTGGTTTTTTACCCACCAAGATACAGGTGCTACGTTAGAGTACCAGGGGTAGGTTGTCTCGTGTGAGTGGCAATCATAGCACGCCGTTTTTAATATTTTGGACACGTTGATAGGTGGGTTGGTGGCTGCAATAAAATCTTTTTTGGTTTCAATTGCAGGGTTTTCTTTATCAATCCTGAAAAATTGGATCACTACAATTATCACCAATACGGCCAGGCCTATCTTCTTTTTATTAATAGTCATATCTCAATCCATGTATATTTTTCCGCAATATACACCGATCAATCAAAAAATAATATGCGAATGCAATTAGAAGGAACCAAAAAGAATATTTAAGGCTCCCTGCACTAAGCTTTGTCCCAAATTAGAAGTGCCATAGGGGTTGAAACTGTCCAGTTTTTCCTGATTGAAATATTGGTTCATGGGAGCTGTAATAGCCATACTTCTGTATTTAAGCTCGCCTTTGTTGTCCAGATAATAGACCTGATCATTGATGGAATTCTTGTTAGAAACAGAAATCACCTGCTCGTTGTTGAAACTAAAAGGCCGGTACCACAGTGCCCCGTATCTGTTTGGATAAGGTGTGGTAGTTTTTATAACCACCATTGAAAGCGGGTGCAGGTTTGTTTTGGGCAGGTCGGAAATGAAATATTCCCCAATCTGAGCTGAGCAACAATACGGAAGTACTACCAGTGAAATAAAAAATAAGACGGATTTTATTCTGTTTGCCATGACCTTGGAGTTTGGTTATATGACCACTATTTGGTGGCTCTCCCCCAAAAAATGGTGGCACTATTGTCTCAATGGCTTTCTCAGCTACCTGTACTCTCACCTGGCTACCATTCAAATAATAAGGTTGAACCTTGTTGGTATTCAGGCTAGATTTAGATGAAAAATTTTAGACGTATTTATGACTGGTATAAAAATCATCGTTGTTTTGCTTGCCGCCATTTGGTTGTTTTCTAATTGCTCCCAGCACAAAACGGAAAAACCACAACGCGCCATACAGGAAAACCAGGATGGCATTTCCCTTTTCATGCCTGGTAAAATATCTACCAACTTACCTGAACGGGACCTTGCCATCTCCCCGGATGGCAGGCACATCTATTTCACTTTGCAATCCTATAAAAGGGAAAAAAGCGTGATCATGCGTATGGAAAGATCGGAGGGTGTGTGGTCTGAACCAGAAACAGCCTCCTTCTCTGGTGTACATGCCGATCTGGAGCCTGCTTTTTCGCCGGATGGCAGCAGGTTATACTTTGTGTCAAACAGGCCTTTGTTCGACTCGATACCCAAAAAGGATTATGATATATGGTATGTCGATAGAAAGGGTGGTGGCTGGGGCCCGGCCAAAAACCTGGGCGCACCTGTCAATACTGAAAAGGACGAATTCTATCCTTCAGTCGTTGGTGATGGTTCATTGTATTTCACTGCCACCTACGAAGACTCCAAAGGCACGGAAGACATATATGTCAGTCGTTTTGTTGACGGCCAGTACCAAACTCCAGTGAGCCTGGATTCAGCAATCAACTCAGCTACCTACGAATTCAACGCATATGTTTCACAAGATGAGCAGTTCATGTTGTTTAGTTCCTACGGCAGAAGCGATGACCTGGGAGGTGGCGATTTGTACATGAGCGTGAAGAAAGGAACGGCATGGCAGCCGGCATTTAATCTTGGTCCACTAATGAACTCAAAGGGCCTGGACTATTGTCCATTCGTATCCCCAGATGGCAAGACATTGTATTTTACAAGCAATAGGAAGATAGAAGAGGAATGGGAGAGGGCAACTACCTATTCAGATTTGAACAAAATCCTGAACGGACCTCAAAATGGTTTTGACGATATCTATCAAATGGATTTTAGAACATTGATGGATACCCTGTCAAGTCGCTAGCCGGCATGTTTCCCATACCATCTGGCTATCAGCGACTGTGCCGGTTTGTTTTGGGGTGTGTATCTGGAGTTGTTCAAACCCCCATTTTCAGTATGTCTGGCGTGCCATTTCCAAAGAAACCCACCTGCAAACCAGGGTTCATGCCAGTAAGTTTTGAAAATCGCCTCAAGGGCATTTTTCTGACCTTCCATATTCAGTACACCTTCCTGACGGTCTAGCTCCCAGTGCCCGCCAGCGGTGTAGTCCATACTCCTGTACCCATATTCTGTAAACAGGATGGGTTTTCCTTCTTTTTGGGAAAAGGCCTTCAATTCGGACTTTACATCCTTCCAATTATTGACCAGGACCGATACATCCGGGGTTTTTTCCTTGCAGATAGGGAAGTAGGCATCTACGCCAATAAAGTCCAGTTGAGGCCAAAAGGCAACATTGGTATAGTTATCCCAATTGGCGGCATAAGTCAGTTGTCCTCTATACACAGCTCGTACCTCACCGATTAGTTTTTTCCAGAAAGCTGGCCGCTTTTGCACGGCTATTTTGTACTCTGTACCAATGCACAGCATTTCTATATTTAGAGAGTCTGATAATTTGGCATAAGTCATAATGTAATTCATATATGCCCCTTCCCATTTGAGCCAGTCAGTTTCAGTTTGAAGGTCATACTCACCGGGCCAGCCTTGTCCACGCACCCACACATGCGGTTTTACCATCACCTTCAACCCAAATTTTCTGGCCTCTTGTATAGTCTGTGCAATCCCTTCGGTGCGTTCACCCCACCATTGCCTTTGATGGTCGAAATACAGCTGGGCTTCACCCTCCCTGGAAAAGGCATAGGGAGTGACAGCCACCCACCCTGCGTTGATTGTAGTGATAGGCGCCATGTGTTCAGTTTCCACAGTATGCCTGGGAGCCACAAAACACACGCCGTTGATTTTCTTAATGGCTGGTGCCTCACTCACCGAAAGATAGCAGGCAGATAGTAGAAGTGTAATGGCCACAAGGGCTAGAGTGAAAGAAACGAGCTTATTCATAAGTTTTTCAATTTACGAATATAACCTTTAGTAGTTTGAATATTATAGCATCTAAAATAGCCCGATTCTGCGATTAGGTTCATTATATGCAAACTTTTTACCAAATTTTGCAAAAAAGCAGGTGGTTTAGCATAGAGCTATAGGACAAATTTGTGGTTGTCTTTTTCTTAAAATCCTATAAAGACAATGAAAGTGCAACATTGCTTGTGTTGCGTTTGGCAAAACGGGTTTCTTTTATAGATTTTATTAAGAACTTAATTTTTTTCACTTGGAAATAGCGGCTTCTCATCAGTTAAACCACACACCTAACGAAACATCGTTTCCGGCAGGTAATGGGCTATTGAAAATAAATGAATGGGAAACCAAACCTGAGGCAGAGGTATGGAACGCCTTTAGGGAAGGCAATGATGAAGCATTTGCCTACATTTATAGAAAATATGTAAGGTTGCTTTTAAACTACGGTTGCCAGATTGTAGCAAACAGGGAGTTGGTATTGGATGCCATTCAGGACACTTTTGAGTATTTGAGGAAAAAGAGAAAAAAACTCGGGCATACCAATTCCATAAAACCCTATTTGTATAAGTCCCTGAGAAGGGCTGTTTTGGTAAAAATAAAAAAGAACAAAGAAAAAATAAAAGCCGAACAAGAGGCTTGTGAAGGCTTTCAAATAAGCTTGTCACATGAGTCGATCCTTATTGACAAGCAGATGAACAGCGAAATGATTGACAGTTTGGAAAAGGCGTTCAACAAACTACCAACTGCTCAAAAGGAGGCCGTGCTTATGTACTATTACGAAGGGTTTTCTTATGAAGAGATAGCTGGCATACTGGAAATAAAATCTGTCAGAAATGCACGTAAGCTCATCTATAGGGCAGTGGACAACCTCAAAAAAGAGATCACGCTTGTTGGTGTCATTAGTACCCTGACGGCTATTCTGTTCTTTCTTCTGCGTTAGCCATATAGATCAGGCTATTGCGTAGCTGCCCGCGACTTTCCTCTTTTGTTCTTTTTGGATAAATATGAGACAGCTTCTAAGAAATTGTCCCCTGTCACTTACGTATGGTTTCAATCCATCACACAGCGAATGCAGGCCCCATCTGACATGTTTATTGGATGGCGCCCAATTTTTGATTGTCCGCTCAGCCTTCTTATGATTGCTCCGGTTGAGGTAACAAAGTAACCATATTGGTTCATTTGCAAGAATTGCGCCCCGATTGAATACCCTGCCAATTTACCCGCAAAACCGGTGATTGCACAGTTTACACCACTTCCTTCTGTTCCCGTGTTGCTCTCACATGGTTCTTCTTTCAATTGGTCACCTTCATCTGTACCCCTATTGTCCCATTCCAGGAGGTCGGCATCAGTCTCACTCATACCAAGGTATATTTCCATCAATTTCCATTCGGTATCGCTTGGAATGTGCCATCCGGCAGGACAGATACCCTGACTACTTTCCGTGGTGTTATAATTCATAGCTTCCTCCAATTGATACAATCCGCCATAAATGTTGCAATTGGTAGGGTCATCATCATAACAATATTTTTCAATCGTACCATTGTCGGTCTGGTTTAATACTTCCGTACCGTTTGTAGAGATATTGATTCTTGTACCAACATTAAGATTCTCAGCCATCCAAATTTGAGTGCCAATAGGTATCGCCACATATTCCTGATTGTCCCTTGAGTCTATGAAGGTAAAATAGATAGGGATATTCGTGGAAATTTCACAGGCGCTTGCATCCGTTATTGTGGCGGTGTACACACCAGGGCCAATTCCATTAATATCTTCGGTTGTCTCCGAGTTTGACCAGCTTACAGTGTAGGGTGGGGTGCCTCCGGTTGGTGTAAGGTCAATGGCCCCAGTATTTCCTCCCATAGTTGTGTTTGTGGTTGTTGCCGAAACAGAAAGTGAGCTGGTGGCTTCTGAAACGGTTATGCCCTTGATGATACTATAGCCATTTGCATCAGAGACCTTCACAAAATAAATACCAGCACATGCTGGCTCAAGAGTAGCAGCACCATCCGACCTATCTATTGGATTGGACCAATTTGAGTTGAAACAATGGGCACTATGGTCACTACTTGATATCCATTCTATCGAGGTGGGCCACCAATCGGTTATGGTGTCATGGGTAAAAGTAAGGTCGATTTCACCATTTGCAGTTTCGAAACAAGCATCCCTGACAACAGCCTGCACCTCAAAAGGAACTTCCCCTGATATATAATTTTGGGTTAAAGATTCAAAATCGCCTATATTGGCGGATATACCCAACTCAGAGTAGCGGTTTTCGAGGTTCTGACGCACTTCTGTCAAATCCACCAATTGAACCCCATTTATCAGGTCTGCCTTTATGCCCGTATCATCCAAAACTCCATCACCTGTAATATCAGTGCTTATGTTCGCCAGTAATTCTGTCAAATCTGCGACCGATCTATTGGCCTGTAAAATCACTGAAATTGCCATCAGAATAGAATTCCCTTCGCCGCTTTTGGAAATGTCTAAGTTCTCCGAATTGTTGATAGTGCTTGGCTGGAAAGAAAAAATATTCAAAACCTCTGTTTGCGCCTGCTCTTTAGCCTGAGAAAATGATAAACCATCAGCTATGAGTTTTTTAACCCTATTGGACTCAAGGTGGGAAAGGATGTTGACATTTATGCTACTAGCGCTGGAGATATCAGATAAAGCAAACATGGTTAACTGTGCAGTTGAGTTGCTCCCTTCCACTTCATTGAAATAAAATCCATCTGCCCTAAGTTCTACGAATTCGGACTCCAATGTAATGTTGTTGATTTCAAAAGTTCCCGTGTTATCAATGATCTGGGTGGTGAAATTTTTACCGGTAGCCGTGAGGTTTTGGTCAAGTTCTGCAATTGTGATGGCTGTTCCATTCAGGTATGGGCCTTTTTGAACAAAACCATTGATTACTTCCTTGTCAATTGTTTTGGTTTTTAAATCATCGTCCGAGCTCGAGCAAGCCTGAAGAAATGCAAGGATAAAGTAGGAGCTGCATGCAATTATTGCTCGAATTACAGACCGTAAGTTGTAATAGTTAGAGCGTCTCATATGCCTGGTTGTCAGTAGAGTATGGCAATTTACTGAATTTTTCAGGTAAATCCTATACCAAGAATTCCTATTGTTAGAGAAGAAATCCATCATAGATAAAAAAAAAATTGATTTTTTTTTAAAAAAAAAGGGACATTGAACCAAACGGCTTCTTTATGTCTATGAAAGCTTGAAAGAAGTGAAGCACCTATAGTTTCACTATTCAATTAAAACAGTGTAATTAAATGAGCATAGTATCATGAAATATGAACACTATACAGAATCGGAATTTTTGAAGGACGATTTCTTTGTTAAGTGGGCAAAGGAGAGTGATCCTGAAACGAATTTCTTCTGGGAAAAGTGGATTGAAAACCATCCTGAGCAAAAGAAAACCATTTTACGTGCGAAATGGATCATAGGGTCAATTCACTACACCAATACCCACGATTTGTCCGATAAGGAATACACCAGCCTCTACGAGAGTATCCTGAAAAATGACGAAGACTATTTTGTAGGGGATCCCCCGTTGCGGAGGTTTTCCACATGGATCAAGATGGCCGCTGTTGTCGCTATTTTGTTGTGTTCTACAATCATTATCTACAATTACAACAACACCGGTACCGAAATATCCAAACAGCAAGTTTCCTACATTTCCCATAGCGCCAATATGGGGGAAAAGGCATTATTTTCACTTCAGGATGGAACAAGGGTGAGGCTAAACTCCGGAAGCACCATCCGTTATCCTGAAGTCTTTTCGAAAGATGGCAAGAGGGTAGTTTATTTAGAAGGTGAGGCTTTTTTCAAAGTGGCAAAAGATCAATCCAGGCCATTCATTGTAAAATCGGGATTAGTTTCTACAAGGGTGACAGGAACCGAGTTTAATGTGCGAAATAATTTTGAAGATGGCACGGTACAGGTAGCACTGCGCGAAGGGGAGGTTGTGGTTACCAGCGACAAGTTTGACAAGTCATTTGTATTGAAGCCAACTGAGATGATCACATGTACAGAAGACAATATTGACGTGTCTTATTTTGACGAGGACGAGGTAATGGGTTGGACGCGCAAGAAACTCGTTTTCAGAAACGATTCTGCAGAGGCTGTGAAAATCAAACTTGAACGGTGGTTTGGTGTGGAAATCATGATAGAAGGTGACAATATGTTTGAAGACACCTATACCGGCACTTTCAGAAAAGAAACACTTCAAAATGTATTAAAAGGAATAAGCTATACGGTACAGGGTAGCTTTTCTTATGAAATAGAAGGTAAAACGGTATTCATAAAAAAGAACGAAAAACGATAAATCAATTTCAACTTAAACGAACTAAATAAAGTATGAGGCACAACACCAGTTAAAAAAAATCTGGGCCCGACTCCCGAAGATGCCGGACCCATTCATTCTTCATTGATTTTATGTCCAGTAAAAACAATGAAATTCATTTTAGTAAATAGGTCTATACACTAAAACATATGTAAAATATGAAGATTAAACTATTACAACAAATCATTACTATGTCAAAGTACATATTATACGGGGTGTTTCTACAGGCATTTGTGATGTCTATGCTTTGGGCCAAAGAATCCAAAGCACAGAAGGAAAGTATATATGACATACAACTTTCGATTCAATGGGACAATGTCTCAATTTCCGAGGCGCTGGCCGATGTAGAAGAAAAAACAGATTTTAGGTTTACTTTCAACAATGGTGAGTTTGATAAAAACAAATCCGTAAAGTTGAAAGCAGAAAACAAGTCCTTGGGACAGATATTGCTCTCACTTTCTAAAAAATCCAACCTGAAGTTTCAGAGGATCAATGAAAACATCCATGTGAGCAAAAGGACCGGGACAGAGCGTGCCATTTCAGAAAACCTCTTTGTAGATGTGCAGGTTTCAGGCAAAGTGGTCGATGAGAATGGCGAAGGACTGCCTGGCGTTTCTGTAGTGGTGAAGGGAACTACAACAGGAACCACCACCAATTTGGACGGGGAATATAAAATTAACGTTGCAGAAAATGCAGTGCTCTCGTTTTCATTTGTAGGCTATATCCGCCAGGACATAGGTGTAAGTACCAGATCGGTAATTGATGTAAGTATGCAACCGGATGCCAAACAACTCGAAGAAATAGTGGTGGTAGGATTTGGTACCCAAAAGAAAGAAGCGGTAGTAGGTGCCATGAGTTCCGTATCACCACAGGAACTCAAAATCCCATCCAGTAACTTAACCACCGCCTTGGCGGGAAGAATATCAGGCGTGGTATCCTATCAAACAAGTGGGGAGCCGGGAGCTGACAATGCACAGTTTTTTGTAAGGGGGGTAGCTTCTTTTAACGGTCAAAATGGTCCACTGATCCTGATAGATGGTGTGGAGCTGACGGCCAATGACCTGGCCAGGTTGCAGCCGGATGACATAGAAAGTTTTTCCGTACTGAAAGACCCAACCACTACTGCGATATATGGTGCCCGGGGTGCCAATGGTATCATTCTGGTGACAACAAAAACTGGTGTGGACGGCCCGGCGGTGGTCAATGTGCGATTGGAAAATTCGATTAGTGCACCAGTGAAAATAATTGACCTGGCTGATCCAATCACCCACATGAGAATGCAAAATGAAGCCCAAAGAACAAGGGGCAACTTCTCAGAATTTACTGAACAAAAAATAAAAGGTACTGAAAGGGGGCTGAGCGAAAATGCGTTTCCAGCAACAGATTGGTACGATGCACTGCTCAAGGACTACACCAGTACCCAGCGTATCAACCTCAATGTGAGGGGTGGTGGAAAGAATGTTAGATATTATGTAGCGGGTTCATTGAACAAAGACAATGGGCTTTTGGAAGTGAACAATACAAACAACTTCACTAACAATATCAGTTTGAAGCAGTATTTGCTAAGGTCGAACATCAACATAGACCTGCATAAAAACACCGAAATGATCGTAAGGTTGCATTCTACGATAGACGATTACAGAGGCCCATTGGCGTCTGGTAATGCTATATACAATGCTGCGGTTAGGACGAGCCCGGTAAGGTTTCGACCAGTGTTTGATCCAGATGATGATTTAGTGGGAGTTCCCCATATCTTGTTTGGAAACGACCTGGGATCCAGGCTGGGATTAACAGGAGATGACGGTGCTGTCTGGTTCAACCCGTATGCGGAACTGCAACGGGGATACAAGGACAGAAGGAGGCAATTGTCCCTGGTTCAGGTAGAATTCAAGCAAAAGCTTGATGCCATTACCCCTGGTTTGAGTGCACGTTTCCTTGGTAATTCCAACACCACTTCACAATTCGAAAACAGAAGGGCATATCAGCCATTCTTCTACAGGGTTGAGCCCTCAAGTTTCGATCCATTGACCGGTGATTATGACCTGGTACGATCTGCTGAAGGAAATGAGTCATTGGAGCTTGAACCATCGCTCAGGACGAACAATTCAGTTCTTTATATGGAAGCTGCTTTGAACTATTACAGAACATTCGCAGAAAAACACTCGGTAAGCGGTTTGTTGGTAATGATCGCCAGGGAGTATTTGGATGGAAATGCCAACACGGTTCAATTGTCCCTCCCCAGTCGTAATGTTGGTATTTCTGGTAGGTTCAACTATGAATTGAATAGCAAATATTTTGCTGAATTTAATTTTGGCTACAATGGTTCTGAAAGATTTTCTAAGCAAAGCAGATTTGGTTTTTTCCCATCATTTGGATTAGGATGGTTGATATCAGAGGAACCATTTTTCTCCGGACTGTCCAGCACCATCAACAGGTTGAAGCTTAGGGCATCTTTCGGATGGGTTGGTAACGACAACATTGGAAACACAAGAAATGACAGGTTCTTTTACCTTTCGGAGGTTAACCTATCCGGAGGAGGAGGATCAGTATTCGGTACCAGGTTCGATACCAATATTTCCGGGGTGTCAATTTCGAGGTATGCGAATCCGCTGGTTACGTGGGAAAAAGCAAGAAAATCAAACCTTGGTCTCGAAGCGAACTTCCTGGATGACAACCTGCAGTTTAGGGTAGATGCCTTCCATGAACTTCGTACCGATATATTGCAAACAAGGGCCGACATACCTTCTACTTTAGGATTACAGGCTGAAGTTCAGTCCAATGTTGGGGAAGTGACTGCCTATGGTATTGATGCCTCATTGGATATGAACCATTATTTCTCTAATGATTTCTGGGTGTCGGCCCGTGGTACCTTTACCTATGCCGACAATGAATACAAAGTTTTCGAAGAGCCGAATTATTCGGCACAAGGTGCCCCCTGGGTAAGCAACATTGGCAACAATGTAAGTGTAACCCGTGGGTTGATCGCCGAGCGTCTCTTCGTTGATGATGCAGAAGCCAGAAATTCCCCTTTGCAGTTTGGAGTACCCAACGATGAAAACGGCATAGGCAACTATGGTGGTGGAGATATAAAATACAAAGACCTGAATGGTGACGGAATCATTTCGGATTTAGACCAAACAGCCATTGGAAACCCCCGTGTACCAAAAATCACCTATGGTTTGGGTGTATCCGCTGGTTACAAAAAGGTTGATTTTTCTATATTCTTTCAGGGACTGGGGCAGACCTCATTTTTTATTGACCCAGTCAGGACAGGACCATTCATCAATAGTTTAGCAGGAACCCAGACCAGGGATGACGATGAACTGCTTCGTTCTGCAGCTTTTGGTGGAAACGGTTTTCTAACAGAAAATGCTGTTTTGCAGGCTTATGCAGACAGCTATTGGTCTGAGGAAAACAGGGATGTATATGCCTTGTGGCCAAGGCTTTCTATTGACCCTATCGAAAACAACAACCAGACGAGTACATGGTGGCTGAGGGATGGCTCCTTCTTGCGGTTAAAGCAGTTGGAAATCGGTTATACTGCAGTTGATGGGGGCAATAATAAACTGGGTATTGAAAAAGTAAGGGTTTACTTGTCTGGTACCAACCTGATGCAGTGGAGCAAGTTCAAGCTTTGGGATCCCGAATTAGGTGGATCGGGGCTAAACTATCCCCTGCAGCGAGTATTTAACCTGGGTGTACATGTTGGATTTTAATTAAGATGACGATGAAAAATAGATTTATAAAATATATAGCAACTGTAGCACTGGTCATGACCTCTCTGTCATGCAAAGATTTTGTAGATGTGGTGCCGGACAACATTGCTGTAATAGAAGATGCTTTTGAGACAAGGGATAGCGCAGAGCGGTTTTTAGCTACCCTCTATGGCTATATGCCTGATTTTTCAAGTATCAATAATCCTGCACACACGGCAGGTGACGAGATAGTGGTAAATGCAAACAGGTCCAGAAACTGGCCAGGCCATATCATTGGCAGGGGAGGGCAAACCCGTGTTCAACCTCATTTGGGATACTGGGTAAGCACCTCTAACAATAGGGCCAATGCAGTAAGAAATATGTTTATTGCACTTAGGGACTGTAATATTTTTCTTGAAAATGTTCATTTACCTTTCGACCTTGAACCCTATGAGCAGGCAAGGTGGATTGCAGAAGCTAAATTTTTGAAGGCCTATTATCATTTCTGGCTTATGAGGATGTATGGCCCCATTCCAATTATCAGGACCAATATTGGGGTTGGAGAGACAGATGCTGTAAGGGTAAAAAGAGAGCCGGTAGATGATGTGGTCAATTACATTGTAGAACTTCTCGATGAAGCACTGGCTGAACCGGAATTGCCATTGATCATTGCAGATGGCGCAGAAGATGGTAGAATAACGAAGCTTGGAATATCGGCCATTAAGGCCAGGGTTTTGGTTACCGCTGCAAGCCCGATGTTCAACGGAAACCCGGATTATGCCAATTTTACCGACAAAGATGGTACGAACCTTTTTAGCACCTCCGTTGATGATGACAAATGGGTAAAGGCTGCAACTGCCTGCAAAGAGGCTATTGAAATGGCCGAAGGGGTTGGGAAAGAACTCTTCTCTTTCGACAAGCATGACAACCCCCAACCAGGTTGGTCTGACAGCACTATCCTCAAACTAACCATTCGGGGTTCTATCACAGAACCATGGAACCCGGAATTGCTTTGGGGGTCAACCTCAGAAAGAGTTACAACAGGCTTTCAAAGCTGGTGCCAGGCAAAGGTACATCCTCAATTGACTGCTGAGGTGAGGCAATCAACCCAATCCTTTTGGGGTCCTCCTATTAATTTAACAGATATGTTTTATTCTGAAAATGGGGTGCCGATAGATGAGGATGTAAATTATGACTATGTCAATCGGTTTGGTACGGCCGTAGGGGATTCGGACCATCGCTACCATATTAAGGAAGGTTTTGAAACCGGTAAGTTAAACTTTCACAGAGAGCCTCGTTTTTATGCGTCATTAGGTTTTGATGGGTCTTTGTGGGAGGGCCATGGGGTCGATGTGGATGAAGATTCATACGTAGTTGAAGCTAAAAGCGGCCAAAGGGGTGGTATCCAGGATGCAGATAGGTATGTTGCCGCTGGATATTTTGCCAAGAAACTGGTGGAGTATGAAGCATTTCAGAGCCATTCAGTGAGCAGGTTCACCGCCGAGCAATACCCTTACCCCGTTATCAGGCTGGCTGGATTGTACCTGCTTTATGCCGAGGCGTTGAACGAAACCGGTGACTTAGTCACTGCCCAAACGTACGTTGATAGAGTGAGGAGCCGGGCCGGGCTTGACGGTGTTGTACAGGCATGGTCGGATCATTCATCCCAACCAGCTAAACCTACTTCTAAGGATGGATTGCGACAGATTATACATCAGGAACGAATGATCGAACTTGTTTTTGAAGGTCAGCGTTTCTGGGACCTGCGTAGGTGGAAACGTGCTGAAGAATTTTTGAATGGCCCAATACTGGGGTGGAATATCATAGGTGATGATACGGAAAGCTACTACAATGTTGTGAGCCTGGGCAATTATCAGTTTTTTGGAAGGGACTATTTGTGGCCTATTTCAGAAAACGATATAATAACCAATAACAACTTGGTCCAAAATCCAGGCTGGTAATCCTTATCTAAAATTAAAAACCATGAAAATGAAAAGTTTAAATATAGCATCGATAATTGCACTATTTGTAGTGTTTTTATTCGCGTGTACTGAAGATACGCAAAGAGGACCACTGGCCATCGAAGATGAGGTGGCTCCCGGAATTGTCTCAGAAATTTCTGTTGAAAACCTTCCAGGGGGAGCCTTAGTCACTTATAAAATCCCATCGGATGAAGATTTTTTGTTGGTAGAAGCTACCTATCAAAGAAACGTCACCACCGTTGTAACCAAATCTTCAGCTTACCAAAATTCTATCCTGATCGAGGGCATCAGGGGAGTAGAAAACCTGGAAGTTGAATTGGTCAGTGTGGATAGGAGTGGAAACCGATCACCAGTCACAACAGTGACGGTCAATCCGTTAACCGCCCCGATAGACAAAATGTTCAATGAATTAACCCTGGAACAAGCGTTTGGTGGGGTACGGGCCAACTACAGCAATAATGAACTGCTGAAGTTTGAATTATTGCTGCTTTTAAAAGATACTGTAAGTGGTGAGTGGCAATATACCGGGTCAGCATTTATCGAAAACAACCAAAGAAATCGTTTTACATTCAGAGGGTTTCCCCCTTCAGAAAAGACATTTGGTATTTTCGCGGTTGATCGTTGGGACAACTCAACAGACACCCTGGAAATTTCGCTCACACCATTGGAGGAAGTAGAATTGGATTTTACGAAATATGATGTAATCAGCCCTGCTTTGTCCACCGACGAACCTGATGCATTCGGTTGGGTGCATGCAAATATGTGGAATGGCAATATAGGGGGCAATGGGTTTCATACATCCCAGGCGAACCCTGGGGCTGTCGTGCCACCCTATGAGGAACCCTATCACATAGTTTCCTGGGATTTGGGCGTAACGGCAAACCTGAGCCGAGTTATTTGGTGGCAAAGGCAAGGCTCCTGGGGCTTTCGTCATGGCAATCCGAGATATTTCGAGATTTGGGGCATTGATGAATTGCCTGCAAACAGCCCTGGTACAGACATGGTTGCAGAAGGCTGGACCTTGCTTGTAGCCAATGGTGAAGTATTAAAACCTTCAGAGGCTCCTCTGGGGACCCTGAGTGCAGAAGATGCGGCCCAGGTGCTGGCAGGAGAAGAGTTTGAAATCTTTGACAATTCCGCTAAAATAAGATACCTGCGATTTGTCAACTTTCAATCATGGTCAGGTGCCAAATTTATGCACATGACAGAAGTAAAGGCTTTCGGGCAAATTTTGGAGGAGTAAATGTCTGTGATATTCCATTTTGGATTATTGGAATATTGCGCTAAAACAAAAAAAGTAAAATGATGAAAAAACGATATAACTTCATAAAGACCATAGTTTGTCTTATTGCAATGATTATTACGGTATGGTCGTGCGAATCGGTGGAAGATACCTACCAGGAGTTTTCCGAACTTGGGGAGACTGTGTATATAGGTGCGGCAGATTCTGTGTATTCAGTGTCAGGGTTTAAGCAACTCAGGGTATATGCCATAATTACTTCCGATCCCAAAGTTACGACAGGAAGCTTAAAAAGCTCTGATGGGACTGTTAATATGGAATTTCCAATATCAAAGGAGAATTTTGGGAAGGATACTCTTGAAATTGATATACCTGAGATAGAAGCAGGTGAGTATAGGTTTAACCTCTTTTTTAAGGATACAAAAGGTAACGTCTCTCTAACCCGTGAATTCGTGGGGACTGTATTGGGAGAGTCCTACGAGTTGGGCCTTAAAAAGAGGGAAATTTCCGGTGTAAATTATACCCTTAAGAATGGTGTTGTAGGGGCCAGGGTGGCATTTGGTGGCAATGTTGACAATTTGTCGTCCTTGATTATTACCTATACCGACAGGAATGACCAGCAGCAAACAATAAGTGTAGATTCTAAATCATCCGATGTAGATATTTTGGATTTTAAGGCAGGTACGACCTTTAAGGTTAAATCCCTTTTCGCCCCAATTAATCCGTTTTATGAGTATTCTATAGAAGACGAGACCCTACATACTTTTCCCACTTGCGATGAAGTGGCCACAGTAACTTTCGATAAAACTTCCCTCGATTTGGGTATGGTGGATAGTAGGCAAGAGAGCACCGCTTCTTTTGTGTTAAACTCGACAACTGAATGTTTGGATGGTGGTGTAAAAGTGAGTATTTCTGGAGATTGGATGGGCATTGCTGCTTCAGAAGATGGGGAATATGGTTCTTCGGTAACGCTCACAGATTTGTCCGAAAATCAGACACTTTATGTCAAATACGCTCCCAACAGCCAGGTAGATGGCAGTCATTCAGGTACTGTGAGTTTATCTGCTGTCAACGGTTATGTAGAAGGTGGTGAAATTGCCATTCTTGGTGAAGAACATGGTATTCCGGGGGGTATTCAAAATATAGAAAATTTGACTTCACCAACTAGTGCATATTCTTTATTTCCTGACGACCAGGATGTTTATTTACATGGTGGATCCATTGAGAAACTTTTTGACAACAGTCAAGCCTGGGGTGTGCATAGCGCAGGTAACATTCCCATTCCGGCGGGATTTTTTACCATAGACTTAGGGGGTGATTTTTATATTGATGAAATAAGCTTTGCAAGGAGGGATGCCAGACGTCAGGCAAGGTTACCCAAAAACTACGGATATTGGGGATTGCCATCAAGCGTAGATCCAGCCAGTGCCGTCACCACCACACCGTTTATCAGCCAGCCTGCTAATATTCCTACTTGGATTGGTGAATCGGCAAACAAGGGTTGGATACATTTGGGGGATTTTCAGTCTACTGAGGGATCAGAAACAGTATCGAATAAAATCACCTCTTTCAGCAACACCAAAGTACGGTATCTGAGAATTGTAATATACGATACTTATCAGGGTGATGTAGCTACTATTAATTACGCTGATCTCGATGTATTCGTAAATCTGGATAAGTAAGACTTAAAATGCTTTGACGCATAATTGAGATAAGTAGTATAGTTTGAAAAAGGGCCGGAGAGAGATGCTCTCCGGCTTATTTTTTCACCATCACTTCAGCCAAAAATTTCTACCACAACTTCACGGTTTTTCATTGAGTCAAGAAGGCCAGGGGTTGTTTGTCGGTGCTACGAGTCTAATGAGCACCATCGAAAAAACACATTTCAAAACGTCAATTTTTTAGTTTAATTCTAATGAGAACCAGGACTAGGGCCACAATCCTTTTGTTTTCCCTACTATGTTTTTTTTGGGCCTATTCAGCCAATGCTCAAAACGGGCAATCCGTACCAGATGTAGAAAAAGTGTACCTCCATACCGACCGCAACCAGTACGCTATGGGGGAAAGTATCTGGTACAAAGCTTATCAGGTTTATGCTTATACCAATACACTTTTTGACAACAGCAAATTATTGTATGTAGAATTGGTCTCCCCGGATTCTAAAGTTGTGGTGCGTAATGTGACCAAAATGAATCTGGGACTGGGACACGGTGACATTGCCCTGGTGGATTCTGTTGGCATAGAGTCTGGCAGGTACCAGTTGAGGGCCTATACCAATTGGTCCAGGAATTTTGAGGACAATTTTATATTCAAAAAGGAAATTGAAATTATAGACATCAGGGATGAAAAAGAACAAGTGGAAGACCAGGTTTTGGATAGGGCATTGGTCTATGATGTTCAGTTTTTCCCCGAAGGGGGCAGTTTGATAAATGGAGTAGCCAGCCAGGTTGCCTTTAAATCTACCTATCTCAATGGCAAGCCCTGTTCGATTGTAGGGAAAGTGAAAAATAGCGAAGGAGGGGAAATTGCAGAAATAGAATCCAAACATGATGGGATGGGTAGTTTCATATTCACTCCTACATTAGGTGGGCAGTACATTGCCGAATTGACAGATAGCACAGGTGCCAAACTGGAGGTGAAGCTTCCTGATGTTCTGGAAAAAGGTTATCTGCTCAGTGTGGTCAATCACAAGGGGAGAAATATAATAACCATAAAAACCAACGAAGAAACATTAATATCCAACCCGGGAAAACCAGTTTCCATCAGTTGTACTACCAGGGGCGTGGCTTACATGGAGGGTAGTCAGCCACTGGATGCTACCAGTTACACATTTGTATTGCCTACCGAGAGCTTCCCCGAAGGAATTTCCCAGATCACCCTTTTTGATCACGAGATGAGGCCGCAGAGCGAGCGGCTTATTTATGTTGAAAAAGACCATGGCATTGAACTGTCCATTTCTTCAGAAAAGGAAGAATACAGCACAAGGGAGAATGTAGGGTTGGATTTTACAGCCAAAACTGCCGCAGGTGCTGGTATCGTTGGGAGTTTTTCGCTTGCCGTTACCGATACCAACGTACCTGGTGGCAGTACACCTGATGATATGAATATCTGCTCCTATTTTTTGATGCAATCAGATATCAAAGGCAAAGTGCACAATCCGGGTTACTATTTCGACAGATCTAACAAAGACCGGTTGAAAGACCTGGATTTGCTACTGATGACACAAGGTTGGCGCGATTTCCTATGGAAACGGCTTCCTGTTTTGAACGATAACCCCAGTTTTGAAGCGGAAAAGGAAATAAAGATTTCAGGCCGGCTGAGAAAGCTTTTGGCAGACTCGCCCATTGAAGGGGCCAAAATCAATATGGTGCTGAACAACAAAGGCAATTCATTAATTGTAGATGAAGTAACGGATGCAGATGGCAAGTTTGAGTTTGATGATGTAATGTTTCTAGGGCACTCAACTTTGATGCTTACCAATCAAAACAAGCGAGCCAGGACTACAGGACACATGATCCTGGATTCACTCTACTTACCACCTTATAAGGTCGATTATCAATTTGATAAAGGCCTCCATACCACAGGGGTGTTTGAAGCATTCAAAGGAAAAATGTTGAAGAAGCATATCGAGTACCAGGTTCCATTGGGGATCGACGACAAACTGTTGGATGAGGTAGTGGTGCGCGGCAGCAAATTCGTTCAAAACGAAGTAAATGATGCCAATACGAGCATCTACGGCACACCGGATTTTTCCTATCAGGTGCCAGAAGATGGCCCCAGGTTTACGAGCATTTTTCAGTTGCTGCAGTTTACAGTTCCCGGCCTCACAGCCTCTGGCAATTCTGTTTCTTTCAGCAGAGGGTCTCCATTGATTTTATTGGATGGCTCGCAGATAGATATGGCAGTCCTGGAATCAGTGTTCCCGACAGATGTGGCTAAGATTGAATCACTCAAAAACTCAGCAGGCGGTGCAGTATTTGGTGCACAGGCCGCCAATGGGGTGGTGGCTATCTACACACGGGAAGGCGGTGCGGGGAAGAGCAAAAAAGTGTACCATTCTATCAACCAGGAGATACAGGGGTACTATGATGCGAGGGTATTTTATGCCCCCAGCTATGACGAGGTACCCAGTACAGAAGACAAACCTGACATCAGAAATACCTTGTACTGGCATCCATACATTCAGTTTGATGCAAACGGTCTGGCGAAAGTTTCCTTTTTCAATACTGATGCTTCTACCACGGTGAGTGTGGTTTTAGAAGGAATAACCGATACAGGTATTCCGCTGGTTGTGAGGTCAAATTATATAGTAAAGAAATAGATTTCAATTGGGGTTTGAGAGAGAAGTAAAAAATGAAGAAATTATCTAACGTTATTCTGTTGCCTATTGCATTGTGCATTATTACAACACTGTCTTACGCACAAACTACAGTAAGTTCCCTGGCCGAGCTCAGGCCGTATTTAAAAGAGAGCAATGCCGATGTGAAATTGGCACCAGGTACCTACAACATCACTGCAAAAGATGCTGCCAACGGCCTGTTTCCGGATGAAACACTTATTCTCAACAGAACTGCCAGTGTTTTGCTCCTGTTTGAAGGGAGCAACAGCAGGTACGACTTTACGGGGGTAACCATTAAAGTGGAAACTGCTGTTTTCCGCGCTTATGGCAGTAATCAAGTCTATGAAATCCAAATCGTAGGAAACGACAATGTGCTTGAAAACCTGACGCTCATAGACGATGGTTCGGTACATGATGGGCCAAATAGAGGGGCATTAAATATTGTAATAGATGGTGCAAGGAATAGGGTTGAAGGTTTTCATGTGACAGCAAAAGGCTCATTTCCCTACGGCTATGGCGATGCTTTCGGCAAGGGGGGAGGCCCGGTGATTGCGCACCAAAAGCACAGTGCATGCCTGATCCGTGGCGAGTCAAACCATGTCAAAAACTGTACTTTCATCCACCGCACTTACGGGCATTGCATATTTATGCAGGCCGCCAGCAACCCCAAAATAGAAGGTTGCTATGTGGAAGGTGAATTGCGAACAACCGATGATATGCTGGCTGAAGCAGGAACTGGTTCGCCCGCAGATAAAGTAAACTTTGAAGGTGTATGGGGCTACACAGTGCCCAAGGGGTATATGATGAGTACAGGTGAAGGGGGTATCAGGGCATACAATGCAGGGGAAACGGTTATTGATGGTGTGGAATACGACAGAGGCACATCCAATCCTACGATATTGAATTGCACTATCGTAAGGATGAGGGCAGGAGTCACCCTCACGCACGCCACCGGTACCAAGTATGTAGAAGGCTGTACCACGATAGAGTGCGAGCGTGGGTATGCAATAGGCTCTGGCCAAATAGTGAATTGTAAGAGTGATGCCAAATATGGGCCGGCTTTTGCAGTTGATTATCAGTCGGATCGTGGGGTTACTGCAGATATCACATTGTTGAATAGTGACAACTCCTACAATGGCAGCAAGCACATAGCCAGCATTATAGGATCCAATCATAACATTACATTTAGAAGTGAAGATGTCACGGCAGATCAAGCCTTGTTGATTGAAGTCGGGGGAGACAATCGTACGATAGGTAAAATTGCTGAAGATGATAATTACAGTGCCAACAACATTACCATCAACAACCTCACCAATTACCCATTGATTTTGGAGCCAGAGAGCTCCAATGTTTCTGGGAAATCCTGTGGCCCGGTTACCAACGGTGGATCGAACAACAGTATTCAATCTGCTGAATGTGCATTGCCTGACTTGTATTTTGAAGCAGAAGATTATGTGGATATGAATGGTGTCAACAAAGAACCAGCCAACGATTTGTCAGGTGTTGACATGGTCAAATTGGATGAAGAAGAAGATTGGATGGAGTACGTTATTGATATTCCTTCACCCGGGATATATTCATTTGAAATGCGCGTTTCCAGTACAGCAGGTGGCCAACTTGAGTTTCTGGTAGATGGTGCTGCCCATTCAACATCGAATATTGCAGCTACCGGCGGAGGGTACAACTGGACGACCAAATCCATCAACCTGCTTTTGTATGCAGGAGAGCAAACGCTTAGATTGAAAAATACATCGGGAGGTTTTAACCTCAATTGGTTCGAACTGAAAATCACTGAGTCAGATCACACATTCGTTGGTTGGGTGTCTATGGAACCTCAATTTGTGGATTTGTTCGAAGGTGAATTCGTTCAGCTAACACCAGAGCTACATCCTGCAAATGCCACCAACAAAGAAGTGTCTTACGAAAGCGAAAACCCTTCTATCGCTACAGTGGACCAAAACGGAACGGTAACTGCCGTAAGCCATGGAACAACTTATATTAAGGTTACCGCATCGGATGGTGGGCAAATAGATAGAAGCGAAATCACCGTAAACAGGCCGGATGGAAGCAACCTGGCGCTGCAAGGGGTGGCCACTCAGTCCTCTACAGCCTATAACGGCCCTCCTGAGCTGGCTATAGATGGCAATACTGATGGTAACTATGGAAATGGATCTGTTACCCACACCAATCATGACGACCCGATAAAATGGTGGAAAGTTGACCTTGGAGAGAACAAGATTATAGAGGAGATTATCATTTTCAATAGGACGGGGGGAAGTTACAGCGAGAGGTTGAATGATTTTACTGTAGAAATAACCGACTCTGAAAATACAGTGGTTTTTTCCAAGTTCATTTCAAACCCGCCCAACCCGTCGGTCACCATAGATGCCGGAGTAGTTGAGGGAAGGACAGTAAAGATTTCAAAGATTTCGGATTTGGGATTGTCGTTGGCGGAAGTTGAGGTGCACGGACACGAAAAAAAAAAGGCTGAACAAATAATTACTTTTGATACCCTACCTGAGAAGCAGGTGGGAGACGCAGATTTTTCACCTGAAGCAACGGCTTCATCTGGCCTGGAAGTGGTTTATGTGAGCTCCAATACAAGTGTAGCTACCATTGTTGAAGGCAATATCCAGATAGTGGGCTCTGGAGTCTCCACAATTAGCGCTGTTCAGGATGGTGATGACGACTACCTTGAGGCCACAACAGTTTCAAAGGTATTGACTGTCACCGACCCTCAAAAATCAGATCAAACGATCACATTTGAGGATTTTCCTGTTAAGCAATTCGGTGATGATGATTTTTTGCCGGCCGCTGTTGCAAATTCCGGTTTGGTGGTTACCTATCTAAGCTCCAACACGGGCGTGGTTACCCTTGTGAACGGCCATATCCATATTGTGGGCATTGGGACTTCTGTCATTACGGCCATCCAGGCTGGGGATGCAACCTACAACCCCGCCACAGTATCACAAGCATTAACCATAGAAAAGGCCAAACAGACAATAAGTTTTGCTGCTTTGCCATCAAAAAAATATGGTGATGATGATTTTGGTCCAGGGGCATCAGCGAGTTCTGGCTTGCCTGTTACTTATTCCAGTTCCAATACCAATGTGGCTGCCATTGTAGAGGGTAAAATTCAAATTGTTGGGGTAGGCACTTCTTCTATTACCGCTTTCCAGATTGGGAATGATACCAATGAAGCCACACAGGAAACACAAGTGCTGACCGTGGAAAAAGCAGATCAGGCGATCACCTTTGATGCTTTGCCGGAAAAAATACTGGGGGACGATGATTTTTGGCCAGGGGCTATTTCCAGTTCGGGCCTGGTCGTTTCCTATACCAGCTCTGATAACACGGTAGCTACCATTGTCGATGGCAACATTAGCATAGCTGGAGCAGGAGTATCCACCATTACGGCTTCACAGACAGGAAATGCAAGCTTTAGTGCTGCCAGTAGTGTGTCTCAAAAGTTTACAGTCACTGAGGTCGTATTGGGAGGCGGTGATGAAATTTACAAGACACAGGTCTATCCAAACCCCGTTGGGGATATACTGAAAGTGGAGTTTGAAAAAGATACTTTTAGAGAGCTGTTTATTTATGATATCAATGGGAAAACCATAGGAGGGGCTGTCGTTGAAAGGGGAAGCAGATATTTGACAATAGGTTTCCGGGAAGTCCCCGTAGGAATCTACATACTCAAACTCTATGGAAACGATGTGGTGAAAACCATCAAGTTGATAAAGAATTAGTCAAAAGCATTGTAAAATGAAAACACAAATACTGGATATCGCCATTAAGGTTTTCGGACTCTACTACTTTGTCCAATTTGCCAAACATTTAATAGAATTCATATTCATGATGATTGGGAACAATATGTTTGATAATGGCCAAATAGAAGGCCGGTACATATATTTCGTAGTTTCCGTGACTTGGTTGATCGAGTTAACCTTTGCCTACATCGCCATTTTTAAGACGGAACTCATCATGAGCAAGATTCCTTTCAGAAACGATGGTTCGTTAGAACTCAACATACCAAAAATTGACATTTTGGAAATAGCTCTTGCCTTAATTTCAGTTGTGGCTATAGTCTATTCCTTGCCGAACATTCTTGCCCTTATTATAGACAACACCTATTTTCATAATAATGAAGAAAGTATGTTTTGGAACCGCTCAACTAAGAACAGTTTGATCCAGTCAATGGTAACTCTGGTAACTGGAATTTTTTTACTCTTTAACGCACGCAACTTTTCAAAACTCATCGTGGGCCGAGGTGAACAAGATGACAATTTGGACGAAAAAATGGGGAGGTGAAAACATGTGTGTGCAGGTTGTTCAGCTTATTTGTCATTTAATGCTCTGGTTCAATGGGTTTTAAAGCATGCACTACTGAAAGTCGGGACTAAACCACAACCTTTTCGTGACATCTACATCGAATTCTCAGCGATAGACTGAGTGAATCTGATTATGTCCGTTATCTTCGAGGCGCACTTCTACCGGTGAAGACATGTGGCATTTAGAAAATACGTATCTCCATGAACTGCCTGGGCAGTTTTATCAAAAGCAATCTCCTGAGAAAGCAGAGCAGCCTGAGCTGGTTTGCTTCAATCAACCGCTTGCCCGCTATCTGGATGTCGAGGCACATCTTTCCGACAGGGATTATGTCCAAAGTGTGCTTTCAGGTAGTGCCATTCCCGTAGGTGCCGAACCTATAGCACAGGCTTATGCCGGGCATCAGTTTGGCCAATTTACCATGTTGGGAGATGGAAGGGCAATATTGCTGGGCGAGCATGTCGTAAAAGGCAACAGGTTCGATATACAACTAAAAGGGTCTGGCAGGACTAAGTTTTCAAGGAATGGGGATGGCAGGGCTACTTTGCCTTCCATGCTTAGGGAGTATTTGATGAGTGAAGCAATACATTACCTGGGCATACCAACAACCCGGAGTTTGGCAGTGGTAAAGACCAGCAGACCCGTGTATAGGGAAGAAGTACATGCAGGAGCAGTGTTGACACGTGTGGCACAGAGCCATGTCAGAGTGGGAACGGTGGAATACGCACGATATTTTTGTGCCCCCCAACAGCTTGAAACCTTGGTCAGGTATGTTGTCAAACGACACTACCCGGCACTCACAGGTCACGATGATTACGCTGTGGAGCTTCTTAAAGCTGTGATGGATAAACAGATAGACCTATTGGTCCACTGGATGCGTGTGGGTTTCATCCATGGTGTGATGAATACGGATAATATGTCCATGGCAGGGGAGACCATTGATTATGGCCCCTGCGCCTTTATGAATAGCTATCATCCTAGTACCGTATTTAGTTCTATTGACCATCAAGGCCGCTATTCCTATGTCAATCAACCACGTATTGCCCACTGGAATTTGTCAATTTTGGCCAATGCACTTTTACCGCTGGTTGATAAAAAGGAGGAGGTAGCGGTTGAGAAGGTAAAGGAGGTGTTGAATGCATTTCCGGAGGAATTTTCAAAGCGCTACATTTCCATGATGTGCAGTAAATTGGGAATAGTGCATGAGGAGGACGAAGACAAAACGATGGTCAATGATTTGCTGGTTTTACTGGCCAAACATAAAATTGACTATACCAATTTCTTCGTATCCCTGAGAAACCAGACGATATCCGATGATCAACTTGTAATTGATCGATCATTCAGGCAGTGGCGTGAAGCATGGCAAAAGGCGCATGAGAGATCCGGGGACCAGAAAGCCGGATTGGATTTGATGGATAAAAACAACCCGGTGATTATCCCGCGCAATCATCTGGTGGAGCAGGCTTTGGAACAGGCAGCATCCGGTGATCCTGGCAGTTTTGAACTCTTGCTGAGGCAATTGTCCGAACCCTATGCTCAGCACAAGAAACTACAGATAGTACCAGATGGATACGATCAGCGGTATCAGACATTTTGCGGAACCTGATCCTTATGGGTGGAAAGACTGCAATTTTATTCCCTGGAACATTGCTAATTTTCATGCTGGCCAATGAGTAAGCCTGTTTTGTTGTCATGGATATCGCTTGAACAGAGTACTTTAGTATGCTTATGGATTTTGAACTGTTAAAGGAAAATTTCTCGAGGCACATGAATCTCACACCTTCAGAGTTGGCATTCATTTGCGGGCGCTATGAGCAAAGGGAAGTGGCGAAAGGTGAGCATATCCTGAGAAAGGGTGAAATATGCAGATTCGAGGGGTTTGTAGTGAGCGGATGTTTTAAAATATACACAGCGGATGAACAGGGCAATGAGAAAATTCTATACTTCGCCGCTGAAGATTGGTGGGTGATGGAAATTGATAGTTTTACCAATCAGGTGGGCTCAGCACTCAATGTCCAGGCAATAGAAAAAAGTAGAATATTATTTATCACCAAAACGGCAAAAGAGCGGCTTTATCAGGAGATGCCAAAGGTAGAAAGGCTATTTCGAATCATGTCGCAAAAGGCCGTGGTGGCCTGGCAAAGGAGGCTTATACGAAACCACGCAATGAGTGCCGAGCAGCGCTACCATCATTTCATTACTTCATATCCAAATATAGCCAATAGGGTCACAAACAAGCAGGTTGCCGCATACTTGGGCATCACGCAAGAGTTTGTGAGTAAAATCCGCAAAAAACGCCTGTCGAAAAAAATATAATCTGATTTATTGAACTAGTTCAATAATTTTCATTTCCGAAGCTCCCAAATTTGTAACGAATTCTACTACAAGTCCCTGGATTCCCGGTTTTGCGGTTTTCGATGGGTAAAATATTAATATATCAATAAATGTTTGATAAAGTGGTGTTTTTGAATTCAATGTTTCAACCAAAAAAACAATGAGCGTATGAATCGAATTTTTGTAATGTTATTGCTGGTGTCTTTGTCGGTCGTTCCGGCCTGGAGCCAGCTACAATTACCCGGTGATTTGACAGCCGCGCAGGCAAACAAGATCATTGAGGTAGCCCGGAAAAAGGCTAAAACTGAAGGCATCCTAGTCAACATCGCCCTGGTGGATGCAGGAGCAAACCTCAAAGCTTTCTTGCGTATGGATGGGTCATACCTGGGTAGCATTGATGTGTCTATCAAAAAGGCCAAGACAGCAAGGTATTTCAATGCCCCTACAGGTGAGATCGGAAAAATCACCCAGCCGGGTGAAGCGATATACAACATCGAACATTCCAATGATGGTTTGATCACTTTTCCGGGAGGGCTGCCAATAAAAGACAAGGAGGGGACAATAATTGGGGCTGTTGGAATCAGTGGCGGCTCTATTGAGCAGGATCATGACATTGCTGCAGCGGCAGCTGAATCAATACTTTAAACAATGTGTAAAATCAAAATCATTAACGTCTGGAGCATTGTACTAGGCGCATTGTTTCATGCGAATTTACTTTTTGCCCAGCCAAAGTTCACTTTGACTCCTGTAGATCAGGTGGAAACATCGTTGAATACCGTCACCTGTACCATACATGAAATAGATGGAACAGATTATGTTTATTCAGGGGGAAGTGACGATAAAATAGATGTATTCAAGGTGAGTGCTGATGGTAAAATGAAAAAGATTGCCAGTACAACCGTTTCCAGTAAACATGTAAGGGGACTCACCACAGATATAATTGGCGGAAAGGATTTTCTTTTTGCAGGGATGAAAGGTGGAGATGCCGTAGAAGTATTTGAAATCCGCAAAGACGGGACATTGAAAAACGTATTCACCCTAAAAGATACTGAATCTACTTATTTGGGCATTGTAATCACTTTGCAAGTGGTCCACATGGCTGGGTCATCGTATCTTTTTGTAGGTGGGCTTGAAAAGGAGCCCGGACTAAGCAGTTTCAAAATCTCACCTGACGGCCGTCTTGAGCATGTCCAATCACTGGCCGATACCAATGAATTATTTATGGATGGAGTGATAGCCATGTCTGTTCATCGCATTGAGGGCAATACATTCCTGTTTACAGGCGGGTTTCACGACAATGGGGTAAGTAGTTTTCAGGTGTATGAAGATGGACATTTCGAGAATAGGGATAACATTGGTGATGATGAGACGAGGTATCTCAATGGGACATACCCACTCGTCTCAGCTACCCTGGCTGGTAGGCACTATGTCGTTGTGGGCCACCGTCATCACATTTATTACGAACCCACCCCTTGGGTAAAAGATAGGGATACCTACTACTACCACGGTGATGCCGTCAGTGTTTTTATGATCAATGGAGAAGGTGAATTGGTGCCTCGTTCGGTTTTTGAGGGCAACAGCGAAACCCTTATCAAAGGACAAACGCGCATACAGTCCCTGCCAATAGACGATAAAAACGAGTTGATCGCTGTAGCTACAAGAGATGACAAGAGCATCCAGCTTTGTGTCCTGGACCACAAAGGGAGGCTGATCGAAGCAGGTAAGTTATTTACCGATGTGCCTGTCTATCTTGGAATGACCGGAAAGAAAATAGGAGATCACTACTTTCTATTCGCCGGATCCACTGAAGACAAGACGTTCGTATCCTACAGGTTAGACCCAATAGATTGATTCTCGCCAAAAAATAAACTCACCAAAATATTTAAGATTATGAAGTATAAAATATCTACTCCTTTGGTCTTTGTGATGCTTATACTGGCAGGCATCAGTATATCATTTACCGGCATAAAAAAGAAAAATCAAGTATTAAGGCATGTGGTGTCATTTCAGTTCAAAGATGAAATAACCCCGGAAAGAAGGGCTCGGGCGGTCAGGGATTTTTTAGAATTGAAAAACAGGATTCCAGAGATTATAAAGTTTGAAGGTGGAGAAGATGTGAGTGTCGAGGGGTTCAATAAAGGGTTTACTCATTGCTATGTACTGACATTTGAGAACAAAGAAGGCCGGGACGTTTATTTGCCGCACCCAGCCCATATAGAAGTAGCGAAGAAAAATAAGCCTCTGATGAAAGATCTGTTTGTAATTGATTATTGGGGGGAAGAATGAAATAGCAAGCGGTGAAGACAAAGACGGGCTGTTTCCCTGAGGGTTCGTGCAGTCGCATTTAATATAACGAGAACATCACCCCTCCAAGGGTTGCGTTTTCAATGCCCTCGTAGGGGTGAAAGTTATTTCCACCCAACCCTTGGAGGGTTTTTAATCTTAATCGGGTTGCCCAGACCCAAAGCTTTCTCGGCGAACCGGGAACGTTTTTTACTGATCGCGGGGAACTCCTACTGATGAGCTCCCGCCTTTTCACATCCTCAATTTTTAAGTCCCGCCAAATATTCCACCACATCCCGGATTTCGCGCCTGGACATGATCGTACCCATTGGGGGCATGCTCGATGGGTTGTTCCTTCGTTTTTCTATCCTCGACAATGGAATCTCCATAGGTTCGGCTTCAGATGTTTGGAGGATGAGTTCATCCTGTCGTTCTTCCAGCAGGGTGCCATTGACCACCTGGCCACCTGTAAGGGTAAGCGAAACCGATCCAAAACCAGGGGAAAGTCGTTTGCTCGGTTCTATCAATGCCTGCAAGATTTCTTCACGGCTCAGCACATTTCCAATATCGGTGAGCGACGGGCCAACCGTGCCCCCTTCACCATCTATGCTATGGCACCTGATACATTGGGCGGTACTGTTGCGCATCACATACCTTCGTCCATTTTGCGCGTTCCCCCCATAGAGGGCATCTTCAAAAGATTCTGAAGTGCTGCCAGGGGCTTTTGAACTATTCAATTTGGCAAGGAGCGCCTCAGAGCCAGAGGCGTTCACACTTTCACCCAAATCCAAGGCCAACTCAGGCGACAATTTTCCAGATGTCATTTGGTCTATAAATCCCTCCAAAATGTCAGAGGTAGTTTCTATTGGCATTTCACCAAGGACCTGCAGCACCCGTTGTTGTTCCTTAGTTGTTCCTTTTTTAAATATTGGATCAATAAGGGCAGGAAGGTTTTCCCTTGAGACGGCTAGTTTGTTGAGGTATCCGAGGGCGGTAGTCCTCACTTCTATGTTTTCATCGGCCATGCCCTGTTGGATCACCGATACAATTTCTGGAAATTGAAGTGTTACCAGTGCTTCTATAATGGCGCTTTTCAAGCCGGGATCGGGATTGGAAACCATCAGCTTCTGGAGGTGTAGACCATAGTTTCTAATGTCCAGTTCACTGAGCATGGAAGCCATGGCGGTCAAAAACTGAGGGTCACTCTCTTTCAGGAATTGGGCCATATTCGCCTCCACCTTTTCTTTAACCTGCCTGTCGTCCCGGTTTATTTCACCACGATAGCGCCCGTCCACCCTGTCCAATACAGATGGGTTTGGCCAGGTGCCCAGGGTTAAAAGTGCTTCTGCCCTTAGTGTTTTGGGTACGGTTTTTTTGTTGGCAAACGAAATCAACAAATCTAGTTCTTTGTCTCCCCCAACTCGTAGCGCTGCATTGATGGCCCGCCGGAGCAATGCCTCTGAAGTGAACCGGTCATCCTTCAGTACTTCTGCCAATTGGGGCAGGGCAGATTCGATGGACCAATCGTCATTGATGGCACGAGCTGCTTCTGTTACGATGTACTCATCCTGGTCGTTCAAGAACAAGGCTACCTGTTCCTGTTGCAATCGTCTCAAAACCAAAACGGCAGCCACACGCATGGATTTTTTAGGGTGGTTTGCCAGTGCAATGATGGGATCAATTTCGCCAATTCTGGACAATGCCAGCACCCCGGTATGACGTAAGTAAACGTCCTCGTCATTGTTCTTTTCGATCATGGCCAAAATTGGTGCTACAGCCTCTTGATGCTTAATTCTGCCCAAAGCCTGTGAAACAAAAAACTTTACCTTTGGATGGTCATGGGCAAGCAGGGCAATCAATTCAGTTGCTGCATTGGCGTAATTCAGGTCACCAATCACTTTGGCAGATTGGGCTATAATCTCTGCATCCGCATCTTTTAAAAGGGATACAAGTGAAGAACTGGCATATTCAGTTTTTTCAGCTGCCAATTGTCCTATTCCCCAAATGGCATGAATGCGCTTTAGCTGGTTGTCAGTTTGTTGTACAGCTTTTTCAAAAACCTCAAAACCACTTTTTCCCCGTGTGGCCAATTCAAACTGCGACTTTTTCCTGATCCTCATATCCTCATGTCCGAGCAGTTGCAACAAGGCACTTTCGGGTTCCTTGGAATAATTTAATGTCATCAAACGTTGGGTCTCTATCCGTTCATCTTGCAGGTCGTCATCTTCTACATCAAGTTTCCAGACCCGGCCATAGTCTTTGGTGTTCCATCCATTGATCCAATCCGAAAAATAAAGGGCTCCATCCGGACCGAACCGCATGCCTGTTGGTAACACCCCACTTGCTATGTCTGTTTCTTCATTCAGTTGAAAAGAGGCACCCTGAGGCTTCAGTGTAAATGACCAGATGTGCGACCTGGTAGGGTTACCGGCAAATTCCACGAGGAAAAAGTGGTCTTTCCACCTGGAACTCAATGCCGTACCAGGGTTGAGTGTCATTCCGGTGGGGCCATTGTGGTAGTTGGTGATAGGAGGGATGATGTAGGCAGCCTGGCCTTCCCACCTGGGTTTGAACAGGACTTCATCCATCCACACATTATAACCGTTGTTTTTAGGATCGGTGTATTTTCCATATTGCCAGTTGGCCCTCCATCCGGCATCATGCCCTTCCACAATATGGACCAACCTTTCGCTTTCCCCACGATGGTCACCGTCGTTATCTGCGCTGATCAGGTTGCCATACTTGTCAAACACAAACTCATGGGTGTTCCTCAATCCAGCGGCAAAGACTTCAAAATTGCTGCCATCCGGATTGGCACGTACAATCACCCCCTGATTGGGGTATTTAAAAACCTCACCGTTTTTCGTCGTTATGTTGGCCCCAATATCACCAATCCCCCAATATATTTTGCCATCTGGTCCTTCTACAGCACCGGACATGCCATGGCCACCAAAACCGATGTGCACACCATATCCATGACTTATCGAAGTTTTGTCCTCGAAAACACCATCACCATTTTGATCTTTCAGTCTCCACATATCAGGCCCAACCCCGAGGAATATGTCATTCCTACGAACCAACATCGCCCCGGCCACATCTGTAACTTCTTCATGGAAGTCGTAAAGTACACGTGTGGAAACATCGGCCATACCATTTCCATTGATATCTTCCAATTTCCAGATTTCCTCTTTTTCCACCATCAGATCGCGCCAGTCGTGGACACTGTCTTGGTTGAGGTCTTTTAACCAGGTGTTTTCATCGCTTTTTTCTGTGGCAAAAGTTTGCCTCAAAAACTTCCGCCTGTCTTCAACAGAGCTGAGGGAGATGGATGTTGTCATCCAATCCCTGTGGCCTCTGATGTCAAATTCTGAGTTTTTCTGCCGGTTGGTACTGGTCAGATAAATACTTCCAAAATCATCAACATCAAGGGCAATGGGGTCTGGAGCCAGCGAATCAGTAGCCCAGAGGTCCAGCCTAAATCCATCTGCCAGTTGCGCCGCTGTATTGTCCCTTATTTCCTTTGCACGTGCCCTCACCGTAGTGGAGTCCTCTTTTATTACCAACGGATATTCTGTTGGTATTTTAGGTTTGCAGGCATATACAATTGGTAGGGCGGCAGCCACTACCAAAAGTTTTTTAATACTTGTAGTAATATTTTTCTTCATTTTCTTTCGGTAAAGGCCAAATATATGGTTTTAGCGCCACATCACTTTTTTTGAAGCGAATATATTTTGAGGATTATGGTTTATTACTTGGTATGAAATTATTCTGCCATCAACCGATTTATAATCAGGTATATCGTATGTTCTCGAGGTTTATAAATTAGTCCTTATATATAAGCAAGATCAAAACAGGCAAGAGGAGTAGGTCGGCCAATAGGGCAATGATAAATGATATGCTCACGAACAGACCTATGTGAAAGGTGACCCCAAAACTTGAAAAGCAAAAAACGATAAAACCCAGGGTCAGTATGATGGTGGTGATAATGATGGGTTTTCCGGTAGTCAGGATGGTTCTTTTCATGGCATACAGGTTGCCAAGTCCTAGTTTTTTTTCATGCCTGAATTTGGACAAAAAGTGGATGGTATCGTCCACAACGATACCGAAAGAGATGGCAAATATGATGGAAGTGCTCAGCTTCAGTGGGATACCAAAGTATCCCATGATTGCAGCTGTGGCCAAAATAGGGAAGATGTTTGGGATGAGTGTAATCAGGGTCATGCGCCAGGAGCGAAACAACATGCCCGCAATGGCACCCACCAGGAGCATGGCACCTATTAAGCCTTTGATCAGTTTTTGTGACAACAGTCCGTGGCTTTTGTCTATCAGGTGGGATGTGCCCGTGATCGAGAAGCCAACCAGATCTGTATCTACTTTTTCGCTGAGCAATGCCATGAGCTTGTCGTTGTTGGCGTTGGATAGCTTTGACCCAATGTCAGGTGTGAAACCCGAAATTCGGGCCTCCGATCCTTCTGTTACCTTAATGAACTTTTCCTCCGGATGCTGTTTTCTGATGAATGACAGGCTCCTGGCCCAATCCCTTTTATTATCGGGCAGCTTAAAGTAATCAGTTGACCCGCTGTGGTTGGATTGGTTGGCAAACTTTACATAGCTGGCCGGGGAAATGATGCCATTCAGAGGAATGGTTTGCGTAGCGATCTGTTCTATTTTGTTTATTTCCGCAAGCACTTCCTCACTATAGATCGGTTGGTCTTTCGCCCACACACTTAGCACCCATGGCCTGGCACCACCATATTGCTCATCAAAATAGATAAAATCTTCCTTCATGGGGGTATTGTCTGGCAGGTCGTCGATTAAGAATGCGTTTATCTCCAGTTTTGTAGTGCCATATATCAGCAGCAGGCATGCCAACCCAAATGCCATCAAAATGGTACGCCGGTTTTTCACCATCACCAAAAATATTTTGGCCATCCAGGGGTTGTTCATGTCCGGTGTATATTTGTACCTGAAGCTTGTATTGGACAATACTACTACCGACGGGAAAATGAGATAAGTGAGGATGAAAGTAAGGAAAATACCCGCAGCGGCATACAGTCCCAATTCCAAAATGGGCATCACTTTTATAAAAACCAATGTGAGAAAACCAAGGGCAGTAGTGGTTGAAGTAAGGAATGTGGCAAACCCAATTTCCCTGATGGCTTCCTGTAGCTTGATGAAAATCTCCCCTTCACCACCAAGTTTTGATTTGACAATGGAAAAAAGATGAATAATGTTCGACATGGACACCACGATAAGAATGGTAGGAATCAGCGAACTCAACAAATCTACTTTTTTGCCCATCAGGCACATAAAACCAAGCGTGCACAAGATGGAAAGCACTGAAATGGCGAATGTGGAAAAGATAAGAATTGGTTTCCTGACGAATATGATGAGCAAGACCAGGATAATGATAGCAGAAACTATGAGGAATCTGGCAAAATCCCTTTTTACCATATTCACATAGGTGTATTGTGCTTTGGCTTTGCCTGCGATATGGGTGTGGTCAAATTTGAATCCATTTACCAGTGAATCTATGGTCACTACAAACTGGTCGGAACGTTTGGTGTCGTATATCCTGTCATGGAATAAGATCAGCCGCAAACCATGTTTGTCTTTCGAAAAGAAAGTTTGTTTGAAATAGGGATCTTCAAAAAGGTGGATGCTGTCTTGTTTGAGCCTGCTTTGGTCATCCAGGTGGATTCTGGGTATATCTACCAGGCCAAGTGGGGTAGAAACTATTTTTTTTGAATTGGTCACAGACAACACCTGATTACTTTCCGGCAGGCCGTTGAGGACTTTGGATAGCTGATCAACCCTGTTCAAGAAATCAGGCCTGAAAACACCTTTGTTGTTTTCTATGCCAATAAGCAGGTAGTCATTGTCATTGCCAAATTTCTCAGAAAAGTCCTTATAGTATTCCAGCTCCGGATCGTCAATTGGAAAGAAATTTTCAAATTCATAATCAAACTTCAGGTAGGAGAGTTGCCAACCCAAAAACAGTGAGAGTGCCACCGCCAGGCCTATTGACAATATGGAAGTTTTTTTGGTAATGAATGCTTGCTTTGGTTGAGAGGTGAAAATAACAAATTATTATTTCCTTCAAGGGTCATTAGAGTAAAATAGACGGAAAACACCTCCTGAAAATTGGGGCTGCCCTATTAAGGAACAATATTTGTTGCCGAAGAAAAACAACAAGTCATTAGCTTTACATTTTAATCTGTACTAAATCCATATTTTCTATTTATGTCAATATTTTCCAAAACCCTCGTGTTAGGGTCATTCCTGTTCTTTACTTCATTGGTGCTTAAGGCGCAAATCAACCAAACGGCGGTAGAATCCTTCATCAATGGATTTTCCAGTCATCCTGACCTAAGCCCAGAAGAAGTTAGGGGTATTTTGGAAAAGGCCGAATACCAGGAATCCATAGTGGAGAAAATGAGCAACCCTGCCGAGAGCAGAATGACCTGGTACAGGTACAGGAATATTTTCATGAAGGATGAGCGTATCCTGGCAGGTGTGGGTTTTTGGAATGAACACAGCGCAGCACTGGAAAATGTAAGCAACGAATCGGGAGTGCCTGTGGAAGTGATATTGGGTATTTTAGGGGTAGAGACCTATTTTGGTGAAAGAAAGGGTACCTATAAGGTACTGGACGCACTGTACACCCTGGCTTTTGGTTATCCCAAAAGGGCTCGTTTTTTTACGTCTGAATTGAAGCACTTTCTGGAATTGGCCAGGGATGAAAAGTTGGATGTGCATACCTTGTTGGGGTCGTACGCCGGGGCAATGGGCTATAGCCAGTTTATGCCCAGCAGCTATAAGGCCTATGCCAAAAGCTACGATGTGGGCGGAACAAAAGACCTGGTGAACTCACCGGAGGATGCCATAGCCAGTGTGGCAAACTACCTGGCCGTTCACAGATGGAAGAAAGGACAAATGGTAGTGGCACCAGCTGTAAAATCTTCTGAAGCACAAACATTGAAAAAACAATCGCTCAAACCGAAATATAGCATATCACATTACAGCAAACTCGGATATCGGCCTGTGGGAAACATTTCGCCGAGCTCGATATCTACACTCATTGCGCTGGAGCAGGAAGACGACATGGAGTATTGGTTTGGCTTCAACAATTTCTATGTGATCACCCGCTACAACCACAGCGAAATGTATGCCATGGCTGTGTACCAATTGGCAGAAGCCATCAAAGAACGCAAGGAGGCTGTCGATAAGCTAAGATAAATTTAATAAGGCTAGTTTATGGAAATACCACTCTCAGGATTTGAGGAATTTATAGAACCTAAAATACTAAAAAGAGGCCTTTCTTACTTCAAACAAGGCTTTGTAAATGAACCCTCCGAAATGTCGCCGGGCGTGTACGAGTTTATCGTAGAAGGATCGGAAGATTATACGGTAGAATTAACGATCAAAAACAATCTTATACAAGACCAGATCTGTGATTGTCCATACGATTTCGGTCCGGTTTGTAAACACATGGCAGCAGCAATCTTTTACCTTCAGCAGGATACCCTTGAATTGGGCAACCAAAAAAAGAAAAAAAGAGGAACAAGGAAGAAATCTGTCAAGCGACAGGTAGAAGATATCCTGAATACTGTGACGCATGACGAACTCAAACAGTTTATAGAGGATGTTATCAATTCTGATAAGCAGTTTAGAAATTTCTTTTTGGCTACATTTTCACATTACAGTGATGCACATTCCAAGGAGTTTTACCAAAGTCAAATCCGCTCCATACTAAACCTCGCATCAGGCAGGGATGGGTTTATTTCCTGGTCCGACATGAGTTTTGTAGTGGCAGGTATTGAACCTTTTTTCGACCATACGGCCAAATATTTGGAAAACAAGAACTATAGGAATGCTATTTTCATTTGTATGTCTTTGATCGAAGAGGTAACGGGGGCCTTTCAATATGCCGATGATAGTAGCGGTGACCTTGGTGGGATTATATACCGCTGTATGGAAACATTAAGTGACATTGCCAGGCAGGATATCCCGGATGAAATAAGGACGGAATTATTGGACTATTGCATCTCTACCTATAAGGGTAGGGTTTTTGCAGGGTGGGATTGGCACACAGACATACTTTACATAGCCAAAGATTTGCTAAAGAATGAGACAGAAGGCGACAGATTGTTGAATTGCCTTGAGAATACCCAGAGTGACTATGAACAAGAGCAGGCTCAATTTGTTGTGCTTGATGTGTTGAAAAGGTTTAAGGACGAAAGGGAGGTTGAGCTTTTTATTGAACAAAATATGTCCAATCCCCGAATCAGGAGAATCGAAATAGAACAGGCGATAAACAAAGAAAATTACAGCAGGGCGATCAAGCTGTCAAAAGAGGGTATCAAAAATGATGAGAAAGAAAAACCTGGCCTTGCCAAAGAATGGTATGACTGGCTGCTGAAAGTAGCACAAGCCCAAAATGACAAGCAAAAGATAATTGAGTATGCCAGATATCTCCTGATAGACAATTTTCGTCACGAGCAGGATTATTATCAGATTCTGAAAAGTAACATAGCAGAAAGTGATTGGCATCTTTTTGTGGAAGGATTGTTGGGGGATATTGAAGCTTCGAGTAACTGGATGAATAAAGTATTGATACGGCAAATTTATATCCAGGAAGAGTGGTGGGAGCGACTATTTGAATTGTTGAAAAGCGATATTTCCCTTGACAGATTAGAACGTGAAGAAGAATACCTGTTGAATGATTACAGGGAAGAATTTGTCCAGTTGTACAGTAAGGAGATAAGCATATTTTTAGCGGATAATATGGGACGAAAATACTACCAGGACGCATGCCGATACCTGCGGCGAATGAAAAAGATTGGTGGGGGAGAGCAGGTGAAAACTTTGGTGAAAAATTTCCGGGAGAAATACAGCAAGCGCAAAGCATTGATGGATGAACTCAACAAGGTATGAAATCATTGTCATTAGGCGTAAGAAAAACCTTTAGAGGCGCCAGAGCCGTGTCAGCACACCTCACCGAGGGTTTGTGCAGGAACAAACCACGCTAATAATGTTCAGAATGAAATTCAAGTGCTACATTTTATCTTAGGCTCTATTTGAATCTGTGAGGGGAAGAGAAAAGTAGTGGGCGTTTATCAATAAAGTCAAAAAAGATTGGAAGCACCAGCATAATTAAACAGGTTACTTGAAGTAACCTGTTTAATTACGGCAGGTTATAGTTTAAAAAATACTTTTCATTTAAAGGGAGGCATTATGCGTACGCAACGCTATTCACCCTAAATCACATAAATCCCCATCTTATTAACCTTGGCTCCATTAACCTAAGGTTTTTTCTCAACATCTTTATTGACCACTCATGTAAAATCCCAGTCTGATATTGATTTGTAAGGTGCTTGGCTTGAAATTTGTTCACGAGAACGTTCATTTATTTCAAATTTTTAAAAGCTCAAAGCATGATAAAACACCAGTACCTCCGGATTCATTTTATAGCCATCGTTTGTTACTTTTTTCTTTCAGGTTTGTCACTTGCACAGGATCAGCAAGGCAACATTGTACAGTATTTTGGTAAGGAAAAGGTAGAGGACGTAAATGAAGGAGATGTAGTCCACCTGTTTACAGAAGGGTTGATGCTCAGGCAGTCAAGGTCTTTTTTTAGCCCTGATGCAATCCCGACCGACCCTGTATTCGCAAGGATACTATCAGAAGGACAAACTAATATCCGGGAAGGAAAGGAAGAAGCCGCTACAAAAGACGGTGAAAAGTGGGAAAGAATAGAAGTGGGGGACAAAAACGATTTTAATGACCGCAACCTTCGTTCTGGCTATTTATACCTGGAATATAATTCTCCAGAGGAAAGCATTGTACTTTTTGAGGCCTCAGGCCACACCAACATCCTGATCAATGGATTGCCGCGTGAAGGCGACCACTATGATTTTGGTTGGAACCTGATCCCTGTCAAACTGAAAAAAGGTAAGAACGAATTTGTGCTGGCAGGTGGCAGGTTTCCGAAAATGAGGGCCAGGTTACTCAAAGCCAACAACCCCATTCAATTTACCAGGCGCGACCTAACCGTTCCGGATCTGCTTGCAGAAGAAAACGAACCTCTCTGGGCAGCTATCAGGGTGATGAATACCACTGAAGACTGGTTTGAAGGTGGTAGTATTTCATGTCAGGTTGGGCAGGAAGAATTGGATTTTGACATACCGGGTATTTCACCAATGACGGTACGAAAGGTGCCATTTACTGTTCCCACTGATCCAAGGTTAACAGAAGAGGATCAGGTAAAATCCATTGTGAAACTAAAAGATAAAAAAGGCAAGGTTTTACATACAGATTCCATCAATTTAAAAATCAAGTCCAAATTCAAGCACCATAAAAATACTTTCATCAGTAACATTGATGGTAGTGTGCAATATTATAGCGTGGCTCCCTCACTGGATCAGGAATCAGACAATCAGGCCATGTTTTTGTCGGTGCATGGTGCATCCGTGGAAGCGGTGAACCAGGCCAATGCGTACAAACAAAAAGACTGGGGGCATCTGGTAGCTCCTACTAACAGGAGGCCGTTTGGCTTTGCATGGGAAGATTGGGGAAGACTGGATGCATTGGAGGTCTTGGATCATTCAGAAAAGCTATTTGGTACAGATCCGCAGCACACCTATCTCACGGGCCATTCCATGGGAGGGCACGGTACATGGTACTTGGGTGCCACTTACCCGGATAGGTTTGCGGCCATAGCACCATGTGCAGGGTATCCTGACTTGTTGGAATACAGGCAGAGTTTTGTAAGGAGGATGATGGATCGTCCTGAAGAAGATTTTGCAAGGTTTGGTATGAGCAAGTCAGAATTTTTGGAAAAGGCTGAGGGCAAAAGTTATGAATCTGAGGTAGATGCGAAAATGGATGAAATGATCAGAAGGGCGGGTAATCCGAGCAGGACTTTGAAGCTGAAGCGCAACTATTTGCATCATGGTGTGTATGTTTTGCATGGTGAAAAGGATACTGTAGTACCTACTTTTCTCGCGAGGGACATGCGTGAGACTTTAGGTAAATTTCATCCCGATTTTGCCTACTACGAATACCCCGATGGTACCCACTGGTATGGCAACCACAGTGTGGACTGGCCACCTATTTTCAATTTTTTTCAGGAAAGAAGTATTAAGCCCACAGAAGAGATCAAGAAAGTTGAATTTTCCACTGCTTCGCCGGGAGTCTCTGCAGGATCTCATTTTGTGAAGATCCTGCAACAGGAAAAGCCATTTGAGGTCAGCACATTTGAGTTTGAGAGGGCGAAAGAGGGAGCGCACAGCATTAAAACAGAGAACGCACAATGCCTTGAAATAGACCTGGATAAAATGTCGGTAAATAGTGATACCATTGTAGTAGATGAGCAGGAAATTTTGCTGTCGGACGGAAATGGCAGCCTTTATCTAAAAAAGGAAGGGGCTACATGGAAATTGGCATCAGCACCAGCCAAAGCAGAAAAGGGGCCGCATAGAAATGGAGGTTTTAAGGATGCATTTAGAAACAAGGTAGTTTTGGTATATGCATCGAAAGGTTCCAAAGAGGAAAATGAGTGGTACTACAACCGTGCGCAATTTGATGCGGAAAAATTCTGGTATCGTGCCAATGGAAATGTTGAAATTGTAAAGGATACCCGTTTTTCACTCTCCAAATATCCTGACAGGAATATAATTCTATACGGAAACAAGGACAACAATGCAGCCTGGAACACATTGCTGAAAAATTGCCCTGTACAATTTTCAGATGATAAGCTCAAGGTAGGCAATCGCATCTTCGCCGGAGAACAGTGGGGAGGGTATTTTGTATATCCAAGGCATGATTCGGAGGTGGCCAGCATAGGAGTGGTGACAGCCACTGGTGCCGGGGGAATGAAAGGGGCATACGCCAATGATTATCTTGTGAATGGCACAACTTTCCCGGATGTGATTATTTTTGATGACACAATGATGAAAAATGGCGTGCCTGGTGTGAAATGCACCGGCTTTTTTGGAAATGACTGGTCTGTTGAGCAGGGAGATTTTCAATGGAGATAGTTTTCGCTATTTAAATCGGACAGTATATTTGAAGGCAATCGATTTTATCGTCAACGGCTAACAGTCGACAGTTAACCGTTGACAGTTAACTGTTGACCATCGACTATCGACCATTGACTCTTTACCAATACTGATTGCGATTGGTGTAACTGTGTTTAAGCTAATTTTTCTTGAAATATGAAGAACATCAAGCTGATTTTTCTGGCTATACTTTTGAACACAGGGTTGTCTCAAGCACAAACCCAGTTACCATCTTTTTTCAGCAACGACATGGTGCTGCAGCAGGATGAAGACGTCAATATTTGGGGAAAGGATGAACCAGGAGCATTGATTAAGGTTGAAGGTTCGTGGGGGAAGTCAGCCTCAGCTGAAACCGACCTGGAAGGCAATTGGAAAATTGCATTGCGAACGCCACTGGCGAGCGATGAAGCTTTTACCGTCACTATATATGGGAATGATACGCTGGAATTGGGCAATGTGCTGATAGGAGAAGTTTGGTTGTGTTCCGGCCAATCCAATATGGAAATGCCCCTTAAAGGATTCAACAACCAACCCATCAACGGTAGCAACGAAGAAATATTAAATTCGGCCAACGATCGCATAAGGCTATTTGACACCCAGCGCGCTTATAGCTTGCAGCCGCAGGATGATGTAGAGGGCAAATGGCTGATAGCTGAGCCTACCACTGCCGGGGATTTTAGTGCGGTAGCCTATTTTTTTGCCAAAAGGCTGGAAAACATCCTGGATGTTCCCATTGGGCTGATAGAAACATCCTGGGGAGGTTCATCCGCAGAAGCCTGGACTGACGATGCAACATTAAAGAACTTTAAATCTATTGAACTACCGGGTGAGCTACCGAAAAAGGGGGTGAACAAAACTCCAACACTGCTTTATAATGGAATGCTACACCCTTTTTTAGGGTATCGGATTGCGGGTGCTATCTGGTATCAGGGCGAGGCAAATCGTAATCGCCCGGAACAGTACAAAGAACTTTTTCCTGCGATGGTGCAGTCCTGGCGGCAGAAATGGGGGCAGGGAAACTTTCCTTTTTATTTTGTGCAAATCGCCCCATTTGGTTACAAAGACTGCAATTCGGCTTTCCTGAGGGAAGCCCAACTGCATACTATGCAGAACCTGGAAAATACTGGAATGGCCGTTACCATGGACATTGGGGATTGTGATTTTATCCACTCACGTGAGAAGAAACTGGTGGGGGAGCGGTTGGTTTATTGGGCACTGTCCAGTACCTACGGCATAGGGGGGATCGCATGCAGCGGGCCTGTTTATCAATCAATGGATGCAACAGGGAATGGCCGGGTCAGGTTGAGTTTTGATTTCGCAAACAACGGGTTATCTTCCTTTGGGAGGGAACTCACAGGCTTTCAGATAGCCGGGCCGGACAAGGTTTTTGTTCCGGCTATGGCCAGGATAGATGGAGGTAAAAGTGTGACCGTTTGGAACGAAGAAGTAGCCGACCCGGTGGCTGTACGTTACGCTTTCGACAACTGCACTCCTGGCAGCCTCTACAATGTGGAAGGCCTGCCGGCATCATCTTTCCGCACGGATGATTGGGAGAAATAGATTTATCATTCTCGGGCAATTACTTTTAAAATTTCTTTTTCGGGATTATGCCAGCAGGATCAGTTTTTAAGCCTTAATCAATTCAGCTTATAGGCCATGACTTTATTGCCAAAAAATGTAGGTACCAGCAGGGTGCTTTCCCCATCGATGAAGGCAATATCGGCAGCATTTAGTTTCTCGGCTTTAGTGTCCAGTAGCTTTTGGTTGTTGCCTTTTGCATCTACAAAAAACACCTCGCCATTCCAGTTGGACACCAGATAATCATCACCCACTGCCACTACACCATCGCCACCAGGTGTGGCATTGTTGAGTAGAGTAGAGCCCTTGGTTTGGGTATCGATCTGTTGAAAGTTGCCATCTCCAAAAGTGGCCAGCATGAGTTTACCACCCTGATGCAGTAGGCCATTTGGTCCTCCCATGTCTTCTTTTTCCAGCCATGTGGAAATAGTTCCATTTTTGAAAGTATGTATTTTGTTGGTTCTGGTGTCTGATATGAAAACAGTGCCGTCCGAGGCAGTGGTAATGTCGTTGAGAAATTGGGAACCTTCTACGGGAAACCGGTTGGAGATTTCCCCGGCATCCAAATCGACTTCTACCAGTTCATCGATATTGGCCACATACAATTTATTGCCAACTTTACCCATTCCTTTGGGCGCATCGAGCCCTTCTATCCATCGGAGTTCAATAATTTCGCCAGTTAGGGACACCTTCGATAAGAACCCATCCCCATCTTTGGCGTTGGGAGGTACATTGCCCATATTGGCACTATACAGTATTTGGTTGGATGCGTCATAAAACACCGATTCACAGGTGGTGAGCAGCGTGTCGGTTTCCCATAATTTTGTGAGCGACCGTTGCTTTACGGTTTCCTCAGGGGCAACTTTTTCGGTTTGTTCTTCTTTTTTGTTTTCGGATTTACAGGCAATTAGCCAGCACCCGATGATAAGTAGGGTAAAATAAGCCTGGAGCTTCATTTCTTAATTGGTTTGGTTCTTGTCTTTAAAATTAAGAAATAAAAGCAAAAGAATAGCGAAGTAAAATTTTACTTCGCTATTCGTATGTTCCAGGTGGGTGTAAATTTATTCTTCAATAATGACCACTTTGTCCATCACATCACCTTCCTTGATTTGATCTATTACATCCAGGCCTTCCACTACCTTTCCGAATACCGTGTGGTTGCGGTCGAGGTGCGCAGTGTTGGTTCTGGAATGACAAATGAAAAATTGTGATCCACCTGTATTTCGGCCTGCATGAGCCATGGACAATACGCCACGGTCATGGTATTGGTTGTCTCCATCCAGTTCGCAATCTATTTGATATCCCGGGCCACCTGCCCCCGTTCCGTTAGGGCATCCTCCCTGTATTACAAAATCAGGAATGACCCTGTGAAAAGTGAGCCCATCGTAGAAATTATGATTGGCCAGATCGGTAAAATTTTTCACCGTATTGGGTGCATCCTTTTCAAAAAAATCAATCTTCATTACACCCTTACTGGTGTGGATTTCTGCTTTCATGCTATTTCTCTTACTAAATAAAAAATAAAACTTATAAGGGGTACAAATCTAAAACATTAAAGGCCTAATATGAAACACTAAAATAATTATACTATTAACTAATATTTTTAGTAAATTGCATTGATTAAAAACCGGAGCATTTTCTATTTTGGAAAACATGTGGTCAGGTGATTAGGACATGGTTGATGAAAATTACATAAAAGGGAGGGGCGCCCAACTCAAGCCCAAAAACAAATTTGAAAAGGGCTTTGTGGATAGCAGCGCACTGGACGGGATTGATGATTATGAAACCGCTATTCCCAAAACCAACATCTATTTTGAATCACCTAAAACCATAATCAGCACTAACAGCAGTCCGGATATTTCATGGAACTATTCGATCAATCCGTATCAGGGGTGTGAGCATGGTTGCACCTATTGCTACGCCAGAAATTCACACGAATATTGGGGCTTTAATGCCGGATTGGATTTTGAAACTAAAATCATCGTGAAGAAAAATGCTGCCCGGCTTTTAGAGAAGGAATTGTTGAAAAAATCATGGAAGCCGGCTATAGTGATGCTCTCGGGGAATACTGATTGTTATCAGCCGCTAGAGAAAAAATTTCGCATTACGAGGCAGTTGCTGGAGGTTTTTTTGAAATACCAAAATCCTGTAGGTATCATCACAAAAAATGCATTGATCAAGCGGGATATCGATGTGTTGTCGGAGCTTGCCAGGAGACAATTGGTGCACGTGGTTATTTCCCTCAATTCACTCGACGAAAGTTTACGCAGCATCCTGGAACCCAGAACTGCATCTTCCATAAAGCGGTTGGATACCATCCGGGCGCTCTCTAAAGCTGGTATTCCGGTTTTGGTGCTTGTTGCACCCGTTATACCAGGCCTCAACCACCATGAAATACCCGAAGTGATAAAAAAATCCGCTGAGGCGGGGGCGTTGCAAGCAGGATATGTAACAGTAAGATTGAATGGGCAGATTGGCCTTGTTTTCAGGGATTGGCTGGATAAGAATTTCCCTGACCGGGCAGACAAAGTATGGAATCAAATCCAGTGGCTGCATGGGGGCAGGGTGAATGATACAGACTGGGGCAGGAGAATGCGGGGAGAGGGGGCTTTGTCCCAATCGATCAAAAAACTATTCGATGTGGCTGTTAAAAAATATATGGGTGGAACCGCATTGCCGCCCCTTGATTTCACCAGATTCAGAAGAGGAGGAAATTACACTTTGTTTTAAATGCATAAAAGGGGCTGTCTCAAAAGTCCAACAAACCGTCCCCGCATCTAGTGCGGGGCAGGCTATCACGAGATATAACATTTTGGTTTCCAAAACGCACAAATTGAAATGACGGTAGGGTGTGCTAATTCGCTGGTGCGAGCCTTTGGCTCGTATCCATCAAAACCAGATACGAGCCAAAGGCTCGCACCCAATGTCGTTAAGTTAAGCTATCGTCTCTGCGAGCGCAGCGCGGCAGTCTTTCTGTGTAATGTTACCTGTCCATTTTGATGAGATCGCTTCGATTCCTCGCGATGACGGTTCAACTTAACTTAACGACATTGGGCTCGCACCAGCGGAACCCGTTTATAATCAATACTTTCGTTAATAACGTCATCGGTAGCGTAGCGAAGCGATCTCAATCTTCGATTGCACCTTGTATGATAAGATTGCCATGTCTGTCCAAAAGGCAGGCTTCACTCCGTTCGCAATAACGAGATACTTTTGAGACAGCCTCGTTTTAAGCGCATAAAAAAAGGAGCTAATAGCTCCTTTATCAGATGTTTCTTTGATTTAACCCTCGCTTTCCTGGGTTTTGGATTTTGGTAGCACGTTGGAAATAATACTTACCCTTTCCTGCTTGTTCACCGCATTGGATGTAATGGTGATCACTTTGTTTTGTCTTCCCATTTTACCTCGGCTGTTAAATTTTGCTTGTATTTTCGATTTTTCCCCTGGGGCTATGGGATCCCTGGGCCAGTACGGAGTGGTACACCCACAGGTGGTTTGCACATTTGACAATACCAATGGTGCATCACCAGAATTTTCAAATTCAAAAGTATATTCAACAATATCGCCTTGTTCTATATCTCCAAAGTCGTGCGATTTTTCAACGAACGAAATGTAGGGGCCTGGCTGAGGGGCTTCAGTTTTCTCCGCCTCCTGGGCCACTGACAAAAACGAGATGCATAATACAAGTGCTAATAGTGATATTTTTTTCATAGTTCTCAATAAAGTTAATTCTCAAATCTCCCGAAGGCATGTATGCCTTGGATGCTACTACGCAGTATAGAACGGAAAGTTAAAAAAAATTATTATGAAAGTTGAGTAGAAATAATTCATCTGTTGCCCTGGTGACTGCTGTATATACCCATCTTAAAAACTCTTTGTCGATCTTCTCTTCCATGAGGTATCCCTGGTCCACGAAGATGACATTCCACTGGCCTCCTTGTGATTTGTGACAGGTAAGGGCGTAGGCATATTTTATTTGTAGTGCATTCAAGTAGGGATCCTTCTTCATTTCTTCCCTTTGTTCTTTTTTTGACAAGCCAGCATAGTCAGCCAGCACCTGGTTATACAGTTCCTGGTTCTTGTCATGGGGCATGGCTGGTGTATTGGAATGCAAGGTGTCCAGGATCACTTTCGCCTCGAACGAATCCTTGTATGAGTAGTCAACTAGTTTCAATTCCAGGTCGGCATACCTCAGTCCATAGTTTTCTTCGGTGCTTTTTATTTTTAGCACCTCCACAAAATCCCCATTGGCAAGAAAGCCTGCAGGGATGTTTTCAGGCAAAAACATATAGTTGTTTTTGGCGATCATGAGCAGGTCACCAGCTTCCAGTTCTTCCTCGCGAAAGAGCAATTGGTGGCGAATAAAGTGGTTGTATTGAACAGCCGATCTGTTAGACCGGCATATAATCAGTGTGTTTTCTATTCCATATTTGTCATACGCATAGCGCAATCCATCTTCCAGCCTCTCGCTGGTCATTTTAAAGATGTCAGGGAATTTGGCCGTATTGAATTTAATACGAATTGGGTCTTTGTGCAATTGCGACCTGATGTGCGTCGCATTTTGCAGGATTCCGCTATCCAATGCCTGTCGGGTGATTTCTGTGAGCTCAAAAGCAGCGGTGCTCAGGCGGTACATGTCCCTAAGGAAAGCAGGGTCCAGGGCAAAACTTTCATCTTGCTGAACAGGGGGGAGCTGCGCTGTATCACCTATTAATATGAGTTTATTTCCTTCTTTTTCGAAAATATATTCCACCAGATCAGTGAGCAGGCTCCTTCCATTAAAATCCTTTTTTGCCGGGATCATAGAAGCTTCATCTACGATGAATATGGTGTCTTTTTGGTAATTTTTGATCCTTTTAAATTGAAGCCCGGGTTCACCATCCCCTGTTTGGCTTTTGTATATCTTCTTGTGAATGGTGAAGGCAGTTCTCCGGGAATAGTTGCTGAGTACTTTGGCGGCCCTGCCCGTAGGTGCCAACAGTACAAATTTTTGATTGAATAAGGGAAGCACATTGACAAGGGCACCCATCAGGGTGGTTTTTCCAGTACCCGCGTATCCTGTGATCACCAGGGTGGATTTCTGCTCCTTACTGGTGATAAATTGATCGAGGTGGGTAATGATACCCTGTTGCCCTTTTGTTGGCTCGAAAGGGAATTTACTTTTTAATATAGATGAAGGTAGTGGCAAATTGAAAACGTATATTTTGGATTTACTGCGAATGTACGCAATCAGAATTTTCTACCCATCTGGAAACTGGTTTTTGAATAAAGTGCCCGAAAGTTTGTTGCCTACGCGAAATCTCATTTCGTGGTGCAGCGAAGGAACCTTGACTCTATAAAACTAAAGAGATTGACCATTAGGGTAACTGTGTTAGATTTACCTTTCTTAAAAATATGTGTACTATGGACAAGGAACTTCTGCATGGGAAATACGGGGGCACACCCAGAATTAGGGTATGTGGCATACTGGTCGAAGGAAATTCGGTGTTGCTCATCAAGCATAGAGGGTTGGGCTCCCAGGGGGAACTATGGCTCCCACCTGGTGGCGGAGTAGAGTTTGGAGATACGGCAGAGGACAGTCTCAAACGGGAATTTCTGGAGGAAACAGGATTAAAAATTGAGATTTGTGACTTTTTGTTTGTTTCGGAGTTCTTAATGAAACCATTGCACGCCATGGAGTTGTTTTTTTCTGTCAAATCAATAGGAGGGAAGTTGGCCAAAGGGAAGGACCCGGAGTTCAAGGCTCATCAACAAATCATTGATGAAGTAAAGATGATGGACTATTCGGAAATAAACAGCCTGGGCAGGGAATGCTTGCATGGAATACTGCGGACATGCAACAGCACTGAGGAGCTGTTAAACACTCATGGATTTTTTAATTTTGAAAATAATCCCTAAAATAGCGTTTTCGTAATCAAAATTTACTCGAAAAATATTTATTATTGCACAAAAACAATCTAATATGAACACAACCAGAATCGTTTCCATTGCAGCTTTAATTGTTTCAATTGTTCTTGCTGTATTTTTGTACAACAGTATATTTGACTCAATCGATGAGGCGGAGAGAATAGATAAGATGGAGAGTAAAATTATCGATAAGCTGATGATGATCCGTGAGGCACAAATTGCTTATCAGGCTGTGAATGGACAATACACAAGTGACTGGGACAAATTGCTGAGCTTTGTGGATTCCGGTCAATTTTACATTACATCTAAAATAGAACACATCATCACCCTTGACTATGGTGCCGATAGTGTGTATGTTGAAATAGATACGTTGGGGACCATGCCAGTGAGGGATTCGATATTTTCGGCTACAAAATACCCAAGATTCGATTTGGCATCACTGCCTAGTACTCCTGTGGACCCAAACAAAAAGTTTGGCATGTGGGCTGATAAAATTGACAAGAGTGGGGTAAGTGTGGACGTGGTGGAAGTGTGGAATACAGCTCCTGCCGATCCTAACAGAAAGGAAAGCAATGAGGCAAGAACTAAGAAACCCCTGAGGTTTGGGTCAAGGACTAATGTAACCACTTCAGGAAACTGGGAATAAAATATTTTGGAAGCTACAGTAAACGAAGGGAGCTATAAGCTCGTCAGGAAGATAAAAGACGACAATTTTGATGTTGAAAGATTGCATCAATATGGGTTGTCAATGCAGGTGGGTATAAGGGATTTTCAGTTTTGTATTACTGACGAAGAAACCAATACCTGCCTACTTCTGGAAGACTATGTGTTTGAAAATGTAAAAACGATCAAAACACGCCTGTCCATTCTTGCTTCCCTTTTTGAAAACCATCATCTGTTAATGGCTGGCTTTTGGAAGTCAGTCAAACTTTCAATCAAAAGCCATAAATTCTCACTGGTTCCTTCTTCCCATTTTCTGGAAGAGTCTATGAGGGACTATTTGTTGTTGAATTGTGAAGTGAATGATACTGTCGAGGATGTTTACTACTACAAGCACATCAGTTCAAATGCAGTCAACATCTTTGCGGCAGACAAACGTCTGGTCAAATGGATGAGGTCGCTGTATCCTTCTAAAAACCTTCAGGTTATCCACCAGGGCAGTGCACTTATCGAGGGCATACTCCGGTACGATGACCATACACATGAGAAGACCGTTTTTTGTATCATAGATAGGGGTATTCTTCATGTATTTGTTTCTGAAAATCAAAAACTTCACTATTACAATCAATTTGCCGTAAAGACCAGCAAAGACTACCTCAAATACATCATGCTGGTATTTAGGGAATTTGGGTTAAGCCAACGACACCAAAAAGTAATTGTGTGGGGCAATATCAAACAGGATTCGGAGCATTTTGAGCTGCTGCAGAAATATATCGGCAACATTTCCTTTGGAAGCAAACCATCCTACCTGAATTTCAACTTTATGTTTGATGAAATCCCCGACCATCAAAACTTTGACCTATTCAGTGTATTCCTTTGTGACTAACTTTCAGTTATGACTGAAAAAAAGATAGCCTTATTTCCAGGTTCATTTGACCCTTTTACCAAAGGCCATCATGATATTGTCATCAGAAGCCTGTCCATTTTTGATGAGGTTATCATCGCCATTGGAAACAATACAGCCAAAAAGCACTATTTCGAGGTGGATTTTATGGTGGAGAGAATAAAATCGGCTTTCGCTGGCGATAGCAGGATATCTGTACTTACGTACAATGAATTAACAGCTGATCTGGCAAAAAAAACCGGTGCGAATTACCTCATTCGGGGACTAAGAAATACAACCGATTTTGAATACGAGAACAGCATATCGCAGGTCAACCGGTACATCAATGCCAATCTGGAAACTGTATTCTTGATTACCTCTCCCGAACTGGCGCATATCAGTTCCACCATCATCAGGGAAGTGCATAAATACGGTGGGGATGTAAGTCCTTTTTTGCCTTATGATCTGTAGCAATCCTACAGAGTTTAATAAGATTCCTTTACAGTTTTTATCAACAGCGCAAGGTTGGTTTGGAGTTCTCCAAGGTTGGTAGATGCAAAACCAAACCTACAGGAATGGGGGGTGCGTTCCGGGTCAATGTTTAATCTTAATCCATTTTTTTCGGCTTGTACCACCAGGTCTTTAACCAGAATACCAGGAGCGAATGTGGCCCAAATGGCCATACCTCCATCTGGGATGTCAAATTTTATCAGATTGCCCAAGCCTGAACTTAAAGAGGTGCAAAAGTAATCCCGGCGCTCTTTGTAGGCCGTCACCGCTTTTTTAAGGCACCTTTGTACTTCATTTTCCCTGATCAGCTCTGCCAGGGAGCGTTCCATAATAGGATCACCCTGCTTATCTATCATTCTTCTCAGTTTGGCCAGTTCACCAGTTACCCTTGGGTGGGCAAATACATAGCCTATCCGTATGGAGGGTACAAGTATTTTGCTGAACGAACCAATATAAATCACATTTCCAGATTTGTCCAGACTAGCCAGGGGTAAGATGGGGGAGCCGCTGTAGTGGTAATCATAGTCATAATCATCTTCAATGATGGCAAAATCATGTTGATTGGCAAGTGCCAGAAGTTTCATCCTGTTTTCAGCAGGCATGGTCACGGTAGTGGGGTAGTGATGGTGCGGAGAAATGTAAACAGCCCGAACTTTTTTTTCAGTGCATACTTTTTCCAATGCATTGATGTCAAGACCTGATTTGTTTACAGGTACTTTAATGAGGTTTACGCCTTGTGCCTCAAAAATTTGATCGGCATATTTATAATTCAGTTTGCCTACAATCACATTGTCACCTGGCCTGAATAAAGTGGTGGACAGCAAATAGATGGCCATTTGGCTACCTCGTGTAATGAGTATATTTTCTTCAGTACCGTTCAGTGCCCTGGTTGTTGACAGGTAGGACGCCAGGGTTTTTCTAAGGGTAATATCACCAAACGAACTGGAATTGAGCAACACAGACCTGCCTATGCTTCCTTTTGATATCGACCTGGCTGTTTTCAACAATGAATCTATGGGTGCCAGCCGGTAGTCCGGGCTCCCGTCATCAATACAATTTTTGGGTTGGGTCCTTTCCGGGTTGGCCATAAAGGGCAGGGACGCCAGGTTTTCAATAAACCTGCCCGGTGTATTTTGAAGTTTGATTTGTATGGGTTGTTGTTTTACTACGGGCAGGGATTTTTTAACGAAAGTACCCCTCGATGGTATGATTTCCAGCCAACCCTGTGCCAGTAGTTCGTCATAAGCAGTAGCCACTGTTTTCCTGTTGAGGTTCAATTCAAGGGCCAGGAGCCTTGTTCCGGGCATTTTGTGGGATTGCGGAACCCTTCCCGAGAGGATCTCATCGACTATGGCATCCGCGATTTGTAAGTAAACTGCCCTGGGGCTTTTCTTACTGATGGTGATGATGGATTTCCAGGGTAGCATAACCGGACCAGGTGTTTTGTGTAAAATGGACTATAACAGTCCACCACAATTATAATAAATTTACAGCACAGACCCAGTATCAACTCAACTTATGAAAAGGGAGCATAAATATACGATCGAAGTAAAATGGACAGGCAACCTGGGTTTGGGCACAGATTCCTATACGGCCTATACAAGGGACCATGCCATCAAAAAGAATGGGGCACATCCGATCGAGGGCTCTTCAGACCCGGCCTTCAGGGGCAACCCAAACAGGTACAACCCGGAGGAGTTGTTACTATCCACCTTGTCGTCATGTCATATGTTGGTGTACCTGCATCTGTGTGCCGTAAGTGGCATTACTGTTACTACTTATCAGGATCAGCCTGAAGGGATAATGCTCGAAGATGAAAATGGTAGTGGTCGTTTTGTTTCGGCTGTGTTGAAACCCGTTATTGGCATTTTGGAAGAAGAAAAATTAGCTGAGGCGGTGGCACTACATGAACAGGCACACAAAACTTGTTTTATTGCCAATTCGGTCAACTTCAAAATTGACATAGAACCAGAAATAAGCATAGCATTATGAAACAATTTGAAATAACCAAAAAGAACAAAGTGGTACGTGGGGCTAAACGCGCCACTTATGACGAACAGGAAATTTATGAAATTCTTGATGCAGGTTTTCTATGCCATGTGGCTTTCAATATGAACGACCATCCTTTTATGATCCCTACTGCCTATGGCCGCAAGGGCAACAAACTTTACATTCATGGGGCCGTGAAGAGCCGTACCATTCGCCAGGTTGCGAAGGGGGTGCCTGTGTGCCTGGCCGTGACACATTTGGACGGTTTGGTGCTGGCACGGTCTGCGTTTCACCATTCGGTCAACTATAGGTCGGTGATTGTTTATGGTACTGCCAGGGAGCTAACAGACCGGGAGGAAAAGAATGAGGCGCTGTTTTGTATTACGGAAAACATCCTCAAAGGGAGGTGGAAAGAGGCCAGGAGGCCCAGTGAAAAGGAACTGGACATAACAGGGCTATTGGAAATAGAAATAGAATCTGCATCGGCCAAAGTGAGGTCGGGAGGCCCGGTAGATGATAAGGAAGATTATGACCTGGATGTTTGGGCCGGCGAATTGCCTATCAATTCGTACTATAGTATGCCTGTGGTGGATGCCCAATCAAAGTGGGAAGTGGAGTTGTCTGATAGCGTACAGCAAGTTAGCCAGACCAGGCTGAAGTAATACTAACGTGAACTTGGGATTTAACATTTTCATAATCAATAAATTACGATCGTCATTTCGGAATTTTTATCCTTAAATTTTAAAAAGGATAAAAATATCCGAAATCTCACTTTCAGATGCTTGCCTGCGGCAGACAGGCCTGATAAAATATGCCTTTTAAGAAAATTAAGGCATATTTTTCTGGCATGACGGTGATATTATTCATCGAGTTCACGTTAATACCAGCCTTCTGAAATGCCTGGTTTGTTGGTGTTTGTAGAACATCTCAATTAGAGGTGCAAGGCGTCTCACTTACCTACGTTTCCAATGATAGTATGCCTTGTATTTGGGTGGCATGCGAAGTGGCTGGTGAGGGGATCATAGGGGCTGTTGTTTTGAACTACGATTTGCTTCTTTGATCTTTTCCCTAGTTTTTTTAAATTTATACACGCTCGCGTTCTTCAGTTTCTTTTGCCCACCTAAATGTCAGACCGTTATGAAAGTATATGATGAAAAACATATCAAGAATATTGTGCTTCTGGGAAGTGCAAAATCAGGTAAAACCACACTGGCTGAAACCATGCTCTTCGAAGCTGGCCTGATCAATCGGAGAGGAACTGTAGAAAGTAAAAACACCGTATCCGACTACCATCAAATAGAGCACGAACGGGAAAATTCAGTTTACGCCACTTCATTGCACACGGAGTGGCGTAACTATAAGATCAATATCATAGATACCCCAGGCCTGGATGATTTTATTGGTGAAATAGTATCGTCTATCAGGGTAGCCGATACAGCAGTTTTTCTGATCAACGCCCAGCATGGGGCTGAAGTAGGCACTGACCTTATTTGGAATTATGTGGACCAGTTTAAGAAGCCAACGTTATTTGCAATAAACCAATTGGACCATCCAAAAAGTAACTTTGAGGCGGCTTTTGAATCCATCAAAAACCACTTTGGTTCGGCTGCCACTTTGATGCAATATCCGGTGAATGAAGGTGAGGTTTTTGATGGGATCATTGACCTGTTAAAAATGACCTACTACAAGTTTGGTGCTGAAGGCGGTAAACCACAAAAGCTCACTATCCCGGAAGGTCAGAAAGAAAAAGCAGCCAGACTGCACAATGAATTGGTGGAGAAGGCAGCAGAGAATGACGAGGAACTCATGGAGCTCTATTTTGACAAGGGTACCCTTTCTGAGGACGAGATGCGCAAAGGGCTTAGGATAGGCATGAGAAACCACGATGTTTTTCCTGTTTTTTGCCTGTCTGCCAAAAACGACATGGGCAGTGGACGGATTATGGGTTTTATCGACAATGTAGCGCCCTCCACCGTAGATGCCCAACCCGAACTTACACCTGAAGGGGATGTAATTGTGGCCAGTCCGGATGGGCCTAAAGTGGCATTCATTTTCAAAACCCTGATTGAACCCAACCTGGGCAAACTGTCTTTTTTCAAAGTAATATCAGGGGAAATCAATGTTGGTGATGAATTGATCAACCACCAAACTGAACAGGCAGAGCGCCTGAACCAGCTTTTCATCATTGATGGAAATAAACGACATCCAATAAACAAACTGGTAGTAGGGGATATTGGGGCTACATTGAAGCTCAAAAACACTGAGACCAACCAAACCCTGCGTGATAAGAACTGTGATATCTGCGTGGCGCCCATAGAGTTTCCCGAACCAAGGATGCGCACAGCCGTATCGGCCAACAACCAAACCGATGATGAGAAGTTGGGTGAAGTACTGCACAAAATCCAGCAGGAAGACCCAACTGCTACCTACAGGTTTTCCAGTGAGCTAAAACAACTGATCCTGTCTTGCCAGGGGGAGCTGCACCTTTCAGTGATCAGCTGGATCATTGAAAATGTATATCACCTGAATGTCAATTTCGAAACGCCAAGAATCCCCTATCGGGAGACCATACAAAAGATGGTGGATACGAGCTACAGGCACAAGAAGCAATCGGGAGGAGCAGGCCAGTTTGGTGAGGTATATATGAAAGTGGAGCCGTATTATGAAGGTATGCCCGAACCCGAAGGTGTGTCTATAAGAAACAAGAACGAGGTGGAACTGAAATGGGGCGGCAAACTGGTTTTTTACAATTGCATTGTGGGGGGGGTAATAGATGCCAGGTTTCTGCCCTCAATCCAGAAAGGGGTAATGGAAAAGATGGAAGAAGGCCCACTGACAGGCTCCTATGTGAGGGATGTGCGGGTGATTGTATATGATGGTAAAATGCATGCCGTAGATTCGAATGATATAGCCTTCAAGATTGCCGGTATGATGGCCTTTAAACAGGGTTTTGTACAGGCCGATCCTAAAATACTCGAGCCCATTAACGAAATGAAAATCCTGGTTCCTGAAGAATTAATGGGAGAGGTGATGACCGATTTGCAAACCCGTCGATCGCTGATTATGGGAATAGAAACCAAGGGCAATTATCAGGTGATAAAGGCGAAAACCCCACTTGCCGAATTAGACAAATACACCACTTCGTTGAGGTCAATCACCCAGGGGCGGGCAAGCTTTCAAAGTAAGTTTGCCGAATATGCACCTGTACCTGGTGACATTCAAAAACAACTGATCAGTACGTATAGCGACAATGGCAATTCCTGAATGTGTTTCATAACTACTAAGGGTGTATTATATGTTTAACCAATAGGTCATCTTTACCACCAGTGCCCGGTTCTTCTTTAAAAAGCTGAACCGTCCACTTTGGTCTTCAGTGGCATAATTGTCTGTATAAACTATAAACAGGTCCGAAACAGGCTTAAACCTCCACTGAAGCCTGGTGTTGATGTTGAAGTTTTCCGTTTGATTGTTGAACTGGAGGAATGAAGCCAGGAAGAGGCTTTTGGTGAAGGTGAGGTCAACTTTGGGACCGATGAGCCAAATATTAGCACTCTTGTAGGGTGCTGGCAGTACTATTTTGTTGTAGTTGATGTTGAAGCGCAGTGCAGCTATGGGTTGAAATCGCATGTTGATCTCACTGCGAAAATTATACCTTTTTCCATTGAAATATTCCCCAACAGAAGCAGACATATCCACTCCAATGCGTTTGCGCTGATCAGACTCATAACCAAACTCCAATGCATTGTAGGTGTAGTCCGTATCGGCAGTTAATTCCCGACCCTCTGTGTTCGTTGGATCAAACCCATCGAAAAGATAGGTGTAGTCCTGCACCAGCTGAAACCAAAGCCCGGAAGTGTTTTTGAAACTAATTTCCTCCGACAACTCAAAAGTATGGTCAGACCGGCGGTTGTCAATCCAAAGGGTTTCGTTTTCCAGTTTTATGGTATGCTGATTGACCTGCCCGTTTTCAGGGAAAAAATTATACGCTACCCCTGGATTGATCCGGAAAAAACCTTTTCGTGGTACAAACCCCATTTCAGCTGTGAAGTTTTCGCCGGTGTAGGTGTGGGCCCAGTCCCATTCCCAGGTACGTGAGCGGTAGGCGATCCATCCCGAATGGGCAAATTCACCAGGGTCTTTCTTGTTGTCCCACGACTTTTGATATACCCATTTGCCTATCCATTTGTTGTCTGCCGATGCAATGTTGTATTCGATACCCAGTACACGGTTGAAGTTGTTGCCGGTAAAGGCGTTGGATTCAGAGGGTGTGTCAAAACTTTGCTTGTTGGTGAACATGGCACCAATATTCGATCGGGCAAATATCTTTCTCTGGATTACCCCAACGGTGTAATTGTTGGACGGCAGAAAAATGGATCCATCACTCTCAGTATGCATATTGAGTACCCCTATCCGCCAGTTGTTGTCCAGCTTTCCGCTCAGCCGCGCACCGTAGAGTATCTTGTTGGGGACGTTTATATTTTTTACCGTGTCTTCTGCTATTCCTACCCTTCTGGAAAAAAAGGTGCGGGCATAGATCGGGTGGCCAAAACTGGAAAACAAATCAGCGTTTTCCAGAAAGAATTGCCTTTTCTCAGGAAAGAAAAGCTCAAACCTGTTGAGGTTGGTTACCTGATCATCCACTTCTACCTGGGAAAAATCCGGGTTAAAAGTCAGGTCGAGGTTGAGGGAAGGGGTAAGGGCTATTTTGGCATCCCCACCGACATTTAGTTTCGATGCTGATGATCGCTGGGTGGGGTCTTCAAAATCGCGGGTCAGCTCGCCCGCAGAATATGGGATTATGGAGACATTGGCCCCTGGTTTTTTTAGCGGTTTGTCCCATATCAATTCTGACATGAAGGCCAGTGATGTAAGGCTGTAATTCCTGGGGATTGGGGTCAACGTTGACCTTTCGCCTGTCTCGGAATCCAGCCGGTAGAAATTTATATTCCATGCCATGCCTCCTTCCTTGTACCTCAGTGTTTTGAATGGTATGGCACCTTCGGCTACCCAATACTCTCCATGGATTTTGGCGTTGGCCTGCCATTTGTTGTCCCAGCTATTGGACAGGTCAAACCCCCACGAACCGCCATTAGAGATCAAACCCTCCCTCAATACCCCGTACGGGTTGACGCCAAAGTTAAAAGCGTTGGTGTTGTCCTGATAAGTATCCAAAGTGAAGGTAATCGCATCATTGGTGCCGCCCCGGAAATCCCTTCTCAGGGATGGTGTCACATACTTCCTGTCTGGCCGTAAGTTGTACATCTTGGCCGAAAAATACAGGTTTTTGTCATCGTAGGTAAGGCGGATTTCTGTTTGGGTGGAAGCAGGTAAGGAGTCCACCGGAAACTGCTGCACGAAATTTGTAAAGACCTGGGCATTTTGCCACACTTCTTCATTGAGCATGCCATCCAGTACAATTGGCTCTGTGGTTTTCTGAATTTGGTATTGCAATTGTTGTCCCAGGGAACTTTTTGCTACAAATAAGATCAAAAGGGGAAGTAGAAGTCTAATCAAGATACTGTGCTTTTGGCCTGAAAAATAAAAAAATTATTGGAACCAACTATCCCTAAAGAATTTGCCTGGTTTCATTTTCGGTCTCAAGATCGAAAATATAATTTTTATATTTAGATTCCTGAATTCGCAGGGATAACGGTTCGTGGCTCCCTGGGGCAAAGCGCAAGGAGTTCTTGCGACTAAAGAAATTTTACATTTCGATATTCGGCCATTTTGTTCACGGATTTTAACCAAATGGGTTCTGCAACTTTCCTATTCTTTCTTTCAGCTTCTCTGGAGGCATTTTAGAAAGAGGCTGGCTCAGTTCACCACCCAGGTGTTTTTACCTTCCAGAAGCTCGTCCAGGTTGCCAGGGCCTTTTTTTTCTTTGCTTGATTGCAGCTGGTCCAGAAAGTTGTCTTCGTAGGTGCTCCTTTCCTCGCGGTATATTATTCCAAAAGGCTTGGGAAGTTTTTCTTCCCTGTGTGAGCTGTCAAAATATTGGGTCAGCAACGCAGCTTTGGCCTTGTCTTGTTCGTCATGTATCCAAAGCTCATCGAGGCTAGTTCCGTCCTGAAGGTTGACAATCATCGGTTTAAACCCATCCAATTTCACACCATATTGATCTTCTTCGCCAAAAACCAGGGGTTCATCCTGCTGTAGGAAAATACAGTTGTCCTTTTTGGTGGCCTTGTCGGTAAAGGTGAAAAAGGCCCCATCATTGAATACATTGCAGTTTTGATATATTTCCACCAATGACGTCCCTTTATGGTCATTGGCCTTGGTCACTACCTCACGTAGGTGTTTTACATCCCGGTCCATTGTGCGGGCTATAAAGGAGCCATCGGCACCAAAAGCCAGTTTCAGCGGGTCGAAAGGATGGTCTATAGACCCAAGCGGTGTGGACTTTGTCATCATTCCTTTAGGGGAAGTAGGGGAGTACTGCCCTTTGGTAAGGCCGTAAATTTCATTGTTAAACAACAAAATGTTCAGGTCAAAATTCCTTCTTAGGGTGTGGATAAGGTGGTTTCCGCCTATGGAAAGGCTGTCTCCATCACCTGTGGCTACCCAAATGCTCAGGTTTGGATTTACACTCTTTAGTCCACTGGCCACTGCTGGGGCCCTGCCGTGGATGCTGTGCATGCCGTAGGTATTCATGTAATAAGGAAACCGGGCGGCACACCCAATTCCAGATACAAATACCACATCCTCCCGTTGCAACACGGTATCTGCCAGTACGGTTTGTACCTGTTTTAGGATGGAATAGTCGCCACATCCCGGGCACCACCTTACATCCTGATCGGTGGCAAAATCTTTGGCTGTCAGTGTTGTATTACCATTATCTGTCACTTCCATAGTTTCTGAAATTTATAGTACAAGACCCATGATAAATGTACTGGTGTTGGGTTAAAAATTATTCGTTTAAAATAGCGGCTTTGATCTCCTTGGTTGTAAAAGGAATGCCCTTGATTTTTTGTAGCCCTTTGGCATCAATGAGGTAGCGGCTCCTGATGATATGGAGCAACTGACCATTGTTCATTTCTGGAATGACCACCTTTTCGAACGATGAAAGCACTGCTCCAAGGTTTTTGGGAAACGGCTGCAAATGGGTGAGGTGTGCATGCGATACATCTACCCCTTCACTTATCATTTCGCTTACGGCTGTTTTGATCACACCATAGGTGGACCCCCAACCGAGTATCAGGTACTTTCCTGAACCTTTCCCCTGATCAATAGCCTGGTCTGGGATGAAATTGGCGATCTTATCAATTTTTTCCTGCCTGATTTTGATCATTTTTTCATGATTGTCGGGATCATAAGACACGTTTCCTGTATCCTCTTCTTTTTCCAGGCCACCTATGCGGTGTTCAAATCCTTTCATGCCGGGGATGGCCCATTTTCTCACCAGGTTTTCATTCCTTTTGTAGGGAAGGAACTGGCCGTTTACTTCCGATTGTCTAACCAACGGTGGGGTGATCCCCGGCAACTCCGAAGACGTGGGAAACTTCCACGGTTCTGTGCCATTTGCTATATACCCATCAGAAAGCAACACCACGGGCGTCATGTGCTCAAGGGCTATTTTACAAGCCCCCAGGGCTGCATCGAAACAGTTTGAGGGTGAATAGGCTGCAATTACCGGGACAGCCGATTCACCGTTTCTTCCATATAGCGCCTGGAACAAATCCGCCTGCTCTGTTTTTGTTGGCAGACCAGTAGATGGGCCGCCACGTTGGATGTTGACCACTACTAGTGGAATCTCAAGGATGGTAGCCAGCCCCAGGGCTTCTCCTTTTAGGGCTACCCCTGGCCCTGATGACCCGGTGGTACCCAGTGCCCCACCATAGGACGCACCGATGGCGGAACAAATAGCGGCTATTTCATCTTCGGCCTGAAAGGTCAGCACATCGAAGTTTTTGTGCCGGGACAATTCGTGCAGGATGTTGGATGCGGGGGTAATGGGATAGCTGCCATAAAACAATTGCAACCCCGATTTTTTTGCTGCTGCAATCAACCCAATAGAGAGGGCTTCATTGCCGGAAATATTGCGGTATTTCCCTTTTTTTAATTTTGCTGGCTCTACCTGATACCTCGAAGCAAAGGTTTCGGTAGTTTCCCCGAAATGGTAACCGGCCTTCAGTACCTGGATGTTGGCGCTGCTGATGTCTTCCCTTTTTTGGAATTTTTCTTTCAGAAAATCCACTGTTTTGTTCAGCGCTCTATTGAACATCCAGTATATAAATCCCAGAACAAACATATTCTTGCTCCGATCGATTTCCTTCTGGCCCATTCCTGAATCTTTCAGTGCTTCACGGGTGAGCTTGGTGACGTCTATACAGAAAAGCTCATATCCTTCCAGCGATCCATCCTCCAATGGATTGTTTTCATAACCGGCCAGTGTCAGGTTTTTCTGCACAAAACCGCTGGTGTTGGCTATGATTATGCCGCCTTTCTTTAGCGAATGCAGGTTCATTTTCAATGATGCGGCATTCATGATCACGAGCACGTCGCATTCGTCACCAGGTGTGTGAACATCTGTACTGCCAAATTTGATTTGAAAACCTGAAACCCCGGCAAGGGTACCTTGGGGAGCCCTGATTTCGGCAGGGAAATCAGGAAAAGTACTGATATCATTCCCATAAAGGGCGGTGGTGTCGGTGAATTGCCCTCCGGTGAGTTGAATGCCATCGCCTGAGTCTCCTGCAAACAGGATGGTGACATCTTTTTTTATGATTGATTCCAAAACAGTAACTATTTAGGATTGAAAATATGTTTATACAACAAGTCCTAAAATTCTACTATGGCCTACGACCGAAAATTAACAGGTCATTGATTTTTCATGGCATCATTTTAGGAAAATATATCATCGAAATCATATACGGATATCCAATTAAAAGGTGTTTGTGGATTGATTACTACTAGTAAATATACTGAATAGATTGTAAAATTGTCTGCCATTGGCCTCCTATTTGGATAGGACGTGCTTACCTCTATTGCATAATGTACAACCAAATCATTTTAGTTGCAGAGCTGTTTGGGTATCCACTCATTTAGGGCAAAACACCTTCAGAAATAGAATTATAACTGACCATTTGGCCATTGTTGGAAATCAGGAAAGACGTGCTTCACAATTAGCTAAAGGCTAATTGCTAAAAGCCTTTTATATGATTTAATAGAAGTGTTTAGTTATTTGTGTGAATATCAGGCGTACATCTCCTCCCTTTGCGCTTCTACTTTCTCACTGGCAATATACTCATCGAACGAAGAGAGTTTGTCTATAAAACCAGATGGGGTCAATTCCAGCACCCTGTTGGCTACAGATTGTGTAAACGTGTGGTCGTGCGAGGTGAATAAAACCGTACCGGGAAAATTCATAAGGGCATTGTTGAAAGCCTGAATGGATTCCAAATCCAGGTGGTTGGTTGGTTCATCCAGGATCAGGAGATTGCCCTGCGCCAGCATCATTCTGGAAATCATGCACCTCACTTTTTCCCCTCCTGATAGCACATTGCATTTCTTGAAAGTTTCTTCTCCTGAAAAGAGCATTTTTCCCAGAAAACCCCTGATAAAAACTTCATCCTTGTCGCCATCGCTGTATTGTCGCAACCAGTCTATGAGGTTGTCATCTGAAGAGAAAAACCCACTGTTCTCGTTGGGTAGGTAGGCAGTAGTGATCGTCTGGCCAAATTTGAAAGAACCGGAATCCGGCTGAAGTTCTTCCATCAGGATTTCGAACAGGGCCGTTACGGCCTGGCTATCTTTACTGATCACAGCTATCTTGTCACCTTTATTCACAAAGAGATCCAGGTCTTTGATCAGGTTTTTTCCCGAAACTGATTTGTTCAATTTTTCTATTTGCAATATCTGGTCACCGGCTGTCCTGCCCTGATTGAAAATAATGGCAGGGTATTTCCTCGAAGAGGGCTGTATTTCTTCGATGTTGATTTTGTCGAGAAGTTTCCTTCTGCTGGTGGCTTGCTTGGATTTAGATGCATTGGCACTGAACCTCGCAATGAATTCCTGCAATTCTTTTTTCTTTTCTTCTGCTTTTTTATTGGAAGTTGATCGCTGGCTTAGGGCCAGTTGACTTGATTCGTACCAAAAAGAGTAGTTGCCCGTGAACAATTTAATGGCGCTAAAATCAATATCTGCAACATGCGAACAAACCGTGTCCAGGAAGTGCCTGTCGTGGGATACCACTATCACGGTGTTTTTAAATTCCAATAAAAAATCTTCGAGCCATGTGATGGTTTGAATGTCCAGGTCGTTGGTAGGCTCATCCAGAATGAGGATGTCCGGGTTTCCAAAAAGTGCCTGGGCCAAAAGCACCCGTACTTTTTGCGTACCATTTAGTTCCTTTAGCAGCTTATAGTGGTCTGCTTCTACTATGCCAAGTCCACTCAGTAGTGCGGCTGTATCCGATTCGGCGTTCCATCCATCCATCTCTGCAAACTCTGCTTCGAGTTCTGAAGCCCTGTTGCCATCTTCTTCTGAAAAATCAGGCTTGGCGTAGATGGCATCTTTTTCTTTCATGATGTCCCACAAAGTGGAATGGCCCATCATTACCGTGTCCAGTACCGTGTTTTCATCAAACTCAAAGTGGTTTTGCTTCAACACGGCCATCCTTTTTCCGGGTTCGATAATAACCTTGCCCGAATTAGGGACTACTTCTCCCGACAATATTTTGAGGAATGTAGATTTACCTGCCCCATTGGCGCCAATTACCCCGTAGCAATTGCCAGAAGTGAATTTGATGTTCACTTCGTCAAATAATACGCGTTTGCCGTACTGGAGGGAAATATTTTGTGTTGAAATCATAACCTTTGATTTTTGGAGCCGCAAAGTTAGGAAAGCTGGATGGTTATAAAAAATAATGTGAGAATACTTATGAGGTGCTGATAGTAGTAGGTTTAACAATTAGCGTCCGAAATGCAATTTGGCGGGCTGTAAATTGCCAATTATAGAAAAATGACTAACCTTGCCAATTTATGATAAAACTCAAGGTATGAAGGTAGCTGTAATTGGTGGGGGTGCAGGTGGTTTTTTTGCAGCTATATCTTGCAGACACCACCATCCAAATGCTGAGGTTGTGGTGTTCGAAAAAACCAACAAGCTGCTTGCCAAAGTAAAGGTCTCGGGAGGAGGGCGGTGCAATGTTACCCATGCTTGTTTCAGCATATCCGAACTATCGAAAAACTACCCGAGAGGTCAAAAGTTTCTAAAAAAGTCCTTTTCCCAATTCAGTACCAAAGACACCATAGACTGGTTCGAACAAAGAAATGTCCGGTTGAAGACGGAGGCGGATAATAGGATGTTCCCTACTACAGATGATTCCCAAACGATCATCGACTGTTTGCTAGATGAAGCCAGGAGGCTGGGTATAGTCATTAGGAAACAGTGCCAGGTTACTGAAATAAGAAAGTGTAGTTCCAATTTTCAACTAAGGGTGGAAGGAGAACTTCTTGAGTATGATAAACTGATAGTGGGCACCGGAGGGAGCCAGAAACTTGATGCTTATGGATGGTTGCAGGATCTTGGGCACAGCATTGTGCCTCCTGTTCCTTCTTTGTTTACATTCAACATGCCCGATGAACCGATCAAATCCCTTATGGGCGTGGTTGTTGAAAATGGTGTGGTGAACATCCAGGGAACAAAATTCAAAACCCAGGGTCCGATACTGGTCACGCACTGGGGAATGAGCGGACCGGCCATTTTAAAATTATCTGCCTTTATGGCCCGGGAACTCCATACGAAGAGTTATGATTTCGAAGTTAGGGTCAACTGGCTTGGTGAGGTGAACGAGGGTGAATTGCGGGAAAATATTTCTGAAGCTAGGGTTGATATCAGGAAGCGAAAGATAGTCAACAAAAACCCATTTCAACTTCCCGCAAGATTATGGGAATTCTTCCTGGAAAAAGTAAATATTTCCCCGGAGACAGTTTGGGGGGAGTTGCCGGGCAAACAGTTGAACCAATTGGTGAATGTATTGCTGAACGATGTGTATAGTGTGCGGGGCAAGACAACTTTCAAGGAGGAGTTTGTGACCTGTGGTGGTGTGGGCCTACAAGACATAGACCCACATACCATGCAAAGTAGGAATTGTTCGGGGTTGTATTTCACCGGGGAGGTAATGGACATTGATGGGGTCACGGGAGGTTTCAATTTCCAGGCCGCCTGGACGACAGGATTTATAGCGGGTAAAATCGGGTAATTTTTCGAGTGAATATTTTTTCTTTAAATCCGAAGGAATTGGCAGGTATTTTGTTCAAACTCCTCTGAATCTACGAATACAAATAAGTAAATGTCATTGCTTGTTATGTGGTTATTTTGTGTATAATATTGTATGTTAATTCCCGCAGGTACTATTCGTTCTATGACTTCATTCTAAACCCACTTCTAAAATGAAAGCCCTCTTTTACTCCTTAGCCGTAAGCTTGTCGATTGTTGTTTTGTCCTGCACCCAGGATGTAGGGACTGTAAATGTGTCTTACACTAAAGCTATTGCGCTGTATGGTGATCTCGGTGCAATCCGTCAAACCCCGCTGGTAGATCGGGCCAGAGACATTGTTAACCCAGGTAAGATATTTGTTTCAGAGAATTTGCTGATTGTTGGCGAAGAAGGAGAGGGCGTACATGTGTTTGACAATTCCAACCCGGAAAACCCAAAGAATGTCCTCTTTGTGAATATACCAGGGAATAAGGAGTTTTATGTAAATGAAGAGCGGCTTTATGGCGAATCGTACTACGACATGGTCATGATTGATATTTCTACTATCAGTCAACCGGTCTTGGTCTCTCGTATCGAAAACGTTTTTTCTCCTGAAATCTACAATGACCAGGGAGAAGCTTTGATTGGTTTTAGGTTTGAGGATGTGACCGAAAAGCTGGATCAAAGTGAGAGCTATTATCACCTTATTTCGCAAAACACAGTCAATTATTTTGATTATAATGACATTTTGATTCCTGAATCATCAGTTCCTGCTTCATTTGCCGGAAACAGCAAAGAAGGGATAGGGTCAGTGAACAGAATGGCCTACTACAACGATCATGTGTATGTTATTAGCAAGGCGTTTCTATCCTCTTTTAAAGATGAAGGTGCACTGGAACTATTGTCTTCCGAACGTATTGGACAGGAGATGGAAACCATCTTCCCCCACGATCAAAAGCTCTTTATAGGTACCAGAAATTCGATGGAAGTACTGGACGTGTCAAACCCTGGGCACCCACAGCATATTACATCGTTTCAGCATGCCAATGCCTGTGACCCGGTTTACCCGGTGGGCGAAGTTGCATACGTCACACTTAGGGCTGGTGATGGGACAGAAACCAACTGCCCGGGTACCCAAAACGCATTGTTGGTATTGGACATAAAAGAAATTAATGCTCCAAAACAGTTTCAAGAGGTGCCAATGGAAAGTCCTTTTGGCATGACCATGATTGCTGACAAATTGTATGTAGGTGAAGGAAACAACGGCCTGAAGGTATTTGATGCCACAGACAGGTTGAATTTGGTGTTGGAAAATTGGGACAAATCAATTCAGGCATATGATGTGATTTCACACCCGACCAGGCCGGATATTTTGTTGGTAGCCGGACCAGATGGGCTGAACCAGTATAGCATTGAGGCTGATTCCAGGCAACTTTTGAGCAGCGTTTCTTTTTAGTATGAAGCATCTGCTTGTTACACTTTTTGCAGCAATCCTCTATCCATGCATTGTTTTTGCGCAGGTTGATTCAGACGATTTGCAAAGGATTCATCTACATGATGGGTCGGTTTTTATTGGCAAGGTGGTTGAAGAAAATTTCTTTCAAGTAATACTAGTTGCTACTACAGGAGATACTTTGCATATCAATAAAGGATTGATCAGCAAAAAGTTTGAAAAGAAAGACGAACCAAAATTTTTCTATTCAGATGTGTTTTTTGGCTCTATTGATCTCAATCATAACCCGGATTATGGTGCTGCTCAAATTGATTTGATGGCCGGATATAGGATTGACGAAAGGTACTCGTTTGGTATTGGTTTTGGCATACATCAAGACATGTTGACTGCAGGTGGTTTATTCGCTACGAATAGATACAAGGTGGCTTATGGAACTGCCAGGAGATACTTTTTCCTAAAAAAGGAAATCAGACCATTTGTTTTCACGAAAGCCGGCCATGGGTTTGCTGACAACTTTACCTATGGATGGGAGCAAAATGTCCATAATGGAGGTTTCTATTCACAAACGGGCATAGGGCTTCAGTTCGCATCCCGAACCAAAATAAGGTTTTTTATGTCGCTCAGCCAGCATTTTCAACACACCACAGGTCATCAGCAAACCTTTATCAATTTGCCATCAAACAATCCGGTAAACGTAGCATATGATGTTTGGCATTCAAATGTTATATTTAAAATTGGAATGGAATTTCAATAACTGGAACCAATTAGTTTAGCTAATGTTCAGTACTTTGGTAAATTGCAAGTACGAATGAATTCACTTTGTTCCCGATTTTGAAAATTTACATTTGCTAAAGAAATTAATCCAAAAGAGTTAAAGCCAAATAGCCCCCGGGTGGTCGTTACAGATCGGGCTACCCATTTTCATTTCTATGAAATGACAAAAAAACACCTTAAATTGCGCATTCAAATCAACAAATGCCTAAAAACATTAGAAAAATCTTAACAAAACCACTACAATGAAGAAAATATTGCAGGAAGTACAGCAGAAACTTGGAAAACCTTACAACGATTTGGAATTTCTTTTGCTGGCACTCAAAGAAATACTTGAAGAAAATGGCGAGGCAGAGATTGCCAGCCAAATCCCTTTTATCAACGACCTTGCTGATGACCTTGGAGATAGCATTACCGGGAAACATGTCCAGCTATATTCACTGGTATTTCAGATGGTGAATATGGTGGAAGTAAACGGGGCAGTCCAACATAGAAGAAAAATGGAGGATGAGAACACCCTGGCAGCTGTCAATGGTTTGTGGGCCAATAATATTAAGCAAGTTTTGGACCAGGGAATATCCAGCGACACGATTATAGAAAACCTTCCCAAAATAAGGATTGAGCCGGTACTGACCGCACACCCCACTGAAGCCAAGAGGGGCACGGTGCTGGACCATCACAGGGAATTGTACCTGTTGCTGGTGTCGTTGGAAAACAAGATGTTTACCAAGAAGGAAAGGAACAATATCCGACACAACATAAAACTGACCCTATATCGATTGTGGAAAACAGGCGAAATATATTTGGAAAAGCCTGATGTTCAGTCCGAACTGTCCAATATCCTCCATTACCTGACCAATGTATTCCCTCAGGTGCTACCTGTTCTTGACCGACGATTGCTGCAGGCCTGGAGCGAGTCAGGCAACAATATTGAAGATATAGTGGAAAAACATGCTTTCCCCAAAATCGCTTTTGGCAACTGGGTAGGAGGCGACAGGGATGGCCATCCTTTGATCACGGCGGAAATTACTGCCGATACGCTCAGGCAGTTGAGGTTGCACTCCATGATCGTCATTAGACGAAAAATGATGACGTTGCTCAAAAGGTTGAGCTTTAGCTGCTCACTCGAAGACAGCAAGGAAGGGCTACACGATAGGGTGAAGGAAATGGTGGCAGAATTGGACGAACGTGGAGAACTGGCCATGGAAAGAAACCAGGGAGAAGCATTCAGGCAATTCACCAATTTGATGATATATAAACTACCGGTAGATTCCCAAAGGGGGCATGCCATCCAGTTGCATGAGCACACCGGTTGCTATGTGTATAGCACGGAACTATTGGACGATCTAAGATTGCTCCAAAAAAGCCTGATAGCCTATGGTGCCAAATCGATTGCCTATGATGATGTAAATAACGCCATCCGCATCGTGGAGACTTTTGGGTTTAGGTTGGCAAACCTGGATATCCGACAGAACAGTGATTTTCATGACAAAGCGGTTGAACAACTGCTCAAGGCTGCCCAGCATGAAGAAACCAACTTTTCCGAATGGGATGAAGAAAAGAGGATACAGTTTCTTTCCAATGAGCTTAGAACCAATCGCCCTTTTACCAATACCAATACGAAACTTGAGGGCAATGCCGAAGCTGTTTTGGATTGCTATCGTGTGATAGAACGACATGAACGCCACTATGGTACAGAAGGTATAGGCTCATTTATAGTCAGTATGACCAGGTCTGTGTCAGATCTATTGGTGGTTTATCTACTCGCAAGGGAAGCTGGCCTCACAGAACTCACCGAGCATGGACTTGCCTGTAAAATACCTGTAGTACCATTGTTGGAAACTATAGAAGACCTGGAAAACGGCACCATGATCCTGGATGGGTTTTTGAACCATCCGTTTACCAAGAATACAATGGCCTACCTGAAAGACCGGTACAATTGGGAACTGCCTGTACAGCAGGTAATGGTGGGGTATAGTGATAGCAACAAGGATGGCGGCATTATGGCGAGCCAGTGGAACCTGTACAAAGCACAATACAAACTGGCACAGGTAGGAGTTGACCATGGGGTGAAAATACGGTTTTTTCATGGAAAAGGTGGGTCTATCAGCCGAGGTTCCGGACCGACCCATTATTTCATCAAAGCCCTCCCATACAATGCCATCAACGGTGAAATACGATTGACCGAGCAGGGGGAAACGATTGCCCAGAAGTATGAGAACAAAGTAAATGCCAATTACAACCTGGAGTTGTTGGCGGCAAACACCATGTCCAAAACGATATTGGACAAATCTACAGAGCGGCATTATCACCCAATGGCCGATATTCTGGAAAAACTGGCCAACCATAGTAAGAAGACTTACGAAAACCTGTTGAGGGAAGAAGGGTTCATACCTTACTTTAGGCAGGCTACACCGATAGACGCTATAGAAACAAGTAAAATCGGATCCAGACCAGCCAAGAGGACAGGTGCCAACAGCCTGGAAGATTTAAGGGCCATTCCATGGGTATTCTCGTGGAGCCAATGTCGCTACCACATGACCAGCTGGTATGGAATAGGGACCACCTTGCACAAGTTGAAGACCGAAAGCCCGGAAGAATACGATAAGTTTAAGGCCGCTACTAAAACGGATATATTCATACGTTATGTTTTGACAAACGTGGACACCAGTTTGGCGGCTACTGACGAAACCATCATGTCCCAATATGCGGAATTGGTAGAAGAAAAGGACCTGAAAGACAAATTCCTCGGGATGTTCCTCAATGAACTCAAATTGACAAGGGATTACCTGTTTGACTTGCTGGAAGAGAATATCGAATCCAGAAGGGTAAATCATTACTATTCCAATAAGTTGAGGGCAACAGTGATGGTGGACCTGCACAAGAAACAAATAGCATTGTTGAAAAAATGGCGCCACCAGAAAAAAATCAATGGGCCTGAGATAGCAGACACACAAACCAAACTGATGCTCTCTATCAACGCAATAGCCAGTGCTATGAGGAATACAGGCTGATACTTTCATTCAAAACTGAAATCTAAAAGAGACCTCCCCGATGTGAATTGGGGAGGTTTTTTTTTGAAAAAAATCACCAGGCTTTGCAACCATCTTACTAGTAAGTAAGCCTGCGGTCGTACACATCTGGTTTAGTTTGATGTGTGCGTTTAGTTTAGCGGGATGTTTACCTTATCTACTGAACACCGCTACCTGCTTTACAGCCAGCCTACCGATATGCGCAAGAGCTTTGACTCCTTGTCT
>JAVKDJ010000049.1:0-294683 GCA_040222275.1 Cyclobacteriaceae bacterium
AACCCCTACTCAAAGCCATAAAACAAACACCGTCACAAGGACCATTGCACAAACCTCAACAGCCGCACAACTAACCAATATAGAGCACCATTTCAATACAAAATCAAACCCGTTCGGCTCAATCGAGGCGCAAAAGTAATAGGTACTTTTTAAACCACAAGTATTATGAAGAATAATATTGACATTTTTTTCAAAACCCTGATTAGGTACGTCAAATGAGCCAAAAGCCAGTTTTGTATTTTATACTTTAACTATAAATTAGTCAATGCGCATCAGATCATTTTGTAGTTTGACTTAAATTCGCACTGGAATTCAAAAAACTTACATGATCAAAGAATGGACAATGCCAAGTGAAGAGAACGGGGATCTCCTTGAGGGATTGGCATCTTCACTTAACGTAAGTACTATTATAGGTCAACTACTTGTCCAGAGAGGCATTTACACTTTCGACAAAGCTAAAGAGTTTTTCCGCCCGGAAATATCTTCTCTGCATGATCCGTTTTTTATGAAAGACATGGACAAAGCCGTTGCGAGGCTGAATGATGCCATCTTCAATGAGGAGAAAATACTTATCTATGGGGATTATGATGTGGATGGCACTACCTCAGTGGCGCTGGTGTATAGTTTTCTCAAAGAATTTTATGAACATGTAAATGCCTACGTTCCCGACAGGTACACTGAGGGGTATGGTGTGTCCAAAAAGGGAATTGACTATGCAGAGGAAAATGGCATCACCCTGATCATAGCATTGGATTGCGGCATCAGGGCATTGGACAATGTTGACTATGCAAAGACCAAATCTATAGACTTTATAATATGCGACCACCACAGGCCCGGGAATGAATTGCCTTCGGCAATAGCCGTCCTGGATCCCAAGCGCAAGGACTGCCTTTATCCTTATGACGAGTTATCCGGATGTGGCATTGGCTTTAAGTTTATGCAGGCCTTTTGCCTGCAAAATACAATAGAGCTGGAAAAACTCTATCATTACCTGGACCTGGTGGCTGTAAGTATTGCTTCAGATATCGTTCCCATTACAGGAGAAAACAGAACACTGGCCTGGTACGGTCTAAAGAAACTTAATGCGAAACCCATTCCGGGCTTCAAGGCTTTGATGGATGTAGCTGGCTTTAAACACAGCTTAGATATTTCCAATGTTGTATTTGGAATAGGGCCCAGGATAAATGCCGCGGGTCGTATTGGCCATGCCAAATCTGCGGTAGAACTATTGGTGGCTAAGGATGAGGAAGAGGCCTCCCGGCTTGCAAAAAAGCTCAACCTCAATAATATAGAACGCAAGGAGTACGATGAGTCCATTACCAATGAGGCCCTGGAGCAAATTGAAAAAATAAATGGTGCCTATACGACCAGGTCCAATGTACTCTTTAATGCAGAGTGGCATAAGGGCATCATCGGGATCGTAGCATCGCGATGCATAGAGAAGCACTATAAGCCTACGATTATATTGACAGAATCCAATGGGTCGGCAACTGGCTCTGCCCGTTCGGTGGATGGGTTTGATATTTATGAGGCGATATCTTCATGCAGCGACCTGTTGGATAAATACGGTGGACATAAATATGCCGCGGGTTTGACCTTGTCGCTGGATAATGTAGGGGCTTTTCAGCAAAAATTTGAAGAAGTAGTTTCCGGAACCATCACCGAGGATCAACTGGTTCCAAAGATAAACATAGATGCCGAGCTGAAGCTTGAAGACATCAGTTTCAATCTATTGAATATAATCAGGCAAATGGGGCCATTTGGACCGCAAAACATGCAACCTGTTTTTGCCACCCATAACGTAAGTTTGAAAAACAAACCCAAAATCCTTAAAGACCATCACCTCAAATTGTTTGTCTGCCATGGCGAAAGCGATATGTCATTTGATGCCATTGGGTTCAACCTTAGCCGATTTGCTGATCAACTCGACAGGCCATTTAGCATAGCTTATACCATAGAGGAAAACAACTACATGGGCAACAAGACACTCCAATTGATGCTGAAGGACATCAAGTGCCCTAACATAGCTGGCTAACCAAGCAAACATTCTGATATAAGTTTCCTTATCACCAGAAGTTGAGCCCTCCGTCAATCATCTATTATATAAAGTGCTTTTTAACGACCTGCTTGCAAAATTTCCAATATAATAAACTAAAATTGCCAAGGGTAAGTTTATACCTCAAAACGAAAGGAACAATGGAACTTCGAGCAGAGAGCCTGGTAAAGAAATATAAAAAAAGAACTGTTGTAAACAATGTCTCCGTGACGGTGGAGCAAGGGGAAATAGTAGGTCTGCTTGGGCCCAATGGTGCGGGCAAAACAACTTCCTTTTACATGATCGTGGGACTGATAAAACCAAATGAAGGGGATATCTTTCTGGACAATGAAAATATTACCAAGTTGCCGATGTATCGCAGGTCGAAATTGGGTATTGGTTACCTGGCACAGGAAGCTTCGGTGTTTAGGAAATTGAGTGTGGAAGAAAACCTCATGGCCGTTTTGGAAATGACCAAATTGACCAAATCAGAACAAAAAGAAAGGGCCGAAGAACTTATGGAAGAGTTTAGCTTGACGCATGTGAGAAAAAACATGGGGATGGTATTGTCCGGTGGGGAAAGAAGAAGGACCGAAATCGCCCGGGCGCTGGCAATCAGTCCAAAATTTGTATTGCTGGATGAGCCATTTGCCGGTGTGGACCCCATCGCAGTTGAGGAAATACAGACTATCGTTTCGCAACTCAAAAATAAGAATATAGGCATATTGATTACAGACCACAACGTGCAGGAAACCCTCTCTATAACCGACCGGGCGTATCTGATGTTTGAAGGAAAGCTACTCAAATCTGGGTCGGCAGAAGAGCTGGCCGCAGACGAGCAGGTAAGGAGAGTGTATTTAGGTAGAAATTTTGAGTTGAAAAGAAAAATATAAGGCTGTGGAATTCCTCAATTCGATATTGACATGGGTGATGAAAAAACGCATCCATCAAATAGACCTGTTCATGAAATACCCTCATGATGTACAGGAAGAAATCCTAAAAAAACTACTACGCACAGCCAAAAACACCGAGTTTGGCAAAAAGTACGGTTTCGATTCAATTGATAGTTTAGCAAAATTTAATGAACGGGTACCCGTCCATCAATACGAAACGTTGTTTCCATATATAGAAAGGCGGATGAAGGGGGAGCAAAACCTCATCTGGCCATCTGATGTCAAATGGTTTGCCAAATCATCTGGCACCACAAATGCCAGGAGCAAGTTTATACCTGTTTCCCAGGAGGCCCTTGACGAATGTCATTTTAAAGGAGGCAAAGACCTGATTTCGATCTACGTAAACAACTTTCCTGAATCCAAAATGTTTTCCGGGAAGGGTCTTGCTATTGGGGGAAGCCACCAAATCAACGAATATGACCCAAGTGCAAACTCCTACTACGGGGATGTATCGGCAGTCATTATGCAAAACCTGCCCTTATGGGCACAATTTGTGAGGACACCCTCACTGGATGTAGCCCTAATGGACAACTGGGAAGAGAAAATTGAAAAGATGGCCGAACTCACGTCCGAAGAAAATGTGACCAACCTGGCCGGCGTTCCTACGTGGACCATTTTGCTGATACAACGAATCAAAGAACTGAGAAATACTGACAATATACTAGATGTATGGCCAAACCTGGAAGTATTCTTCCACGGGGCGGTTGCTTTTCATCCCTATCGGCAGCTATTTGAGCAGCTGATTCCTAAAGCAGGAATGAGGTATGTAGAAACCTACAACGCTTCAGAGGGTTTTTTCGGAATACAAGACAGATCGGATTCAGATGAATTGTTGTTGATGCTCGACTATGGTATTTTCTATGAGTTTATAAAATACGATGAACTACATCAGGAAAACCCAAAGGTTGTCAACCTAGGTGACGTACAACTTGGGGAAAACTACGCCATGATCATCACCACCAACAGTGGCCTATGGCGCTACAACATTGGTGATACTGTAAAGTTTACTTCCTTGTCGCCCTACAGGATAAAAATATCCGGCCGAACCAAACATTTCATCAACGCATTTGGTGAGGAGCTCATCATCGAAAATGCAGAGAATGCCATCACCAAGGCTTGTGAAGTAACGGGGGCCGTGATCGATAATTTCACAGCAGCCCCTGTCCATTTTGAAAAAAATAAAAAAGGGCGCCACGAGTGGGTGATAGAATTCAAAAAAGAACCTGAAAGCCTCGATCGTTTTGTTTCGCTTCTAGACGAAAACCTGAGAGAGCTGAACTCAGACTATGATGCCAAGCGGTTTAAAGACATGGCGCTTGAGTTGCCACTGGTACATAGTGCCAAACCTGGCACGTTTTATATTTGGATGAAACAGCGTGGCAAACTTGGCGGACAAAACAAGGTTCCCAGGTTGTCCAATTCCAGGGAGTACATAGATGAGGTGTTGAAATTGCTGTGAGGTGGCTTAGGCTTTTACTAAAAATACGGAAGGATTGTGGGACACTGCACTTTGTCAACTCCACCTAGGTAAAAAGTGAGGGACAACTCATGGGAAGATTTAAGATAATTGTTTCTACTAATGGTATCCTCATAGGTGTAATTCAAATCGACCTTATTTTTGATTATGTATCCACCGATCAGAAATACCCACTCCCCAGCCGACCGTTTCGATACAGCAGACCATACCATTTCGTTGTACTTGGCCATTAAATTGATGTCATAAAAAACCCGGGCGTTGAATACGTGGTGAAAATACCTATTTATCACTACCGATGGAACAATGGATAATTGTGGAGAAATATCCATTTCAAAACCGGATGATAAAATAAAAATTTTTGAGCCGGAAAGGTTATTGTAAATTTCTTTGTCCCTGATACTATTAATTGACACTCCAAGATAGTGATCTGTGGAATAAAGAAACAGTCCAATTGAAAAATCCGTGTAGCTAGCGTCTTCAACTCTATATAGTGCAGGGTCGTTTGGATCAGAATCCCGACTAACGCTGTAGGAATAAAACTGGGAAGAAGCTCCGGCGGCCAGTTTATGACCTTCAAAAACAGGAATATGGTAACTATAGTACAAGTTAAAAGAGTTTTGGTTGAATATACCGGTCTTATCGTACCAAACCAGGCCACCAAAACCATGTTGAGCTACATTTCTACTTTCCCTGCTCCTATTTTTAAACTTTTGATACTTCAAAAAGTTAACTACTTTTTCTACATCATTATTAGAAAATGAAGTTTGAAACGAAATATAACCAGACCTTGGAGCCCCTTCTAACCCAGCCCATTGCCATCTATTACCAAATTTAATTTCGGGGGTGAGTTTTGAACCTACGGAGGCCGCATTGATCAACATCTGATTGTTTAGATACTGCGTATAGCGACTATTGGTCTGGGCAAGGCCTGAGTACCTCATTAAGACAATCAAAATACATAGAAAAATCAGCCTCATCTTTGTGTCTTTACAGCACAATATTTATTTGACCTGAAATTGTACCTAACTCCCGGTGATTTATCGTGTAGAAGTAGGTGCCAATTGGCAAAATACTGCCATCACTGGATTGACCATTCCAGGAGTTCTTAAAATCGTAATCTTCATAAACCTTATGGCCTTGTTTATTATATACCTGAAAGGAAATGCCATTTTTCATTTCGAAATTCGTTAATCTCCAAGAATCATTGATTCCATCATTATTAGGACTTAGGATTATTGGTTTTTCCAATTCACAATCTTCAAGAACCAAATCCACTGAATTTGAATAATTTCCACAATTTTCAAATTCTACATTTACCTCGTAGTATCCTGTATATAATGGTTTTATACTCGAAGTAACTTCCCCAGTATTCCAAAGGTATGTAGCCCTATCTATAAAAGGGACCCTTAAAATAAGGCCATCTTGAACGCATGCCAAGGTATCCCATTCCAAAACAAAAACAGGTCGTTGCTTCTCTTTCACTACATATTCCACTGTATCACGGCACCCCATTTCTTCAATAGCCACATAAAACTCATCAAAAGTATCTACTTCAACAGAAGGACCACTTACACCGGTACTCCAGTAATTTTCGGCCAATGGCAATGGGGACTCCAAAGAGGCCGGATACCCTTCACACCTATATTCTTCCAGCAGTTTTGGTAAATCAAAAATATGGTATCGTACATACGCTGAGTCCGTTACCCTACATGCCCCTTTGAAACCTTTAACAGTATAGACTCCCTCTGAATCCACTAGAAGGCTACTTCCAGTACTTCCATCGTTCCATAAATAGGTAGCTTCATGATCTACTTGAAATTCCAACAAAACTTCCTGTCCTTCGCAAAGGGTAGTGTCATTCCCAAGGTCAATTTCAAACAAAGGATCGAACTCCACTTTGATGGTATCCGAGTATAAGCAAGTCCCTCTTCTGATTTCAACATAGTACTCACCTGCCTTATACACTTCCATTGACGGTTGATCACTACTGTCTTGCCACAAAAATGAGTCTGCATCCACAACTTCCGGTTTTAAAAACAAAAGCTGTCCTTCACATAGGGTAGTGTCTTTGCCCAAACTAAATTCGAACACAGGGTCGAATTGCACATCAATGGTATCAGAAAGTTGACACATACCCCTGTTTCCGTATAGAATATATTGCCCCGAAGTGGTGATCAGGCGATTACTTGAGGTGTTTCCGTCGTTCCATCTGAAATTGGTATTACCATCATGAGGTACATCTATCCAAAATTCCTGCCCCTCACAAAGGGTAGTATCCCTACCCAAATCAATCGCAAACGAGGGGTCAAAATTTACCAGGATAGTATCCGAATAAATACAACCACCGCGATGGACCTCAACATAGTAATCACCTGAATTTGTCACTTCAAAGAATGATTCACCGCTCTTATCCTGCCACAAAAATGAATCTGCATCCCTAACTTCTGGCCTTAAAACCAATACTTGTCCCTCACATAGGGTTGTGTCTTTCCCCAAACTAAATTCGAAGGGAGGGTCGAATTGTACCTCGATGGTATCAGAAAATTGACACATACCCCGATCGGCAGACAGCACATATTGTCCAGAACCATTAATCAGGCGACTACTTTCGATACTCCCATCGTTCCATAAGAAATGGGTAATGCTATCATGAGGTATTTCAATTTCTAGGTCTTGCCCTAGGCACAGCGTGCGATTATCTCCAAGTTGAAATTTGGGGATGGTATCATGTTTTACCACCAACGTATCACTAAAAGTTGTACCACATTCAGTTACTTCCACATAGTAAATACCAGCGGTTTCGGCTTTATAAGAAGAAAGCATACTTCCATCCTGCCACAAATAGGTAGCCTCGGGCACATAGGCTTCCAATAAAATATGCTCTGTTTCACAAACAGTTGTATCATTGCCAAGTGAAAAATGGGGAGCAATTGGGGCTAGCAGGTACACAGAATCCCGAATAGTACAAGCATCTATAATCACATCAACATAAAACAAACCATGTGATGTAGCCAGGTAGTCCTCACTTGTTGTCTCATCCTGCCACAAGTAGGTAGTAAGGTTATACTTATCAGGCTTGTTCAGTACCGATAGCTCCAAAGTTTTCGTATCACCCGGGCAGATAACCTCGTCTTCAGGCAACTCTACGGTATGGGGCACTTGGTCTGTTATATTTACTTCATCTGCTAAAAAGCAACCACTGGCGAAGGAAACTATGACACTGTATGTTCCAACGGTATCTACCGCTCGAATGTAGTCAGTTGAGCCATCATCCCATAAATAACTGGCATTTGCTCCGGCGTTAAACCCTTCTGGAATAAGTTCATATTGGTGGCCTCTGCACATGACCCTATCTTCACCAAAGCCTGTACTTACTTCATTTGGGGCTTTTGTATATATCCACCCATTGTTTCCACCCAGATTGTTACTAAAATCTCCTGCATAAAATACAGCTCCGCCCTTGGTATGTATATCCCTAAGATTCAGAAAATTTCCAGCAACAGTATCTGAAGGTTTTTCCAAATAAGTAGCGCTACCAGTTTCAGATGCTTTTATGGTTACAAAGGCGCAGTTGTTACCCTTCAATACCAAATCATTTGATACCTTCTGTATCTCACCTGAACCCAGTGTGTAGGTGCGTTCGGATGTGAATGCAAGCTTTTGATATTCATTGCTTTGTTTGATTTCGGCATTATCATGGAATCGTACATTGCCAAACTTGTTGCTGCCATCCAATGAAACATTGCCATAAAAGTTTACATCTCCAAAATCAGAACCATAAACAAGAAACCCATCTTTTGAACCATAATATTCTATGTCATTGTACGACAAGTTGCTACCACCACCGAAATAAGAATTTATTTGCAGTATCGAACTACCAGATTTTAACTCCGAGCCGGCAGCAGCCTGCCACAACCATCTATCAACTACTGCATTTGAATTATTCAATTTTACGACAAAATCATCATCATCATAAAACTTAATATGATTTATACTAAGGTCCGCTTTCAAATCAAGCCCTCCACTGTAAATTTCAAGCGAATTGGCGTCCAAGTCGTCCTCTACAATGAGAGCACCATCCCCGGATTTTTCTATATTTTGTAAATTGGTTCCTGCTGACCATAGCTTCTGATCTGTCGATCCTCTAAACTGCAACCCATATCCATTAGCGTTAAAAGCTATTGGGTTGCTAAGTATAAAATCACCATAAACAGTCAATGGCGCCCACAAAAGCAACCCTCCCATTTCACTGTCACTGGTATTCCAAACAAGGTCTTTGACCACAGCAAAAACATCATGTTGAACAACAATGGAATCGGAGCTACTGACAAATGAACTGGCATCCACTATCACCTTGTCTGCTGAAGTTGGTATGCAAGCCCCACCCAAACCGCCAGAAGATAGCGACCAGTGGTCCTGATCATTCCAAGATCCGTTTCCATTTACCCAATACAACGTCCTGGGTTCTCCTCCACTTTCGAAGGTCCACCCCTCATTGGAATAATCGTCAAATGAATTGTAGGCAACAAATTCAGCACCTCCATAAGCCGAAATATTTCGAAAGGTCACATAGCTGATATCAATTTTGGCGCTTTTAGAATATAGAATCGAATCCCCCATTTCTGATCGGATCACTGACACTTCATTGCAATTTCCTTTTAATTGCAGAAGGTCGTTAACCCTTAGGGAATCGCCATAGCCCGATAAGTTATATTCATGACCGGACGACAAGATAAGTGTATCATAAGAATTATTTCGTGTTAGGGTAGCATTTTTATGGAAAACCCCTTTCTTTATTAAATTTCCCGATCCTTCTACGTTTCCTGGGTTCCAGGCTTCAATTTCATTTACTTTCTTATTTGTTAGGTAGGCACTGAAGAAACCCATGGATTCTGAATTTTGGCTTTCTTTGAAAGTAATCTTGTTCAAGTTTCCATCCTCATATGAGTAATCATAAAAAAATGAGGTCATAATAAAATGGGAGTCGTCTGCCAAAAGTGTGGAATTGTAATTATCTCTGTTCCAGGAGTTCAATTCCACAACAGATCCTTGAATGTCGATTACTGCGCTTTCTGCCTGATAAGTAATATAGGCACTTTGGCCTGTAAGGTTGTTTGAGTTGGTTTTGAAATGTGAATTTGCCCCCCTGATTTCCAGATGGCTAAAAGTAAAATCGTCTAACAACTCATACTCACCTTCTCCTGTAAAATAGACATTGTTAAATGCTTTACCGGCCGAAAATATTTCAGCCTCTTCATTTCCCGTAAAATAAATTTTTTCCACTCCTATACTGTCGATGGCCTCATCGAGGGTCAAGCTCCCAGATATGCTGAAATCATCACTGCCAATTAAGGAAGGTGTTCCATCAACCGAAGACCACAACATATCCGCACAAGCTATAGAAGAGTCGAACTTCACAGTATCAGAGACACCTAAAAATGAATTTTCATCAAATGTGACATTATCATAAATGTTGGGCGGACACTCTCCTTCTATTCCCCCTGAGCTCAATGACCAATGTTCGGAATCATACCAATCACCTGTGCCTCCAACCCAAAATAAATCCCGGCCATCTAGCGTATCTACAAAATTCCATCCATTGTTACCTCCACTATCTACAGAAGAATGTGCATTAAAAACAGCTCCTCCGCTGGCCTTAATATTCTTCAATATCAGGTAGTTGGCATCAATCTGTCCTGTGCTTTTCACTATCTCAATGGAATTGCCAGGTTGGGCCAAGAGGGATATAATTGCCTCACAACTGGCTTGCAAGCCCCCAAGTTCTTTGTTTATTTTTAGCTCGTTACTACTGTAAAAGTTATAACTGCTTCCAGGTGAGAAAATAAGCGTGTCAAATTCATTACTATCATAAAGGGAAAATCTCTTCACACTTTTTTTAAACTTCATATTCTGATAGTACCCTCCGGATAGGTTTAATTCGTCCACCGGATTGTGAAAAACAACAGCTTTATAGAAATTTGAATCAGAATAAAATACTACGGGTTGTTCCTCCGAAGTTGGATTGAGCATGTGTACTACGTTAAAATCTAGAGAATCTTTATTGACATGGTAGTACATAGAATAAATCTGAGTTGAGTCAAAGTCCATACTGGACAAAGAACTATACCCTTGATCCAGGTTAAAATTTGTTGAATAAATATATGAGGAACCAAACTCTAAGGCAAGGGTGTTATCATAGGCACTTGCGAAAAAGCTGCCCGAAACAATAGTATTGTCATTGCTCTTGAAAGTACCGGAATAAAAAGCAACACTAAAAGCCTTTAAAGTATCTTGTAATTCCCATCCGCCTAAGGAATCACTGGAAAATTCCAGCTGCTGAAATTGGTGGTTGCTGGTTTGAATGACATTGTCAGGATATTTCGAATTGAATTTTATCGACCCATTCCATTCCATGTTTTGCGCCAAATACAATGAACCCGAAACCCTAAAACTGCCATAGACATTAAAACTTGGGCTATGTTGTACATTTCGAACATCAAAATTCCGAATATCTACTTCACCCCACATCATCTCAATGGACTGGTTGCTTTGGTCAAAAGAATTTTGATCAAAAACAACATCATCATTGAATTCCGGTGGACACTCTCCCCCCATTCCCCCAGAGGACAATGACCAATGCTCATCTTCATGCCAATCACCTCCGTTCCCAATCCAAAAAAGCGTGCGTTCCGAGTGGGCATCAGTTATAAAGTTTAACCCAATATTGTTACCAAAATCAATCGAGTTTTTAACTTTAAATTCTGTGCTTCCCTGGGCTTCAATGTTAAAAATCTGTGCATTTTCTACCAAAACATCACCATCTGCCTTTACGATGGTCCTGGACATATTATTAGGGTGTCCTCCTATCCAGTTGATTTTGCGAATGCAGCCTTCTGATATTAATTCGAAGTAGTCATTGACCTGGGTGGTGGCTCCTTCATAAAAATAGTTGTTTATAGCCTTAATGATAAGGGTATCAAAAGAGTTGGAACCTACGAGGTGAAAATTAGAATAATCATCGTTCGATGCGACAAAACAATGAGACAAATGATTGTCATTCCCAGAAAACCGAACTGTTGATGACCCAGAAAATATCAGGTTATCCACAGTGGCATTGGTTAAGCCCAAAGAATCACCACCGTATTTGACAGTTCCCAGATCCACTCCTTCGAACGCCGAAAGCCATTGACATTCTAACGTGCTACCACTTTGAAGGAAGCTCGTGTTCTCGCCGGATATTTTTATGGAATCTGCCCTTATTTGCGAACTTCCAATATCCATTGTTTTGGTCAGGTTATCTAATGCTAAAATGGAACGTGTAAAAACGACATTTCCATTTGTCACGACTTTCCCCTGAACCAAATTGATGCTTTGACAAATCAATGAATCAATCAAAGAATAAGTACCACCACCTTGGAAGCTCACATCGCTTAATTCATGGTTTTTGGTATTGACTACAATATTGGAGCTGCTGCCTTCAAAAAATAAGGTGCCAGAATGTGCATACTCCAAATTGCTTGATAATAAAAGAGATCCATATAAATACAATTCGGAAGAACCTTTGAAATTGACTTTGTGAACGATTTGCCTAAAATCCAAGTCTTTGCAAAATGCAGAGGAGAGAACGTTTACAGATTCACCATTTTTGCTAAAGGAGTTTGCATCAAAAATAACATTATCATCTGGTCCTGGTATGGTAAGATGCCTTTCTGTTCCACCAGAAGATGTACTCCAGTGATTGATATCACTCCAATTTCCATCGCCACCTACCCAATAATATGAATGCTGTGCCAGCGAATCAAAAGTCAGAATGAAAAGAACCGCCATCAGGCACAACTTAAGATTCATATTTATGAGTTATAAATCATCTTTTTAAAAGATAAATATATATAAGGAAATCATTTCTCACAAGATTGCGAAAACATCAATGCGCAAAGGCATCCAATCTGGCGCTAAAACCCATAAATTTTGAGGCGTGGCAAACTTGGCGGACAAAACAAGGTCCCCAGGTTGTCCAACTCCAGGGAGTACATAGATGAGGTGTTGAAATTGCTGTAAGGTGGCTTAGGCTTTGACTAAAAATTTGTCAATGTCATCGAGGGAAATCTTTCCTTCATAATAGGCTTTTCCGAAAATGACACCATAGACACCCAGGTCGTACAGTTTTTGTATGTCCTGGATATTGCGGATGCCACCACTGGCGAAAACATGGATGCCTGGAAATTTTTTAATGATCTCTTCATACAGCTTGAGGGAAGGCCCCTCCAGCGTACCATCTTTTGAAATGTCGGTAGTCTTCAAATACTTCAGCCCTTTGCTGTAGTAGTATTCTATATGACTGAACAGGTCTATTTTAGTTTCCTTTTGCCAGCCTCCTACTCTAATATTGCCATGAAGTGTATCTGCTCCCAAAGCGATCCTTTCCCTTCCGTACGACATGATCCATTCAGAAAACAATTCTTTGTTGTAAACTGAAATAGTGGATGCTGTAATGCTTTCTGCACCCGACTCAAATGCCTTTGTCATATCGCCATCGGTATGCAGACCCCCCGAAAAATTCACACTTAAATTGGTATAACCTACAATAAGCTCCAACAAATGGTAGTTCACGATTTTCCCCTTTCGGGCTCCTTCCAAGTCCACCACATGGATTCTCTTGATGCCATGGTCTTCAAACTTTTTAGCCAGGTCGATCGGGCTTGCGTCATAAATGGTTTCAGTACCGTATTCGCCACCAGTTAGCCTGGCTACTTTACCGTTCAGTATTGATATAGAGGGTACTAAAAGCATACTAATTTATCTTTATTTTAAATGAAAACCTTAAAAATACAAGAGCAGAACAAACCAACCCCGTGGAAACTTTCTACACACTATTCAACCCATTTATCCCGTGTTGCAGTGGAACGCACCAAAACCAATTGTGGTTTGATGCAGAATCAAGTATTAGCTAATTTAACAAAATTATTGAATTTTGACAAGCTTAAAGCCCTGGCCATGCACAGTTAAAATCTGCACGGACTCATCGGCCTTCAGGTGTTTTCGGAGCTTGGCAATATACACATCCATACTTCGGGCGTTGAAGTAGCTGTCATCTTTCCAGATGGCTTTCAGCGCATAGCTCCTGTCCAGGGTTTGGTTCAGGTTTTCCACAAACAGCCTCAGCAGCTCATTTTCGCGCGACGTGAGCTTGATGTCACCTGTAGGGCCTTGCAGCAAGGATTGGTCATAGGAGAATTGAAATTTTCCCAATTCGATCTTTCCCGGCATGGGACTTCTCTGGTCGCTGTTTCTATTCACCCGTTTGTTGATGGCGTTGATCCTGAGCAGCAATTCTTCCATACTAAAGGGCTTGGTTAAGTAATCGTCAGCCCCCGTTTTCAAACCTTCTATGGCATCTTCCTTCATGGACTTTGCTGTTAGGAAAACGATTGGAATGTGCTTGTCCACCTCCCTGATCTCCCTGGCAAGGCTAAACCCATCCTTTTTTGGCATCATCACGTCAAGTACACAAAAGTCAAACCCTCCCTGCTTATAGGCTGCAAGCCCTTCCTCACCATCACGGCATAAATGCGTCTCGTGCCCCTTTAGGTGCAAATATTCCTTCAAAATCTGCCCCAGGTTTGGGTCATCTTCTACAATCAATATATTCAGGTCTTTCATTTTATGTCCGTTTATTGTTCCTCAGCAAATCCACACGCCAAGCGTTGATGGCTCATTCTAATATGGGTTTTCAAAAGGTAAAAAAATCTTGAAGTTGCTGCCTTTTTTCAGTTCGCTGGTCACGGCTATTTTGCCTCCATGTGCCTCTACCATATTCTTTACATACGCCAATCCCAGGCCAAAGCCTTTCACATCGTGCACATTGCCTGTAGGCACCCTGTAAAATTTGTCAAATATTTTGGACAAGGCATCCCTTGAAATGCCAATACCTTTGTCAATGATATTGATGACGATACCTCTGGCCGTATCCTGTGTTGAAATCTTTATTTCTGGTTTCTCGGGCGAATATTTATTGGCGTTATCGAGCAGGTTCACCATTATATTGGTAAGGTGGAGTTGGTCTGCTTTCAGTGATTGCTTCACAGCGTTTAACTCCGTAATAATTTTACCACCCTTGCTACTGATCTGGAAGGAAATATTCTCCATGGCCTGCAAAATAATATCGTGGACATTGACTTCTTCCAGTTTGAGGTTGAGGTCCTGCCTTTCTATTACCGCCATTTGCAACACTTTTTCTACCTGCAAACCCAATCGTTTGTTTTCATCATCAATGATTCCAAGATAACGGTCTTTTAGCCCTTCTGTGGCATTCACCTCTTTGTCGCGAAGTGCTTCGCATGCAAGCGAAACGGTAGAAATGGGCGTTTTGAATTCATGGGTCATATTGTTGATGAAATCATTTTTGATTTCGGATAATTTCTTTTGCCTGAAAATGGTGAAGATCGCATAGGCAAAACAAAATATAATCACCAGTATCAATACTATGGATGAAGCCAGGGTAAACCATATCTTCTTGAACAAATACGTTTGCTGGTTGGGGAAATTGATGAGTAAATGCCCCGCTTCCCCCATAATATCATTGGGGAATAGGTGCGAACGCATATCAGTTTTCATCAGGTTTGTTTCATCTTCTTCTATTTTTTTGAGTACCAGGGCTTCAGAGAATGGATCCAGTACGCCGAAATCATAGGAAATGTCAATGCCCTTGTTTTTCAGTCCGGCACTCAACAGCGAATCCAGCTCCTTGACTTTCAGCCTTTCCCCTATAGCCTTTTTCCCCGACAACAATTCATGCATCGCCATCTGCACATATTCAGATTTCTTTGCTACCTTCTTTAGCTTTTTCTCCAAATTTCTATTGGAGCGGGTGGAGTCTGTATCGTTAATTTTGATTACCTGCTTGTTGTCATCGGTGATGTCGTCCCTGAATTTGATCGATACATTGTCGAGGGACTTAGTATCATCATCTGATTCGAAATAGAAGTTGAGGCCTAAAGGGAATTGTGACGAATCTTTTACGAAATCCTCTATCTCTATCACTTTCTTCTCAAAAGTACTTTCTATCAACTCCAGTTCGTTGGGGTTGGATGCGGAGTGGTTGCGCCATACGAATTGTGTGTGAAAGTTGTCCACAGCCAATAACAAGGCCTCCTGCTTTTCAAGTTTTTCGGATACATTATTGAGTACTTCCAGCACATCGCGCTTGAAGCCCTCTTCATTCGCCTTGATTACATTGTCTATCCAATACAATTGGAATATCACCAAAGCCACCAGCGACAAACTGAGCAATATGGTGATCCAACTTATGGCCTTCTTGTTCATAGCCCAAATTTACGCTAATAGGCCAACAAAAGATTTTCTTTAACTTTTTTTAACAATTGTGGCACCCAGCGCTTCATTGGCCAACGATTTCCCTCAACTCGTGCAGTTCATTGATTTCGTACGATACTTCATCGTTATGTTCGGCACGATGGGGGTTGAAAAACACCTGTTTCATTCCATATTCCCTGGCGCCTTTAATATCGGTCTGCAGGTTGTCGCCGACCATAATGGAGCCGGGGATGGTGGCATCCGTTTTCTTCAATGCATAATCAAAAATCCCGGGAAACGGTTTTTTCGCTTTTGCCGATTCAGAAGTAATAACATGGTGGAAGAATTTCGTAAGGCCTGAAGTATCCATCTTGGTTTGCTGTATGTCATCAAAACCATTGGTGATAATATGCAGGCGGAATTTGCCATGCAAACTTTCCAGCAGCTCCATGGCTCCTGGAATCAGGTTTGGCTTTTGGGGGCATTCATGCAGGTAGTCGTGGTTGAAACCGGCCACCTGCTCATCCCCAAACAATTTTGGATGAACCCCGATCTCTTCAAATATCATTTGAAACCGCTGAGTCCTAAGCACATATTTGCTTATGTGCCCATTGTTGTATTTTTTCCACAAGCCATCATTTACAGCAAAAAATGCTTCCGCTAATTGTTTTTTGTCCGCAGCACCAGTGGCCGATAAATGGTAGCGGTCATAAAGCTCGTCCAAAGTCTGCCTTGCGCTGGTATCATAATCCCATAATGTATGGTCCAGATCAAAGAAAATATCCCTGTATGCCATAAAAGTCAATAAGTAAGCCGAATCTTATTGATGGACAATTCCCGGTTTGAATTTAGGGTTTCGAATGTTTGATAGTCATTTAGAAGCACAGGGTCTTTGTTCAAAAATTTAAATATCCTATCCACTATGTCGTGTACTTCTTCTTTTATATGGTAAAAAACCCACTGGTCTTGTTTGCGAAAACCCAACAGGCCGGCGTTTTTCAAGTATGTAATATGTCTTGAGGTTTTCGTTTGGGTAAAATCCAAAATGAGTTCAAGGTCCGAAATGCACAATTCTTCATTTCGATAGAGCAGGGACATGATCCTTACCCTCGATTCATCCGAAAAAGACTTGAATATTTGAACACCAAAAGGCAGACTGAAATTTTTTAATTTCATCTTTTTTATAATCTGTTTATGTCTTCAATGCCAAACTGCCCTATTTTTCTTCCATCGAGCAGTTGCGCGTCACGGGATTAGCATACCTTTCAAACTAGCAGGCGTGCTTTTTTGTTTCATTGGTAAGATAATTACCAAAATTTTCAATCAGCTTTTAAAGCTCAGCACGGTCAACGATGTATGCAAAGCACCGAAAACTACCTTTTCAACCCTGTAGAAACCTTCGCGCTTGACACCACTGATATGTCGTTGGGCCTATTCTGCAAAGAGAGAAAAATTTCTCCTTTCCATAACGGTACGAAGGTTTATTCTTGCTTTTTCTAAAAAATTAAAGTCGAACCCTGGTTTTAACCATGCCATCTGAATACCCACAATTAGTATCAACCAATTATGTCCATCCCCTTAGGTTTGGATGTTTCTTTTTTGCTAATTATTTGTGGTTAATTATACCAATTTAAAGGTACTTAATTTGACAATATTACGCCATTAAAAATCCAATTAGGATGCGATATTTTATAAGGGCACCTATATTTTTAGTACTTTAGCATTAGAAGAAAACTTTTTATCAGTATTCGGCATTAATATTGATAAACCGATAGTCGTGAAAGTATATTTATTAGGATTCATATTAATTTTCTCTTTTATTGCCCATCAGGGGTTTTCGCAGGGTGATTCCCGCGTTGTTCAATTCTCCGGGATTGTGGTGGGAGAAGACAGCACGTCAGGGGTTCCCGGTGTGCACATTTATGTACCCAAAGCTGGCAGGGGTACTACCACCAACCCTTACGGCTATTTTTCCATGCCTGTACTGGAAGGGGACAGCCTGATCATAAGTGCTGTGAGTTATACCCGCCAACACTTTATTATCCCAAAAGGCAAAAGTGACAAATATACCGTTATCATAGAATTGTCCAAGGACACTACGTATCTGCCAGAGCTGGAGGTATTTCCTTACCCCACAGAGGAGCTGTTCAAAGAGGCAGTTCTGGCCCTTGAGCTCCCCAACCAGGGCGACCTGAACAACCTGCGGCGAAACCTCGATGAGGCCATGCTGCGAAAAATGTTTGCCAATACGGCTATGGGGCCAAGTTCTAACCATAATTACTTCGTGCAACAGCAAATGGCTGCCTGGAACAACCGGTTCCAGCCCACATCTATTTCCTTGCTCAACCCATTCGCCTGGTCTCAGTTTATCAAATCGATTAAACGGGGCGACCTTAAGAAGAAGAAATAGCCTTGTTTGTTACCTTAAATCAGGTCTCATACGGGTTCCTGTGTTATGTCTATTCTCCAATAGCAGCTTAATTTGTACCGGGCAATTGTGTCAGAAAAATATAGAATTATTCAAATCGATGACCTGAATAGTAATTTGGCTGAACGAAATTCGTTTTTGGTAAAATATCTTTTATTTCTTTAATAGATTTACAGTTCCAAAGATTATCAGGAGACCACAAAGTTGAGATACCACAGCACTTTATTCATTAGCTTATTATTAGTTGTCCTTTTAGGGAATAGTTGTGCGCCAGAAAGGAAAAACCTGATCAGCAATACCTTTCACAATACCACGGCACATTACAATGCCTATTTCTATGCCAATGAAAGAATAAAGGAAATCGAATTGGCCATAGAGGAAGGGTATGAATGGAACTACAACAAAATCCTTCCTATTTTTCCACAGTTCGACTCTACACTTGCCACTTCTATGGCCAGTCAGATAGACGACTGCATCAAGAAAGCATCTATAGCGATACAGCGGCACCCTGAGTCCAACTGGGAAGACAATAGTTACGTTTTGGTGGGGCTGGCCAGGTTTTATAGCCTGGATTATCCCAATGCTATTGAAACCTTCAAATATGTAAATACACATAGCGAAAACGACCACACACGGCATGAAGGCCTTATTGCTCTAATTGACACATATACCAAAAAAGGTGAATTCAAAAACGCCACTGCCGTATCTGATTATCTCAAAAAGGAAAAGCTCAACAAAAAAAACTTAAAGGACCTTTACCTTTCACGCGCATACCTTTTCCAGCAACAGGATGATCTAAATTTCATGGTGCAAAACCTTACCCAGGCTGAGCCCTTAATCACCAACCACCACGAACATGCCCGGATCAGTTTCATCATAGGGCAAGTTTACCAGCAGTTGGGCTTTGATGGTGAGGCCTACCAATATTATAAAAAATGCCTGGCCAGCAACCCTAGTTATGAGCTGTCATTTTACACCAAACTAAACATGGCACAGGTAACCGAGCTGGCCAAAAACAACGATGTAAAAAAAGTCAGGAGATATTTTAAGAACCTCTTGACTGACGCCAAGAACATAGACTTCCGGGACAAGATTTACTACGAAATGGCCAAGTTTGAAATAAAACACGGCGATCTGGAAAAGGGTATTGAGTACTACAATGCATCGGTGCAGGCCAGTACGAAAAACCAACGGCAAAAGGCCTACTCCTACCTGAGCCTTGGCAAGATATACTACGACAGTCTGGCCAACTATAAACTGGCCAAGTTGTATTATGACAGCACCATTTCCGTATTGCCAAAGGACGAGCCTGATTATGAATCCATTCAGGAAAGGCAAAAAATATTGGGAGACTTTGTAAAACAACTCACCATCATCCATGACAATGACAGCCTGTTGGCACTCTCGAGGTTGAGTGCAGATTCGTTGGATCTTTTTTTAAACGAATACATAGCCCAAAAAGAAGAAGAGGAGAAGGAAAAGAAAGAAAAGGCTGCAGCCAAGAGCAAAAAGAGGGAAAACAGGCTTGTTGACGACCCTTTTAGTGACGAATTCGTCCCTATTGGCAGCAACAATTTTGATGAGTCGGTCTGGTACTTCTACAATCCCTCTGCTGTGGACAAAGGACGGTTTGAATTTGCGCGGCAGTGGGGCGACAGGCAGCTGGAAGACAACTGGAGGCGATCGAACAAATCGCTGCAAAACCAGGATGCCAACAAAAGTCAGGTGGCAACTGTAGCCAAAGACACCAAAAACCCTGATGATGAAGATGATGGGTCGAAGATTGACAAAGGTGTGCTCATAGCCACCATACCTTATGACGAGACAAAGCAAGCCAAATTGCTTTCAGAAGTGGAACAAGCCCACTACAACCTTGGAAAAATATACAACTTCAACCTCGATGAAAAGAGCAATGCTGCATCCACGTATGAAAGGATGCTTTCGAGGTTTGAGGAAACAGAGTACAAACTAGAAGTAATGTACCTGCTCTACCTTATTTATAGGGAGTTAGGAAATACCGGACGATCCGACCATTATAAAAATATATTGGTCAATGATTATCCCAGAAGTATTTATGCCAAAGTAATTATCAACCCCAATTATCGTGAGGAGAGCCAGGCTGCAAGCGAAAAACTCAAGAAAATCTATGCCAGTGCTTACAATCTCTATAAATCAGGACAGTACAAGGCTTCTCTCCAAATAGTAACCCACGGGCTCGAAACCTACGGTGACAATGATTTTGTGGACAACATGCAGTTGCTCAAAATCCTGCTAATCGGAAAGATGGAGAACATCTATCAATACCAGTACGAACTGAATAATTTTATCCGTACCTATTCGGAAAGTGAATTGCTACCCTATGCTGATTCGTTGGTTAAGGCTTCAGAAAACTTTCAAATCAACCTGATCAACAGCACCAGGGCCAGATTCCGCAGCAATCTGGACATGCCACATTATTTTGTCTATGTTTTCAACAAAGATGCCAAAACCAACGAGCTACTCTGGTCAAAATTTGCGACCCTGTTGGATGAACTCAAAAAAGACCTAACCGTACAGAGCCTTATACTGGACGGTAAAAACTCGATGATACTCGTACAAGAATTTGGCGATAAAGCTGCTGCTTTGGAATTTGATTCACTTGTAGAGGCGGAAAATATGGAAAGAACCATCCAGACTACCGGTAAATTCCAGCGTTTTGTCATTACTAAAGAAAACTTTGACATCTTGTATGACACCAAAGAATTAGATACTTACTTGAAGTTTTACAGAAAAAATTACTAGCCCATGTCCAAATACACCCTTCGCATTATTAGGAGTTTGTGGATAATTTTGATAGTTGGCCTGATCGTATTCACGGGCACCATCTACTCAGTGAGCACAGATGCCCTTGGCCTGTTTGGGGGCTTGCCAAGCCTCAAGAGTCTTGAAAGGCCAGATCCCGACCTTTCCTCGGAGCTCATTTCAGCCGATGGCGAATTGCTGGGCAAGTACTACCGCAGCAACCGTACTCCAGTATTATTTCACGAACTATCCGAGGAACTTATCACTACCCTTATGGTAACTGAAGACAGGAGGTTCTCCGAACATTCAGGCATAGACCTTTTAGGTATCATTCGTGCGCTCTCCGGCATCCTCACTTTCGAATTTAAGGGCGGTGGCAGTACATTGACCATGCAATTGGCAGAAAACCTGTACAGGACCTCAACAGAAAACAGGGGCAAATTATACAGCATCCGCCCAATAGGACAGGTTGTTACCAAAATAAAGGAGTACATCATTTCTGTTCAATTGGAAAAGGCCTATACCAAAGAAGAAATTCTTGCGATGTACCTCAATACCATTGAATACGGAAACAATTCTTATGGCATACAGGTGGCCGCCAAAACCTATTTCAACAAGCTTCCATCGGAACTGAACCACAAGGAGTCTGCGATACTTGTTGCGCTCATCAATGCCCCCACAAGGTACAATCCTGTGAGAAACCCTGAAATAGCCATTCAGAAAAGAACCGAAATCCTATACAATCTGTACAAATACGACAAAATTACCAGGGAAGCTTATGACTCCCTGAAGGTCTCCGATATAGGGCTACAATTTAAAGTCTCTGACCACAATACCGGACCAGCTCAATATTTCAGGTCGGAGATAGGAAAGCGCCTCCGATATTGGGCCAAGCAAAATGGCTATGACCTTTATGCGGATGGATTGAAAATATATACTACAATTGATAGCCGCATGCAGCAATTCGCTGAGAATGCGGTTGAAAGCCACATGAAATACCTGCACGGTCTTTTTATTGACCACCTGAAGGGAGATGCTCCCTGGATTGACCATGATGGAGATGAAATGGAAGACTTTATAGAAAACGCTATCAAGAAAACCCCTTACTATGAAGCCCTCTCGGATAAATTCGATGAGAAATCCGATTCCATAGAATACTACCTCAAGCAACCAAAAAAAATGACGGTGTTTTCATGGGATGGTGAAATTGACACCACAATGAGCATGGTCGATTCCCTCAAGTACTACAAGCATTTTTTGCAAACCGGTTTTATGGCCATGGATCCTAAAACAGGGCATATAAAAGCCTGGGTGGGAGGTATCAACCACAAATACTTTAAATTTGACCATGTGCAGCAAGGCAAGAGACAACCGGGCTCTACGTTCAAGCCATTCGTTTACGCCACCGCCATAGAATCTGGATATTCACCCTGCTTTCCAGTAGCAGACTTGCCAGTTACCTGGTCTATGCCTGGCCAGGATCCCCCTACCTGGACGCCTAAAAACGATGACAATGGCAACTTCACCGGGGAAAAAATGACCATTCGTCAGGCCATGGCTAAATCCATCAACTCCATTACAGCTTATGTCATGCAACGGGTTACCCCTACCAAGGTAGTAGAAATGGCCAAACGGCTTGGCATAGAAAGCAAACTGGAAGCTGTACCAACCCTGTGCCTCGGAGCGGGCGGAGATGTGTCTGTCTTTGAAATGGTGGGCGGCTATTCCACCTTTGTAAACAATGGCATTTACACCAAACCATTTTTTATAACACGTATTGAAGATCAAAATGGTGTGGTGCTACAAGATTTTGTGCCCGTGAGAAAGGAAGCCATAAGTGAAAAAACCGCCTATCTCATGCTTCACATGTTGAAAGGCGCTACTGAAGAAGAAGGTGGTACGGCCAGGGGGTTGGCCTGGGAATTGAAGAATGAAAATGAAATCGGTGGCAAAACCGGAACTACACAACGCGCATCAGATGGATGGTTTATGGGTGTCACCAAGCAATTAGTAGCAGGAGCCTGGGTAGGCGGGGACGACAGAAGCATCCATTTCAAAAACTGGGCAATGGGGCAAGGTGCCAGGACCGCAATGCCCATTTGGGAAAAATTCATGCTGGATATATATAAAGACCCCACTTTGGGTATTGACAAAGGGCCTTTCCCCGAACCTACCTTTCAGCTGGATGTGGAGTTGGATTGCAACAAGCATCTGACATTGGGTCAGGAGACTGATTCTCTGAGTATTGAAATCGATGATATAGAAGGTGGAATATTTTAAGAAAAATAATAATGGATGCAAAAGATATCCAAAATCGCAACTTCAAATCCATCCCAACAAATCCAGGAGTCTATAAATTTTACAACGATGATTCCAAACTCATATATGTAGGCAAAGCCAAAAATCTCCGTAAGAGGGTCACGAGCTATTTCACCGCCTCCAAAACCGTCAGCCGTAAAACCAAAACACTGGTCAGGGAGATTGAGAGCATCAAATTTGCCGTAGTAAACTCTGAATTTGATGCGCTACTGCTGGAAAACAACCTCATTAAGGAAAATCAACCCAAGTACAACATCCTCCTGAAGGATGACAAAAGCTTTCCCTTTATCTGTGTTTCGAATGAGAGGTTTCCGAAAATCTATTCGACCAGAAGGTATAACAAAAAGAAAGGAGAATACTTCGGACCCTACACCAATGTGAAGGCGATGAACAGCGTGCTTGATTTGATCAGAAAACTCTATAAAATAAGGACATGCAACCTTGCCCTAACTGAAAGAAACATCCTCAATAAAAAATTCAAAATTTGTCTTGAATATCATATTGGCAACTGTCTGGGGCCTTGTGAAGGTTTACAAACCGAAGCGCATTACCTTGAAGAAATAGAACAATGCCGGCACATTCTTAAAGGCAACATCAATATCGTTATATCCTATTTCAAGAGCAAGATGAAGCTCGCTGCTGAAAACCTGGAATTTGAATTGGCCAGCACTTTCAAATCTAAACTTGATCTTCTGGAGAAGTTTCAAAGCAAATCGGTTATCGTTAATAAAAACCTCAAAAACACCGACATTTTCTCCATACTCTCAGAAAAGAATAAAGCCATCGTCAATTACATGCGCATTGATAATGGCTACATTAACATCTCAGACACATTCATTGTTAATAAGAAGCTGGAAGAAAAGGATGAGGACATTTTACCCCTGATCATTATCAACACAAAGGAGAAGTTTGGTAGTACCAACAAACTAATCATAAGCAACAAGCAACTCCATAACTGGGACGAAAGCATCAACATAGTGCATCCACAAAGAGGTGATAAAAAGGCGCTCTTGGACCTATCCATTAAGAATGTACTGATATTCAAAAAAGAACTCATAAAGCAAAAAAACGAACAGGAATCGGGGTGGCAAAGGGTTTTGAAACAACTTCAACAAGACCTGAAACTAAAAACCCTCCCCTTACACATAGAATGTTTCGACAACTCCAACCTCCAGGGTTCGAACCCGGTAGCTTCCATGGTGTGTTTCAAAAAGGGCAAGCCTTCAAAAAAAGATTACAGGCATTTTAAGATAAAAACTGTAACAGGCCCAGACGATTTCGGTTCTATGAAAGAAATAGTCACCAGAAGGTATTCAAGATTGATCCGTGAAGAGTCCCCGCTTCCTGATCTGGTCATTGTTGATGGGGGCAAAGGTCAGCTGAGTTCGGCAGTGGAAGCGCTAAAAGAATTGAACATCTACACCACTTTGCCAATCATTGGAATTGCGAAAAAATTGGAAGAAATCTACTACCCAGAAGACTCCATCCCTCTACATCTTAGCAAAAAATCCGAAAGCCTCAAACTGATCCAACAACTTCGGGATGAAGCCCATCGCTTTGCTATTACCTTTCACCGCAACCTTAGGTCTAAGAATTCATTTCAATCCATTTTGGACAATATTGACGGTATTGGCCCTCAAACCAAAGTAAAACTAACCGAGTCGTACAAGACCATCAAAAACATAAAGGCAGCAAAAAAGACAGAGCTAGAAGAGCTAATAGGAAAGAGCAAGACTGCCATTCTCCTTAAGGGCATAAAAAAAGTCCCGACTATCAGCCAGGACTCCTAAAATCTTTCTCTTTATAATATTGAGTTTAAAACTCCCAAAGTTCGTTTTCAAACTCCAACATATCATGCTCCAATTTCTGCGAGGCAAGTATTCCATCCCTACGCGACTTGTCATAAATATCAACAATCCTGTTGTCTTCCGGATTGGCAAACTTAATCAAGTTCGAGCTAAACAATCGTAAGTCAAAAGCTTCAGCGAAATTTCTGTGTTCTGCTGCATTCTGCACATTGTACCAAACAGCCTCCTTAGGCATACTTCTGAAAACTTCTACCAAATCTTTGTACCTGAATGACGCCAATGGTTTCTCAAACAAAGCAGGGTTTTTATCAGCAGGCAACAGCAATGTAATGGCCTGAATGTCGTAATACATCCGAGACCTGTTCCTGTCAAAAAACATATCTTCTTTGATTTCAACTATTGAGAAGTCACTTGTAGCAAACTCATCGCTCACTTCTTCGACAGGGGCTTCCTCTTCTCCAAAACCACCGCCAAAACTGTCTTCTTCCTGTCCGAAACCCATCGCAATCTCCTCTTCGGTAAGACCTGTTTCCTCCTGAGGATATTTCAGGTTTTCCAAAAATGTTTCTTTCGACATCCTGGTGTTCACAGAGTCATTGGAATAGGGAAACAACAATCCTGCCTTAACGGCATTGATGATTACTGTTGACAATTCCCCATTACGCGAATAGAAAGGCTTATTCTGCTTTTCTTTAAGATCCATCCTTCGCCAAATCGTCTTCTTAAACATCATGTAAGACTCATGTACAGGATAGACCGAATGCGGGTTATAGCCCGACTCTACTTCCTGTGCTTGTCCAACATGTGCAGAAGCCAAAAGCATACACAAACAAATTACATAACCAAAATTTTTCATAACACTTGAATTTATTTTATCGGAATAGTGATGAACTTACCACTAAAATTGTTGAAGTCTTCAACTTGTTTCTTGAAATTCTGTCGTTGAACCTTCTTAGTCTCTATAACCAAATTGTCACCAGGCCTTGCCTGGCCTGCCAATTGAGATATATTCAAATTTTCCCCGCTTATTTTTGCTGAAGCCACTGCCCTTCCTGACCTCACCAAAGTAACCTCAGATTGAGCTACCCTGAACCTGGCGTCATTAGGCAATGATTGCATAAAACTTTCATCCGGTACAGCCCTCAACCTTAAACCTCTCAATTCCCTTACCGAAACTCCAGTTTTTAAGCTAACAGGTCTGTTGCCATTGAATGCCTGCACCTCTGGAGCAGGGATTCTATTCACACCAAAATCACGGCTACCGATTAGGTTGCCATTACTTGAAACGCTTAGTGTCACTTTAGCAGATTGCGGTACTATGGTTACCAACCCTCTTTCAGCACCTTTAATGTTGCTTCCCCCTTTTGTAGAGAACACAGGATTATAAGAAGTACCTAAAGCAGGAACCTGCACGTTCAATTCGTTACCACAGTTGAGGTAAAGTTTTGATACAGATGCAGACTGTATTTCCATTACTGGTTTAGATACATAGTACCTAATGGTATCTATAAAAGTAGTGTCCCTGCCACCTGGAAGAGGCACTTTGATGGCTGCTATATAACTCTTCTGGGCAATCCCATCTTTATCATAGGCGCCAGGAGTAGCGGTGAAATTCACTTTACCTTTGCCTCCAATCACTTCTATTTCTTCACCATTATAGGTCATTGTAGGGGTTACAGCAGAAGACGAAGCTGCTATGAACAGTTCAGCCTCATACTTGGTACCAGCCGCTACAATGTTTGAGATAGGTTTTACCATAGGCACGATTTGGTCAAATTTCAAATCCTCAGCACCCACTTCAGAAGCCAGAACCTCAAGCGCTTTGGTTTCTTCAGTGATCACATCGTTTTGCATTTGACTTAGGGATGCCAAAGCCCCCAACATAGGAGTATTATGACCAAAATTCAATTCGGCAAAGCCTTTTTGGTTTTGGTTGGGATCATCGGCAAAAACAGCAATATCTTTGGCGTCTTTTGCTATATCCTTGATGGTCTCATCTCCTGTAGTTTTTCTCAAAAAAGCAGAGTATGCATTGAGCTTGTCCCTCAATTCATCTCCTTTCTTTTCCTTGAAAAAGAGCCTTGGGGCCGTATCAATATCCTTTTGACCAACAAGTTTATTGTTTTCATCATATCCACCCGAAGCGTCAATCAGAAGGTCTTTATAGCCTTCTACTTCTTTGAGGATTTTTGCAGTTTCTTCCCTCACCAATTTGGCTTTGTCTAAAACAGCTACATCCTTTTCCCTATTGCCTGCATCACTCACGGCTTTCTGGATACTCTCTACTTTATTTACATTTTCCGCTTGATTTTCCTTATTAGTATCCTCAAATGCCTCATTGATCAACAAGAATTTTTCGAGTACACTATTACTTACTTGCAGAGCGAGCAGGGCAGTCAGTACGAGGTACATCATGCCTATCATCTTCTGCCTCGGTGTTTCTTTACCTCCAGCCATATCTTGTGCTTTTTAGGTTTATAAATTAATGAACATTAGTTTGAAGTTGAAGGAGCGTTTCCTCCACCCCTCATGGCTGCCAGCATATTGCCGTACACCCTGTTCAGCGAGGTAATGTTGTTGTTCAGTTGACCCATTTGGTCGCTAAACTTCTTGGTATCTTCTCCTGCTTTGGCCATGCTTTCCATAGCCGCAGTTACGTTTGAATAGAATTTGTTCATTGCCTTCACATGGTTGTTGGCATCTTGCAATTCCATCTCGTAAACAGCGTTCAGGGCTCCAAGGTTTTTCGTTACACCTTGTACCTGCGTGTGGTATTCCTTGGCATCTTTTGAAGCATTGGCCATATCAGCCATTGCTGTCACCGTAGAAGCGTATGATTTGTTCATTTCCACGAGTGAAGATGAAGCTGTTTTCACATTTTTTGCATAGTCGTTGGTTGCTACAGCAGCATCACTCAAGTTGGCCATGTTGTTGGCGGAACTAGCCATGTTTTTTAAGCCTTTGCCAAGGCTTTCTATGAGCTCAGGTCCAATCTTGGCGCTTTCCAGCATGGTATCCAATTTTTTAGATACAGATTCCTGGTTTCCTGAAGATGCCTTTTGTGCCCTTGGTGCCGGGGGTCCACCCTCATAATCGTCAGCCAGTTCGGGGTACACTTTGGACCAATCGGTTTCCGGATGCTTTGGTTCAAATGCACTTAAGAAGAAAATTACTGCCTCTGTAGTAAGTCCAATTCCCAGCATTTCGCCAGCACCTGGTAAGTGAAGGATTTTGAACATGGCACCAACAATTACAACTGCGGCTCCAATACCATATACCTTGGGCATGATTGTGGTAAACAACAATTCTGAAAATCCACCTTTTTTTGCGCTCATATTATTAAAGATTTTAGGTTATTAATTCGTTTCAAGTTTTCTTTTAAAATTCGTTTCCTCCTGATCGTCCAAGGTGGGTCATCGCACACCTAAAACCGATTGAAGCTCTGGTAGAGTCTTTATATTCGTATGTTCTTGTTCCTGTTTCCAGATAGTAGGCGATATCTTTCCAAGATCCACCCCTGATTACTTTTTTGGTAATGCTTTCGTCAAAGTACGTTGGGTTAAGGTCCCAAACCAACGGCATTGAAGATGGATCGAAGGCATCTTCACACCATTCTGCTACATTACCAGACATTTCATACAATCCATAGTCGTTGGCAAAAAAGGTGGCTACAGGTGCTGTATAAGCAAATCCATCATCAAAGTAGTTTCCTCTTCCTGGCTTGAAGTTGGCCAGCAAACATCCTTTTTGATTCCTTATATATGGGTTGCCCCATGGGTATTTTGCCATATCCCTTCCGCCCCTGGCTGCATATTCCCATTCGGCTTCTGATGGCAATCTAAAATTCGGCATTGGAAACAATCCTTTTTCAGCCCTGAAGGAATTCAAATGATCTGTTCTCCATTTGCAAAAGTACTTTGCTGCTTCCCAATCTACTCCTACCACAGGGTAGTTGTCGAAAGCCGGGTGCGACCAATAATAAACCATCAATGGGTCTCCCATGTGGTGGGTGAAGTCACGCGTCCAAACTGTAGAATCGGGAATAAGGTCTTCAAGCACAAAACCATCTGGCAGGTCCACTTCGGATCCTTCCAGAATATCATCAGTAAACTGGCGGTATTCATTGTTTGTGATTTCGGTATCATCCATAAAAAAAGGACCGATGGTCACCTGCTTGTTAAAATTAATTTGTGTGGCTGGCACGTCTTCGTCAGCCTGCCCCATGTGAAAAGTTCCTGGGGGAATTGCTACCATTCCGAAAGGCCTGGACATTTCCCAGCCTTCCCTACCGGGGGCTCCAACGAGCTCTCCGTTATCGTCGAACCCTGATCCACCACCAAAAAGACCACCAATGATTCCACAACTTTGGAGACCAAATACAGCCAAAATGAGCAGCAGAGATAAGCTCTTTAAAACACCTATTTTATTCATAACACGAAATTTAAAAATCATACTTTACTATAACAAGTATATCTGAAATATATTGCATGGTTCAAACCATAAATATAATCCATACATCTTAATTACCTGAAATTAATTATAAAAATTATATCAATCAGAACCAAATATAAATTTTAGCAGCTCAAATTGTACAAATTAAATTAAATGGCAAAATTTTTTTCTCAAAATCTGAACCGGGGGGTTCTAATTATTTTTTTGCCTCCAGTGGATATATTGGGCAAATTGTACCTCACATAGATTTCGTGCGAGGTAGGCTGCTTGGCTTTTTGCTCACCAACAACATAATCGAATGCATAGCCCACCCTCATTTTGTTGTCATCCAGGAATGAATAGCCCATCAGCAATATGAGTGCTTCATTGTCGCGGTACGACACACCGCCCCATACTTTTTCATCATAGGTAGCTATGGCACTCAGGTCAAAAGAGTAATTATTAAGGTCTGTTTTTATAAGGATAGAAGGGGAAAAAACCAGATTGTAAGCTGCTTTGTAATTGTAGGTTCCGGAAATGTTGAAATTCCTTTCGATCCTGTTTTGAAAATCAGCCGAGGCAGAACTTAAACCGAAATCAAACGATGGGTTCAGCAGGTGGTTTACACCCAGGCCTATCGAATAATCTTTTGTATAATAAAATGCACCAAACCCCAAATCCGGTGATACCTGGGATTCTTTCGTTTGCACATTCAAAGGATCACTTGGGTCATTGAACCTGAACTGTGTGAAGTCTATGGTTTGCGAAATAAAACCTGGTTTCAAGCCAATACTCAGGCGGCCATCGCGTAGCTCCCTGTGATAAGCCAACACCAACTCAAGGCTCAGGTTGGACAGTGGGCCCAGTTGATCGTTGATCACATTTAAACCGGCACCAAAATCCTTTTCGCGAAACTTCAGGGGAGTTGAGAGTGAAATCAGCTGACTGCTTGGTGCACCGCCATCCCCATCGAACGTGGAGCTGTAACCCAGCCACTGCGATCTATGAAGTGCCGATACATGTGCAGATCCATCCACGCCTGCCCATCCAGCATTATAGAACAGTGGGTTCAGCATATACTGACTGAACTGCACATCCTGCTGGGCATGCAGTGTGAGACTGCATGTCATAATGGTAAAAATCGTGAGTAAGGTTTTTTTCATTCAATTCAATTTAAAACCAGGGGCTTTGTTCCTGATTTCGAAAAACGTGAATCAATTTATATAACCTGACGAACTTTCCCAATTTTTCTGGTAATTGTACGAAAGAAAATATACGTCACTAAAAAATCAATAGAGACAAAAACCCTTATGGGCATCCAAAATAAATTGAAGATTTGTCCTTTGTTATCGGACATAATTGGCCATCTGCCTCAGGTGTTCACCTGCTTGATATAATATTCAAGGGCGCCAGTCATGGATGGTGCGTTTGGCAAAGGTGCTTCTATATCCAGGATCAAGCCTGCATCTTTGGCCGCCTTGGCTGTGGTTGGTCCAAAAACTGCAATCCTTGTATTGTTTTGCTCAAAATCAGGGAAATTCACAAACAGGGAGTTGATACCAGAGGGGCTAAAAAACGCTATGACATCATAATTCACATTGGCAAGGTCTGACAGGTCACTGGCTACCGTCTTGTATATGATCGCCTCTGAATAATCGTAACCGTTTTCTTCCAGAAAAGTGGGGATATCATCTTTTCTGATATTAGAGCAAGGGAAAATGAATTTTTCGTTCTTATGCTTTTTAAGTACTTCTATCAGGTCATTGGCTGTTCTGGAACCAATGAATATTTTCCTTTTCCTAATGACAATATACTTCTGAAGATAGTTGGCAGTCTGTTCTGAAATACAATAATATTTCATATCGGATGGTATTTCCACCTTGCTTGCGGCTGCCAGCCTGAAGAAATGATCTACGGCATTTCTGCTGGTAAATATAACAGCCGAATGGCTGAGTATATTTACTTTTTGTTTTCTGAATTCTTTAATATCTACCGGGTCAATTTCGATAAATGGTCGAAAATCAATTTTGATATTATACTTTTCCGATAGCGCTACGTAAGGTGATTTCGAATCCACCGGCTGTGGTTGGGAAACTAAGATACTCGATACACGGTTCAATCTTTTTTTGTCCTCAGTTAAGATACCTTCACTCATTCCTTTTGCCCTGTTTAGAAAACTTTAAATATATTAATTCAAGAAAAATTTCAAGATGATGATAAGCGGGATAATTTCTGTGCCGCAAATGTAAGAAAATAAATGCAAATTCTTATACCCCGATAATTTATTTAACTTTATAAAAATGAATAAAGGACGCATTAAGAGCATTAAAACGACAATTCCAAGAAAGGCGTTTTGGTAATTGAAAAGATAATACCCGTCCGTAGAAAGGTTGAATATAGACAACATAAAAAATACAGCTGTTGCAAAAAGGGTGATCCTGATGTAGTCGTAATACTGGATGAAATGGAATTTTCTTAGCCTGAAAATCTCGCTGATCACCCAAACCAAAAAGTACTTGACAATCATGAGCAACATGAGAATAGCTGAAACTCCTAACGAGATCAAAGTTAATCCCATCGTATCCTGGGTCCTGAACTGTTCGGAAACCCCAAGTGATACCACTACCATAGTGAAACCCAGGGCAATGCCGTACATGCCAAGCACCATCATGTTGGCCGAGGAAAATACGCCAATAGAGAACAGGCCTTCAGACCTGGGGCTGATCGAAAAAGCCCTTTGAAAAGAAAAATATTCAAAAAAAACATTTTTCAGTACGCGCCTCACCAAAAGCACAACTGTAAGCACTATAAGTATCGACACAATGAAGAAATCGGTATGAGACCTTATATCCCTTGTGACAATCTTGTATATGGATTGATCTGCGTTCCATAATTTAGCAGGGTTAGAATCTATAATCCGGGTTTTTAATTTGCCAAGCTGGAGTTTTCTACCAAAGACAGATACCAATACTTCATCTTTCGCATATTCCTTTTTCAAACTGTCAATACTATAGCTTCCGGAATGCGGCTCCCGGGTGGCAAAAACCAGGTTGTTTTCAATCAGCAATGAAGTACCTGCCGGCAGGTGCAAATCGAGATGGTAGTCACTAAACCTGTTTAGGTCAAGGAAAAAATGTATCGTATTGGGTACTTCCAATCCACTAACATAAGGGAGGTAAGTCCTGGTATCTTCAGAATACACCAGCCATGCCGGTTTTAGGTCTTCTACTTCTCCTTTTTCCACACTGAACCCTTGAGTGCTGAGCGCAATGGTGAAAAAAATCAGAAACGAAAATCTTATAGGGTTCCGCATTTATTTTTGAATTGATAGGCAAAATTAGATGAATATGCCAAATGAACTCACAAGGTTGCCATACAAATCAGAAATATTATCCGGAACGTATATTTGAGCTCAAACAAATATGCTAAATAACACTCCTAATAGTGGGCCTAATATCGTCAGGTTGTTGAAAAAATAGGGTCATTCGGAGGTTCTTCACACCCTGCAGCCTGGATTAAATATCCGTGTGCCAGTTTTGATCAGAACAACGCGGTATATCCAAAATGGATTTTAGATTGCTCGAATGAAAAGCCCTGCCCCCGTGATCGGCCAAGGCCATACACTATGTTGAAAAAGCCTCCTTTGGATGCTACTTTCATACCCAGGCCCAGGCCAGAAGGCTCGTCAGCAGAAGAGTTGAGGTATGTATCACGTTCGAGAAAAGACTGATCAAAAAATATAAAGAAATACGAGTTGTCTTCCAGGTACATTTGCCATTCAAAATTTAACAGTACATATCTCGAGGCGAAAAAGAAGTTTTCATTAAAGCCACGAACTGATTTAAGCCCCCCCAATCGGAAGAGGTCATTCAAAAAAAGCTTTTGATTTTCAATCAACCCTCCAGCAGCCTTGAAAAACAACACCGAACGAGGGCCGATGGAATGATATCTAGCCAAATCAGCAGAAACCATGTACTGGTCAGAGTTCCTCTGGTCCTGTCCGTTCTGATTGAGTGAATTTCCAGCTATCCTCTTTTGGCCAATTTGCATGCTCAGGTTTCCCCGAAAACCATTTTTTGGAGAATCGGGTTGGTCTAAATTATTAAAATAAAAACCAAGCCCATAATTGTCGAGATTGAAGTCACCGTTTTCTAACCCCACATCCTCCAGGCTGTTGCCGCTTTTGTTTTCATAAAACACGCGAAGTTTGGAAATGGCAGAAGTGGCATACTCCAACCCAAAAAGTAGCTGGCGGTTGGAAAATGAGATGTTCTCCTTGAGCTGATTAAACGACATCTGAAAATTAAACGGGGAAGCCAATAAAAATGGATGGTAATAGTTTACATCCAACTGCTGGGTTTTTGTGGTAATTTTTTTCCAGTGAAAGCCCAACTCTTTCCCACCCTTGAAAAGGTTTTTGACATCAAATTTCACCTCCCCGGTAAGATCAGGGGAGCGATCGGCTGTGCCGGGCACCAGGCCCAGGATTCCATCGAAGGAGTTTACCTTCTTTTCTGCCAAAGCCAGCGACACCCTGGATTTTTGCAGGGCAAAATATACTTCCGGGGGTTGTGCTAATTTTAGAAAGGGGAGAGACATCAATCTTTTGCTTATGGCATCCACCTGGGCTTGGGAAAAAGGATCATCATAGGCTATGCCCAGATGTTTCGAAATAAAACCATACCGCACCAAACCTTCGGGAGAAATTCGAAGGGAATCAAATCTGATCTTTCGACCCGGATTTACCACCAGCCCACAATCGAGGGTTTTGTTGTTTACTGAAAACGAATCCAGCTCCACGGTGGCAAAAGGGTATCCGTTATCCCCACAATAGTTAAGTGCCCATTGGTACATGGACTCTATTTTGTCCAGGCTGTAGCTGCCTTTTATCTTCTTTTCAAAAAAAGACAACTCAAGATCAGCCGAACCTGTCAAATGGACTTTGTTGATATTTAGGGTAATGTATCTTTCTCCTATATATAAGTGTGCAACGGCCCTGTCTCCATCAAAATGGAGGCTGTCCAAACTGGCCAACCAATTGCCTTTCTTTCTCAAATCCAGAATATAAGCTTCCAAAGTGGATTTGACCTGAACAGAATCCTGGCCGTCAATTTCTATATGGTCAAACGCAGGAGCATTTTTCAAATCCCCAACGACCTCCAACTTGTATCCTGATTGTGCTACGACCGAATAGCCGAGGGCACAAAAGACAAAGACATGAAAAATATGTAAGGGCCATTTTTCCAAAGAGCTATTGGCTATTTTTGTCGCTAAAATAATCATTACTTGGCTGGAATTTACATTCATATCCCTTACTGCAAGCAGGCATGTCACTATTGTGACTTCCACTTTTCGACAAACCTGAAAACAAAACCTGACCTGATTGGTGCTATCTGTAGCGAAATCAAATTGCGCGACAATTATCTTTCTTCAAACAAGATAAATACCATATACTTCGGTGGTGGTACGCCTTCCATGCTCACCTCACCCGAATTGGAGGCTATATTGCGAGCGGTTTATGAGCAATTTGAAGTATCGGGAAAAGCGGAGATAACCCTGGAAGCCAACCCCGATGACCTCTCTGATGAAAACCTAAAAAACTTCCGGTCCCAGGGCATCAACAGGCTCAGCATTGGCATCCAGTCTTTTAACGATTCGTTTCTGAAAAAATTCAACAGGGCCCATACTGCCGATATGGCTAAGGAGGCAGTGGACAAAGCCAGAATAGCAAAATTTGACAACATCAGCGTTGACCTGATATTTGGGATTCCCGACCAAAGCCTGTCAGAATTTAAGGATGACCTGCAAAAAGTAATTGGCCTCAATCCCGAACACGTATCTATTTATGGCCTCACTATCGAAGAAAATACCGTATTTGGCAAATGGGAAAAATCCAAAAAACTGAAACCAATAGATGAGGAAATTGCCGCCCAACAATTTGAGTTGATAATGGATTATCTGCCGGAGGCAGGTTTCAGGCAATACGAAGTGTCTAATTTTTGTAGGGAAGGTTACGAATCAAGGCACAATTCGAGCTATTGGGACGGGAAGGAATATTTGGGCGTAGGCCCATCAGCACATTCTTTTAATGGCAAAACAAGGCAATACAACATCACCAACAATATGAAGTACATTCATTCCATTGCAAAGGGGGAAATCCCATGTGAGGTAGAGGTGCTCTCAAAAACTGACAGGATCAACGAATACATCCTGACGAAAATAAGAACTGAACCCGGAATTTGTTTTGAAGAAATGAAAAGCCGTTTTGGTTTCAATTTCGAAAAAATATATGAGGAGAAAATCAAGTACTACCGAAACACCGGGCTCATTCTGACGAACGACAGGCTTGTCCTCACCAAGGCCGGCAGGTTGGTTGCAGATGCCATCACGGCTTCCTTTATCAGCTGATAGTTTTGCAAGAAAAGATTTTTCAAGCTTCAAAATAAATTTATAATATTGTACCTTCGTCAGACTTGGCCAGCTAAGCATTAAAATGAACACAGAACTCAAGGCTTTCATGTTGTTAAAATCCCTGATCTTTCACTATCATGGATTGGATGAAGACGAGGAAAAAATCCTAAACAAATCTGCAGATGACCTCAAAGCGCATGAGGAGCTGGCCTGGGCCAATAGCTTCATCGCTGAAGACTACCTGTCGGCTTTCGAACGTTCCAGGGATTTCCTCAATAAAATCATTGGGGGCCTGCCCAGAGAAAGGCGGCTGGACTACCTGCATTCGGTCTGGCAAGACAACAACAAAAAAGGGTACCTAACCGAAATGGAGGCCACAGCCATGCTCAACCTGGCCAGGGACTGGGATATCCACAAAGATTTGATGAATATCATCAAGAAATAATATAAAGCCTGCCGTTTTTTCCGATATACCTTCTTCGCTGTTAGTAATATTCTGGTGCGAGGTAATTGGGGTAAATTTTCATGTGAAAGGACTGAACCATCCCGAATATCACCTTTCTGAATTCTTCGATGTTCTCTTTTTTGACCGCTGATACATAGACACTGGTACCGCCATTTTTTCCGTTGAGGGTAGCCGCCCCACCTGGAAAAAGCTCCGCCATTCGTTCTTCGTCCAATTTGTCCATCTTGTTATAAACCATGATGGTAGTCTTGTCGTTGGCCCCAATTTCTGCCAAAGTATTTTTCACCACTTCAATCTGGTCTTCAAAATATGGATGCGAAATGTCCACTACATGTATCAGGATATCGGCTTCCCTTACCTCGTCGAGGGTAGATTTGAATGATTCGATGAGGCTATGCGGCAGTTTCCTGATGAAACCCACAGTATCCGACAACAAAAAAGGCACATTGTTCAGCACCACTTTTCGCACCGTGGAATCAACAGTGGCAAACAGCTCGTCCTTGGCATAAATCTTTTCTTTCGCCAGCAGGTTCATCAGCGTAGATTTGCCCACATTGGTATAGCCAACCAATGCCACCCTCACTACATTGGCCCTGGCCTTCCTTCGTGTTTGTCCCTGCTTGTCTATTTTTTCCAGTTTTTTCTTCAGCACGCTGATCTGGTTCCTGATTATCCTCCGGTCGGTTTCAATTTCCTTTTCACCAGCACCACCCCTTGTTCCTGTGCCCCCCCTTTGCCTTTCCAGGTGGGTCCACATCCTTGTCAACCGGGGCATAAGGTATTCATATCGTGCCAGGTCCACCTGTGTTTTGGCCTGAGATGTTTTAGCCCTTTTGAGAAAGATGTCGAGGATAAGCAAACTCCTATCATATATTTTTACTTTAAGTTCCCGTTCCAAATTTCGCAGTTGTGATGGGGTAAGGTCGTCATCAAAAATGATGGTATCAATATCCTCGGCTTTTACATACGCTTTCACATCCTCCAACTTCCCTTTTCCAATAAAAGTCCGGTTATCCGGATGGTCCAGCTTTTGGGTAAAAGTCTTTTTGGTGGTAATGTTCAATGTCCTGGCCAGGAAAATCAGTTCATCAATATACTCCTGATGACGGTCTTCCCCCTCAGATTTGGTAATGACAGCTATTATTACCGCATTATCACTTATACTTGTATTCGATTCAATCATCAACAGGCTTATTTACACTTATCGTAAGGAATTTCTGCAAAATTACATAAATAGATTAAAATCGTATTGCCTCCACAGTTCGTTGATTAATAGATTTTTTTAGCCCATATTTATACCTATGAGGATTGCAATTTCAATAAACCGCTCCTGGAATATTTACAATTTCCGGTCAGGTCTTGTTCGTGCCTTAATAGCCGAAGGACATGAGGTGATTGCTATTGCACCGAAAGACGAGTATTCCAAGTTGCTCATGAAAATGGGATGCCGTTTTTTTCCTTTAGAAGTACAAAATACTGGCTCCAACCCACTAAAAGATCTCGCCCTGTATTTTGAATACCTAAAAATCTACAAGAAAATCAAGCCTGACATTGTGCTACAGTACACGATAAAACCCAACATCTATGGCACACTGGCTGCCAAGCGGTTGTCAGTACCTGTGATCAATAATGTGAGCGGCCTGGGTACTGTATTCCTGAATTATGGTTTGGTTTCGTGGATAGCCAAAACATTGTATAAAGTAGCTTTCAGTCGGACAGACCTTGTCTTTTTCCAAAATGAGGATGACCGCAAGGAGTTTTTACAAAAAATCAACCTGCCAAAACTTCAAACAGATTTGCTTCCCGGTTCGGGAATTAACCTGGACCAATTCAGCCCACAGCCAAAGGTAAACGGTGAAAAATTCACTTTTTTGATGATTTCAAGGATCATTAAGGACAAGGGAATCTATGAATATGTGAAAATGGCCAAACGTGCAAAATCGAATAATATAGACGCAAAATTTCAACTTCTGGGAGAGACTGACGTCAGCCACAGACGGGGAATACGAAATGAAGAAGTGGCTGCATGGAATGAAGAAGGTATAATCGAATATCTGGGTGTGACAGACCATGTGAACGATATAATCAAAAACGTGGATTGTGTGGTGCTACCGTCGTACCGTGAAGGCACGCCTAAAACGTTGTTGGAAGGAGCTGCTATGGGCAAACCACTGATAGCCACTGATGTAGCAGGATGCCGCCAGGTGGTTGTGGAAGGTAAAAATGGTTTCCTGTGCAAAGTAAAAGACGATGAAAGCTTGTATGAAGCAGTAAACAAAATGTATCGCCTGAGCCCGGAAGACCTAACCAAAATGGGCCTAAACGGGCGAGAGTACATTGAAAAAAACTACGACGAAAAACTCGTAATCAATAAATATTTACATTGGATAAACAAGCTCCATGAAAATAACTCCTGATAAAGCTTGCCAAGTATTATAATTATACCATTAAATTTCTGTTTTAATACTGAATTGGGCAGATTTGCCGATACTGATTACTCATAGAAACATTAATTCGAAAGTGAAAATTTCTCCTTGTTTAGTTCTTTTCCTGGCCTGTTTGCTCACCTCCTGTAAAGTGTACAAACAAGACATCATGTTCCAACTTGATGAAAATTTCACCACTTCTGATTTGTCTGCTGCCGTCAGTGAAGCGGAAAAAAACTATAGGATTCAAAAAAATGACCTCATCAGCATCGACGTTTTCACCAATGAGGGGGAAAGGATCATAGACCCCAACTTTGAATTGCGCACTACCGGAAGCAATCAAGGCAACCAGGGAAGAAGGGAGTTTTCATACCTGGTAATGGAAAACGGTTTGGTAAAATTGCCTATGGTTGGGGAAGTCTCCTTAGAAGGGATGACCATCAATGAAGCTGAAAAAATTCTTGAAGAAGCCTATAATACCCATTACAAGGGCTCGTTTGTAAAGCTCGCTTATTTGAACAAAAGGGTAATCATCCTTGGGGCCACTGGTGGCCAGGTCATCAACCTAAAGAATGAAAACACCTCACTTGTCGAAGTACTTGCCGAAGCAGGGGGAATTACCCTTGGGGCCAAAGCGCACAACATCAGGCTGGTGCGGGGAGAGCTCAACAATCCTGAAGTGTATATGATCGACCTTACTACTATAGAGGGTATGAAGGGGTCTGTTATTACGATGAAACCCGGCGATATCATATATGTAGAGCCCTGGCGAAGGGTATGGCTGGAAGGACTGAAGGATGTGGCACCTATCCTTAGCCTGGTATCCAGCGTGCTGACCCTGGCACTGGTGTTGCAAAATCTATAATGGTGGAAAAGAAATTACAAATACCACTCAATTCGAACCATCAAAATGATGATGACGATCCAATCAATAATATTGACCTGGACAAAATTTATCATGTACTGAGAAGCAGCCTACCCTGGATAATACTCATACTTCTGATTACCAACACAACGGCCTACCTCTACATCAGATACACCCAACCCATTTTTCAATCAGAGTCTGTATTGAAACTTGATGTGAAAAATGAAGCCAACATCCTTGGACTTCAGGATAGGGTGACACCTGATATAAAAGGCATATATGGCGAAATGGAATTGTTGAAATCCCGCCTCTTTTTTGGTCGTGTGGTGGATGCCATAGGAATGGATGTTTCCTATTATCATCCCGGAAGAAGCCACTTTCTGAGTCAGCTAGTAGATGAACGATACAAAAATTCACCGTTTGTGGTCAGCCATAAACTCAAACAGAGTGGCTTCTATGACAGGAATTTTAACCTTGAAATACTAAGTGAGGAAAATTATCGTCTGACCTTTCAGGCAGGGGAGTTCAAATTGGATCTCGTTAAAAAGTTTGGCGAGGAAATATCCCACGAATACTTCAATCTTCTGATCGAAAAAACCGACTATTTTGATCCCAAGTCTGGTGAAAAAGACTACTACTTCACGATCAACAGCCGAGAGGCAATGATCAACTATTTCGTGTACAATGTATCTGTGCAGCCTGAAAACTTCAGTGCCAACACGATCAAAGTATCGATGAAGCACCACAACAGGCATAAAGTCCGGGACATGGTGCATTCTATAGACACCTTGTACCTTGATTACACGACAGAAGCTAAAAACCAGGCCATCAAACAAAAAATAGAATTTCTGGATGGCCAGCTGACCAAGACTTCAAAGGAACTCGAACAATATGAGCAATATTTTGAGAATTTCACCATCGAAAACAGGACGACCGACCTTTCGCGTGACCTGACCCAAACCATAGCATTGCTCAACTCCCTCGATTCCCAACGATACAACCTGAGAAACAGGCTCACCAGTGTCAACCTCACCCTCAAGCAACTCGAAGACGGGAAGCCATTTCTTCCCAGATCTGGTATATTTTCCGGCCTGCCCGAGTTCATCAAGCAGTCAGTCAATCAATACTCCGAACTGCTCTCGCAGAGGGAGCTTAAGCTGTCTTCATACAATGAAAATACTTTTGTCATTCAGCGGATCGACAAAGAACTGCAGGTAGCACGAAGTGCCGCTTCAGAACAAATCCTTGAATATCAAAAAAGCCTGGTAGAAGGGCTGGAAGAATTGAAGAAAAGGCGTGACCTCCTCGAAAGCAACTTCGTGGAGCTACCATCTATGGGCACCAACTTCAATAAGAACAAGCGTTTTTACTCCCTTCAGGAGGAATACTACCTTTCCATAATAAAAAGTAAAATGGAGCTGGAAATTGCGCGTGCAGGAACGGTTACCAACTTTGTGATCTTGTCGCCAGCCTCTTTTCCATCAGAACCTGTAGAACCTCAAAAACTGCTGGTCCATGGAATCGGTTTTGTAGCCGGGTTCGTGCTGTGCGTATTTTTCATGACCATACGATATTTGCTGCACAATAAGATAAGCAGCCACAAAGAACTTGAAAGGCTCATTAACGTACCCGTGCTGGGTATCATCCCACACTACAGCAAAGAGCGGCTCAATATCACCCAGCTCGTTGTTGATAAAAACCCCAAATCTGCCATTAGCGAATCCATCAGATCCATTCGTACCAATATGGATTTTCTGGTACCGGCCAATGAACAGCGGGTCATATCCATTACCTCCACAGTAAGTGGGGAAGGAAAAACTTTCATCGCGGTGAACCTGGGTGCCATCCTGGCTTTGTCCAACTCTAAAATAGTGATAGTAGATTTGGACATGAGAAAGCCTAAGGTGCACCTGGCATTCAACAAAGACAAAGGCGCCATTGGAGTAAGTACTGTGCTGATCGATAAGCACAAAGTGAACGAAGCGATCAACCCTACGGAACTTAAAAACCTTTCGTACATCACTGCCGGCCCCACCCCGCCTAACCCTTCGGAGCTCATTCTGAGCAATAAGTTTGGGGCATTTTTGGACCAACTGAAAAAGGAATTTGATGTGATTATATTGGACACACCACCGGTTGGGCTGGTCACCGATGGCATATTGGCCATGAAACATTCAGATTTGCCCATCTATGTAGTGAGGGCAGACTATTCCAAAAAATCTTACCTCAAATCCATCAATAGCCTGTCGATGAACCACAAATTCAAAAACCTGACCACCATATTGAATTCAGTGAAATCCAATAAAAACCAGGGCTATGGGTATGGATACGGGTATGGATACGGGTATGGGTATTATGATGACGATGAAGAAAGCAAACCGTCCAGATTGGCTAAATTTTTTAACCTATAATGGCTTTTAGTCTATTTAAAAAGAAGAAAATTACGAGTTTCTTAACGACAGACGTCCATTCCCATTTGCTTCCAGGTATAGACGATGGCGTGAAATCTTTTGATGAATCCATCTCCATCATACAGGAACTACAGGCACTTGGCCTGAAAAAGATAATTACCACCCCCCATATCATTGCTGACTACTACCCCAATACACCCGAAATAATCAGGGGAAAACTGCAAGAGCTCAGACAAATACTGACGGATGAAAATATGGATATCCAGGTAGAAGCGGCCGCTGAATATCAAATAGATGAGGGGTTTATGGCTATGCTGGAATCAGGACAGGAACTGTTGACATTCGGCGAGGGGTTTGTCCTGGTGGAGACGCCATTTTTGAACAAGCCCCTTTTTATAGATGAAGCCCTTTTCAAACTAAAAAGCCTTGGCTACCACCCGGTGCTTGCCCACCCGGAGCGCTATATCTATTTGCAGGAAGATTATGCTGAGATCAAAACCCTCATCGATTCCAACATCCACCTTCAGATCAGCCTGGGGTCGCTGGCCGGGTACTATTCCCACAAGGCCAGGAAGCTGGCCCAATATCTAATAGACCACCAATGGATCAGTTTTATTGGCTCAGACATCCATCATTCGCGCCATTTGGAGGCATACAAAAAGGCGCATTCCTCGAAATATTTCGAAAAGTGCAGGCAACTATTTCTATACAACAATACATTATGAAAACCATAGCCGGAACCTTCTAAGGTTTGCTGCTTTTATAATCGGGGATAAAAAAGATTAATTTTAAAATTAGCCTATCTTTGCCCGTCAAAATTCAGAACGCAGATTATCACATGTTTAAAATGAGAAAAGTCACTTCAGTAATACTATTTGTTTTATGTGCCAATTTGGCCCTTGCACAGGGAAAAGATGATGCCGACAATAAAAAATCTGCCCCTGACCTTCCGGGAATAATAATGGTGGATTTTGGGTTCAATTTTTACAAAGAAGCCCCAAGTGAACTGGAAATTAATTGGTTCAAATCCAAATCATTCGGAATGTACTACATGAAATCATTCAGGATGGGGAAGAAACTTACCTTCGATCCCGCCATCGGGATCAATTTTGAAAAATACGGCTTCTCAAACAACAGCTCCATTGGATACCAAGACAATGGAGACGGGCCCGAACTATCCATCATCGACCTCAGTGGTGTGGATGAGTTGAAAAAGTCGCAACTGGCCATGAACTACCTCGACATACCTCTCCAGCTCAGGTACTACCTGAAAAACAATGAAACGCAGGGGGCAACTTATGTATCTGTTGGGGCCATTGCATCTTTCTTGCTAGAGTCACATACCAAGGTGAAATTCAATGATGCAGGCAGGGACCAAACCATCAAGCAGCGTGATGATTTTGAGCAAAACAAATTGAGGTACGGGCTGCAGGGAAGGTTTGGTTTTGGCAGCTTCAATTTTTTCTACAAACACTACTTTTCCAATATTTTTAACAGCAATGGACCTGCTGGCACCCCTGACATTACTACCAACACCATAGGGATTTCGATCAGCGGACTCTAATTGAAAAAATAAAGGGCGGAGAAGCAAACCACGATTCCCAGCAGGCTTCCGTACAGTATTTCTCCTGGTTTGTGGGCGTTAAGATATAGTCTGGATGTCATCACCAGGCCGGACAGGACCAGTGTAGGCAATAGGGTGTATAGTGCCATGCTTTCAGGATAATTCATGCAAAGCACCAACAAAAAACCAACTACCCCGCTCATGCCCGCTGCATGTATGCTTATCTTGTAAAATAAGCTGATCAGCATCAAAATCACTATCAAAACAGTGGTGGCCACCAACATGGTGCCGATAGTGCCATTCACATCTATTTTGATAATAAACATGGCTGTGGTAATGGTATAGAAAATAGCCACGAACAAAAAAGGCCAAAAGCGTTCTTCCCTTTTTTCCAATGAAAAACTAGAGATAGAACCAGAAAACCGCAGCGCAAACACCCCGAATATCGGGATGAGAAAAGTAGTGATGAACAGGAAGGGCAACATCACCCATCCCAATGGCCTCACCAATTCGGGTAGCACACTATTTACCAGCAAAAAAGTAAATGATGGCATCAGCAATGGATGGAAAATAAACGAAACAGCCTTCATGGTTAATCTCGTCACAGCAACTCCTTTCTCAACCTGGCCACAGGTATGTTCATTTGTTCACGATATTTGGCCACTGTTCGCCGGGCAATATTGTACCCATCGGCATTCAGTAGTTTTTCCAGCTTATCGTCTGACAGAGGCTTCACTTTGTTTTCCCCTTCAATGAGTTCCTTCAGTTTTAATTTTACTTCACGGCTACTTACATCTTCGCCCGATTCGGTAGATATCCCTTCTGAGAAAAAATACTTCAATGGATAAATCCCAAATTCCGTTTGGATCACTTTGCTGTTGGCCACTCTGGAAATAGTGGAAATATCCATATTTATCTTTTCCGCTATATGCTTCAAAATCATTGGCTTGAGCTTACTCTCATCTCCATCCAAAAAGAATTCATATTGAAATTCGATGATGGCGTTCATCGTATTCAGCAGTGTCTGCTGCCTTTGCTTTATTGCATCTATAAACCATTTGGCGGCATCCAGCTTCTGCTTGACAAAACTCACCGTTTCCCTCAGCTTTTTGTCTTTTTTATCGCTTTTGCTGTAGCTCTGAAACATGTCGGAATACGACCTGCTGATCCTCAGCTCCGGCGCATTTCTGGAATTCAACGACAGTTCCAGTTTGTCGTTGTTGTTTACCAATAGAAAATCAGGGGTTAGGTAGTGGGTTTTTACCAAACTGTCGGTCGTCCCACCAGGCTTAGGGTTTAGTCTGGTGATCACATTCACCGCCTCTTTGAAAAGCTCTTCATCATTTACCCCTAGCTTCTTTATTATTTTGTCATAATGTTTTTTGGTGAATTCATCGAAATTCGAGGAAATAATCTTTGAGGCAAGAACTACTTCCTCTGTCTGGTTTTCTTTCTTTTCGAGCTGTAGCTGTAAGCATTCCTTTAAGTTTCTCGCTGCTATGCCCGATGGCTCAAAGTTTTGGATTTTTTCAAGTACTTCTTCAAGTTCTTCGATCGTGGTTTCTATATTTTGCGAAAAGGCCAGGTCGTTCAGTATGGCTTCCAATTCGCGTCGGATATATCCATCAGCCTCAATGCTACCAATCAACTGTATCCCAATCATGGTCTGGCGCTCGTCCAGCTTCAAAAAGCCCAATTGGGATATCAATTGCTCATGCAGGGAAGTACCCGAACTGATGGGTATTTCACGTTCTTCTTCTTTGTTGTAGTTTCCATCGCCCTGCATTTTGTAGCCTGCATAGTCCTCCTCATTCAGGTAGTCTTCTATATCTACTTCATCATTTTGCTTGGGTTCTTCCTCAGTTTCCGCATCGGTGTGTTCGGTATCCGGCTCATCCTTTCCTTCCTCCAGGGCGGGGTTCACTTCCAGCTCTTCCTCTATACGGGTATCCAATTCGGCAGTAGGCACCTGTAGCAATTTTATGAATTGAATTTGCTGTGGCGAAAGCTTTTGCCCAAGTGTCTGAGTTAAACTTAATTTCTGCATTTTTTTACCGTTTCCCTACTTTTATCCTTGAACCAAAAATATCGCTTTCTTGCTGATTAATACAATCTTCCTAACGATAATTCGACTTTTTTATGAAACGTTTATATGAGAAAATGAATTAAATATTTATTTGCCTTGTTGTTGCTGTCAGCATTGGTATCGGACAGGGTTTAACGCTTTTTTTGCAAAAGCATAGAACACCGCTTAGTGATATAGAATAGTGGATTGATGCGGCTTAGTTTGACCCAAGACCTCCGGATTTGTTAAATTCACTCCATAAAGAAACCAGGCCCGAAACATGAGTATAGCTAAATACTGCTTTAATTTATTCCTACTAACCTTCACGCTCATTATGCCTGTGAGCTGTAGCAGCCTCAATCCTTCCAAAACGGGTTCTGTTCCGCCAGACCACAAATTGTTTGATGTCCTTTTGGAAAAATATGTGGATGAATATGGGAATGTCGATTACAAGGGCTTTCTGGAAGATGAACATGAACTCAACAGCTACCTTGACCAACTGAAAGACAATCCCCCGGATGTTGACAAATGGTCCACCAATGACCAGGTTGCCTATTGGATCAATGTCTATAATGCCTTTACCGTCAAACTAATTTTGGACAACTATCCGGTAAAAAGCATCAAAGATATCGGCGCAAAAATCCAGATTCCGTTCATCAATTCCCCATGGGACATCAAGTTTATCAACATAGCCGGCGAGGAGTATGACCTGAACAACATTGAACACAACATCCTGAGAAAAAACTTCGATGAACCCAGGATCCATTTTGCGATAGTGTGCGCCTCGTACTCCTGCCCCAAGCTCCGGGCAGAATCTTATACTGGCCAGCAGTTGGATGCTCAGTTGGATGCCCAGGCTCAAGAATTTTTGGCCGATACCACGAAAAACGAAATAAGCAGCAACGCCATCAAGGTTTCGAAAATATTCAGCTGGTTCAAAGGGGATTTTACTAAAAATGGTACTTTGATAGCATTTTTAAACCAATATGCTCCATTGAGTATCGACCCGAAGGCTAAAATTTCATACATGGACTATGACTGGGCGTTGAATGAGCAGGATTAACAACAGGTTTACCTATTCTTCCGAAGAGCCAAGGATACCAACGACACCAATGCTAAGTGCGAAAATATTGAGCGAAGCACCCTGCTCAAACGACTGAATGTGATAACTCGCCTCAATCAGTATCCCCAGGGATTCCCGTGCGAGTATGTTAAAACCACCAGCTACAAATAGATCATAGCCATTCCTACTTAGCGCCGAAATCCCATTGTTCTCCGACCTGCTGGACAAATACCTAAAACCTCCAGCCACGTAGGGGATGGATACGCTCTCTTCAGATTCGAAAGCCACGCCAACTTGCGGCCCCAAACCCAATGAAAAACTGCTACTGCCATTCTCTGATACCCTTCTCCAGTCAAAAGCCCCGCCTAAGAAAATGCTGTTGTTTATAAAATGATTGGCACTTGGTGACAATGCAACCGCTGTGGATGTCACCACCTCTGAAGACATGGAGGAAAAACTGGCGGTACCTCCTATCCATGTTACCCCTTTGTCAGTAGGTCTCTGGGCATGTAGGCCAAATGGTAAAAAGAATATGAACAAGATCAGAAAACTCCTCATATCATAAAACTATTTCGCAAACAACCACCTTTCGGGGTTGAGTTTGTCAAAATTTTTCCAAACCTCAAAATGTACCTCGGTATTGTCGTTGGTATCTGTATAAGCTGCTCCAATATTTTCTTTCGCCCTGATGGCGTACCCTTTCTTAATGTTGGGGTTGATGTTTTTCAACCTCGCATATAAGGTAAAATAGTCGCCGTGTTGTACAATCACCACGGTGTTCATGCCCGGAACAAACGCAACTGTCGAAACCAGCCCATCGAAAATAGCCCTTACGTTGGCCTCCTTCTCTGTTTGAATATCCACTCCTTGGTTTTCTACCAAAATATTTTTAAGCACCGGATGTGGGTGTTTTCCAAACCGGCCCGATATAAAGCCGTGCTCTACAGGCCAGGGAAGTTTGTTTTTGTTTTCCTCAAAAGATGACGACAGCTTGGCGGCCTCTGGTGTGAGGGCCATTTTTGTAGATGATTTGCCAGCATTCGACTTTTCTATTTCCTTCTTTACTATCTCAGCAATCAGCTTGTCGAGTTTGAAAATTGCCTCTTTGCGCTTGGCCAGTTCTGATTTCAATTCTTTCTCGCGCTTGCTCAACTGGGTGAAAACTTTGTTTTGCCTGGTTTTCAAAGCCAACAGGCTTTTGTTCTCCTCTATCTTACTTTTCAGCAAGTCGCTTTGCTCTACCTTTTTGGTTTCAAGGTCAGTTTTTTCCTGGCTCAGTGCCTCAGACACCTCTACTATATTCTGAACTTGTATTTTTCGTGCCTCTGAGTATTGCTCCAAATATTTCAGCCTTAGAAACAGTTGGTTGAATGTTTTGGCAGAAAAAATAAAGGTGAGCTTATTGAATCCCCTGTTGGCTTTATAGGCGCCATAAATCATGTCGGCATACTCTTGCTTAAGGTTCACCAGGTCGTTTTGCAAGGCATTCACCACAAGCGACTTATCCGATATCTCTTCGTTCAGCAATGATATCTCCTTTGAGATTGATTTGATAAAATCGGTACGGATCTGAATCTGTCTATTGAGGGCTTTTAGCTGGCCCAATGTCGCTTTCTTTTCCGTTGTGGTTTCTACAAGGATTTTTTGGGCTTCCTCGATCTTTTGAAGATTCTCCTTTTTTTCTTTTTCCAGGCGCGATTTACTCTGTTGGGCCACAAGGGCCAGGGGAAGAATCAATAAGAACAATACCAGAACAAAGGCATGTCTCTTATTTTCGCACATATTTGTATTTATCTGGTATGTCAAATGAAAACTTCTGCTTCTTGTTGTCAATATCGATCCTGGTATGGTCGAAATTGATGTTGGAAATCTTCCGCCTGCCGTCTTTCCTGCTTTTGTACTGAATGCTAATAGCAGCTTTTGCTGGTACTATTTTTTCTGAAATCAGGTCAAACTCCGAATATTTGATGTTCATCGAATTTTTGGTAGAATCACTGATAGCTTCCAGTTTTTCAAGTTTCATGGTATGTATGCCAATAAAATGGGATATAGCCAGATCGCCCTTTTCCTTGCTCACACTGTAGTAGGTATCTTGTTTTACCACATTATCCTCGCTTTCTACCGGCCATATCATATTGCCCAGCAATATGGATTCGATTAGGTGGTAGTCAAGGTTAAAGTTGAATTTTTCCGTCAAATCTTTGAATTGAAGTATGGTGTATTCCTTGTGAATTTTGTCAACCAGAACAATTGAGTCTTTCGAAATCAATCCCCGGGCCGCTTCAATGCCTAGTCCCGGTGTAAGGGAAAACCATATCAGGCTGTCTTGCCTTATCCTTACATGGGCTGTGGCTTTTAAGTCTTCGGTACCACTTCTGAACTTTATTTTAGTACGCAGGGTAAGGTCTTCAAAATCAAGGTTCTTGATTTTTAACTTGTTTGGGTTTGGGTTGAAAAAGGTAAACTGCTTGCTACATGAAGCACAGAGCAACAGGATCACAATGGGTAAGACTAACTTATTCATATAGTTGTTTGTCGGCTATTTTCTTATTTAGGTTTTCTTTATCCTCGGTTAAGTCCCTTGCTTTCTTCCATTGGTTGATTGCCTCGTTCACTGCCCCAAGTTGGAACAAGACATCCCCATAATGCTCAATTATTGTGGGGTTGTCTTCACTTTTTGCCGCCTTTTCCAGAAATACGCGGGCTTCTTTAAATTTTTTCCGAATATACAAAACCCAACCATGGGTGTCCAGATACGTTGGGTTGTCACCTTTCAAGGATATTAATCTGGTGGACATCTTTTCTGCCTCTTCCAGGTTTTCTTTTCTTAAAGATAGGAAATAACTGTAATTATTGAGGACATGGTCGTTTTCAGGGTTGAGCTTCAAAGCTTCCTCATAGGCCAGGTCAGAATTTTTATGGTCGCCGATGCTATTGTAGGCATCTCCCAACTGCCCGTTCATCACGCTGCTCAATTCTTTATTGGAGCCAGTAAACGCTTTGCCAGTCTTAAACATCTGGATGGCCCCTTCGTAATCTTTTTCTAGCATTTGTGCCGTGCCACCAAAATAATACAGAGCAGCCTGGTTGGGGAAGTATTCCAGTGCTTTTTCAGCATGCTTAATTGCACTTTGCGTTTCCCTCAGGTCCAGCTCAATGGTGATGATGTTTTGCCAGACATTGTAATTGGATGAATTTATTTCAACAGCTTTCAGGTAATTTTCCCTTGCCAATATTTTCCTACCTGTGTTGTAATACAGGTCTCCTGCTACCACATAGCCCTGGAAAGATTCCGGGTGGGTGGACAACAATCCTTCCGTAAGCCCGATCAGAGGCTCCACCAATTCTTCATTGGGCAACATGGCCATATAGCCACTGAGGGTCGATATTTTGGCATTCAAATCCATAGAAGGACTGGAAAAAGCAGATTTCAACACAATTATGGCTTCTTTGACATTGCCGCCTTTTCTGTATATTTCTGCCAGTTGCACTCCTATCACAGGGTCTTCCCCATATTTCTGCACAAAGCCTTCCAGATAGTTACGCGCACGCTCAGGTTTGTTATTGGAAATAAGGATTTTTGCTAGTGATGCCACATACTCAGATTTGCCGGGGTTGTTATTGATCAGTTCCTCTCCCTCTTGTATGGCCAAATCCAGTTTGTTTTGCCGTAGGTATATCTTTTGTTTTTGGTAAATAATTTCTTCCATAGCACCAAAATACTCCTGGGCCCTGGTGTAGGTCTCCAAGGCCATGTCGTACTTTTTCTGGTACAACTGCAATGCGGCCAGGTCAAACAAATAGTTTTCGCAGTTTTCAACGTTTTCTACCAGATCATAGTAGGTAGAGGCTGCCATTTCCAAATCGGCCAGGTTGGTATAGATATTGGCCAGCAAGATGTAGTAGTACTTGTTTTTAGGATTGATTTGCTTCGCCCTTACAGCAAAGGGAAGGGCTTTGGTGTTCTCTTCTTTCTCGCTATATATTTGTGCCTTTTTGTAGTTGGCCGTAGCATTGTGTGGGTCGATTTCCAGCACTTTGTCAAAGTGCTCAGAAGCCTTGGTGTATTCCTTGAGTAGAAAATATTTTTCGGCTTCTATAAAGTAATTGTCTATTTCAGCTGCCTTTTCATCGCTTTTTTCAATCTCCACCTTGGGCGATTGCTTCTTCTTGTCACTTTTCTTTCTTTTCTGCCCAATAGATGGCGAAAAGAAAAAAGAAAATATCAGCACCAGTGCCAAAAATTGCCCTTGATACCTATTATTATATGATTTCCAAAGATTCATCCCTTCTTATAATACTGACCTGCAAAGATAATAAAAACAAGGGCACCTGAAGTAACTATCAAGCCCGTTGCAAGTTGTTAACGTAATTTAATTGAGAAATATTCAATATATCCTGATTTGTAGGATGAATTTATCATCGTAAAGTCAACCCAAAAATCTTCCTCCCTTTCAAATGGCGCCTTTCTGATAGATAAATCATGGCCAAAAAAAGTAACACTGAGAGGTTTCTCACCAGCATGTTCAACAACAAATGCCCCATATTGATATTGTAGAATACAGTAGCCAATACAGATGCCATAACTATATAATAAAAGGCATTGGCCACTTTATATGGAATGGGGTAGTGGTACTGTCCTAAACCATAGCTGATGACGACCATAGTAAGATAGGTAGCCAGGGTAGTGAGTGCACTACCGAAATACCCCAGAATTGGAATGAGGAGCAGGTTGGCCCCAATGGTAACTGTAGCCCCTATCCCGGTAATCAAGGCACCATAAAGGGTCTTGTCGGTCACTTTAAACCACACGGACAGGTTGTAGTAAATACCCAGAAACAAGTAGCCCATAAGCAGAAAAGGCACGATGTAAAGGCCCTCGCGGTATTCGGGATTTCTCAAGAATAAAACACCTAGTGGTTCAAGATTGACTGTAACTCCTAAAAACACGAGGCAATTGAATATGACAAACCCCCGCATCACATTGCTGAACAACTGGGGCGAATCAGGCTGGTCTGCTTTGGAGAAAAAGAAAGGCTCTGCAGCATACCTGAAAGCCTGGGTGCCAAGCATCATAAACACGGACAACTTATAGCAGGCCCCAAAAATTCCCAGGGCATCCATGTTACTTTTATCGGGATAAAAGTTTTCCGGCAACACGTATTTTAATATTGCCCTGGACACCATTTCATTGGTAGTACCCGCTATCCCCATCATTAATATCGGAAAACCATAGACAAGCATGGGCTTGAATTTTTTGAAATTAAAGGAATATCTAAACCCTTTGAATTGATCGGCTAGAAACAACACAAACAGGCTATTGGCTATCAGGTTGGACAGGAATACATACTTTACATTGAAATCTGCAGTGTAGATGCTCGAGACGAACCCCTGCCATCCACTCAAAAACCTACCCTGGTACACCCCATCACAAAAAACAAGAAAAAACATATTGAGCATTACAGCGATCACAACATTCGAAAGTCGGATAACAGCAAACCTCCTGGCTTTGCCTTGCAGCCGGAGTTTGGCAAACGGTAGTGCATAGATGGAATCAATGGCCAAAATCGCCGCTATCCAATAGATTACTTCTTCTTTGCCTTCATAGCCCAGTACTGTCATGATAGGCCCGGCAAAGATGGCCAGGGAAGAAGAAATAAGGATGCTAGTGGTAATGACCGACGAAACGCACAAATTGAAGTACTCCTTGTTATTTTCCTTGTTTTTGGTAGCAAACCTGAAGTAGGCCGTTTCCATGCCATACATGTAAATGACATTGAAAAAAGCGGCATAGGCAAACAATTCTGTTACTATGCCATATTCACCAGGCAGAAATACGGAGGTATAAAGTGGGGTGAGTACATAGGAAATGATGCGCCCAATGATGCTGCTCAAACCATACCAAACAGTTTCACCTGCCAATTTACGAAGTTGGCTCACTGGCTTTTTTTGATTTGTTGTGAAGCAATTTCTTTACGCTTTATTGAATCCCAAATGGGTTTTCGCTTCGGGTGCATAAATGTTGGTAAATCTGTCAAATTCTTGAATTTAACCAAACTTTCTATTCGCCTTTGAACTGTGGTTCCCTTTTTCCCATAAATGCGGAAGTTCCTTCCTGAAAGTCTTGCGTGCCGCAACATCTCGAAAAAGAATTGGCTTCTGTTTGGTAGCCGTCTTCCCCGGTGGTAAACACGGCATTCACACAATCTATAACCATACCAACTGCCAGAGGTGCTTTTTTGCTGATTTTTGTGAGGATAACCTTGGATTTTTCCATCAATTCCTCCCTGGATCCTACTACATAATTTACCAAACCCAAACCCAATGCTTCGTTTGCCGGAATCATATCAGCGGTTAGCATAAGCTCCAGTGCCTTGCCCTTACCTATCAGGTGCGTCAACCGTTGCGTGCCGCCGTATCCAGGGATAATGCCCAAATTGACCTCAGGCTGACCAAATTTGGCGTTTTCTGTGGCCAGGCGCATGTGACAGGCCATGGCCAACTCACAACCCCCACCCAACGCAAAACCATTCACCGCAGCTATTATTGGTTTATTGCAATTTTCTATCATCTGGAAAACCTCCTGCCCATCTTCAGAAAACTTTCTTCCGGTCACTTCATTCACACCGGTGAATTCGCTGATGTCAGCTCCCGCCACAAATGATTTTTCGCCTGCACCTGTAATGACCACCCCTTTTATGTCCTTGTCATCGCAAACAGATTGAATGGCCACCTTCAGTTCTTTTAAGGTGTCAACATTCAGTGCATTGAGGAAGGGCTCCCTATTGATGGTAATCGTGAGGATATTATCTGACAGTGAGAGTATCAGGTTTTTGAATTCTTCCATATTGTAGTTAATAGTTGGCTGATCCCAAAATTATGGAAACGGCAATACTAATACTAATCTCACCTGCCATTTTTTGAGGGTGCAGCTAGTCTGCCGCCATTCTTCGTGTACGAACCATCGATTAGCGAATGCGCTAAAGACCATTTATCCAGACTTACCATTTCCATAAATTATACCATCTCAAGGCCATGTTATTTCATATTATTTTTTCGAAAAATGCGCATTTTTGGTGTGCAATTTATTCGACGAACTGCTGGATTTTTTAGATGTATATTCCTGAAAATCAACAATGTGTTTACTAGCTTTGTACATATTTCAATCACTGGGAAATGAATAAGAACTTTACCGTTTTATTGCTATTTGTGTTTGCACTTACCGAAGTATGGGCACAAACTTGTACTGTAACTGGTTCTTATACATTCGCAAATATTGGAACCGCTCTTTGCGCTGAAGGTGGTACAGTTGATATTCCTGGCTCAACGAAAGTTATTTTGGACGGTAGCCTAACCACTACAGGCAATAATCAATCGTTAACTGGTTATAGTATAGAAATTGCTGATGGTGGATCTATAAATGTAGATCACAATGGAGCTGAAATAGGAGGCAGCATTAAAGTTAAAGATGGGGGGTTCTTAGGTTTAGAGGGAGGCTTAACACTTCCAAGTGGTTCAAGTTTAGGAATTGAGGATGGAGGTCTTGTTGATTCAGGTGCAACGGGAAGTGATAGATTGACTATCGGTTCTACTGTTGTTCTAAAAGGTAATGGCTCTTGTACTGAGGCCAATGGTGAAGCTGACAGTTCTCCCCCTTATTGCTCCAGTAATGGCATATCAGGTCCAACGGGCTTTGATGAGACTGGTGAAAACCCGACAGTACTGCCTATTGTTTTAGGCCGTTTTAATGCCATTGCAATGCAAAAAAGTGTAGAACTGGAATGGGAAACTATATCGGAAGAAAACTTCGATTTCTTTTCGATAGAGCGCTCCGATGATGGAGAAAACTTCTACGAAATAGGCACTGTTCCAGGCCATGGCGACTCCAACGTACGCATACAATACAGTTTTGAAGACAAGGCGCCCTTATTCGGGATTTCGTACTACCGGCTCAATGCAATTGACTATGATGGTAGTTTTGAGAAGTTCAAAGCAATAGCGGTCGAATATATTCCGGAAGACCTTCAATTATCCATGTACCCCAACCCAGGCAATGGTTCAGGGTTAACGGTTTTGCTCGGACTGCCAATTGAGGCCAGGCTAAAAAAGGTTTCGGTCTTTGAATTGGGTGGCAACCTTCTCTTTGAAAAACCGCTTCATACTGGCATTAATGAGATCACACCTGAACAAAGGCTAACAGGAGGTTTTTATTTTGCTAAGTTCCAGATTGATAATTATCAGTTTACCAGAAAGCTGATTATTAAGTAAACAGCTTTACTTAATTTAACCATGATTACATCTCACGTTAGGACATATGGTTATGTCCACTAAGCCTGCTTTGAATCACTCTCGATTGGTGTTACTTTTGCAGCATCATGGATGAACAACTCACATTTAGCCAGTACCTGCAACAAAAGAAAATCAATGCCGAAGCATTCAGACAGAACGAACGTGAAAAGTATGATGAACTTGATCGGGACTTTGCAGAGATGCACCCGGATAGCTTTACTGCCCATTATCTCTTTCTCATCAACCCGTTGAGGAGAAAGTATTTAATGGATACTGCAATGGAGGTGGGCCAGGAAAAACCAAAAGGAGCCCCAAGACCTAAAGTTTTACCCAAAGTCAAGTAATAGGCCATTAACAGGACAGGGGACAGAATATGTGCATGCAAACAAAACCTAAGCGAATTTGAACCGGTACTTTTTGGAAATATCGTATGATGGGTCAGCATATCATGGGTGGCAGGTTCAGAAAAATGCAGTAAGTGTTCAGGAAAAAATAAATGATGGTCTTTCCAAAAAACTAAGAGAGGATATACAATGCACCGGAAGTGGGCGGACAGATACCGGGGTGCATGCGCTCATGCAGGTGGCCCACTTTGACAGTACGGCCGTCATAAAAGACCCAAAAACATTTCTCTTCCAACTCAACAGCATGCTGCCATACGACATCTCGGCCAATCAACTCTTTGCGGTCAATACAGATGCCAGCGCTCGATTTGATGCAATAAGCCGGTCTTATATTTATCGCATACATCAGTCCAAAAACCCTTTCCTACAGGGAAGATCCTATTTTTTTTCCAGAGAATTGGATTTGGAAATTATGACGAAAGCTTGTGATATACTGCTGGAATGGACGGATTTCGAGGCTTTTAGCAAGGTACATACAGACGTGAAAACCTTTCAATGTAATATAACCGCAGCTTGCTGGAAACACGATAACGGCACACTCGTTTTTTCCGTTACAGCAAATAGGTTTTTGAGGGGTATGGTGAGGACTCTGGTAGGCACCATGCTTGATCTCGGTGAAAATAAAATATCTTTGGCCGATTTTCAGGCGATACTGGAAAGCAGGGACAGGCGCAGGGCAGGAAGGTCTGTTCCGGCATGTGGGCTCTATCTAAGTAATATTGAATTTCCCGAAACCATCAAAATTTAAGCAAACGCGGAGGATAATATAATTGGAACAGGAAAAAATAAGCGGGAATATAGTTGATCTGGCCGTTCTTAAAAGGCTATTTAAATTTGTCAAGCCGTACATATATCAATTTTATTTTTTGGTAGTGCTCACCGTTGCATTGGCAGTAGTAATTCCACTCAGGCCAAAGCTCATACAATTGACCATCGATAACGAATTGGCCCTTGGCGATTACCCCGGCCTGGTTACGATGATTGTCATACTCATTGTTTTACTCGTGGTTCAGGCAATAGTCCAATACCTGCATACCTATTTGTCCGGATGGCTTGGGCAGTTTATCATTCGCGACATCAGGATCAAGCTATTTCAACACATCCAAAACCTGAACCTGAGGTTCTTTGACAAAACCCCGATCGGGCGATTAGTTACACGAAATATCTCAGACATTGAGACGCTGGCCGACGTTTTCAGCCAGGGAATAGCCGCCATGATCGGCGACCTGCTCCAAATCATAGTAATCCTGGGGTTCATGTTCTACACCGACTGGAGACTTACCCTGGTGAGCCTTTCCACTCTACCCATACTTTTGATTTCAACCTACATATTTAAGGAAAAAATAAAAACAGCCTTCAACGAAGTACGGACCGCTGTAGCCAATCTCAACTCGTTCGTTCAAGAGCACATCACCGGCATGAACATCGTGCAGATATTCAACAGTGAGCAGCGCGAATACGAAAAATTCAGGGAAATAAACAAGGTGCATAAAAAAGCCCACATTAAATCCGTCATGTACTATTCAGTCTATTTTCCAATAGCAGAAGTGATTCAGGCCAGCGGTTTTGCTCTGGTGGTTTGGTACGGTGCAGGGGAGGTCATAAGCGACCGCCTCACATTCGGTGTGCTTATCGCCTTTATTATGTACATCATGATGTTCTTTCGCCCCATCAGAATGATAGCCGACCGCTTCAACACCCTTCAAATGGGCATAGTAAGTTCCAACAGGATCATGAAACTATTGGATAGCGAAGAACATATACCGAACAATGGACATCATTCCCCGTCCAACCTTCTGGGCAAGGTAGAATTTGATGGGGTACATTTTGCTTATGATGATAGCAATTATGTATTAAAGGACATCACTTTTCAGGTAAACCCTGGTGAAACCGTTGCATTGGTTGGGGCAACAGGAGCAGGAAAGTCATCGGTGATCAATCTTCTGAGTAGATTCTACGATATACAGAAGGGAAATATCAAAGTGGATGATGTTCCAATAAAGGACTATGACATAACCTCGCTGAGAAAAAATATAGGTGTAGTGCTGCAAGACGTATTTCTTTTTTCTGATTCCATCTCCAATAACATCACATTGGGAAATCCCGACATCTCAGATGAAAAAATCGTTGCAGCTGCTGAGTTGGTTGGGGCCAGGGAGTTCATAGAGAGGCTGCCGGGTGGCTTTGATTATAATGTAATGGAGCGTGGGGCAACACTGTCTGTAGGCCAGAGGCAATTGATCAGTTTTGTCCGGGCGATGGTGTATGATCCCAAAATTATTGTCCTTGACGAAGCGACATCTTCCGTGGATACAGAAACGGAAGAACTGATACAGGAAGCTATCAACAAACTGATGAAGGGCAGAACTTCTATAGTGATTGCGCATCGATTGTCCACTATCCAAAATGCGGATAAGATCATAGTACTGGACAAAGGTGAAATAAAGGAAAGTGGTACCCATGAAGAACTGCTAGCCAAGGGAGGGCACTATGCACAATTACATAAAATGCAATATAAAGAAGTGGCCGTTTAGCCTACACCACTTACCTTTGAACCCTCTCATAGAATTGTAGCTGAAATTGAAATCTTTTAAAAAAATCTTTCTTGTCGGGCTTCCCGGATCGGGAAAATCGACCTTTGGAAAAAAGCTTGCCGCTCAGATCGAGCTGGATTTTATCGATCTGGATACCGAAATAGTGAAGCATGAAGCAATGTCGATTCCTGAAATTTTCAAACACCGAGGAGAAGATGCGTTCAGAACAATAGAACGAGACAACCTCGAAGAAGTGATAAAAAATAAAGACTGCTTCGTTTTAGCTACCGGTGGTGGTGCCCCATGTTTCTTCAACAACATCGAAACAATGATATCTGCCGGTGTAGTAATATTCCTCAATGAAGACATTGAAGAAATCGTGACCAGGGTTTCCATAGAAAAAGCCACGCGTCCGTTGATTGAGAAAATAGGAGATGATGATATGTTCAAAAACCTCACCGCCCTCTACAAGAAAAGGTTTCCTTTTTACAACAAAGCCGATTTGACGCTTTCCCCTGAGGAGATATCTATCGATAAGGCCTTGGAAAAACTATCTCAACTATCTGGGGCTAAAACTTAAATCCCAAGGTGACCGCTACGTTGGTGGAATTGTTCTTCACTCCAGCTACAGGCTCGGATCCATCCCCAAGATTGTAAGGGGTGAAAAGCGCATCTGATTTCGTATTGGTAACGGCCAGATCCACATAATAATCACGCACACGATAGCCAATCCCGCCAGATATATTTGAGATGCTATTGTTGATAGCACTATCGGTAAAAGGATCACCCTGATAAGAGTAGCCTGCCCTAAACCTGAAAATATCGAACCTCATTTCGCCCCCCACCCGAAAGTTCGTTGTGGATTTATATAGGTTGTTGATGCTCCTGTTGTCAGCTGTCACTGAAAAATCGTTGGATTTAAACTGGGCGTTGGAATAGTCCACAAACTCTACATCGGCAGTAAGAAAGCCCCCTTTGCCAATAAAAAAAGCCGTGCCCAAGCTGAGCTTAGAAGGGGATCTGAGTCGATAGTTTGAAATTGTAAGGTCGCTCTGATCACTTATTTCCCCCAGCTCGATTGTTTCACTACCAACGTTGTAGGAATAGAAGGAATTCCAATTTGTTGTAAAGAAATAATCGCTTTCCTCATTGAGTGAACTGAATGTAGGGGTAACATAACTTGCACCGAACCTGAAAAAATCGACTGGTCGAACTATTATTCCCAGCGTAGCATTGATGCCAATTCCATTGATCCTCAACCTGTCGTCAATTCGGATTTCGTTGATCAGGTCATCATCTACGAACCCACCATTGCCATCTTCGAAAGCGAAAGCATCTTCTATGAAGGTTCGTTCCCTGGTGTAACTTATACTTTGCACACCAATTCCACCTCCAAAATAAAACAGGTCATCATAATTGGCACCATAGGATACATTCCACTGATACTGCGACCCTTTCGACCTCACCGAACCTTCCTGCCTTGGCAATGAACCCGGAACACGGCCTACCAAAGAGGCGTAACCTTCTATTGTTCCATCCCCGGGATTGGGTGTAATCACCCCATCATTGGATATGTCATAATCCACATTGGAATCATAATCCGCCTGGTCTATCAGGAAATGATCGTAAGCTATTGCTTCAAACCCGGACAGGTTGCCCGGTGCTTCGTTACCGGCATTCTCAATAAAAGTATCCACTATAGAATTGTCTCCACTGAAACCCTCGTATCGAAACTCATTATGAAAGTTGTTTATTCGTTGAAAAGAAAGTGCAAACGAACCGCCCCTTAGCTTTCCATTTTCAATGTCCCTCTTGGTATTGTTGAAAACAACTCCCATGTTGTTGATGTTGAAGTTGTTCTTAAATGTGTTGGTACCGGTTCCCCTAAACTGGGAGTCCGATTCATGAAAATTGAAAGATGGGGTAAAGGAAAAAACAGAGCTATTGAAAAAACCCAGGCCAGCCGGATTGGAATTGGCCAGACTGATATCTCCCCCCAATGCCACCTGAGCACCACCAATACCCTGGATGCGTGCAGACCCTCCCGGACTGGTGCGGCTAAACAATAGCGCTTCGTTATAGATGCCAAATGATCCCGGTTCAACTTGAGCTATGGCTGAAATTGAACATACCAATAGCATCAAACCTAAATTTATTAGACTCTTCATTCTGATGAGATTTTGAGTTGTAGTTATCCTAAATGAGAATGGCTTGCTTATCTCCTCGACCTGCTAGTGCCTGATGAACTCCCCCTTGAAGAACCACTGCTGCTTCTGCTAGGACTTATCGACCTGCTTCCACTACCAAAGCTACTGCCACTGGAACTGCCGGTTGAAAACATACTCCTACTGCCCGAATTACTTCTGGAATTACTATTGTAATTCGTTCTTGGTGTAATGTTTTTGTTTGTAGTGGAATACCTTCTGGACGAATTGCTCGAACTACTGTTTATGGTACGGCTGTTTGACCGTGAATTGCTACTATTGCTGGAAGGTGTGTAGCTCCTGTTTTGCTGATACCTTCTGTTTCCAGATATATTTCCATCATTTTGTCTGGAATAATTCGAACTTGAAGACCTAAAACTTCTTTTTGTTGTGGGTGTTGCAGCATTGGAATTGACAACAGTCCTGTTATTCACCCTATAAGAATTTTGGGATTTAGACAGATACTCGTTCTGTGTGCTGGCAAAACTTCGTGTCCTACCATTGGCAGACGAACCATTGATCACAGCATTGTCATTGTTGCTAACCATTCTTCCTCCTCTTGAAGTAGATGATGCAGAGGACGTACTGGAAGGTCTCGATACTATACTACTTCTTGAGTTGCCTGTCTGTACAGAAGATCCCCTCAAATCACGTCCGCCTCTCACCACGTTTCTTGTCACCCTTCCTATATTTTCTCCAGATCCATTGCCATAATAGTTCCCATAGTAATACCTGTTGTTGTAGGCATAATATGGCCTGGCCCATCTGTTGCTATAATAGAATGGACTGATGCCTATTGGACAATAACTATATCCGAATCCACCGAAAAACGGGTCGTAGAAGCGATTGCGGGCATAAAACGGATCATAGAAAGGATCAAAAAATGGATCGTAAAAAGAACTGTAGAATGGCCTTGAATAAAATCCATTTCCAAAACCAAATGTCAGATTGAAAGCACTTGACCATCCATACCATGGATTGTAGCCAATGCTAAAAGCTGAACCCCATCGGTTTTGCCTCCAGGGGTCATTGTAAAAATTGTTGAACCTACTGCCACCCACATAGCCATTGTAGTAGTTATTGTTGATAATAGTAGGGTTTTCATCACGGGTATATTTGTCGGAATTGTAATCTTCTACGTAGTAATCCTCGCTACTGTATGTCGAGTTGTCATACTCGTTGCTGTTATCTTTGGCAGATTCCCTGGCTTGTGTCCTGTATTTTTCAATATACTCGGGGTTTACCTCTTTGGCCGAATAGGAACTGTTGCTATAGGTATTGTTCCTGTAAGACTGATAAGTCTGTTGGGATTCATTATCTTCAGTGCTGTTTGCCTGATAGTTTTGATTGACAGTGCTGGCAGAAAGAGGAGTAGATGCCTTGACCCTATCTCTGGAAGAAAAGTACATGTCATCATATTCAGATGACTGGGCGTTAACCTGGGTGCTCAAACCACAAACGAATATGGCAGCACAGCTAGCGATCATTTTAAATTTAAGTGGTTTCATTTTATCCTCCTTTTTAATAGCCAAACATTGATTTTAATTATACGACAAAAACCTATATTTGTGCCCCCATAAAGGGACTTATTTTTTTACGCTCAAATGAGCAATATCCATACCAACTTTTAAATATAAGCAATGAGCAAGGGTTTACCAAAAAGAAGCGATGACTATTCGATGTGGTATAATGAGCTGGTGAAAAAGGCCGAATTGGCTGAAAATTCGCCTGTTAGAGGCTGTATGGTCATAAAGCCTTTCGGCTTTTCTATTTGGGAAAAAATGCAATCCACGCTGGATTCCATGTTTAAGGACACCGGACACTCAAATGCTTATTTTCCATTATTTATACCAAAATCATACTTAAGTAAGGAAGCCGACCATGTGGAGGGTTTTGCAAAGGAATGTGCAGTGGTTACCCATTACAGGTTGAAAAACAGTGAGGATGGTTCTGGAGTAGTAGTAGATCCTGAAGCAAAACTGGAAGAAGAGCTGATCGTACGGCCTACTTCTGAAACTGTAATCTGGAATACCTATAGAAATTGGATACAGTCTTACAGGGATTTGCCCATATTACTCAACCAGTGGGCCAATGTTGTCAGGTGGGAGATGCGGACAAGGTTGTTTCTGAGGACTGCCGAGTTTCTTTGGCAGGAAGGGCATACTGCCCATGCTACTAAGCAAGAAGCCATGGACGAAACAAGGCAAATGCTGGATATATATGCCCAATTTGTTGAAGAGCACATGGCTTTGCCGGTACTGAAAGGGGTAAAAACAGAAAGTGAAAGGTTTGCTGGAGCTGTCGATACTTTTTGTATTGAAACCCTCATGCAGGATGGCAAGGCACTACAGGCTGGAACATCTCATTTCTTAGGACAAAATTTTGCCAAAGCCTTTGATGTCAAATTCACCAACCAGGAAGGGAAACTGGACTTGGTCTGGGGGACGTCATGGGGGGTGAGTACGCGACTCATGGGTGCACTGATCATGGCACATTCGGATGACAATGGCCTGGTGTTACCACCAAGGCTGGCGCCATTTCAGGTGGTGATTGTTCCTATATTTAAAAATGACGAACAACTGTCTGCTATAGAAGCAAAGGCAGCCGAAATCAAAAAAGCACTAGAATCAAAAGGGATAGTAGTTAAGTTTGATGGTCGTAAAACGCACAAACCGGGTTGGAAATTTGCTGAATATGAATTGAAGGGTGTACCCGTTAGAATGGCTATTGGCCCAAAAGACCTTGAAAACAACACCGTTGAAATCGCAAGAAGGGATCTTCTAGAAAAAAGTATGATGGAAGTGAATGAAGGTTTAGCTTCCAATATTGAAGTATTGCTGCAAGATATCCATAACACAATCTACAATAAAGCAGCTAAATTCAGGGCTGACAATACTCATCAGATAGATTCCTACGATGAATTCAAAACGATAATCAAAGAAAAGGGGGGCTTTATTTATGCCCATTGGGATGGCACTCCGGAAACAGAAGAAAAAATTAAGGAAGAAACTAAGGCAACAATTCGCTGCATTCCATTAGATTACGGCAATGAAAGCGGCAAATGCATCTACTCAGGCAATCCTTCTAAGGGCCGAGTGGTGTTTGCAAAGGCATACTAAATGATAGAATGGCTTACTATAATATCCCTTATAGTCCTGGGAATAGGACTTGTAATCATTGAAATCATTTTCATACCGGGAACTACGGTTGTTGGGATATTAGGCTTTTTGCTCGGTGGTTACGGCATTTATCTGGGATATGACTATTTTGGTGCCACCACCGGACACCTCGTTTTGGTCTCCTCACTGTTATTGTCATTTGTTTGTATTTTTTTTAGCTTTAAATCAGGTGCCTGGAGACGGTTTGCCAATGAGAGCGTGATCAGTTCAAAAGTGAATGACGGGCTTACCCTCAATTTGAAACCGGGTGATGAGGGTGAAACTGTTTCATCCTTAAAACCGATCGGCAAGGCCGTTTTCGATGACAAAGAGTATGAAGTCTCTTCGCTGGGCACGTTTATAGGTGAGAAACAACAGGTGAGGATTATTAAAATTGAAAAACACAAAATCTACGTAGAATCCGATAATTAAAAAGATACAATGAACACTACCTTATTATTATTAGCCGTTTTTGGAGGAATAGTATTCTTCTTTATTTTTCTCTACTTTGTTCCGGTCAATCTCTGGATTACTGCCCAGTTTTCGGGTGTAAGGGTTGGTTTGTTGGAGCTGGTTTTCATGAGGATCAGAAAAGTACCGCCATCTGTTGTTGTGAATTCACTGATAACTGTAACCAAGGCAGGAATTCAGGTAACTACCAATCAATTGGAAACACACTTCCTTGCTGGAGGCCATGTACCATCAGTAATCAAAGCATTAATCTCCGCTGAAAAAGCCAACATCGCCCTGGACTTCAACCAGGCTGCCGCCATCGACCTGGCAGGTAGGGATGTTTTCGAGGCGGTTCAAATTTCAGTGAACCCAAAAGTAATAACTACCCCAAGGGTAGCTGCTGTAGCATCTGATGGCATCCAGCTCATCGCTGTAGCAAGGGTAACGGTAAGGGCCAATCTTGCGCAACTGGTAGGTGGAGCAGGTGAAGACACCATACTCGCCAGAGTTGGTGAAGGTATTGTGACTTCAATCGGCTCGGCCCTCACACACAAGGAGGTACTGGAAAACCCTGACAAAATCTCAAAATTGGTTCTTTCCAGAGGCCTGGATGCTGGTACAGCTTTTGAGATACTATCCATCGATATCGCAGACGTGGATGTTGGGAAAAATATCGGGGCAGATTTACAAACGGATCAGGCCGCAGCTGACCTCAAAGTAGCGGAAGCCAAAGCGGAAGAAAGAAGGGCCATGGCGGTAGCTGTAGAACAGGAAATGAAAGCTAAGGCACAGGAGGCCAGAGCGAAAGTAATTTTGGAAGAAGCTGAAATCCCAAAGGCAATTGCTGATGCTTTCAGGAGTGGTAACCTCGGCATAATGGATTATTACAAAATGGAAAACATCCAGGCCGATACAGACATGAGGGAGTCTATCTCTAAACCAGGAGGTTCAGGTTCATCCAAAAAGTCTGACAAGAAATAAACGGTTTAACAAACCACAAAAAAAGCGAGTTGCACAGCACCTCGCTTTTTTTGTGGCCTATGGACAGAATCAGGTTCAATACTTGCATTTGCTCCTGTCATCCTTAATATAATAAGATTTGTAGTTTTTTGCTTTTGGATCCATACAACCACACAAATTAAGCAATTCTATTTTCTTGAATTGTGTAGGATGGCTCTCCGCCTGTATGGTTATATACCCTTCATCCAGTGCTTTGCCTTCCTGCATCATTTCTGGATTGGCGAATTCCATTCCACCACCGATGGTAGGTTTGGCATAAGTCAAAACAGTGTCTCCTTCAACCACATGATGAATGATGGAATCCCCAAGCACCACTGCCTCGGCGTTCACCCATTGCTCTCCATGATATGTTTTGGATGTGGAACTGACACAGTGTGGCATAAACAGCGAATCTTCCAAATACACATGGGTACCTGGTGTACAAAGATTACCTGTTGATCGCTCGCCAGAACCACTTCCGGCCAAAAGCTGCATTTCCAGCGAAATCGGGAAAGGTTGTTTGAGGCCCATGGTTTCTACTGGCTGTGCATGTAGCATTAGGCCATTGTTGCGATAAGCCCATCCAGGGCCATTGTTTACTTGTTCCCCCACAAAACGGTATTGTACTCTTAGCCTGTAGTGGGAAAACTTTTCTTTGTAAAATAGGTGCCCAAAATCATCGTTGAAAGTTTCGTATTCATCGTATGAAGAAGCCAATGAGCCATCTTCCACACGAAAAGTATTCTTGAAATTTTCACCAGCGGGATAGCCTACTATTTTAGGCGTCCATCCGGTCATATCCTTGCCATTGAACAACTGTATCCATTCTTCTTTGGCAGCATCTTCATTGCTGGTGTTTGCAGTACATGAGGCCAGGATTGCGATGGCCATTAGGGGGACAAGATTCTTTGTAGTAAAATTATTAAACATGTGATTTGTATTAATTGTAAAAAGAGTAATTGAGTTAGGAAAGTAATTAATGTGCCTCCAGCCAGTTTTCACCTACCCCCATTCCCACTTCCATGGGCACGTCAAGCGGGATAGCCGTCTTCATAAATTCTTCAACCTTAGTTTTAAGCAATTCCAGCTCATTGAGGTGAGCATCAAAAACCAATTCATCATGCACCTGCATGATCATTTTGGATTTGAGTTTTTCTTTTTTCATCCATTGATGGATGTTGATCATGGCCACTTTAATCATATCAGCGGCACTGCCCTGAATTGGCGCATTGATGGCATTGCGTTCGGCATAGCCCCTCACAGTTGCATTGCGAGAGTTGATGTCACGCAGGTACCTTCTGCGCCCCAGTATGGTCTCTACGTATTCAAGTTCCTTGGCTTTATTCACAGAATCGTCCATATATTTTTTAATAGATGGAAATTCTGTGAAATATGAATCGATAATCTCTGCGGCCTCCGTTCTGGAGATGCCGATATTTTGCGCCAGTCCAAACGCTGATATACCATAGATAAGTCCAAAATTCACTTCCTTGGCCTTTCTTCGCACATCTGGAGTCATGTCTTCCATGGGTACTTTAAATACCTTTGATGCCGTTGTAGCATGTATATCCCTCCCATTTTTAAACGCATCAATCATGCTCTCATCGCCAGCAAATGCTGCAATAATCCTCAACTCAATTTGTGAGTAATCCGCGGAAAATATTTTGAATTCTTTGGTTCTGGGGATAAACGCCTTTCTAATCTCCCGGCCTTTTGCCGTACGAATGGGGATATTCTGAAGGTTAGGATTGTTGGAGCTTAACCTGCCTGTAGCTGCCACGGCCTGCCGGTAGTCGGTATGGATCATGCCATCCTTCGGGCTCACCATTTTGGGTAGGGCATCTACGTACGTTGACTTAAGTTTTTGGTATTCCCTGAATTCCAGGATACTATCCGCAATCTCATGTTCTTTGGCCAACCTGGTCAGGATATCTTCACCAGTGGCATATTGGCCGGTTTTGGTTTTTTTGGGCTTGTCCACCAGCTTCATTTTATCAAACAGGATTTCCCCCAATTGCTTCGGGGAGCTGAGGTTGAATTCCTGCCCCGCCAGTGAAAATACTTTGTCCTGGGCGGCCACACTCAGGTCATTCAATTCTTTGGACATCACTTCAAGGACCGCCGAGTCGATTTTTACCCCATCGTATTCCATATCGGCCAGCACCAGCGAAAGGGGCTGTTCTACATCATGCAAGAGTTTGTGAAAGTTGTTGGAATCGATTTGAGGCGCTAAAAGGTGTTTCAGTTGAAGGGTAATATCAGCATCTTCTGCGGCATATTCTGTTACCTGATGCACGTCTATATCCCTCATGTTCTTCTGGTTTTTTCCACTACCAATCAGATCATCAATTGGTACAGGCGAATAATTGAGCATATTTTCCGCCAGTGCGTCCATTTTATGCTTGGTCTCCGGATCGAGTAAATAGTGGGCCAGCATGGTATCGAACATAGGCCCCTGCACCTCAATACCATAATTTTTCATCACCTGTATATCATATTTCAGGTTGTGGGCAATCTTGCCAATCTTATCGTTTTCCAATACTTCCCTGAAGTCCTCAGCCACCTCCTGCGCTTCTTTCTGGTCTTCCGGCACAGACACGTAGTAGGCTTCTCCGGGTACGTACGAAAATGCAATACCCACCAATTGAGCCTCTTCGGGGTTTACGCTGGTTGTTTCGGTATCAAAGCAGAATTCTTCCTGAAGGGCCAGGTAACCCGCCAGGGATTTTCTGGCGTCTTGGGTATCTATCAGGTAATAATCATGTTCAGTATTTGTTACAGATTTTTTTTCTACAGCCACTTTCACAACCGGCTTGTCATCAACGGCACCAAAAAGCCCTAACTGTGAATCAGGAGCCTTGACCTTTTTGGGTGTTGCTGTCTTTGGAGCAGGCTGGTCATCGGCTCCATCTCCAAAGAGGCGCTTGAGTGTTGTCCTGAATTCCAGCTCTTCAAATATCTCCCGAATCTTTGGTTCGTCAGGATCTTCCAATATGAGCTTGTCCGGCTCAAAGTCCAATGGCACATCTATTTTGATTGTGGCTAGTTTTTTCGACAGCACCCCTTGCTCACCAAATTCCTCCACTTTTTCCTTCATCTTACCTTTCAGCTCATGGGTGTTTTCCAAAAGCCCTTCTACCGTGCCATAAGCTTTTAGAAATTTAACTGCTGTTTTGGCACCCACCCCGGGTATTCCCGGAATATTATCTACTGCATCTCCCTGCAGGCCCAGAATATCCCGCACCTGATCCACATTGTCAATATCGAATTTTTCCAACACCTCAGGTATGCCGAGCACATCCACAGCATTGCCCATATAGGCCGGCTTGTATAAATAGATGTGTTCTTCCACCAGCTGGGCATAGTCCTTGTCTGGGGTCATCATAAACACCTCAAAACCATCTTTTGAAGCTGATTTAGCAAACGTACCGATGATGTCATCGGCTTCAAAACCATCCAGTTGGAGGACAGGAATGTTAAATGCCTTTACCACATCTTTGATGATGGGTATGGCCACCCTTATATCTTCGGGTGTTTCTTCCCTTTGTGCCTTGTATGCAGGAAATTCCTCATGCCTGAAGGTTGGGGCACTGGTATCGAATGCCACTCCAATATGGGTAGGCTTTTCCTTTTTCAGGATTTCCAACAAAGAATTGACGAACCCAAATACGGCACTGGTGTTCATACCCTTAGAGTTGACCCTTGGATTTTTGGAAAACGCAAAATGAGCCCTGTAAATGAGGGCCATGGCGTCTAGCAGAAATAGTTTTTTGTCTGGTTTGCTCATTGGGTAAAAATAGTTATTTAGCCATAGGATATTCTAAAATGTGTGTATGTTTTGCTCAGGTGAAATGAAATCACTTTCAAAAAATTCAGACAAAAGCATCCATGCAAACCCTGTTAGGATTCGGCCTCCTGTTTGCCAACCTTTTGATTAGAAAGAAAAACCAGGTTCAATCTACAAAGCGCTTCAGTATTTTCTTGTAGGCATCAATGCGCCTGTCTCTAAAAAAGGGCCAAATCCGCCGCACATTTTCCGAATGGTGGATGTCCACGTCAACCACGTGGTTGTGTTCCTCATCCAGCGGTGACTTATGTAGAATCTCTCCTTGTGGGCCGGCAACAAAACTATGGCCCCAAAATTGGATGCCATTGGTTTGCCCAGACGGATCGGGCTCATGGCCTGTGCGATTGACAGAAACGACGGGAAGCCCATTGGCCACAGCATGCCCCCTTTGGGAAATTACCCACGCATCCTGCTGTCGTTGTTTTTCAGCAGGACTATCGCTCGATTCCCAGCCAATGGCGGTTGGGTAAATGAGCAGGTCGGCTCCCTGCAAGGACATGATCCTTGCCGCCTCAGGATACCATTGGTCCCAGCATACCAGCACACCCAGATTTCCTACTGATGTTTGGATCGGTTTGAAACCCAGGTCGCCGGGGGTAAAATAAAATTTTTCATAATAGGCCGGATCGTCTGGGATATGCATTTTCCGGTATTTTCCGGCTATGCTGCCATCTTTTTCAAACACCACAGCGGTATTGTGGTAAATTCCCGGCGCTCGTTTTTCAAACAACGAGGTTACCAGCACGATGTTGAGTTCCCTGGACAGGTCACCAAAACGCTGTGTTGAGGGACCCGGTATGGTTTCCGCCAAATCAAATACTCCCACATCTTCGGTCTGGCAGAAGTACAAAGAATTGTGCAATTCCTGAAGCACAACCAATTCAGCACCATCAGCAGCACAAGACCGTATGTTTTCTTCCAGTTTGTTGATGTTGTGATCAATATCTGCGGTATTGGCCTGCTGAACTATTCCAATTTTTAGCTTTTTCATAAGAATTAAGAGACTACACCCTCAGGATATTGCATCGTGACACAATGCAATGACCCATGTTGCTTGATCAAAGATGAACAATTTATTCCTATTACCTCACGCTCTGGAAAAACTGATTGCAAAACATTGCGGGCTGTTTCATCCTTTTCAGTTCCGTAAATGGGCAGTAAAACGGCACCATTAATTATCAAAAAATTGGCGTAAGTAGCCGGCAACCTTTCACCGTCGAACCAGACCGGATCAGCCATTGGCAAAGGCACCAGATTATAGGATTCCCCTTCGAGGTTTGTAAAACTCTTCAGCTCCTTTTCCATTTCCTTCAGGGCTGAATAATGTTCGTCCCGATCGTCATCACACTTTACATAGGCTATGGTTCTTTCATTGCAAAACCTGGCCAACGTATCGATATGGCTATCGGTATCATCGCCAGTTAGATAGCCATGGTTGAGCCAAAGAACCTTTTGTACGCCTAAGCTCGATCGGAGAAACTCCTCTACTCCAGCCCTGGAATATGCCGGATTGCGGGTTTTCGACAGCAGGCATTCGGATGTGGTAAGCAGTATACCCTGTCCATCGGACTCTATACTCCCACCCTCCAATATGAAATGGTTGAAATCTTGATAACCAACCGATTCGTTAAATGCCCTTGATTTGTACAGAGCTTTTGTGATCAGATTGTCCTTTCCGGCTGGAAACTTGCCGCCCCAACCATTAAAACCAAAATCCAATAAAACTGGCCTGTCATTTTCCATGACTGTAATACCTGCATGGTCCCTGGCCCAGGTGTCATTTGTATCGTATTCAAAAAAAGCAATATTGTCGAGGTTGCAATCGGAAACTAGTGATTGCACATCCAGCTTATTTTGGCAAACAACAATGAGTTTTTCCCTTTTGGATATTTCCCTGGCTATTTCCACAAAACACTCATTGACTTCATCGAGCATGGAGGCCCAATCTGTACCAGCATGCGGCCAGGTTAATTGTACTGCACTTTGATGGTGCCATTCAGAGGGGAGGTATCTTTTCATTTAAGTCTCTAAATCACTTTCCAGAACCCAACCACCCCTTAGTCACCTCATTCAGAGACTTCACTTTATGTTCAAAGTCACCTTTTAGTCGATCGCGGATGGCGCCCATATTGTCCAGCACTTCCTGTATGGTTTCAGGAATCTCTTCGTTGAGGAATTCCTTGATCCTTTTTGCAACGGTTGGCGATTTGCCATTCGTGGATATGGCTATTTTGAGGTCTCCTTTTTGAACGATAGATCCCAGATAAAAGTCGCATAAATCCGGCTTGTCTGCTACGTTGCACAAAAGTTTCCGCTCCCTGGTGAGTTTTTTGATCTCTGCATTGAGGGCATTGTCGTTGGTGGCAAGGATCACCAACTCCATGCCATCCAAATCTGCTGGATCGAATTCTTTTTCAACCAGTGACACATTAGGATGGCCGGAGGCAAGTCGTCTTACTTCCCCGATGAACTCTCTGGCTACAATTTTGATATGGGTTTCCGGGCTGTTGACCAGTACTGCTTCCAGTTTCTCCAGTCCAATATTGCCCCCACCTACTATCAGCAGTTGCAGTGTTTCGAGTTTTAGAAAAACAGGAAACAGGGTGTTTTTCGATTGGGTTTGCTCTGCCATATTGTTAAAATTAAAAAAAGCCCGGATATTACTATCCGGGCTTCCTATAAATTTCTAATTCGTTTTATGCCTGAACAGCCGCATCTACCAATTCAGAAACTGCTGTCTTTTGCACTTTGCCCATGAATGCTTCTGCCTGGGCCTGATAGTCCCTGGCAAAATCTTCTGATGGTTCATGTTTATTGATTTGCAGTACGGTTTCCCTAAAAGTCCCTTCGTTATCCCAAAGTTTATTTTCTGCAAATTCTTTATCAATGTTATCCATGATGCCTGTCTGGGTGTTTACCTCAATCCCTTTATCAGTCAGCAATGCTTTGGCAGCATTGACGAAAGTGTTGTAAGAATGGTAAATAGAATCTGAGTATTCGCCAGCGTTAAGGGCATCTTTGGCCCAAACCAGTTTTTCTTCCGCATCAAATAGCAGCGTGGATACCAAATCAATGATAACACCTGCACATTCGCCTACTTCGGTTTCTACAACAAACTGCTCCGCCTTACCCCAATCGATGTAATCGGATGGCTGCAAAGTAGATTGGTCAGCAAATGGCTTCAACATTTGATAGAAATAATCCTTTGTCTGCCGTCTGTAGTAGTCGGCATAGTATTCTCCATCCAGCCCATTCTCCTGATAATCTTCGAGCAGATGCCTCAAAACCTGAGGCCCTCTTTTACTTGGGATTTTGATGATCTTTTCAGACAAGTAACCTTCTCCATTGGGCCTTGCTCCTCCTCCTAACAATACCTGGAGGGCTGGAAACACTTTCTTATTTTCCCTGTTTTTCAAAGAGCTTCCATGAAACCCTATAGAACCAATGCCATGCTGCCCGCATGAGTTCGGGCAACCACTGATTTTTATCTGAATGTCGTTATTGTGTATGAAGTCTGGGTATTCGTTGATGATCACCTTTTCGAGCTCCACCGCAATGTGTGTGCTATCAGACACACCGAGGTTACATGAATCTGTTCCCGGGCATGCCATTACATCTGCCGTACTACCAAAACCAGGCTCTGCCAACTTCAGGTTTTCAAGAGCCAGGAACAAACCACTTAAGGCTTCCCTGGTCACATACCTCAAAACATATCCCTGGTTCACCGTTACCCGGATGTCGTCAGCGGCAAACTTCCTTACCACAGCTGCAAACTGGTGCGCTTTTTCGGCACTCATGTCCCCATTCGGCAACTTAATGGCTACACCAAAATAACCATCCTGCTTCTGGGCGAAAACGTTCGTTTTTTCCCAAGACTCATATTTTGATTGAAGGTTTGCAGGTATTTCTACGGCTTCTACCGGGGCAGCCAAAACCGGCTCAGGAACAATATTTCGATCTATCTTGTAGGTTTTTACACTCAATGACTTCCATTCTTCCTGTACAAGTTTGAGTACTTCTTCCAGCCCTAAATCATTCATCAAAAACTTGAAACGTGCCTTTACCCTTCTTTTTCTCTCCCCGTACCTATCGAACACACGCAATACTGCTTCGGTGAATGGTATAATTTGGTCTTCTTCGAGAAATTCGTAGGCCAAAACAGCTGACACAGGCTGGGCGCCAAGCCCTCCTCCCAGCATGATCCTAAACCCTCTTTTTTCAACTCCGTCAACCGTTTTTACTTTTGGGATAAATCCTATATCATGGATGAAGGAAATACCTGTATCCGCATCGCTTGAAGAAAATGAGATTTTGAACTTTCTACCCATTTCCTGGCACACCGGGTTTCGAAGGAAATACCTGAACGTTTCTTCCGCATAGGGTGACACATCAAATGGCTCTTGTGGATCAATGCCTGCTTTGGGTGAAGCGGTCACATTCCTGACTGTATTGCCACAAGCCTCACGGGTTGTGATACTATCCTGTTCCAATTTGGCCCACAATTCCGGGGTTTTTGCCAGGCTCACATAGTGAATCTGGATGTCCTGACGGGTAGTGGCATGAAGGTTTCCGCTTCCATATTCTGTAGAAATATCGGCTATCCTCTTCATCTGCTTTGTAGTCATTCGCCCAAAAGGTATTTTGATCCTTACCATTTGTACTCCTGGCTGCCTTTGCCCATAAACTCCCCTGGCCAATCTCAGGCTTCTGAATTTGTCAGGATCAATTTTTCCTTCCTGGAAAAGTTGAATCCTGTCTGCCAAATCGATAATGTCTTTTTCAACAACCGGATTGTTGAGGTCTTCTAGCTCAGTTCTAAAACTTCTCATTGTCTTTGTGTGTGTTGTGCGAATAAAAAAGCCTTTCCCAAAGTTTTGAGAAAGGCCTTCTATTATATTTTTATATCTAAATCAAAATAAAAAACGAATACCCTTCCCTTGTATATGCATACAACAGCAGCAATATAAAAGTTGGTTAACTTGGGTAATATTGTTCAATTTATCAATCATCAATGTTTGCTAACAACGCAAATAATAATTTGAAGGTTCAAAGATACGGCAGAATTTTTGAAACACGAATCATAATGTAGCATTCTTTCAATATTGACCTATTTTCAAGGGCCAAAAAAAGAAAGCTAAACCCGTACTTACACAGTTTCTGTCACTATTTCTTTGATGTCCATCATCAGTTTGTTGGCCAGGTGCTCAGCAGTGGACTGGCTCTCCGACTCTGAGTAAATACGGATAATCGGCTCTGTGTTTGATTTCCTCAAGTGCACCCATTCCTTATCAAACTCAATTTTTAATCCATCCACCTCATTGATGGGTTGCTTGGCATATTTTTCCTTCACCGCTTTCAGTACATTGTCTATGTCTATTTCGGATGTTAGGTCAATCTTGTTTTTCGAAATATGATAGTTGGGATACATGCTTCTCAACAGGGCTGCACTTTTACCAAATTTGGCCAGGTGGCTTAAAAAAAGTGCTATCCCCACCAGGGCATCACGACCATAGTGCAGTTCTGGATAGATGATCCCACCGTTTCCTTCACCCCCTATCACGGCGTTCGTGGCTTTCATTTTGTTTACCACATTTACCTCCCCTACTGCTGAGGCCTCATAGCTTCCTCCGTTTTTCAGGGTAACGTCTTTCAGCGCCCTTGACGATGACAGGTTGGAAACAGTATTTCCTTTGGTATTTTTCAACACATAATCAGCGATCATCACCAGGGAATATTCTTCGCCAAACGGCTCGCCCATTTCCGACACAAATGCCAGTCTGTCCACATCGGGATCTACGACTATCCCCAGGTCGAACCTGCCTGACTCTACTTCCGAACAGATGGTGGTGATGTTTTCCGGAAGTGGCTCAGGGTTGTGTGGAAACTGTCCATTGGGCTCTCCGTAAAAAATCTCGTAGTTGTCCACTCCAAGTTTTTCCAACAGTATGGGAATGGCAATGCCTCCGGTAGAATTGACCGCATCCACTGCTATTTTGAAATCCCTTTTTTTAATGGCTTCTACATCTACAAGGGGTAGTTCCAATATTTTGTCTATATGAAAGCCTATGTAGCTGTCATCTGTTTTGTAGTGTCCAATATTTTTGCTGATGGCATAAGAAATATTTCCAGCCTCTGCTATCTCCAGTACTTCCTTTCCGTCCTGACCAGAAATAAATTCCCCGGCGGAGTTTAGCAATTTGAGGGCATTCCATCCCACTGGATTGTGGCTCGCCGTAATGATGATCCCACCACCTGCATTTTCGTTGGGTACGGCCATTTCCACAGTAGGGGTGGTCGATAGCCCCAGATCCACAACATCAATGCCCATGGCCATCAACGTGGATGAAACCAACTGGGTGATGTAATTGCCAGAGGGGCGCGCATCCCTACCGATCACAATTTTTTCTATCTGTGTTTTGTCCTTCACCCACTGGCCAAAAGCCGAGGTGAACTTCACAACATCATTGGGGGTCAGGGCTTCACCTTCGTGTCCGCCTATTGTTCCCCTGATTCCAGAGATTGATTTTATTAAAGCCACTTGTATATCCTGTTTAACGGGGCGCAAATCTAGACAAAGCGCATCTATCGTAGAAGAAAAATTCCGTATTTGAAAATGATTAAAATGGTTTGTGGTGCGTAATGTGCCTTGAAAGCCCTTATTTGAACTTTTCCATCACTTTGGTTACTTCCGAATCGGGGTTTCCACAAGCTTCGCCAGGGCCTACGGTTTTGCCGCAGTAGCCACAAGCCTCACCGGTTTTGTTCAGGTATGGATTTTGGGATGCACATGTGCCCTTGAATTGACCGTTTTTAAGAAATAACAGCCTTACAGACATCATGATAAAAAATAATGCAATAAATCCGATTCCAAGTAATACAGTTGTCATATTTAAAATATCTTAGTGCAAAATTAGACATAATTGAATTAATGTCGAGTTTTTTTACAAAACACTTTTGTGACACAAATCATTCAGCATGCCTAAAACACCAGCGCAACCCGATCCCCAAAGGGCAAAAAAACTTGAAGCATTCGACAGGTTATTGACCATAATGGATGAGTTGAGGGAAAATTGCCCCTGGGACAAAAAGCAAACCCTGGAAAGCCTGCGCTACCTTACTATAGAGGAAACTTATGAACTCTCGGATGCAATTTTAGAAAATGACCTGAATGAAATAAAGAAAGAAATCGGGGATCTGATGCTCCATATGGTGTTTTATGCTAAAATAGGATCGGAAAAAGGGAGCTTTGATATAGCAGATGCATTGAACGGTATTTGCGATAAGCTTGTACACAGACATCCTCATATATATGGAGATGTGGAAGTTCAGGATGAGCAACAAGTGAAAGAAAACTGGGAAAAGCTGAAACTGAAGGAAAAGGGCAATAAATCTGTTCTTGGTGGGGTGCCACAGTCATTACCGGCTTTGGTGAAAGCCATGAGGATACAGGAAAAAGCCCGTGGTATTGGGTTTGACTGGGAGAAAAAAGAGCAGGTGTGGGAAAAAGTCAATGAAGAAATGACGGAGTTTGGTGAAGAAATAGAAAAAATACCTGCCAATATGGAAGCCGCAAAAAATGAGTTTGGCGACTTGCTATTTTCCCTGGTCAACTACGCACGATTTGTTGATATTGATCCGGAAGAAGCTTTGGAGCGCACCAACAAAAAATTTATCAAGCGGTTTCAGTATCTGGAAAACGAATCAAAAAAAGATGGCAAAAGCATGGCCGAAATGTCCCTGGCCGAAATGGATGAATATTGGGAAGAGGCTAAAAAACTGTAGAAACGAATGAAACCAAATATAAGAGTCGGATACGGTTATGATGTACACCGATTGGCAGAAGGGGTTCCGTTTTGGCTGGGAGGCATACAAGTAGAGCACCATTCGGGTGCTTATGGGCACTCTGATGCGGACGTACTCATCCATGTGATATGTGATGCCATGCTGGGAGCAGCCAATATGCGGGATATTGGGTTTCATTTTTCTGATACCGATCCTAAGTTCAAAGGCATAGACAGCAAGATTTTGCTCAAAGAAGTACTGGATCTGATAGCCACCAGGGGATACAAAGTCGGCAATGTAGATTGTACCATTTGCCTTCAGCAGCCTAAGGTGAATCCTTACGTGCCCCAAATGAAAGCATGCCTGTCGGAAGTGATGCAGATACCGGAGGAGGACATATCTATCAAAGCTACTACTACCGAAAAGCTGGGTTTTGTAGGCAAGGAAGAAGGTGTTTCAGCCCATGCAGTAGTGTTGATTTATAAGTAATCGAATATCTTTATAAAAAGATTTGAATAGTCTCATGGTCAGCAAGGAACAAAAAGAGCATATTATAGCTCAGTTAATACCTTATAATCCCACCCAAATAGGAGTTTTTGGCTCCTATTCCAGAGGGGAAGAAGCCACTGATAGTGACCTTGACATTCTGGTTTCCTTTAAAAAGCACCCCAACTATTTCCAGCTAATTGAAATGGAAGACTCACTCAACTCTATTCTGGGACTGAAGATAGATTTGGTGACGAAAAAAGCATTGCACCCAAAGCTACGCCCTTTTATTGAAAAGGATTTATGCATTATTTATGACGAGTAAGAGCATACCGATTTATTTGGAACATATGCTGGAGAGTATTGAGAAAATTCAGCATTACACAATTGATGAAGATTTAGAGTCTTTTTTGGCAAAAAGCATAGTGCAAGATGCCGTTATCAGAAACTTTGAAATAATTGGTGAGGCAGCAAAACAAATACCTGAAGAAGTAAGAAAGCGGCATTCTGAGGTTGAATGGAGAAAAATGGCTGGGATGCGAGACAAATTGATTCATGACTATGTAGGTGTGGATCTTTGGGCGGTGTGGGGAGTTGTGGATGAAATATTGCCTTCCCTTAAACAACAATTAATGAAAGTACTGGCAGCAGAAAAAGATAAACCCTCTCAAGTTTAGTATGCTCGAAATCATTAAAACCAAGGACGGCTCGCATTCGTTGCTGGTGCCGGAAATGAACGAAACCTACCATTCGACCCACGGTGCACTTACCGAGTCGCAATATGTGTTCATTGAGAAAGGGCTGGCCTATTTTCATGAAAAGTTTACCAACCAAAAAACTATCCACGTACTGGAAGCAGGCTTTGGAACCGGGCTCAATGCCTTGCTTACCTTTTTGTATGCCACCGAACATGATTTGGATGTGGTTTATCATTCACTGGAAACCAACCCTATCGACTCTGGCATAGTCAGCCAACTCAACTACCACGAACAGCTGGCATACCCAAAGGCAAAGGAAACCTACGAAATGCTGCATCAGGCCGAATGGAATAAACCAGTAAGAATCTCCGGGAATTTTTCTTTACAAAAAATAAAACAGCCACTGCAGGAGTATGAATCGATGGCCAACCAAGTCGATGTGGTCTATTATGATGCGTTTGCACCTTCCCGGCAACCCGACATGTGGCAGCCAGAGTTATACGCCAAGCTTTATAAGCTAATGAAATCAAATGGCATATTCGTTACCTACTGCGCCCAGGGACAATTCAAGCGCGACCTGAAAGCGACAGGTTTTGAGGTGGAAAAACTACCCGGTCCTCCGGGAAAAGCAGAGATGACGAGGGGGGAGAAAGTAATATAGTAATCAAAACCTCGCCCCCAACACCACGGTTTCTTTCATGATGTCTTTGTTGCCATTGGCGTCAAAAATTTCAAAATAGATGGCATAGTACCCAACCCGTACGCGGGCACCTGAATTGTCCGTGCCATCCCAGGTGAAAAAACCATTGGTAGAAAGTAAATCTCCCTGTGCCAGGGTTTTGACCAGACGGCCTACAGGGTCATAAATGTTTACATTGGCGAAGCTGCCGGCATTTTGCAGTTCATAATTGATGGTCGTGAAGTCGTTCGTTCCAGTATTGTCAGGATTGAAAGCTTTGGGTTCGACGGTGAGCGTACCAGTCACCTGGGTAGCTGATTTGAATTGTGAATTCATGAGACCCGGCGTGGCAAAACCGGCAGTACTCGCCGCTGATTTCCAATTGTCAGGATTATTGGTGGGGCCGTCAAAACTTATCCTTTCCAGGGAAACACCATCCACCTGATCGAGCAGGGCAAAGTGAAAATCTTTGTCGTAATCAAACAGGTCAATAATATTGTCCAGTGAGTCCAGAAGAATTACAGACCCGGCATCATCCGAATAGCCCGGAAATGGGGACATTTCCACAAAAGTAGATTCGTTACCACGGGGATAATCCGCCTTGAGGATAGTTGGGGATGTGGTAAAAACCAGAAAAGTGTGGGGAAGAAATATCAAATCCCCGCCGGCGATTATATCAGGGTCAATATCGCCATTTGAATTGTAATTGGCCAGCTGCCAGTTTTTCAAATTGATAGCTTTATCAGATTTGTTATACACTTCTACAAAATCAACCCCACCACTCCTGGGGTTGAACAAAATTTCATTGAGTACAATATCCCCTTCAACACCTGGTTCTGACAGAACGAAAGAAGCACTGCCACCCTCCCCACCTATCAGGTTTCCTACACAATCGGTAATACCACTAGCACTTACGGTATATTGAGTTTTTTGCACCATGTCATCCGCCAGGGAAAGGGAAACCCTTTTATGTTCCGGTCCTGCCAAAAACATTGCTTCCACTGGCAAATCAGGAGTCATGGTGAACCCGGCATTTTGAAATTGGACAGGATTGAGCTTTTCATCAAACACCAGTTCAATTAGGCCGCTACTTTTAGCGATCGCTTCTACAAGCTGTGGCCCCAGGTTGTCCGGGTTCTGTGTTGTCACTGAGTTTTCCTTCCCTGGTGTGCCACCGGGTTGGGCAATAGAAGCTGTCCAGTTGGAGGATTCCCCACAGGGGTTGCCAATATCTATCATTTCAAGCGACCAGCCACCATCTTCCTTCTTACCGTCTTTGTACCAATCCTGATGGTAGGTGACAGAGAAAATCTGGTTGTCCCCGTCATAAATGGAAATGCTTTCGCCTCCATTGCTGAGTGATGGCCAGCTTGGAATGGGCAAAACATCTGTTTCGTCAAACTCTCCACTGCCTGTAGTAGGTATCAGCAGCAAATAGGTATGGGGCAACAGAATCCCTGCAGGAAACTCAGCCTCAGAATTATTATCCCTTAATGTCAAGCCGGCAAGCTCGAGGTTTTTGTCAGAAGTATTGTAGATCTCCAGGTATTCGATTTGGGGTAACCCCACTTCCGGATCAGGGTCTGCCATGATTTCGGTAATGATCAGTTCATTGAAAGATGGTTTTTCACCCTTTCCAAAATTGAAAGTGTAAACTTCCATTTCATTTCCAGCGCAATCCAACAAACCTGTAATAGTCAAAGTATAAAGTTCGCCGGGCAAAGTAGGTTCTTTCAACTTTACTGTCCATTTTTCAAGCAGCAGCGATGTTGAATAGACTTCTTCCACCGACAAGCCTCCCGAGAAGTCGTAAGAACCATCGGCCATACTTTCCGCGTCCATGGTTTCACTAAAGGTAATTTCCAGGCTATTCTCGGCAATCAATTCTATATGGGCAATCTCGGGTGCGGTTTGATCCGGTTCAGTATTGAAAAGTGAATTTTCAGTGCCGGGTGTCCCTCCTGATTCATGGGCCGATCCTATCCAGTTTAAATGCGGCAGGCATTTGTCGGCAAATGAGAGCCGCTCAAGGGAATACCCTCCATCACTTTTGGTTTCCGACCTGTACCAGCTATCCGAATAAACCACCGCATCCAAAAGGGTCTGGTTTTCAACGGATAGGGCAAGGCTATCACCGCCATTGCCAAGTGATGGAAAGCCCGATACTCCCAACACATTTGTTTCACCGAAAAGGGCTACATCTCCGGTTGAAGTCAGCACAACATAGTCCCCTGCACCCAGGGAATAATCAGGAAGGCGGATTTGCCTGGTAAGATCCGAAAGTGTTACCTGTCCCAATGCCACATCCTGGCCGGAGTTGTTGTATATTTCTAAATATTCCACTTCAGGCAAGCCCACCGGTGGATTGGGGTCGGCCATTATTTCTGATATCAACAATTCCCCGGGCATTGGCACGTAGGGTGCCAGATAGATAAAAGGTTTGGTTGTTTCTTCCATCTTATTGCCGCTTTCATCCTTAATGTTCTTAATGGTCAATTGATAAGTAGTGCCATCTTGAAAGTGATCATCAAATGTCAGGATAACCGATTTTGACGTTGCTTGATAATCAACCAGCACAGGAGTCCCAATATCTTCTGACAATATAAAATTAGAAAGTACTTCTACAGTGACCGTACTCAGGGTTTCTGAAAAAGTGATACTGATTTTCTGCCCGCTCAACACCTCAACTTCCACCACTCCAGGGGGCTGTTCATCCTTTGAAAAAGAGGTGAAAAAGTCTGGAATTGTGTTGCCAAATTCATTGCTGAGGCCCAGCCAGTTCAAGATGTATTCTACGTCAGCATCAAAGTCTTGCCCGAATACCAATCTGACCAACCGGTTATTTTCAGGATCCTGGGTTATGGCTTTTGGGTGTGCAGCATCTGGTGTAAGCTCAAAAGCCAGGGTTTGCAAACTGGCAGGATCGATTCCGGTTTCAAATTCCAACTCCAGGGAGTTGTTGTTGAGCATTTTCAAACCTGAAAACCTTGAATCAAAAGAAAATTCATAGTCAGTGAGAGCAATTGAATTTTCATTCCCATCCCGGACATCTCCAACAGCGAGGGTATTTAGACTATTGTCTTCCAAGGAGGTGGGGAATGTAAGGACAATCTCGCGTGGAGATTCTGTTTTGAGTGCAATGTTGGTTGGGTTTTGGTTTCCATTTAGCGTAAAATTCGAAACTACCTCAACCGTTGCTTCCTGTGGTGCTTTATTGAATTCAACCGCTACTTCCCCGGCAGAGAGAGGGGTGATTCTGCTTATGTAAAAACTTTCGTAGTTAAAAGTTGACTCAACAGGAACAACAATTGAGTTTTCCTTGGTGTCTTTAAGGTTGGTGATGGTAATGGGAATCTCGGGCAACTCAGGAAAGGAAACCTCAAAAACCAAGGTGGCCATATTTCTATTTTCTGCATTCAACCTTGCTTGCAGCGGGTTCCCAACCCCCTCACCGACAACATAATTGCCAATTTCCCCTGCTCCTTCAAGGGGCTCATTAAAAATCAAAATCAACTCCTTGTCCGATACCGTGATGACGCTATCCAACTCCGGGGGGAAAACATCATAAGAAAACTCTACCCTGGTACGTGATGTCATTACATTTCCATATACATCTTTAATATTCTCCACCTCCAATTCATAGACAACCTCTCTCTCAAACGGCTGCTCAAATTCTAACCGAACGATGGAGTCGGAAGCAGCCAATGTACGTGAGGCTGAAAAAACGTCATCGTAGGAATAGTTTTCTACCGATTCCGCTGATAATTGTTCCACCCGCTCATCAAAGGCAACATCAATGGTATTGTGGTTGATTACGGTGAGCCCATCCACCCTGGGAGCACGGGTGTCATAAACGAAATAATACTCGGGGGTAGATAGGTATTCTCCAACGGTGTTTTTGATGTTTGTCGTGGTTAAGGTTAGTTCCTTGTTGTCATCAAAATTGTTCTCAAAAACCAAATGAAAAAGATTGTCGATATGCTCGTCGGCATAGATTAAAGTAGGGTTTCCTACATCATTATCCACTGAATAATTAACCACATCCAATGAAGTTGTTTCCTCGGTATGCTGAGAATATTTAACATCAAGTTGATTGATCGATTTCACCATCACAGTATCTATGGCTTGTTCGTAGGCAAAAGTTGAAATTGCTGCTGAGGACATCACATTTCCCTTGGTATCTGCCAGGCCTTCAACACTCAATTCATTGGACAATTGAGGAATAAATTCATCTACAAATGTCAACAAAACCCTCTTGTCATCTACTTCAGAAAGTTTAGCCGACTCTGGCTCTGATGAATTGTTCAATTGATAGTTTTCTTCTTGCTCCGCTGTTTGTTCGTCCAGCGCTTCATTGAATAAAAGCTCTATTTCGTTTTGGGAAACCACAACAATCCTATCGAGCACGGGAGGCTCTACATCATACTCCAATTCCAAAATGCTGCCTGCTATGGCATTTCCGGCACAATCGGTAAGGCCCATTGCACTCACCAAATAGGTATTACCCGACACCAGTGGCTCTTCCAATACAAGGTTAACAGAAGCATAACCAGGTGCTACAGAATTGATTTCAAGGGAATTGTTATCGAGAGATATGACAAAATCCGACGAGGCGAATGAAGCCTCATCAATGGGTTCGTCGAAGGTGAGTTGCAAAGTATTTTCATTCAAAGCCTCAACAGCTGAAAGGCCCGGGCCGCTGGTGTCAGGTGAATTGTCGTAGATTGAATTTTGAGTGCCCGGGGTACCCCCAGTACTGCTGATAGATGAAGACCAGTTGCCATCATAATTGCAAAGCAATTCGGGATTGATCTGTTCCAAAGTCCAACCGCCACTGGTCTTTTCTGAAGTATGCCATGCCGGGGTATAAGCAATACTATCCACCAGGTTTCCAAGGTTATCCACCAATAGTATTGGCTCTCCATCATTCCCGAGGGTATTCCATGACGATACGCCAGCTACAGCTCCATATCCCTGAAAGCTCTCCACATCGTTCGTTTCTGTGAGAATTACGTATCCATTGGCATCCAGGACAAAGTCTTCAACTGTGCCGCCAGTCAGTTGAAAACCTCCAATATTGATTGCGCGATCTGTCGTATTGTATAGTTCGACAAATTCCAAAGTCGGAAGGCCAATAGGAGGTGTGGGATCAGCAAAAACTTCATTGATAACTACTTGCCTGTATCCTGTAGCCACCTCCACCTCAAAAACAGTCGTCAACCCTTCAGCTATTGCGTTACCACTTGCGTTTTTTACACCACTTACCGTAAGGGTGTAATCGTTGTTGACCAAACTCGGATCAAATGTCAGCCTGACCTTGTTATTGTCAGAAGGGTCTATGGTAGCACTCTGTGGTGATTCTATTTCAAAGTTTACTGAATAATTACCGATCAACTGACCTGACATTTCTTCCACGTCCTGATTGAATTCCACTTCAATTTCCGATGCGCTCAGTACTTCAATATTACTAATGGATAGCGGCAGGTAATCGAACGCAACCTGAGTATTGGAGGGTATCGCGTTGTGTGCCACATCTTCTACGTTATTGATGGTCAGCATGTAGTCATTTTCCTGCAAGTCAGCACCCAAAGTCAGAAGCACCTTATTGGAGGCGCTCAAAGTTGCACCTACCGGAATCCCTATTTCATTGTCAATTCTGTAGTTTGCTTGATTTTCAGCGGTGGACTGATCCAAATCCAGGTTGAATGTTAATTCCAACGAGTTTTTGGACAATACCTGAATGCCCTCCACATTCAGGGGTACAATAAAAGTAAAACCTTCGGTACTGCCAGGTAGTATTTCACTATTTCCATCATTATTTATGATCCCTCCATAAGTAAGGATGTAATCCGTAAGTGGTGAAAGGTTACTTCCCAAACTCAAGCTAACCACACTGGCATCTGTCGGATCCAGTTCTGCGGAAACCGGTGTCCCGATAGTATTGTCAATCGAATAATTGGCTACATTTTCAGCACTCGCCTGATCCAGGTTGTCGTTAAACACAAGCTTTATTTCTGATTCTGAGATGGTTTCCAGGGTTGTGAGCGACAACTGCAAATACTCAAAGTTTTCAACAATTGGCGTACCCAATGGTGTAGCTGTAAATTCATCCTGAACATTGGAAATGGTGATTTGATAGTCGGACGTGCTCAAATCTGATGTACTGATCACCACCTCATGGTGCTTTACTGCATCCCGCACTACGGCATTCACATCTATCCCATTGTTGATTGTATAATTCTCTGACAGTGTAGCCGAGTTTTCTTCGACAGCCTGATTGAAACTTATCCGAATGGTATTGGCATCTTCTATGAGAATTGACTCTGCATGTAATTCTGCCGAAATGACTATGTCGTCGAAGAAATAACCATCGCTGTTTCCCGCTGAATAGTCGATAAATATACCAGCATAGCTACTCGTTTCATAAGCCACATCTTGTTTTGTTCCAATTTCAACGAAATCTACTCCTCCAGTGACATCTGCCTCAAGGGTCCATAAGCCTTCGGTATCTCTGGTCACTCGCACTCTTATAGATCCATTTGAACTAGCAGTGACCCCTCCAAAACCATTTTCACTTCCACGAATGATTTCTTCTACTCCAGAACTATTTATATCTGAATCCTGACGATAAAGACTGATCTCATCTTCAGTGTTGCCTATTCTGACAAAATAACCTTGTATGTCCGATGTTTCGGGTGGAACATTTTGATTTGCCGCCAAATAAAAAAACACTTCGTTGCTGGATGACAAACCTGTTGAGCTAAAGTCTTGCCACCTAAAAAGAAATTCCCAAGTTGTACCCTTTATCAATGTACTGGGAAACATCAAATGAGAATCATCAGTAATTGTATTAGATAATTGAAGTTCACCGGAAGCAACTTGAAAATCCCCAACATCCCCAGTCCATGTAGGATTGGAAGTAAAATCCCCATCAGAGAAATCTTCCAATAACTGTCCTTTAACAACTGACAGACTTAGTGTTAAAAATACAACCAAGATTAGAAATTGCGTCAGATATTTCACATTCAAGGTTTTATGTCAGTAAATTTGTTGGATTTCGCACAATGGTTAGTTCTCCTTTGTCATTCTAAATATAGTAATTTTGTGCTTTCATAAAGTGAAAAACATTTTTATCATTAAATAATAATACAGTGAAACTAGCAATCGTAGGATCAACCGGACTAGTAGGGTCTGAAATCCTAAAAGTACTCGATGAAAGAAATTTTGAATATGACGAACTGATGTTGGTGGCATCACCGCGCTCAGTAGGTAAGACGATTTCTTATAAGGGTAAGGATTATACCGTAATCGGAATGGATGATGCTGTAGCAGCCAAGCCGGACATTGCTATTTTTTCTGCTGGTGGGGGTACCTCTCTGGAGTGGGCCCCAAAATTTGCTGAAGCAGGTAGTATTGTGATAGACAATTCTTCAGCATGGCGAATGAGCCCCAACCACAAATTGGTGGTGCCGGAAATCAACGCCAGTGCTATAAAAATTGATGACAGGATCATAGCCAACCCCAACTGCTCTACCATACAAATGGTACTGGCCCTGGGGCCTTTGCATGAAAAGTACGGTATCAAAAGGGTGGTGGTATCCACTTACCAGTCGGTGACAGGTACAGGAAAAGCTGCCGTGGACCAGCTCATGGGCGAGAGAAATGGCACTGAACATGACAAAGTATATCCCCATACCATAGATATGAATGTGCTACCGCATATAGATGTGTTCCAGGAAAATGGGTACACCAAAGAGGAAATGAAAATGATCAATGAGACCAAAAAAATCCTCAATGATGATTCCATAAAAGTAACAGCCACATGTGTGAGGCTGCCAGTGATGGGTGGACATTCTGAATCTGTGAATGTGGAATTTAACTCCCCTTGCGACCTGAAAGAGGTAAAAGAAATTTTGGCAGCAACCAGTGGTATCGTGCTTCAGGACGACCCTGCCAACAATCTATACCCAATGCCACTCACTGCACACAACAAGGATGAGGTGTTCGTGGGGAGGCTGAGGGTAGATGAATCTAACCCTAACTCTCTGAACATGTGGATTGTGGCTGACAACCTGAGAAAAGGTGCTGCGACCAATGCTGTTCAGATAGCGGAATATATCGCAGAACACAATTTGGTATATTGATAGAAGAATTATCCAGGCCGGAAGTCGTTGATTTTATGCTTCGTCATGAAAATGACGACCCCAGGGCATTGGTTCTGGCCCGATCCAAATACCCTGAAATTCCGGTACAACTGGCTGTTGCACAAATCCAGTCCAGAAAAAAAGCTAAAACCAAACTCCCTGAGTGGCACGCTGCTCAGGGAGTTTTATTTCCACATAGTGTGTCTTTGGAACAGTGTTCTTCCGAGGCAACTGCCAAATACAAGACCGGCCTGGCGCGAGGCAGCAGGCTGATCGATCTGACAGGGGGTACTGGTATCGATACCTGCTACCTTTCCGAAAATTTTGAACAAACCACATACGTAGAGCAAAGCGAAGAACTTTGCCAACTTGCCAGGCATAATTTTAATGCACTGCAATCAAAAATAGATGTGTGGAATGGGTCGGCAGAGGATTTTATCAAACTTGGCAGGAAGGCAACTGACTGGTACTATATCGACCCGGCCAGAAGGGACAGTCATGACCATAAAGTCTTTCAAATCAGTGATTGTTCGCCCGATGTTATCAAACTTCAAGAGCGGTTATTCACTAAAGCCGAAAACATACTGATCAAATTTTCGCCATTGCTTGACATCACCCAGGTTGGCAGAAGCCTCCAGCATGTGTCTGACATCCACGTGGTGTCTGTCGATAACGAGTGTAAGGAGCTGTTGGTAGTCTTAAAAAAGGGATGGACTGGTACTTACACCATACATACAGTTAATATCCAAAAAAAGGAAATTCAGAATTTCTCCTTCAAAGAAGCGGAGGAGGCTGGGGCTGAGCCGGAATTTTCCATGCCACAAGCCTACCTCTACGAACCTAACAGTTCGGTTCTAAAATCCGGTGCGTTTAAAATTATTTCGCAGGAATTTGGGTTAAAAAAACTTCATCCGAACAGCCACCTCTACACCTCAGAGAAAAAAGTGGATGGTTTTCCTGGTCGCAGCTTTAGTGTATTGGGGGTGGAAGCTTTGAAAAAAGCATCATTAAAATCTTATCTAAAGGAAGGAAAAGCCAATATTGCCTGTCGCAATTTTCCGTTATCGGTGAATCAAATCAGAAAAAAAACCGGAATAAAAGAAGGTGGTGACACTTTCATCTTTGCCACCACATTGATTTCAAACAAGCCTGCGCTTATTATATGTAGGAAGGAAATCTCCTAAAACTCAAGATTGAGTCTTTGCGACAGGGAATCTATTTTAGACTGCTCTTCATCAGAAATTCCGTCAGCGGCATTGGCAAACAAATACATGCACTCCAATACAAATTCTTTATCAGATTGATTGTCCTTAATACTATCGTTCAGCGCATTCAAAAATTTCTTTTGCCATTTGTCTATGTTGTCAAGCAGGTACCTAAACTCGGTTCTAAAGGCTATGGCGATCAAGTCCTTGTCATCTTTTGGGTCTTTCACAAATTCTTCGGCCAGTCCTTTGGTGGCCATCACTATTCCATCCCATTCTTCCTGATCGAGCACTCCATCGCTCATGCACACCAATAAGGCAGGATAAAGTTTTGTGAGGTATGAAAATTGTTCCCGGTCTAGGTTTATTTTTCTCGCTTTTTTGTATTCTTCGTAAAGAATATCAACCTGATTGCTCATAATATTTGTTGTAGTGTCAAGCATAAAATTATTTAATTAATTTTTCATCAACGTATTTATTTATACGATTTTACTCAAAAAGGTAAACGATTAATATAACTTATTTTATAAATTATATAACTAAACCAATTGTTTTTTCGATTAATACGCTGTAAATCAAATTATTATACTGTGATTAATTTTTAACTCAATTTTCCTCCGATGCATCAATTATCATTCCAATCGCACCAAAATCAGCCAACATTTTGGGTGGGAAACCAGCCTCACAGCAGATAGAAATATGCAAAAAGGCACAACAAACTTAGGGATTCGAAAGAAGCATTTATTCACAACTCCAAGGTTATTACAAATACTATGGACAAAAAAAAAGGTGCCCAACTGGGCACCTTTTTAGGTCAATCAAAATTTCACACCATTCATTATCTTCCGATAAGAATTCTTGTTGTTGTGGAGCGATGTTCTGAATGTATCTTGACTATGTAAACACCGGTCTTCAGGCTGCTTACATCCAGTTTGTTTTTATTTGTCAATTGTTGGGAAATTTGCAAAACGCCATTCACATTGAATACACCCACCTGAAATCTCTCAGAGTCAGTTCCTTCTATTCGTATAAATTCCCTGGCTGGATTCGGATAGACACTCATTCCTGCAAGGCCATCTTCCAGGCTCGCGGGCACTGCTACTTCAAAAGTAGCAGTTTGAGTAGCTGGGTTATAGTTGTCATCACCTGCCTGGCTTACCGTGATGGTAACTGTGCCCGGTGTGCCGTCCAGCGATATTGTTGTCCCATTCAGGGAAGCCGGCCCGGATATAGAATAGCTCAGCTCAAGACCGCTTGTTGTAGTGGCCACAAGGTCAAAATCAATATCAGTGGTAAGTTTGGTATCTATGGCAGTGATTGTAATAGTCTGGTCTGCTTTGGATACCGCGAAAGTTCTTTCTACCGGGTTGGCTGCATAAAAATCAGCATTTCCTTCCTGTGAAGCCCTCACTGTGACATTTCCTGTTCCGGTAATGCTCAAGGTGCTCCCCTGTAAAGTAGCAGGCCCTTCCACTATGCTGAAAGCTACCGTCAACCCACTGGATGCAGTGGCTGTCAGAGCAAAATCAGGATCATCATATACTTTATCAGCCAGCTCCCCAAATGTAATGGTTTGCTCGTCTTTGTTTTCCTCTACCGTTACCGTGGCATTTGCAGTAGAAACATTTCCACTGTTATCTGTTACAGTCAGCACAACAGCGTTTTGTCCAATATTTGTTTCGTCAAAAGTAGTTTTGTCGAGACTTAATTGAATCCCGCTGCAATTGTCAGTCGAACCGTTATCTACCTCAGCAGCCGTGATCGTGACCGAATTATTGGCATCTAGCCTCGCTGTAATATTTTGAGCTATGGCTGTTGGTGCTATTAAATCCACCACTGTAACGATAGCTGTGGCAGAAGCGCTGTTCCCACTTTTATCGGTAACTGTGAGAGTAACCTCGTTGTTCGCAGGTTCGTCAATTATCACCTTACTGCTTGGTTTTATCACATTGGGGTTGTTGGCTACATCATTGCAGCTAAAACTTGTCCTGCTTAGGCTAAAGTTGAGGTCTGTGAGTGCACTACAATTGTCGGTAGAATTGTCGTTGATATCTGCCGCCACTATGTTGGCATTTCCATTTTCGTCTAACTCTAAAGTGATGTCCTTAGCTGCAACCGTGGGAGCCATGTTGTCCACTACCGTCACGGTAGCCACTGCCGAAGCTGTATTACCATGGGCATCCTCAACAGTCAGATTAACTTCGATACCCTGTGCTGGTGCCGGGCCAATCACTACAATGCTAGGTTGTTCACCAGATGTAATGTCTTCACAACTGAACTGGCTTCTGTGAATACTCATGATGAGGTTCGCAGCAGAAGTGCAGTTATCATACGAGTTGTTGTTTACGTCTGCAGCTGTGATGGTGGCAGTGCCATTGGCATCCAACTCTACTGTAATATTCTTTGCCATGGCTACTGGTGCCAGATTGTCCTCCACCGTTATTACAGCTTCGACATTGGCCTCATTTCCACCGGCATCTATGGCTGTAAATGTTACAGTATTGGCTCCTAAATCTTCACAACTAAATGTGGTGGCATTCAAACTATAACTCAGACTGGTAGCACAGTTGTCCGTCGAGCCATTGTTCAATGTGGCCGGGTCAACAGTCACACTTCCATTAGTTCCAAGCTCTACCGTGATATTTTTGGCCACTGCCACAGGTAGTATTTCATCTACCACACTCACCTGGGCAGCCACTGTAGCACTATTGCCCTGGGCATCTTCCACACTCAGGGTGATTGTTTGATCCCCCAGATCGTCGCAGGTAAATGTTGTCTTATCTATACTTACCACCAGGTTTGCCCCAGCCGTACAGTTGTCTGTTGAGCCATCGTTTACGGTAGCTGCCGTTAGGGTTCCGTTTCCTGCAGCATCCAGTGCCACTATCAATGCCTGCGCTGCTGTAGCAGTAGGTGCCATATTATCTTGTACAGTTACCATGGCTGTAGCACTATATTGTGCCCCTCCATTGGAGGCTGTAGCAGTGAGCGTAATGGTATGGGCTCCTACTTCAGTACAGTCAAACGCTGTTTTGTCCAGGCTGAGTGCGAACTCCGAGCCACAATCCCCTGCTGTGTTGTTGTCCACTTCTTCCGGGGTAAGGGTATAGTTTCCTGAGGCATCCAATGCCACTGTTACGTCCTGTGTAAGCACATCGATAGGCGAAGGCGTATGATAGTATTCATAAGCCCCCATATCCAAATCTCCATTTTTCCTATTGTTTCCTGCTAAGTCTTTGGCCGGCAAAAGCACCGACTGATTGCCCATGCCAACTGCCGGAGAGGCACAAGTAAGGGTATAGTCATTGCTAGCAGCGTCATTGAACAAAGGATCGGAATTAGTGCTATTCTGCTGGCCCCCTTCAACTATGCTGTTGGTCACTTCAGAGCCAGAAGTGGTGATGGCAAATGGTGTTGCACTGCCGTTTCCATAGATGATCGAGTTTTTGATTTTACTCTGGGATGCAGCTACCATAGAGACAACATTGCCATTTACGCCTGTATTGTCAGCGATGGTGGTATTGATCATTTCAAAATCCAAGCCAGTGGCATTTCCACCGTTTGCAGTACTGGACCCCAAATAGAGGCAAGATGCCGATGTAGCCGAAGTGTTGTTATACATAACACTATTTACAATAGAGCCTTTTCCATAGATACCGTAACCGCTGGAACCTGAAAAGAGCATGTTGGTTAAATCCTTGGAGTAATTGTCGCGGATGATGCAGGACTCAAAATCTACATCGGATGAAAGGTTTTGAATGCCACAAGGGGTGAATGTGGTAAATACAGCTACACTTGATCCAGTATTTTTTTCCAATACACAATTTCTAAATTTAGCGGAAAGGGCATGATTAGATGCGTAGGGATTGGCATATACCGCTCCTCCCCTGGTATCATAATATTGGCTGGCGGCTGCAGTGGCACAACTATTATTATTGCTGCCATTGGCATTGCCCCCTGTAATAGTAAATCCGTCAACTAATACGTTTTGGGCATTCCCCCTGACGGACACCACATGATAGGAATTGTCTTGCCTGGTACCTTCAATGTCGGTAATGACGGCATTGTCATTGCCTTGCAGGTCGCCACTGAGGATGGTTACGTTCGCTGGTATATCCCTGTCAGAGAGGTCCACTTCTGTGCCGGCAAAGCCCCCATAGACTTTTACATTGTTGGGTATGTTGAATGTAGCTTTTCTATCCGAAGCATGAGGGGTGTAGGTTCCTGCTGCTACCCATATATGCTTGGTAGCCGTGCCCTGAGGTAATGCCGTCTGTAAATCTGAATAGGCATCTGCCCATGACGACCCGTCATTTGCCCCGGTAGCATCCTTGTCAACATATATAATCCCTTCCAAGGTAGTAAATGATACTGGTATTGACCAATCGGTTACAGTAGCATCGCATTTGCTCCTGATATACACATCATAGGTAGTGTTGGCTGTAAGACCTGTGATGGTGTGGTTGCTAGTCGCAATGTCAGTTTCCACAGTTGCATTGGCCACATCACCCCCCGATAGCACATAGGCCAAATCCCAGGTATCTGAAATGGGGTCGTTATACCAGGTTATAGTACCTGATGTGCTTCCTGTACTTTCAGCGTTTACCTCAACTGGTGGTGAACAAACCCCCTCGCGTGAAAGTGAGAATATTTCGCTATTTGTCAACAATCGTTCATATAGCCTAATATCATCCAACGACTCTGTGTACCTCTCTGTAGAATTCAACCCCCTGCTATTACCAAATGTAACATTTCCTGCCGGGGTTAAGTCCCACCTCAAGCCTACCTGGCTACCAACAGGGGTACTTACTGTTTGAAATTTATTGTACTGCCCATCCACAAATATTTTGTAGTCATAATTGACATAGTATTCCCATCGCTGGTATGGGCCATTAAAGTAACTATACTTATATCCGCGGGCTGAAAAGGTAATGTGATGCCAGTTACCATCAGCAATAACTGCTGTTGATAAAATGTCGTTGTAGCCGGAATATCCGGTGGTACCTGCTGCGGTGTTGCTCCAGTGGTTGTAAAGGTTGTTGGCTGCAAGGTTCACTGTGCCGTTTTTAAGGAAAACGTACCAACCGATCTGTGAAGAATTTTCTGCGGCTGTTGTTCGCGAGCTTTGATCAATGATCACTCTTTTTGCCCCATCGTTAGTGTTAGTCTTTATCCAAAAGCTTATGGTAATATCACTATCTGCCACACCTGTGGTTTGTAATGCATCGCCATTGAGGTTGATGGCATTGGGCTCTGACAACCGGTCATTTTCTACTGTTAATGCCGAACCAACCTGTGTCAATTGATTCGTGCCGGTTAAACTACCTCCGGTAAAGGTATATTCCCCCTGAAGGTTGGAGGTGGGGATTTGCCCATAAACAAGTCCGCTTATGAGCATAGTTAGGATTAGTAATGATTTTTTCATGGTGCGTAAATTGATGTAAAACCTATATCAAACCTACACCAGGAAAATTGTGGATTTTCAGCGTTCTAGTATTCGTAGCTCACTGCCGAGAATTCGTTATGTATTAATTAAAATTAGTAATTGTACAAGTAGGCAATGCAACAAATCGTACGATGGTTACAAATTGTTCAATGCCATCATGAGGGATTCCCGCTTTCTTACAGCCACTGGCAATGTGCTGCCATCTTTCATATACACCGTACCTCCTTCCTTTTTTTCAAACCTATCAAAATGGAGCAGGTTGATCAGGTGCGATTGGTGGGCCCTGAAAAAGAATTGGTCCCTGAAAAGCGAATCATATTCTTTTAAGGTTTTGGAGATGGTCAGTTTCCTTCCATCAACGAGGTAAAACTTGGTATAGTTTGTTTCAGACTCGCATCTGATGATGTCTTTTACAGCCACTAAAAACACAGTCTCAGCATCTTTGAGCAATATCTTTTGCTCAGACTCTATACTTTTTTTGTTTTCAACCAGATTGCCAATCTTGAGGTTTTGTAAATGTCTGTTTGCAGACCGACCAGCTTTCTTTATGGCAGTTACCAGCTCCTCGGGATCGATTGGCTTGAGTACATAATCAACTGCGCTAAACTTGAATGCTTTTATGGCATATTCATCGTGACCGGTCACGAATATTACCTGAAAATCCAGTTCGCCATACTGTGCCAAAAGGTCGAAACCAGTGCCGTCTTTCATCTCCACATCCAGCAACAGCAAGTCAGGCTTGAGCTGCCGTAGGCATGACAATCCGTCGCACACACCACCGGCTTCTCCAACCACCTCTACATCAGTCACATACATTGACAGCAAGGTCTTCAGGTTGTCCCTGACCATGTCATCATCATCAACCAGTACTATACGCATATTTTATATGAAGAAAAGAAGCCTAAAGGTAGTGGAACGGTACCTTTAATTCCACTTTAGTACCCAGAATATCACCTTGTTCGTTTGTTATATTGTCCAGGGCCAACTGTATCTTATCCTTTAAGTTTTTATTGAAAAGTGCCATCCTTTCCCTGATGATGGTAGAAGCCAGGGAGTTGTGTTCTTTAAGTTCAGGACTGCTTATGGCCAATCCACCTCCATTGTCCCTGATAGCGATGGAAATGTGCTCGTTTTCCTTCCCGAGTTTTATTTCGATTAACCCATGGTCTTTGGTGTTGATCAGTCCATGTTCTATGGCATTTTCTACAAAGGGCTGCACAAACATAGGCGGTATGGTATCTGCCTCCACATCTATCTTCTCGTCCACCTCAATTTTGTAATCGAAGGAATCCTTTAACCTCAACTTGTGAATATCCATATAATTGGACAGCATTTCTATTTCTGCTGCCACAGGTATAAACTCTTCGCGGGAATTTTCCAATATCTGGCGCATGAGCTTGGAAAACTTTGTAAGATAAAGGGCAGCCGATTGGGCGTTGTTCTTTAGCATGAAATTCTGAATGGCCAGGAGCGCATTGAAAATAAAATGAGGGTTGAGCTGTGATCGCAAAAACCGCTGTTCCAGTTCGATTTGTTGACTTCTTCTGACAGATTCCCTTTGTTTGTATATAAAAAGGGCTGCCATTGTTACTAAAAGCACCACTATAATGCCTATGACTATGGCCTGGTTTTTTTGGCTGATTTCCAGGGCCTGAATGGCCGCCTTCTGTGAAAGGGATTCTATCTCGGCTTCCTTTTTTTCCGTCTGGTATTTGGTTTCCAGATCAAAAATAGTTGAGGATTTCTCACTAGCGAGGTTATTGCTATCCAAGGAGTAAAATTTCTTATACGCTTCCAAAGACTCAGCATATTTGCCCGACTTTTCATAAGCCTGGCTCAACAAAAAATACCCATCTGCCTCTTTGTCCTTGTCTCCTATTGCCTGGTCTATCCTGATGGCCTCCTGCGCATTGGATATTCCCAATTCCGGCCTACCTGTCAGGGTATAACACTCAGCAAGATTGGACAAAACTGTTGCCAGGCTTCTTTTTTCACCTATGGCCAGGCTTATCTCTTTGGATTTCAGATTGTATGATATGGCTTGTTCGTAGTTTTTCACCTCCATATATGCGAATGCCAAGCCCATATAGTGATAGGCCAATTGGTACTGCCGGTTTTGCAACTGGCTGGCCTCTATTGCCATTTCAAAATATTTGAATGCTGAATCGGGCTGGGATATTTCTGTAAAACAGGTGCCAATGTTGTGGTAAATCAACCCCATATTGACAACCCCTTCCATTTTGAGCATAATTTCCCTGGCACGTAGATAGTATTCCAGCGCCTGGTCGAAGGTTTCATTTTGAAGATGGGCATTGCCAATAATAGTGAGGAAAGCACTGTGCAACTCATCGTGCCGGATTGCTTCAGCTATGGCCAGGCCTTTCATTGCAAAGTGCACCACAGAGTCATTTTCTGTCAATACTATATGAATATTGCTTTTGGTCTTGTATGCAGAAGCCAGTAGCACAGAATCTTTGGTAGCCCTGGCCACTTCAAACAATTGCTTCATGCACCATTTGGCCGAGTCCATTTTGCTCAACTGATGAAAAGCTGCCGCCATGTTGTTTAAAATGGCCCCTTCGGTTTTTAGTTCGTTCGCTTCTTGTGCAAGTTGCAAAGCCATTTTTAAGAGAACTATAGCCTGTTGCGACTTGCCCTGGCAAATTAAATTTCCGGCCTTGTTTTTAAGTGCAACCGATTCCGCCCCCGGGTAGCCTGCTTCTTTCGCCAATTGTATTACATGGTCGGCAATAGAATCCGACAGGGCAATTTGGCCGCATACCTGGGCTTTGGAGAGGGCATTCAAACTATCCAGCCGGCTCCTTGAGGTAGTGTCGGCGCTATATGCCAATACGGCCGGCAATGACGCTAAAACCAATAAAAAAAATTTCCTGATGCTATTCATTGATACAAAACTGTGTTTCGACAGCATTTAAATATAACCAAAAGGTACTTTTAATTCTACACGTGTGCCGAGTACTTTGCCTTCATCATTGGTGATGTCATCCAATATAAATTCTATTTTCTTTTTCAAAGTAAGGTTAAATAATTCCATTCTTTCCTTAATGATGGTGGTAGAAAGAGAGCCATTGCTGGCAGGCCTGGAATTGCTTTTGGCCAGGCCTCCGCCATTATCTTCTATCTCGATGGAAATGTAGTCTTCTTCTTTGAAGAATTTTACACATATTTTTCCTTTTCCTGCTGCATTGACGATTCCATGTTCTATCGCATTTTCCACGAATGGTTGCACAAACATAGGTGGAATGGTATCAGCTTCCGGGTCAATATTTCCTGGCAACTCTATAGTATAATCAAAGGAGTCATTTAACCTCATTTTATGTATATCCATAAAATTAGACAACATCCTCAGCTCGTCTTCTACCGGGATAAATTCTTGTCGGGAATTTTCCAATATTTCACGCATCAGTTTAGAGAATTTGGCCAGGTAAAGCGCTGCTTTTTCCGCTTGATTGGTCAACATAAACTGCTGTACTGCCAGCAAAGCATTGGAGATGAAATGAGGGTTAAGTTGCGACCTCAAAAAACGCTGTTCCAGTTCTGTTTGGACTTTTTGGCGTTTCAAAGACCGATGCTTGTAGATAAAAAAAGTAGTAAGCGAAATAAACAGGAAGAATATAAAACCTATGATTATCGTTTGGTTTTTCTGTTGGATTTCCAGCACCTGGATAGCTGCCTGCTGGGAAAGTGAAGCTATTTCTGCTTCTTTTTTTTCTGTTTCGTATTTGGCTTGCAGGTCCTCGATAGTTTTTATTTTATTTTCTGAAAAAACGGAATCTACCATCGTTAGGTGCTTTTTCCAATAGTCTGTAGCCTCTTTGTAGCGGTTTAGCTTTTCCAAATACTGTGCCTGCTGCGAATAGGCATGCTTTAACATTTTGTAGTTTTGAAGGCCTTCATATATAGTCATTGCGCCAGTATTGCACTCCAGGGCTTTCTGAAAGTTTCCCACACCCTGATAACTATCTGCCAGCGAGAATAAAGCCCCGGCCTCATTGGTTTCCTGCTTGTACTTTCGGGAAAATTCAAGTATCTTGTTAAGATATACCAACGCTTCCTTGTAACGACCCAGGTAGTTATATATGGTGCCCAATCCTCCTTCGGCTATTGCAATACCAGTGGCAAAGTCCACTTCTTTCGATATTTCCAGGGCACGCAGAAAGTATTGTTCCGCTTTTTCGTATTCTTTCAGCTCCTGATAGGTCTTGCCCACATAGTAATAAAAGCCCGCCTTGGAGCTACTTGATGGATTGTCTTTTACCAGTTCTATGTTTTCTAAATGGATAGCCAGTGCTTTGTCGTACTTCTGATTTTCACTATATATCCTGGCGAGGTTACCATGAGTGAAAATGAGGTTTTCCTTGTCTCCAATACCTTCAAGCAATGCCTTGGCTCGTAACGCATGGGTAAGGGCCGTGTCGTACTGGCCCTTAATGGTATGGTAGGCTGTGAGGGCATTGAGTGAATACCCCTTGCCTTTTTCATATCCAATTTCTTCTGAAATCTGAATTGCCTCATCGATCAGCAAACGGTTTTGGTTAATGTCTCTGGTAGAGTAATATTTTGTAAGGTCTATTAACAATTTCACACGGGTAGAATCCCTTTTAGTATAGGTCTCTACCTGATGTTTGATGCTATCGAGCTCCGCTTCTTGCGCATAAAACATATGTGGTAGCAACAGAAGGGCTATGACATACTTCAGTGGAAAAAGATTAATTGTTTGGGTCAAAAGATCAACCCCAATTTTAAGACGCATGATAATCCGAACTATTTAGCAACTTTAAAATTGTACAAAATTTTGATAATATTGGACAATAATGCGATAATAGTTTGCGTATGGAGACAATCGGCTTGTAATTCATCCAAAATTTGCTTTTCAGACTGGACTCAGCTGCAAGTAATGTTGGTACAGTTTCAAAATATCCTCAACATAGGCAATGGGTTCCGTGCACCTGCAATATCCAAATTTTACGGTTTCGTCCTTGAAATATTGAGGTTTGGATTTTGACAACAGCAGTTCAGCCACATTGCCTTCCCAAATGGTGGGGTCTTTGCCATATTTTTTTGCCAACCGCACAGCATCTTGCACATGGCCTTGCCCCACATTATAGGACGCCAAAATAAATTTTTGCCTTTCCAGGCTGTCGGGAACGATATCTTTCCATATACCCTGAAGCCATTTGAGGTGTTGGGTGCCTGCCCTTATGTTTTCCGCTGGGTTGCGCAGGTCTTTGACACCATATTCTTTGCCATTGATCGGCAGCAATTGCATCAAGCCAATGGCACCAGCCCAGGATACTGCACCTGGATCAAACTTGGATTCTTTGGAAATTTGTGCAGCCAGTAGCCTCCAATCCCATCCAACTTCGGTTGCGGCTATTTTGATCAGGCTGTCGTATGGCGAAATGCTCTTGCTGTCTATGGAAAAGTAATCACTTTCCAGCCTGGATTTGCTTTTCAGTGTACTTCGAAAATATTTATCATATATGGCATAATACTCAGGCCTTTTTTTCATCTGGTAAATCCACTCATTTAACGCCAGGCGCAATGAATCCGCATTTTTCCGTACCCCCCAGGCGATCTGTTGAGGCAGGCTGATTGGAGTTTTGATGTCAATATTGGGATAATACCTTGCATTCACCAACGCGATATCCTCATCGGCCACTGTCAGGTCTATTGCCCCCTCTGCCACTTTCCGAATGATGCCCTCTGTCTCTACATCAGAATACTCCTCTATGATGAGGATGTCGCCCCCAATTTCATCTGCCAGGTTTCTCAGCCTTGAAACATAGGCCGAACTCTTTCTTACATAAATTTCCTTTCCTATCAGTTCTATTGGCGTCCGGATCATTGTGCGTTCTATCTCATGCAGCTTCATCTGCCGCCAGTTGTCCGGTTTTCTCTGCACCAGCACTTGCCTCACAATGTTATGGTAATCGGTAAAACCAATGCGTTCGCGTCTTTCTTTGGTAACAGTGAGGTTGTAGGCCATAATGTCGCCTTCTCCACGGTTGAGCTTCGCAAAACCTTCCTCCAAATCCGGGGTAATGTCAAACCTCAATTCCAGGTTCATAGAGTCGGCAAATATTGAAAGCAACTCATATTCATAACCCATCGGGCGCCCCTTGTACAAGAAAAGGCCAGTAGAGCTATTGTCCATTATGGCAGTAATGTATCCTCGTTGGCGGATTTGATCCAGGTCAAGGTCGGCAATTGTTTCTACAAATTCCTTGTTGTCTTGGGATGCTATATTGCCCTGTCCCGATCTTTTACAACCAAACATCCCAAGGAGCATACTCAAGGAAATGGCTAAAAAAATGTGAAACGTAGTAAAAAAAGCCCTTGGCGTCATAGGCAAAATGAATTGGTCATTCCCTTAATTTACACCAGAAATCAGAATTCACCAAGTAATCCACCAGTGTAGGAGTCGGCTAAATAGAAAAGTTTGTCAGAAATCTTTTGATAAATCCGGTAGTCTCGGCTTCTTTTTCAATAAATCCCATGTGTCCGGTTTCCGAAAGTACGAGGGAATCTCCATTGTTGATCTGCGAAATAAGTTCCAAAGACTGGGCGATTGGAACAGCATTGTCATTTTCCCCGGCGATGATGAAGACCGGCTTTTCTAATTTGGAAAAAACATCCGTAGTGTCCATCCGGTTTTTCATGGCCCGGCTATAGGCTATGAAAGTATCGAGCGGGGTTTTGGCAGCCTCTTTCTTCAAGCCTTCCATTTCCTCCACAAACAGGGAATGGTTTTTTGCATAAAACAAGTTTGGCACAAAACCTTTGGAAAACGAAGACATGCCATGGGTGCTGACATGTTCTATGCCTTTTTCCCGGGTTTCCTTCTTTTCCAGGCTATCAGGAAAAGCTGTGGAGTGGAACAGTCCAATCCCAAGCACACTTTCAGTATATTTGGAAGCATAGGCCATGGCCACATACCCGCCCAGGGAATGGCCAATGATGAAACATGCGCTGATATCGAGCCCTTTGAGCAAATGGTGAATGGAAGTGGCTACATCAGTCAGGCTTAGGTCGGGGGTTGTCAGGGGGCTTTTTCCAAAGCCCGGCAAATCGATCAAAATCACCTGATGTTTCTTTGCTAGTTCCTGTCTCAGGTTGCCCCAGATAGCAGAAGTTTCGCAAAACCCATGAATAAGCAAAATCGGGCTACCTTCCCCTGAAACTTCAAAATGCATAGTTTCGGCTTTAAGCTGGAACGGATTCCACAAGTTTTTTGGCAGTTTCGAATATTCCTTCTGAATCAAAACCACATTGCTTGTGAAGCTGTAGCTGGGTGCCATGCTCGATGATATCGTCAGGGATTCCCAGGCGAACTACCTTGCTTTGGTAATTGTTATCTGCCATAAATTCCAAAATGGCACTTCCAAACCCTCCCTGTAGGCATCCATCCTCCACTGTGATCAGGTGCTTGTATTTTTTGCAAATTTGATGAAGTAACTTTTCGTCCAATGGCTTGGCAAACCTCATGTCATAGTGCGCGGCATCAATTCCCTCTTCTTCCAGGGCTGTGCAAGCTTCCACCGCATAGTTGCCGATATGTCCCAGTGTGAGGATCGCAAGGTTTTCTCCATCACGTACCATCCTTCCGGTTCCTACTTCTATTTCTTCGCAGGGAGTTCGCCAGTTCGGCATTACCCCTTGTCCCCTGGGGTATCTGATCGTGAAGGCACCCTCTCGGGGCAGTTGGGCAGTGTACATCAGGTTTCTTAGCTCGCTTTCATTCATAGGTGCCGACACCACCATATTGGGCAGGCACCTCATGTAGGCAATATCATAATTGCCATGGTGAGTGGGGCCATCAGCTCCTGCAAATCCTGCGCGATCCAAACAAAATACCACGTGCAGGTTTTGGATACATACATCGTGGATGACCTGGTCATAGGCCCTTTGCATAAAAGTGCTGTAGATGTTGCAGAAGGGCACCATACCCTGAGTAGCAAGACCGGCAGAAAATGTAACGGCATGTTGCTCGGCAATACCCACATCAAAAGCCCTTTCCGGCATGGCTTTCATCATGATATTCATAGACGAGCCAGAAGGCATTGCCGGGGTAATGCCCATTATTTTGTCATTCTTTTCGGCCAACTCTACTATAGTATGCCCAAATACCTCCTGGTATTTGGGGGCCTGAGGGGTATCAAATACTTTTTTGTGTACTTTGCCTGTCACCTTATCAAAGGTACCCGGTGCGTGCCACTTGGTCTGGTCTTTTTCTGCCTCGGCATATCCTTTGCCTTTCACGGTAACGCAGTGCAGGATTTTGGGGCCCTGAATGTTTTTCAGGTCCTTCATCACGCTTACCAGGTGGTTGACATCATGGCCATCTATCGGGCCAAAATACCTCAGGTTCAGCGATTCGAAGAGGTTGCTTTGCTTTAATAAAAATGATTTGATGCTGGATTCAAAACTTGCCACAATTTCCCTGGCGTTAGGGCCAAATTTGCTCACTTTCCCAAGTACATTCCATACCTCATCCCTAAACTTGTTGTAGGTTTTGGAGGTGGTAATGTCGGTCAGATAGTCTTTTAACGCCCCAACATTAGGGTCGATAGACATGCAATTGTCATTCAACACTATGAGCAGGTTCGAATTTGAGACGCCTGCGTGGTTCATGGCTTCAAAAGCCAACCCTGCCGTCATCGCCCCATCACCTATCACGGCTATGTGGTGCTTTTCTTCTTCGCCTTTATATTTGGAAGCCTCGGCCATACCCAATGCTGCTGAAATAGATGTGGACGAATGGCCAACACCAAAAGCATCATAGGGGCTTTCACTCCTCTTTGGAAACCCGGAAAGGCCCTGATATACCCTGTTAGTATGAAAAGTGTCTTTGCGGCCTGTCAGTATTTTGTGCCCGTATGCCTGATGCCCTACATCCCAAATCAATTGGTCATGAGGTGTGTTGAACACATAATGCAGGGCAATTGTCATTTCCGTCACACCAAGGCTGGCACCAAAATGCCCCCCATAAATCGACACAGTATCGATTATGTATTGCCTCAACTCCTGAGATAGCTGCACCAATTGGGTTTGGTCCAGTTTTTTAAGGTCATCAGGATTGTCGATAGTGGCGAGAAGCTTCCCAGGCTGTATGAGCATAACTTTAAATCTAATGTGATTCTACCTAAGCACCAAATCACAGGATTAACATTTTCCAAAGCGCAAAACTAGAATAACTGAACCAGATCGTAGCATAAATTGGTTAAAATCCGGCGGGAGCTACTATTGTTCTTTGAGTTTAACGAATGGAATATTTGAGTCTTTTTACTACTTCACCTCCTCATAGTCCACAAAATCACCGCCTTTGAAGTCGCTTTTGGAAGACTTGCCTTTTTGTGAGTCCGATGGAATGTAGTCGATATTTACATTTCCATCGGAAGGTTTTTTATATTGTTGCCGCTGGTAATTTTGCTGCGACTGCTGTTGGTGCTTTTTGACAAAACCCGAAAACAGCATTTTCATAATGAAGCCTCCGACTTTCACAAAAATAAAAATGACCAGAAATATTATCAATAAGAGTTTAAACATACCTCTTTTTACTTATCGACTTAGGTATAGGTTTCGCTCACTATAGATTTTCATAAAATAATCATCCATCAGGTCGTCTATAAAGTAGATCGCTTCCCCGGTAGATTTCATTTCCGGCCCTAGCTCTTTGTTCACATTGGGGAATTTATGAAAGGAGAATACCGGTTCCTTGATGGCATAGCCATTTTTGTAAGGCTTGAAATCAAAGTCTTTTACTTTCTTTTCGCCCAGCATTACTTTAGTGGCATAATTCACATAAGGTTCCCTGTAGGCTTTACAAATGAAAGGCACAGTACGTGAAGCCCGTGGGTTGGCTTCTATGATATAGACCTTGTCATTTTTGATGGCAAACTGTATATTGATCAAGCCCACTGTATCCAATGCTTTGGCTATTTTGATGGTATATTCTTCAATTTGCCTCATCACAAAGTCGCCCAGGTTATAGGGGGGCAGCACCGCATAAGAATCTCCCGAGTGAATGCCGGCAGGTTCGATGTGCTGCATTATGCCTATAATATACACATCTTCTCCATCACAGATTGCGTCAGCTTCAGCCTCTATGGCGCCTTCCAAAAAGTGGTCGAGCAATATGCGGCCATCTGGTTTGTCCTTCATCAGGTTCACCACATGCTCTTCCATCTCCTGCTCATTGATCACAATCTTCATGCTCTGGCCACCCAAAACATAACTGGGTCGTACCAGCAAAGGAAAGCCTATCTCTTTAGACAACTCTATCGCCTGGTCGGCATCTTCCACTGTTCCGTATGGAGGATAAGGTATTTCCAATTCTTTAAGCAAATCAGAAAAACGTCCTCTGTCTTCTGCAAGGTCCAGCGCTTCAAAGCTTGTACCTATCACCTTGATACCGTATCGGGTGAATTTCTCTGCCAGTTTCAATGCCGTCTGACCGCCCAACTGCACAATCACCCCAAGTGGCTTTTCGTGCAAGATGATGTCATAAATGTGTTCCCAAAATACCGGCTCGAAATAGAGCTTGTCGGCAATATCGAAATCGGTCGATACTGTTTCGGGGTTGCAATTGATCATGATGGTTTCATACCCACACTCCTTTGCAGCCAATACACCGTGCACACAGGAATAGTCAAACTCAATACCTTGCCCTATACGGTTGGGGCCAGATCCCAATACTATTATTTTTTTCTTGTCAGAGGGTGTGGATTCATTTTCATCATCGAATGAAGAGTAGTAGTATGGCGTTTGCGCTTCAAACTCAGCCGCGCAGGTATCTACCAGCTTATACACCCTCTTGATGCCCTGATCGTTTCGTCTGGTATATACCTCACTCTCAAGACACTTGAGCAGGTGTGCTATTTGCCTGTCGGCATAGCCCTTTTCTTTGGCAGTTTTCAGCAGTTGCTTTGGCAGGCTGTCCAGTGTATGTTTTTCGATTTCCTTTTCCAGCAGGATCATTTCCTCTATTTGGTGTAGGAACCAATCGTCAATTTTGCTGAGTTTTTTGATGGTCTTGAATGGAATCCCCATCTTGAACGCATCATAGATATGGAAAAGCCTGTTCCAGCTTGGGTTTTCCAGGCTGTAGAGGATTTCCTGCTGGTCTTGCAACTCACGGCCATCGGCCCCCAGGCCATTCCTCTTGATCTCCAGCGATTGACAAGCCTTTTGCAATGCTTCCTGGAAATTCCGGCCTATACCCATGGCTTCACCTACGGATTTCATTTGTAGGCCGAGCTTCCTGTCAGATCCCTGGAACTTGTCAAAATTCCAACGGGGTATTTTCACAATCACATAGTCCAACGCCGGTTCAAAGAAGGCAGAAGTAGTCTTTGTGATTTGGTTTTTCAGTTCATCGAGGTTGTAGCCAATAGCGAGCTTCGCAGCTATTTTTGCTATCGGGTATCCAGTGGCTTTGGAAGCCAATGCCGAAGAACGTGACACCCTTGGGTTGATTTCTATACCAATGATTTGGTCGTTTTCAGGATGTACCGAGAATTGGACGTTGCATCCGCCAGCAAACTGGCCTATGGCGTTCATCATCCGCTTGGCCAGGTTTCGCATTTCCTGATACACCGTATCCGGCAGGGTCATGGCTGGTGCCACCGTAATGGAATCCCCAGTATGCACACCCATGGGATCAAAGTTTTCGATAGAGCATATAATGATGATGTTGCCGATATTGTCGCGTAGCAGCTCCAGCTCATATTCTTTCCACCCCAAAATACTCTGCTCCACCAAAACTTCATGGATTGGAGAGGCTTGTAAGCCAGCATTCAGGGCTTTGTCAAAATCTTCAGGGTCGTTTACAAACCCACCTCCAAAACCACCAAGGGTATAGGATGGGCGGATAACCAGTGGAAAACCTATTTCCTGGGCAATTTCTTTTCCTTTCAGAAAGGAAGTGGCAGTTTCCCCTTTACAGACGTTCACGCCAATTTCCTGCATTTTCAAACGGAATTTCTCCCTGTCTTCGGTTGTCTCAATGGCCTTGATATCCACACCGATCATACGGACATTGTACTTTTCCCAAATACCTGCCGCCTCACAGTCTATCGCCAGGTTGAGTGCTGTTTGGCCACCCATGGTGGGTAAAACGGCATCTATCTGGTGCAATTCCAGGATTTCTTTGATTGACTTCTTGGTAAGGGGTTTGAGATAGATATTGTCAGCTGTGACACTATCGGTCATTATAGTCGCCGGATTGGAATTTATCAGGGTTACTTCTATTCCTTCCTCTCGAAGTGAACGGGCAGCCTGGGTGCCGGAGTAATCAAATTCACAAGCCTGACCAATGATGATTGGCCCGCTACCGATTATCAAAACTGACTTTATGCTATTGTCTTTTGGCATGGTATTGCTCTGGGGGTTGGTACAAATTGGCGCAAATTTAGAATAGAAAGTATTAGATTAAAAGGCAAACCGAATACAAATTTTTATTATTCGGGCAATTAGTGCATTTTGGTTTTGTTATTCTTTTTTGATTCGGCCAATGGGGTTACATTTGGCGCCTGTTTTATACCAAGTATATATGCAACATAGGAAAGTATTGGTGGCCTTTTTGGCCATTGCGCTAGCAACCATTTCGGCCTGTAACAGCAAAAAGGACAAAGAGGGAAAATCCAATGAGGCCACCATAGATGTAGTGGGTACCTGGGAAGCCCAATGGGTAACAGACCCTGCCTCTTACCCAGATGTGGACCCATCAGTGAAGTTTACCATGAACGGGGAGTTTGAATTTAAGCCCGGCGGACAGGTGACAATATCGGCTTTCGGCCACAAGGGATGCATTTTCAGTAGCGATACCCTGGTGCACTCCCTGTATTGGAAGCTCCGAAATGACACCCTGAAACTCGTAAACGAAAACGACATCCACGGAATGACTTATTCAGTGCTGGCACTTTCGTCAGAAGAAATGAAACTCCAGCTCATGGATGACATTTTTCTTAATTTGAATAAAAAATAAATTTCCACATCCCGGTAAAAGCTGGTCTTTTCACAGCTGTACGCAAAATCCAGTGCTAAATAATTTGCAGCCGGACTCATTCCTTTAATTTTACTATATAATAACCTCAAAGCTCATTTAGCTTTTATAACTTTATGAAGTTTCTGTATTTGAGGTAAAACCCCAAATTGAAATTTAAGGCTCAAAAATTAAACTTTTAGACTCATGAAAAAATTTCTTGTCGTTATTGGAGCACTCGTTGGTTTGTTGTTGCTGACCATGATACTGGTACCAATAATATTTAAAGATGACATCAAAAAAGCTGTGGATGATGCCATGGCAGACAATATCAACGCCCAGGTATTCTATGATCCCGATGGCATCAACCTGACCTTGTTCAGCAATTTCCCAAACCTTACTTTCGGGCTTAGCCAATTCGGACTTTCGGGCAATGACCAGTTCGAAGGTGATACCTTGGTATCTGTTGGTTCGTTCGAAATAGTCATTGACCTGATGTCTGTGATCTCCGGAGACCAGATCACCATCAATTCCATTATCCTCGACCAACCAGCTATATTAATAAAGGTACTGGCAGACGGCAGTGCCAACTACGACATTGCCAAGACTTCAGAAGAGGCACCTGAGGAAACCACCGATGCTTCCGAGCCATCAGCTTTTAGCATAGGCATCAAAAAGTGGGAAATCATCAATGGCAGCATGGACTATATAGATGAATCTTTAGCATTCACCACTTCCCTAAAAGGCCTCAACCATACCGGGTCAGGCGATTTCGCTCTGGATATATTCGATATGCTGACCAAAACCACAGTGGATGACTTTTCCCTGGCTTTCGAAGGGGTGGAATACGTATCCAAAAAGACCCTTGATATAGACCTGATCATGAGCATGAACCTGGCCAATGCCAAATACACCTTCAAAGAAAACACTGTCCGCATGAATGATTTTGCCTTTGGGTTTGATGGGTTTGTGTCCATGCCAGCCGAGGATATCGACATGGACATCACTTATTCCGGCCAGGACATATCCATGAAAAGTATCTTGTCCCTGATTCCTGGCGACTACCAATCCTACCTGAATGGTGTTACAGCCGGGGGTGAAATCAATTTCGATGGTTTTGTCAGGGGCACCTACAACGAAAACCTGTTGCCAACTGTAAACACTAAATTCAACATCAAAAACGGGAACATTCGCTATGCTGAGTATCCTATTCCCATGGAACAAATCAATGTAGCTACTGAGCTGAATGTACCAGGTGAAAATATGAATGACATGTCCTTCAACATGCCGCAGTTTTCTATGCTTGTTGATGGAGAAAAGGTGAGTGCCACTATGTCATTCGAAAACCTTGAAAACTACACATGGGCTTTCAGTATGAATGGAAATATGGATTTGGAAAAAATCCTCAAAATTGTTCCTATTGAAGACACACAATTGAAAGGAAAGATCAAAGCAGATTTTCAAACATCAGGAAATATGGCGCTGGTGGAAGCTGAAAAATATGACCAACTGCCGGCAAGTGGCAGCATGTCTATTACGGACTTTTATTTTTCCAGCCTGGATTTGCCCCAAGGTTTTGGCATTGCTTCCTCCAATATGTCTTTCAACCCAAAGAATATTACGCTGGCAAATTTTGATGGAACCATCGGAAAAAGTGACATCCACCTGGATGGCATCCTGCAAAACTATATCGGGTTTGCACTGGACTCCACACAAGTGCTGACCGGACAGCTCAACTTCACTTCCAACAGCTTCGACCTGAATGAATGGATGGTAGAAGAAGAAACCGTGGAAACAGCCTCAGGTGAAGACAGCCTTGCCCTCGAGGTAGTAAGGATCCCCATGAACATTGATTTTGCCATGAACGCCAGCATGAAGAAGATCATATATGACAACCTTAATATTGAAAACCTGAAAGGAAAAATCCTTGTGAAAGATGGAGCTGCCAGGATGGAAGGTGTGGATTTCGACATGCTCAGGGGCAAGTTTACCATGAGCGGGTCATACGTCACCGCCAACCTGGAAAACCCTTCATTTGATTTCAATTTTGGAATCAAAGGCCTGTCTATTCCTGCGTCATTTGAAGCTTTCAATACGGTGCAAAAACTGGCACCTGTCGCTAAAAATGTAACTGGAAACTTTTCTACTGATTTTAAAATTGGCGGGGTGCTCGGGCCCGATATGATGCCCTTGTATGACAAACTCTTTGGGTCTGGCCTTGTGCAGATAGCTGACGCAGCTTTATCGGGTTCGAAAATCACCTCCGCCATCACTACTGTGACCAAGCTAAAAGGTAGTAGTGCTTCAGAGAGCAGCGATGGGGTTAAAATCAAAGATGTGATTATGGATGCCGAGATCAAAGATGGCAGGCTGCATGTAAAACCATTTGATGTGAACATGGGTGGATACAAAACGACAGTTTCGGGCTCCAATGGTATATTGGGGGATTTGGATTATAATTTGAAAATGGACGTACCCGCAGGGGCAGCCGGTGCAGCATTAAACAGCGCCCTGGCCTCCTTTACTGGAGGTAAATCTGTAGTAGGGGAAAATATCAAACTAAACCTGGGACTTGGGGGCACCTACGACGACCCTAAAGTAAAACTACTGGGTACAGGTGCCGGTGATGGAGGTGCCGGAGGAGCAGCCAAAGCAGCAGCGAAGGCCGCTTTCGATGAGCAAAAAGCCAAAGCACAAGCAGAACTGGACAAAAAGAAAGCCGAAGCTGAAGCTGAAATCGCAAAGAAAAAAGCCGAAGCAGAAGCCAAGGCAAAAGCAGAGCTGGAACAGAAAAAGAAAGAGGCAGAGGAAAAAGCAAAAGCTGAAGCAGAAAAGCTCAAAAAAGAAGCGGAAGAAAAAGCCAAAGATGCCATCAAGGGGTTGTTTAAAAAGAAATAATTGTCCCCTTCCGAATCAGGGGTTTCAAAAAAAATCCCTGATTTAGCGAATAAATGATTAGGTTTATAGAAACAAATTATAGCCCTGATCATGTTTACCAAACAACTAAAAGTACTGGCAGCCTTGGCCAATGCCGATGGAGAACTTGATGCTAAAGAAGTTCAGTTGATGGAAAAAATCGGATTGGCACATGGTATGAGCCTCGAAGAAATTAACCACGCCATTCAAAACCCGGGCGCAGAAAAAGACCTCTCCGACCTGAACGATGACGAAAAATTTGAGCTGCTGCACGATGTGATCCAGCTTATGAAAATAGACAAAAAGATATTCAATGAGGAAATAATATACTGCCAAAAAGTGGCCACAAAGCTGGGTTTCCCGCTGGAGGCCGTAATGGAAATCTATCCTCATGTCAACACCCACATCAACCTCAACGTGCGCGGCGAGAAGGCTGCCCTGAGAAAACGCCTGGACAAAATATTGAATCGATAGAATTTTATGGAAAATAAAGTAGTAATGGTAGAGGGGACGCGCACCCCTTTCCTCAAATCGGGCACTAGTTATTTCGATTTGATGTCTTACCAACTTGGGGCCATGGCCATCAAAGGCCTGCTCACCAAAACAGGCGTACCACCCAATCTCATAGACAGGGTAATTATGGGCACTGTTGTCCACAACATTACCACCCCCAATGTAGCCCGTGAAAGTGCTTTGACCGGGGGTATTCCATTTACTACCCCGGCACAAACTGTGTCACAAGCCTGCATATCAGCCAATGCTGCCATCGCCAGTGGCGTTGACCTCATCCGCACAGGTCAGGCGGAAGTCATTGTGGCCGGGGGTACAGATTCTGTTTCAGACATACCTATCCCATTTCGAAAAGAAATGCGTCAAAAGCTTTTCAAAGCACGGAGCATCAAAAGCCTCGCAGACAGTCTGAAGTTTGTCTTGAGCCTGCGGCCAGCGGATTTCAAACCGGAAGTACCAGCCATTGCCGAGTTTACTACGGGCAGGACTATGGGCCAGGATTGCGACCTGATGGCCGCCAGATATGGGATAACCAGAGAGGCGCAAGACGAATTTGCCGTACGGTCGCATAAACTGGCCGCTGAAGCCGCTGAAAAAGGTATCCTTGCGGAGGAAATCACCCCTGCTTCTTTTCCTCCCCAATTCAAAAGTATCGATCAGGACAACACCTACAGAGGGGACAGCACCGTCGAAAAACTAGCCAAATTGCGTCCCGCTTTCGACAAGAAAAACGGTACACTCACTGCAGCCAACTCTTCATTCCTTACTGATGGGGCGGCAGTGGTATTGCTCATGTCTGAAAACAAAGCGAAGGAATTAGGCTTAAAACCAAAAGCCATCATTAAAAATTATACATTCACTGGTCAAGACCCGGAAGAGGAGTTGCTCCTGGGGCCGGCGTATGCCACTTATCGCATCCTAAAAAAAGAAGGATTGGCCATTGGCGACATTGATGTGTTCGAATACCATGAAGCTTTTGCAGCACAAATATTGACCAACCTAAAATGCCTGGATTCTGACCAATTTGCGAAGGAGAAGATAGGTGTGAGCAACAAACTTGGCGAAATACCACTCGACAAATTCAACATCCATGGCGGATCACTTTCCCTCGGACATCCTTTTGGGGCGACAGGAGCCCGCCTGCTCACCACTGCTGCCAACCGGCTGCAGCGTGAAAATGGAGCACTCGCACTCATAGCGGCATGTGCAGCGGGTGCCCATGGCCATGCTATGCTGCTAGAGCGGTACAGTTAATTATATTTAAAACATATCCATCAATTGAAAACAAGCGGTAAATGAGCCAGGACAAAGACAAACAATTTTTAACCCTCGAAAAACAAGGCAATGTAGGTGTACTCTGGATGGATCTGCCCGGCGAAGAATGGAACAAGATCACCATAGACATGGTGGGGCTGTTTGAGACATTGATACAACAAATAGAACAGGATAACGACATCAAAGCTGCCGTGCTCATCAGTGCCAAGAAAGGTTTTTTGGCAGGAGCAGATATAGAGGAGTTTCTGAAGCTTGGGCCTGGTGAAGGCAAAAAGGTCTCCATAGAAGGCCATCGGATGTTTGCTAAAATTGAAGATTCGAAAAAACCATTTGTGGCAGCCATCCATGGGGCCTGCATGGGTGGGGGCACAGAAATATCGCTGGCATGTGCCGGTAGGGTGGTTTCATCCCATCCATCCACTATGATGGCCCTGCCCGAAGTAAAGCTTGGGTTGCTGCCCGGATTGGGTGGCTCTTTCAGAATGCCAAGGCTGATTGGGCTGCAAAAAGCCCTGGACATCATCCTTACCGGAAAAAATGTGTACGCCTACCCCGCTTACAAAATGGGGCTGGCCGATCAAATGGTAGCACAGCCTAAACTGCTGGAAGCAGCCAAAAAACATGCCCTGAACATCGCATCGGGAAAATATAAAAGAAAGGACAAAAGGAGCCTGCCTGAAAAAATTCTTGAAGGCAACCCAATCACCCGAAATGTGATCTTCAACAAAGCCCGGCAAATGGTAATGCGGACTACCTACGGCAACTATCCCGCTCCCTTGAAAATAATAGAAACAATAAAAGCACACTGGGGCAAAAAAAGGGAAGATGCCTGGGAAATTGAAACCACCAACTTCGATGAGTTGCTTCAAACGAATGAATGCTTTCAGCTGATCCATATTTTCTTTGGCATGAATGCCAAAAAGAAAAACCCGATGAAGGCACAGGCAAAAAAGGTGGACACACTTGCTGTGCTTGGAGCCGGATTGATGGGGGAGGGAATAGCCGAGGTGTCTGTACCAAAGGATATGAACATATTGTTGAAAGACTTATATCCTGAAAGTCTGGCCAAAGCGAAAAAACAAATATGGACAAATATGGACAAAAAAGTCCATCAAAAATCCATCAACAGAGCCGATGCTGAAACCATGGTAAACCGGATAAATGTTGCCACAGACTTTACCGGGTTTCATCAGGCGGATATGGTGATAGAGGCCGTATTTGAAGACATCAACATCAAACATCAGGTGATCAGGGAAACTGAAGGACACCTGCCACCACACGCCATTTTTGCCTCCAACACTTCGGCACTACCGATAACTGAGATTGCCAAAGCATCTGCCAGGCCTGAGCAGGTTATCGGCATGCATTATTTTTCCCCGGTTCAAAAGATGCCTTTGCTGGAAATCATTACCACCGAGCAAACAGCCGACTGGGTAACGGCTACAGCACTGGAGGTAGGCATTCGACAGGGCAAAACCTGTATCGTAGTGAAAGACGGACCAGGGTTTTATACCACCAGAATCCTGTCACCATTCCTCAACGAAGCACTTTTGCTTCTTGATGAGGGCGCAGAAATCCTGCACCTCGATAGGGCAATGAAGCAGTTTGGTTTTCCAGTTGGCCCCATCACACTGATAGACGAGGTGGGCATAGATGTAGGGGCGCATATTGCAGAAGGCGCGCTGGGAACATTTTTCGAAAAGAGAGGGGAAAAAGCCAACAACAAGATGAGGGAACTGGCTGATGCGGGTTTCAAGGGAAGAAAAAACAACAAGGGCTTTTTGCTCTACGACCCGAAAACAGGAAAAAAGGTTCGTGGAAAGGTGAATGAAAGCATTTACAGTCATTTCGGTGGGCCAGGCAGAAAACCAGTCGAGGCTGAAACCATCCAGGAGCGTATGTCCCTGATGATGATCAACGAGGCAGCCAGGTGCCTGGAGGAAGGCATCATTCAGTCTCCCCAAGATGGTGACATAGGGGCAATCTTTGGGCTTGGATTTGCCCCATTTACTGGCGGGCCGTTCAGGTACATGGACCACAAGGGCCTTGACCATATCCTTTCGGTTTTCGACAAACATCAGGATTTGGGTTTGAGGTTCAAGCCTGCAGACATCCTGGTAAAGTATCAGCAGGGAGGACAAAAATTTTACCTATGAAAACCAACATAGTGCTACCCTCGTTCAGAAAGTTATGAAAAAACTATTCTCACTTGCCTTCTCCTCCCTTGTAGCCCTCCATTCGCTTGTCGCCCAAAGCGATAAACTGTCTGCTGGTTTAGCTGAAGGTTCTGAGGTTCTCAAGGAAGGATGGTTCGTCAACGAGGACATTTTTTCCAAATCCATTGACCTGCCCCCTACTATCCAAAAAGTTGCGCCTGTAAAAATTGCTTCCGATAAGCTAATCGGGAATATAGGTTTGTATGAAACTCTAGCAGAAGATAAAGGGAACAAGGCACCTCGCAAACAGACTGCTGAAAATAAATTTGATGCATTTGCGAATGTCCATAACATGCCTATAGCGGTTCCTTCCCTTATTCCCGAAATGCCCACGTTGAATCCAATGGATTCAGCTATTCATTACTTTATTCTTAAAAAAATGATCGCAACAAAGGATTAGTAAAGGCTGGACAACACTTCTACCCTTCAAGATCAATTTCCACCGAAGATTTCATGCTACTTGTGGCCGATCCCCTATAGTTTCCTATAACAGGTTTGGTATATTCGGGATCAAAACTGGCACACACCGGAATGTACGTTTCGGTGGTGAAAATCCCAGCACTGGGATCTAGGCCGATCCAGCCGCCTCCAGGAAGGTACACATCCACCCATGCGTGAAGTTCATGCCCTTCCTTTAGTTCGGGATTGAACGAATACCCACTGACAAACCTGGCTGCCAATCCCTGCCTTCGCAACAGATGGATCATCATCCATGAAAGGTCGCGGCAAGACCCTGTTTTTTTATCAAACAGCGCATCGGGAGACAGGATATCAGATTCCATTCTTACCTGGTGTGCTATTTTCGAATGTATGGATTGGTTCAAAAACGACAAATAGGTGATCAGGTTATCCCCTGCACTATCCCGTATGTCCTGGGACCATGCCACCAATTTTTCTGACATTGCTATGGGCGTCAAATAAAATATCAACGCTTCCTTTTCAAATTTATGGTATAATTCAGGGCTGTCAAAGCCGAAAGGCATGTCGATGTAGAAATCAAAAGGATTGTTTTTTTTGATGTCCAATGATATCTGCACGTCAATGTTTAAAAAATCTGTCTTCTCGTTGAACCAGGACTGGTAATAGGTATTGCTTTCTATCCCAGATCGTTCAGAGATGCCCGATGGCAAAGGATCCAGTATTATTTTAAAATCCAACACATCATAATAAGGCCTTGGCAGAGGCGAAAATTTAAAATAATGTGGTTCTAAAAAAATTTGCTCGTCGAATGTATATTGTGTGGTGTGGTGGATGTTTAATGTCATTGGACGAGATCGGTTTCTTCCTTAAAAGATTTTCCTAAAACCTGGGCAGGAATGTTTTCTATGGCATCTTTAATTCGGGAGTTCCAATAATCAGACAAATGTCCCAAATCCTTCTCTACATAGCGATGCTCGATCAAATGGTATGAATCATTTTTAAGGGAAATGGTATCAATGGGATAATCCACATCATTGGATGAAAGCCTGGTGGCATCAAAAGACAAGAAGGCGCATTTCATCCCAAATTCCATTGAACTATCTACCGAAAATGTCCTTTTAAGCACCGGATTGCCATAGCCGGTATTTCCGATGATAACATAAGGTGTGCTTTCGCCAATTTCAATCCAATTCCCTTGTGGGTATAGAAGGTAAATTTTTGGTTCTTTGTCCTGCTCCAACTGCCCGCCTACTATAGCATACAAATTGAAAGAAAGGCCGGATTCTTCCAATGAAGATTTATCCTCTCCGGCCACTCTTTTTACCTGCTCGGCAAAAGCATTTACGGCCTTGTACAATTTATTGAAGCTTTCATCATCTTCCTCAATTACTTCATTGAAATAGGTAATCGCTTTGTCCCTGACAGACCGCAAGCCTGATGTCATGATAAAAAAGGAATGGTTTTTTCTGTTTACAGAAAAAATCTTCTTGGCAGAGGTGGTGTCATTGCCAGTAGTGATACGTGTATCGGCAAGACCGATAATGCCTGTCCTGGTTTTGAGACCTAAGCAATATGTCATTATTGTTCTGTTTGTTGTGGGATAAAATTAGGTTTAATTTGGAAGAAATTATCATATACTGCATTCGAAACATTTATTAATTTGATCTGTATATCGTCCATGTATTCATGTAGCCCTATGTTGACTATATCGGATACATCGGCAAATTGAAGGTCTGATACCAGGTTGCCCAGCTTCTTCTCGGCAGCATTGGAATACCCACCGTCAGTGGTGTTGGAAATAATGGCCAGGCACTTTTGGGCTTCTTTTAATGCGAACAATATACTTCTTGGAAAATATTTGTTGAAGGTGAGAAATTCCACCACTCCCGACATCTCTATATTGCCATATTCCCTCCGATAAAGTTCGAAACCTGATACAGATTTGAGCAATGCCGTCCATTGCAGAAAGTCGAGTGTAGAACCAACATCATTTACTGTTGGCAGCAGTAGGTGGTACTTTACATCCAATATCCTGGATGTTTTATCGGCCCTTTCTATAAACTGTCCCAATTTTGAAAAATACCAGCCTTCCCCCCTGCTGATGGTATCATCTGAAATTCCATAAAGTAGCTGGATACTGTATTTCACTTTTCGGAAAAAAGCACTCGGATCATCTTTCTTCCAGACACATTTTTCTTTTCCTTTTAGTACCGAATAATAGGTTTCATTGAGTGACTCCCAGGTTTCCCTATTCAATGATCCCCTGACAACCCTTCCAATTTCCCTCGATTTTTTAATGCAACTGATAAGTGAGTTTGGGTTGTTCTCATCAAATGCCAAAAAAAACATGGCATTTTCCCGGTCAAAGTTGTCGTGGTTTTCCTGGTATTGCTGCAAATCTCCCGTGGCTGCAATTAACGGCATCCATTGCTCTTGTTCGTCCGGGGGCAGGTCAAGGATCAGATTGAAATTGACATCAATAAAACGTGCATAGTTTTCTGCCCTTTCCAGGTACCGGCCCATCCAGTATAATGATTCTGCTACTGTGCTTAACATATTTCTTCGCCATTTAATTGTACAAGACCCAGGTATCCTTGCTACCTCCACCCTGGGAAGAATTCACTACCAATGACCCCTTTTTCAAAGCCACCCTTGTCAATGCCCCGGGGATAACCTCAATATTGTCCCCATACAAAATATAGGGCCTTAAGTCAACATGCCTGCCTTCAATATTACCTTCCGCCACCGTGGGCACGGTAGAAAGCGATAGTGTAGGCTGGGCGATATAATTTTCCGGCCGTGCCGTAATCAGACGCTTAAAGTTATCGTGTTCCTCTTTGGAGCTCTTTGGCCCGATGAGCATACCGTACCCGCCTGCGGCATTGGTTTCTTTTACTACCAAATCGGCTATATTTTCCAACACATGTTTTCTATCCGCTTCTTCCCGGCACAGAAAAGTTGGCACATTTTCAATGATAGGATCTTCATCCAAGTAGTATTTGATGATTTTTGGCACATAGGCATATACTGCCTTGTCATCCGCTACCCCTGTGCCCGGGGCATTTGCCAGGGCCACATTTCCCCTTTTATAAGCTTCGAAAATACCTGGTGTTCCGAGCATGGAGTCTTTGTTAAATACCAAAGGGTCTATAAAATTATCGTCTATCCTTCGGTAGATCACATCCACCTGCCTTAGCCCCTTGGTAGTCTGCATATATACCAGGTTATCTTCTACGATGAGGTCCTGCCCCGTCACCAATGTAATTCCCATTTCATTGGCAAGGTAAGAATGCTCGAAATACGCCGAATTGAATGTGCCTGGTGTAAGCAATACGGCCGTGGGCTTTTCCTTATCCGAAAGAAATTGCAGCATCTGAAGCAATTTGCTTGGGTAATCCGATACGGGCCTTACACCCATGGTAGTAAGCAGTTCCGGAAAGGTCCGCTTTATGATTTCCCTGTTTTCCAACATATACGACACTCCCGAGGGGCACCTCAGGTTGTCTTCCAACACATAAAACCTCCCATTTTTATCACGTACCAGGTCTGTTCCTGTAATATGGCACCAGCGCTTTTTAGGTGGGGTCATACCAGCGCAGGGTGCCAGATAATCCTGGCTGGACAGCACCAGGTCTTTTGGCACTATGTTGTCCTTTAATATATGTCCTTCATTGTATATGTCCTGCAAAAATAAATTCAAAGCTTCAATCCTTTGCGCCAACCCCCTGTCAATGATACTCCAATCTTTGGCACTTATGACCCTGGGAATGATATCAAGGTGCAAAATTTTCTCGGTTCCTTCCTGGTCATGATAAACATTAAACGTCATACCGATAGCCAGCTGTGTTTTGACTGTAGAATGTTGGAGTTGAAGCAATTTGCGCATGGAAATCCCTTCTAGCTTTTTCTTGAATTTTTGGTAGTGAGCACGGCATTTTTCGTTCGACTCAAACATTTCATCGTACATATGTTCGGTCACATAGGGCTGAAATTTCATGTTAATGCGAATTTTATTGTTGACAAAAAATTGAGTATAATGTGCGGGGATTTACACCAAAACCGTGTATTGATTGAGGGGGGATTACTAAACCAAGTATCCTGATACCCTACTTCAAATCTGGAAAAGAATGTTGTTTACTCAACTCATTTAAATTAAATATAGCCAAAACGCAGCGAAAGGCAATAATATCATTGTTTTCTTTTTGACCTGCGATTAATGCACTGATTGAATTAATTTTGCCCTTTGAAAAAGAAAAACAGTATTAATTGAATCTTTTTACACGAATACCGTTTTTTGTACTACATCAAAATTTACCCCGATAAATCCAAAATCAATTTATGGACGCATCTTTTTTGAACCAGATATACGATTCGCACCAGCAATGCCCGGAATGCCCTACGGAAGAGGAAGTCAGCCAGTTTTTCCAGGAACTTTTGGGTGCTCTTTTTCCAGTGTATGCCAAACGGTCTTACGAGTCGGTAGATGACCTCAAAAACCATCTGGAAACCCTGAAAGAAAAATTGTACGAGCTTTTACATATCAAACAAAACAAAGAAGGGGTAAATGCACGGGAAAACTCAGAATTGTTTTTTGAAGCCATACCAGAGATCACGAGGAAACTAAACGATGATGTAAGCGCCCTTTATGCAGGTGACCCTGCGGCCAGGAGCGAAAGTGAAGTAATAAGGACATACCCTGGGTTTTATGCCATAGCATCGTATAGGTTTGCCCATTTTTTGTTTCACAGGGGGGTACAGATCATCCCGCGTATGATAACGGAACAAGCCCATAGCAGGACCGGCATAGATATCCATCCGGGAGCCAATATTGGAAAAAGCTTCTGCATAGACCATGGCACAGGAATCGTGATTGGGGAAACCACCATTATCGGCGACAATGTGAAGATATATCAGGGCGTGACCCTGGGCGCGCTGAGTGTAAACAAGGAAGACGCCAAGATCAAAAGGCACCCCACCATAGAAGACAATGTGGTGATTTATGCCAACGCCACCATTCTGGGCGGTGAAACCGTGGTAGGCCATGACAGCATCATTGGTGGTAATGTCTGGATTACCCGCAGTGTTCCGCCATTCACTCAGGTCAATTATCAAAACAAAAGGCAAATCGGGGATTCCATCAAATCCGACACCATTAAGTTAAAGACAATCGTAAAATGACCCTAGCAGAATTAATTGGGAATACCCCCCTGGTCAAAATTCAAAATTTAAGCCCAAACAAAAAAGTTGAAATCTACTGCAAGCTGGAAGGCCAAAACCCGGGAGGCAGTGTAAAAGACCGTGCGGCCTATGGCATGATCAAAGGTGCGTTGGATAGGGGCGACATCAAAAAAGGAGACAAACTCGTGGAGGCCACCAGCGGAAATACAGGAATAGCCCTGGCCATGGTAGCGCAATCGATGGGTATAAAGATCACCTTGATCATGCCGGACAACTCTACCAAAGAACGTGTCGTCACCATGAAAGCCTATGGAGCTGAAGTAATTCTGACGCCAGCTGACCGCACCATAGAGTATTCGCGGGAGTTGGCTGAAGAAATGGCATCTACCGGGGAGTACCACATCCTCAACCAGTTTGCCAACCCGGACAACTACAAAATGCACTACCACACTACAGGCCCTGAGATATGGAAGGACACAAACAAAAAAATCACCCACTTCGTTTCCGCAATGGGTACTACGGGTACGATAATGGGCGTATCCCGATACCTGAAAGAGCAGAACCCACACGTGCAAATAGTAGGGACACAACCCACCGATGGGTCGAGTATTCCCGGCATCAGGCGCTGGTCGCCAGAATTTCTCCCCAAAATATATGAGCCGAAAAGGGTAGATAGGATCATTGACGTAAGTGCTGAAGAAGCCACTAGTATGACCCGACGAATGGCAAAAGAAGAAGGCATTCTTGCAGGTATGAGTAGCGGTGGGGCACTTCATGCAGCCATCCAACTGGCACATGAGCTCGAAGAAGGGGTTATTGTCACCATCGTTTGCGATCGTGGCGACCGCTATCTCAGTTCGGATTTGTTTGGGTGAACCGTTCCTTGATCCAAAAGATAGAAGGTAGTCAATCCTCCTTTTTCCAATCCAGGTTGAAATTTTTGCTAAGGCTCACACCAGGGGCTAGTTGCATGGGGATTTCAAGCGAATCTTTGTGTACCCGGGCTGCATCCACCCATACTTCCACCTGAAACTTGTTCCCTGCGTTTGCTTTCAATTTGAATTTGCCTTCATTGTCTGAAGCCACTTTGATTATTTGTACTGAGGTGTCTGAGGGCATCAATACCAATGCAGCACCTGGTACGCTATTGCCCTCACCATCTTTGATAGAGCCCTTTACGAAGGCCTTGTTGAGTTCACGAACGAAGTATATGTCAAACCCTCCCTTCGTCCCTTCTCTGTTCGACGCAAAAAAACCAGAAACCAAATTATCATTCAGGCTGAATTGAATGTCATCCTGAAGGGAATTTACAGGAAAGCCCAGCGCTTTAGGCTTGGTCCAGTTACTTGTGGTTTCATCCCATTCTGATTTCAAAATATCATAGCCGCCAATGGCATCATGTCCTTTGGAGGAAAAATACAAGGTCTTTCCATCCTGCGACAAATAGGGAAAATCTTCGTCAGCTGTCGAATTGACGACTTTAGAAATTGATTTCGGGGCACTCCATTGGCCGGTAGCTTCATCCTTGACCGACTGGTACAAGTCTAGATGTTTCTCCTCTGCCTTTACCTCGGCAGAGAATATTATCCGGTTTTCTGATTCATTGATGAAAAAGTGGGAGCTTACTTCCGCAATCACATCATCTGCCTCAAATTTCTTAGGGACACTCCAGGTATGTCCGTTATATGTACTGGACTGCACCTGCCCTCCTTCTTTATCGGAAAACACGAATAATTTTTCCTGCCCATGCAGCAAACTGAAACTGGTGTTCTGCTCATTGTAACTGTGCAGATGATGGATCATTTTAGGTGAATGCCACTGCGTGTCTTCTTTTTTTGATTCGAACACATGAAATTTTTCCTTCCCCGACAATACATCTATCCTTTTGTGCGATGACAAAAACATGATGCTCTTATGCTCGTCAAAATAAACCGGGCAAAACTCATTGTGCGAGGTATTGATTTTATCCGACAGGTGGTTTAATTCAAATTGTGGAGATTGCTTAAAATAGTAGTACCGCAATTCTGAAAGTTTTCTCAAAGCCAACACTTCATTCCTTATCTCCCTGGTTTTGTACTGGTTCACCGTGAAAAATTTATCGCATGACTCAACGGCTTTTTTGTAGGCGCCCTGATTGCAATAAATATTGCCCATCCAGTAATAATAGAATTTGTCTTTCCTTCCCTGGGTGCGGGCATAGCTCTCCAGTAGGGCCGGGGATTTATCAGGTGCAATGGTCAAAAGTGAACATATTTCAACCCGGTATTTTGAAAGCTTATCATCCGGGCTAATAGACAATATTTCTTCATACGCCAGGCGGGCTTCTTCAAATTTTTCAGTGTAAAAGAGGCCTTCGGCTTTAAACTTCTTTTTTTCTAGCTTTTGGGCCTGTAACGGCAGGCAACCCATGAGCAGTGTCGCAAAAAAACATGCACAAAACAGGCGCATAAGGTAGAGAGGTTGGTGGTCAGCATCTCAAATCTACTGCTAAAAAACAGCAATTCAAATTGCTGTATATCAACCCTTTAACCCAACTAACTATTGGATAGTCGTTAGTAAGAAAATTCGAAACATTAGAGTGTATAGACAGCCGTTATTTTCAGTTTAAAATTTCCTGCACACTATTCGATCTACTTCACATGTGCCTTTCGTTTTTCCGGCATCTGCCATCAAAAATCACTCCTAAGAGTATTTTTACCAAATTTAAAAGGCTTGGAAAATCATCATGGTTTAGTTGCTCCCTCCGATTGATTCGTTATTAAATCTGTCAACAAAAGCATAATAGTAAAATATGAAGATCAGGAATAAAATTCTTATTATTTAATTATCTTGGAGCCCCTTAACCCGCACACATAACAATTCATTCAAATACATGAAACAATTCGCGTTTATCATTCTTTTGGCTTTATCCTTTATTTCGTGTTCAGCTCCTGAGACTATTAGCTTGTTCAATGGCAAAAATCTGGATGGGTGGCATGTGGACGTTCCTGAAATGGACAAGAAACCAAATGCAAGAAACCCGTTTGTGGTTCGGGGTGGCATGTTGGTGAGCCTTGGTACGCCCGGTGGACATCTCATTACGGATGCTTCCTATCAAGACTACAGGCTGGATATTGAGTACAGGTTTGCCGGAGAACCGGGCAATTGCGGGGCTTTGGTACATGCATCAACTCCAAGGGCATTGTATAAAATGTTCCCAAAGTCAATTGAAGTTCAAATGAAACATGAAAACGCCGGGGATTTTTGGTGCATTGTTCAGGACATTACCACCGACAACATGTTGGAACGAAGGGGGCCCAGGGAAGAATGGGGGATCACCGAGGGAAAAAAACGAAGGATTATGAACCTGACGGACGGATCTGAAAAGCCGGTAGGCCAGTGGAACCGGATGATCATTGAATGCCTGGACGACAAGATTAAAGTATGGGTGAATGGGGACCTGGTCAACTATGGTTATGATGCTACTGCCAGTCAGGGACAAATTGCCCTGCAAGCAGAAGGATCCGAAGTAGAATTCCGAAAGGTAAACCTCACCCCAATCAGTGAAATAAGTGCTTCTTGTCCGATTTAAAATGCCCTAACAGCCCGGATGGCAGATTCCTGGCTCTTAAGGCCATTACTGGATACTGTCCCCTTGGTAAAATCATAATAAAAGGCATTGTTGAGGCCAAACTCGGTCGAACTCCAATAACTTTTGGTAGCGCTCAGTTCTGTGGTAGTAGATTCATCATCCAATGCCAACGCCTTGTTTAGCTCATATCTATTGATCCATATTTTATTCAACTCGTCGATAGCAGGTAAATACCAATCGGTAAAACCTCCTCCGGTATATTCATCACAGAGTTTGGACGCATCACCTGTTACTGCTCCGGGAACAATCGCTGTGGTATTGCCCTTTCCATTCCATGAACTTTTGCTGCCCACTAAGGAACCAAGCTGGCCCCAGGAAGCGCCTTCACTTATATCAGCAGTGCTCACTACCAAGCCATTTTGTCCTGTTTCATCTACCCAAAAAACTATACCTCCAGCAAAAAATTCCCCTACGTAATGCTTTGTCGCAGTACCATTGGCTACTGAAGTAAGGTCAACGCTTCCGCCATCTTCAAGGGTGAGTGTATATCCTGAAAGTGAGAGCGCCTGATTGTCTGTATTGTCAAGGTAAGCTGTCAGGTCCACATCCCCACCATCTTCTAGACTTAGCTGATTTCCCCTTAATACCATTTGCTGGTTGTCAGTGTTGTCCAGATACCCGCCAAGGCTGATCGTGGAAGTATTACCACTGATGGACAGTACATTGTCGGCCAACGTTAGGGCCTGCTCGTCCGTATCGACCAAAAAGCCTGTCAGGTCAACTGTCCCTCCATTTTCAAGGGACAGGCTACTGCCTACCAAAGACAAAACCTGTTCGTCTGTGTTGTCCAGATAGCCAGAAAGGCTGATCGTGGAGGTATTGCCACTGATGGACAGTACGTTGTTGGCCAACGATAGCCCTTGCTCGTCTGTGTCTATCAAAAAGCCTGACAAATCAACCGAACCGCCATCTTCCAAAGAAAGGCTGGTTCCTGTTAAAGAAAGTACCTGATCATCGGTATTGTCCAGGAATCCTCCCAGGTCAATGGGTGTACCATCTCCGGTAAGGGAAAGGGTGTTGCCCACAAATTCCAGCACCTGGTTATCGGTGTTGTCTAAAAAGCCGGTCAGGTCAACTGTCCCGCCATTTTCAAGGGACAGGCTGCTGCCTACCAAGGACAAAACCTGTTCGTCTGTGTTGTCCAGATAGCCAGAAAGGCTGATCGTAGAGGTATTGCCACTGATGGACAGTACGTTGTTGGCCAACGATAGTGCCTGCTCGTCTGTGTCTATCAAAAATCCTGATAAATCAACCGAGCCACCATCTTCCAAAGAAAGACTGGTCCCTGTTAAAGAAAGTACCTGGTCATCGGTATTGTCCAGGAATCCTGTCAGGTCGATGGGTGTACCATCTCCGGTTAGGGAAAGTGTGTTGCCCACAAATTCCAGCACCTGGTTGTCGGTGTTGTCTAAAAAGCCGGTCAAGTCAACTTCACCTCCATTTTCAAGGGAAAGGCTGCTGCCTACCAAGGACAAAACCTGTTCGTCTGTGTTGTCCAGATAGCCAGAAAGGCTGATCGTGGAGGTGTTCCCGCTGATGGACAGTACATTATCGGCCAGCGACAGTGCCTGTTTGTCTGTGTCAACCAAAAAGCCCGATAAATCAACCGAACCGCCATCTTCCAAGGATAGGCTCGTGCCAATCAGGGATAAGGCCTGGTCATCGGTATTGTCGAGGAATCCCCCCAGGTCGATTGGAGTGCCATCGCCAGTCAGGGATAGTGTGTTGTTTATCAATTCGAGCACCTGGTTGTCGGTGTTGTCTAAAAAGCCAGTCAGGTCAACTTCACCCCCATTTTCAAGAGACAGGCTACTGCCTACCAAAGACAGTACCTGATCATCAGTGTTGTCCAGGTAACCGCCGAGACTGATCGTGGAGCTGTTGCCGCTGATGGACAGTACATTATCGGCAAGCGATAGCGCCTGCTCGTCTGTGTCTATCAAAAATCCTGATAGATCAACCGAGCCGCCATCCTCCAAAGAAAGGCTGGTTCCTGTTAAAGAAAGTACCTGGTCATCAGTATTGTCAAGGAATCCCGTCAGGTCGATGGGTGTACCGTCCCCGGTAAGGGAAAGGGTGTTGCCCACAAATTCCAGCACCTGGTTGTCAGTGTTGTCTAAAAAGCCTGTCAGGTCAACTTCACCGCCATTTTCAAGGGATAGGCTCGTGCCTGTCAGTGAAAGTACCTGATCATCGGTATTGTCCAGGAATCCCCCCAGGTCGATAGGTGTGCCATCCCCTGTCAGGGATAGTTTATTGTTTACAAATTCCAATATCTGATTGTCCGTGTTGTCCAGATAATTACTAAGGTCTATAGACCCTCCATTTTCCAACGAGAGGGTATTGTTTGTTAAGTTTAACAATTGATTGTCAGTATTATCCAAAAATACAGACAGGTCAATTTCCGAATCTGTTTTTGATAATTTTAAAATATTCTGAATCAACGTTAAAGATTGAATTTCGTCAATCTCGTCCTCACCCTGACTGATCACTGTAGGGAGTATGACAGAGCCGCCATTTTCAAGAAACAACCGATTCCCTTCTATTGAAAGTTTTTGGTCATCCTTACTTAACAGATACTGGCTTAAATCCACAGGTGTATCATCACCGGAAAGTTTTAATATCCCGGATTGAAAAGACAAATCCTGTAATTCATTACTGGGATCAGCATCTGCGTCTTCGTTGTTAAGGGTGTACTCGGAAACTGTTGCATAGGGCATTGACATAATGGGTACCCTTCCCGCCTCTCTGAAGTTATTTAAATCCGGGTCGAAAATAGCAAAAGCTAATTCCTTAGTACCTAGTTTCCAGTCTAGTGTTTCAAAGTTTCCAAAGACTGCCTCTCCGTTTCCTATGAGTAGGTTTACAACCCCAGTAGGTGATGTAGTTAACGCGTGTCGCTCAACATACGCCTTCTCATTATTGTTGAAAATTATAACATTTATGGTAACACCTTTATTGGCAATTGGCTTATTATCGGCATCCAATACAGTATATCCCGTTTGAAAAAATCGTGGTACTTGCGTGTAAGCCAGGCTATATATCAAAAGCAGCAAGATGATTAAACTCAACTTTTTCATAGCGATGATTTATTGAGTTTAACAATTTTGACAGGGTTATTTCCTTCCGGAAGGGTGAGCCTCGCAATGTATATACCATCAGAAAACTTCCTTAAATCAATCCTTTCACCCTTCATTATCCTTGGGTATTCGCTAAGCACTTTACCGTTCAAATCCAAGACCTGAATTTTTTCAGTGTCGATGTTTACCGTTGCAAATTCAACCACAGGGTTCGGGTATATACTTATGGCTTCAGGAATAATCACTTGTTGGTTAGGAATATCATTGAGGATTTCATGTCCCAGATAATAAGAAACCAGGCCAAATTTATCGTCTTGTTGAAATGAAGATCCGAATGGCACAGATTTCAAATACCCGCTTTGTGTCTCCCCGCCAAAGGCGAAAAAACCATGGCTCTCCAGAGTGACGCTTTGAGACCACCCAAAAGATGGCACCAATATGGCCATCGACATCCCAAAGAAGGACTGAAAAAGAATTCTTTTAAAATTAGGAATTAACATCATTTTTTATTAACATTGTTTTGTATGGTATGCTTGCAGAGTAAAGCATAAACAAACCAACACACCAAGAGAATAACTATAGCCTTGAGACTGTCTTCTAATTGAAGGTGGTCTAAGGGGAAAATCTAGCGGCATATTAAACCCACTTATTTTCTTGATGTATTCAATCAATTTAAAGGCGGAAAACAGTTACTATTTTAATTAAGAGTTGTTCTCTCTGCATTCAAATTGCCAGTGACTCTGCACTGTGATCAAAGCTAGAACGATCAAAATCTTTTAAAAGCAGCCGCAAATCTTTTGACGGTTCCGATAGACAAAATCCTGAAATACTTCAAACTATTCTACACATATTTATATATATGCTGGGTATTTTTAGATTTTGAGGATTTGGAAGGCCCAGGTGTTAGGAAGGAAAACAGTTAGTAAACGATACGGCTCAGGCAATTAAATCACTCAATTACGCTGTGTCCGTTATAAATATATTTTGAATATATGTCATTATTAAAAGAAGAATCTTTCCTTTTTTTAATCTGAGAAAACTAACGACTCCAGCCCTTCAAATACTAATTTAACAATCACTGCATTCAAATTTTACCCTCATACTTTAAGGCAGGCTTATTTTACATCTCACTATTTTTATCAGGGATTAACATGGTTTCACTCCATTCATTATTTCTGCTTTGATGGTGTTTAACTATAAGTCAATGAGGCTGTTTATTGACGTGTCCGATTTTCAACCCCCCACATGATACCCCTATCATTTATTCTGACCGTTGAGCACTAATCACTTTACACATATCTACCATTCATTTTATTTAACTAATTTTGTTGGTTGTTGATATACATGAACTCACCCAACCACATAGCGGCTAGTTTCAAATCCAGGCTCAGTGCCTGGGTATTGATGGCAATGGTATTGGCCACCGTAGTGCCCTTCAACCTGCTGCACAGCCATGAGGATGAGACCGCATCAACAGGGATAGTTGTACCCTCCTCCACCCAAAACAGCACGGATCATGCTTCCTGCGACCATAAGGTGCATTTTGCCGAGGAGCAGGAAATATGTTTCTTGTGCCATTTTTCGTTTGTGCCGGTTTACAAAATGGGCACGCCCCTGATGCTGGAGGAACTATCCACAGCCATATCCAATTTCGAAAATACACTTTACAACAATCGCTACAGCTTTATAGCCATATACGCTGTATTGAACAAGGGATCACCCCTGGCCTGACACCCATCAAATCCATATTTATTTATTGACCTTCCGGGATCCTTATCCTTGGGGTAACTTTTACAGTTCAGATCATGATTAGGACACATCCTTTTATCATGGCTTTGGTGTTGGTGCCTGCTATTCTGGCCTTGAGCTTTTCGGCTCAGGCACAAGATTGCAACTACACCTTGTCAGGATATATTTTAGATGAACATGACCAAACTCCATTGGAATACGCCAGTATTTTCATACGTGAGTTGGGCACAGGGGCAAACGCCGACCAAAATGGCTTTTACGCCATCGATCGGCTATGCGCTGGAGTATATACGCTCCTGATAAGGCATATTGGGTGTGAGCCGAGGGAAGAACAAATAAATATAGAAGGTGACTTGAAGAAAACCTTCGTACTGGAACACCATACACTGGAGCTCCATGAAGTGGTAGTAGCAGGTAAAAGTGAGCGCAGAGAACTTTCATTGGCTTCTTCCCAATTGGGGGAAGATGATGTTTTTACGTCACAGGGAAAATCCCTTGCCGAATCATTGAAGTCTCTTAGCGGGGTGAATTCCCTACAGTCTGGCCCCACAATATCCAAACCGGTAATTCATGGGCTGCACAGCAATCGTATCCTGGTCGTCAACAATGGCATCAGGCAGGAAGGCCAGCAATGGGGCCGGGAACACGCCCCCGAGCTAGACCCTTCGGCAGCTACACAGTTTACGGTAGTGAAGGGAGCTGCAAGCGTCCGATATGGAGCTGACGCCATGGGTGGTGTAATCCTGGTAGAGCCATCCGCTTTACCGAGCAGACAACACCTTGATGGAAGGGTCAATCTGGCTGGGCAATCCAACAACCGTCAGGGGACAGTTTCTACCATGCTTCAGGGAGGGTTTGACAATGGGATCGGCTGGCGATTACAAGGTAGCGTTAAACGTGGAGGGGATGCCCAATCTGCGGAATACCGGCTCTCAAATACCGGCGTAGGGGAAACTAATTTTTCGGGGGCTCTTGGGTACAACAAAGAAGACCAGGGGATAGAAATCCACTACAGCAGGTTTGAATCAGATATAGCAATCCTAAGGAGTGCCCATGTCGGCAATCTGTCTGACCTAATCAATGCCATAAAGAGTGATGTGCCACTATATGTGGAGGATTTTACCTATAAAATTGACAACCCGAGACAGGAAGTGAGTCATGATTTGGTGAAGTTGAAAGGAAGGCTCCAAATGGGCCAACTTGGAGAAGTGAGTTTACAGTATGGTTTTCAGCTCAACGGCAGGCGGGAGTACGACCGTAGGCGTGGCAGCAATTTCAACGTGCCCTCAATTTCGTTGGATATATTTACGCATACCATAGATATGGTATTGGATCAAAATCCAACGGGAAACCTGATGGGCCAATTTGGAATCAGTGGTATTTTTCAAAGGAACCAAAACAACGCAGGCACCAACGCCAGCTTCCTTATTCCTGATTACAAAACATGGGGCATAGGAGGCTTTGTCACTGAAAAATTTGTGAGGGAAAATTGGGAACTTGAAGGGGGTATAAGGTATGATTTTCGAATACTAAACCCTTTGGTTTTCAATGCTTCTAACGAATTGCTCACCACCAAATATCATTTCAACAACATCACCGCCTCATTTGGGGGGATTGTAGATTTGGGTGAGCTGTTTGAGTTGAAGGCCAATATCTCCTCCGCCTGGCGACCACCCCATATCAGTGAGTTATTCAGCAATGGGCTGCATCATGGGGCCGCCTCCATCGAGCGGGGTATTTTTTATCAGGAAGCCCAGCTGGCAGAGAATTTTGAAGACGCAGAACTTCCGTCAGAACAGGCAGTGAAGGAAGTGGCTACCCTTGAGTACAAGGGCGGGAAGCTGAGGGCAGAGGCAAGTGTGCATCACAACATCATCCGCAACTATATGTACCTAAGGCCAAATGGGGTGGAATTATCCATCAGGGGGGAGTTTCCGGTTTTTCAATATACCAGAACGAATGCAAGGTTTATGGGCATGGATGGCATTGTGAACTACCAGATTACTGATCACTGGTCTTACACGGGAAAATATTCATTACTATACGCCAAGGATCTTTCTGCTAATGATGTTTTGATCAACGTTCCTTCCAATAGTTTTAGGAATGAGGTCGGTTACGAAGTTTTGAACAAATTAGGGATGGACAAATTATACTTCACCCTGGAAGCCCAGACAGTGTTGCACCAGGGCAGGGCGCCCCAGGAGTTCAATGATTTTCAAAACGCCGATCCTCCAGCTACCATCTACGATTTCAAGGAAGCCCCAAAGGGCTACACACTGTTGAATTTTCGTTCCGGAGTGGAAATCGACAATTTTAGAATTGGGTTCTCAGTTGAGAACCTATTCAATATTTCGTACAGGGACTATATGAACAGGTTCCGGTATTTTGCCGACGATCTCGGCAGCAATTTTTCTATAAGATTACAATACACATTTAAACAAGAAATAAAAAAATGAAAAATATATTAAAATCCCTCACAGTTTCTGGTCATTATTTTACTGTGTTGTTTGCTCTTGCACTATTGGTAAGTTGCGGGGACGATGATCCCGTGGCACCAACAAATGAAGAAGAACTGATCACAACTTTGAACATGGTGTTTACGCCAACGCAGGGTTCTGCCGTTGTACTGAAATATTATGATGAAGATGGTGGTGACGGCCCCTTATCTCCGGTAGTAACGGGGGGTACCTTGTCATCCAATACTGCCTATACCGTGAGCCTGGAAATACTGAATGAATCCGAATCCCCAAGCGAGGATGTGACGCTGGAAATTGAGGAGGAAGGGAACGACCATCAGTTTTTCTTTGAAATATCTGAAGCCCTCAATTTAACCTTTGAGTATAAAGACAAAGATGCCAATAACCAGCCCATCGGAATAGAAACAGAATTTAATACGGGAGAAGCCAGCACCGGAACAATCAAAGTAATCCTTCGTCACGAGCCAAATAAATCGGCAACAGGAGTATCCTCAGGCGATATCACCAATGCCGGAGGGGAAACGGACATAGAAACAGTACCCGTTTTTGAGGTCAACATTGAAGATTAAGAAAAAAAGGCCATAATGGCGCTCATAAAGGAGGGTTAGGTTCCCTCTATTTTGCTAAACCCTCCAGCATTTAAACATGACTGGAGGGTTTATTTTGCTTTATATATTTCCGAATCGGGATGGAAGGCCATCCAGGCAAAGGCAAAATGGTTGCTGTAGGTTTCCAGCACCAGTTGGCTTCCCTTGAGTTCCCCACCTACACAGCGGCCTGAAATTTTCCATTTGGAAGAGGTTTGGTCGTCAATGAAAAACCTGCCTTTTTTTCCAAAAGTGTACTTTTTTCCATTGACAATAGGACTAAATACGGTAACCGAACCAATATCCCTGGATGTAGTGATATCCTTTTCATCCAAAACCGAAACCATCCCCGGTTGATAGAAAATCACAATGTCTTTACCTCTAAAAGTGTCGTTGATCACACCAACAGGAACGATTTCTGAAAATGGATAAATACGATACTTGCCATCGGCATAGATATCCACTACTCGTTCCATTGCCGGCAAACTCTGGTCCACCTTTTCCTCATGAAAAAAACGACTATAGGGGGTGCTTTTCGTGTCGTATTTAGCGTAAGGGTTGGTTCCATACCTGGTCATGGCGCCTATGTGTCCTGTGTTTTTGGATAGTATCCTTCCCCTGGGATAGGTTTTGAAGAAAGTTTCAACCGACACTACCATGGAGGGAATGACTGTCAGTACCGCCCCGTTCATTTCCCCAACAATTGCCTCGCCCATTAGCTGCTGCCACCAGCTTTCCGTCTGCCTGTCAAACATCACCATATCACTGTTTCTTAACATGCCCGACACTTCAAATTCAAGCAAATAGTCTTTGTCCTTGTGCTTTATCCTTCGGTCAAATACGGCACTTGCGTTGCACAATGGGCAATAGGTGGGCAGTATCGGCACCCCTGACAAGGTATCGTTGGCAATTTCGTGCGCAGTGAGCATGTTCAAAGGATAGGCCTTGGCTTTGCCTCCGATTTCCACCGAGATCACTGGTTCGTGCCTAAAAAAGCTCAACAGTGCTTCAGACTTGCCCACAAACTTGGGGTAGTCAATAATTGGAAACGACTCCCTGGGCAGTACCACCATCACTTCCGATAAATCCACACTGCGTTTGGTTGTATCCGTACTGAAGTGATAGGCTATGTTCGCCGGGTTCCTGATTTGCGATTGTACCTCCGCACATATCAGCAGCAGGGTCAGGTATATGTAATACTTCATGTCAAAAAAATTTAGCCAGAAGTATTAAGAACAATGAAAAAGGTTTTTTGGTTTCCCCTGAGTGCTCACTCACTTGCCCAGAGGCTTGAGCACCAACCAATTCGGAGAGGTGTTTTTAATCTCATCCTTGTTCATCATTTGTTTTCTGTATTCCCCATTTGCAAACATTTCTGCCTGATCGGCATAATGTGGGCTAAAAGGATTGCCGGAATTGCCCGTAGGAAGTATGCTCCAGCTGTTGCTTTCTACATCTGAGAAGTCGATGATCCTCCTTGTTGATGGCCCGGCATATACATGGTATTGCCCAGGTTCATAGAGGTGAAATTTGAGGTTGTTGATGACCATGTTGCTACCTGGCACCTCGTAAGGCCCTACATTGAAAAGCTTCTTCAACACACCCACTTTGCCAAATGGGTGCTCATGCTCTATGGTGTGTACTTTTCCCCATTTCCAGTCTTGCGGGTCATCACCATGTAATTCTTCCAATTCTTTCAGGCTTTCGTTCCAGGCCCTGTTGAAAACATCAGACCTGGTCTCCACCTTATCCTGGGTATGCACATCATCCCACCAAACAGTGCTGTCGTTGGACAGCAAGGGTTGGGTGCTACGTTGGATCATATGTGTTTCGAACAGTTGTTTAAAGTTTTTCTCTCCCAGCTCATCTTTGAGTGCCCCTTCCAGAATCTTAAACAACACCTTGCTGTATATGATTGGTGCGTTGCTTTCCAGCGAAAAAGACCCGTCCCATTTTTCCAATACCTGCCAGGCCTGGTCCGACAACCTCGACGGCTCGATTGTCCCTCCTATAGTATTCAGTATAGAAGCCACTACTTCCGGTGCATTTTCGGATTTGGTATCCAATGCCATTTGCTTGGCCTGCTCTGTGGTAAAGTTTCCCGTTTTGTCCAAAACAGCTACAATTCTTCTCGCACGATCTTCGGCAGCATAGTGCCCGGGGTAGGGTTTGCCAAAGGTAGTCCTGGTTTGGTTGTTGGCACTATAAACATAGTTCCAGGGTGGGTTTTCTGCCTGGGGGTTTTCTTCGAAGACATAAAAACCGAGCGCATCGTATTGGCCTGACGCCCCATCGTTCACAAGCACACTATTGGTGCTATCCGGCCTTCTTATCAGGTGAGCGGAAGCCCACCAGGCGATGTTGCCTTCCCTGTCGCCATACATGATGTTGAGCCCCGGGGCATGAACTTTCCTGGCCACAGCCCTGGCGTCATTTATGTTTGTGATGTGGTTGAGCTCGTAGAGGGTTTCTAAAATAGGCGCTTCTTTTTGCGTAAATGTCCAATACATACTCACGGGTTCGCTTTTCAAATCCAATACATCGTTGATTATTGGTCCATGTATGGTTTCACGAACTGTGATGGCCACATCAGAACTGTCCTTTACTTTTATCGTTTCTTTCCTCGTTTCAAAATAATGGGACTGCCCACCATGCTCATACTGGGCAGAATCGTTCGGGGTTATTTTTTCCTGATAGAAATCGAGATCATCGTTGGTGAACATGGTAAGCCCAATGGCACAATCGCGTGAATGGCTCAATGGTGCAAAAGGTACTCCTGCAATGTAGTACCCATAAACGGAAAGTCCTGGTGCTTCGAGATGCGCCTCGTACCATACCGCTGGCTGGGCAAAACCCACATGGGGGTCGTTTTCTAAAATCACTTTACCTGATTGGGTCTTTTCCGGGCCCAGTACCCAGCTATTGCTGCCAATCCACGATGCTGTCGGCAAGGCATCCATGACATTGCTTACGTAGTTGGACAAATCCAGTACAGCATCCCCTCCCGGGAAATTGTCTATCGTTTGGGTAATTTCGCTTGAGCCAAGGTCAAAGGCTTTCAGGTAATCGGCACCAAGGTTCTGGTAAATGTGGGACAACAGCGGTTCGATCTTGTAGGCAGAGGCAAAGCTAAAACCAAGATAACCAATGGCATTGTGGATATCTACAATTGTGAAATGTGATTTTTCAATTCCAAGGATACTGAATTCGATAGGAGTTGGCCCTGCATCAATGAACTTATTTACACCGGCAAGGTATGCGTATGTGTTTTTTTTGATATTTCGGTCCACACTACTGTCAAAGTCTTCGGCCATCATTTCTGAGTATTGGTGGATGCCAAGAGTTCTGAAAAGTTTGTCAGCGTTCACCAGATCCCTCCCAAATATTTCCGATAGCCTGCCCGAGGCAATCCTGCGAACTACCTCCATTTGAAACAACCGGTCCTGGGCATGTACATACCCCAGGGCTAGGTAGGCGTCTTCCTCAGATTGACCATAAATATGGGGTATACCATAGTCGTCAAAGTACACCTCCACCTCGTCGGACAATCCTTCAAGGGTCAACTCCCCCGAATAGGTTGGCTTTAAGTGTTGAATATAAATGTATATGCCAACAGCTAATAGTAATGCCAGGGCCCCTAAGGCCAAAAATATCCTTTTGATCATGAGCATGACTTCTTTGTTACACAAAAGATAACTACTAGTATCAGGTAAGGCAAGTATTAACTGGTAGAATTTAGAAAGGTGTATTCAGGTTATTATACGACTACCTGCCCATGCGGTTGGTCGTGAAGGGGCTTATGGGTGGATAATTTTTCAGTTAAGTCTTACATATATTTTCCTCTTCTAAGGATGTGATCGTTTTTTGTGAAAATTGACACCAGAATTTAAATGATACATCAAAGTGAATGTATCAATGTTATAATATATGTTTTAATAAATAATACTTTGACTAACTCAAGTTTGGTGTATGTTCTAAAAAAGCACTTTGAAGAGAATAAAAGAGACAACTAAAGATATAGAACTGTAACAATACTCATAAACTCTATAAATATTCCAATAATTAAATTACTTTATCTAACTATTATAGAGTTATTAATTGTATTAATGTTCTAATATAGCTAGCTTAATTTTATCAACAATTCCCATTGGCAACATTACCCTAACCTGAAGCCATGGATATATCACGAGTAAAATCCACAATACTTCCGAGTATTTTAATACTATGCCCATTGTGCTATCAAACTTCTTTTGGCACTAAGCTACCTTTAGCGGTAGCACCGATTGGTGATAAGGGGAGCCGGTCAAGAAAATTCATGGGTAAAGAATGGATTCTACCAAACTATTGATGGGATATGGATCAATTACTGAACAAACTTACTTTTATTCTTATTGCGTTGTTTATTCTTAGCGCGGTGACGGAAAAGCTGGTTGACCTCATCAGAAAGTATCCTCACCGTTTCAGAATCCTCGCCCTATTCATTCTTCCTTTTCTCATATTTGTGGCTACAAAATCCGTCTGGACTCAAGGTAAATGGGAGTGGTGGATTTTAGATCTTATGTTCCTATCCCTTCTCTGGTTCGATATAAACGTTCTTTTTTTTAACAAGGGAAAAGAATGGTGGAATCTCTCAGTTTACAACCCTTTTCAAAACACTACTAAAGACAAAGTTGCGGTAAGTAACTCCACAAAAAAAAGGCAGATCACCATACTTGGTATTTGTCTTGGGGTGATGATCGCCTTCGCTTTCCAGGCTAGTTTTTTCGAAATTTTCAATGGGAATACTCAACTCGACAACCTTTCATTTGGAAATTGGGAATTTGAATTGATAACCAATGACTGGGTTTTTAACGAACACCTCGCATTCGACTTCAAAGAGTTCATTGGGATTTTGGCTACAGGTTTTTTCCTCAGCTTTGGTTCACAATTTTTTCATGACCTGCTGGATTATGTGCTAGAGATCAAGAACAGCAAAAGAAAACTCAATGACCCTCAACTTTATCAAACCCAAACCATTGCCGGCTTTGATGAGTACCGCCAAATGGTACCCAACCAAGAAGCCTCAATGGCCCTAAAGGAAAATAACTATATCCTAAAACTACCCAATGTTTTAGGTGCTTTTCCGGGGATCAATATTGATGATGGGCAAAGGGCCAATTGTATTGAAATACATTTAAAGGACGATGATGTAGGCAAAATATCTTCGTCACTGCCCTTTAAACTCAGCGATGGACAGGTCATAAATGTACCTACCTATGTGATTCCGAACGTTACTACCCCCACGGTCCATTTTCAGCCTGGAGATACACTTACTTATAATCCATACAAGAGCATTGGTTCTTTTGGGTTGGTGCTAAAAGACATTTATGGTACAGATAGCTATATTCTAACCTGCAGCCATGTGATGAACGATGGGTTCAGCACAGCCGACCAGGGCACTGTGAATGTGGCCAGACAGTTTGATGTGGTGGAAGAAAAAAGCAAAAAAAGCCTCGGGCACCTTTTCTATGAAATCAGAAATGCCCGGTATGATGTAGCCCTCATCAAAACCAACAAAGACCTTAAAAACAAATTGACCAAAACCAAATCACTTGCCAACAAGGTCTTTACTCCTTCCATAAGGGATGTAGCCGACCGCACTGAAGTTATTATGAAAGGGGGAAAGTCTAAACGCAGGACTGGCGTAATCCAGAACATCAACGTGGACTATGAAATAAAATACGCTGACAAAACTGTGACCATGAAAGGACTGATCGTAGTGGCCAAGTGGCTCAATGGCTGGAATAGTATAAGCCAATCCGGGGATTCCGGGTCGGTAGTTTACAATGTCCGGTTGGAGCCCATGGGAATTGTGCTGGGCGGCAATGCACACTTCACTTTTGTAATTCCTATCGACAGGATTTTGGACAAAACCGACACTCAAATAGCCTAACCATGAAACACTTACCTTTAGTATTCCTTTTGATCCCTTCATTTCTTAGTGCTCAAAATCAAATGAAGATTAATTTGAAAACTTTGAAAGAATTCAGTGGTGATGGTTTTATTACAACGGAAGAGTTAAAGCAAAAACCCCTATCCCACCTCACTGTTTTTTTTTACAACTATACACCGGAAACAGTAAAATCAATAAAACTAATTAGCACCAACGGTTCTTTAGAGCTTACCAAAAAAACCAAGTTTATTAGTGATAAGCTTATTACACTGGAGTGGAAAAAAGACGGCACGGTACTAAACTTAGAAGAGCAACCAGTTTCTGACGCTAAATTTCCTGCACCTTTTTCTATTGCCATCCAAAAAGAAGGTGAACCCGTCACTTTCAAATATGAATTTGAAGCCAAAGGTGCCAAGGAGCCTACAAAAAAAGATGGAGGTGAACCAACAACTGAAATGGTGGTCAGAAAGATCAACCCGTATTATGATGCCCTGAAGATAGCCAACTACAGCAGCAAACTGCAAAAGCTAAAGTCCTTGCTGAATTACTTTACCCTCGATGACATCCGTGACAATGTTTATTTCAGTAAAATATATAAACAGGTCGCAGACAGTATTAAGGATAAAAACAAGGACATTTCGTATGATAACCTAAAAATAATCATTGGAAATTCATATAAGCCGGGTGAGGCCGAAAACGAAAGCTTTAATCCTTTTGCCCTAGGAGCAGGTGTGTCTTCACTAGGCGGGCTCAATATCACCACTTTTGCCGATGAGTTCTCACAATTTTTAATAGACAGGGCCAGGCAGGAATTGAATATTGCCTTCTTTCAGAGACTGAAAACATTCTTCGACAAAACCCCGGAAATAAGGGTACTGTTTCCCAAAACAGCCGATGCTTTGGAGAATTTGCTTTCGTACGAATACCCTACCATGCTCCAAACTCTCAAAAATGTATTCCATGAAGACCTGAAAAATGTGTTTTTCAAAACAGATGACGTGTTCAAACTGCCAAAATACAAGCCATTGGTGGAAGAATTCCCTGAAATCCTGTTGAGCCTGAAGGCTGTACAAGTAATAGCGCAAATAGATAATGAAAGACATCCCTCGGATATCCTGACAGATTTTACAAAAATACCCGAATGGAAAGACGAAGAGTTGGAAAAACACTTTTCGGCCACACTCTATAACTTCCGGGCAGCCTTCCTGATAGGCCACCTGTTTTCTGAGGGTGTAAGATTTGTTCCACAGGACAGACCTTTTGTCCTCAAAAAAATAGATGACAAGACCTGCATTGTGCAGCTAGACACGGGCATAGCGCAAGCTACCAAAAAAGATGATTTTTTCTATAAGACAGACACCATACAGCGGGAAGGGTTGGAAGGGTTTACATCAGCCCTGGCCATCAACCTGAGACAGATTTTCGATTCATCAAAAATAACAGATCAGGTCTATAGAACTTCATTGGTGAAAAATTTATTTGGGAACAAAATGAGAAATTCACTACCAACTATTGCCGGCAAAGACATTGAAACCCTGATAGCCCAGGTTGAAGACATTGTAATAGCCAACTCCAGCACCTTTCGGGAATCGGAGAGTGAATATACCATTGACAAAATGATCAGAAGCTATGGCCCCACAAGGGCATGGGCCACCCGCCAGCACCTCAACTACCTGGTGCAGGACAAGGATGCCTTCAACATCTTCCTTGGGATTTTGAGCCTTCAGGCAAAAGCCGGCCACATTCAACTGGCGGTGGAAGGCGAGTCAGAAACCGGTGCAGCTATGACTCTCATCCGGGGATCTGTTTTATCAAAAGGCACAACACTATCAAATACCAGTACAATTAATGGCGATAGTGCCTTAGACACTCTTAAGGGAAATACCTTCATCACAGAAAGGTCAACCCTCGGAGCTGGAAGCAAGCCCGCCTCAGGATCTACCCTTTATATACCCAAGGACTTCTCCCAACTGCTCCTTGACAATCAACACAATATTTCGCTGGTCAGGGATTATTTTGTTGAGTTCATAGAAAGGGCAGAAGAAGTGGATCGTACCATAAGGGAAGTGAAAGAAAAACTGAAAAGCGGCGGAGGTATAGACGAAAAAGAACTCCACAGCTACATCAATTACGCCATAGACCTACTGGAATACGCCACCAATATCCCTTCCCTCTTTCAAGAAAAAATAGATATTGGCCCTTACCTTACAATAGCACGTAATGGCAATGTTATGTATTTGAACATCGTAAAAAAGGAGTACGGCAATGCCGTCAACAACTTGATAACAATACTAGAAACGATATCCAGGGAAGTTAACTCCAGTACAAAAATCAACAACATCACATCAAGCCAATCTGATACCCAAAACAAAATAAACTCATTAAGGCAGGAGCGAAAGCAATTAATTGACAATGGCCTTTTATGGTCACGCCTTTACCCGCTCTCGTCAAGCAATAATGCCGTGAAGCAGGTGTTTAGCGAAAAAATAAAGGCCACAAAGGAAAATTCTTTTAGCACAAGAAAATTTAGAAAATTCAGTCAAACGACTTCTAAGATATTTCGCTATGGTACTTTCATGGCCAACATTATCAAGTCCGATTCGGCAGCAGAAATCCAAGCTGCAATCAAAGCTGCGGCCCTGCCAGTTGGCAGCTATACCATCAAGCGGGAATCCAGATGGAATATCTCTATCAATTCGTATGTTGGTGCGGTGCGCAGCAGGGAATTCCTGGACAAAACAGATTTTGAAGAACTGGAGCAAGCTGCTTCACAGGGAGTAGTTGCCAACTCCAATGCGGCTCCTGCGATAGACCGAAAAAAAACCTCTTTTGCCGCCTGGGCACCACTTGGCATAGCCGCCAGCTATGGAATAGGTGGCAAAAAAAGCGGTGGGTCGATCAGCCTTTATTTTACACTGTTTGATTTTGGTGCTGTGCTGGACTACCGGGTGCAAAACCCCAAGAGCGATTCTATAAGTGTAATTACCCAACCTGCAACGCTACCTGGCGATACTCTTGCTGTGGACCGAAAACTTGTGGTAAGTGAACTACCAGAACTTACACTGAAAAACTTTATCGCCCCTGGTGCCTATCTGGTCTATGGCATTCCGAAGCTTCCTATTTCTATTGGGGGAGGCTACCAAAGAGGCCCACAGCTGCGTAAGATCGAATTGAGTGATAACGGGGAAGTATTTTCGACCATAGAGGCTGCCGCTTATAGATGGAATTTTTTCATAGCTGTGGATATCCCTCTCGTCACCTTGTTTAACAGACCAAAATAATAGCTGTAAGATTTTTAACAAGCCATAATTCAAATAGTACCAAACTGAAAGCCTTATAGACATGCGCAAAACCATACCTATCAAACCAGCTCTGTTAACTACCAGTCCAGATGTAGCAGCTACTATGAAAAAACCACACTCCTATAAAATAAATGGCAACTACCCGACTAGACATAACACCTACCAACCAGACTATGATATCTTCTGTTCTGAAAACCCCAGCTTCCAGGAATATATCATTTTTAAACATTCAAATATTCTTATTCTATGAAAACCAACACAATTGACGCTAGAATGCTCAATGCGCAGGTTGCTATTGACAATGCGCTATCCAACGAAACCATCAAAGTATCACTCGCACTGTTTGGATATGATGAAGCCAGGCTGAACGAAGGCCTGGCGCTTTATGAAGACGCCCTAACCAAACACAACAAACAAAAGCAGGAATATGGTGAGCAGTATGAAGCTTCTGATGCGCTAAATGCGGCCATGTCAAATGCCAACTCTGTATATATGCGGTATGTAAAAATAGCCCGGATTGCCCTACGCGGACAAAGGGGAGCATGGCAATCCCTCGATCTAGACGGCAGAAGGAAACAAACTTACTCCGGATGGATCAAACAAGCTTCGGTATTCTATGCCAATGCGCAGGCCAATGAACCTATTAGGGTAGCTCTTGCAAAATTCGGCATTACCGAACAGGCCCTTGCTGAAGGACTCGCAGGCATTAAGGACGTGGAAACAAAGCTCGCAGCTCAACTAAAGGAAAAGGGAGAAGCACAAGATGCTACCAGGATACGCGATGAGGCTTTTGAAGCGCTACAAGATTGGATGAGCGATTTTGTGGCCATTTCCCGGATAGCACTGGAGGACCAGTCGCAGCTGTTGGAGGTATTGGGGATAGTGGAGCCAGCCTGACCCGACAAGCAAGGCTACCTGCGGGTAGCCCTGCTACCAAACAAAAACACCAAAGAAAATATAACAAAACATGATAGCACATAAAAAACCTGACCTGGCCCAATACGACTTTACCTTCAACCCCTCCACTGAAAAAAGAAGGTTGGCCTATCATTTCAACAAAAGGGGGATTCCAAACAAACAAAGAGACAAACTGCTGATTGCCACCTGGAACCTCACCAATTTTGGAGCTCAACAAAGAACCCCTGCCCATTTGGAGATTATGGCCTACATCATGAGCCAGTTCGACATTATTGCAGTACAGGAAGTGGCCGACAACCTCAGCCAATTCAACGAATTAATGTCTTATATGAGAGGAAACTACCACTATTCCCTATCCGACATTGCAGGCAATAGCGAACGGTTGGGGTTTGTGTACAACTCCAGTAAGGTGGCTCAAGTAGGCTTGGTCGCTGAACTGGCTATGAGGGGCTATGAACAGCGTCGGGTCACTATCGAAGTAGGAGATGAAAAAGAGCAAATGGAATTTGGTGGGTTTAACCGAAACCCGTACATGATGACCTTTAAAGCCAATGATTTTCAATTTACACTTGTAAATGTACACCTCTACTGGTCCGACACCCGAATCCGCCTGCTGGAAACCAAGGCACTGAGCAATTGGGCAAGAAAGCGAAGTGACAAAGGCCTGGAATACTTGCCTTCCCAGGACATTATGCTCCTGGGGGATTTTAACATGCCAGAGTTAAAACAGGACGACCCTTATTATAACGAGATAACAGCGAATGGCTTGACTGCACCTCTACATAGTACAGAATACATCGGGAGCAACCTGGCCGGGGACAAAAGTTACGACCAATTGTTCTTTTTTCCCAAACACACCAATGAGGATTTCAGTCAGGGTAAAATTGGTGTGTACGATTTTGACAATGTAGCCTTTCGCGACTTGTGGAAAATGGATAAAACCCACAATAAGCAATACTTTTTTAGCTATATCCGGTATTTTCTAGCCGATCACAGACCCCTTTGGGCTCAATTTGATATTTAAAAACGAATGTTAACCTTTAAAGAACTTCCATACCTTTTTACCATTTTGTTCGCTGTGTTGGGATATACTGTGAAAGAATTCTCCTCAGAAATATTGGCTACCACCTTTATCGAATATGAATACGCTTCCGGGCAAGACAGTCATGGAAGATTCGTTTCCTATTACATCACCAACACTTCGAAAAAAGACAGCTATAAAGACCTTGCGTTTACTATTCGGGCGGGTGGTGATATCACATTCAAGAAAGGGGTTAGGGTTTCCAAACGTCCGACATTTCATCAGTTTGGTAGCGTACTGGATGTGGAAGACCATCAACAATTTGGAGTGGACTATGCGAATTTCGAAATCAATCACCTCATCCCCGGATCTACATATGAATTGAGGGTCTATTATGAAGGAAAACTCCCTAAAACCCCTGATTTATTGTTTCATGTAGATCGGATGATTGAAAAAAAAGAAAACTATGACTTTTCAAAACCTCCGGTTTATCTGAGGGAAGCAGGTCTTGCTACTTATTCAGCTAAAAACAAAATTGAAATTTACCTATTTCTCATTATTATTTGGACTCTATTAATTATCATATATGGAAAAGTATTATCTAAAAAAAATATCACTGCTGACAGTGATTCTGATTTGGACCAGTCTTAGCGCCGTGGCACAGCCAGAAGCCAGAAAGTCTATCTTTAAATTTTTGTTCAACAAGAGTAAACCAATGGTTTGCAAATGTCAAATCAAAAAGAATGGAGCCACCATAAAAGAGGTGATAACAGACGATACCGGATCTATTGATCTAACCGAGTATTGCGGTGATGATAACATTACCATTACCTACAGACCCATCGATATATCTTATGCAGGCAATACACTAAATTGTGATAGGGCAAACAAAACGATACCTATCTATGAGGCCCAAACCTTTGCAACGCTAGAATACAATAGCTTCGAACTCTTAACGCAAGACTCTACTGCCAGATATAAATTGATAGCTGCGGGCGCGCGCACAGAGCTGGCTGAGATAGCCCGGATACATGGCATGATACAGAAATCCAACGAACTGGAGTCATCAGCCATTGTATTGATCATGGAAGCCTTGAACATCGACAAGAAGATTGCACTCTATAATGATAAGGATCAGGAAAACAAGACTGTGCTATCAACTGAGGGTGTAGCGCTGATCAAATCAAAGCAAGAAAAATTAGGTACTAAGGCCGATGGTGTAATTGGCTCCAAAACAATATCAGAAGCTGCATTAATAGAAACCAACTGGTTATACACCAATAAAGCCTGGAAGGCCACAGGCATAAACCGCGCTATAGTGTTTTAATTGTGATTCCATATTTCTAGTCGCAACTTCTTTAGAATATTCCAAAAGGAAATGCTGGATTATCAGATTTTTAATTTCCTTGTCATCCAATGATCTCAAGAAAAAAGACCGTATGAAAGAAAAAATAGAAGATGACCTCACATACAAAATCATTGGATGTGCGATGAAAGTGCACAGTACTTTGGGCAATGGTTTTCAGGAGGTCATTTACCAAAGGGCACTTGCCATTGAGCTGGAACGAGCGGGACTGGGGTTTGTTCGCGAACAGGAACAAACCATTTATTATGAAGGCATAGATGTCGGAACCAGAAGGGCTGACTTTTTGGTAGAAAATCAGATAATGCTAGAACTCAAAGCCAAAATAAACCTGGAAGACGTCCACCTTGCGCAAGGGTTGAACTATCTGGTGGCATACAAAATGAACAAAGGGTTGCTTATAAATTTTGGGGCGAAAAGCCTGGAGGTAAAAAGGTTGATGCATCCTAAAAACAGGGATCGGGATTCACGGGATTAAAAGATTGCATGATTTTTGGGTTGTGATACTCTTCAAATCCTGTCCATCCGAAAATCCTAATAATCCCGGTACGGAGATAGTGGAGGATAAAATTCTCTATAGCATACCTATGGTAGTGTGAGCATATCAAAACATTTGCGAGAAAACCACACTCAGAAGTCAGATTCACGGGATTAAAAGATTGCAGGATTTTTGGGTTGTGATACTCTTCAAATCCTGTCCATGCGAAAATCCAAATAATCCCGGTACAGAGATAGTGGAGGATAAAATTCTCTATAGCATACCTATGGTAGTATGAGGATATCAAAAAATTTGGGGGAAAACCACACTAAGAGGCCGGGATTCACGGGATTAAAAGATTGCAGGATTGTTAGGTCATGATAATTTTCTAAATCCTGTCCATCCAAAAATCCGAATAATCCCGGTACAGAGATAGTGGAGGATAAAATTCTCTATAGCATACCTATGGTAGTATGAGGATATCAAAACGTTTGCGAGAAAACGAAACTCAGAGGCTGGGATTCACGGGACTAAAAGATTGCAGGATTGTTAGGTTGTGATACTTTTCAAATCCTGTCCATCCAAAATCCGAATAATCCTGATACAGAGATAGTAGAGGATAAAATTCTCTATAGCATACCTATGGTAGTGTGAGCATATCAAAACATTTGCGAGAAAACCACACTAAGAGGCCGGGATTCACGGAATTAAAAGATTGCAGGATTTTTAGGTTGTGATACTTTTTCAAATCCTGTCCAACTAAAAATCCAAATAATCCCGGTACGGAAATAGTGGAGAATAAACTTCTCTATGGCATACCTATGTGAGTGTGAGCATATCATAACATTTGCGAGAAAACCACACTAAGAGGACGGGGTTCACGGGATTAAAAGATTGCAGGATTTTTGGGTTGTGATAATTTTCTAAATCCTGTCCATCCAAAAATCCAAACAATCCTGATCCGGCCTACGGCAACTGCTCTTTGTTGAGCATCTCTGCCCAACCGTCTATCACGATTTTGCCTCTTTCCAGTTCATATACCTGTGTGGATACTATGGCAGTGTGCTTGCCTTCCCTCGTTTCAGTGATTTCGAAACGGGCTTCATATTCCTTTTCTGGAAACACCGGGCGTTTGAATTCCAGTTTTTGCCCGAGGTAAATAGAGCCATGGCCGGGGAATTCTGTGCCTAGTACTTTGGAAAATACCGAAGCGGAGAAAATACCGTGCACGATGGTCTGCTTGAATGGGGTATTGGCAGCAAACTCCTGATCGATGTGTATGGGGTTGTCGTCACCACTCAAACGAGCAAAATCATTGACCTGGTCTTGTGTGATGGTGAATTTTGATGTGTAGGTATCTCCTTGTTTTAGCATGCGCCAAAAGTAAATACTGTTGGCCACTTTTAAAATCAGAATCCTGATGAATTCAATATCATGTACAAGATGATTGTACCCATGCCGAACTCATGTAAATTATTCCACCTTTTTCTGCCAACCATCGTACAGGTCGTCCACTTTCCCATCCTGGTCCCAATCCTGTAGGCTGATAAACCTGGCCTTGCCGTTTTCGATAATCACCGAGTAAGTATATTCCACACCCTCTGCTGTCAGGACCAGCGAGTCATTCCTGATCCCCCATGTTCCCTTGCTTTCACCTACCACTTTGTTCGATAAATCGCGGTAGGTAGAAGTATATTCCCCGTTTTCCAGATACACGGTTCGGATTGGCTTGATTTTGAGAACCTCCTCCCATTTCCCCTCGGGAGCCCTCAGGTAGCTGGTAGTGTCCCTGTTTTGGAATGTATTCATCTTTACATTCAGTGATACATTTTCCCAGGCACCAACTATGCTTTCTTTGGTCAAGCCGTCTTCATCGTTTTTAGACGTGCAGGCAATAAACAGAAGGAGCACAAAGAAGTGTTGTATTTTCATGGCATCAATAGGTTGATCAATATTTTAGCGTTCAGCATACAATCAGCTTTCCGTTGGTTACGAAATTTAAGGCTCTTTATCCGAAAAAAAAGCTCAAAAGAACAAACTTGTCCGCAATTCTATAATGATCAATAAAGTTTCTTGATTAAGAACAAGTTGACCTACATTTTTGATTTTTAAATTGGCCTTCAACTAGGGCAAAACCAACCTCCCTATCCTGCCATCACTACCTGCTGCCCATACTGTTTTTGAATCCTCCACCACAGAAAGGGAATGAAAACCCCTACCCTCAATCATTGTCCACGACTTGCCCATATCATCTGATAGTTCTGACCCGGAAGGGCCGGTAACTATGGCCGATTTCCCTACAAATACCACACAAGACCGGAAGTCCAGTTCCATCCGCAATAGGTGCCACGATTCCCCTCCATCCACTGTAATGATTATGTTGTCCTTACCCTCGTTTTCTTTGGTGTAGTCACCACCAACGGCCATTCCGAACCTTTCGTGAAAAAAACTTAGGGAAAAGGCCCCCTGGCTAGGCTGGCCCTGTATCATTTTGGTGTCAACACCTTCCCATGAAAGCTCTTTGGTGTTGGAACGAAATATCCTGGATTTGCTGCCGCCTGTGCCTATCCAGATGGTATTTCCGAAAGAGGCGATCTGACTGCCGCTCGCCGCAAAAGCATATTCCCCTTTCTCTACCTTTGGGCATTTTTGCTGGGGTACCTCATGCCAGGTATCGCCCCTGTCTGCGGTTGTGAGCAGATACAGTCTGCCATCAATCGGATCGCCCTGCATCATGCCTTCATTTGCATTCCAAAAAGTGAAAGCATCGAAAAAACCTTCTGGTTCCTTATTTTGAAACACTATTTTCCATGTTTGACCACCATCAATGGTTTTGTAAATCCTCGAGCTTGCCCCAGTCCCAATGCTCAATATCAGGGCTTCATTGGAGTTGAAAACTTCAATGTCCCGGAAGTCGAGGGAATCCGCCCCGGGCACTGTAAGGTATTTCCAATTCCGGCCTCCATTCACAGTTTTGGCAACAGTGCCATTGGTGCCACTCACCCAGCATTCCTTGTGTGACACTGCATCAATACCTCGAAGGCTTGATTGCCAGTTGAGGGAAAATTCCTCCCAGAACATAGGGTTCTGGCCGATAACATCGGTGAGGACAAATAGTATAAAAAGGGGTATGGTACAATATCTCTTCATACGGACGAAGATAACAAAATATGAATTCCGGTCGAATGCCGGAAACCCAATGAAAAACCAGCTAGTTTTTGGGGTCTCAATTTTGACTGGTCGGCAAAACCCAAAACCTTTGTGTACTTTCTACATTTCCAATTTTAGAAACTGAGCTGTATAGCCCTGATTGTTTTCAATAATTTGTTCAGGCGTACCGGTCATCACGATATTACCGCCTCCATGGCCCCCTTCCGGGCCAAGGTCCACCACATGGTCCGCTACTTTGATCACGTCCATATTGTGCTCTATGATCAGTACAGTGTTGCCCTTTTCCACAAGTCTGTTGAGCACCTCCAGCAGGTGTTGGATATCCTGAAAATGCAGGCCGGTGGTAGGCTCATCCAGCACGTAGAAAGTTTTGCCTGTATCTTTTTTCGAAAGTTCGGTCGCGAGCTTCACCCTTTGTGCCTCCCCTCCCGAAAGGGTGGTGGCGTGCTGACCAAGGGTGATATAACCCAGGCCAACATCATTGAGGGTTTTGATTTTTCTCACAATTTTAGGCTGGTTTTCGAAAAACTCCACAGCTTGCTCCACGGTCATCTCCAGCACATCGGAAATAGATTTCCCTTTAAACCTGATTTCTAGCGTTTCTCGGTTGTACCTGCGCCCTTTGCATGTTTCGCAAGGCACATACACATCTGGTAAAAAGTCCATTTCAACCAGCTTCATGCCAGCACCTTCACAGGTTTCGCACCTGCCTCCTTTTACGTTGAAAGAAAAACGGCCTGGCTTGTATCCCCGTATTTTTGCTTCGGGAAGCTGACAAAATAGCGTCCTGATTTCTGAAAACACCCCGGTATAGGTAGCCGGATTCGATCTGGGTGTACGGCCTATCGGCGACTGATCTACCTCAATGATCTTATCGAGGTGCTCTATGCCTTTGATCTCTTTGTATGGCAAAGGTTCTTTTCTAGACCTGTAGAATTTTGTATTTAGAATAGGCACCAGGGTTTCATGTATCAAGGATGACTTGCCGCTTCCTGAAACACCCGTAATACAAATCATCTTTCCAAGGGGCACTTCGAGCGAAACGTCCTTCAGGTTGTGCCCGGATGCTCCGGTGAGGGTCAGTTTTTTGCCATTTCCCTTTCGTCTTTCCGCGGGTATATCAATGCTTTGGGTTCCCTGGAGAAATGCAGCTGTCATGGTATCGGATTTCACAAAATCTTCTGGACAGGCTGCCGATACTATCTGTCCTCCGTGCCGTCCTGCCCCCGGCCCAATATCGATCACAAAGTCTGCATTGAGCATCATGTCTTTGTCGTGCTCTACCACAATGACGGTATTGCCCAGGTCCCTCAGGTCTTTGAGCGCCTTGATCAGCTTCATGTTGTCGCGCTGGTGCAGCCCGATACTTGGTTCATCGAGAATATAAAGTACCCCCACGAGCTGGGTACCAATCTGAGTGGCCAGCCGAATGCGCTGGGCCTCTCCACCAGACAGGGTCTTAAGCGGCCTGTTGAGCTCCAGGTAGCCCAGCCCAACATCCAGCAAAAAGCCCAGTCGTTTTCTTATTTCTTTAAGTATTTCCGTGGCAATGATATTCTGCCGCTCTGTCAGCCTGCTCTCCAAACCCTGAAACCAGTCGCTCAACATTTCTATGTTTAAAGAAGCCAGGTCGGAAATATTCTTATTATCGATGAGGAAATGCAGTGATTCTTTCTTCAGTCTCTGCCCCTGGCATTCCGGACATGTAGTCACATTGGTAAAATCCTTGATCCATTTCTGTATTTTTTCCGATCCGGTATCTTTTTGCTTTTCCAGAAACAGCACAATCCCTTCAAACTTTGTTTGCCAGTCCGTGCCAGGGTATTTCACCGACTTTACCGCCACAGGTTCCCCACCACCATACAGCAAAATTTCCATCACTTCTTCTGGGATGTCCTTTATAGGAGTAGTCAAATTGACTTTATGACGCTTTAGGATGGCATCTATTTTTTTGAAAATCCAGATATCACGAAACTCGCCCAGTGGCAAGATCCCCCCTCTGCTGATGCTGATCGATTCATCCGGGATAATCGACTTGCGGCTGATTTCTTCAATCTGCCCCAGTCCATTGCATTCGGGGCATGCACCATAGGGTGAATTGAAAGAAAAGGTATTGGGGGCTGGTTCGTCGTAGGCCAGGCCTGTCTTGGGATCCATCAGAAATTTCGAAAAGTGATGCTCCTGATCATTTTCATCCAGCACCATGATTATGCCTTTGCCATGCTGAAGGGCCGTTCTGACGGATTGGGTGATCCTGTTCTTGTCTTTTTCCCCAACAAGCACCCGGTCTATCACTATCTCAATGTCATGGGTTTTGTACCGGTCGAGTTGCATTTTAGGCACCAGGTCGAGCAGTTCGCCATTTACCCTTACCTTGCCAAACCCCAATTTTGCTACTTGCACGAAAAGTTCCCTATAGTGCCCTTTTCGTCCTTTGACCACTGGGGCCAGAATCGATAATTTCTGACCCTCGAAGTAGGAGAGGATATGAAAAAGAATCTGCTCCTCGGTTTGCTTCTGCATGCGTTCACCACTTTGATAGGAAAACGCCTCCCCGGCACGGGCAAACAAAAGCCTCATAAAGTCATACACTTCTGTAACTGTACCCACTGTAGATCGTGGATTTCGGCTGGTGGTTTTTTGTTCAATGGAAATCACCGGGCTCAGGCCATTGATCTTGTCCACATCAGGGCGCTCCATGTCCCCAATAAAAGACCGGGCGTAAGCAGAAAAACTCTCCATATAGCGCCTTTGGCCCTCGGCATAGATGGTGTCAAACGCCAGCGAGGATTTGCCGCTACCACTGATGCCGGTAATTACTACTAGCTGATTACGTTTGAATTTGAGGTCTACATTTTTCAGGTTGTGCTCCCGGGCGCCATATATCTCAATGAAATCCGTTGCTTCTTCTGCTACATCAAATGTCTTGACCTTGGTTAACTCCTCTACTTCCATGTTTCTTTAATTGGGCAATCCAGCAACTGTTTATTCAAAACTCTCTTATGTCTTTTGGTATTTGATGCCGGCTGAGCAGGGAAAGCAAAACTACCACCAAACCACATCGTTCTAAGCCATTTATACAAAAATCAGAAATTGGGGGATAGCAGGAATTTGCTATAAAATTCGTCGATAACACCCACGGCATCTTCTGCATTGTCCACCACATTGATCAAATTAAGATCTACTTCGCTGATGTTTTTCTCCTTCAACATGACATTCCTGATCCAATCCAACAACCCACTCCAGTATTCCCTACCTACCAGTACTATGGGAAACTTCCCTATTTTCAGTGTTTGAATTAAGGTAATCGCTTCGAACAATTCGTCCAACGTACCAAACCCTCCCGGCATCACAATAAAACCCTGCGAATACCTGACAAACATCACTTTTCTTACAAAGAAGTAGTCAAAATTGAGCAGCTTGTCCTGGTCTATGTACGGATTGTTGTTTTGTTCGAAAGGCAGGTCAATGTTCAACCCCACCGAGCGCCCATTGCGGCTATTGGCACCTTTGTTGGCTGCCTCCATAATACCCGGGCCGCCTCCTGTTATCACTCCATAACCATGCTTGACCAGTTCAGCCCCTATATCCACTGCCATACGGTAGTACTTGTGGTCTGGTTTGGTACGGGCCGATCCGAACACGGACACGCACGGCCCTATTTTGGCCAGCTTTTCAAACCCTTCCACCATTTCCGCCATTACTTTAAAAATCACCCAGGAGTCCGTACTCTTTATCTGATTCCAATCTTTGTCCTTAAAGGCTTCAATGATTTTACCTTTTTCCTCTTCATTTAATTGATGGTCTTCCATACGCTCATTTAAGTGTTCATGCCAGCAAAAGCTGGCAAAGTTATCTAATTAACGTCCAAGCTTCAATATTTGTCCAAAATTTGGGCCAGCGCATCATGCAGTTTTTCAAATTGAAACTTGAAGCCTGCTTTTTTGATTTTTTCGTTTGATACCCGGTTTCCCCCGGTCACTATTGAAGACATTTCGCCGAGCATCCATCTTAGGACAAATGCAGGCACCCTGGGCATAAACATGGGCTTGCCCAATGTCCTTGCGATAGAACGGATCAACTCCTCGTTGGTTACCGGTTGCGATGAAACGGCGTTGTATATCCCCGAAATATGGTCGTTTTGCAAGGAGTATCCTACCAAGCTTACCAGGTCATCTATGTGCAACCAGCTTACTTGCTGCTTTCCAGTTCCCAGAGGCGAACCTATCCCATATTTAATCGGCATCAGCATTTTTTCAAGTGCTCCTCCATCCCCACTGAGAACCATTCCTATTCTGAGTTTGACTGTTCTGATGCCAAGCCCTTCAAACGATGTGACACTTTGTTCCCATTTTTCCACCACTTCAGCCAGAAAACCATCGCCTTTTTGGTGGTCTTCGGTAAGTTCAACATCGCCTGTGTCGCTACCATAATACCCCACCCCCGAGGCTGAAACAAACACGGATGGCTTTTTATCCAGTTTCGATAGGGAGTCTAGTAGCAGTCCAGCGGAATCGGTTCTGCTCGATATTATTTTATCCTTCTGGTGGGTTGTCCATCTTTTATCAGCCACACCTTCACCCGCCAGGTGCACCACAGCATCAAGGTTTTGCAGCGCATTATCATCTATTTTACCGGATTCTATGTCCCATTCAAACACCTCTACATGCTCTGTTTGCCTTTTTCTCCTACTTAGGTGCCGCACCTTGTGCCCTTCACGTACCAATGCCTTTGTGACAGCCGATCCCACCAAACCGCTTCCCCCGGTTATTAGAATATTCATCGTCAGTTTTTATCAGGGTTAAATATTATTTACTTTTTTCGGCAACAGGCAACCAAATCCCGCAATAGTTTTTTCATGCTGAAAGCAGGTCAACTCAATTTTTTTTAAAATACAAAACAGGTTAATCAGAAGCGCACTATGCCCAAATGAATTTATTCATTATTTTACAATTTAATCTAATTGTGACATTTTAAAACAAAGCACCTGATGGATTTGTTTTTTACCAATAAAATGGAAGTGCTCGTTTTGCTGATAGGGTTTGTCGTTGTGTCGGTAGCATCGAATAGAATAGCGGTTTTGTTCAAAAAAATCAAACTTCCCTTTATTACCGGCTTTTTGTTCACCGGCATCCTATGTGGCCCCTATTTCCTGGGATTGGTTCCAGAGGTGTCAAGGGTAAAACTTAATTTCATCAATGAAATGGCACTGGCTTTTATTGCGTTTGCCGCAGGCTCAGAACTGTACTTGCGCGAATTGAGGTCCCGGTTTAAAAGTATCAAATGGAACACGGCTGGCCAGCTAGTCTCTACATTCTTAATCGGCGGTACGTCAGTTTATTTGATGTCGGACTACATTCCATTTATGGATGTGATGGGTGTACCTTCCCGAATAGCCGTTTCCATGTTATCCGGGGCTATTTTTGTGGCCCGTTCGCCTGCATCCGCCATTGCGATCATCAACGAATTGAGAGCGAAAGGGCCTTTTACCCAGACGGTGATGGGCGTGACAGTGCTAAAAGATTTTATTGTCATTGTTCTTTTTGCGGTATGCTTGTCACTTGCTAAAACCCTGACTACAGGTGAGGACTTCAATATCTTTAGCATAATATTTCTCCTGGGTGAAATCCTGGCTTCCCTGGTTATCGGAAAGCTTCTGGGTCATCTGTTAGGGTTTGCTTTGGGGCTGAAAATAAAGTCAGAAGTAAAATCTCTTCTCATCATCATTATAGGGTATTCGGTGTATCTAATGGCTTCCGAGCTCAAGCATTTCAGCGAAATCCATTTCATAAGGGAAGTGGCCCTGGAACCACTTCTCATCTGCATCATTGGTAGTTTGTATGTGACCAATTACACAAAATACCGGCCTGAGTTTTTGAAAATATTGAGTGAAACGGGCCCTCTTGTATATGCCGCCTTTTTTACTTTAACAGGTGCTTCATTGTCCATAGAAATCCTGTTGAGTGTCTGGCCTGTTGCCATTACTTTGTTTGCCGTCCGGCTGTCTTCACTGGTGGTAGGTTCTTATTTTGGAGGACTTATGGCTGGTGACCCCATGCGGTACTGTCACGTAGGTTGGATGCCCTATGTCACACAGGCGGGGGTTGCGCTTGGCCTCTCCACTATCATTGCCAATGAGTTCCCGGCTTGGGGGCCTGATTTTTATACGATCATAATTGCCATCATTGTAATTAACCAGATAGTGGGACCTCCATTGTTTAAATGGGCCCTGGGCAGTGTTGGTGAAGATCGTAGCAGGGGTGGTTTTTCTGCCAGCGCTACCCGCAATGTGATCATATATGGCTATGAAAACCAATCGCTGACCCTGGCCAACCAACTTGTGGGCAAGGGCTGGAAAGTAAAAATTGTTTCCCGCCAAAAGAAAGGTTCTTTTCCCGAACCGGAAAATATTGACATCAAGTACCTTAATGATATTACACTGGAGAACCTCAAAAAAATAGAAGCTGATAAGGCGGATGCCATCGTATGTATGCTTTCGGACAAGAAAAACTATGAAATATGTGAGATTTCCTTCCATCACTTTGGAACACCCGACATGATCGTACGGCTGACTGACAGGTATTATACCAACAAATTTCTGGCCTTGGGTGTGCGTGTGATAGACCCCTCTCTGGCGATAGTCAACTTACTCGACCATTTTGTCAGATCCCCCCAGGCTACCTCCCTCTTGCTGGGCATGGAGGATGGACAAGATACCAGGGATATAGAATTGTCTAATTCCGATTTGCATGGAATGGCCCTGCGAAATCTGCGACTTCCACCTGACGTAATTATATTGTCTATTAAAAGGAGCGGACATATGATCATTTCCCATGGATACACCCGTTTGAGATCAGGAGATATTATTACTTTTGTCGGCTCGAATGAAAGCCTTGAACAGCTAAGCTCCAAGTTTGGCAATTAATAGTTATAGTAAATGATCAAATATTTTCTTCCTGTCTTCACATTTATTTTTCTTTCCTTGATATCTGTACCACAAGCTATGAGCCAGGTAAGTACGGTCGATTCGCTGGAAACAGAATACCTCAACTGGTACAATCAGGATTTGGCAATAGATAAGATACATGGCACGAGTACAGAACGCGTATATTCAGAACTCTTAAAAAACAGGCAACCAAAAAAGACGATAGTGGTGGCCATAATCGATAGTGGTGTGGACATACTTCACGAAGACCTACAGGGAAAAATATGGCAAAATGAAGGTGAAATAGCCGATAACAATCTGGATGATGACAACAATGGATATATTGACGACATTCATGGGTGGAATTTTATTGGCAATGACAAGGGTGAAAACATTCATCTGGAGAATTTTGAGTACACCCGTATGTACAAAAAATACAATGCCAAATTTGAAAATGTTTCTTCCACCGATGGATTGACTCAGGAGGAAGAAGATGCATTTCTCACCTATAGGCAAAGCAAGGCACTATACGAGGAAAACCTTTCCAAATACAAAAAGGAAGAGGAGGGCATTTCCATGTTTCAGGAAATTTTTGATACAGCAAAGGAAATCATTAAAGTAGAGACCGGTATCAACCCTGTTTCACTCAAGGATCTAAAGTCAATTCGTACTAAGTCCAAACGCACCTCAAAAGCCATCTCATTTCTGATTGACAAATACAAAATGGGGCTCACTGAAGACAAACTGAACGAGTATAAGAGCCACAATTACGAATGCCTCAATATGCATTTGAATGTGGATTTCAACCCCAGGGATATCATAGGAGACAATCCTGCAGATATAGCAGATATAGACTATGGCAACAATGACGTGAAAGGCCCACGGTCTGACCATGGCACCTCTGTGGCCGGGGTAGTGGCAGCCGGCCGAAAAAATGGTATCGGCATAGATGGTATAGTCGAAAATGTAAAATTGATGGTACTGAGGACAATTCCCAAAGGTGACGAATACGACAAAGACGTTGCTTTGGCCATCAGGTATGCTGCTGACAATGGCGCCAACATCATCAATATGAGTTTTGGAAAAGAGCTCTCTCCAAACAAGGAATTTGTAGATGAGGCCATCAAGTATGCAGAGGGCAAAAACGTATTGATGGTGCATGCCTCGGGCAACAACGGCATTGACGTAGATATTGAACCGCGGTTTCCCAGCGACTATTGCGACGATGGCCATCAGGTAAAACCCTGGATAAATGTAGGTGCCTCCACAAAATACAAGACCTCCGAAATAGTGGCGGAGTTTTCCAATTATGGAAAAAAAGGGGTGGATATCTTTGCACCAGGCAAAGACATAGTATCGCTGGAACCAGAAAACCTCTACAGCATGAATGATGGCACGAGCTTAGCGAGCCCTATAGTGACGGGTGTAGCAGCATTGGTATGGTCGCATTACCCCCAGCTGAGTGCTGTTCAGTTAAAGGATGTGCTCTTGAGGTCTTCCTATAAAATTAACAAGCCCAAAGTATTGCTGCCGGATGTAGAATCTGAAAAGCGTTCAAAGGGAAAATTTCATGAGCTTTCTACCAGTGGTGGCATTGTAAATGCTTACCAGGCAATGCTCCTGGCCGAGGAAATAGCAAACAACTAGGCACAAAAAAACCTCCCCGAAACCGGGAAGGCTTTATCTCTTATCCAAATCCTTTATTTTGTTTATCAGGCGTCTTCCAGATACGGGTAGTCCGTTTGCGCATAGACATCTTTGTATGCTTCAGATGGGTCAGGGAATGCTGATTCTTCAGCAAACTTCACAGATTCTGCCACCCTTTCTTTGATCTGGGCATCTATCGCTTCCAAATCCTTGGGGGTGGCTATTTTGCCATCCAGTATCAATTTTCTTACCTGCTCTATAGGATCCCTCATTTTGTAAGCCTCTACTTCCTCTTTTGTTCTGTATTTGGCCGGATCTGACATGGAGTGTCCTTTGTACCGGTAGGTCCTGAATTCCAACAATGTCGGGCCATCACCGCGCCTTGCCCGGTCGGCAGCCTCGGCTACTGCATGGTGAACATCTACCACCGACATACCATCTACTGACTTGGAAGGCATGGCATAAGCATTGGCCAGGTCAGCCAGGCTGGTCACGTTTGAAGTTCTTTTCACAGAAGTACCCATCGCATATCCATTGTTTTCAATACAGAATATCACCGGGATTTTCATAGTCATAGCGATATTTAGCGCTTCATGAAATGCACCCTGCCTCACGGCTCCATCGCCCATATATGTCATACACAGGTTGTCTGTGCCTTTGTACATGTCGGCAAAAGCTATACCAGTCCCCAGAGGTACCTGGCCACCTACTATACCGTGCCCTCCAAAAAAGCCGTGCTCCTTGTCAAACATGTGCATAGATCCGCCCTTACCTTTCGATATGCCCGTTTCTTTGCCAAACAACTCTGCCATGATTTTATTCGGGTCAGAGCCCAATGCCAATGGGTGCGCATGGTCCCTATAGGCAGTGATATACTTATCTCCTTCTTTCAATGCTGTAACGGCACCTGCCACACAAGCTTCCTGTCCTATATATAAGTGGCAAAAACCACGTATTTTCTGCTGACCGTAAAGCTGTCCCGCCTTTTCCTCAAATTTCCTCATCAACATCATGTTTTCATACCAAAACATGTAGGTGGATTTGGGAAATTCATTTTTGGATGTCGCCTTCTTTGTCTTTTTATCTTTTACAGTTGCCATACTCTAGGTTTTAAATTTTACCTGCCTGCGAGACAATTCTCTCCACGCCCGCAAACGAACAGCGAAATTAACTAATTTCGTATATTCGGCAAAAATATATGATACTCCACAGAATCAATCTTATCAATTTTAAAAATTATGAAAATACCAAAATCGATTTTTGCGCCGGCCTGAATTGCCTGACCGGGCTAAACGGAAGTGGCAAGACCAACCTGCTGGATGCTATTTATTACTTGTCCCTCACCAAAAGTGCCTTCAACTCCATCGACAGCCAAAACATCAGGCATAACAGCGGTTTTTTCTCTATCAAAGCAGATTTCAGCCTGAAAAGCAAAGACCACCAGCTGCAATGCTCTTTGAAGCAAGGGGAGAAGAAAAATTTTAAGGTAGATGGGGCCAGCTATGACAAACTCAGCGAGCATATCGGGAAATTCCCGGTAGTATTGATAGCCCCCAACGATGACGATTTGATAAGGGAGAGCAGCGAGGTGAGGAGAAAATTTTTTGACAGCATCATTTCACAAACCGATAAAAGTTACCTCACCGGGCTTATCCGCTACAATCATGTTTTGAAACAGCGGAATTCCCTGTTGAAACGGATTTTCGAAACAGGCAAAAGGGATAATGCCCTGATCAGGCAATATGATCAGCAAATTATAGACCTCAGCATTCAACTTTGCGAAATCAGGGCCAACTTTGTCTCCGATCTGCTTCCTGGTTTTGTTTCTCATTATCAAACCCTCTCCAGAGGAAAAGAACAGGTGGACATTCAGTACATATCAAAGGCCCTTGATGACAGCTTTCCGAAGCAGTTCGCGAACTGTCTTGAAAAAGATATTGTACTACAGCGCACTACCATGGGGATCCACCGTGATGACTATGCCTTTCTTATCTCAGACAACCCCCTGAAGAAATACGGGTCACAGGGCCAGCAAAAATCTTTTTTGATTAGTCTTAAATTGGCCCAGTTCGAATTTATCAAAGCCAACAAGGGACTCACACCAATCTTGTTGTTGGATGATATTTTCGACAAACTTGATGACGAGCGCATCCAAAAATTACTTGAAATGATCAGCCAGCAAAAGTTTAAGCAAATATTTTTGACAGATGCAAGGAAGGAACGTACCAGCGAATTGTTGGCAGGTGTGAATACCGAAATTAAAGTATTTGAAATAAAATCAAACGAAATAAACTATGCGTAAAGGGCTTTTGAGTTCATAATTTGTCACGGGTGTCATTATATTTATGCTCTTATCTACCTCACCGATCGATTTTCTATGCGAAATCTAGTTGTTTTCATTATAGTTTGGACTTGCATATGCCCGTTTCATCTCGTGGCAACTGGTCAGCCCCACGCCATTGACAGCCTGAAGCAGGTTTTGGCGAAAGTGCCTGATTCTGTAGCGGTAAAGGTATTGAACGAACTCAGCTGGCACTACAAAAACAGCCAGGTGGATACGGCATTGTATTATGCCACAAAGGCATACGACCTTGCCGACCTAATTGAAAACCAAAAGCTGCTTGCTGCGTCACTAAACAGCCTGGGGGATACCTATCAGGCCATAGGTCGATATGACACTGCCCTGGTGATACTTGGTCGTTCTGTCAATATTTATATTGCACAGCAGGATTCCAGCGAACTGGCCAGGGTTTATAACAACATGGGCATTATATACGATGAGAAGGCTGCCTACCAGCAAGCCTTGACACACTATTTCCTGGGCTTACGGGTAGCTGAGGGCAGCTCTCAATTGGCACTTCAGGCTAATATTTTGGGAAATATCGGGATTGTGTATAAGAAGCAAAAAGAACCAGTGAAAGTATTGGAATACTATAATAAAGCGTTGGAAGTTTACCTCCAGCTTGACCATAAATTTGGCATAACAGTTACCTCGGGCAATATCGGGTCGGTTTTGATCCAGGTGGGCAAATACCACGAATCCATCACACACTCAGAGAAAGCCATATCTGGTTATAAGGAACTGGGCTACTTGCGATACGTTCCCTATTCATTGGGAAATATAGGAATAGCCTATGATAGCCTCGGCAAACACTCCACTGCCAAAGCTTTCTACGAACAAGCCTTCGAGGAACACTTGTCTTTCGAAAACCGGTATGAAGCAGCCTATAATGCAAAAAACCTAGCATTTCTTTTGTGGAAACAGGGTGATCTGAAAAGTGCCTCTTCATACGCAACCCAGGCCATTTCAATGGCAGGCGACATTGGAGCTAAAGAGATGCTCAAGGATGCCTATGATGCATATAGCAAAATTTTGTTTTCCAGAGGGGATTTTAAAGAGGCCTACATCTATAAGGATAGGTACATGGCACTTCAGAATGAGTTGTTTCAAGAAAACAAAACGAAAAACATATTTGAGTTACAGGCCCAATATGAAACCGAAAAAAAGGAACAACAAATACGTGCCCAGAACCTGATGATCGCTGAAGAAAAGGCTATAAATCAGCGAAACCTGGCAATAAGCCTTGGTGTTTTTTTGGCGTTGGTTTTCCTGATCATAGTTATGATTTTTCAAAAAAACCGATTGAAGAAAAAGCAGCAATTGGTACTCCAGCGAAAAGACTTGGAATTCAAAGAACTACAACTCAACGCCATTATTGACAGCCAGGAAAAAGAAAGGAAACGATTTGCTTCCGACCTGCACGATGGTTTTGGACAGCTCATCTCCATCCTAAAACTAAATGTGGAAAGCGTACAAAATGAAAATGATAATGTGAGACGCCACACCATTTACGAAAAGTCTGTGGATATATTAAATGAGATGTACTTAGAGTTAAAAAGTATCTGCTTCAACCTCATGCCACAAAGCCTGGTCAAATTTGGGCTAACCCCTTCTCTTAAAGAATTCGCAGAAAAAATAAATTTTTCTGAAAAGCTGTTCGTTGAGGTGCTGGTTTTTGAACTGGACGAAAGGTTGACAGACCTACAGGAAATATCGATTTACAGGATTGTACAGGAATGGGTAAACAATATTATGAAGTACAGCGATGCTCAAAAAGTAACCATACAGATTACCCGTGACGAGGATGAGATTACACTTACCATAGAAGATGATGGCATGGGCTTTGACCTGGCCCTGCTCACCAATGGCAAGGGCAATGGGTGGAAAAACATTCGATCCAGAACCAATCTCATCCATGGGGACATAGAAATAGACAGCACACCCAAATACAGGGGCAACACGTTGATGCTGAACATACCGGTTGCTGTGAAGAAAACTGAAGAGGTCGGTAAGATAGCTTCAGAAAGCTAATTCCGATCCAAAATGGTTTTGACAATTACCTCAGCATGCACCCGGCTGTTTTCAATAAACCATTTATTGGTTTGTAAGCCTCCGCAGATCACACCTGCCAGGAAGATACCCGGCACATTTGTCTCCATGGTTTCGGGATTGTGGGATGGCGTTTTCATCTCGTCATCACCAATTGTTATGCCCATAGACTTCAGCAGCGAAAAATTGGGCTGATAGCCCGTCATAGCCAGTACAAAGTCGTTTTCTATGGTCAGTTTTCCATCGGGTGTTTCAATGTCCACCTCGGTTTCCCTTATCTCCGAAAGATTGGAATTGAAATGGGCCGCTATAGACGATTCTTTGATCCGGTTTTCAATATCAGGGCGTACCCAGTACTTTACACGAGGATTTATTTCAGGTTCCCTGACCACCATGGTAACTTCAGCCCCTTTTCTGTAGGTTTCCAGGGCTACATCTACAGCCGAATTGGCAGCACCCACTACCACTATTTTTTGACCAAAATAAGGGTGAGGCTCGTCGTAATAGTGTTTCACCTTGGCTAGCTGCTCTCCTTCAACATTCAATAAAAAAGGCAGGTCGTAAAACCCTGTTGACAGGATTATATTCCCGGCTTCATAGCTCTCTTTTTTGGTAGTAATGACAAAATTGTCATTTTTTTCAACCCGCTCAACTGGCTCATACAACCTTACATTTAGCTCCCATGACATGGCCACCCTCCTGTAATATTCCAATGCCTCAGACCTTGTGGGTTTGCTGTTGTGCGAAATAAAAGGTACACCTCCTATTTCCAGCCTGTCCGAAGTAGAAAAGAAGGTCATATTGTAAGGATAATTATAAAGGGAATTTACCAGGCACCCTTTTTCGATAATTACATAAGACAACCCTGCCTTCTGAGCCTCGATACCACAAGCCAATCCAATAGGCCCTCCACCAATTATCACAATGTCATATTTATTCATCTGGTCATTTTTCTAAAACGCCAAAAGTATATAATCCAGTGGGAGAAATGCAATAATCCAGTTTTATGTCAGTCGGCTCGATACCCGGCAGATTATCTACCGGCGGGCTTAAACTCAAGCCTACTTTAATGCAATCAGGCCTGCATTTGGACAAGAAATGGTCATAATACCCTTTACCATAGCCAATTCTATTCCCTTGCCTGTCAAACACCAGTAAGGGTACAAGCACCAAATCCAGCTGCTCCTCAGTTACCAGTTGACCACCCGATGGCTCAGGGATTCCCCATTTATTGGTTACAATCCCGACAGACCTATCCAGCAGGTAATGGGACATGTGGTTGGAAGTGAGGTCGCTTTTGGAAACCACTACCTGCTTCTTTTTACTCTCCAGGTACTCTACCAAAGGCCAGGTGTTCACCTCGTTCTGTTTTTCTATGGGCAGGAAAACATGAACATAATTGTATTTAGACAGGTCGAATGAAGACTTGAACAATTCCAGCAGTGTTGCACTCCTCCTTTTCAGTTCTCCCGCCTTCAAAAATTTTCTTTTTCTTAGAAAGACCTGCCTGATTTTCGATTTTTCGCTCACCTCTTGTTCTTCTTTTGTATGGATAAGGCCTAAAAAATTTATGCATGAAAATTGCATGGATGAATAAAAATAAGGAATAATATGTCTTTATCTGTGACTTTCAGTGGCACAATGGGTTATTCTACAAAAAAAGCCCATTCTTTGACCAACAGGGAAAATATTGATCCGGAAATACTAAAGGAAGAGCAGGTAATTGAAGCTTCCAAAAAGGACATAGGGCAATTCGAATATTTGTACAACAAATACTACGAACCCATATTCCGGTACGTATATCACAGAACGGGTGATGAACATGAATCGGCGGACATAGTGTCCAAAATATTCATGAACGCCATGAACGGCCTGCGTAAATATGAATGCAGGGGTTTGCCTTTTGGCGCATGGCTGTTCAGAATAGCTGCCAACGAAACGAAAAAACATTTCAGGGGCAAAAAGACGGTAGTGCTATACCTTGATGAGCAAAAGTTGGGTGATTTGTGGGATTGCGGAGAAATAGCCGAAACAGGTGAAAAAGAAAAGATTCTGAGAAAAATGATCGACCACCTAAGTGATGAAGAAGTGGCCATCCTCCAACTCAAATATTTCGAGGAAAAAAACTTCAAGGAAATAGCACTATTGCTGGACAAAAAAGAAAGCGCAGTGAAGATGAAAATGTACAGGTCGTTGAACAAATTGAAACTCCTGTATGAAAAAATAGACAAGCAGGCCAAATGACCAAATATGATATACGGATAAAGAGGAGGGCCTTGTCTAAAGGCCAGATATCAAGGCACAAGGATTTCAGCAGGCTGAGGAATTTTCAGCAGGCTACCCAACACAAATCCAGCAGTCTGATAAGGATCATATTGATCGCAGTGGCAGTATCGTTGCTTATCGGTATGACGGTATTGGGCATTCTGAAAGTAAACGAAAAAAAGACCATTCCCCAGCACGATGGTGGCATGGAAGTCTTTGAAGAATTTAAACCATAAATAAGGCTTATCCCGGGAACCCCTTATTTCTTTCTTAGACATCACCTGATGTCCATTATATCCTATTGTTTAACTAAAATTTATTAATCATGGAATTGAGAAAAATGCCCAAACTGGATTTGGAAAAAAAGAGGGGAATGTTCTTCAACGTGGGACTAGCGCTGAGCCTTGCCATTGTACTTACGGCTTTCGAGTGGAAATCTACCGGCATCAAGCTTGTGGTGCTCGATGAACCGGTTGAGGAGCTTGATGAAATGGTGACCATACCCCCAACGGTACAACCTCCACCTCCACCCCCACCAGTGCAGCAGCCCAAACTCCTCATTGTCGAAGATGAAGAAGTAATAGAGGAAATAGAAGTAGATTTCAATTCGGATTTTGATGACGACACTATCATTGAAGTTATCATATTTGAAGAGGAGAAAGAGGAGGCCATCGTGGAGGCACCAGTGGATTTTGCAGAACACATGCCAGTTCCTATAGCGGGGATCAAGGAATATTATAGGTTTATTTCAAAAAACATCAAATACCCCAGCCAAGCCCGAAGAATGGGTGTAGAGGGCAAGGTCTATGTCCAATTTGTAATTGCTAAAGATGGGAGTGTCCGTAACATAAAGACCATCAAGGGGATCGGGTTTGGTTGCGATAAGGAGGCCGAGCGCGTGATGGGCCTGTCACCTAAATGGAAGCCAGGAAAACAGGGGGCTCGCCCGGTAAGTGTGAGAATGGTGCTCCCCATTCATTTCAACCTCCAATAAAAAAAGGCCTATCCATAAGTTAGGATAGGCCTTTTTTTAATTCTTTTTTACCGCCTACCGTATTCCAACCATTTCCAGAATGGACAACAATACGTTAGCAATTGAAGCGGCCATCTCATTTCCAGCACTTCTGCCTATTATATATAGGATGAATAGGAAATAAATACCCAGCAACAGTAGGGCCTTTCCCTTGCCCATATACTTGCCGGTGGTATAAACAAGCACAGCTACTATTGTCAATAGTAGTAGTAAGAACCGAAGTTCTGCGCTAAGGTTGATCAAATCCTCAGGCATCTGTATTGGGCCATGCAAAATGGTAAACAAAAATAACGGGAAACCCAGGGCAAAACACACATCGAATATATTACTTCCAAGTGCGTTGGAAATGGCGTCATCATATTTACCACGCTGGGCATCCTTTATTGAAATTATCGTATCGGGGAAACTAGACGCAGCAGATGCCAAAACCAAAGCCACAAACATCAAAGGAATATTCAACCCGTGATATTCGCCAAGATAAGGAACTTGATAAACATCGGCACCCATCCATTCGCAGGCAATAACCAAAAGGTAGCAAACCAAAGCAATGGAAACAGTAGCAAAAATCAAAAGTGACCAGGCCCTAAAATCATTCATTTTATTTGACCCTACAAACACCCTCTCCAGGTCGAAAGTCACCAGGCCTTTGATGAACGAACCCTGTTCTCCATTTTCCTCCTCCTCTTCTTCCTCTTCCTCCACTTCGAGGGTCTCTCCATTTTGTTCTGCCTCGAAAATTGCTTTTTTCTGGGACTGGTTCATGGAAATGAACATATAGGATATATAAGCTACATATACCAACATCAGGATCAATCCATGCCACCAATCAAGACTGGCCCCACTGATCAACACAAGGAAGATTGTCTCTGTTAGGATCAAAGCTATCCCGTCCCTCATAAGTACCTTCTTTGATACTTCTATCCTATTGGTCAAGCCAATCCCAATCACAGCCAAAATAGACACTGCAGGGATCACCATTCCATTGAAAATTGCGCTACCTGCCGTAGTACCAATACCTCCAGAAAAACCAGATGCATCCATCAACACAAAGAGAAAAAACAATGAAGTGAACACTTCGGGCATAGAACTGGCCACCGCATTAATTGAGGCTCCTCTCACACCTTCAGAGAGATTTCTGCCTATATATTCGGAAGCAGTCATGAAACCATCTCCCGCTCGCCATATCACCACGCAAGCAAAAGAAATTAAAATTAAAGGAATTAAAATGCCCATATTTTGAGGTAAAGGTTAGGGGTTAAATATATCTAAAGATACTGAAACTGTGAAAATTATAAGGATAATCCTTCACTTTCTAATTTTTGTGTTTGCTGATTGGAAACCTAAATTAAGTGAATTTTTAAATATCAGCCAACACTATTTGAAATTATATTATTCTGCACACGGTCATCCAATTTTTAATAAACTTTTGAAAAGATGGTTATTTTGTTTTAATCCTCTTAAAAAATGACCCATATTTCACTTTATTTTTCGAAAGTGTCCAATTTTTCCAACTCCTGTTTTGACACTCAGGCATTTCAGTATCAATATCGAATCAATTTCAAGGCCAGCTCATTCTTGAACCCACCATCCACTACTGTAGTTAGACTGGCAAATAACTTCAATCGGAAACAATTCCGAATGAACAAAAAATGATTATATTTAATTTTTATATAAGAATTGAAAAAAGCAATATGGATTTTAATCCTCAATTAAGTATTTTGATTCAATTATCGTTGATTGATAACAACTTGTCCCCTAAGGAACAGCGGATGATTTATGCTTTGGGCAAAGCGAACAAAATACCTGAAAAGCAAATTGAAGCAGTATTTAACCACCACCTGAGACATGCCAGGCATGAACTGCCCACTATCACCAATTTGACCGATGAAGATAAGTTTGACTATTTGTTTAATATAGTCCAATTGATGAAAGTAGATGAGCAGGTGTATCTAAGTGAAATCAAATTTTGTCAGAACCTAGCACAAAAACTTGGGTTTAAAAAGGCCGTGATCAGAGAGCTTTCGGCCAGGATATTCAGCGACCCTACACTGACTTCAGATAAGGATGGTTTGATGCAGCTTGTAATGACATATAGGATTTAAATGAGGGGCACCAACGGTTCTATTTAAAAAAACCTTGCATTTATATACGTCATTGTTGATTTTTACAAGCCTATAGTATCCGTTGTTATTTTTATATGAGTGTTCTTTCAAATAACAAAGTTTACCTGGGCGTTTTGGCATGCCAAACCCGATATAAAGTATTTGGGATTTAACAATTGAATCTTTAAAAATTGACTATATTTATTTTTTGTAAAATTAAACATCAGTAGCACATGGATTTCAGCACGCAAATGAGTCTGTTGATACAATTATCACTTGTTGACGGCAACATCTCTCAGAAAGAACAGGACATGATTTATGGAATTGGAAGGAGCAATGGAATGGAAGATGCGGAAGTTGAGAAGATCCTTCATCAACATCTGAGGAATTCGAGGCATGAATTGCCAGATATGACCCATTTGACAGAAGACGATAAAATATTGTATTTGTATAATATTATCCGCTTAATGAAAGCAGATAAAGAAGTGTACCTGACCGAAATCAGGTTTTGTGAAAATATTGCCGACAAACTCGGCTTCAAGAAAAAGGTAGTTGGTGAGCTTTCTTCAAAAGTTTTTAGTGACGGAACTGTAAACGCCGATATGGAGTTTTTGAGAGAAGTGGTAAGTAAATACCGCATCTAATTGTGAAGAGATGAATTGGTTATCATGCCTATCGAGGAGGTAACTGTTCGAAATCAATCATTTAATCAAGGAAAAAAATGCCTATACGATCTCAATTAAGTATGCTTATAAAGTTGGCTAATATCGATAACGATTTCGCCGATGATGAAAAGAACATGATTTATATGGTGGGCAAAGCCAACGGTGTGCCAGAGGAAGAGATAGATAATCTACTGGACAACCCAGAGCCATTGCCGCCGATTATAGAGATGTCGGATGACGAGAAATTTGAATACCTCTACAATGTGGTCCAACTCATGAAGATTGACAAGGAAATTTATCTGAGCGAAATCAAATATTGTGAAGAGGTGGCTGAAAAGCTGGGATTTAGAAAGGCTGTAATTGCCGAGTTATCCTCCAAAATATATTCCGACCCTTCGATTACTTCAAACAAAGAGTCTTTGAAGAAGGCAGTACTAAAATACCAGAATTAATTAAAATTGATACATCATGAAAAGGGGGTAGCAATGCCCCCTTTTTTTATATATTGTTTCCAGCTTTCGTCACCTTGGTAAGGTATTTGACAATCAATTTAATACCCAAAACATCAGCCCTTGAAAATACCAAAAAATTAAAAACTAATTTACTTACCTTTGCACTTTATTTTTCAGCATGTGGTCTAAGCTATCCCGTTTTATTCTCAAATCCCGGTTGTTTTTACTTGTCATTTTGGTGGCCATTACCGCCTTTATGGGCTATCAGGCCCAATTTGTCGAGTGGTCTTTCAACCTGGCCAATATTGTTCCCGGTGACGACCCGGAGATGGTCCACTTCAAAGAATTTCAACAAACCTTTGGGGAAGATGGAAACATACTGGCCATTGGGATAAAAGACAGCTCTGTTTACAATACACATAACTTCAGGAAACTGAGTTACCTTTCCCAGGAACTGGAAAAAATCGATGGGGTGAGCAACGTACTCAGCCTGACAAATCTCCAAATGTTGGTAAAAGCTACCATCAATGAGGGTGGCAAGGAAAAAAAGAAATTCAAACTTACCCCAATATTCCCTTCGATTCCTGACTCAGAGGTAGAACTCGACAGTATGCTTCAAGAAGCAATGAAATTGAGGGTGTACAGCGGCCAACTGATCAACCCGGAAAATGGCGCCAACATGATCCTGGTGTCAATAGACAAAAGTGTGTTGAATTCGGAAACCAGAAATGTGGTAATTTCGGACATACTTTTTGCCAGCCAGGCATTCGAAAATGATACCAAAATAAAATTGCATTATGCCGGGCTGCCCTATGTGAGGTACACCAATACAGTAAAAGTGAAAAAAGAGCTCAACTTTTTTCTCGTATTGTCACTCATAGTTACAGGGTTTATCCTCTTTTTGTTTTTCAGGTCCTGGCAGGCAGTCTTGTTTCCTTTGATAATTATTGGTGTAATAGTGGTTTGGGTGATGGGTACACTTTCACTATTTGGGTATCAAATTACCCTGCTCACGGGGCTCATCCCACCCATCATTGTGGTCATTGGTATTCCCAACAGCGTGTACATGCTCAATAAATACCATCAGGAATACGTAACCCATGGCGACCAGAACAAGGCACTTGGCAGGATTATTCGCCGGATCGGGATTGTTACGCTTATCACAAACTTTACTACTGCGGTTGGGTTTCTTGTATTGGGTTTCACGGATATAGTCATCCTCAGGGAATTTGGAATTGTGGCAGGCCTTAACATCCTGGCAACATTTATTGTGAGCCTGATCATGATACCCGTGGTATTTTCATACCTGCCGGCCCCTACCAAGAGGCACACGAAGCACCTGGAGTTCAAACCCCTGGACAAAGTTCTGACCGCTTTTGATTTAATTGTTCACCGCCATAAGTATATTATTTTTACGGTAGCAGCACTGGTCAGTGCAGTTTCAATTTATGGGGTTAGCAAGATTGAGGCAGTGTCGTATATGGTGGACGACCTGCCGGAAGACAGTCCGGTAAAGCAAGACCTTTATTTTTTCGAGGAAAATTTCAGTGGTGTTATGCCGCTCGAAATTATCGTGGACACGGGAGTGAAGAAGGGGGTTCAAAACCTCAAAAATTTGAGGAAAATTGATGAGTTTGAGCAGTTTCTGGATTCTTTGGAACATATATCCCAGCCTATCTCAGTAGTAAGTTTTATTAAAGCTACCCGTCAGGCATTTTATAACAACAACCCATCGCAATACGACTTGCCAAACAATCGAGACAAAGCATTTATCTTAAGGTATTTATCAGAAGATACAGATGAATCCGGTATAGCCAATTCTTTTGTGGATTCTACAGGCCAGAAGCTGAGGGTATCGCTGAAAATCGCAGATATTGGTTCGAAAAGAATGGACTCCCTGGTCAATGATGTAATCAAACCAAGGGTATCGGAAATTTTCGATGACAGCAAGCTGCGGGCAGTAGTAACGGGTACTACATTGCTTTTCATAAAGGGCAATAAATTTCTGATAGAAAACCTCCTGACCAGTATGGCTATTGCCTTCTTTATAATTGCAATCATTATGGCCGTATTATTTGGGAATTTTAAGATGATTGTTATCTCCCTTATTCCCAATATTATTCCCTTGTTGATAACAGGTGGTATGATGGGATATGCGGGCATTCCGCTGAAGCCTAGTACAGCGCTTATATTTAGTATTGCCTTCGGTATTTCTGTAGATGATTCCATCCATTTCCTGGCCAAATACCGTCAGGAATTGTTTTTGAATAGATTTTTTGTGCCTGTAGCCGTAAGCAAGAGCTTAAGGGAGACGGGGGCAAGTATGATATATACGTCTATTATTTTGTTTTTTGGTTTCGTGATATTCTCTGCATCTGAGTTTGGAGGCACTGTAGCGCTTGGCGCACTCACCTCTACTACTTTGTTGATGGCCATGTTTACCAACCTGATAGTCTTACCAGCTTTGTTGCTAAGGTTTGATACCGGAAAAAGGAATGTCCAGAGCCACCCTCTTATTGAAACCTTTCCTGAGTTTTACCACGAACATGAGGACGAAGAAATTGATATTCAAAAGATAGAAATAAATAAAAGTTGAAAAGAAATATTTCACTGTTGGCTTCAATAAAGAGGTGCAGACCGGCATAGGAAGGTGCCAAATAAACAATGAAAGAACCTATGCCTGTCCTAAACCAACAGGCTTGTTTCGTTTTGGCAGCAGTGGATGAATTAAGATAAATAATGAAATACAGGGAATATAAAAAGGTAGATTTTCCGGGAATGGCCGAAGAGGTACTCCAATCCTGGAAGGACAACAACGTCTTTCAGAAATCTGTGGATGGGAAAGAAGGTGCAGAGACATTCGTTTTCTACGAAGGCCCACCGTCTGCCAATGGCACACCAGGCATACACCATGTGATGGGCAGGACCATTAAAGATATCTTTTGCCGGTATAAAACTTTAAAAGGGTATCAGGTAAAAAGAAAAGGTGGCTGGGATACACACGGCCTGCCGGTAGAATTGCAGGTAGAAAAAGACCTGGGCATTACCAAGGAAGATATTGGCAAGAAAATTTCTGTGGCTGAGTACAATGCCAAGTGCAAGGAAGCCGTCATGAAATTTAAAGACCAATGGGACGACCTTACCGAAAAAATGGGGTATTGGGTTGATCTTGACAACCCTTACATTACCTTCGACAGGGACTACATGGAGAGTCTTTGGTACCTGCTGAAGAAGTTCTACGACAAGGGTCTCTTGTACAAAGGTTACACGATACAGCCCTACTCCCCGGCGGCAGGAACCGGCTTAAGTTCCCACGAACTCAACCAGCCCGGCACCTACAAGGATGTGAAAGATACATCTGTTGTGGCCCAATTTAAAGTAATTCAAAATGAGCAATCCGAACTCCTGTTTAGTAAACCTGGGGAGGAAGTATTTATACTGGCATGGACCACTACTCCGTGGACCCTCCCTTCCAATACAGCACTGGCTGTAGGCAAAAAGATCAACTACGTAAAAATAGAAACCTTCAATGCTTACACCTTTCAACCTATTTCAGTTGTTCTGGCCAAAGATCTGGTGGGCAAGTTTTTTAGCGAAAAAACCAAGGGCCTGGCCCTGGAAGATTACCAGCCTGGTGACAAGCAGGTTCCATGGAAAATAGGAGGTGATTATACCGGTGAAGAATTAGTAGATGTCCGTTTCGAACAGCTTCTACCTTATGTCACCAACGATGATCTTCAGCAAAATGCATTCAGGGTAATACCAGGCGATTTCGTATCCACTGAGGATGGAACCGGTATAGTGCATATCGCCCCAACTTTTGGTGCCGATGACTTCAGGGTGGCTAAAATGGCCGGTGTTCCAGGCCTACTTGTGAAAGATGTGGATGAAAGCGAAATGCCCCTTGTTGACAAGCAAGGACGTTTCGTAGCAGAGGTTACAGATTTCGCTGGGAAGTATGTAAAGGCCGAATATTATACCGATGCGGAGCAGAACGATCCGGAATTCAGGCCTACTGACGTACTTATAGCCATTAAGCTAAAAGAAGAAAACAGGGCTTTCAAGGTAGAAAAGTATGAACATTCCTACCCTCACTGTTGGAGAACTGATAAACCGGTACTCTATTACCCATTGGATTCATGGTTCATCAAGACCACTGCATACAAGGACAAGCTGGTGGCGCTGAACAACACCATCAACTGGAAGCCGAAATCAACAGGTAGTGGCCGTTTTGGCAATTGGCTGGAAAACCTGGTGGATTGGAACCTGAGCCGATCGAGGTATTGGGGCACTCCGTTACCGATATGGGTTTCCGAGGATAAAAAAGAGCAACTATGCATCGGGTCAATTGACGAGCTCAAAAGTGAGGTGGAAAAGTCAGTAGCGGCGGGTTTTATGACTGCACAAATCCCTGAAGATTTTGACCTCCACAGGCCCTATGTGGATGATATAATACTGGCGAGTGCAACCGGACAGAAAATGTACAGGGAACCGGACCTTATCGATGTATGGTTCGATTCGGGTGCCATGCCCTATGCGCAATTCCATTATATGGGTGACAATCCGAAAGAAAAAAACCAGGCTGAAGGTGGGTTGAAAGATGTTTACCCTGCCGATTTTATCGCCGAAGGTGTGGATCAAACGCGCGGCTGGTTCTTCACCTTGCATGCCATAGCGGGAATGCTTTTCGATAGCGTGGCTTTCAAAAATGTAATGGCCAATGGACTAGTACTGGACAAAGCCGGCAACAAAATGTCGAAAAGGCTGGGCAATGCCATCGATCCTTTTAAAACCATCAATCAATACGGCCCGGATGCTACCAGGTGGTACATGATTGCCAATGCCAACCCTTGGGACAACCTGAAATTTGACCTGGAGGGTGTAGCGGAAGTGCAGAGAAGGTTCTTCGGTACACTTTACAATACCTATTCCTTTTTTGCACTTTATGCCAACCTTGATGGGTTTTCCTATAAAGAAGGTGATGTTTCGCCTGAAGACCGGACTGAAAGTGACCGCTGGATTATCAGCAAGCTGAATACGTTGATAGGAAAAGTAGATGATGCCTTCAATGATTATGAACCAACAAGGGCGGCCAGGGAAATACAGGAATTCGTGGTGGACGACCTGAGCAACTGGTATGTCCGATTGAATAGAAAACGGTTTTGGAAAGGTGAGTACAATGCTGACAAGATCTCTGCTTACCAGACTTTATATACCTGTCTGTCAACGGTGGCGCAATTGGCCTCCCCAATTGCCCCATTTTACATGGACCGATTGTTTTCGGACCTGAACAAAGTTTCGGGCAGGTTGAATACCGAATCTGTGCACCTCACGGATTTCCCACAGGCATATGACAAGGATATTGACGTAGATCTGGAAACCAAGATGGAGTTGGCCCAGCGCATTTCTTCTTTGGTGCATTCACTGAGGAAAAAAGAGATGATCAAGGTGCGCCAACCTTTGTCGAAAATCCTTATCCCTGTGCTCAGTAAGGAAACCCAACACCATATTGCCGCCGTAGAAGAATTAATCCTGGGAGAGGTAAATGTAAAAGCCATAGAGTTTATTGATGATACTTCCGGTGTTTTGGTGAAGAAAATCAAACCCAATTTTAAAAAACTGGGAAAGGTATATGGCCCCAAAATGAAAGAAATATCGCAGGCCATAGCAAAACTGGAACAGGAACAGATAAGTGCTTTCGAAAGTACCAATACACTTGAACTACACATAAATGATTCGAGTATCCAGCTGACACTGGAAGATGTGGAGATCAGTTCGGAGGATATTCCAGGCTGGCAGGTGGCCAATGAAGGGGGCATTACAGTGGCACTGGACATTACCATAACGGAAGAATTGAAACAGGAGGGAATAGCACGGGACATGGTAAACCGAATACAAAACCTGAGAAAAGAAATGGGATTGGATGTTCAGGACAAGATATTGATACATGTTGGCAGCCCGGTGGATGTGGTAAAATCATCCCTGAAAGCAAACAAGTCCTATATCTGCGAAGAAACGCAGGCCAAGGAACTCAGCATTACCGATGTACTGGCCGATGGAAAACCATTGGAAATGGACGAACTTGATATAAAGGTGAAATTGGAACGTATATAGAGGATGGTGGATATTTATTCCAAAATAGCACTCCACTCACCTGACGGTAATAAAACTGTTGAAAACACATTTTTAATAGAGGACAAAACGGACAACAAGTGACGAAATTTCATAAATACTTTTTGATTAGCCTGGGGATCATTGTACTGGACCAGGTGGTGAAGATGCTTGTGCATTTCAATATGGATATGGGCGTACAGGGCCAGATCCAGATTTTTGGGGAAGTTTTCAAATTGCACTATCTCACCAACCCGGGCATGGCATTTGGCATGAAGCTGGGAACTATTTACGGCAAACTCATCCTGACTATTTTCAGGTTATTTGCCATGGTAGGTATAGGCTACTACCTGTATATGCTTATCAAAAAGGAAGTACATCCTGGCCTGCTGCTATGTGTGGCTCTGATCCTGGGAGGTGCTGTTGGCAATGTCATCGACAGTACATTTTATGGTGTCTTGCTTGACAATGCACCTTATGACGCTCCTATTTCATGGTTTTATGGGCAGGTGATCGACATGTTCTACATAGATATTTGGGAAGGTAAGCTGCCAGATTGGTTGCCTATTATTGGAGGGGACTACATGTCACTTTGGCCTGTTTTCAACATTGCTGATTCCTCCATATTTATCGGTGTGTTCACTATCCTTATTTTTCAAAAGAAATTTTTCAAGCCATCGGATGCTGAGGTACCGGTAGAGCAGGGATCAACTTTGGAGACGAAAGAGGCTGGTCACTGATAAAAAGTGTAAATCCCCATACACACGAATATTATCCCCGGTAATCGGTATATCACAAACTTGTTGTGCTGTATGGACGAAAACTGCGCCCCAAGTTGGATCACCAGCAAAAGCAAAAGGAAAGTACCGGTGGAAATGCCGGCTACATAAACCAGGTAATTATTGCCCGATAAGTTGACCCATCCAATACTTTGTAAATAAAATGTGACAGCCAGCCAAAACGGAATGGCCAAGGGATTGGCCAGGCTGATCAAAACCCCTTTTCTGAACGCATTTCGTTTCTCCTTTTGTTGAGGTTGCAGTGTTGGTAGTTTTTTTCTCGTAAGGTTGACTACCCCCAGTGTCAAAAGCACCAGACCGGAAATCACCTGGAAGTTGGCTGATATAGCCGCATTCTCCGTGAGGTACATCTGGAATTTCACTGCAATACCCGCATACAAATATTCGGTGAGAGCTGCAGCCAACGAAAAATAAAGTGCTGCTGTCTTTCTGCCCGAGACCGCATACTGCATGGCAGTGATATTGATGCTGCCCGGGGGAATGGAACCTATAAAGCTAAAAAACAACCCCATAAAAAAACAGGTTATCAGTATCATGCTACTTTCTGTTTTTGCTTGTTGTATTTCCTGATCTTGACGACTTCCTTTATCCCATTGCGAAAAGTCATATAGGAGTGGCCATTTTTGTTGTTGAGCATGCTAATCCTGGCCAGTACTTTCAGGTGATGGACAATGTCCTTGTATGCCTGTGTAAGCGGAAAACCAGGGTGATAGATGTGCGCAGGCTCAGATCCGGCACCATTCAGTTCTATTATTTTGAAGTTCCTACCTGCGTACAGGTCTTCCACAGATTTACACCTTAGATCAAACCGGCCAAAATAAAACCCCTCCACTTCTTTGCTGATCCTATCCATCACAGCTATCAGTTTGCTGTTGATCAGGTGGTTGCCGTTCAGGAAAGTCGTGCCACGGCAATGGTTGCCGATGGATACCAGCTCCACTTCTTCCTTGTGCGCCGGGATATAGTCCATTATCTCGAAATTGGAGCTTTCAAGGGTTTGTAAGTGCATTTTTGCCCTTACATCCTGCATGATCATTTCGCGTACGGTGCTGCGCCCATCTCCTATCACGCTGAGCATTTCCTTTACCACCACAGAGCTCACCGTGCCATTTTCCCTATCGGGAAACCTATAATAAAAAACCCCAAGCTCTACTGGCAGGTGTACATATTCCTGCACCAGAAACTCCACCTTGATATCGGCCAGGTACTTGATGAGGTCTTTTTCATTCTTGATCAATTCCACCATCCAGCCCCGCTCGCCAATGTCTGGTTTCAGGATAAAAGGAAAGTCCAGGCCTTCAGTTTTTAGCCTGGCTATAAACTCAGTGCAGTTTAGCCCCGGTTTCAGCTTAAAAGTTTTTGGGATATACTCCGGATTGATATTTTGGTAAATCTTGTTTTTGGATTCCCCCAGCATACCTCCAAACTCTATTCCCGGATTCGAAGCGGTAAAGAAGAAAAATGAACGGGTTTTTATCACCAGCCAACTCCAATAAAAGATAACTGGAAAATAGAACACCGAAAACGGCCAAAATTCCCACCTCGTAAGTTTGGCCCAAAGCACGCTGGTACTCAGTTTGTCGTACAGATAGGATGTGCCCTCAGCTGTGGTACTCTTGTCCTGTAGCTCCTCGGTTGTGCTGACTAAAACACTCATGGCTTAACCCTCCTGGTGCTGTTTTTTGTATCTTATGGTTGAGTTTGCCACACCAAATCCTTCGGGGATTGTCACTTGTGGTGCTACTTCTTTTATGCCTATTTTGATCAAGGCCATATGATGGATTGCATGCTCTATGTTGTACACCAATTCCCTTTGGAAATTGGAGGATACACTTATAGGGTCGGTGTTTGTATGGCTGTAAGACAGCTCCAATACAAGTTGCTGGTTGTCGTCAGTGCTTAAAATAGCCTGGGACAGTTCGTCCAAAACAACCAAGGCCAACTCCTTCTCCTCTTCTAGTTGGGATTCTCGCTTCCTCCTGTCATAGTTTACTATGCCTTCTTTTTTCCCCTCAATGAGGCAGGTAAAAAACTCAAGCGAATGCCTGATGTGCTGGCCAATGGTAGATCCCCCTAAAGAAACAGATGGGTTGCGGTATTGCTGCTTATCTACAGCTTCGAGTACGTACCGAAGCTGTTCAAAGAGATTTATTACAGCTGATTTAATTTCCATGCTAATCAATTAAATGAAGTCCGGCGTGCCCGCTTCATTTTTGGTTCTAACAAATTTAATCGGACATTGCAGAAATCAAAGATTTATAATGCCGATTTTATTACGATATCAAAATCTACTCTGCAACGCAATCAGGTTAACAGCCACTTCCGGGGTATAGTTCATCGTCCATTTAAGGTTTGTTCAAATCTTCCCAGTTCTTGTCTGCCTTGGTTTTGAGGCTTGTTTCGTCCTCATTCCACTTGGTCAGCGTATTGGTAAAGTAAAAATTGTAAAAAAGATACAGTTTGCCATCCATTACCTTAAAGGTCTCCGGGTCAATTTTTACTTTCTCCCCTGAGGCACCCATAGCATAGGCACACCACCCTCCGTATCCGACGGAAAACCTGGATGGGTCCTGTTGAAAAAGTTCCAGGTTGCGCTGGCTATCAAACCAATAAATGGCCCCATCATGTTTGAAACTCAATTCCTTCCGTCCTTTTATGGCCTTGTTTTCTTTAAAGTAACTTACAGGATCATACCCCTGAAGGGCTTTGTTTGCCTTATCCAGATTGAGGTGTTTGCCCTGGCAAATACCCTCTGTGTTTAAAAACAAACAAGCAAGCGCAATTATTACCAGCCTTTTCATAACGCTATAATTTGAATGAATACTACTTCAATATAACATATGCAGTGGGAAAAAGATTGTCAAAAAGGCCGGGATTTGAAATTTCAGCGACACATTCAATCAAATTGGCCTTTCAAAATGCCCCATACCAATTCGGGCTCATATCCCTTCGAAATGGCAAATTGGGCTACTTTGTTCTTTTTTATGAATGGATTGGACTCATGTACAGCCTCCAACTTTTTTTGTATGATGCCCTCCAGGGAATCCATATAATCTCCTTCATCTATTTCTTCCAGCCCCTTTTTGATGCAATAGGCTGAAATATTATGTTGTTTGAGGGCCATTTCTATTTTGTTGCGCCCCCATTTTTTTACCCTGAACTTGCCACCAGCAAAAGCCTTTGCAAATCGTTCCTCATTGAGAAAGTTTTCGGCAATGAGTTCCACAATCAGCTCTTCGATTTCATCTCCATAAAAGCCCAATTCATACAACTTGTTGCGTACTTCCTTCTGTGACCTTTCCTGATAGGCACAGTACCGCGACATTTTGATGAATGCATCTTTATTGCTAGTCAAAACTTGTTGGTTAAAGGTTCAAAGTACCCTGGTCGGGCATGGCCCTGGGCACTGTCAAATCAAAATTCAGATCCTTATTTAATTTTTCTATTAGATAAGCTGATAGATGGGGAGACTCCCTTTCCAGGTTTTGGTGAACGAAAAAATTGAGGTTTTGGAGCCCAAGGTCAGCCCATTGCCTGATCCGCTCCAGCCAGTCGTCCAGCCGGTTGTAGTCGCTGGAGTGGTTGGCCCCAACATAGCGCACAAAAGCATTGGGAGAGGTCAATCTCATGTGGAGCAAATCCCTCCTTCCGGCTGTATCTGTGATGATATTTACTGTGTTATTGGCCTCAAAAATACGGTAGAGCTCACCGGCCACCTCTTCATCGGCAAACCATTGTGTGTTCCTCAATTCAACGGCCAGTGGGATATCCTTCGGAAAAGCCTCCACGAAATCCTCCAACCTGCCCATGTCTTTGGGCTGAAAATTGTCTGGCATTTGAAGAAAAACCACTCCTAACTTGTCGCCAAATCCCCGGAGGCCATCACAATACTCTTCCACAATTACCCCGGCACCACTCAATCTTTTGATGTGGCTAACCAGCCGTGGTACTTTAGGAAAAAACCTGAAGCCCGGAGGGGTCTTTGCAGCCCATTTTTTGGTTTGCTCCCTACCGTAAATATTGTAGAATGTAGCATTCAGCTCTATAGAATTGAACTGGGTGGAGTAATATGCCAGCTCGTCCTTAGTGCCTCTCGGATAAAAGCCCTTCAACTCCTGCCTGTTCCACTTGGCACAACCAATAAAGACTTTCATTTTGTCTTTTTTAAGATGCCCTTGGAACATTTCCAGCGTCCCTGTATGGTCGGCAGGGAGGGTAAAATCAATATCTTCCGGATTGGGAACCTGGCCAAATTGCATTGTCCGATTTTTTTGAATTGAAGTTGACCCCTAATTTAATGAGACTTGACACAAATCGTAAAACGTTTGCCTGAAAACCAGCAGGGACAACACCACGAAACCTGAGTATGCGAAGAAATTACCTGCCAGAATAACCAGCATATAGATACATAAGGCAACCTTGGCTTGTTTTTTGTAATTTCACGTTTTAAATACTAAAAAATATAGAGGCGTTGGATCCAAAGGCTAGAAATCTTTTCATTACAAAGTTGTTTTTTATGTGGGTTGCCTTGCTCGGGCTATCACATGCTGCATGGGCAGACAAGACCAAGCCCGCCCTGAAAGCATTGGAAAAAGGGGAGTTTGACAAAGTAGAAGAACTGGTGATAAAATCATTGGAAAAAGACAGTATCAATCCCGGTTCCAAATATGTGTTTTCCCTGCTATATGCTACCAGTTCATTCCCCAGGTATAATGTAGATTCGGCCCACTTCTTTGTGAGTGCTGCTCAAAGGGAGTTTGATTTGGTCAGTGAAAAAGACCAGGAGGGCCTCATCAAAGATGATGTCACCCGAGTGCTCATCGAGTCGCATCACTCGCATGTGGACAGCCTGGCTTTCGCGGTGGCTGTATCGAAGAATTCACTCGGTGCATACAATTACTACATTGAGCGCTATGAAGATTCAGCCTTGTTAAATGAGGCAGTAAAAAGGCGTAATACCGTTGCGTTTAATCTGGCAGCCCAGACTGGTACCTGGCAGTCCTACAAGGGTTTTCTAGATACTTATCCCCAGGCTGCTGAGGTAGGCAAAGCCAAAAAAGAGTATGATCGGCTGATATTTGAAGAAAAAACACACTCCGGCGGCCTGGAGGAAATGGAGGGTTTTCTGGACAACCAGCCCGAAACCCCTTATCGTGAAATTCTGGAGGAAAAAATCTTTGGTTTCATGGCGGGCTTTGGTGAACCCCATAAAATTCTCAATTTCCTGGCAAACTACGACAATGCCCTCCTTGGCAAAAAAGCATTGAACCTTTTGCACCATATAAAACCAGACAACAAGGACTACCTCAAAATTTTAAACAGCAGTCCGTGGAAATCACACCTGGATTCCCTCAACGAATTAAAAGAAGTGAACCAACCCGTACTCGTTCCATTTTTGGCGGATGGAAAATATGGCTTTGGCAACCTCAATGGTGATATAGTGATCGATTTGCAGTTTGATCAGATAGAGGAGGAACATTATTGTGGCAACATATCCGGTGATGTCTTGAGCATAACACTGGACAAAACGAACCTTTTGGTAAACAGAAAGCTGGACACCATATATCAGGGGCGGTTTGATCGCCATGTCGATTTAGGCAATGGTATCCTTAAAGTAGTGAATAAAGGAAAGGCCGGTGCTCTTCACAAATCCGGGTTCAGGGTGTTGCCGTTCATCTATGAAGATGTTTCCATGCTCAACAACAACCTCTTGAAAACGAAAAGGGCCGGTAAATATGGGATTTCTGGTTTTCTAGGCAAGGAATTCGTAGCACCAAAATATGACAACATTTATTTGTCACACGGCTTCATCGTAATCGAAGAAAAGGGAAGAATCTCTATCAACCTTGCATCGTCTTTTCTTGATAATCTGAAAAACGACAAATTTAATCCGGTATTTAAATACGAGGATTTCGAAATAATAGGCAGCAACGTGATTTGTTTTGACGGGGATGATGAAATGCTGTTGGATTCGCTTTTGAACGAAGTGGTGCCAATGGGGCCGCACAGGATCAACACCAAATTCGAAACCTGGGTGGTGAAGCAGGCGAATGGATACAGGCTTTTTGACAGGCAAACAGAAAAATTGCAGAGCGAAGTGTATGCCAACGTGATCCAAAATGAACAATGGATGGCTGTTAAAAACCAGAAGTGGTCGCTCTACAGCAAATCCATCAGCGATGTGCCCATAGTTGGCCTGGATTCTGTCAACCTGTTGGGGGAAGACATAGCCCTGATGTTCAGGGGTGAATCGGGCACGGCAATTTTTCCAAATAAGAAGATTGTAGAGTTTTCCAAAGACGAAAAGTTGCGGTCGATCGGTTCAGGAAAAAATACTAATGTACATTTTCTGGTGATCAGCCGAGGTGGCAAAAACATCCTTTATCGGGATGGTGAACGGGTGATTGAATCTGTATATGAGATTGGTTACATAGCCGACAATGTGTTTTCTGCCAAAGCCAGGGGCGAATATGGTGCAATGGACACCAAGGCACAACTGATCATGAGGGTACGCTATGACGCCATTGGTGAAGCTGAAAATGGCATCTCACCTGTTCTCTACAACGGCAGGTTTGGGGCATATAATTTCAATGACCGGATACTGATCAGCCTGAAATTTGATGAGAAACTGAAGCCATATAACGATGAATTGCTGATCACAAAATCACGGGATAAAATAGGCCTGTACAGCGTGAAAAATGAAAATGTAGTGGACAATGAATATGATGAAATCCTCTATTGGTCGGACAGTATTGCACTGGTGAAAAAAGATCGGGAATGGTCATTACACGGCATTTATGATGACAAACCTGTTTTCTCCGGTATTACAGATTTTGATTTTATCTCCAGAAACGAGTCCGAAATTGTGATCAAATACAGGACTGCTACCGGCATGGGCGTATACAGTACTCAGCACGGGTCTTTGTTCGAGCCCACTTTCAATGACATCATCAATATAGGTACCGAAGAAACGCCTTTCTATTTCTGTGAGAAATCGATCAGGGAAGCCGACTATTATGTGGCTGTGTACAAAAATGCCAGGGGCGAAACGGTACGCACCCAGGCATACAGGGGAAGTGAATATGAAAAAATAGTCTGTGAAAATTGACGGTCATTTTATTCTCGTCAGGTTGCCTTTCATATCTTCCAGCTTCTGTTGATAAGCAAATAGTTCCACCCGGTATTTTTCGATTTCTTGCTCGTTCAGCTGCACTTTTCTATCCACTTCGCTGGAGCTAGTGTTTTTCCTCCCTTTTGAGGAAATGAGCTTTTCATTTATTCGGGTAAGTTTTTCTATTTTTCTGCTCGTTTTGCGTGCTTTTTTTTCCTGAACGTCAATCTGTTCCTGTATATGTGAGGCGTAGAGTTGGATTTTGAAATCTTGCAGGATGTCTTGCAAATATTGGTTGTACTCCTTAAGCTGTGCCTCTGGTATGCCTTCCTTGTTCAAAGCCAAACTCACCTTAGGATACGTTCCCTCATTTTCAATCAGCGAATAAAACACTACCTTGGCTTCTGCCTGACCTCTCTTCGGCAGAATGGTGTTTTCATGGTGTGTTCCCTGATTCCTGATTACTGCCTTTCTTTTTATATACCGCCACCATTCTTTTTTTACAGTCTCATACGGCAGTGCCACCCTAGACTGATAGGCGCTGTGCTTCACCGATCCAAAGTTTACTTCTGCTTGTCGAATGGTCAAACTGTAGTCCTGAGCTCCCGCTGAATAGACCAGCAAGGATAATAAAAATAGAAAAACAACCTTCATCGTAATCTATGTCCGATTTTTTTAAACATTAGGAAAGCCAAAGGTGTGCCATACTTGACCCTTTAAAAAGCAATAGATGGATTTTTTATCAGCCACCGGGATTTGGCCGTTAGATGTCACCTGATCGACAGTAAAAACCCGCCACAACCAACCACATGTGGAAAATGCCCGTAAAACACACAAACTAACCAAATACGCTATGATGCTTAAACGAACACTTTGCCTGCTATTATTTTCTGTGGCCTTTTTGACCGTTCATTCCCAACATAAATACAGCTGCTCTGATGAGGAAGTCGCTTTTGGGGGAAATGACCTTGTAAGCTATTTCAAAGGGGATGTTGTAAAAGGTTCTGAGCGCTACACTACCCAGTATGATGGCCTCAAACTACAATTCAACAACTACGACAACATGCTGGAATTTAAAAAAAACCCGGATAAATACATGCCCAAATATGGTGGCTGGTGTGCTACTGCTGTGGTGAACGAAAGGTTTGTGAAGCCCGACTACAATATGTTTAAGATCCAGGATGGCAGCCTGTTGTTTTTTGAGGTAAAGGCTTTTTTCAACGGGAAAACCCAATGGGACAAAAACCCTGAGATCAACGAAATTGTCGCTGACAAAAAGTACAAGGAAAAGAATATTAATTGACTTTATTTCGGGTTCAGGCTACCAATCATACACGCCATCGTGGTTATTGCCCATGTACGATCCCCAGGGGACTTCCATGGTAGCTGGCAGGTTGGTTTTGAGCCTGATCACACGCATGCCATCAAAGGTATAGACCGTATCCGGGGTGGTCATATTGCAGTAAATAATATCTAAAAACCCATCATTGTCTAAATCCCCAACCCATGGGGTGGAGGCCACATTGGAACCGACCATGGGTTCTGCTATGGCGAATTTTGCCCTGTTGAACAGGTCGTACACCAGCATGGTGTTGTGGATGGTTTTTTTACCCTCCTCATTGGGAAGAAAAAAATTGACGTTGATCAGTGCATCAATATGTTGGTCGGCATTGAAATCAGCCAATACCGGTGAACTCATTTGATAAAAGCCGATGCTGTCCATAAACAATATTTGCCCCTTTAGCCCATCTACAAAAAACGGCCTGGTGCTTTCCAGGGCAGGCCATGTGCCTATAGCAAATGTGGTAAAGAAATCCGGCACCTGGTCTCCATTCAGGTCTCCTGTGGCCAGGGATGAGTATGCTTCGGTATTCGGTATTTGCCCACCCCAAAGTATCTGATTGTCCGTGCCATTAAAAGCCATCATTCTTCCATCTACAGAATTTACCACAATGTCCTTTGTTTTGTCCTTGTTTACATCCACCACAACCGGTGGGGCAATAAAACCCTTTCGCTCACCGGTGGCCAGCATAGCTGCACCACTAAGGTCCCCTTTCATCACATCTACCAATGTGGCCCTGTACAGAGCCCCGCCCACAGTCTCTCCTCCTGTACCGAAGACAATATCCAGTATGCCATCTTCATCTATATCGCTACATACAACCGACATGTATATTTCCCTACTGTCGGGCATGGCTGCTTTTGACAAAAGCTGCCCCGTCAGTCCACTTATCACCATCAGTGAGCCAGCAGGACGGTCCTCACTATAGGGCTGTGCCGTTACATCGCCCCCGTTAGAAACCAATATATCCTTCACTTGGTCCTGGTCCTGATCGGGAATAAATTGAGGGTTGTAAAAGTTGAAAAGGTTTTTGGCCCTGAAACTGGCCGTATCGCCATCTGGGAAAAATTCCCAAATAATTTTACCTGTTTTGCCATTGATGGCCATAAATTCTGCCGAACGTCCTCCAATAAATACATCAGGAATATCATCGCCCGTGATATCCATAAAACCAGCAGAACCAAAGATTTGATCCCTGGCATAGACATTCCACAACAATTCGCCATTGCTGCCATCCAGTGCCACAACTGCCGAATCACAGCCGATAAACTCCTGCCGCCCCGCCCCGAGCACAATGTCTTTGGTGCCATCTCCATTGAGGTCCGCTACCCTGGGGGAAGAAAATGTCCCCATATTGTCGTAAGTGACACTCCAATGAGGTTTTAACAACTGTGCGCTGAGTTCAGTTTGGAAAATGAAAATAATCAGTAGTGGCAAAAACTTCATTCGTGAGTTGTCATTTTTTGAGTCTTTCCTTGTCAAACCAAGCCCTGGTTATCGCACTTCAAACAATTTCAAGGCACCATTGTTTTGCGCCACCAGTACGCCTTTTTTATTACCTGAGAGCATGATTTTTTTCATGCATTTCACATCACCAGTGGCTCTAAACCCTGAAATATATGGTGCTACCGGCTCAAATCCTGCCCCGTTATTACCCCTAAGTAAAAGCCCCACACCTGCGTCTGCCCTTGGTGTTTCTACCTCTGATGTAAACAAATTTCCGGCTATCAGGAGATCGGGTTTTCCATCTTTATCAAAATCTGATATTAACGTGGAATTGATGGGTGCCACCTGCGCCCTGTTGGGCAAATCTGAAAGGACAAAACGACCATTGCCCAAATTTTGTATATACGAGGAAGCAAAGTTTCTGGCTTCAAGGCTTAACGATTCGTCCAACCCAAACTCCCCATACACTTCTACCAATGTAGCCTCTGCAAATTCGTTGTAGCTTTTGTACTTGTCCTGGATCGTTGGGATCTGTTGGCTCGAGCATTGCCTGCCCCGCACAGGAAATTGTTTGCCATCATTATAATAGCCCAATACTATATCGGTATGGCCATTGTTGTCAAAATCATCCGCATGCACCGTAAAGGGATAATCCTGGCTTGCCTTATACTTGTAGTTTAGCCCCAGGTTTCCAGCTACAAAATCCACATCCCCGTCATTGTCCAGGTCACCCGCTTCTATAGAAAACCACCAGCCTGTTTGGTTGCCCAGACCAGCCTTTTCTGAAATATCATCCAACTTCCCGCCAGTATTTTTCATTATCATTATTGGCATCCACTCGCCCACCACAACAAGATCCAGCATGTTGTCTTGGTTGAAATCAACCCATTTTGCATCTGTTACCATCCCGGGATTCGTCAATTGAGGAGCCAACCTTTGCGTCACATCCTTTAAAGTACCAGATTCATTTTCGAGCACATAACTTCTTGGCGCGTATGGGTAATTTCCCGGAATGTGCCTCCCGCCCACAAACAAATCCAGGTCACCATCGCCATCGACATCTCCCGCCCTGGCGCACGACCCGCTTGTGGGCATTGGTGGTAGTAGGTTTTTTGCCAGTGCGAAATTTCCTTTTCCGTCATTGAGATAAAGTCGATCCTGCAATGCCGGATCGCTTGCTTCAAAATCCCCTCCTCCACTAACCACATAAAGGTCCTGGTCTCCATCCAGGTCTATATCGAAAAAAGCTGCATCTACATCTTCACATTCTTTATCCATCTGCCAGGTATCCTGCTGCAGCGGGTTGAACGTTTTGTCCTTTTTTTGGTGGTATAAAACACCCGCATACCCTTTGGCCCCTCCAACAAAAAAGTCATCCAGTCCATCACCATTAACATCTGCGACAGCCAATGCCGGCCCAAATTGGGACATTTTATGAGGCAGTAAAACTTCCCTTTCAAAATCATCGAACACATTTTCCCGGTGGGTATAATCGATACCGGACACTTCCGATATATCCGAAAACATGGTGAGGGCATTAGTCGAACCAGAACCGCCCTGCTTTGTTGCCTCTGTATATTTCAATGTGATGGCTTGATTCGCTTTTACACCCTTGATCACCTGGCTTTTGCCATCGAACCAGGTTACGTGTATTTCCATCGCCTCTTTTTCCTTGCCCAACCCAAAGTGCAAAACAGGCTCCACAGAAGACTGGAAGCCGCGTGTGGCGTAGAGTTCCTGGTATTGGGTGCCCCCTTTTGTGACCAGCTCTACCTTTGTTCCAATTCCAAATTTATTTTGTGGAGGCCCCTCACACCGCACTTTCAAAAAATTACTTTTGGCAGTTTCGTTCGATTTGTTTTCATACAAAAAGGCCTCCTGATCGAGGTTGTTGATGACAATATCCAAGTCTCCGTCATTGTCCAGGTCTGCGTATGCGGCACCATTAGAATAAGTCGGCTCTGCCAACCCCCAGGCTTCAGTAGTATTTTGAAAGGTGAGGTCGCCGTTGTTTCTGTACATGTAGTTCTTCACTTTTCCGGAGGTAATCTTGTCAAAGGCTTCACCGAGAAAACTCATCTTTGTGCCTGAATAGGCCAACTGTGACCCTAGCTCTGTTTCCCTTTTTTTGTACCAACCCACAAAATCTTTGTTGGAAATATCCACTCTGTACCCATTGGTAACGAATACATCTTTCAAACCATCATTGTCAAAATCCCCAAACAAAGGCCCCCAGCTCCAATCGGTGTAGGCCATACCAGACAGCATGGAAATCTCACTGAATGTCCCATTGCCATTGTTGAGTTGGAGGCAGTTGACCATGTACTGATGGTGCATTCCATTGTCAACCAGGAAATTAAATTTCCTTGGGTTCATGTCGTTCATGTTGGCCTTTTGCCCAAAATTATCCTCTGGGGTCATGTCCAGCGTCATGATATCCAACTGGCCATCGTTGTTGATATCGGCCAGGTCCCCACCCATCGAGTAGTAAGGAATATGGCCAATTTGCTCCACCAATTTTTCTTCGAAAGTACCATCGCCATTGTTGTAATAGAGGTAGTCCCGCTCGCCAAAATCATTGCACACATAAATATCCGGCCAGCCATCCTTATTTATATCCCCTATCATTACCCCAAGGCCATAACTGATAAACTTGCCAATAATGCCTGCTTCATTTGTCACTTCTGTAAATTGGCCATTGTCGTTTCTAAACAATTGATCACCAACAAGTACACTCTTGGCCGTAAGGCTGAAATTTTGGGCATTGATCTTTTCCACGTTGTGGTTGAGCAGGAAAACATCCAAATCCCCATCCAGGTCATAATCCAGAAATGCCGCCTGTGTGGTATGTGAGTAGCCGCTCAATCCATATTCAAAGGCGCGTTCTGTAAATGTGCCGTCATGATTGTTGATGTAGAGGGCATTGGTATAGGAAAGGTCTGGTGCCAGGCCTGATTTGGAAACGTAAATATCGAGCCAGCCGTCGTTGTTGATGTCGGACATGGCCACACCGGTTTCCCAACTCACAGTACCCTGTACCCCGGCCTCTTGTGTAATATCTTCGAACTGGAGGTTGCCCCTGTTCAAATACAACTTGTCGGGCCCATGATTGGCAGTAAAAAAAATATCCGGAAGACCGTCATTGTTGATGTCTCCCACAGCTACCCCGCCCCCATTATAAAAATACTGAGAGGTAAATACATTGAACTTTTCGTAATTGTTCAGGGTATTTTGGAATTTTATACCACTCCTATCAGATGGGACTTTCGAAAACAAAGCCTGGGCTTTTGTTCCTGTCAAACCTGACCAGAAGATACTACTAATGATGACCGTAAGACACAAAACTTCCTTCATACCTTATTTTTTTATGGTATAGACCTGAACAAAATCATTGTTCGCCGCTGCTATAATGGCGTCATTATTTCCTATTTTGATCAACCCCAAATGCCTAATATCGCTGGTCAGGTACAATCCACTTTCAGAAGGGGATACCGCCACAAAGTTGCCTTTGCCGTTCCCTTTTAAAAACACACCGGTACCGGCATCTGCCCGTATTGTTTCTATTTCTGATATGAAAAGGTTGCCCCCAGCAATGATATCCAGATGGCCATCTCCGTCCACATCAGTTGCTACCACGTCATTGATAGGGGCAAACTGTGCACGGGCTGGCAGGTCGTGCATCTTAAACTTGCCGCTTCCCAAATTCTCGATATATTTAGATGCAAATGTCTTCGCGCTATACTGGAGGGCCTGGTTCAATTTGGCCCCATATACTTCGCTCAGGGTAGCTGAAGCGAATTTATTGTAGGAAGTGAATTTTTCTTTGATCGACGGTACTTGTTCGGACGAGCAGGAACGACCCCTCAAGGGAAAATGCTCCCCAAAGTTGAAGTATCCTAGTACAATGTCGTTTTTCCCATTGTTGTCGAAATCGTCGTAATGAACGGTGAATGGCTCTTCGCTCGTGGCTTTGTATTTGTAGTTTAGTCCCAGGTTTCCAGCAAGGAGATCATCGTCACCATCATTGTCTATATCTGCTTTTTCAAGACTGAACCACCAGCCCACGGCCTCTTCCAATCCTGTATCCGAAGTTTTGATCCGGAACTTGCCCTGCCCGTTTTCAAATATGGTAACTGGCATCCAAACCCCGGATATTATGAGGTCCAGGTCATTGTCCTGATCATAATCCATCCATACGGCATCTGTCACCATGCCAATATCTTCCAGTTCGGGGGCAACCATCGCTGTAGCATCTGTAAATATTGGTGTGTCCACGGATATGGTTTCATTTTTGAGCAGATAACTGCTGGCCGGCCTGGGATACTGGCCCGGGACCTGCCTGCCTGCTACGAAAAGGTCAAGGTCACCATCGTTATCATAATCACCAGGTATAACCCTGGATCCGGATTGCGGGATTTTTGGCAATGCAGCTTCTGCCTTGCTGAAGCCACCTCGTCCATCATTTACATATAACCTATCCAAGTAATGCTCTGAACCCACAGGGTACTCATTGCTTCCGCTTACCACAAACAAATCCAGGTCATCGTCACCGTCGCAATCGAAAAAAACAGCCCCAACATCCTCAGATCGTATATCAGCAAACCAGGGAAGGGTATAGGAGTTTTCGAAGCTACCATTTTGCTTTTGCAAATAAATTTGTCCCGCCCTTCCTGCTGCTGCACCGATAAAAAAATCTTCCAGGCCATCCCCGTTCACATCTCCTGTGGCCAATGCAGGCCCAAATTGCGACATCTTGTGAGGCAACAATACCTGGGCAGCATAATCATCAAACACATTTTCCACATGCTTGTACCTGATTCCAGCTTCTTTGGAAAAATCCACAAAGACTTTTGCCCTTTCATGATAGTTTTGGTGTGTTCTCATGCCAGTGTTAAGTGCTTCGCCCTTGTCTAAAACCAATTCCTGATTGGCCTTTATATTTTCAACAGTTGATACTGCCCCATCAGGCCAATAGACCGTAACCTTTTCTACTTCCTCGCTTTCCCCAAGGCCAAAATGTACCACAGGTTCACTACTGGAGTAGAAACCACGGGCATTCACTACTTCTGAGTGCTTTCTGATACCATTCACCACTATTTCCACCTTTGCCCCAAAGAAGCTTTTATTCATCAAGTCGCCTTCAACCAGCTTTACCCTTAGGTAGTTGTTTTTGCTTATTTTGCTGCTTTGGTTTTCATATAGAAAGGCAAAATCGTTGAGGTTGCTGACTACCAGGTCTAAGTCCCCATCATTGTCCAAGTCGCCATAGGCTGCCCCACTGGAAAAAGATTGGTGGTTGATCCCCCATTCCCCGGTCAATTTTTCGAAACCATAATTGCCATTGTTCCTGTATATATAATTGGGTATTTTGTTTACAGGTATATAATCTACCACTGATTCCAAATCTATGAGGTCATTCAGGAGTGGCCTGGTGCGAGAGCCGGTTTTTTTGATGTATTCCATAGCCCTTTGTTGCACCAGTTTGTCAGTTTTTTTTAGGGCATCCGTATTGCGTATTTCACGTCTGATTCCGTTCGAAACGAACAAATCTTTTAGCCCATCATTGTCGAAATCAGCGAGTAATGGAGACCAACTCCAGCCGGTGGAAGAAATACCGGCCTGTTGCCCAATTTCGCTGAACTCTGCCTGGCCATGGCTATTTATGCCTGAATTGAGGTGAAGGGTGTTGTACATGTATTGGTAGTTGCCCCCAGCATTCACGATGTTCCAAAACTGCTCTGGCTGCATTCCACTCATGTTGGATTTGACACCAAAATTGTCTTCGGCTACCATATCTACTACTACCAGGTCGGTCCAGCCATCATTGTCAATATCGCCCACATCGGTACCCATACTAAAGTAGGAAATATGGCGCATGGATTGGTTGACCATATTCAGGAATGTACCATCTCCCTGGTTGATAAATAGCTGGTCGGGGGAATCATAGTCATTGGCCACAAATATGTCGGTCCAGCCATCGTTGTTAAAGTCTGCTGTGGAAGCACTCAAGCCATATCCGCGTTGCTGGATACCAGATTGTCCTGACACATCCACAAAAGTCGTGAGGTCATTTCGGTACAAGCGGCAGCTATAGGCTGTATCAAGCCAGGCCTTCCCATGCAACTTTGAGAGGATGCCGGGATTGGGAGGTTGGTTTACCAATAGCAGGTCCTGATCACCGTCCTGGTCGTAATCGAAAAATGAGGCATCCATCGACCGATTGTTGTCATTGAGGCCATACTTGTCAGCACTTTCGGTGAATGTCAGGTCTTTATTGTTGATGTACAATTCGTTTTCCCTGAGCCCGGGCTGGTCATCATAAAGCGATTTGCAAACGTATATGTCGAGCCAGCCATCGTTGTTTACATCCGCCATGGTTACCCCGGTGGACCATCCCCCTTTTTTCAGGATGCCACTTTTGTCCGTTATCTCCAAAAACTTCAAGTTTCCTTTGTTCAAGTAAAGCTTGTCGTGCATCTGGTTGCCTGAAAAGTACAGGTCGGGCAGTCCATCGTTATTGATATCGCCCAGTGCCACACCTCCACCATTGTAGAATGATTCGTAGATGAGGAAATTATTTTCTTTCGTATCTGTTACTTCATTCTTAAAATCCAGATTGGTTTGGGATTTGTCCCTCAGGGCAAAAAGGGTTTCGGCAGGTTGGTCTGTGTCAGACTGGTCAGCACAACCCGATAAAATAAATAAGGCAATAAGGATAAAAGAATACCTCATAGCATACAATGTACTCAATTTTTCACTTCTTAGGGTTAGTTTTTGATTAAATCAACGGTGACAATCCAATGTCCTGGTTGGTTGATTTGAAGGTCAAAATTGTCATTGGCATTTACCATAAACCTGAATGGAAATACTACAGCCTGAATGGCTTTTACATATTGGTTTTGAACCAGGCTGCCAAAATTTCCTATCTGATTGATTACTTTGATGTCGTTGTAGCCGACTTTTCTTCCCAGCTGCTGGTAGGTGATATCCACCTGGTTTTTTTCCCCACTTTGCCTTCTTGCGGTGATTTTGGCAATGGTTCCACTTTGGCTCATGATTTTGTAAGGGCTGGATTCCTTGCCGATATACTCATCTTCGAGCCAGTACCCTTCGAGGGTAGAACCGTCCTTTGTTAGAAGTCCTTTGCCTTCTTTCAGACCTTTCTTGAATTCCCCAACATACACTTCTGCATTGGACCAGGTATAGGTGCCCTGCCCATTTGGAAGGCCTTTCTTGAATTCGCCTTCATAGGTATCTGTCCCAACAGCCTTTCCCTGGCCATGGGCTACCCCTTTTTTACAATCCCCGTCGTAAGTACCGGATATAGCCTCCAGTTTCACTTCACAATCCTGTGCATGCGCCAGCAATGGCAACAAAAACACAGCGAACATTACTGTTAATTTCTTCATTTAATTACAATTATGGTTCAACCAGATCACTTAGGTTCAAAGCGACGCATTGGTAGAAAGAATGAAAGCCCATCGTCAGACAGGCTTTCATTGCTATACATTCAAGTTTAATTAGTTTACATCCCACCAGTTTCGAACAGTAATCTCATCTGCTCCGCCAATCCTTTGGATTTGCTCCAGATAATTGTCCGCATTTTGGTTCAATTCATCGATTGGATATTGAATCCTTCTTGGAGTAGGCAATACTTCATCTGTAATGCGGTGCTTTACTTCCAGCATAGGTATGGTCCCACCTCGCAATATGAGGTGCCACGCCTGCTCAGGCCTTTTGTAATAATCCAACCATCTCTGTGTATGGATTTGACGTAAGCCAGCATCACCATCTCCGGCATATGCGATTCGGGCGTGTGTGATGAAATCATTGATCTCGCCATCCGTTGGGGTTGGTGGTGCTGCCGTCCAGTCATTGTGAAGGGCCCCCTCTGCATACCACCTGATGATGGAAGACCTAATGCCATTTTCATACTCAGTTTGCGCACTCCCTGAAGCCCAGCCTTTAAGTATAGCTTCGGCTTTCATAAAACAAACTTCAGAGGCTGTAAAAGTAGGTTCTATAGACTCACTATCACTTGTGTTGGCCATATACCAATTGAACCCTGAATAGTTCCCTTTGAAGTCTCCAGCTACATCATCATTGTCATTTCTTCTATCTGACTGGTAAGGGAACCCTGTCATGTCAGCCCTGTCATTGGCCCCCCATGATTGTGGCATAGCTACCCATTCATCATCTTCATTGGTTTCATACCATATATGTACCCTTGGATCGATAATATCACTACCATCCACCGCAGGATCATCATCCGCATTCATGTATTTCCATGCGTTCTCTCCCATTCGGATTCCCGCGTAAAACTCAAACCCAAACCAATTGGCCCCATTGTTGGTAAAAGCAAAGCCGTCACCGTCAAGCACGCCTCCAGAAATGGCTTCTGACACATGCGTCTGGGCAAGGCTTGCATTTACATTCGAAATTCTAAGCCCATGGCGTAATCTTACCGTATTACCGAACTTTTTCCATTCTGCCATATCATTGGCCAGAAAAATATCACCGCTTCCATAGTCCGCATAGGCATTGCCTGCAGCGGTCTTTTTATCGGTGTAGTCAACGATGATATTGTCAACGGCTTCTTTGAGCATAGCCAAAGCACTGGTATATACTTCTTCCTGTGTGTCGTACTTAGGCCTTGGAATACCCAAGGCACCCATGCCAGCTTCTGAAAAAGGCATTCCGCCATACAAATCTGTCACCTGTAGGGCATAGTATGCCCACAGAATCCTTGCTATGGCAAGCGTATTGGTTTGCCTTTCGGGATCGAAATCTTCTTCCAATCTTTTTTCCAAAGCCCTGTAGGTTCGCCCAACGGCAAAAAAGTCGTACCATGTGGTTTCAATACCTAGTGTGTTCATATTATTGGGCGAATCCGAACCTGCTGCCGGTCCTCCCCCTGCCGATGCGGCCAGTTGCGACCATTGGTACAACCTTTGATTGGCCGTGTAGAGAACAAAATTTCCCGGCTTTTGCAGCTGACTAACAATTCCGTTAAAAAGGAACTGATTAGACGTTTCGGTTGGACTGAAAGGATCCACATTTAATTCTTCAAACCCATCAGTACATGATGTCACGGTCAGCACCACCGTTAGTGGTATGGCAACCAGACATTTCAGTAGCATTTTTGGAATTTTTATATTATGTATCTTCATTTTTCTTGAGTCTTTTGTTTAGAAACTAGTTTTCAGGGTAAATCCATACTGGGCCCTTCTTGGCAATTGTCCCCATTCTATGCCCTGTACCAACCCGGAACCACCCACTGCGGATGGGTCAAGGCCTTGAGGAGCATTGTTTTTAAGGAACATCAGGTTTCTACCCACCAATGAGATGCTGGCATTCTGCAACCAGTTGATTCCGGCGAGGGTTTTCCCAGGAAGGTCCCAGGTCAAAGACAACTCCTGTAGTTTGATGTATGAAAAATCATATACTACTTTCGATACAGGTCCAGACCCGGCACCCCAGCTAAAGGTATCCAGGTGATCATACCAATAAGGTACGGTCTTGTCATTGGCTTCACCAGTAGAATAAACACCCTGCTTCACTACCCCATCATTCCTTTGGATATCGTCAGAAGCATCTCCGGCGGTACCATTGTCATCGGTCCAGGCCAGTCCGCCATTCTCAGCGTTCCAACCTTGTAGGGATTCCGGACTTTGTCCCATGAAGTACCCAACAGAAGCAGATCCTGAGAATACATCACCACCTTGTTTGATTTCCAAAAGGGCAGACAGTGTGAAACTTTTGAAACGTACAGTGTTCACCAGGCCACCTGTCCAATCAGGAGTCTGGTTTCCTACAGGCACCCTGTCTTCTGAGAGCAGGTACCACTCACCATTGTCATCAATCAACCTGTTGTCCGGCCTTTTTTCACTGTCGTCGGTTTCGCCATTGTTGTTCTCGTCAAAATAGAGGTAATCCCATCCCATGATAGTTCCAAAATCCTCACCAGGAACAGCCTCAATTGAAGGGCCATTGCCTCCGGCGTATCCACCCAGGTTATGGGTTTTGGTCAACCCTTGCTCATCAAGCTGCAGGATTTGGTTTCTATTGATATTCATGTTGAAGGCAACATCCCAACTTAGATCAGGAGTCTTAATTGGAGTACCTGTCAACAGCAGCTCTATCCCTTTGTTTTGAAGGTGTCCTGTGTTGAACCTGAAACTTGTAAATCCTGAACTACGTGGTAGCGGACCAGGTAGAATCTGATCCCTGGCATCTATCTTATAGTAAGTGAAGTCAAGACCAGCCCTACCTTTCAAAAACCTCAAATCAACCCCAAATTCGAGGGAAGTGGAAGATTCACTCTTCAATCCCACTGCTGGAATTGTCCCATTGACAGTTGATGTGGGATTGCCTTCAAAACTGCCTACTGCAAAAGTAGGTTGCAACTGATAAGGGTCTGTATCGTTACCGGCCTTGGCCCAGGCAACTCTAACTTTTCCAAATGAAAGAATGTCATCCTCTATATCAAATGCATCTGTAAATACCAAACTTGTTTGCGCAGATGGGTAGAAGAACCTCCTGTTTTGTGCGGGCAAAGTTGAACTCCAATCAGTTCTGCCTGTAACATCTAAATACAGCCAGTCTTTGTAATCAAGGCTAACGGAAGCGAAAAATGAATTAACCTCCTTTTCTGTTTTTTCTTCTTTGGCCAACGCATTGTTTTGCACCCAATTTGTAGCTACCCTGCCAGTGTTGTTGACAGGAAAGTCAACATTACCGAAAGAATACAAAAATGGGTTTATAAAGTTTCTATTGCCATTTTGGCCTTGTATCCTGTAATAGCTTCGTTTGTAGTGTTCTCCACCTACAAAGGCTGTCATACCAATGTCTTCTGTAAGATCCTTTTTAGCGGTAAGTATCCAGGTATGGTCATTGATATTGTTCTTGGCAAGCGTATGACGGTATCGACCTCCCAGTAAGCCATTGACATCAGTAGGTGTTTGCCTGAATTCGAATTCATCGTTGTACATATCAAGTCCGAGGGAAGTCCTAATGCTCAACCAATCGGTAATGTCATAATTCAATGCAATAGATCCCAACAACCTGTTTCTATCCCTGGTTTCGTTTTCATTCCAGATTCTCCAGAAAAACGCATTCGTTCGGCCATAGCCTCTGTAGTTGCCTGGTCTTCCTGCATCGGCATCAATCCCTGGTCGACCGGTACCTGCGGGTCTTTGAGTGCCGTCAGGAAAAGCGTAGTTGTCTTTTTCCAGGAATATCTTGTAGCTTCTGGGCCAGTTGTAGGTAAGGTTTTTACCAATAGACCTTTCACTGTCCCCCAAATTTTGAGAATTCAATTTGTGACTGTTTACATAAGAAAGTGCAATATCCGCCCTTACCTTCTTGCTTATGTTGAGGCTGGAGTTTATCGCCAGGGTATTTTGGTTGCTATTGACATTTGGCAAACTTGCTGTGGTGGTTTGGTGAGTCATTGATACCCTTACGCTACCCACATCGCTGGCACTCGAAAATGCCAGGTTGTACCTGGATTGGCTTCCTGTCTCAAAGAAATCCTTAATGTTGTTTGGTTGAGGATCGAATGGCAATACTTCACCATTCCACCAAAGCACGTCCTGTCCCCTCATTTCAGGCCCCCAGCTTGCGCCAGACCCCCAAAACCCTACGGGAGGCATCAAGTTGTAGGTAGTACCATCAATATCCTGTGTTTCAAATTCCTGGCCTTGACCTACGATTACGTTTTCATGATAGCCAACAGAGCCTTGTCCACGAATGTTTTGCACATCCCTAAAACCGGTTGGCTTGATGATCATGTGGCTCACATTGAAATCCAAACCAAGACCATCAGACTTTGTTCCTTTTTTTGTGGTAATGATGATTACCCCGTTGGCACCTCTGGAACCATACAATGCTGCTCCATTAGGCCCTTTCAAAACCTGAACATCTTCTATATCCCATGGGTTGATGTTGTTGATACCTGACCCCCAGTCTTTACCGTTGGTACCACTTTGTGACTGTGAGCCCCGGCCGGCGATCTCGTTTTCCATCTGTACACCATCCACAATGATAAGCGGCTGGTTCTTACCGTTTACCAAAGAGCTGTTTCCACGGATAACTATTCTTGAAGTACCACCAACGCTACCGTTGGCATCAGATATCTGCAGTCCGGCAACTCGACCTTTCAATGAACTCATTACATTATTGGCATTGGAATTGGCGATGGTTTTTCCAGCTACTTTTTCTGTAGCAAATCCAATGGCCCGCTCTTCACGCTTCACACCGAGTGCAGTCACTACTACCTCGGAAAGTTGTTCGGCATCTGCTATCATAGATATATCTATCACAGACCGGGAGCCTACCAATGTTTCTTGCTGGATGAAACCTATATAAGAAAAAACCAATGTAGCCTCGCTATCTACCTGAATCTTGTAGTTGCCATCGATATCAGTAACCGTACCTTCGGTGGTTCCTTTTATCAGCACATTGGCACCCACCAGGCCATCACCTTTTTCATCGGTCACCTTGCCGGAAATGTTCACAATATCTGCTTCTTGTACCCTGTCAATGCCTTTGTCCAGTTCAGCTTGTCGGATGTTTTTCACAAAGATGTTGTTGTCAACCCTTCTGAACTGTAAATCAGTTTCCTTTGACAGGTGCCTGAGAACATATCCAAGGGATTTGTTCTCCAGTACTTCAGTAGCCACACTTTTACCTTTGGTGGCGCCTTTTCTATAAGAAAAAGTGAAATTCGTATTCTGCTCTATCTCTGAAAATATTTTTTCGATCTTTTGGCCTTTTAATTCAATGGTCAAAATCACATTTTCAAGACTTTTCTGGGCATTAATGTTTTCCGCCGTAATCAAGTTAAAGAAAACGCACTGCAACAGAACCCCTAAAAGTCCATATTTAGACATAGTAATAATTTGTTGTAAAACTTTAGATTTCATAAGTTTACATGGTTTTTGTTATACAATTAATGAAGACTGACCCTGGCTCAATCACGAACTATTCCCCAATAATTTGAACGATTAGCTGAGGGCCTAACACATGAGGCCGGCTTCCTGGAAGTCGGCTTTCTTTTTAGCTTGTTCCTTTTTTATTCCATATATTCTGGTTTGGTTCACTCCTTTATTTTATCGTTACCACGGCTCCCTCGATATCGTATTCGAAATCAAGTGAAAAACTCAACCCCTCCAGCACTGCACTTAGAGGTTTGTTGTCGAATGTGGCGCTAAAGTCTTTTTCTATTTTAACTTCTTTCTCCAACACGAATTCCACGCCGTACCATTTCTCCAAAACCTGCCTTATTTTTACAAAATCGGCATCTTTGAAATAGATTATATTATCCTTCCACGATATCACATCGGTGGCTATAAATGTTGATTTTTCTACCGTCTTCTCATTTTTGTTATAAGTAGCCCGATCGTTGGGAGTGAGGTAGGTCACACTTTCCAACTTTTTCCCACTGGCCTCAAAAGAAGTGTTCTTAACAGCCACCTTACCAGTGATTACGGCCACATCAATATTGTCTTGCTCAGGATAGGCCCGGATATTAAATGACGTGCCCAGCACCGTAGTTTCTATATCACCGGATTTAACTGTAAAGGGACGGGTTTCATCCCTTGCCACTTCAAAAAACGCCTCACCTTCAAGAAAAACCTCACGTTGGGAATCAGTGAATTCCTGTGGGTAGCGCATTTTACTGCCGGCATTCAACTTCACCTGCGTGCCATCCGCCAGTCGTACTATGGATTTCTGGCCAATTGGTATCACCTTTTCAATATAGACTACCTCATCGTTAAAACCATTCCAGGAAGGACCCTGAACGATCAACGACATCAAAATGAAGGTAGCAGCCACTACCACCGATACTGCAGCTGCTATCGGGTACCATAGGGCCCTATTCTTTTTCTCGGTATCTACAATAGATCCCTCTATATTCCCCCATATAGAATCTTTGTCATCTTTGGGCATTTTTTCTTCCTTAAAACCAATGGACAACAATATTTCTTTGGCTTCTTCGATTGTGCGTATCCTATCTGAATCTCCTGACATCCATTTAAGCCAAAACTCATCGCATGCAGGGTCAGGGTCGATCAACCATTTATGAAAGTACTCGTCTTTTATGAATTCTTCGACAGTATAGTTTACGTCTTTCATTGGTTTTTCTTACTTATTGAATGGTGCTTTTACTTATAAGAGGGGATATCCAAAAAATCTACTCACCTAATTCTAAAAAAAATCAATTTTTTTTCTGTAAGCCTCATTGCACTGGTCAGCACCAGTCCAGAAAAGCTGTAAACAACACGAATTATTGCTTTGGATCCTTCTAAAAAATATCCGGAGCTGGAGCCGGATTAGAAAACTAACAATAAGGAAATGACAACTAATAATTTCCTCAGAACTTTTAGCGAGCGGTGGATAAGGTTGTACACGGATTGTGAATTGATATCCATGATGTCACCTATTTCAGGGCAGGAGAGTTTGTTGTAAAACCGAAGGAAGACGGCTTCTTTTTGTCTTTCCGGCAAGTCATTTAAAGCAATAAGCAGAGCTGCCCTTTTTGCTTCAGACAGTGTAATTTCTTTATTTGACAGGGAAAATATGATCTCAAAATTTTCTATTTCATCAATCGCCTGAAACCTTTGAAGCTTCTTCTTCTGGTCTATTAATTTTCTCCTGAATCCAGCAAACAAATAGGCCCGTATATTGTCCACCCTGGCCAGGTTGGATCGGCGGTTCCATAAATCAATAAAAAAATCCTGAATACTGTCCTTTACAACTTCCTCGTTGGCGATGATTTTTTTTCCATAATTATAAAGCAAGTCAGAATGCTTGATATAAATGGATTTAAATGCCATCATGCTGTCACTGCAAAATGCCTCCCATACTTCTGCATCCGAATATTCGGTGCTGAACTGGGGTGATTTGTGGCTGACAGAAAGTTGGTTATTTTTTACATTTTCCTTTTTTATGTTGGAAATTTTGTTTGGCATATTTTTGGGTTGTAGAACATATATATGGATTTTTTTTCAAAAATGGAAATTTATTGAAAGGCAATCCACTGCTGAACCTACAAAATCAAAGGATATACCGGGCCTTTTTGGATGACTAAAAACTCAGCAATTTGGTGGCTGAGACCCACCTAGTTTTTGGAAAGGTTTTGGGCGTTGATGCGTTTCATTTTCAGCTTCACGTCATTGATCGTTTCCTTGGACAGTTCCATATAGATTCTAAAACTTTCGTCAGCTGTAAGTTTTTCGTCCATGAGCATCTCAAAGGCTTTGTTTTGTGCTTGCTTTATTTTGTTTACCTGAAGGGCTGCCTCTTTTAGGGTGGCTATTTTCGGAAGCTCATTTTTTATGTCCATCAATTCTTTGTAAAAAACATCTACCCTGTCCTTTTTTGCCTGGCTTCTCCATTTGGAAAACGAAACCAAACCACTCGTCAGGGCAATGAGAATTGAAAATGCCACCCCGGCCAGCTCAGCGTACCTTTCCAGTAGGGTTGGTTCGTCCCTGTCCAGATAAACACGGGAGCCCTCGGCCAATGGAAAATTCAGTTTTTTCCTGTCAAAATTTTCCGTCAGATCGATCGAAATTAACGGGCTGATACGAGTGAATTCGGGTTTGTCCCTAAAAATCAGTTTGGTGATATCATAAACAATCTCGTCCGAAAGATCTTCCCTGGCAATGAGCACCGCATCGGACTCAAAAGTGAGGACAGGTTTTTCTGTGAGGCTTCCATAAGTTTCTACCGGGATGATGAATGGTTGCGCCCCGGGGTATTTCAGGCTTATCCCCTCGGCAATCGACCCTTTGCCATAATTGGCTACCTCGTCAAAGCTGTAAAGCCTGTATCCTTCGAACAAAGCCAGGTCTTCTGCTTTCACGATATCCGTAAAACCACAAAAAACGTCGTTCTCCCAGACGTTTGGGGTCACCTCAAATTTGGTCATGTCCACCTGAAAGAAGTTGAAGATATCCATCATAAACCGATAAGAACTGCTGCCTTCAGGCCCGATATATACTTTCTTCCCATAGACCAGTTCATCAAACGTTTTGACTTCTGAATCTGAGCGGTAAAAAATGTGGAACACCTGCGGGTAGAAAGGGAATAGGGATTTCACACCAGTTCTGAAAGGGACGTAATTCTCCACTATCGTGAAATCTGCCCTGCCTTTGGTGAGGCTGTCCAGATTGGCCAGGCTCCCTTCCCCGATAATCAACTCCACTTCATGTCCCAATTCCCGTTCTATCACCTCTTTCATGGTCTTTACTATCTCCCCAATAGGCTCATCGGGTGAGTAGATAATAGAGAATTTTTTTTTCGTTTCCGAACATGACCCGAAAAGAGTAAAAACCAACAATGCTACAGCCAGGTATTTCATTTTCCACATATTAAAGAGTAATAATACGCCAAACAGACACCTTCAACCCAATATAATCCCCTCATTGTGTCTATATCTGGACATTAAAGATAATTCTTTCAAGATTTTGATTCTTGTAAATTCAGCTATATTTATTGCTTCATTATATCAAAAGGAACCTCAATTATTAGATAGAATGGTATAGTTTTGGGGAATTATTATTGAATGTATATTTGTGACGCCAGCTACTTATTCATTACTTTTAATGGTTGTAGTAAGAAATCCACATAAATGAAAAAAGAAGCATCTTTTAAGGCCAGGGCTAAGTACACTTTTGACAATTTCGTTTCACGGGGCACTGTCGCCCTGATATCCTGGCTGGGTATTCTATCCTTGGTTGTAATCCTCATTTTCGCTATTATATTAATGCTTTTTGGACAAAAGCCCCATAATTTCGAAACCTTCGGCATGCTGGATTCTATCTGGACAAACCTCAATCTGGTGTTGGATCCGGGAGTGCTGAGCGGCACGGATTCCAATTGGTTTCTGAGGATATATTTCCTGTTGGTTACCATTGTTGGGGTTGTAGTATTGTCCACACTGATCGGTCTTGTATCCAATGGTATATTAACCAAACTGGAGGAACTCAGAAAAGGCCGTTCGTTTGTCATAGAAGAGGAACATACCATCATTTTAGGTTGGTCTTCCAAAATATTTACCATTATATCTGAGCTCATTATCGCCAACGAAAACCTGAAAGAAGGGGTGATTGTAATCCTGGCCAACAAAGACAAGGTAGAAATGGAAGACGAAATAAGGCTGAAGGTGGGCCATACTGCCAATACACGGGTCATCTGCCGAACAGGAAACCCGATAGATGTAGATGATATCTATATTGCCAATCCGTTCGATTCCAAATCCATTATCATTCTTGACAAGGACAATGAAAACTCTGATTCCCAGATCATCAAGACCATTGTGGCCATTGTGACCAACCCGAAAAGGCGCAAGGAACCTTATCACATCACAGCGGAAATCCAGGATAGCAAAAACTTTGAAGTAGCCAAAATGGTGGGCAAAGATGAGGTAGAACTGATCCTGTCTGATGACTTTATATCCCGGATTATGGTTCAGACCAGTCGTCAATCAGGCCTTAGTGTTGTCTATATAGAACTGATGGATTACGGTGGGGACGAAATCTACTTCATGGAAGAACCTACCCTGATTGGAAAAACATTCAAAGAAGTGATTTTTGCCTACGAAGAGTCTGCCATCATGGGATTGCAATTTGCCGATGGTACGGTAGCCATCAATCCGCCTATGGAAACGATTTTTAATGAAGGTGACAAAGTAATTGGTATTACTGAAGACGATGACACTTTGATCCCCTCGGGAAAAACCACTTTCAACATCCAGGATGACAGGATTCTGGGCGCCAAGGAAGAAGATCATAAGGAAGAACAGATCCTTATCATTGGTTGGAACGACAGGGCCAAAAATATTATCAGGGAGCTGGATCAATATACCCCTTTCGGCTCTACTGTAAAAGTGGTGTCTAAGTTTGAAACACCAATACCAATCCTCCAGCGGTTGAAGCCAACCTTGAACAACCTTTCGATAGAGTTCAAAAAAGCAGAAACTACCGAACGCGAGACTATAGAAAAGCTTGGAATTACCGACTACAACTATGTGATGTTGCTGTGCTATGAACAAAATTTCCCAGTACAGGAAGCTGATGCCCAAACGCTGATCACATTGCTTCATATCAGGAGTATCACCGAAAGATCTGACAAGCACATCAAACTTGTATCGGAGATGATCGACATGAAAAACAGGCAACTGGCGGATATTACCAGTGCGGATGATTTCATTGTAAGCGACAAACTGCTTAGTTTGCTCATGACACAGGTGTCTGAAAACAAATACCTGATGCGTGTATTTGAGGATCTTTTTGATGCCGATGGATCGGAAATATATATAAAACCGGCCAGTGAATATGTGTCTATAGGAGAGAAAGTAAATTTCTACACGATTTTGGAATCGGCTGCCCTAAAGAATGAAGTGGCTATTGGATACAGGATCTATTCAAAGAGCAAAGATGTCAATTACGACTATGGGGTAGTCGTCAATCCTAAAAAATCCGAGTACTTCGAGTTAACGAAAGATGACGAAATAATTGTTTTGTCAGAAGATTAAAACTTTTTGCCTTTAAGGGCGGCTTTAATCTCTTTCAAGGCATTCTTTCTGTTTCTCCTCCTCATGAAATTCTGTGAGGAGATTTTTTTCACGAAACTCAATACATCATCTTTTTGGTTTGCGTTCAAAGATTTCATGTATTCCATTAACTCTAAATCAATTGTCTGGTAACTCATGATCCTTTTATTTTGGTGGTTTCCACAAATTAAACGTTCAAATGTTACTTCTGGTTCAATTCGGCTTTATGGCTCCATTAAGAATTGGCCGGAAAAATTTATACTGCCAGGAGTAGCATCAGGTATTATTCCCATTTGTTGTTTTAATTATCAATGGGTTTTATCTTTGGCCTTCAAAAAATAAATACCTGAGATATGACCATGTTAGTAATCATTATTGCCCTTTTCGTTTTGGCCATTATTTGTCCTATCATCCTTCCAAATGAAAAGGTGAGTGATCACAAAAAAGACTGGGAAGTATAACAACTTTCAGCACTTTGGGTGCACCAACTCTCCAAGCCGTCCCTCTCCACTGGCTAATTTTAGTGTGCCATTAAGGTATTTGGCCGACATTGATAATATATTTGGTTTTGTTATTTTAGTATCTTAATTCGTAATTGAACGTAATCAGGTACTAGGTTCCCAATAATCCAAGGTCTATGGAAATCAAAAACTCAAAATATTATATCCGGCTTCCCCTGCTCTTATCAATCGCAATTGCCGCAGGCATATTAATTGGGGCCAACATGACATCTCCTATTGGCAGCAAAAACGATGTTGTCAGCAGCATATTCAAGTTTCGAGAAATCCTCAACTACATCAATAGAAACTATGTGGATGAAGTCCAAACCGATGACCTGGTAGAGGCTGCCATCACTTCCATGCTGGAAAAGCTCGACCCACACACGGTCTATTTGCCAGCCAAAGACCATGAATACTCCAAATCTGAACTCGAAGGCAATTTTGATGGTATAGGGATTGAATTCAATATTTTCAGGGATACGATCTATGTGGTAGCGCCTTTAAGTGGTGGGCCTTCAGAAGAGGTAGGGCTACTCTCAGGAGATAAAATCGTGAAAGTTGACGGGGAAAATGTAGCTGGCATAGGGATAAATACCCGTGGTGTGTTCGACAAATTGAGAGGACCAAAAGGTAGCGAGGTAAATGTCTCTATTAGGAGGAAGAATGTTCGTGAATTTCTGGAGTTTAAAATAATCCGGGACAAAATCCCACAATTCTCGCTGGATGCCTCATACATGGTCGATGAAGAAATTGGGTATATCAAGATCAACCGGTTTTCATCTACCACTTATCAGGAATTTAAAGAAGCTTTGGAAGGCCTGGTAAGTGAGGGCATGACGAAACTCATTCTGGATTTGACAGGCAACCCTGGCGGATACATGGACAGGGCTATAAAAATGGCGGACGAATTTCTTGCCTCTGATCCCATGATCGTATTTACAAAAGGCAAGGAACTCCGGTACAACCAGGAACACCGTGCAAGCCGCAAGGGCCTTTTTGAAAAAGGTGGACTCATCGTCTTGATAGACGAGGGTAGCGCCTCAGCTTCGGAAATTGTATCCGGGGCGATACAAGACAATGACAGAGGCCTGATAGTAGGCAGACGGTCATTTGGAAAGGGGCTCGTACAATTGCCACTGGAACTGAGTGATGGATCAGAGTTGCGGTTGACGATTTCCAGGTATTACACCCCAAGTGGCCGGTCCATTCAAAAATCGTATGAAAACGGGCAAAAAGATTACTACAAAGATGGCTTTCACAACAGGTTCAGGAAAGGCGAAATGTTCAGTGCCGATAGTATTGAACTGAACGATTCCCTGGTCTTCAAAACTACCAAGGGCCGTAAGGTATATGGTGGCGGTGGCATTGTGCCTGATTACTTTGTGCCTTTGGATACGGCCAGCAACAGCACTTATCTGAACCGGTTATTTACTACGGGAACAATTCGGGAATATGCACTTCACTACAATGAATCCAATAGGGAAAAACTGGAAGCCGCAGGTTTTGATTCATTTAGATCTACTTTCAGGATTACTAATGCCATGTTGGAAGACCTGATTGCATTGGCAAAATCAAATAACGTGACATTCAATCAAAAGCAATTCGATCATTCGAAAGACCTGATGAAAATCTACATCAAGGCTCAAATAGCACGGGGAATCTGGAAGAACGATGGCTTCTACCCCATTTTCAACGAAACCAACGAGATTTTTCAGCAAGCCCTGGAGTTGTTTGATGAGGCAGAACAACTGGCCGCCAGGTAACCAACCCAACGGCCAACTGAAACACCTTAATCCATTTCCCTAACAGGATTGAAAAATGACTAGCGATACCATGAGCAGTACTGTCACACTCAGTATTTTCATTACCAAAAACAAAAAACGCTCATGGGTGGCATGGTTCAAAAACTGTATAAATCTGGCTATCCACTGATCCATGACTAAAATTCTATTTTGTAGCTGAGGTTGGGAATGACAATCGCACTTTCCTGTTTCACCATGGTTTGCTGCTTGTAGTTGTACAAATAGCCGTCAAAATCGGGGGATCCAAGCAGGTTTTTGATTTGAAGAGACCATATAGACGAGTATTTGGACTTGTTTTTTCTGAAAGAAATCGTCATATCCATATAGTTGGTAGCAGGCTCCCTGCTTTCGTATGCCCTGTTTTCGTCCAAAACTTCCTCCTGCGCCATAATAGAGGCAGAATGGTTCAGGGGTGACCTCCTCTTGCCCCCCATCAGGTTGAGCCCCAAATTGATGCTCCACCACTTATTTCCGCTGACTCCAGCTTGCCACTCCTTTCCTCCAAGTATATTGAAAGCGTAATTTCTATTGAACCTGGAATCCCTCCATGTCCCATCCCCACCCCGGTATTTAGCCTGAAAGACCGAACCAGAAATGAGGTAATAAAAATTATTCGAAAAGAATTTTTCCAAAGTAATATCCAATCCATAGTTTTTTCCTTTTCCCGTGTTTTCAAGGGGTTGGTCAAAAAACCAATCTTGCTCGAAATTGAGCATAGAAAAAGTACTATCCGCGATAACTGGCACGTCATACAGGTATTGATAATAGGGCTCTACTTTTAACCTGACATCATCAGAGATCAACCAGTCGTAGCTTAAGACCAGATGGTGCGCACGCCCCAGTTTCAGGTCCCTGTTTGGCAAACTCCCAAAGGCATCTTGTATTTGATATATTTTCGCACCTTCCAGCTGGCTATGGTTGCCATATCCGAAACTGATCGATTTGAAAGCTGTAATATTCCATTTCCAACTGGCTCGTGGCTCCAGGGTTAGCTGTTCGTTTTGGGTAAAGTACTGGCTGTGGAAGCCTATATTCGTGGAGAACAGTGGACTGAACCTATAGCTGGTTTGGGTAAATGCCTGCCACCTGTAAGTGGCCCCATTTTCTTTTACGAGGGTTCTCAGAGGCTGACCGTGATCGATGGCTTCCTGAATACTCAAGTCGTAGAAATGCCTGTGAAACAGGACACCACTTCGATTACTCACTCCTTTAGTTAGTTTTTGGTTGATGACAGCCGACACGGAATAAGTACCGGTCAGGGTTTTAACCTTCGTCTCAGGGAGCAGCATTCCCTGGTCGTTGAGCCTATCTACATCCCAAAAGGCATCATTGGCAGACGCAACAATACTGGTTTTGAGCAAGGTATTGTCAGACAGGTTTAGTTTATGGCTGATGCCTGTGGCACCCACATTAAAACCGTATTCCTGATCCGTGAAATCATCCTCCAGTTCCCATTCTGAGGGGTCTGTTATCAGCTTGTTGTTGTTTTCTCCAAAATCATTGCCACCAATGCCCCAAAGTGCAAACTCCCCTGCTTTGGTATGGAAACTAAGCTTGAAAGACAGGTCCTGATATCGGATAGTGTTGGCCTCTTCCGGCAAAATAGGCTGGATGAGTCCAAGGGTGGAATAGCGATAGTTGAACAAGTAGGATGATGTTTTGCTTTTGGACAGAGGCCCTTCAGAGGCAAAGTCCACCCCAAGCATGCCAGCCTTAAAGGTGTGTTCATGCTCTTCATTGTTTCCCTCTCTTAGATTCATATCAAACACACCAGACATGGCATTGCCATATTCGGCGGGAAAAGCCCCTGTGAGAAAATCCGAATTGTCCAGCACATGATTGCTCAGCAGCGTGACAAATCCACCACCAGTGGTGGTAGCCCCGGCAAAATGGCTCGGGCTTGGTATTTCAATACCTTCCATCCTCCATTGTACACCCTTTGGTGCATTTCCCCTCACAACAATGGCATTTTGCCCGATAGAGGCACTTGTGACACCAGCAAAGGCGGTGGCCATACGGGCTGGGTCGTCCAACCCACCTGCATATCGTTCGGTTTCTTCTACTGTGAATACCCTGGCACTTACCACGGCCATATCATTCAAAGGCAAATCCTTAGGAGATTCACCTGTCACCACCACCTCTTCGAGGCTCGTCAGCGATTCTTTTAGCTTGATATTGACGACATTGGACTTTCCAGAGTGCACCACTATGTCGCCAATAGTGATGGGCTCGTACCCGACATAGGAAATAAAAGCTGTGTACCTGCCAAGTGGTACATTCTCAATTCTAAATTCCCCATCAAGATCAGTAACAGCACCCAGTGAGGGTTCTGTATTGAGCAACAGGACTGTTGCCCCAGGCAGTGTAATTTCAGACACCTCGTCCACCACGGTCCCCCTTATTGTTTGGGTGAGTTCCTGGGCATTTGCTTTTAGGGTGAATATGCAGGCCATCAATAGCAGCAATGGTATTTTTGTCATTTTTTATAAAAATTAGTACGAGACAAAAATGGCCTGTGCGGAGGGTTCACACGCCCAAGCCTGTAAGTCTGGACGTGCAACAAGTCCAAATATGAAAGATTGGACGTTATTTCCTGTTCACCACCGGGTTGTTATGATAAGAACCTCACTAATTCATCTGTTTTTGATAGGTCGAGGGGGTCATCCCGGTTGCTTTCTTAAATACCTCGTTGAAGGACGATTTGGAACTGAACCCGCTATCATAGGCATGGGCCAGCAGGGTGAGTTTTCTTGAGCCTTCCTGCTTTAAACGATACTTTACTTCTTCTACCCGATAGCTATTGATCATATCATAAAAGCTCTGATTGAGGTACTCATTGATGATTTGGGAAAGGTGGTTGGGGTGAATATCCAGCATATCAGAGACTTGCTTTAGGGTAATTTTACTTTCCAGGTAGGGCTTTTCCTCCGTCATCAGGGCTTTCAACAGTTTAAGGTACTTTTGTCCCTTTTCGGAGGTCAAGGATGATTTGACATACTTTGGTTTTTCGCTATCAGGTTCCGGAAACGTTTCTTCAGTATTGTCTGAAAAAATGGCCCCTTGGCGAAACCCAAAATATCCAATGAGGAAAATGAAAATAGTAACTGCCACATAAATGTAATCTGCGTTAGCAACAGCCTCAGGGAGTGAAGCTATCCCACAAGTGGTTGTAACCAACACAGTGAGCCATATTCCTGCCATGCCTACAATTAATGCCCTTAACCACTTCAGATTGATTTTTTCTATATCAGAAAAATTATCTTTGATGTTTTTTTGATGCCTTCGCAAAAGCACCAAAGATGAAATGACATAAACCACCCCGGACAAATCAATGAGCAAATCAAAAAGTATAATGTAAAATGGTGGGTCAGTGGGTATTTGTTCAAAGACAAACTGTAGTTTTTCCTCCCCTGTGAGCAAAATCATATCAGGCATCATGCATAGCAAATAAGCAATGGCCGGAACGGCATGCAGCCAATCCCTTTTTCGAAATACCGGACGTGGCTGGATCAACGCATGTACATATAAAAACAACAATGGGCCATGGAGTAGGGGAAATGGTTCAATGAGGCCCAGGGTATGAGGATATTGGTTGTGAAAGCCTATATGAAAGAGGTAATAGAGAAACAGGTGAACACCTATGACGAACATCCAGACGGCCAATATTTTATCAGAAAGGATTTTCTTTTTTTTGTTCAAAAGGATGAACTCTATAAAAAAAGCCTGGACAATACCTATAATAAAAATGACTCCCAAAATATTGAATTATAATTAGGTCAAAGTTGCTAAAAAATACTGAGTAAAACCGTACTTAAATATCCCCACTATCACTATTCCAAGGGTATGTCTTGTTTCTTTGTGGTGTAGTACATCAGCCGGACTATGGCTGTCTTATTGATCGGCCCATAAATGTGTGGAAAGTGCTCTTTGCTGGCATGGCTGTAGTCATGTACCACTTTATTGGATAAAAAATCCGGCACGATGGTCAACAACACCATGGTGTCCCTATCGCTGAAATACCGCTCGTAGGTGGCCTGCAATTGTTCGCGGGTGGAAGCATGTATAAAACCTTCTGCTTCTAAACCCTTGGTAGTATAATTTTCGTTGGTCAGTTGCTCCTCCCATTCTTTGGGTTCGGCCAGGTGGTAAATGAAATTTTGGCCTGTGTACTGCAAAAATGCCTGACTGCTATTAAAAAAACCTATAAACCTCCTGATGGAAGGCAATACTTTGTTTATGAGGTACACATTGGAATGGCCTTTTTCAAACAACTCCAGGGCATCTTTCCCAACGAAACCATAGTACATCACGGCAAAAAAAAAGAAAATAGTTAGAAGGTTCAGTTGCCTGTGGTACCAACCCATAGACATAGCAACTATCGCCATAGAAGTGCCAATACCACCGATGACAAGCGGCACAATCAATTTCTTTTTTGAAAGTTCGATATTCAGGATATTGCGCCTATAAAAAACCTGGGACTTCCCTTTATAAACGATGATAAGTTTATCGTGTGTAAGAATCAATTGGAAATTGGGGTCAGCCTTGGCCTTGAGGTAACAAACTAATAAAATCGGGTCCATATCCTAAGTGTTATATAAACTTTACCGGCACTATAAACCTGCTTGCAAAAACTCCACTGTGGTGCGCAATGCAGAGAGGGCATGGGGAGGCAGGTCTGAGACCTTGAAGGGATGTGTCCCACCCAAAACATGATCGCCTCCCTGAATAAGACAGAGCTGCCCAAGTTGCGACTTTCCGTAGATAGCCCTAGCCGCCCCGACAGGCACGGTTTCATCATTATCCCCATGGACAATAAGGTGAGGGATATTCAAATTAGACTCACATTTGAGTACATCCAACCTATCTTCATTGGCCAGATAGTCCTCTGCTATTTGGTAATAAAGCGGCATTTCCTGTTTTGTGCGCGAATTAAAAATATAGTGCACACCCGCTTCTTTCCACTGCCCGAGTGCCTCAATAGGCATCACCGAAGTGAGTGAAGGCACGGAAGCCCATGTTACCAGTTTTTTTATCCTGCTATCTTCGGACGCCTTCACAATAGAAATGCCTCCACCCCTGCTGTGCCCCATCAGATATATCTGATCCAAATCCATTTCTTCTCGCGCGACGGGAAAACCCTGACCCTCAATATGGTTGAGTACATCTTCAATATCGTCCAGTTCTATTGAATAATTATTGTGACCAAAAGCCTCCAAATCGGCAAAGTTCAAAGGATCCTCAGGTGTGGTACCGTTATGGGACAAGTTGGTTTTCACCATGACAAACCCAGATCGGCAGATATGGTCTGCCATCAGGTTGAAATAGCCCCAATCTTTAAAACCCTTGAAACCGTGAATGAACAAAAGGACAGGTTTGCCCAATCCATTGCGTTCGTACCTTACATCCGACAGGTAACGACGGTTCCCATGCCTGGATTGAAGTATAAAACTTTCATTTTGTATTGCCATACCAAATTGAATCAGTTGAGCATGCCAATTTATTGAATTACTACTGAAGTCTTTTACACAGAGGCTCCTTTTTTCAAAGTGATATTTCCATCATGCCCAAACCATAAAACCAACGACTATTTAAAGATATTCATGGTCTGTAAATAAATATTTATGCGTGAAATAAACTCCTAAGTAACATTATATTATAATTGCACTCCAATGCCCATCAAAATTTCCGACATACAGGCTCCCATTGCACATGAGATGACAGAATTTGAAAAAAAATTCAGGAATTCCATGAAAAGCAATGTAATGCTCCTAGACAAAATCATGACTTACATTGTCAAAAGGAAGGGTAAACAGATGCGTCCAATGTTTGTTTTTCTCAGTGCCGGTACTACTGGTCAAGTTGATGAATCCAGTTATCGGGGGGCTTCACTCATAGAATTGTTGCACACCGCTACATTGGTTCATGACGATGTGGTGGATGACTCCAATTATCGCCGTGGTTTCTTTTCGGTAAATGCCCTTTGGAAAAACAAAATTGCGGTATTGGTTGGCGATTTCCTTCTTTCACGTGGGATGTTGCTGTCTATAGAAAATGAGGATTTCGCCTTGCTGAAAATAGTTTCAGAGGCCATCAGGGAAATGAGTGAAGGGGAGTTGTTGCAAATGGAAAAGGCCAAGAAACTCAATATCACTGAAGAAATTTACTACGATATCATCCGGCAAAAAACTGCCAGTCTGATCATTGCCTGCTGCAAAGTAGGGGCCGCCTCTACCGGTGCTGACGAGTCTTCTATAGCAAGAATGGGTGAATTTGGTGAAAAAGTTGGCATGGCTTTTCAGATCAAAGACGACCTGTTTGATTATGGTGTTCAGGAAATTGGCAAGCCCTTGGGCATAGACATCAGGGAAAAGAAAATGACACTTCCGCTTATTTATGCCTTACAAAATGCTTCATGGTCTGAGAAGCGGCACATCAAAGGCATCATTAAAAACCACAGCGAAAACACCAAAAAAGTAAACGAAGTGATTCGTTTCGTCAAGGCCAAGGGTGGAATTGAATATGCTGAATCAATAATGAACTCCTACCATAGGGATGCCATCAAAATTTTAAACACATTCCCCCCCTCTCCGAGCAGGACCTCCCTCGAACAACTGGTACAATATACCATAGACCGCACCAAGTAAATCCAGCTTTAGTATTTGTCCCTGATTAGCCTTAGGGTTTTTTCCATTTCCAGTTTTACAGGCACTGACGAGGAGCTGTAGTTGTTGTGCATAAAACTGAAGGTCAACAACTTTCCTGAGTTGGTTCTAATAAAGCCCGATAGTGAATGGTTGTTGGAGAATGTACCTGTTTTCGCAAAGACATAAGGTGTTCCCGTTTCTGATTTGTACCAGTTGCGAAGGGTGCCATCCACACCACCGGCGGGCAGCAAAGAAAGCAAAGTATCCTCGGGCAGTTCCTTTTTGATTTTTTCGAGTAAAAAAACCATCGACCGGGGTGTAAATAAATTGTATCTCGACAAACCGGAACCATCCCTCCAAATGGGAGCAGAAGGCAGGTCTTTGAGGTGGTTTTCGGTCATATAGTGCAAAATCCGTGACGAATTTAGCGTATCCTCCCGGGTTGCTGCACACAAGTAAATAATTTGTTCAGCCAAGAAATTGTCGCTTGCCTTCAACATCCTGGCATATACCGGATTTATACCCCCGCTATATATGGTTTGCACGTTTTCCCGAGGACGAAAAGGGGTTGTTTTTACTTTCGCTTTGAGTGTGTCACTCAAAAGCACCGTCACCAGTTCATCAGAGACTTTGAAAGGTACCCTGTTTTTATATGAACTCTTCCCAAGATCAGGGTAATATTGAAAAATATTGTGGTCCAGTCCCCGATTGGGGAAAAAAGAGGGTGTTTTTACTTCCAGGATTTCGGTGAAATCGTTGAAGAACCCCGGAACTATCTTGTAAGATAAATTCAGGGAGTCATATTGAAAATTCACCATATTGCCATAAACAGGCATGGCCGACCTTTCTGTTTGAAAGTAATAGGGGTAATCGTCCCAGGCCCACCCTGGCCCAAAATGTGTGTCCTGAAAATTACCTGTGGCCAGGTACAACTCCTCCTCTCTGCTTTGCAAAAATTCCAACACCGGTTGGTCTGGAAAATCCGGGTGCAGAAAAGTAGGGTCGCCCGTTCCCCAGAAAATCAGAGAATCCCCTGCGACAGTATATTTCATCCCTGGTACCGAATCACCCAGCATTTTTAACCCTGCATAAAATGTAAATAATTTTGTGTTCGATGCAGGGGCAAAATACAAGTCGGCATTTTGCTCATACAGGTAGTTTCCAGACTGTGGATCGAATAATGCGAAACCGGCAAAATGACTTTTAAAAACCTCTGATCGTTTTACATTCTTTTTCAGTGAACCTGTAGCCATTTTCTGCTTCATAACAGTGCAAGAGGAAAGGGACAGGCAGATAATGGTGAGGGCGAGCTGGTTTCGAAAAAGCATATGGCGAATATAATTATTGTCTTTTCGATTCATGAGGCCGGCATACCAAAATTGCACCATTTATTTTCAAGGGTTTTATGGTTAAAAAATTAATTGTTAATTTGACTACCTTAAAGTGCAGTTATATGTTAATCAGGGCTCTATGTTTCATCACAATGCTGGCCGCCCCGCTTCCTACCTTAAGTTGGGGTTTTTTTGCGCATAAGCGGATCAATCGGCTCGCTGTTTTTACCCTACCGCCAGAAATGATGCCTTTTTATAAAAAACACATCCAGTATCTGACCGAAAATGCCGTCAACCCCGACATGAGAAGGTATTCAGTTGAGGGGGAAGCAGCCAGGCATTATATTGACCTGGATGTATATGGGGACAGTGCACTGCAAGTAATGCCACGCTACTGGAATGACGCTGTGGCCAAATATTCGGAGGACACATTACAAGCGTATGGCATAGTGCCATGGTACATTCTTTCAATGAAAAATTTCCTCACCTATGCCTTTAAAATTGGGGATATTGACAAAATTCTTCGCTTATCTGCTGATATAGGCCACTATATTGGGGATGCCAACGTGCCACTACATACCACCGAAAACTACAACGGCCAGCTAACCGGCCAGCATGGCATCCATGGTTTTTGGGAGTCTCGTTTGCCTGAATTGCTTTCGGACGATTATGATTTCTATGTCGGCAAGGCGGAATATATAGAACAACCACAGATGCGTGCCTGGGAGGCGGTAAGTGCTGCCCATCACGCCATGGACTCTGTGCTGAAATTTGAAAAAAGGCTGTCTGCCAAATTTCCTGAAGACAAAAAGTATTCCTATGAGGAAAGGGGCAATATCACCACCAAGGTCTATTCCAAAAAGTACTCCCTGGCCTACAACAAGTTGCTGGGCGATCAGGTACAACGGCAAATGAAAGCCTCCATAAAAATGGTCGGGGACTTTTGGTTTACATGCTGGGTTGATGCCGGTCAGCCGGATATGCTGGCCATGATGCAAAAGGGGCTTTCTGAAAAAGAAAAGAAAAAATTAGAAGAGGATATCCGAAACTGGAACAATCGAACAGTTAAAAGCAGGGAGCACAATTAAATTCCAGATAATGAACCCCTCCGGGGTTTATTGTTCCCGGAGGGTTTATCTTACTATCTTGAATAGTTAGGGGCTTCCCTGGTAATGTATATATCGTGAGGATGGCTTTCTTTGGAACCAGATGCTGTAATCTTCACAAATTTCGCTTTTTTCAGATCTTCAACAGAAGCTGCACCGCAATATCCCATACCTGCCTTCAATCCTCCAGTCAGTTGGTAGAGCACCTCCGATACCAAACCTTTGTATGGCACCCTGCCTACTATCCCTTCGGGTACTAGTTTTTTCACATCGTCTTCAGCATCCTGAAAATACCTGTCTTTCGATCCATCTTCCATGGCTTCTACCGAGCCCATACCCCTGTAAGATTTAAACTTCCTACCTTCATAAATAATTACTTCACCCGGGGCTTCCTCGGTCCCTGCCAGCAGGGATCCGATCATGATCGAGCTTGCACCAGCCGCTATGGCCTTTACCAAATCACCTGAAAACCTGATGCCCCCATCTGCAATGATGGGTACTCCACGGCCTTCAATTGCCTTTACAGATTCATATACTGCGGATAATTGGGGCATTCCCACTCCCGCAATAATACGTGTGGTGCAAATACTACCTGGCCCAACACCAACTTTGATGGCATCTGCCCCGGCATCTGCCAATGCCACGGCAGCTTCGGCAGTAGCAATATTCCCGACAATTACTTCCAGATCTGGAAATTTTTGTTTTACCGTCTTGCACGTATCGATTACCCCTTTGGAATGTCCGTGAGCAGTATCTATAGATATTACATCCACACCTGCATTTACCAAGAGTGCCACCCGATCCAAAATATCCTGGGTCACTCCTACAGCCGCGCCAACCCTCAGTCGTCCAAATTCATCCTTGCAGGCATTTGGCTTGTCCTTTTTCTTCAATATATCTTTATAGGTAATCAAACCTGTAAGCTTACCCTTGGCATCAACTATTGGCAATTTTTCAATTTTATACTCCTGTAGGATATCTTCTGCTTCAGAAAGGCCAACACCATCCGTGGCAGTAATCAGGTTTTCCTTGGTCATAATCTCACTCACAGGTTGGCGCATGTTTTTTTGAAACCTCAAATCCCTATTGGTCACTATACCCAAAAGCTTGTTGGTATCATCCACCACCGGGATTCCGCCTATGTTGAAGTCGCTCATCACCTTAAGGGCATCTGCTACCCTTGCTTCCACTTTTAAGGTGACAGGATCGAGTATCATGCCGCTTTGCGACCGCTTTACTTTTCTCACTTCTGCTGCCTGCTTTTCGGCAGTCATATTTTTATGGATAAACCCAAGGCCACCCTCCAGCGCCATAGATATTGCAAGTTCTGCTTCAGTCACTGTATCCATAGCTGCCGATACCAAAGGTATGTTGAGGCTAATCTTTTTTGTGAGCTGTGTGGTAGTGGTAGTATCCCTAGGTAAAACCTCTGAATAGCCAGGAAGCAACAACACATCGTCGTAAGTGAGGGCTTCAAAAAGTAGTTTGGAATTGTCGAAATGCATGCGCAAATAAGTATGATTATTTGCGGGGCAAAATTATGGAAGTTAATTGGATAAATAGCTAAGGCACACTGAAATTATTTTTGAACTACCAAACCTACAGATTGTAAGCCCACATCAACATACTATCTCTACCCAAGAAATGATGGATAGAGAATTACCAAAAGGCTCAAAAGATACACAAACCAGTCATTATGTCATTGTTTCGGGGCAATATTCTTAATAATAAGCCACAATGTCATGCAAAATCACCAATAAAGCAAATGGCACAATATTTACTAATAGTGTGGACGTAGTTAAATGTTAAACTTTAAAAAATTAAAATTATGTCACTAATAAAGTATAATCCAACTGAATTGAGACCAGTGTCTTTTAACAGTTTGTTTGATCGTTTTTTCAACGACAATTTTTCAGTCAAAGACCACAACGGAGGTCTAAGCTTTGTGCCACAGGTTGATATTTCCGAAACCAATGAAGCCTTCGAACTGCAATTCGTAGTTCCCGGTGTAGATAAGAAAGGTTTTAAAATCGACCTTCAAGACGGTAAACTGACAGTGAGTGGTGAAAGGAAAGTGGAAGAAGAAAAGAAAGAAAAGAATTTCCACTCAAGGGAGAGTTACTACGGAACCTTCACAAGGTCTTTTTATCTTCCAGACAACATCAATGACGAAAAGGTAGAAGCCAACTACAAGGATGGTATCTTGAGCATTGTCATTCCTAAAGACGAAAAGAAGGTTGCCAGGAAAAATATTGTAGTGAAGTAGTGTGAAGTAGGTTAGTTTTAAAAAGTCCGCTCTGGCGGACTTTTTTGTTAAATATTGTTAAGGTTAATATCATTAGTCGCACATTATCGTTTCCTTCGTAATTCCGTATAAATTAAGCTACAGGGAAAATTAAATATAAGATCATGGATAAGAGACAATTTTTATTTGGACTGCTTTTCGCCTCACTTATGGGGGGGATAATAGCATTAGGAGGTTACAAATTAATCGAACCCGAAAGGCCCAATTATCCTACCGAATTAGAAAACCAAAATGTAAGGTTCTCCAACTTTACCATGGATACTTCGGAGGTAGTAATACCACAGGGCCTTAATTTTGTATTTGCCTCAAAGATAGTAACACCGGCTGTAGTCCATATCCGGACCGTGTACGAAAACCAAACAGCTTCCAGGGGATCACAGAATCCTTTTGATGAGTTTTTCAAGGATTATTTTGATGGCCAAAGTCCACAAGGCAGACAATCGGCCGGTTCAGGATCGGGCGTGATCATTTCTGATGACGGATACATCATCACAAACAACCATGTGATTGATAATGCCAATGAAATAGAGGTGCTCCTCAATGATAATCAGGTATATAAAGGAAAGGTGATAGGTACTGATTCGCAAACAGATATTGCCCTGGTAAAAATTGATGCAAGCAATCTGCCTACTGTAAAAATGGGCAATTCAGACAAAATACAGATTGGTGAATGGGTATTGGCCGTTGGTAGTCCATTTGGTGATAACTTCAGATCCACCGTAACCGCTGGCATAGTGAGTGCCAAAGGTAGAAACATCAATATCATCCGCGACAAAAACAACCTGCAAATCGAGTCTTTTATACAAACAGATGCCGTGGTAAACCCAGGAAATTCGGGTGGTCCGCTCGTGAATATAAAAGGTGAGCTAGTAGGTATAAATACGGCTATTGCTACCCCTACGGGCACGTATGCCGGATACTCATTTGCTGTACCAGCCACACTGGTGAAGAAAGTGGTGGCCGACCTCAAGGAGTTTGGTGTAGTTCAGCGGGCATTACTTGGTATAAATATACGAGATGTAACCGCCCAGTTGAGTGAAGAAGAAAACCTTGGTGTGCTGGAAGGTGTGTATGTGATCAATGTACAGGAAGGACGGGCCGCAGACGAAGCTGGGATCAAAAAGGGTGATGTAATTATAGCTGTGGACAACCAAAAGGTGGCCAAAACCGCCGAACTGCAGGAGAAGGTTGCACTGCACCGACCTGGAGACGAAGTAGAAGTAACGCTAATAAGGGATGGGAAAGAGAAGATCATCATAGCTACTTTAAAAAATACATTGGGCACTACGAAAACTGTTTCTTCCAAAAACAATTTTGTGATAGAAGGAGCCTCTTTTGAAGACCTTTCAAAAAAGGACAAAGAAAAACTGGAGATTGAAGGAGGGGCAAAAATCACTAAACTTGAAAATGGAAAATGGAAAGATGCCGGATTGAAAGAAGGATTCATCATCACGAGTATTGACAAAAGAAAAATCGCTGGTGTTGAAGACTTGTCAAGTGCCCTTACGAGAACAGCCCCAGGATCGGGTCTGCTGATAGAGGGCGTTTACCCTAGTGGTGAAAAAGCCTACTATGGTATCGGCTGGTAATCAGCTAATAAGGTAAAATCATACAATTCAAATTTTAGACCGATCCGTCGGGAACAAAGTCCGCAAATGCGGACTTTTTTCATGCCTAAACACCAACTAAAGAAATACAAACCTTAGATTTGCCCAAAACAAAACAACATCACAAAATGAAGGATCAATTCGGCATTGCTGAAGCCCTGAAAAGCCTTGGCATCCAAGACATCAATAACGGCACCTCTACAGGCTCTTATTGGATAAAATCAGGTGAAGTTGAGATAGTATCTTCTTCGCCTGTTGATGGAATGACCATAGGGAAGGTGGATGCTACCACTTCGGACAGTTACAACCATGTGATCGAAAGTGCACAGGTGGCCTTTATAGAATGGAGGCTGGTTCCGGCACCCAAAAGAGGTGAAGTGGTGAGACAATTCGGAGAAGCCCTCCGCAACAACAAGGAAAGCCTCGGAAAGATCGTCTCCTATGAAATGGGCAAATCCTATCAGGAAGGGCTGGGCGAGGTGCAGGAAATGATCGATATATGCGACTTTGCGGTAGGTTTATCCCGACAATTGTATGGTCTGAGCATGCATTCAGAACGCCCCGGCCACAGGATGTATGAGCAATACCACCCTTTGGGAATCGTAGGTATTATTTCAGCTTTCAATTTCCCTGTAGCAGTATGGGCATGGAATGCAGCCCTGGCGTGGGTATGTGGCGATGTATGTGTGTGGAAACCGTCTGAAAAAACACCTTTGACTGCCATAGCCTGCCAGAACATTGTTTCCAAAGTATTTGAAAAAAACAATGTGCCTGAAGGTGTCAGCAATCTGGTGATTGGAGATGCTTCAATTGGTCAATTGTTGTCCAACGATCAGCGAATACCGCTGGTATCGGCCACCGGTTCTACAAGAATGGGAAAAGCAGTCGGAGCTGCCGTGGGCAAAAGGCTGGGCCGGTCTTTGCTGGAACTTGGCGGCAACAATGCCATCATTATTTCCAATCAGGCAGACCTTGATACCTCTCTGGTTGGTGCTGTGTTTGGTGCTGTTGGCACGGCCGGCCAGCGTTGTACATCCACCAGAAGGCTGATTGTCCAGGAGGATATTTTTGAAGAGGTAAAACAAAAGTTAGTCAATGCCTATAAGCAATTGAAAATAGGCAACCCCCTGGATGAAACCAATCATGTGGGGCCGTTGATAGATCAGGAAGCAGTGAGGTCGTATGAGGCCGCACGTGAGGCACTCTCGGCACAAGGGGCAAAAGTAATAGTGGAAGGTGGCATCCTTACCGGAAGTACATACAGCTCCGGCTGCTATGTAAAGCCGGCCATTTACGAAGTGGAAAACCACATGGATATCGTTCAAAGCGAGACCTTCGCCCCTATTTTGTACCTGATAAAGTACAAGGAGCTGGAAGAGGCAATCACCATTCAAAACGATGTTCCGCAAGGGCTGTCTTCTGCCATCATGACCAGGGATATGCGGGAATCCGAGTTGTTTTTATCCCACGCTGGATCAGACTGTGGCATTGCCAACGTCAATATTGGGACTTCCGGCGCAGAAATAGGCGGGGCATTTGGCGGTGAAAAAGAAACTGGGGGCGGTAGGGAATCTGGCTCAGATGCCTGGAAAGTATATATGCGCCGACAGACCAACACTATTAATTATACCAAAGACCTGCCATTGGCGCAGGGAATAAAATTTGACCTGGGTTGAACCAACTCCAATGTAGGTTATAAAATTTAAGTTATGCTCAAAAGACCAAGAAGAAACAGGAAGTCCGGGGCGATCCGGGAAATGGTAGAGGAAACCAAACTATCAGCCAGCAATTTTATGTTTCCCCTCTTTTTACTTGAAGGAAAAAATCAAAAATCAGAGGTTGAATCAATGCCAGGTATCTACAGGTATTCTACTGATCTCATGTTGAAAGAAATAGAAGAATGCATGAACCTGGGCATCCGTTCGTTCGATATTTTTCCTGTGGTTGCAGAAGGTCATAAAGATAAGACCGCTTCAAAAAGTCACGATCCTTCCTTTTTCTACAACCAATCGCTCGCACAAATTAAAAAAGAATTTCCTGAGGCGTGCATCATGACTGATGTGGCCATGGACCCCTACAGCAGCGATGGCCATGATGGCCTGGTGGATGAAGACGGCAATATCTTAAATGATGAAACATTGGAGATTTTGGGTGCCATGTCTTTGACTCAGGCAGAAACAGGAATTGACATCATTGGTCCCTCAGACATGATGGATGGTCGTGTGGAATACATCCGGGATATCCTGGATGAAAACGGTTTTGAAAACACCTCCATCATGTCATACACAGCCAAGTATGCAAGTGCTTTTTATGGGCCCTTCAGGGATGCACTGGACTCTGCACCCAAATTCGGGGATAAAAAAACCTATCAAATGAACCCGGCCAACCAACGGGAGGCCATCCTTGAAGCCGATCTGGATGAGGAAGAAGGTGCCGATTTTCTGATGGTAAAACCTGCACTTGCCTATCTTGATGTCATTAAATTGTTGAAAGACAACTATGACCTCCCTATAGCAGCGTACAACGTTTCCGGTGAATATTCTATGATTAAGTCAGCCGGGCAAAGAGGGTGGCTCGATGCAGACCGGGCGATGATGGAGGTGCTATTAAGTATCAAACGAGCTGGTGCCTCTGTTATACTTACCTACTTCGCCAAAGAGGCTGCACAAACCCTGAAATCATAAAAAAAGCATTCCGATTACTCGGAATGCCTACAAATTTCATTCATACAAACTGGGCTTCCATAGCACTTCAGATCTTGTATTCGTGGTGTTGGTTTGTTGATTGGTTAATGATAATTATAGCGTTTAACAATGCAATACTAACACTTTATTGCATCGGTGATCCAAATTTTCGCCCAAACGAACCATATCAACGATGACCACTTTCAATAAATAGTTGAGTCGATGAATGTATGCATTTCATCGATGGAATGAACCAATCCCATTATGCACTATGGAAAATAATGTTTTGCTTACTTGTACAGTAGCTGGCTATCGTTTTTATAATTGTTGAGTGCGCTGATTTGGGAAAACAGCTTGCTCTGGCCTTTTTCCGTCAAGTTTCTAAATTTCTCCAAAAGGATAAAATTTTCAGGTTCGTTACTATCGTTTAACACCTTTTTATACTGAGCCCTGTCACCTGCCTGATATTCCTTGCAGATTGGATTATACCACAATAAATGTATGTTCATCACAGAATAATTAAATTTATACTTGTAATTATACAAAATAAATATCCTGAGGTAAAATTAAATCTACGGTTGAGCTTAAAATTTCGATGAGCAAGTCTTATGTACAGACTAACTTTTTTCTTGACCAATAAAAAGAGAGCAATAGTCCGGAAACCAAATGCCATACCCCCCACCATGCGGCTACTATGGCCATGCCCCCAAGGCCTTCGAAAAAGTCAAATATCAGCACCAGTCCTAATCCCGAATTCTGTATTCCGGTTTCTATGGAAATAGACCTTCTGTCGGCCAGGGGCAGTCGGACTGAACCAGCCATGAAATAACCTGTCGTCAGTGCTATTCCGTTGTGCAGGGCAACAATAAAAATCACCCGATGGATGTGCTGCAAAAAATGTTCGATGTTAGCAGCTAGTGCCACGACAATAAACAAACCAAAAATAACCACAGAAAATTTGCGGATCGGTGGGCCTATTTTATCTGATAATTTAGGGTTCTTTCTGGAAAGCAACATGCCAATGAACATTGGGATGAGCAGCACCCATGTAATGGTTAGAATCAGGTGAAACAAGTTGAGGTCAACATCCTGGAGTGCTGCTACGGCCGGTGGATAAAACGAACTCCAAAAAGCAAGATTGAATGGGGTCATGAACACACACAAGACAGTAGATATGGCCGTGATACTCACAGATAACTCCACATTGCCCTGTGCCCTCATGGAGAAGAAATTCGACACATTGCCACCCGGGCAGGCAGCCACCAATACCATACCCAAAGCTACTCCTGCAGGGGGGCTTAGCCATATCACCAATAAGCAAGTAAAGGCTGGCAGCAAAACGAACTGGGCAAACAAACCCACAAGAATGGGCCCTGGTGTTTTGATCAGGCGGGTAAAGTTTTCAAGTTTTAGCTTAAGGGCCACACCAAACATGATAAATGCCAAACAAATGTTCAGCACCAACAAAGAGTCCTTGTTAAAATTTAAAACAACATGATCCAGCGATTGCTCCAAGCTCACTCACAAAAAGGTTTGGCGGCCAAGATAGATAAATTTTTCTAATCGATGAAGGTGGTTATCCCTACAGCATGGCCGTGCCTATGATTATAAAAAAGAAACCTAAAAGTATGGGGCAAAAAAACTCAATTGATGATCCTAACCCCAAAATTGACCACCTGTCCGGCCCCATCATTTCTGGAATTAAGGAAATTGCCATACGACAACTCAAGGCCCAAGCTTTGCGTCAATTGGTACTTGGCACCAACACCCAACTGTGTGTACCAACGCAATTGTCCAAAAACTTCCTGTGAGGTACCTACCACCTTGCCAAATGCGGGTGAATGTTGGAACAGTGCATAAATAGTGGATTTGCTATTTGGGAAATAGCTGAATATGGCGCTAAGGGGAAATCTGATGAAATTTTGCTGAAGGCTATTGCCCTTAATCCTGTAAAGGATGTCTGCCTCAAGAAACAGTCTCGTATTTTGGCCGGTGGCCCTATCATAAAACAATTGGGTAAACCAACTGTACCGGTCGTGATCTACAAATTGCTCCTTTTCCAAGTCTGAGCTGAGGGGAATTAAAAAGGTTGATTGTACGGAAAAACCATTTAAACTATTGAAAGGCACAAACTTTACTTTTGGGCCAATGGAAGACAAAAGCGTCTTTTTGAAATCATCGTTGGAACTCCCAAACAGGCTAAAAAAGGAATCTCCTACAGCACTGTACCTTGCGCTACTAATATTGGCTTCAAAGCCAATGTTAAACCTCGAAGAATTGGACACGCCAAACAGCATACCAAAGCTGCTACGCATAAAGGATTGCCTTTGGCCTACAGTTACTTTTTCCCCATTTTGATTTCTGATATGCGTTTGGGAATAGTAATTGTTGAACAGCAGTACCTCTTTCTGCCCTTTGTTGAGTAGCACTGAAGGGGTAAAAACCTGCACATTGGATTGGGCAATGGCCAAAAATGGCAGTGCAACGATTAATAAAATCAATATTCTTTTCATAGTGCCACCTCGTACTTGCCTACTACCCTTAGACGCATATATGTGGAACTAACAATCACCTTGGTGTCGCTTGCCTCTTCCACATAAAGGCTGATTTCTTCACTGGTGCCCTTGTCAAAGGTCAGCCTTCTCTCCTCAAAAGCCATTTCCCATGTACCGGTTTTTAACCTTTGGTCGTCTTCTGCGCCACACAGTAAATCGCCACCATCATAGGCATAGGTACCATCGGATGCAAGGGATAGTTTATCATCCATTCGACAAGTTTGGAAGTTTCTTAGCACCTGAAGGGTAAATCCAGTGGTGCCCCAGTTTTTGGATGAATTATTGGTCAGTGCCGTCATTAGTTGTGCTTCTGTGCCAGGGTATTCGCTGGAGTTGATGGTAATGAGCTGTCCAGGCATTTCTTCATCAAGTGAAACAACACCGCAGGACTGCACCCAACAAAGGCAACAAAAGCATAAAAGGTGTATAAACATTTTCATGATCGAGGTGTTTCGTTTACCAAAATATCAATAAAATCTGGTATTCTACTTTACTTATTACTTAGTAAAAGTACCTTTTAGTTATCACAGAAATATCACGAAAAAGAAGATTTTCCATCAAATGTCCGAGCCAATCATTTGGATTTCACCAGGACTTCAGTGTATTTATTTGGTTTGTTGAGGATGTCTATGGCAGCATTTACATCCGGATCTTGCTCTATTGAAGCTTCAACCGTACCTTTTTTGAGGTAATACCTTGAAATGATCTGCAGCTCCAGCAGTTTCTTGATTTCATCTTTGTAGGTAGTTAGCCCATTGGATTTGAGCTGGGCAACAGTAGCCTGTAGTTCATCTATTTCACCCAATAAATTTTTATAAACCTTGTCACTCTCTGAGGCCTTTCTCAATTCATCAATAGTCTCTTCGGCCAGGGAGTTGTTTTCAAAGTTTTTTGATTCCATCCAGTCCAAAAACCCGTCATATTCCTTATCGGTAAGGTGAAAAGATTTTGGTTCGTCGATACTCTCATGTTCGAAATAAAATTTCGTTGCATATTCGAAAATGAGCCCACTTTCCGAAAGGTTGGTAGTATAAGATGAAAGCGACACCACTTCGGTTTCTATGTCAGGATCTACTCCCCCTCCATCATACACTACCCTGCCATTCTTGGTTTTGAACGCAGACTTGAGAGAATCAGGAATTTTCCCAACACTGCCATCTTCCCGTCTATTTGAATAGTCGAGTGCCTGAATACACCTGCCGCTGGGCACATAATATTTTGCCGTGGTAAGCTTTAGTTGCGAATTGTAAGAAAGAGGCCTTGTCATCTGTACCAGGCCCTTGCCATAAGATTTTTGACCGATCAGTACCCCTCTGTCATAGTCTTGCATCACACCCGAAACAATCTCAGAGGCTGATGCACTGCCACTGTTGATCAATATGGCCAGTGGTATGTTCACATCCAGTGGATCCAGCCGTGTGTTGTACAGATAGCTCTGTTTTTTGGTTTTTCCTTTTGTGTGCACCACTTTTTCCCCTTTTGGGATAAATACATTGCATATATTCACTGCTTCGTTGAGCAGCCCGCCAGGATTGTCCCTAAGGTCCAGAACTATTTTTTGTGCACCATTTTCTTTGAGTTCTTTTACTGTCTCGCGTACATCATCCCCTGCGTCACGTGTAAATTCGCTCAACCTCAAATAACCAATATCTTCGGTGATCATTCCTTTGTAGCTGATGTTCGGTATATTGATTTTTTCCCTCTTCACAGTTACCGAATAGGTTTCTTCTCCGTTGTTGCGGGTCAGGGTGAGGTTTACCTCAGTACCTGCCTGCCCCTTCAATACTTTGCCGAATTCATTGTCGGACATTTGAGTTACATTTATCCCATCCATGGAGATAATTTCATCGGATATCTTGATGCCCGCCTCAAATGCCGGAGACCCTTCGTACACCATCAGTACAAGATGTTTGCCTTTTATTTTGTTCGATTGAATGCCTATTCCCCCGTATTCGCCTGTGGCCATTGTCCTGTAGTCTTCAATGTCGTCTTCAGGAATATACACTGTGTAGGGATCAAGCTTTTTCAGCATGGCTTTCACGCCGGTATTCAGCAATTGGTTGGGGTTGATGTCATCAACATAATGCGTGTTGATCTCATGGTAAAGGGAGGCGAAGATGTCCAGGTTTTTGGCAATTTTGAAATACCGGTCCCCAGATTCTGAAAATGCAAATAGGCCCAGCACCACTACTGGTACGGCTATCAACATTAGATATTTTGCTCCTTTTCCCATAAATATTTTAATCAGTTCTTTGTCCTATACGATAACCAAAAGAAATTGATTTTCACCAACCCTCAATTTACAAAAGTAAACTTTGAAAACAATAAATTGAAATTTGAGTTTTTACCAACCCCTATAGCTCCTCAAAATGTGAACAATGCCAACTGGCAGCATTCCACATCCATAACACAATATTGCGTTGAATAATTATGTAGTGGCAATAAAAATTCAGGTTCGCTAAAATAATATGACCTGGAAGGCACTATCAAAATCTCCCAAGTAAATATTCTGATACCCCTGAATGATGCACATTTTTCGTTTTTCCCAATCGATATACCTCAGGTATTTACAAAAAGGCTATTTTTAAGTTTTTTATAAAATATGGAAGAGGAGCAGTTTAGTCTAATAACCAATGATGGCCTGGAATTGAATGCCACCATGTGGTCTTGTCCAAGTCCAGTGGCTGTTATTTGCATTATTCATGGGTTGGGCGAACATAGCGGAAGGTACTCGCATGTTGCGGAATTTTTCACTCAAAACAATGTTTCTGTCTTTGCTTTCGACTTGCGTGGGCATGGAAAATCAGAGGGACCAAAGGGGCACACCCCTTCACACAGCCATCTATTGGACGATACAGAGGAAATATTGAAGGCTGCCCGTGCAGAGTACAATGACCTTCCCATGTTCCTTTATGGGCATAGTTTCGGGGGAAATATTGTAGCCAACTACATTCTAAAAAGAAACACCAACGAAATAGCTGGTGCCATTCTATCATCTTCCTGGCTCATTGCTCAAATCCAACCGACGAAATTTGAGTTCAAACTGGCCCATTTAGTGAACAGAATATTACCAACTTTCACACAGGGCAGTAGGTTTTCATCCAATATGCTCACCAAGGATAGCGAATGCAATGAGGCGTACGAAAATGACCCACTGGTACACAGAAAAATGTCGGTGAGGTTGGGTTTGGAATCATTCGATGCTGGATTATGGGCAATAGACCATGCATCGAGGTTAAAAATACCTACGCTTGTATGGCACGGTAGTGAAGATGATATTACTTCACCGGAAGGTTCCAAACAGTTTGCAAAAAACGCCGGGGAGCTGGCATCTTTTAAATTGTGGGAGGGGACAAAACATGAGCCTCACAATGATCTTGAAAAGCAGGAAGTATTGGACTATTTTTATCAATGGATATCCAATTTAGTCCCCTATGTCAAGCAGTAGCGATGAAAATACCAGATTACTAAGGCTGCATCACAACCACCTGTTTTTTGCTGATGGTTTTTCCATCGAATTATCGGCAACCAACATTCCTCAGGAAACACTGATTGACCCAAGCCCGGAAAATGTGTTCTGGAAAGTAAGGGTGTTGAATTATTACGCCTGGCTAAGAAATGCAGGGGAGTTAGTACCACTGCCCTTTCCGGTTTACCACTTAACCAAGCCAAATATTTTTATAATTTGCTTGACTATTTTCATTAAATGAATAATTGTATGGCTTAGAAGGGCAGGCTGTTTATCGGACATTTCACCTTGTTATCAGACATTTATTGGGCGCTTCTACCTTTAGAAAGGTATTTGGATGTTTTTAAATCCCCTGTTTTCATCAATAAATCCTTTTCTTGTCTCTTCGAGCAGTTCGGTCACCAATATCAAATTTCTCCGTTTTCGATGAGTCCATTTTGAGCCAATTATGATTCATTTGAGCCAATTATGAGCCAATTAGTTTATAACTCGTTCCAGCACCTACATCCCCTTTCCGTTCTAATAGCTCATATTTTTCAACGAGTTCGGTCAAATCTCTTGTGGCAGTTGCCTTAGATACTTCACACAAGTCTTGATAATTGCTATTAGATATAGATTTATTTTCCTTCACAAAAAGGATTGCTTTCAACTGTCGTTCGTTTAAGTCAAGTGTTGCAAGGTGTTTTTCGTTATAAATATCTTTGAAAATTGTTACAATAATTCCACCTGTCATTTCTGCTATTTCGGGAGTTGGTAAGCCAGCTGATTTGCATTCATCAATGATTTTCAAAGTTCCTCTGCCCCAAGATTCTATTAATCCCCCCTTAAAGAATACATCCGCCAGAATTGGATTTCGAGGATGAGAAGCATGTTTGTGTTTTAGATCTTCGAATGTCATTGGTTCAGGCAATGTTCCAAAATTCCAAATCATGATTTTATCATCGTAAAGACTGATTTGGATAGGTGCTCCCATGTATTGACGATGTACAATGGCATTTAATAGCGTTTCTCTTATCGCCTCATAAGGATATTCCGTTGTTTCAATTCTGTGCAATCCATCATATGAAATCGATTTTGTAAAGTACTTTTTATCCAATATCTCTAATGTTTGGTTTGCCAACTCAAACGCATTACTTTCGATGACTTCTTGTGATAATAAATCATCATCAGATTTTCCGAATTTCCCAATTTTGACATACGCATTGATGTAGAAGTTTCTTGGATCCTTGCCAAAAAGCAATACTGCCGCACGTTTTAATTTCCCATCTTTTGTAAGACGCAGGTTCTCAAAAATCTGATGAATATCATTTTCATTTTCTACTTGTGGCAAACGCCCACTTTTTACAGCACCTCTTTTAAAGGCTCCAACTGCTTTTTCGTCAATATCCTCTAAAGTAGCACTAGGTTCAATTACGTCATCCCAAGTTTTTCCAGTTTTTCGAAGTAAGAATTCATTGAGTGCTGTACCTTGCAATTCTTGTTTGGTGCTACCACTTCTGAAGTGGTATTTTCCATGATAAGAGATAGGCACATCGTGAGGTTGAACGTCAATTTCTATATAGTATTTGTTCGCTTCTTGGTAAAGGTTTACTTCACAGACTAATCCTAAACCAGCTATAATTTTGTTTGGAATATCATCCATCAGACGTTTGTAGTTTTCTACACCAACCACTTTGCCCTTATCGTCCTTACCAATAATGATTTTTCCGCCTTTTGCGTTGGCAAAGCCGCATATCCATTTTAGATATTCATCTCTCCAACTTTGTTTCCATTCTATGTTTTGACTCTCTGCCATTTGTTATTCTAATGAGGTAAAATAATATTAACCCTATTTTTGACTACTTGAGTAGTTCTTCTAATTGATCCTTCCATATTATAAATCCTTTTCTTTGATCAGAATAATCATGTAAAACTCGATCAAAATTCAACGGTTCATTTTTCAGAAATGATTTCCTTCCATTATTCCTAATTTGTCTTAAATCATTCTCAACTTCTTTTAGTTTGTTTCTGAGCTCATAAACATTCTTGCCAAAATGCCAGATATAAGTTGCTTCTTCCGTATTCAATGTTTCCATTACTAAATGGAAATATTCATCTCCCGATAGCAAGAAAATGAATGAAAATGGAGTAAGTACAAATCGCAATTTCAAAATATTAGCTTCATGCCTTGAAGCCAAATATTTCAGTTGTCTGTAGTGCTTTATGTTTTCATCGCTCAAAAGGTCATTCAAAAACTCTTCTTCTGAATTGTACAATTGTTGACCAGTGGGCTGGATGGATTGAAGGTTATTTAAAACCATCCCTTCCAAAGAGGTTGATCTTCTTAGAATGTTCTTTTGAACAAATTGAAACTTTACACTTTCAATCAATTCATGATTGATTTTTTCCAAATCAGATGAAGAGGCAATTTGAGAAATGAGTTCATGATCTTGGAATTCTGCATAAACTTCAACCCTTGCAAATTTGGATTTTAATAGCTTTGAAAAGTAAGACTTCAATACATCAAATTCTGGTCTTATTGTTTCATTTTCAATCTCGAAGGTCAATAATGCATTTACTTCTTTTACGGTATGAGAGAAGGAAATTGCTCCATATTGAAAATCAAGTTGTTCTATTGGTATTTTCAGTGTTTCTTCAAGTTCGAAATTCTTTTGAAACACCAATGAGTTATCCGTATCTTGGAAAAGCGAGGCTTGTTTATCCATGTTCCTATAATGAACATTCCTTTTCAAAAAGAGCTTGTGTAGGTAACCGATTTTCTGGTCATGGTAATCATAAATCACAGGCGTAACTTCTGATCTTTGAACTCTACCAATATATTGGATCAATTTTCCTTTGAAGGAAAACGGATAAGTCAGAAAAAGGCGGGAGATATTTTGTAAATCAGAACCTTCTCCAAAAAACTGTCCAGTCGTGATTAGTACTTGATAATTACCTGTTTTCAACCTTTCCCATTTGACCTTGCGATCATTTTCGGAATCACTTCCTGAAAGCATAATTGTCTCATAAGATTGCTTTAGGAATTGATTCAAGGTCTCAATGTGATCTTTTCGTTCAGTGATAATAATGGCTCGATGGCCACTTTTTACTTCCTGAATGACATCATTAATAATGAGTTTGTTTCTCCCAGTATCATGAATCAAAACTTTTGAAAGTGCTTCGAACTGATCTGTTTTGGGGTTAAAAGGGAAATCAAAATCCGTTTTTATGACTACAATTCTGGCTCTTTTGTATGTGTCAATTTCAGTGGGCTTTATCTCTGCGATTATTTCGCCTAGATGGATAAATATCAGTTTCCCTTCATTGTACTTTCGGAATGGAGTAGCTGTAAGCCCGTATTGATAGTATGGAATAAGTTTGGCTATTGTATTACTGTAAGAATTGGCAGGAATGTGATGGCATTCATCAATTATGATTGTTCCAAATGAGTTCGCGAGATCAGGTTGTTTTTCAAGCTTTTTAGCAAGACTTTGGATCATAGCTACTGTTATTTTATTGCCCACTATTCCTTTGCCCTGACCTATTACACCAATATCCTTCTTAGGTATCCCAAGAAAAGTCTGTATACTTTCTACCCATTGTTCGGCCAATTGTTTTCGATGAACAATAATTAAGGCGGGCTGCTTTTTCTCGGCAATGATTTCTAAACCAATGACAGTCTTGCCTGATCCTGGCGGAGCTACAATTAACCCAAATTCTTTTTTCTCAGTAGCAAGTAACGCAGACTTTTGATGAGTCAGTAGGTTGATACTTGAATTGTACGAAACGGATTCTCGTTTTGTCCTTAAATCATTAAAATTGAAATCTATTTTCTGCTCTCTGCAGTATCGAATAAGTTTTCCTACAAACCCTCTTGGAATCGTAATCTCGAATTCCTCGTCCTCTATAAACTTAAAATATCGGTCTGTGTTCCAAGTGTTTTTTCCAGACTTCTTCTTGATGAAGTACTCAGCATTAGCAAAATTTAGTTCATCTCTCAGAAAATTTATCAGTTCTTGGTTCATGCCTGATCTGAGGATATGAAGTGACTTATCAAGAGATATTTCCAGCTTCCCTGAAAACCTTTTTTGGATAGCACCAACTGGTTGTTCAACTGTAATGGATTCATACCATTCGTCAAATATCTTGGTATCTACTCTTTGAATTGATTCTAAAAACCTCCATTGATCTATGAACGGCTCGAAAGTATTGATATCCAAAAAACAACTATTTCCATTCGATAATGAAGGTGTGTGAAATGGCAGAGCAATCAGGTTTCCCAACCCTTTTCCAGAATGAAAATCTTGATTAGGAAAGAGTCTGTCAAAACTAGAACTCTTATCGAATACGGAGAAAATTCCTGTTTCTTCTAAAATCGAAACAACAACTTTTCTGCTTCTCATTGCAGGGTATGCTGTTTCGAAAAAGACCCAAATATGAGCACCATTTCCAGAACGAGACCTTTCAAGATATGCAGGAATGTTTTTATCCTTACAAGCATTTATAAAAGTCACGCATTCCTCTTTCCAGTTCTGTTTGTCAAAATCAGCTGCAATAAACCAACTTGTATTATCCTCCAAGAGCGGATAACCGCCAATGTGTTGATTACCATTAAAGTGTTTACATAGTTCTGGATCAGTTAATGGTAAATAAGACTTATCGCTATAGTTTTTAAAAGAACCTCCTTTCATTTTATGCAGCCTATACATATGGGGATCATAAGAATAGGCAGGCATGTATCCTTTTTTATTACCACTTTCCCACCGAATAGCAAATACATCTTCCCGGACTGTGAACAGAGACCTAAATAGCGTTATTTGTTCAGCAGTGGGTGAGATAACGTTCATCTGGTACTTATTTATTCAGTTTTAGAGGTGAGATTATCGATGAAAATTTGATTTCTCTGCTTTGCTCTTTGCAAGAGGGTAGAGTATTTAAGTACCTCTGTGTAAAGGTTTCCATCATCACCTTCATTTCTAAACATCCCAGCGATTGTTTTTGAAGGTCTAAATAAATAGTCAAAGTGGTAAGAAACCTTGAAGTCTGCATCGTGAGCTCTTACATCATGTCCATTTATCTTTTCTCCAATTAAGTAACCATAAAAAGCAGTGAATTTATGCTCAGGTACTGTGAAATTTCTTAATAGGGTAGCGTAGTTATTTATTTGATTTAAATGATCTGAAACACTTACCTCTGGATTTTTAAATTCTATTATGATACATTTAGATTCTTGAGGGAACAATAAAATGTCTGGGCGTTTTGTGAATCTATCCTCATTCAATGAGCTTCGGAATTCCTCTTCTTCTTTAGAGAGATCATCACGTAATAGTTTTTGATTATCAATCTTTATGTCTACTAACCGCGATTCTGAAATACCTTTAAAGTATATGAAATCTTCATTTACGAGCCATAGGTCACTTCTTTCAGGGTTTTTTGAGGATTGTTGAAATATCAAATTATGGAGAAGTGCTTCATCATTATTTCTTGATCCATCATTTTGAGTTATTAACTGTCTGTCAATAATCTTTTGAAATAATTCAAGAATTAATTTTCTTCTTGCCACATAATGTGTGAGATCCGCCTTATTTTGTTGAGGGATGAATCTCACAAGCTTTTCGATTTCCTCTTCTAGGTTTTCTAAGTAGTCAGTTGAGGTAGTATCAAGTCTGTTTAATCGATCGACACTATCCTTTAAATTGGCATCAAGTTTAGCGGATCTTTTAGCTTCTGCTGAGTAAAATTTTTCTAATATTTTTTTCTCACTGTCATTAACAGATATCTTAATGCTTTCATCAAAATCATCTGACAATAGAAACATGTCTTTTAATTTTTGAAAGTTTAATTGATGCTCTTCTTTTACTTTCTGAATCTCAGGATAAAGTCCAAGTATGGTGGAGTTTAGGCTGCTTTCGATTTCATCTAGTAAAATTTCTTCCTCAGCAAAAACAGACCTGGCCTTTTCAAAATCTTCTCGTTTAGGAATTACTAATTCCCCCCGCTCATTTGTGTCGCGATCATCTAAGTATTCACTGCTAACAAGGAACAGAAAATGATTGCCATCGATACTTTCTTCTTTGGAGAGTAAACTAAGTTCAAGGTCAAAGTTTTCAATTACTTCATCCTTACTTGTAAATTTTATAGCATTCTCTTTTAGAGCATATTTTTGCATTTTGAATGCATTGATTAGAAACTCTTCTGATGAATCTGTATGTACCAATTCAATACCATTACTCGATAGTTTTGAATAGTTGATGGTAATTTTCTCGGTTTTATCAATATTGGGAATGTCAGAATTATTGATTTCAACCATTCCTTGGCTTTCCTCAAAAATGAAATGCTCAATTGAGATTTGAGGAAGAATACTCTTATTCAAACAGAAGTACTGAATATATCGTTGGATAAGAATTTCCTTGAGTTCAACTTGATTGAGATTGTGATAAATGTTTCTGGACGAATCAAGTAAATCGTTGAAGATGACAGTTGTCTCACTTTCTGTAGCATCAATTGGCTGATCAGACTTATGATAGGTAATTGAATTTTTGTCAAGAAATTCTTTTCTTTTAGAGACTATAAATTCTCTTTTTCTAAACCCGTTTCCATTTTTATAAATGCTTCTGAAATTTGTTTGGTCAAAATAATGAGCAAACTGAATTCTCCCAGAACCTAGGTTTTTAAATCCTTTGGTAAAGTCTTGAAAAGTATTAAACCTTATAAATTCTTCTTCATTGAAACCAATTCCATTGTCTCTAATTATCAGCTTTGAAAAGGTTAATGTATTGTCAGTATTCTGAGTGGTGTATATCTCTATTTTAATCTTACCTTGATATTCGCCATCACGTGCCGTTTTAATTCTAATTGCTTCGAGAGCATTCGTAAAAGCCTCGAATACTGGCTGCAAAGAAGTTTGGGATCGTTTTACGATTCTAAGAACCCCTCTATACATGAGTCCTTCACCTGATACAAATGACTGATCGCTAATTACCATTTTTACTGTCTTGGATATTATCTATTTCAACGAGTAGTACATTTACCTGAACGTTAAGAATTCTTGCTATCTGATAAAGTACTTCTAACCTTGGCTGTTGTCGGTTCTGCACATAGCCGTTCACCATGTTGTAGCTTTTCCCAAGTTTTTCAGCTAACCAAGTCTGCTTAATACCTTTCTCCTCAAGTACTTCCTTTATTCGGTTCATGCCCGTTTAAAATTATCCAACCAAGGTAATATTTAAATTTCAACTATCTCGTTTTTCAATATGAAAATAGTTCGAATTATTATCCTACGAACGTGGGGAGATTTTAGCTCTTTTAGTTTTTTGGGGTGGGGTTGATGGGTTGGAAAAAACCAAAAGTAAGATGGGTTTTTCTGCGTTCTTGCATGGCATACAACAAAAGCACTGGTACCATTCAACTTGACGTATTGATATTTTGTGAAGGAATGTGAGAACTTTTACGAACAGCAGCCAAAAGGGCGAGCAACCGCACCACTTATAAAAGGGCCTACCGGGAAAACCATGTTGATGAAGACCTTATCTTTTCAGTGATCAAACATGACAGCATCAATTCTGACTTCAAAGATGGTTTTGTGCTGTGGAAGCACAAATTGAACGAAAAATTGATCTTAAAGTGGGAATAGCCCACCGCACCTCACTGGCATTGCTGTAGCCAGTTCCAGGCAAAAAGCACCCTGTTCCTACAATTTACCCCTTCCTTTTGTTCAGCTCTGTCAAGAGGTTACGCACATCTTCATAGTTGGTCACGCTATACTTAGCCGCCGATTGCGTACTTCCCACTTTGATGGTATAGGCATTTTCCGGCATAGCTTTGAAAGTATCCTCGTCGGTCCAGTCGTCACCAATAGCCATATAAAAATCCGCTTTGGATTTTTCCAACCATTTTTGTGCAGCACGACCTTTGTTTACCTCAGAACTTTTGATTTCCACTACCATATCTCCTTCCAACACATGCAGGTTCTGGTCAGATGCCAGAAATTTCAAGTGGCTGGTCAATTCGCGTGTACGCAACTCACCGAGCCCGGTTTCTACTTTTCGATAGTGCCACACAAGAGAATAATCTTTTTGCTCAACAAAGGATCCGGGAGTCCTGCCTACATAATCCTCCAGTACATCGTTAATTTCCTTTTTCCAGTTGTCCTTCAGGGTGGAAAGTGTCTGCCATTTTTTACCTTTCAACCTAAGCCATACGCCATGTTCTGCAATCAGGTCTAGTTGGAAATGGCCAAACCACTCCTGTAAGGTTTCTTTGTCCCTACCGCTAATGATGACCACTTTGTTTTTGGGATTCTCGGAAAGTTTTGAAATGATGCCGTTGAGTTCCTCGTCGGGGCTCGCATCATTCGGATTGCCACGAAAAGGGGTAAGTGTACCATCATAGTCAAGAAATATGACCCTTGATTGGGCTTGGTCATAGGACTCTTCCAGTGGTTTTTGTGAGAACTCATCTAATATTTTGGTTTGCAAAGCCAATTGCTCTGACTTGATATAGTCCAGGCGCTGCATAAAAAGTTTCACCCAGTGGTGGATATTGTACCTTTTGAGGGATTTCTGCATTACCTCCAGATTTCGAATTTGTTCTTCTTCGGGCATCTCCAAGGCCTTCTTAAAAGCGCTTACTATTTGCTCTATATTGTTGGGGTTGATCAGGATGGCTTCAGAAAGCTCCTTCGAAGCACCGGCCATTTCACTCAATACGAGCACGCCCTTTTTGTTGAGCTTGCTGGCTATAAATTCCTTGGCCACCAGGTTCATCCCGTCACGCATGGGTGTTACCAGTGCCACTTTGGCCATACGGTAAAATGCCGAAAGTGAAGTCAGTGGAAAAGACCTGTAAAAATAATGAATGGGGGTCCAGATCATTCTACTGAAATTGCCATTGATCCTACCTACCAAAAGGTCAATTTCTTCTTTCAATTCCTTGTATTTGCCTACCTGATCGCGAGATGGCACCACCACCATCAGCAACGAAACTTTTTCTTTGTATTCCGGGTACCTCTGAAGGAAAAGTTCAAAAGCTTTGAGCCTTTGTGGTATCCCTTTGGAATAATCCAGCCTGTCGATCGAGAGCATTATTTTTGTCTCCCCGATAAGTGTCCTATACCTTACCTCTTTTTCAAGGGTGTCAGGGTCGGCAGCTGTGTTGGCATATTTGTCATAGTCTATACCCATTGGCAGGGCATCCACGAGTATCTTCCTGCTCCCAAGGTTGATATGGCCATGTGAATTGCCAATGCCAGCCAACCTGTTGACCGATGACAAAAAATGCCTCATGTCGTCGTAGGTATGAAAGCCCAGAAAATCTGAGCCCAACATGCCCATGAGCAGTTCCCTCCTCCACGGCAATAGCCTGAAGGTTTCGTATGAGGGAAAGGGTATATGCAAAAAGAACCCTATACTAATGTTGGGGTATTTTTCCCTGATTAAAGCTGGAAGCAACAGCAGCTGGTAATCGTGTATCCAAATCTTGTCCCCTTCCTCAGTAAGTTGGGCCAGTTGGTCCGCAAATTTTTCATTTACCTTTTTGTAAGCCTGCCAATATTTTTCTTCGTATTCGGCATACTGGTTGAAATAATGAAAGTTGGGCCACAGGGTTTTATTGCTGAAACCCTCATAATATTCTTCGATTTCGCGCTCTGTGAGAAAAACAGGGCTCATGTTGTTCTTTTTCAGGTTTTCGACCGCATCCTTCCTGTCTTTTTCGCCTTCTATCGCTATTCCCGGCCAACCCAGCCAGATATTTCCTCCTTCTTTATATATAGAACCCAACCCGGTAGCCAGCCCACCTTCGCTTGGCATGTAGATGTATTGTCCATCTTCAATCTTGAGCCTAACCGGCAATCTGTTTGATACAATTATAGTTTTTGGCATTGTTTGGTTTTTTGACAATAATAGATTCAGAGCCCCAAGGGGAGTTCTCCAAAATGAAAATAGTAGTGGGAATTCAAATATACTTTGAATACAACAAAATGCAGGAATACCTAAAGTTTAAATATTGTTAAGGTTTGTCCAGCGGCTTTAGCTTATCCTTAAGAAAACTGGCAGTATAATTGTCTTCCAGGCTGATCATTTCTTCAGGGGTGCCTTGGAAACAAACATTGCCGCCATCGTGCCCACCTTCCGGCCCAAGGTCTATAATCCAATCTGCCGACTTGATTATTTCCATGTTGTGTTCAATAATAATCACCGAATTGCCCTGGTCTATGAGGGCATTTATCGAATCAAGCAGTTTTTGTATGTCTTTAAAATGGAGGCCTGTGGTAGGTTCATCAAAGATGAAAAGTATCTTTTCTTTCTGGGCTGAACTGCCCTTTCCCAAAAAAGAGGCAAGTTTCACCCTTTGGGCTTCCCCGCCACTCAAGGAACTGGAAGATTGACCAAGCTTTACATACCCCAGCCCTACATCTGAAAGCGGCCTGAGACGGTTCACAATGGTCTTGTTTGCTTCAAAAAACTCCAAGCTTTCTTCTATAGTCAGGTCAAGCACTTCAGCGATATTCTTTTCCTTGTAGGTAACCTCCAAAATGTCGGATTTAAACCTTTTGCCCTTGCATTCATCACAGGTGAGCTGGAGATCAGCCATAAACTGCATTTCTATTTTCACCACACCTTCCCCCTGACAGGTTTCACAGCGTCCACCGTCAACATTAAATGAAAAGTGCGCCGGCTTGTAGCTTCTGCGTTTAGATGCCTGCTGGTCGGCAAACAATTGCCTGATGGCATCATAGGCCTTTACATAAGTCACAGGGTTCGACCGTGAGCTTTTCCCAATGGGGTTTTGATCTACAAATTCCACCAGGTTTATGTCCTTGTAGTCACCCTCCAGCAGATCATATTTGCCAGTGGCCTCTCCGCTGATACCCAGGATCTTGCCCAGTGCAGGGTACAGGATTTTCTTGATCATTGTTGATTTACCTGACCCGCTCACGCCAGTAACTACAGTAAGTACACCTAAAGGAAACTCAACTTCAATGTTTTTCAGGTTGTTCTCCCGAGCCCCGGTTATTTTGATGGATTTCTTCCATGTCCTCCTTTTTTCCGGAACCATGATAGTGTCAGTACCATTGAGAAACCTGGCTGTATGGGACGTGTCATTTTCGAGGATATGTTCCCAACTGCCCTGCACTACGAGTTCGCCTCCATGGATACCAGCATCCGGTCCTATATCAATGATTTGATCCGCCTGTTTCATCACCTCCTCTTCATGCTCTACTACAATGACGGTATTGCCCATATTTCTCAGCCGGTTGAGCACATTGCCCAGTTTCTGTGTATCCCTGGGATGCAAACCAATGCTTGGCTCATCCAGAATATACATAGACCCCACCAGTGCACTTCCCAAAGAGGTGGCCAGTTTGATCCGTTGATATTCGCCACCTGAAAGGGTAGATGTGAGGCGGTTCAGTGTCAGGTAGCCCAAGCCCACCTGGTCCAGGTAGTGGAGCCTGTTTTCTATCTCCCGTATGATCCTTTTGGCCACTGCCTGGTCATGTTTTGATAATTTTAGGTTTTCGAAGAAAGAAATATTGCCAGAGATGGGTTTTAATACCAGGTCAGAGATCGATACGCCATCAATTTTGACGTAGTTGGCATCTTTTCTCAATCTGGTGCCCAAACATTCCGGACATACAGTCTTGCCCCTATAGCGGGAGAGCATCACACGGTACTGTATTTTGTGCAATTGTGATTCTATGAAAGAGAAGAACTCATTGAGGCCTTCGAAATATTTATTGCCTGTCCAAAGCAGGTTGTACTCTTCATCCGTGAGGTCTTTGATGTCCCTATGAATGGGAAAATCGAATGCATGGGCATTTTTCACCAGAGGCTCCAGCCATTTTTTCATGGTTTCACTTCTCCAGGGCACAATCGCCCCTTCATAGACCGACATGTTTTTGTCCGGAATCACCAGGTCCGAATCAATTCCCAGTACCTTCCCAAAACCCTCGCATTTGCGACATGCCCCATAAGGGTTGTTGAAGCTAAAAAGGTTGACAGAAGGTACCTCGAAAGCCATGCCATCCAACTCGAATTTGTCCGAATATACGATGGGCTCCTGGCCAACATACCGAACAATACACTTACCTTCTCCTTCGAAAAAAGCCGTCTGAACAGAATCGGATGTCCTAAATACAACATCCTCATCTTCCTTATTGACAGAGAGCCGGTCGATCAACACTTCAATCTTCGTAGGATCAAGGGATTCGATTTCAGTCTCTTCAATAAACAAGACTTCACCATCCACAAGGATTCTTGTAAATCCCTTGCTCAGAAGGATATTGGTTTCTTCGATAATGTTACGATCCTTTATATGCACAAAAGGGGCTGATATGGTAAACTTGCTGCCCACCGGTTGTTGGTTGATGGCATCTACCACAGAGCTAACACTGTCACTTTTTACTATCCCCCCGCTGACAGGCGAATAGGTGGTGCCGATTCTGGCAAAAAGCAACTTGAGATAATCATAAATTTCCGTAGAAGTCCCTACTGTTGACCTTGGGTTTCTGGTATTCACCTTTTGCTCTATGGCCACTGCCGGCGACACACCTTTTATATAGTCCACTTCGGGCTTTTCCATTCGACCAAGAAATTGGCGGGCATAGGCACTCAGGCTTTCTACATACTTTCGCTGGCCCTCTGCAAATAAGGTGTCGAAAGCCAGGGACGATTTTCCCGAACCCGAAAGCCCGGTAACAACTACCAGTTTATTTCTGGGTATAGCTACGCTCAGGTTTTTAAGGTTGTTTACCCTTGCTCCTTTGATGATAATGAAGTCCCGCGGGTCAAGTTTATCAATAGAATTGGAAGAATTGTTGATGGATTCTTTTTGCATGAATAGAGCCAAAACGAAAATTAATCTGCAAAGTTAAGAATACAATGGATGGATAACCAGAAAATTCAAAAATCAGACCTTGAAATCTTAGGCAGTCTAATTTCCACTTCGCTGGGTTCTACTCAGTAATTTGTGAGATTCCTATTTGAGGCCCTGATCCCAAGGGCTTTCATATCGGTAAAAAGTTGAAAAAGGATTGATTAAACAGTAGCCTCTTCCCTTGCCTTTTTCTTATGGGAAACAGCTTTTTTGAAGCCGTTGGAGTATTTCTTTTTTCTGGTTTCCCACACTTTAAAATTGTTCTTATTGCCCACCTGAAATTGAAAAGCCATGTGCTCTGAAGGAGTGACCCACTCCAGATTGGTGGAATTGTTATTTTTGGGGTCATTGTCCAGATGAACAATCATGGTAAACTCCTCTGGCAGTACGTTTATGCAAAATGCTTTGGCTACTTCCTTATGGGGATAAACGGTTTTTCTTTTTTCTTCGTCGTTCAGCAGATCAAGAAAAAAGCACTTACAGTTTTTGTTCCAGCGCTGCTTCATTACTTTTTCCTTCAGCCGCATTTCCTTTCCCGTCTTTATGCTTGTAATTTTTCGTTCCCGCCTTTTAATTTTCCCCGTGTTGGAAACCTCATAATTCGCAAACCCTTCGATAGGCTTCCAGACTTCCTCGACCCGTTCTATTTTTTGAAAAGACATGTTGTTTTTATTTGAGTTGTAGGTAAATGTAGCCACAGCATCAAGCAAATGCAGAAAAGTTCGATGAACGCTATTGAAAACTCTATGACTTAAAAAATTTTCCAGACTAAACCATTTCCCGGGCTGATTTGATCATTTTGGCACCTTCATTTTTTAATCTGAACATTAAAATCGTAATTTGCCTTCAAAAAAATCAAACATGATCCTATATAACGTTACTATAAATATTGACACCCAGGTTGAGGTGGAATGGCTCCAGTGGATGAAAGACACCCACATACCAAATGTGCTTGAAACGGGATTGTTCACCGATTATAAGATTTACAAAATATTGGCCGAGGAGCCACAGGGCAGAAGTTATTCCATCCAGTATTTCACCAAGTCCCTTGAAGACATCAACGAATACCAGGAAAAATATGCACCGGCCCTGCGGGACGAAGTGATGCAAAAATACGGCAAACATCTGGTGGCATTTAGGACTATGCTCGAATCTGTGGACTAATGAAAATCAATATGGCAGTTGAGCCATTCTGAATCGAAGTGGGTGCCGTACTTCTTGTAAAAATTTATGGCTGGTTCGTTCCAATCCAACACTTGCCACATCATCCCGGTGCAGCTTTCTTCGCGGGCTTTTTCCATTACTTTTTCAAATAACAGCTGGCCAATACCCTGTCTGCGGCAGGTTTTTGTTACTATGATATCTTCCAGGTAGAGCCTTTTCCCTTTCCAGGTAGAATACCTGTAGTAATAAAGGGCCAGGCCTACCAGCCGCTCTTGGCTTTGAGCTACGAAAAAACCAAAAACTGGTGATTGGCCAAACCCATCCCTTTCCATGGCCTCCAGGGTATTGGATACCTGATCAAGGCCTTTTTCATACTCAGCCAACTCTTTGATGAGTTCCAGCACTCGTTTCAGGTCTTCTTTTTTTCCTTGGCGGATTTGAAATTCCAAAATCAGTTGATTTGGTCAAAACCAGTATAACCCTTCAAAACTTCGGGGATCGTAATGCCATCTTTTGTTTGTCCATTTTCCAGGATGGTAGCCAATATCCTGGGAAGTGCCAATGCACTGCCGTTCAATGTGTGCAGCAGTTGTTTTTTGTTGTCCTGGTTTCGATACCTTAGTTTGAGCCTGTTGGCCTGGTAGGTTTCAAAGTTGCTCACCGAGCTCACTTCCAACCACCTCTTCTGACCGGCAGAATACACTTCAAAATCGTAGGTCAATGCAGAAGTGAACCCCAGATCGCCACCGCACAAACGCAGAATGCGATAAGGCAATTCCAGTTTTTTCAGTAGCCCTTCCACATGTGCCATCATCTCACGTAACGTATCATAAGACTTATCCGGGTGCTGTATTTGTACAATTTCTACCTTGTCAAACTGGTGTAGCCTATTGAGGCCCCTTACATGCGCACCCCAGGAACCGGCCTCCTTTCTAAAACAAGGAGTGTATCCTACATTTTTTATCGGCAGGTCATTTTCATTTATGATCACATCCCTGTACATGTTCGTAATGGGTACTTCGGCTGTAGGGATCAAGTATAAATCTGTGTCTTCCAGGTGGTACATCTGCCCCTCCTTGTCAGGCAACTGTCCTGTGCCGTATCCTGATGCTTCGTTGATCACTACAGGTGGCTGCACTTCTGTGTATCCCGCTTTGTCCGCTTCGTCCAGAAAAAAATTGATCAAAGCCCTCTGAAGTTTGGAGCCCTTCCCTTTATAAACCGGAAAGCCGGCCCCAGTAATCTTATTGCCAAGCTCAAAATCAACAATGTCATAAGAAGCAATCAAATCCCAATGGGGTTTTGCCCCTTCAAATAATCGGGGCAAATCGGGCACGGTATAAATGCACTCATTATCATCCTCACTGTTTCCAGACGGGACTAGTTCGTTAGGTATATTGGGTATATTGTATAGCTCTGCGTTCAGTTCGTTTTTAGTGGCTTCCAGTTTTTCCTGAAGCTCCTTGGATTGTTGCTTTATCCTGGCAGTATCTGACTTGGCCTTTTCAGCTTCTTCCTTTTGCCCGGCCTTCATAAGCTGGCCAATTGCCTTGGAAGTTTTGTTCAATTCGGCCAGCAACTCTTCCAGTTGTACCTGTATTTTTTTTCTGGATTCGTCAAGTTCAATTACATGGCCCAAAATACCCTCCGGTGAGGAAATTCCCCTTTTCGTAAGCCTTTCCGCATATAATTCCTTGTTGTTTTTTATTTCTGATACTTGTAACATTTGAGCTTTTTAAAATTCGGGACAAATTTATGTGATTGGATTAAATTGGGACTTAAATATGGCCTATATATTAGTTATGGCTATATTTTTTTTGAATTATTTGCTTAATATTCGCCATTGGCATATTATTGTATCATCAAACTGACACGTGGGCTTAACTCTTTCCATTTTAAGTTCATTTCTCAAGAGTCAAACACTTTACTTACTGAATTAAATCTTAGTAAAATTTCTTATCCAAATTAATGCTTTGTCATAAAGCAAAACCCTATTGATTATATGTACAATATTGATGAATTGAATGATAGGCTTTTATCGGAGCTGCGGGAAATAGCGGAAGGCCTAAAATTGAAGAACTTTAAGAGAGCTTCCAAGAAAGACCTGATTTATAAAATTCTCGATGAGCAGGCCATCAATCCAGATGCTGTAAAGCCTCTAAAAACAGAGGCCGTTAAAGAAGAAGTAGCCACCAAGGAACCAGTTAAAGAAAAAAGAAACAAACCTAAAAAGAAAAAAGAAGCAGTAGTCGAAGGGGCGGGTAAAAGCGCAGATGAAATTTTAGAATCATTTGATTTGGAAATCGATACATCGATCACTTCTTTCGAAAACAAGAAAGAAGATAAAGAGGAAAAGCCACCCAGAAAACCGATAGAAAAACCTGCAGCGAAACCTGCCGAGAGGCCAGCAAACAAGGAATCAGAGCCGCAAGAAGACAAAACCGGTGGATCGGACAGGAGCGAAAAAAGGGGAGGCCAAAAAGATGGAGGCTTCAAATCCAAAAAAGCCAACCACAATGCCAACGTAAAAGAATTTGATGGGGTGATCGCCAATGACGGTGTGTTGGAAATCATGCAGGACGGTTACGGCTTTCTAAGATCGAGCGACTACAACTACCTGGCAAGCCCAGACGATATATATGTATCCCCATCACAAATCAAGTTGTTTGGACTAAAAACGGGAGATACCGTTAAGGGTCAGATCAGGCCACCTAAAGATGGTGAAAAATACTTTGCCCTGTTGAGGGTAGAATCTGTAAATGGCAAAACCACTGAAGAAATACGTGACAGGGTGCCTTTCGAATACCTTACCCCTCTGTTTCCTGAAGAAAAACTGAACCTAAGCGGGAAACCCAACAACTATTCTACAAGAATTATGGACCTGTTTTCCCCAATTGGAAAAGGCCAGCGTGGAATGATAGTGGCGCAACCCAAAACAGGTAAGACAGTATTGTTGAAAGATGTTGCCAATGCCATAGCAGAAAACCACCCCGAGGTATATCTGATGATCCTTTTGATCGATGAAAGGCCTGAGGAAGTAACCGACATGGCCAGAAGCGTAAAAGCAGACGTAATTGCCTCAACATTTGACGAGCAAGCGGAAAGGCATGTAAAGGTGGCCAACATTGTACTCGAAAAAGCCAAGAGAATGGTAGAATGTGGCCATGATGTGGTCATCCTATTGGATTCGATCACCAGACTGGCCAGGGCCCACAACACCGTGGTACCTTCAAGTGGAAAAATATTGTCAGGTGGTGTGGATGCCAATGCATTGCACAAGCCCAAGAGGTTCTTTGGGGCAGCCAGAAACGTGGAAAATGGTGGGTCGCTCACTATTTTGGCAACAGCCCTTATCGAGACAGGTTCTAAAATGGATGAAGTGATCTTTGAGGAATTCAAGGGAACCGGCAACATGGAACTGCAACTTGACAGAAAACTTGCCAACAAAAGGATTTATCCTGCTATTGATGTTATTGCTTCTGGTACGCGACGCGAAGATTTGCTCATGGACAAAGAAGAATTGTCGAGGGTATGGATTTTGCGTAAATACATGAGCGACATGAACCCTAATGAGTCCATGGAGTTTTTACTGGAAAAAATGAAAGGAACCAGAAATAACGAAGAGTTTCTGATTTCCATGAATGGCTAATTACACATTCAAAAAGAAACAAAAACCACTTCCGTATTGGAAGTGGTTTTTTTTATGCCATACATGTCCGAAAGTGAACAGAATATAAGCTCAAGAACTAAATAGAATGCAAGCATTTTTTTTAAATTTTAATTATAGATGTTAAAAACAATAAACCATTTTAATTATATTTGAAATATCCCTTAAATTTGGAGAGGGCTTATAATAATTATCCTAACCTAATTTTTAGACATACTGGAACCTAATCCTTTTAAAAGCTTAATGCTATGAACGAAATGAATCCTGAATTGCTGGCAACACTTAGTAAATATGGGCAAATGGCGGCATATGGTCTTGCCGGACTGGGCGTACTTATACTCCTTGGTCATTTGGTCAAATTAATGATTACCAAAGAATACAAAGCAAAGTACGATTACATTAATATGTATGAGATCAAGCTTTTATGGAGGGCTGCATTACTTGTGATTATTGCTGGTGCCATTTACGCCAACACGCTTGTGAGCGAATCTGGTATTTTGTGGTTCTTTGTAAGGCTGTTTGTAAGTACCATGTTTGCCATTATTGCTGGGGTAATCATCCAAAACATACTGAAATTCTACTACCCCTTTTATATTGAAAAAAGGTTGAAGTTTTTGAGGTATGAGCCAAGGCTTTCACCTGAAGGACGTAAGATGAGGTTGCTGAGCGAAGATGAAGAAGATGTTTATCTGGACGAAGGTATGCAGGCTGAAGAAAATGCTTTCTCTATCGATTATGATGTGTGGATAGATGAAGAATCGGGATATACCCATATAGAAAAGTACAACGGTAGGTTGACAGCACTGAAGTGCTCTGAATGCAACTATCAGACTTTGAAAGTGACCAATGAAGAAATAATACAATCCCCGACCATTACAGAAGAAGGTGAACTGATGAAGCACTATTCTTGTGGGTATTGCGGTCACAAAGAAAGAAAGTCGTTCTCTATTGCCAAGTTGAGGCAAGATCAGCAACCTGCATAAAAGAAATAACTTTTTTGAAATACATAAAAAAAGCCCGGCAATGCCTGGCTTTTTTTATGATATAAGGCTCCAATCGCGCTTGTTCCTTTTGCTGCTCTCCAGCACTTGTTTCAAAATCAGGTTCTCTGTTTTATCGAGCCCCGGATCGCTATCAATAATTTCTTCAGCACATTTGCGTGCTTCTTTTAATATCTTCCCATCCAAAGCAAGGTCTGCAATATGAAGGTCCAAAACACCACTTTGCTGCGTTCCCAAGAGATCCCCGGGCCCCCGGATTTTTAGGTCTGTCTCCGCTATTTTAAAACCATCGTTCGTCTCTACCATAGTTTTGATCCTGGTCCTGGCCTCTGTACTCAACTTGTTGCCAGTCATCAGGATACAATAAGACTGGTCGCCTCCACGCCCCACCCGGCCCCTGAGCTGGTGCAGCTGTGACAACCCAAACCTCTCCGCATTCTCTATTACCATGACTGTGGCATTTGGCACATTCACCCCAACTTCTATTACTGTAGTAGCTACTAAAATTTTAGTTTCGTTTCTGACAAAGCGGGCCATTTCGAAATCTTTGTCCTTTGGCTTCATCTTGCCATGGACTATGCTCAGTGGGGTTTTGGGGAAAGCCCGTGATATGCTTTCATACCCATCCATCAGGTCTTTGTAGTCATAGTTGGCCGATTCTTCTATCAAAGGGTACACAATATACACCTGCCTGCCCTGCTCTATTTGTGACCTCAAAAACCCAAACAATTTTAACCTTCCTGAATCCCTGAAATGATGGGTTTGAATAGGTTTCCTTCCTTTGGGCAGTTCGGTTATAGTAGAAATTTCCAAATCTCCATACAGGGTCATGGCCAATGTCCTTGGTATTGGTGTAGCAGTCATTACCAGTACATGGGGGTAAATGTCAGCGTTTTTTTGCCATAACCTCGCCCTTTGTGCCACACCAAACCGGTGCTGTTCGTCGATTACGGCCAACCCCAGTTTTTTGAATCGGACATCATCCTCCAACAGGGCATGGGTGCCTACTATAATCTGAACTGTGCCTTCTTTGAGCTTTTCCAGAACTTTCTTTCTTTGGCTTTTTTTTGTTGACCCGGTTACGAGGGCCAGTCCAATGTCCATTTTATCTGCAAACTCTTTGAGACCATGAAAATGCTGGCTGGCCAGGATTTCGGTAGGTGCCATAATAGCAGTTTGGGTATTGCTGCTGAGGGCAATCAGCATGCAAATAAATGCGGTGATGGTCTTACCACTACCCACATCGCCCTGGAGCAAACGGTTCATTTGGGTACCGGACCTCATGTCAGAATAGATTTCCTTTATTACCCGTTTTTGCGAGGCGGTCAACTCAAACGGCAAAATATTGTTGTAGAACTCTGTGACCAGCGAACTGTCATTCATTTTAATGCCCTTAAACTTCTTTCTGGTAACTTTTTTGTCCCTGACCAGGCCTAGTTGGATAAAAAAAAGTTCTTCGAACTTCAGGCGTTTGGTTGCGCTGATTAGTGCTTCATTGTTTTTAGGGAAATGAATGTTTCCCAGGCAATGCTGCCTGTTTTGAAATCTGTATTTGTCAATCAAATAATCTGGTAGTGTTTCCCCGATCCGGGATTGGGCTTGGATATAAAGTTGTTGCTGGATCTTGGCTATAGCCCTTGAATCAAGAAAGTTTTTCTTAAGTTTTTCGGTAGTAGCATAGACCGGAATAAACGACCCGTAACCCTTTTCATTCCTTGGTGTCAGTACCTCCATCTCAGGGTGGGAAATATTATAAGCACCATTGAACACCGTTGGTTTGCCGTATAATACGTAATGTGTCCCCGTCCTAATCTTGTCAGATAGCCAATTGATACCTTTGAACCAAACCAGTTCGATTTGGCCGGTTCCATCTTGAAAATACGCAACAAGCCTCCTTTTTCGCTGAGCTCCAACTATCTCTTTGAAAGTAACCTTTCCCTTTAGCTGAACAAAACCTTCATCGTTCTTTATTTCACTGATTTTGTGAAATTGTGTACGGTCTTCATATCTGAATGGAAAATGTTGGATCAGGTCTTCGAAGGTATGTATGTCAAGTTCTTCGTTGAGCAATTTGGCCCGTTTCGGCCCTACCCCTTTTAAAAACTCTATTTTGGTTTCGAAAAAACCGTTCATGCTGAAAAATTAGGAAATTTTCACCGCATTCAATACCTCCACTCCAATGAATTCAACATGTAGATCATGTCATTTTTGACGTAATTGATAACTGGGGCCAAAGAATCATTCTTTGTAGAAGTCTTGAAGTATAATGCCCCTCGCAGAAAGTGGTCTACCGAATCAGTTACGTGAAACTGGAAGGGGCTGGGAACTTCGCCTGAGAGTTCCATTACAGTAGCTTTTACACCATTGGGCAAGTTGATCACCGCCTCGTCGATGGAATAAGCTTTTACATTGTGTTTGGAAGTGAGGTTATACGAATCGCTCAGATACTCCTTCAGCAGTTGATTGTTTTTTAGAACCGGCTTGTACGTCACCTGTATGGTGGCTCCAAGTTCCGGGTAGGTCAGGTCTATCCAATACCTTTCAGATATCCAGGAGCTGTCGCTGCTCACATTGGCAAAAGCAGAAAACGAAAAATTATATGGCAAAGTATCGGCCAGTTGCACATACACAGGTTCCGGGAGTTCGATCCTGTTGTACCCTTTAGGTTTGGGGGCAAATTCATTTTCGCATGACATCAATGACCCACCGAGCAAAACAGCAAAAGCCAAAAATGGCCACACGCCGGTCTTTTTTGTATTAGTTTTTGGAAAATATCGCAATTTGTGATTGTTATTGGTTAGTTATCATTGATAAACACGCGTACCCTTTTTATTCTTTTGTCGTTTACCGCTACTACCGTGAAAACGAAATTCTGAAAGTGTATCTTTTCTCCAGACTTGGGGAGCTTTGGGTTGATCTCCAGTAGCAAGCCTCCTACGGATTCACTTTCACCTTTTGCCTCATCCAGTACAGAATGGTCTATACCGGTCACTTTGCAAAAGTCCATCAAAGAGGTCTTTCCCTCAAATATGAAAGTATTGTTGTCCAGTTTGTTATAAGGAATGTCGGTATCTTCATCAAATTCATCGTTGATCTCCCCAACTATTTCTTCGATCACATCTTCCAGGGTGATCAGGCCTGAGGTTCCACCGTACTCGTCCACTACTATAGCTATGTGTACCCTTTTTTCCTGAAAGTCATTGAACAGGGTATCTATTTTTTTAGTTTCCGGCACGAAAAAACCAGGTCGAAGCAGGGTCTGCCATTCGAATGTTTCATCCTCGGCAAGATAAGGGAGCAAATCCTTGATGTATAAAATACCCTCAATCTTGTCCATCGTTTCATTATATACCGGGAGCCTGGAATAACCGGTATTTTTCACAAGGTCCATCAAGTCATGGAAATTTGAAGATAGATCAACCGCCGTTATGTCCAGCCGCGATTTCATTATTTGCTTTACCGAAAGGGTTCCGAAATTCACTATGCCCTTCAATATTCCCTTTTCTTCCTCCGTTGTTTCTCCTTCGGTTGTCAGTTCGAGTGCATGGTGCAGTTCATCCACAGACACATTGTACCCTTTTTTCTCAATCCTTTTTTCGATGATGTTGCTTATAGACATAAGCAACCAGGATAATGGTTTGAAAAAATTATATGACACCAACAGCAAACCGGATGTATGCCGTGCAAAAGCGAAATTGTTTTGGTTGGCATAAATCTTCGGGACTATCTCCCCGATAAACACTATCGCAATGGTGACCAATGCGGTTAAGCTTATCAAAATTGCCCCATCGGTATTTTTGCTACCTGTCACTTGCCATGTGAAATATGTACAGATCATCACAATAGCAATGTTGACAAAATTATTGAGGATCAATATTGTTGCAAGGAGCCTCTTTGGGTTGGATAGCAATTGTGCTATTTTCCTGATTTGGGACGAATCCGAATCCTTGCTCTCTTTAATCTGGTCGGGCGACAAGGAGAAATACGCAACTTCAGATCCCGAGACCAAGGCCGAAAGGCCAAAAAGGACGACCACTACTATTGTAATAAGAGCTACAAAATAAAAATCCAATGACAATAATATTGCTGATATTTCTAATAACCCCGGAAAAGGATCGTCCATATGATGTGAAAATTATTTTCTATCTAAAACGGAAGGTCATCTATTTCGTTTTCACTGGTAGCTGGTGCAGTAGCATTGCTAGCGGCACTGCTCCCGGTGTCCATCACACCTTCACCAGATGATGGCTTGCCACCCAAAAATGTCATTTCCCTACCCACTACTTCTGTAATGTATTTTTGTACCCCATCTTTATCTTCATAAGAGCGATTAGTTATCTTGCCCTCAAGATAAATCTGGTTGCCCTTTTTGAGATATTTCTCGGCAAGTTCGGCCAGGCCTCCCCATAGTACTATATTGTGCCATTCAGTTTGGGTAACGCGCTCGCCTTCCCTGTTTTTATAAGTTTCACTTGTTGCAAGGGAAAAATTAGCGACAGCCCTACCATTTTCGAGGTGCCTTACTTCGGGATCTTTACCCAGATTCCCAACCAAAATTACTTTATTTACTCCAGCCATGGTTTATGTTTTTTGTTTTAATTAATTAAAATAACAACAAGTTAAGATAAATAATTTACCTCCTTTTCCAAATATTTATCAATTAATCTTGACACTGGCTTAGAATGGAGATCATCAATTTTTATTTCTTCCAATTCGAAATTTTCCTTAATAACTTCGAACGAATTCCTATTGATAATAGAAAAGAGGAAAAACTTGGCAAAAATAGTCTGATGAGTTAAAACATGTTTAAAATTACTCGAACAAGTTATTAAATTTCCTTGATTGAAAAGGAATTTTGCCTCATTTCTTATAAGGCCATCAAAGTCTTTTTCTTCGCCGGATTCAAACAATAAAAATTCGTACATACCCTGCCAGATATCACTGCCTTGTCTTTTATTGAGCAGCACTTTGTCCTCCCAATGGATAACGAAATAATTGAAATGGCGTGTTCGTTTTTTAATCTTCTTTTTCTTGACTGGCAAGTCTGCCTGGAGTCCATGCCGATAAGCAAAACATTCGCTTATAAAAATGCATTCATCGCAATGAGGTGCTTTGGGGGTACAATGCAATGCCCCAAATTCCATAATAGCCTGATTGAACTGGTCTGGACTGTCAAGTGAAACCAGGGTTTTGGCCTTGTCGAAAAATAGTTTGTAGCTTTTAGGCTCACCTATGTCACTTTCAAGGCCAAAAACCCTGGACAATACCCTAAAAACGTTTCCATCCAATACTGGAACTGGCTCGTTATAGGCGAAAGATGCAATTGCTGCGGCAGTATATTTACCAATTCCTTTGAGCTTTTGCAGGTCACGGTAGTTGTCTGGAAACTTTCCATCAAACTTTTCCACAATGTCCCTGGCACATGCCAACATATTTCGTGCCCTCGAATAGTACCCCAATCCCTGCCAGAGTTTGAGGATTTCCTGCTCGCTGCTACAGGCGAAGGATTCCACATCGGGATAGGCCTCCAGAAATTTGTTGAAGTATGGAAGTCCCTGCTGCACCCTCGTTTGCTGGAGAATAATCTCCGATAACCAAATAATGTATGGGTCGGTAGTGTTCCTCCATGGCAAGTCCCTTTTGTTGAGGTCATACCAATCAATAAGCGATTGGGAAAAGGTTTGAGTGGTATTGATTTGAGAATCTGTGCTCATTAAACTTTGAATATTTCTGAATTCCTTATTTTTTGTTTTTATTTGCGATGCTAAAAATTAATTGATTCCGAAAACGAAATTAGTTGGTATTTAGGGTTTTATATTAAAAAGATTAAAATTTATCGCCGTGACGAAAGCAGATGTAATAAATGAAATAGCAGACAAAACAGGGATTGACCGACTTGATGTTCAGGCATCAGTAGAGGCCTTTTTTAATGTAGTGAAGAATTCGATGGCAGACGGTGAAAACATCTATGTAAGAGGATTTGGCAGTTTCGTAAATAAAAAAAGGGCCAAAAAAATAGCGAGAAACATCTCTCAGAATACAGCTATGGTCATTGATGAGCATTACATCCCAAGTTTCAAACCTTCCAAAGTCTTTATCGAAAAAATAAAGAGCAGCGACAAAATTGGCTCGTAGGGCCTTTATATATGTCATTTCATAGGATAACAGTAAGTGTAATTGCTGTAGTACTCGCTATCATATTGTATAGCCTCCCCAAAGTAGTAGTAGATAACGATTCTTTGGAAACCGGAATAGGAGAGGCAAACGAACCAACAGGCAATCATGATTTCAGCATCAGCGCCTCAGATAGCTTAAAACTAGCCGACCTGAGCAATAAATTTTCTGCTGCTGGAAATAATAAAAAAAGTGCTATCTTTGCGGACTCTTTGGCAAACCTGTATTTAGCCTACAATAAACTGGACAGTGCCGAAAAATATGGCAGGTTCATTTTGTCTTTGGGAGATGAGGTTGAAAATTTTCAACTTGCAGGTGATATTTTCTTTAAAGCCTTTGGGTTTTCCAAAGGGAAAAATGAGATAGACAAGTTTGGAGAACTTGCAGCCAATTGTTTTGAAAAAGTATTGGAAACATATCCTGGAAACCCGGATGTGAAAGCGAAATTGGCCATGACATTGGTAAATTCCGCCAATCCAATGCAAGGAATAAGCATGCTTCGGGAGGTGCTTGAAGAGCATCCCGAAAATGAAACGGCCTTATACAATTTGGGTATATTGTCGATGCAATCGGGACAGTATGACAAAGCCGTTGAACGGTTTGTGAAACTAACTGAACTGAATGCAGAAAATGTTCAGGCGTGGTTTTATCTGGCTGTGAGTTATTTTGAAACAAGCCAAAAAGACAAAGCCTCTAAATTGTTTGAAAAAGTGAAATCAATGGATAGCGATCCGGCCATTAACCAGGCAGCAGATGGCTATTTGAGAGAAATAAACGAATTATAAAACATTAAATATTTTCAATTATGCCTTGTGGTAAAAAGAGAAAAAGACATAAGATCTCAACTCACAAAAGAAAAAAGAGGTTAAGAAAAAACAGACATAAGAAGAAGTAATAACTTCTATTAGTTTTTTCTAATATTCAACATTAAAACCATAATATTTTGAGTAGTGAATTAGTAATAAGTTCAACTCAAAATGGATGTCGAATAGCCCTTTTAAAGAACAAAAAGTTAGCTGAGTTTCATACTGATGAAAATGGTAACCAGTTCAACGTAGGCGATGTTTATTTCGGGACAGTCAAAAAAGTAGTGCCCGGATTAAATGCTGCCTTCATTGATATTGGATACGAAAAAGACGCATTTCTTCACTATCTGGATCTCGGCCCCCAACTCAGGTCGTTAATCAAGTTTTCGAAGCAAGTTGTTTCTGGTAAAATTACCGGAGGCAAAATGAATGGCTTCAAGCGGGAAGTTGATATAGACAAGTTTGGGAAAATGAGCCAGGTACTGACCAAAAACCAGAAAATACTGGTGCAGGTAGTGAAAGAACCTATCTCAACCAAAGGGCCAAGATTATCCTGTGAGTTGTCCATTGCGGGCAGATATATCGTATTGGTTCCGTTTTCGGATTCAGTATCGGTATCAAAAAAAATCACCAGCAGCGAAGAACGCAAAAGGCTGCTAAGGCTTATCAGTTCTATTAAGCCTGAAAATTTTGGTGTGATCATACGCACCGTGGCAGAAGGGAAAGACGTTGCAGAGCTTGACAAAGATCTCAGAAATTTAGTAAAAACCTGGCAGGACGGTATGTCCACCTTGAAAAAGGCCAAGCCGTCGGACAAGATCATTGGTGAAATGAACCGTGCCAATAGCATCTTGCGCGATGTGCTAAACGAATCCTTTGATAGCGTCACTGTGGATGAGAAACTGATGTACAACGACATCAGGTCGTTCATTGCCAAAATTGCACCTGGCAAGGAAAAGCTGGTCAGGATGCACAACGGAAAGGCCAAAATCTTTGAATCATTTGGAATTGAAAAGCAGCTCAAGGGCTTGTTTGGGCAATCCGTGAGCATTGATGGTGGCGGCTACCTGATCATAGAACACACCGAGGCACTACACGTAATCGACGTGAACAGTGGCAACAAATCCAATGCTGAAGACAATCAGGAAAATACTGCACTTAAAGTAAACCTGGATGCCGCAAAAGAAATTGCGCGTCAGCTTAGGTTAAGGGATATGGGTGGCATCATCGTCGTGGACTTCATTGACATGAGAAAAGTAGAGAACAAAAAACTCCTTTTCCAAAAGATGAAAGAAGAGATGTCCACAGATCGCTCCAAATTCACTATCCTTCCATTGTCCAAATTTGGTTTGATGCAGATTACCCGGCAAAGGGTAAGGCCTGAGCTAAACATAAAAACCGGGGAGGCTTGTCCGACATGCAGCGGATCTGGAAAAATCACTGCCTCAATTCTCATAGCCGATCTGGTAGAAAAAAACATAGAGCATCTGCTCGTGAAACAAAATGAGAAGAAACTCGCCATCATGCTACACCCTTACTTGTATGCCTATTTTACCAAGGGTCTTTTCTCGCGTCAGGTAAAATGGTTCTTTAAATACAAGAGGTGGATAGATTTGATAGAAGACTCTTCACTTGCTTTTACTGAATACAGCATCATCAACGGAATGGGCGAAGAAATCGAGATTTAAGTCTGGGGTGGGATTGATTTAAAATTTAATCCCTACCTGAAGGCTTATCATGTCCATTTTGGTAATCAGCTCGTCGGTAACACTTGGATCAGTTTCGCTCACAACATTGATCAGCCCCCTGTTGTAAACGATGGCAGCATAAAGGATCGAACTTGCCCCTGAGTTGCGTTCACCCCCTACCCCAAAAATAAATGAAGTGTCGTAAGGCTTGAATTTTTGAATCAGCGCATAGTTGTCATCTAGTGGCTCACTAAATATTTTTACCTCTGCCAAAAAACCCAACTGAAAATACCCCTTGATATCCGGCAGCACTTCGCTCGTGTAGAGTTTCATGGTCAGCGGTATCTGTAGATATTGGGATTTATAGACTTCCCTTGCAACTGGCTCTCCCTCAGGTTCTATAGTATAGCCAGCCCTTTTTGGAGTATATATCAGGCCTGTACTAAACGAATAAGTCTCGGTAATATCAAAGTCTGCTTCCAGTCCGAATTTGAATTTTAATGCGGATCCATTATTGGTAATATCCATCTGGTCTGCCTTAAACTTTACCCTGTTCAGCGCAACCGACGGGGAAAAAGTTAGCCCCACTTTTGGCTGTGCCAAACCTGCTGTTGTCAGTGTCACTAGTAGAATCAGGATCCCATATTTTTTCATTTTTGGAAGAATTTGAAATATTGCAGGAATATTGTTGAATGGGTACAAGTTTAAGAATATTTCATGAAACGATTCGTTTGGGGAATGAAATAAATGATTGAAATTGCACCTCGCTAGTATTTCGAGAACAATACCAACTTTTATCCTAAGAAGAATTAACGACAACTTGCTTGTGAAAAAAATCCTTAATTATCCGGCGTTTTCAGCGGCCTTTCTTTTAGCTGGTAGCTTTATTCTTGCTCTTTCTATGCTTACCGGATGTTCAGACAATTCATGTAAAGAGATACCTGACGTGTCCTCTATCGAAGTAGAAGTGAGCCTGATGCCACTGGAGAGCCAGTTGTTGAAGCTGGATAACTGGCAGGAAACGGAAAAATTCCTAGGTGACCACCGGGTTTTTTCCGACTACTTTTTACATGCCAATCAGTATCCTCATGACTCCATTTTGGCCAAACGCTTATACAGGCTACTGAATGCCCCTTCGATAGACACACTGTTTAGGGAAACCAGCCAAAAATTTGCCGATATGGATGGTATCCTTGATGATTTTAAGCAGGCCTACAAAATCATCAAATATCATTATCCTGAAACCAGGGTTCCAAAACTGGCCACAGTAGTCACGGCCTTTTACAATGATCTTTACATTTCCGATTCACTAATAATAGTTGGACTGGATTACTTCCTGGGTGAAGGTGCCACCTTTAGGCCAGATGAGCACCAATACATCCTCAAGCGATTTAAAAAAGAAAGCCTCATGCCCACGGTTTTGAATTTTGTGTCAAACGAATTCAACCAAATTGACAGGAAGCATAATTCCCTGATCGCTGATATGATCAACATTGGCAAATCCTATTATTTTACATCCCAGGTAATGCCTTGCACTCCCGACTCGTTGATAATCGGCTATACTGCCGAAGAAATGAAGCTGGTAAATGAGAACCAGGAAATAATTTGGGCCAACCTGATTGAAAATGAGCTGCTTTATGAAACCAATGACTATATGAAGAACAAGTTCATCGGAGAACGGCCCAATGTGAGTGAGATCAGTGAGAAGTGCCCAGGCCGGGTGGGAGCCTGGGTGGGATGGGAAATTGTGAAAGCCTATATGGACAAAAATAATGTCTCCATTACAGAACTAATGGCAGAAACCGATGCACACAAGATTTTTCAGCAGGCCAAATACAGGCCTAAGGGCGATGGGTGATATTTAAAATATCAAGGATAAACCCCTCCTGCTTCTCAGACAACCTATCCAGGGAGAAGCTATTCTCAGCCAATTGGCGGGCATTCTTTTGAAAAGATTTCAGAATTTCCTTATTGTCCAAAAACAGGGATAGCTTTTCGTTAAAAGACACGGTGTTTTCGGGGCTATAAGCAAATCCTGCGTCATTGGTATATATCAAATTTTTTATCCATCCCTCAAAATTTACAATGATCAGCTTACCAGAGGCAAGGCCATCGAAAAGCTTGTTTGGGCTACCGGTATTGATTGAAGGAATGTTGACAAATGAAATGTAAATGGCATCCGATACATTCAAAACTTCCCTTATCCCCTTTCTATCACACTGGGGTAAAAACGTAACATTCCTGAGGCCATATTCACCAACCATGGCCGTGATCTTTTCTTTTTGGGCCCCTTCGCCTATTATCAAAAACTTAACCGGAAGGTTGGCTACCGCCCTGGCGGCTTCAACCAAGTATTCCATTTGATTGGCCATGCCCAAGGTGCCGGCATAGCTGATAACCAACTCACTTTTTATCCCAAACTTCTGCCTTGTTTCGTCACTTTTTTTTTCCGGTACAAAGTAGGTACAATCTGCAATATTGGTGATCGTCTCTATAGGCTTTCCAGGCACTTTGGATTCAATATACTCTGCTATTGCGGGTGAAAGGGCCACAATTCCCCTGGCGCCCGCATAGCACAACTTCTCAAACCGGAACAGCAGGGTTTTCAATACCTTGTTCCTGATAATGCCCATTTCTACCGGAACCAGAGGCCATAGATCGCCTACCTCGAAAATATAGGGCACCCTCCTTGTCCATTTGATGCAGAGTGCTACCAGACCGGTGGTAAGAGGGGTAGTCATTACATAACACAAATCCGGTTTTTTGATCGAATAAGACCTGACAATTGCCAGAAAGGCAAATTTTAAATAGGAACGAATTCTTTCTGAGAAAGAAAGTGAATTGTGGTAATAAACAGGTAGGTAATGAACCCTTACCCCTTCTATGTTTTTTATTTCGACTTGATTTTCATTGTGGGCACTGATCACTTCAACTTCAAACCCCTTCTTTACAAGCTCCCTTGTCAGGTAGTAAGACCTGATGGCCCCACCTTCATCTGGGGTTCGGAAGTATTGATGGATGTAGAGGACTTTCAATTGATTGTAGGTATCAATGCAATTTATTTATTATTTTTAAACAAGTATCACTTCTTAGCCACTACACCATGAGCGACAGTAACCTCACCATCAGACTCAAATCCCTTACTTGCTTTCAAAACGACGAAGATAAATTTGATGATGTATTTATCAAGCATGAAGGCAAGAAAATCTGGCCCACAGACAAAAAACATGAAGATGTATCGGTAGGCAATTATAAACTTGGCGTGGACATATCAGGGATCAAACCCAATAGCGAGGTAATACTCGAAATCTGGGACCATGACACCTTCAGCCCCAATGACCTGCTCGGCTCCACGAAAATGATCCCCGACCAACCAGGCGGGCCCTACCAGGTGGACATGCAACCCGCCCATGATTCGGATATTGCCCGCTACTCCATCGAGTGGCAGGTTTTGTGGCCTGATCAAATGTGAAAATATTGTCATAACATTGCCGTTCAAATCAACAGGAAAAGTTGACTTGTCCAATTTATGAATGCAAAAACAGATTTTGAAGCCATTTTTAGGGAATATTATCCTTATCTGTACAATTTGTCCAATAAGGTACTGAATGATCGCTCGACCGCCGAAGACATAGTACAGTCGGTTTTTTTATCTGTTTGGAAAAAAAGAGTTGAGCTGAAAATTAGCACTTCCTGGCGATCGTACCTGTCACGGGCGGTGGTCAATGCCTGCTACGACTACCTGAAAAAATCTGCTAGAATGGTTTCTTTGAACAAGGTAGAGGCAGATGCAGTACACACCACCGAAGAGGCTGTAGCCCATGCCGAACTGCAGCAAAATATCAAAAAAGCTATAGCCCGTTTGCCCGAAAAGTGTCGCCTTATTTTTACCATGAGCCGGTTTGAAGGATTGTCCAGCGCAGAGATAGCCGACAACATGAACCTGAGCAAAAAAACCGTGGACAACCAGATAGGCATTGCCCTGACCAAACTACGGGAGGAACTGAAACCCTATATTACACTCAAGGTTATCATTATCTTATTGCTCTTGCTCCTCCTGATTGGGTGAGTTTTCTGAAAAAAAGAAAAAAAATTTCTGCCTCTTTGGGTATTTGATCCGAGGTGGTCGTCTTAGGAAAGAATCAGAAAGATACCATGGAAAAAATAGTAGAGATAGTAGGTAAGCAACTCCGCGGGGAAATAACCACCGGGGAGAATGAGCACCTCGCTGAGTGGCTCAAAAGTGATGCGGCCAATCAGAAAGTGTACGAGGAAATCAAGTGGGTGTGGGACAACACGGCGCAGCATTACAAGGAAGAAGAAGTGAATATAGGGGAAGCCTGGTCGGCATTCACAAAGCAACGAGACCAGATGGCTCAAGAAAAAACTCCCTTGGGAAAAAGGGTATGGATCGCTGCGGCTGCCATAGTGCTGGCCATGCTATTTGGCTATTTGTATATCAATCCCATCCCAACTACGAAAAACGAAGTAGTATATGCAGCCAATAACACGATACAGGAAAACATTCAGCTACCTGATGGATCGTTGATCTGGCTGAATAAAAACGCTAAAGTAACTTATGGGGAATCAAACGGGGAAAGGTTGGTGACACTTGCTGGCGAGGCATTTTTTGAAGTGGCCCATGATGCCAACAAGCCCTTTGTCATCCATACCGGCAACATGCAAACCCAGGTGGTTGGTACGTCATTTAACATTCGTTACCAGGCCGAAGAGCCGGTAGTAGTCTCTGTAGCTTCCGGTAAGGTGAAAGTGTACGATGACAACCAAACTATTTTACTTACTAAAGGACAGGAGAGCCAATACGATGCTAGAACAGGCAAATTAGAAAAAAGTGTCTCTCAGGATCCTAATTTCCTGTCCTGGAAAACAGGGAAACTTGTGTTTGAAAATAGCACCATCCAGTATGTGACGCAAACACTCTTTCGGCACTATGGGCAGCAGTTAGCAGCCATTCAGCCCGATGTTGATGAGGTGCGTTTAACGGCCAGTTTTGAGCAGCAATCCCTGGAGCAAGTGCTGGAACTGATCTACCTGACCACCGACGTTCAATTAACCATTTCCAACCCATAGAAAAAAACAATGACGTTAAGATATATAAGTGCTTTGGCTATGCTACTGTATAGTGTGGCCTCATTAGGGCAAGCTACCACAGAGGAACCTATAGAGTTCTCAAGGGAAAAAGCAACAATAAAATATTTTTTGAATGAAATAGAAAAAACTCAGGATATAAAGTTTCTCTACGACAACACCAAAATACAGGTAAACAGGGAAGTAACACTTCCACAGAAGAAACTCACCCTGAATACCTTTTTTGAGGCAGCATTTCCGAAGGGAACGGTCACATTCATCATACGAGGAAAGAGTATCATTTTAAAGCCAACCCAAAAAGGAAAAGCTTCCCAAAAGAAGGTGACCATAAAAGGCTACATAAACGATGAAGGATCAGGCGAAAACCTGATAGGGGCACATGTGTACAATATCGATGAACAGGAAGGGGTAGCAACAAACTACTACGGCTTTTATAGCCTTACCCTTCCAGCGCGCAAGGCTTCTATCATGTATTCGTATGCCGGCTATCAGGACCAGCTCTTCCACATCAACTTGCAACAGGACACCACCATCAACATCGACTTACAACCCATGCAACTGGAGGAAGTGGTGGTATCGGCAGACAGGCCAGACCCCATCCAGGAAGTTTCGACCATGGGTACCGTCAGCCTTACGAGCCAGCAAATCAAATCGCGACCGGTGCTCGCCGGAGAAGTAGATGTGATCAAGGCGCTTCAACTACTACCAGGTGTACAGTCGGGCCATGAAGGATCAGCCGGACTGTATGTACGTGGCGGTGGCCCGGATCAAAACCTAATCCTGCTGGATGGTGTGCCTGTGTACAATGTGTCTCACCTGTTTGGGTTTATGTCAGTATTCAATGCAGATGCCATCCAAAATGTGAAGCTTGTAAAAGGAGCATTCCCAGCCCGCTATGGGGGCAGGTTGTCATCCGTTGTGGAAATCAGCATGAAAGAAGGCAACAACCAGGAGTTTCATGGTGAAGGAGCCGTGGGACTGGTGGCATCTAAGTTGACACTAGAAGGGCCCATAGCCAAAGGAAAAACCTCCTTTATGATTTCTGGCAGAAGGACCTATATAGACCTGCTGGCCAGGCCATTTATCAAAGACAACAAAGAAACCACCTCCGAAGGGGGAACGCTCACGGAAAGTCCCGATGGAGGCTATTTTTTCTATGATGTAAACGCCAAAATCAACCATCGTTTTTCTGATAAAGACCGGATATATTTCAGTGCTTACTCAGGTCTTGACAAGGGCTATGGTGAATTTGAAACCAGGGAATCAAGCAGTTCTGAGACAAGGGAATCAAACAGTGATTCCCAACTGAAGTGGGGTAGCAAAATAGCTTTGCTGCGCTGGAACCATGTGATCAACAAAAAGCTTTTTAGCAACCTGAGTTTGTCCTACAGCGCATACAATTTTTTCGCACAGAACAAATTCACCGAAACTGCATCCAATGCCACCGAGACCATACAGGATTTCCAGCAATTTAGGACATCCTCGGGTATAGACGACTGGTCTGTAAAGCTGGATGTGGACTATTTTCCATCGCCGAACCACGCCATACGTGCAGGCCTCAGCTATATCGATCATGTCTTTTCACCCAATGTGGTGGCAATTCGCTCTAATGAGGAATCGGATGTTACCTTCAATCAACAAAGCATAAGGGCTAATGAATTTGCTGCTTATGTGGAAGACGACATCCGAATTTCAAAAAAATTGCAGGTAAACGCCGGCTTCCATGTGTCGGGTTTTGATGTGGACAACAGGCTCTATGTAGCCTGGCAACCACGCTTGTCGGGCAGGTATTTGCTCAACGACCAAATGGCGATCAAAGGCTCTTACACCCGCATGACCCAGTTCCTCAACCTGCTCACCAATCCCGGCATTGGCCTGCCAACGGATTTTTGGGTACCCTCCACGAAATCTGTATTGCCACAGGAATCCGACCAATATTCTCTTGGATGGGCATATACGCATCCTGTCCATGAGTTTGAAGCTTCTGTAGAAACGTACTATAAGTCGATGGAAAACCTGCTGGAATACAAAGAAGGTGCAGGTTTTTTAAAGCTGAATGAAAACTGGCAAGACAAGGTAACATCCGGAAAGGGGCAAAGCTATGGGGTGGAGTTTTTTGTCCGAAAAAAAATGGGCAATACCGATGGATGGGTTGGCTACACCCTTTCATGGGCCAACAGGCAATTTGAAGCCCTAAACTCAGGAAAAACCTTTCCCTACAAGTTTGACAGAAGGCACGACATCAGTGCAGTGCTCGACCATCAGCTAACAGACAAAATAAGGCTTTCGGGCAACTGGGTATATGGTACCGGCACGGCACTCACCCTGCCACAGGCCGAATATATCGGGTTGTTCGACCACACCACTTTGGACCAATACAGCTATCGCTATTTGCAGCACTACAGCACCAGAAATGACTACAGAATGCGCGCCTATCACCGTATGGATGTAAGTGTGAGTTTTAGTAAAAAGAAAAAATGGGGACATAGGGAATGGGTAGTGAGCTTCTACAATTTGTATAGCAGGAGAAACCCTTTTTACATCGAACAAAGGGCAACAGAGGATTTCACCAGTGAATCCCGCGAAGAGAAATTCCGGGAGTTGACGCTCTTTCCTATCATTCCGTCAGTCAGCTATCGTTTCAAATTTTAAAAATTACAACCAATGAAAAATATATTTAAGAAAATACCCCTCGTAATCATGGCCGTAGCATGTGTCGCTTGCCAAACTTTTCGTGATATCGAAATTCCCGAACGGCCTGATTTATTGGTTTTAAATGGTCTATTTTCCACGGATAGTATCTTGCAGGTCGATATTTCGCATTCCAACTATATCCTCAAAAAAGCCTATGAAGAGGATGTGTCAGTGAAAACTGCACAAGTAGAAATTTTTGAAAACGAAGAAAAGGTAGATGAATTGCAGTTGGTCGATAATCCGGACTATGGAGGTTGGGAGAGGTCAACTTACAGAAGCCAGTCGGGGTTGATACCAAAAGCAGATACCGAATACACCATAAAAGTGGCAGCCCCGGGCTATGAACCGGCAAGCGCAACCTGCTATATCCCAAAAACTGTGGCTGCAACTGACTTCCAATATGAAGACAAGGAAGTGGTAGTAGGCCAGGACTATAGGGGTACTCCTGCAAGTTTTAGTTTTCAGGATGAGAAAGGAGTAGAAAACTATTATCGCATAGAAGTGTATGCTGAAATTGAATCTACCTATAACTACGGGGATGAACAACGCACCGAAAAAAACAACAACTGGCTATATGTAGCACCAAAGGTGCAGGACGAGCAAAAGGTATTCGACAACTACCCTTTTAAAATAGGGCTCTATATCAATGATTTGTCCTTTGATGGCAAAAACCATCACATGGATTTCTTTATAGATGCCACGAGCTTGGAGCATCTGTTTTGGGACGACAATCAATCAGACAGGAAAACAAAACTGGTTGTTCTGCTCAAGCATATATCAAAGGAACATTATGAATACGCTACCTCTGCAGACAAGCAGGAGGACTTATTGGACGACCCTTTTTCTGAGCCCATTCCGGTTACTTCAAACGTAATTGGTGGCCTGGGTGTATTTGCCGGGTACAGCAGCAGTACCGCCGAGGTAGATTATATAGAATAAGGCAAATTGGTGGGGGTTAATCCCTCACCAATTCAAAACTGTGCTTTAGGTTCATGTCTTTTCTCAAAGAATCAGAAACTGAACAGTAATTGTTCACCGCCAGGGATACCAGGCGCTCCGCTTCTTTTTCTGTTAAATCCGGGGATGTGATGATGTATTTCAAATCGATATCGGTAAAACTCTTGGGGTTCTTTTCCCTTCTTGCTCCGGATATCTCTGCTTTAAGGTCCACAAAAGTCTTCCTTCTCTTTTTGATCATAGATACCAGATCAACTGCCGCACAACTGGCCACACCAGCCAGCAACAATTGCATTGGGGAAAAGGCTTCTTTATCTTCAATGGCAAGCATGTCTATGGGCAAAATATTGCCCGATTCATTGACCGCTTCGTACTTCTTGTCCTCTTTATAATTTAATTTGATTGTCATGTCTGTAGTAAAATTTAGTGCGCAAAACTAATGATTCATTTTTTGGTGAAAAAGAAAACTCCGGCTGTCATTTCACACATTACCATGTTTCAACGAGCGAAACATGATATACGCATCTACATAACCCAGGGTTGAATGCCTGAAACCACCGGGAATAGTACCGATAATTTTAAAACCATACTTTTCCCAAAGCTTTATCGCTGCAGGGTTGGTACTCACCACTATGTTGAATTGAATTCCATGAAAACCTAAATGAATGGCCTGGTCTATCGAGTGTTCGCACATCAGCTTACCAATGCCCTTGCCCTGCTCCTCCGGGTGCACCATATAAGACCCGTTGGCTATGTGGGCACCCAGCCCAGGCTGGTTTGGCTTTAAAATATAGGTGCCAACAATTTTACCCTCATGTTCCACCACATGGGTATGCATGTATTCGGCCAGCCAGTGTATCTCCAGGTCTTCTTTTGGTGTATTGGGGTCAAAAACATAGGTATCCCCTGTTTTGATTACTGCTGAGAAAATCTCCCAAATAGCGGGCGCATCATCTTGTTTGGCCAGCCTTATGTTGTAATGGTTTGTCATAATTGATCAGGCACCTTTAGAGCTTGTACTTTTTCCAGAATGGCAACTTTAACAAAAACTCATAAGTGACCCTGGCCATCTCGGGTGTACGCAAATATCCAAATGACTTGTGTGCATTTTCGGTTGTCCAGTTTTTGTAGTCGTTGTAGATATTTTTGTCAATAGGCTTCACTCCAAACTTATTGGGGAGGAATTCATCGCTCAAATCATCATTGGCTGCAATACCATCATCTATGTCGGAAAAGTTGTGCCAGTGCCTGATGTTGTCTGGTGTTTTTCGCCTGGTTTTGGCATTGTAAACTATGCTATGCTCATCAAAAAATTTAGAAATGACCATAGGAAGCCCAAGGGGCGACCCGATAGTGACAAACGTATCTACTTCTACTTCATCCTGAAGAGAAAAGAGCACATCATAGGCTATGATAGATCCCATCGAATGGGCAATCAACATAATTTTCTTGCCCTTATTTTTAAGAAGTATATCCCTAAGGCGTTTCCGTATTATTTCCCTCGCCAGGTCCTCATTTTCCGCTTCGTCAGTCAGCAGGTCTTCGCGGTAGTAGATATCCAGGTCACGGTACTTTCTTCTCAGGATTTGATCAGCGATAAAGTTGATACTAAAATATTTCCGCTTCGTCAGAAACAAATCATCAATTAAGTTTTCGAACTTATCGAACAGTTTTTTTCCCAGACTGCCCTTGCTTTGCCTGAGGGACGACTGCATCGGGATATACGGCTCGTCCAAAAACAAAGGATGGTTCTCATCTTTTATCCTTGGGTTTTGCGGTGTTTCATAGATCACATCTGCCCAATAGACCAGCCTGAACTTAAAATGCGTACGATAATGCTGATGCCTCAATAGCCCATCCCGAATAGACTTTCTCCACCATTTGGCCAAAAGCTTTCTTGGAGGTTTGTTACTCAAACCATGTATCCCAATGATGATTTTTTGTTCTTTCCTAAAGGGGTTTTTGAGCATGGCCAAATATAGTAAATGGCCATGAATTCACTTTTAATTCCTGGCTTGGAAATTATATCATCTGTATTCACAGTATTGCTCATGGAAAAACTGGAGAGTGACATTTCACCCAGATGGTTTATCAAGCTTTCCAAAATACCTTTTGGCTTCCTTCATCACCCTTGGTGCCAGATAAACTGCAGAAATCATGGTCGGGAAAGCCATCATGGCATACATGAAATCTATCAGGCTGACCACAGCGGCCAGGCTCGAAACAGAACCAACCACAATAATGGCCACATACCAATAATTGAAGTACTTGCCGTATCTGGCACCTATAAGAAAAGAAAGGCATTTTTTTCCATAGTAGGAAGTGCCGAATATGGTGGTAAATGCGAAAATCAATACACAAACAGCCAGAATATATGGGCCTATCACAGGCATGGACAATTCAAAAGCTTTCACTGTAAGCGAAATGCCATTTAAATCCCCCGACTTCCAGACCCCCGTTATCAGGATCGACAATCCAGTCAACGTGCAAATAATGATGGTATCGATAAAGGGCCCCAACATGGCCACCAGGCCTTCCCTGACAGGCTCTGAAGTTTTGGCCGCACCATGCATCATGGGTGCCGTGCCTATGCCCGCCTCATTGGAGAAAGCCGCCCGACGAGCCCCTGTAATGATAATAGCCCCCACAGCACCACCGAGTGCTGCATTGGCACTGAAGGCATCTTGTATAATCAAAAGAAAAGTGGGCAGTATATCGGAAAAATTATTCATAAGGATGAAAACAACCCCACCCAGATACAGCACCACCATGGCCGGCACCAACCTTCCGGCAACCCGGCCAATTCTTTCTATGCCTCCGAAAATCACAACTCCGGTAAAAATGGTGATCAGCAGCCCTATAGAAAGGTTTACCGCCAATTCATTTTCTCCATTCCAGCCATTCGGTGTGAGCAGGATGTCCTTGGTCACCTGGACCAATTGGTTGGTTTGGAAAATGGGCGTGGCAGCAAATAACCCTGCCACACAAAAGAATACTGCCAATGGCTTCCAACGTTTGCCCATGCCTTCCCTGATTACATACATGGGGCCACCCTGTATTTTTCCATCAGAATCATTGCCACGGTACATCACAGCCAGGGTGCATGTAAAAAACTTGGTGGTCATGCCAAAAACGGCACTCACCCACATCCAAAAAATAGCACCAGGACCACCCGCTGCAATGGCCACAGCTACCCCGCTAATATTTCCCATGCCCACTGTAGCTGCCAAGTGGCTGGAGAGGGCTTCAAAATGGCTGATTTCACCTGTGCCGGAAGATTCGTCATAATTTCCCCTCAATACATTGATGGCATGTAGAAAATAACGGACTGGTAAAAGCCTTGAAAAGACTGTGAAGAAGATTCCCCCACCCAAAAGCAGGACCAAAAGCGGGGTGCCCCACACAAAGTTGGCCGCATCAATTATGAATTGTTCCAAATCACAGGGTTTTGTGGTTGATTTTTATAAAATTGGCTCCAGCACATGCCATACATTTTTTGCCAGTATCTGATGCCCCTCTGGTGTCGGGTGGATGCCATCGTTCAGGTTGAGGTCAGGTTCTCCTGCCACACCCTCTAACAAAAATGGAATCAGCGCAGTTTGGTTTTTGTCGGCCAATTTGGGGAAAATCTCTTTAAACGCCCCGGAGTACTCCTGGCCAAGGTTGGGTGGTATTTGCATCCCGGCCAACACAACTTTGGCCTCCGGGTATTTGTTTTTTACCTTATCAATGATGCCCTGGAGGTTCTTTATGGTTTCATCAGTCTGAATGCCCCTTAAGCCATCGTTGGCACCCAGTTCCAACACAAAAACATCAACCTTGTTTTTCAACACCCAATCGACGCGGGTCAAACCACTGGCGGTAGTCTCACCGCTCAATCCAGCATTTACCACCCGGTAATCCAACCCCAGCGAATCAATGATATTTCCAATTAAGGCGGGGAAGGCCTCTGACATGTCCAGTTGATATCCGGCAGTTATACTATTGCCAAAAAAGGCAATCACCTTTTTGTCATTAGTGGTTTCTTTATTTTCGGGGGTTGACTTTTGCACCACATTGGCTTTGTCAGTTTTGTCTGCCTTCTGCTGGCAGCCAAAACTGGCCAATACAATCAAAATAATGTAAAAATTTCTGGCACCCATTTTTGATGTTACTCCGCGCCCGGATGGCTTCACTGCTTGGGTTGCTGCCCCCGGGGCTGACTGGATTGTTGGTTGCGGTTTTTGTTCCGGTTTTTGTTTCTGTTCTTATTCGGTCGGTTCTTTCGTTTTTTATTTCTTCCCTGGGACTTGCCCTTGTATTTTTTGTCCAGGCTTTCAAGGTCACTGTTGAGTGTTTGCAACTCGGCTTTTTCACCACCCACATGGTCGTCAATCAACGTATCGGGTTTATTGCCCTTTTCGTTCATGCTTTGGATCTCTGCCACACGCCTGGCATTGACTGGTATCCAGGCATTTTCATTTTCATAACCAAACCACATGAGTTTTCTGAAAATATCCGTTTTCTGCAATTTAGCCTCACCCTTCTGTGTCAACAGGGGCTTGTTCACCTCCGGGATATCCTTCAGGGCAGCCATATAGGTCTCCAGTTCATAGTTCAGGCAACATTTCAACCTGCCACATTGCCCGGAGAGCTTGCTTGGGTTCAAAGAAAGGTTCTGATATCGAGCGGCACTGGTGGATACATTCTTGAATTCCGACAACCACGTAGAGCAGCACAATTCCCGGCCACACGACCCGATACCCCCCAGGCGGCCTGCTTCCTGCCTCAGGCTGATCTGCCTCATTTCTACCCTTATCTTGAATTCACCCGCAAGGCGTTTGATCAGCTCCCTAAAATCGACGCGTTCTTCTGCAGAATAATAAAATGTAGCTTTGGTGTTATCCCCCTGAAATTCAATGTCCGTCAGCTTCATGTCCAGCTTCAACTCCCTGATGATTTCCCTGGTGCGGAACAATGTAGGGTTTTCCCTGTTTTTTACCTTCTCAAATTTTTCCAGGTCCTTGTCAGATGCCAACCGGTAGATGGTACGGATTTCATCATCGTTTTTTACTTTCTTCTTCTGCATCTGCAGGCGCACCAACTCACCCTGAAGGGACACATGTCCTATATGGTGACCATTGGGTACATCTACAACCACCGAATCCCCTGGATACAACTCTATGCTGTTCACATTGCGGAAAAAATCCTTGCGGCCGTTTTTAAACCTTACTTCCAGAATATCAAACCGGTCCTGTACTGGCATATCCATATTGGACAACCAGTCAAAAACGTTGAGTTTATTGCAGCCGCCGCTATCGCAACCGCCATTATTTTTACATCCTGATATACTTCCATCAGCAGCTGTAAGAGTGCTGCACGTACTACATCCCGACATTTTTCCTACTACTTTTTTTAGTTCAAGCCCTAAAGATAACGAGAGAAAATTAGATTGAATGATTTACTTTCCATTTAGTACTATCAAGGTCATGTACAACATCTTTTTTACATCTAAAATCAGCTGTCAATCGCTTAATCCCCTATAGTTACACTGATTTTTTTAAGTATCACGCGGCTTGCCATTTTCATCAAAGTTCTTTTTTAGGTGACTTTCGGTAATGGGTATGGTGGCCAAAAGAAGGACCACCAAAACTGCAGCCGCCGCAGCTGTAGCTACTTTTGCGCCGGAGGTCAAAAAAAGGACTCCCTGGACGATGGTCGTGATTACGGCGACCATCAATATGAGGTTGGGGTTGTAACGGTTGGCCTCATCCCACACTTCCTGGCTTTTTTTAGACCTCTTAGTGCGATACCCATACACGTCATTGATTTTTTTCGGGGGATAAAACTTAAAAATCAGGGCCAGTACAACCATGAGTGGCCCCAGGATTAGTTGAGTGAATATTTTCATTGGTTAATCTTGTTTATTGAATTCTATAGTTAATTGCCCATAAAGCACTTTGGTGCCTTCTGGAGACTCTTCATTGATGACAATCGGTTTGTCATTAGTGGATATCTTGATAAATGGGCCAGAACCGGATTGTAGAAATAGCAGACAACTGCCCCATTCTTCCAGCAAAAAATTTCCTTTTCTTATAGGACCATTGTTATACCCTCCATTTTTTCTTAGGATCTTGGGAATGGTTGGCAACAGCTCAATTTCACCTACTTCTTTGGTCAGCCCATAACTACCGGTTATGCTGATCTGACCCTGTGTAAGTGAAACAACAGGTGGTTTGTTGCTTTTGGACATTGCCACGCCAACAACAACAGCTATTACTATTATAGTGGCAGCAGGTAAATACCTCTTGTACCAGGGAGGTAGATTGCGATCGTATCTTGGGGCCAATATGACGAGCAAAAAGGCAATGGACAAGATAGTTGACATCATTAACACAGGCCAACTCACCTGCCAACCGATCAGATTGAACATTGGCTTGCCCAACGCAATCAGTAGACCCATGGCGACCAGGCCCACCCTCATCATCGAAGACAAACCGTCAATATCCACGTTTTTCTTCTGTTCTTCAGGCATGGTATTATAGCCAGCGATCAGGTCTGGATATTTTTTTACCAGAAAGCCTAAAACGATAAAAAATCCTCCCAATAGTACATTGAACATTGTCACCTATTTTTGGTTTTCCGGAATAAAGAAAAATCCCGCTATTTCATTCTTATCGTTAAATACAGCTTTCATTTTCAGGTTAGTTCTTTCAAAATGACATAGTATATATACCACATCATATTGCTGAATCTTTGAAGTAGTTAACTTCGATGAATTTTTATATTTCCCAGCCTGTTCATTCAAACCAGACCAAACTTCCTTCAGTTTCACTTCAGGAAGGGCATTTTTCATTGTTTGGTCAAAGTATTTGGGAATCTGCGCAAATTCACTACTGGCAAAATGTGTGAGGACCTTTTTTGCGATCTCAGTTTTGTCTGACTGGTTTTGAATTGAGACTACTGCTTCACTCGCCAAGGTTGGAGGAGCTGTCATAGCTAAAACCATTTTCATTATGATGATTTTGGAAATCACCTCGGCTGAAATGAGTCCACCGATAAAGGAAATGACCAATTTTTTTCCTTGAAGGTTGCAAGAAATTCTATAGGCGTTAAACATCAGTGCCACCATCCATATTACTACTAAAAGCGATAAAAGGCCAAAAACAAGTATGGAAATTGATAAGCCATTAATGGCTATTTTGCCTGTGCCAAAGCCAAAAGAAAACAGGGCCAGGAGCAACATTGGCCAACGTGCGAGTGCCTGGGTTCCAAAAACATCAATCCACCTTATTTTAGATTTGGAAAGAATGACCCCCAAAAAGAATAAAACAATACTGAGAGACAGCCAATTCATAATACCCTCTAACAGGAAAACTAATATTGGTGCCTCTTTTCCAAAATGGAGATCAATTACCCCATCAAAGTGGGCCCTATTCATATATCCTACAGAACCCGAAAGGGCTATTGCTACCAACCCATAAATAAGTGAAGACAATCCGGCAATACGAATGAACGGGTTAAACAATAGGGACCTAACATCTATCTTTTGATTAGCTATCATTTCCATTTTCTTTTAGTTTAAGTATTACACCGTCCAATATATTTCGCACCGTAGGGTAGCTTAGGTTAAGTTGTTGCGCCATTACTTTCAAACTGCCGCTCGCCTTGACAAATTCTATAATGAAGAGTTGGTCATCCACTTTCAAACCAGTCAGTATTGGAAGGTCATACAGTCCGCTCACTGTGGTATCGCATGTATCACACAAAAGGCTTTTTACTTTTAATCTGCCACTGCAACTTGGGCATTCTAATGGGAGTTTTTTATTCATCTTAACACTAAGATAAATAAAGTATATTTAATATTGTTTGAACAATATTAATATTTACTTAAATAATATTAAAAAGTATGCTTCCTAATGGAATCAAAAGAACAACTTCAATGCCGCCAGCGTCACGGTCACGATGATGAAAATTCTGTAAGGCTTTTCAGGAATGAGTTTTACAATCTTGATACCAATGAATACACCCAGGAGAATCAGGGGCAGCATGGAAAGGTTGAGCAGAAATGTATCCCAATTGATGGTATGCCAGATGGTGATGTGGAAAGGTACTTTGAAGATATTGACCAGGAGAAAAAACCAGGCAGCCGTGCCAATGAAATTGTTCTTCTTGAGGTGTAGCGCCAGGAAATAGATGGACATTACCGGGCCAGCAGCATTCCCAATCATGGTAGTGAAGCCTCCAAGCAGGCCAGCGGTAGAGCCAAAGACCCAGTTGTCCGGGATGGCATCAGAAGACTTTTTGGTTTCGTGCCAGATCATGATGATTACCCCCAGGATCACTACCACTGCGAGAAGAATCCTAAACTGCTGGTCGTTGATGATATCACCTATCCAAATTGCCAGGAAAACTCCCGCTATTGTAGCCAGGAAAAGTTTTTTCAGCAGTTCGAGATTGGCGTGGCGGTTGTAATATATCACAGCGAAAATATCCGCCATGATCAGCATGGGCAAAATAACCCCTGTAGATTCCTTGGCCCCAAACACCGAAGCAAACACAGGCACCACGAACATACCCAAACCTGAAATTCCTGCTTTGGACATGCCGATACACAATGCGCAAACAAGGACCCATACCCATTGGCCTGAGTCCAGGTTAAATTGTGCAAAAAAATCAGTCGCAAGCAAACCGCTATCCATAGGGAAATTCTACTTTGGTCAATAAAGCTGGGGCTGCCCCGACAGGCACGCCCGGCAAGAAAAGCCGTGAATTTACATGAACTATACCGGACTACCAATTTGTTTTCCTTCCATCATCCGATTCTACCACTTTATAAAACCATTGGGGCATTCTTTCATGCGAATGACTAAATTGGTACTGAAACTTGAAATACCAACATTATATTTTAAACCAAAAAAAACCAAACATGCGACCCCTTATTGTTATTTGCTTATTGCTCACTTCATTTTTTTCATTTTCCCAAAAAAAGAAAAAAAACACCACTCTCGATCAACCCAAATCCCTACTTGAAAACACAGATATCTCAGGCCTTAAATTCAGGTCGATAGGACCGGCCCTTACTTCCGGAAGGATTTCAGATATTGCGATCAACCCGGACAATTTCAGCGAGTATTACGTGGCATCTGCTTCAGGGGGAGTCTGGAAAACAGTCAACTCAGGCAATACATTCGAGCCCATTTTTGATGACCAAGGCAGCTACTCGATAGGGTGCGTCACCATGGATCCCAACAATAGCAATGTGATCTGGATTGGCACTGGTGAAAACAACAACCAACGAAGTGTGGCCTACGGCGATGGTGTATATAAATCCCTGGATGGTGGAAAGTCATGGGAGCATACCGGATTGAAAAACTCTGAACATATTGGAAATATTGTTGTTGACCCCAGGAACTCAGATGTAGTCTATGTTTCTGCCATTGGGCCTCTCTGGAGTGCAGGTGGAGACCGTGGGCTCTACAAATCCACCGATGGTGGTACTTCATGGAACAACGTACTGTCTATCGATGAACACACTGGTGTAAACGAAGTAAGAATGGATCCTCGAAACCCGGATATTTTGTACGCCACCACCCACCAGAGAAGGCGCCATGTCTTCACCTACCTTGGCGGTGGGCCAGGTTCAGGGATATACAAATCCGAAGATGCAGGCAAAACATGGAACCAAATCAACAAAGGTTTGCCCGAGGTGGACTTGGGGCGGATAGGCCTTGCCATTTCTCCTGCTGATCCGGAATACATTTATGCCATAGTAGAAGCTGCGCACAATGAGGGTGGCGTATATCTTTCCACAAACCGTGGTGCTTCATGGGAAAAAAGGGGCAAATACTCTACCAGTGGCAACTACTATCAGGAAATAGTGGCTGATCCGATAAATCCACATAAAGTTTATGCCATGGATACCTGGATGCATGTGTCAGACGATGGAGGGAGTACCTTCACGAAAGTCGGAGAAGTATCCAAGCATGTGGACAACCACAGCTTGTGGATCAACCCCAGCAACAACAGACACCTGCTCGCCGGATGCGATGGTGGTATTTATGAAACATGGGACGAAGGGAAGAACTGGAGTTTCAAAGCCAACCTGCCGGTCATCCAGTTCTATAAGGTTGCTGTGGACAATGCCGAACCATTTTACAACATCTATGGCGGCACACAAGACAATTTTAGCCTCGTAGGCCCGTCCAGGACAATAAGCGGCAATGGCCCCAACAACTTCGATTGGTCCATTACCCACGGAGGGGATGGGTTCGAATCACAGGTGGATCCCGTAAACCCTGACATTGTTTACGCACAGTCCCAATACGGTGTACTGGTACGCTATGACAAAAAAAGCGGCGAGGAAATTGGCATACAGCCCAAAGAAAGAAAAGGGGAGAATGCCTATCGCTGGAATTGGGATGCGCCCTTGGCCGTCAGCAACCACAAAGACAGCAGGTTGTACTTCGCTGCGAATAAATTGTTTAAAAGCGATGATCGTGGTGACAGCTGGCAGGTAATCAGCGATGACCTGACCAGGAACCTGGACCGCAACAAGCTGGAAGTAATGGGCAGGATATGGAGCGTGGATGCTGTTATGAAAAATCAATCCACTTCTCCTTATGGCACCATTGTGGCGTTTTCAGAGTCACCGCTGGACGAAAACCTGCTTTATGTGGGTACCGATGACGGACTGGTACAAGTGACACAAAACGGTGGCAATACCTGGACTAAAATAGACAACATCCCCGGAGTACCCAGCAGGACCTATGTCAATGCCATTTTTGCTTCCAAACATGACAAGAATGTCGTGTATGCCTGCTTCAACCACCACAAGTACGGCGATTTCAAGCCCTACGTTTTCATGAGCCGTGACATGGGAAAAACATGGAATTCGATATCTTCCAACCTTCCAGAGCGAGGTTCTGTTTATGCATTGGAAGAAGACCACAAAGACCCCAACCTACTCTTTGTGGGTACCGAGTTTGGTTGCTTTTTCAGTGACACCAAAGGAACGGAGTGGAAACAGCTAAAAGCAGGGTTGCCCACCATTGCAGTCAGGGATGTCGCCATCCATCCCAAACATGATGACCTTGTTCTCGGAACCTTTGGCCGGGGTTTTTATGTGCTTGACGATTACAGCCCGCTGCGAAACATTAGTTCAACACTAAGTGCTGAAGCCACCCTTTTTGGCGTGCGCGACGCATTGGTGTTTGAGCCAGCCTATCCTCTGGGACTGCCATTCAAATCGTTTCAGGGCGATGATTTTTTCATTGGCGACAACCTGGGGGCTGAAGCGATTTTTACCTGGCACCTCAAGGAAGCTATTGGCACGAAAAAAGACCAGCGAAAAAAAGATGAAAAAGAAACGCGCGAAAAAGATGGCAACAACCACTACCCAAGCTATGACCTGCTTGTCGCCGAAACTACCGAGACCTCACCTACCCTGGTATTTACCATTAAGAATGGTGATGGTGATATCGTCAGGAAGTTGTTTGCTGACACCAAGGCCGGATTGAAGAGGATGAACTGGAACCTGAAATACAGTGCTCAGGGGGCAGTAGATTTGTCCAAACCTTCTTTCTACAACCCATGGGCTTCTAAAAATGAAGGGGCTTTGGTACCGCCGGGTGAGTACAGTGTGGCCTTGTCCAAGCTTGTGGATGGTATAGAAACACTACTCTCAGAACCCGTCTCTTTCACCATCAAACCGCTGAACAATACGGTGCTGCCTGCTACAGACAGGATGGCTTTGGCCGAATTTCAGAAAAAGATAAAGAAACTTGGTGGAAGACTGGAAGGTGTTCAGAAAACCATTTCAGAATTGAAACAGGAAATGAAATTCATGGAAATCGCCATCAACGAAACTCCTGAAGATCAGGGGGCTTTGATGAATGACTACAATGCTATCGGGGATGCATTGCGCAAAATAGAACTGATCCTGAATGGTGATCCTGTAGCTTCTAAGCTGGACCTTGGCCGCCCTCCAAGTGTGGGAGCACGTGTGGGTGACTTGAGCTACGAGCAGGGACATTCTACATCCAACCCCACAAAAACACACCTGGACAGCTATAAAATAGCAAGTGAAGAATTTGAAGAGGCCTATAACCAACTAAAAAATCTGGTAAGCAACCAGGTAGAAGCTTTCAGAAAAAAACTGAAATCGAGCGGGGCTCCATACACACCGGGAAATTTGAATTTTTTGGATTAGGGCTAAACCCCAAAACCCGCCAGCTTTACTAAACTTTCAAAGTTTAGTAAAGCTTGAAAACACATTATCTCAGGAGCGAAACACGTGATCATCATATTGATAAATTTCGGTAAATTTGAGTATGGAGTGGCGCAAACATATATCATCAGACAATAATGTCCTTTTGGGAAAGCCCACAGTGAAGGGAACCCGTGTTTCGGTAGAACATATAATTGGTTTGTTAGCTCAAGGATGGACCGAGCAACAAATCCTTGAAAACTACCCCCGATTAAATCATAAATCCTTACAGGCGGTATTTCTATATATTCAGGAATGCTTGAAGGATGGGCTATTGTATTCAAGCACAGAATCAACTGAGTTTTGAAATTTCTGGCCAACGAAAATGTTCCAATTGCTAGTTTCGCATTGTGACAGAACACCTCCTCATGACCGAATCCCTCTATTTCATAGCCATACTCCCTGATCCACCTGTGTATGACAGGGTAATGGCTTTCAAAGAAGAGGTGGCCTCCTTGTTCGGATCAAAGGCTGCCTTACGTTCACCTCCACATATTACCCTGCACATGCCATTCAAATGGAAGGAAAGCAAGGAACACTTACTAAGGCAAAAACTCGCTGGTTTTTCTTTCGAACACTACCCTTTTAATATCGGGCTAGGTGGTTTTGGTGCTTTCCCGCCCAGGGTAATATTTGTAGATGTAATTCAAAACGAAGCACTCAAATCACTCCAAAAGCAATTGGTTCGGCACATGCGCACGCAATTGAACGTTTTCAATGCAGACTACAAAGACAAGCCTTTTCACCCCCACATGACCATCGCCTTCAGGGATTTGAAAAAAGCCAGGTTCAAGGAAGCCTGGGACCATTTTGAATCCATTGAGTATGAAGCCGCTTTTCCTGTAAAGGGGTTTCACCTCTTAAAACACGATGGCAAACGCTGGAATGAATTTGAGTTTTTTGAGGGTTAATCGTCCATTTCGGTACGTGCTGTTGTAAATATCGGTACGTATGGTGTAAATATTGAACATTTTTCGTGTGGTATATGGATGAGGTACTAATTTTGCATTAAACCAAAAACCACGGACACAGGAATGCCCTACGGCCTAATCAGCAACCGGCATCTCGATCTGTGGGGAAAAAAATTTGGAATTATTGAAACACAAAGTTCGATTTTTGTGTTTTTCAATTAATTTTGCAAATCATTTGAAGCAGTATGCATAAAAATTTCAAAGCCATAAGCCTTTCTTTTAAGAACGCTCCCCTGGAGGTAAGGGAGATGGTGGCCTTTGATGAGCATGCCTGCAAGCGCATTTTGCGCCATTTCGATGAGTTCACCAACATTTCTGAAGCACTGGTAGTTTCTACCTGCAACAGGACAGAAGTATATTACTCCTCTCCTGCAAACCTCACCGACGATATCATTAAGCTGATTGGCCTGGAAAGGAATATTGGCAATATCCAGGATTTCAGGCAATACGTCGTGGAATACAGCGATTACAAGGAGGCGGTAGCCCACCTGTTTGATGTATCCATGGGATTGGAGGCCCAGGTAGTTGGCGACCTGCAAATCATCAATCAGGTGAAAAATGCCTACCAGTGGTCAGCGGACGAAAATATGGCTGGCCCATTTCTGCACCGGTTGATGCACACCATCTTTTTCACCAACAAGAGGGTGGTGCAGGAGACTGCCTTCAGGGACGGGGCTGCATCAGTATCCTATGTCACTGTGGATCTGGTAAACGAACTGACCGCCAATATTGAATGCCCTAACATCCTGGTTTTGGGATTGGGTGAAATTGGCGAAGATGTTTGCAGAAACCTTGAAAACATAAAAAATAAGAACGTGCTCGTTTGCAACCGTACTTTTGAAACAGCAAAAACACTTGCTGACGAATGCGGTTATGGCACCATAGAATTTTCTGAATTCAAAGAAAGAGCTCTGGATTTTGATGTCATCATTTCTTCTATTTCGGCGGATGAACCAATAATTGACAAGGCGCTGTTTGAAGATGACGAAGTACACAGCCATAAATATTTATTTGACCTGTCAGTGCCAAGGAGCATAGAGCACGATGTGGAAGATATTCCGGGAGTACTCCTGTACAACATCGACAATATCCAAAGCAAAGCTTCAGTTGCCCTGGAAAGAAGGTTAGCGGCAATTCCTGATGTAAAGGCCATAATCAATACGGCCATGGCTGATTTCAGCGAATGGTCCAAGGAAATGGAAGTATCGCCTGTCATCAACAAGTTGAGCAATGCCCTGGAGGAAATAAGGCAGGCAGAAATGGCCCGCTACCTCAAAAGCCTCAATGACAAGGAGTCTGAAATGCTTGAGAAAGTAACCAAAAGCATGATGCAAAAAATCATCAAGCTCCCAATTCTCCAGCTGAAAGCAGCTTGCAAGCGCGGGGAAGCCGAATCATTGATCGATGTGCTCAACGACCTATTCAACCTGGAAGCACAGCCAGACAAGGTCAAAAAATAACAATACCGAACCTGAATGCGGCACAAAAATTGCGCATTGCCCTATTTTCAAAATTATCACGCAACCAGTTGAGCTATCTTTCCGCATATCTTAAAAGGGGTATCTTACTTTTCCTGATCCCTATTTTTATTAATGCTTCAAATGCCTGGGGCCAAACCAATCCTGAAGTCTTCAAAGAAAATGATTTATCGGGCATTAAAGACTCAAAAGGTGAAATCCTGGTGCCAGCCGAATACCCGCTGCTCGGGTGGAGCGATGGGCTGGATATGTTTGTGGACAATGTAATCGGCTACTACAACAACAATTGGGGGATAATCAGTGCTAAAAACAAGGTGGTCACCTCTCCCGATTATTATGACCTTTGGCCTGTTCATAAAGACCTGATCATAGCATCGAAGAAAAAAGATTATACAAACAACCTATACTATGGCGCTTTGGACTCCAAGGGAAATGCAGTGGTAGATTTTAAGTATTCCTCCATTGACAAGATTGCCAATGCGCTGATAGTGACCGAGCACAAAGATGGCCTGTCAAGCTACGGCTTGCTGAATGAGAAAAACAAGTTTTTGCTTGACGCCAAATACAGAAAAATCAAACATTTCGCCGGAGACCTTTATTCCTATTCGGATTTCAATTTTAAAACGGGGTTGATCAACAAAAACGGGCGGGTGGTCATTCCCCTTTCGCTGGACAGCATCGGCCCAACGATCAATGGAAAAGCCAGGGTATTTGATTCCGGCAAAACGGGCCTGATCAATGAAGCAGGCAACATCCTGATGAAGCCCGGCTACAAATCAATTGACATTGATGGGGCAAAGGCCAGTGCTACGGAATTCAACTCATTCACCATCGTCAACCATAAGAACGAAGTGGATCTACAGTTTAGCTGTGATTCCCTGATTAGCATTTCTGATTTTTTTTATGGCATACACCTCAACGAACATTTGACCATTGCCGACAACAACTTTGACCAATTGATTTCCGGTAGAGGGATAGCCATCGTCCAAAGCATCCAGGACAAATTGATCATTTCGAAGAAAGAAAAATTTGGCGTATTGAATACCTCCGGTGAATACTTTATCCCGATGCATTACGATTCCATAGCGGCGGACAGCAGCTATTTTTATTTACAAAAAGATAAAACCTGGTCGGTGGTCAACAAATTCGGCAGGACAATTAGCAAAAGCAAATACGATGAACTCATGCCGGTATCTGAAAGCCTGATAGCCGTAAAAAAACGTGGCTACTGGGGGTTTATTGATTTTCAGGGCGATGAGGTGATTGCCAACAAATTTGATGAGGTCACCCCATTTAAATACCTTACTTCCAGGGTGCGTTTCCTGGATGCTTATGGTACTATCAACCAGTTTGGGGAATGGATTTGCGAGCCAATATACGATGACATCACCATACACAAAGACGGGGTAGCCGAGGCAAAATTGAAGACCAGGATAGACCTGATCAACCGTGCTGGCGATGTAATTTTCCAGACCTACAACAAACTAAGCCCCTACGACGGTGGGTTCATAGAGGAAACCGAAGAAGGAAAAATTGGGTTTGTGATGAGGGATGGCCGTATTGTGAAGCATCCTATTTTTGACGAGATTTCATTCACTGCCAAAGACAGCATTCTCATTGCCAAAGAAGCCGGCTACCTGAGCATGGCCACCAAAAACGGTGACCGGTTTTACTCATTGTCCGGTAGGTTTGAAGAAGTATTGGGAATAAGCGAGGGGTTTGTAGGCATAAAACTGGATGGAAAATATGGATTTGTGGACCTTGAGGGAAGGTTGAGGATTGCCAACCGGTACGACTCCATCAGGCTATATTCCGATGGGATGGCCGCTTTTTATCTCAGGGGCAACTGGGGATATATTGACAAAGCGGAAAACCTGCGGGTACAACCCATTTACGAATCTTCATTCGAATACCTGAATGGGACAGCCATTGTGATAGAAGATGGCAAGTATGGCGTAATCAATAAAGATGGCAAATACCTCCTCAAAACCATACACGAGCAAATAACAAGAAACAAGTATGGCTCATTCAAAGTGGAGCTCGAAGGGAAATTTGGTCTATACGACAAAAAGGGAAACAAAATTGTATCGCCGGACTATACAGAACTCGAAGAGGTGTCAGCTGGCCGGGTAGTCGTAAAAAGGAGGGGTATGTACGGGGTAATCAACGAGCATGGCAGATTTACCATTCCCATGATGTACACCAACATCACCTACCTGAAGGAAGGAAAATACATGGTAGTAGAGGCTAAAAATACTACAATAGTCAGGGACTTAAACTAAACTACCACTGGCTCAAAACCAGTAGGGTTAATCAATCTCTGGCTACAGTCTGTTTTTTTCATAAGGTTTAATCCGCATTTAATCTAAAAAGCAACCCTTACGCTGACAGGGTTTGGAACTCTGTCAGCGTAAGGGTTGCAACTAGAATCTGAGGGCTCCCCCACTATCTCGGAAGGCCGATTAAAATATCATAAAGAGCACCATTATTATAACCAAAAGAATGGCAACCACCTGAAAGAGGCGGTTTGGCTGGGTAAATTCGTAGTTGCAAATCGGACAATGCTTGCTGCCAGCTTCTATCTCCATGGCACACGAGGGGCATTCCTTTTTTTTCATTGAGTTTGTAAAACTAGTTTTTTTTCGAAAAATCAATTCCTACGCTGACGGAGCTTGAAACCCTGTCAGCGCAGAAACTGAGAATCTTATTTTTTTCCTAAAAACACCACACTCGTAGGTTGGGCTATTTCAATGGCACTTTCTGTTGTGGCCAGCTTTCCATCTTTTGCTATTGTAAAAGTACGGATTTCATTTTTATGCCTGTTGGCCAACACCATGTATCTGCCATCCGGGGTAATGTTGTAATCCCTGGGCCATTCGATACCATCCTGAATAATTTGTACACGGTTTAAGTTGCCATCTTTTTGAATTTCGAAAACTGCAATACTGTCGTGCCCACGGTTCGAACCATACAGGAATTTTCCAGAAGGATGCACACGAATGGCAGCAGCTTTTGAGAACTCGGTAAAGTCTTCAGGCAACATGGGATGTGTTCCCATCAGGACAAGTTTTCCGCTGGCTTTGTCGTAAGTACAAGCGGATATGGAAGATGTCAGCTCGTTGAGTACATAGACAAACTTGCCATTGGGGTGGAATACCATGTGCCTTGGTCCTACTCCGGGATCAAGTTTGAGGAAAGCCTGATTTGGGTTTTCGCTCAGCTTACCATCATCGTTCAGCACATAGTTCATCACTTTGTCAATTCCCAGATCAACAGCAAACACATATTTATCATCGGCTGAAGCCTGTATGTAGTGGGCATGTGGCCCCTGCTGTCTTGATTCGTCAGGGCCTGTCCCGGCATGTTGTATGTTGGACGAAGCTGCTGCCAGCCTTCCTTCGGCCCCTACAGGAACTACAACCACATTGCCACTGCCATAGTTGGCTACCATCACAAATTTATTATCGGATGTCACCGACACGTGACAAGCACCACGGCCTTCTACAGAAGTTTTGTTGATCAGGCTAAGAGCTTTATTCTTCTTGTCAATTTTAAAAGAAGCCACCGAATGGTCTTTCGAACCCGGTGATGGGCTTTCGCTATCCACCGAGTATAGAAAATCACCCTTTGGCGACAAACACAGATAACTTGAAGATTTGGTACCCTCAAAAGATTGAACTTTTTTCAATTGCCCGTTCGATAGGTCAATAGAACATAGCGATATCGGATCGGGCACTTCGTCAGTTGCAGACCCTACATAAAAATACATTTCCTGGGCCTCTAGCCGGCAAAGGGAAAAGACCAGTAAAAGTGAAAAGTAATATTTCATTGTGAATAGTTTAATTGAGTGTTAAAAATAATACTGAAAATCTCTCCAACCTCACACTATTGTTTTTTTATAGCAGGGTCATTCAGGAAATCGGTAAAAAGGGAATTTCGGCTTCAAAACTTGAAGAACATGTACAATTGAAAGGCGAATACGCCTGTCATGGCTATTGCTAGGGTAAACTTGTGATCAAGGGAAGCCAGTATAAAACGATAGAATACCGCAATCAAAAAAATCGCCGGAATGAGGTAGCCGAAGACCATATAGATGCCATAGGACTGGTACAACCGTACTGGCTGTCCATCGAGTACTACATCGGCGCACATCGCTGTTCCAAAAATTGGTGTGGCAAATACGCTGGCATTTTTTTCCAAATCACCTAGCAACTGACCTTTGTCTGTCCTAAGGCCATGCCGGCTAAACGAAACATCGTCATATCTATACCGGGCCACCCCACTCCTCAGCCCCTCTTTGATGGCCTTCACTGCAACTATCTCTTCTGCGTGTTGGGTCGTTGGCAGCACATAATCCAATGCAAGCAATAGATTGAAGGCAAGAATGACGTAGGCCATGGAATCGAATATCCCCAGCGCATACTTGATAGATGCTTCCTGCCTTCGCTGTGCCTCCCGTGCCTGATGATAGGCGTATTGCCTAGCCCTGCGCCTGCGCTCTTCATACTCTCTTTGGTAGGGGTCATAGTCGTAGGCTACTGTTTCCTGATGGGGTTTGGGCCCAACTTCTGTCAAGAAGCGGTACGCTTCGCTAATGGCAACAAACTGTTCGTGCGCATCAGGACTTTTGTTGATGTCGGGGTGATATTTTTTTGATAACCTCCTATAGGCTGATTTTATCTCCGCCTTGGTAGCTCCGGGTTGTAATTCCAGCCTTTCGAGGTATGCGTTGCTCATTGCTGAGGGTTAAGGGCACACACCAGGGCTAAAATCCGTAATACCTGCACAACCTGCCTCACAGGAGTTGCCGTAAGTCTTGTCATTGCAACCACAAACGGGATCATACTGCTGTGTACATGCACAATTGTCCTTTAATTCTTCGGTGCAATCTTCCTCTTCTTTGCAAGAGATCAAACAAATAAAAGAAAGGGCAATTATCACTGATCTGATCATAGTCGTAAAATTAATCCTTATCAAATTTAGGCGATTAATTCGACTTTTATGGATTCTCCATTCCGTACCGAACGCAATATGTCAGGATCTGTCACTGTTAGCTTGCCAAATACATTTACCGCACTGGCAGCAACAGGCTGATGGCCTGGGCTCACAGGAGTAGGGCCAAAGAAAATACAAAAAGCTGGCATGGATGGCCAATAGGCCAATTCTCCTACCTGCACTTCCGCAACAGCCCCCGGTTCCAGCGAGGCTTGAAAACCAGCCTGAAAATATATTTCATCCCCCCAGGTGTTGGCTACAGACTCAATGGGCAAAGCGGCCAGCATAGCCTCGCCCGTAGGTGTGTCATATACTTCTGCCTCGAAAGAAGCGTCAGCTGTCGAAATCCTTATTTTCGGCATATTATATTTTGATAAAAATTTGATGTATTTGGGAACCCAAATGCGAACCCTTGCCAAACAAAGCTATAAAAAACCATCGGAAAAAGATATAACTAAACCTTTAGGTGATGTTTGCGTTTATTTTTATCTTGCACCAGACCTTGTGAAAAATAAGCCATTGGCCATGATCAAAGTAAACCATTTCCCAAAACTCCTGATGACAATGGCCTTGTTGTGGTGCAGCGCCTGCACCAGCGACATGGAGTTGGGAGAAGCCGCATTCGAAAACGGGGATTATGATGCGGCCCTTGAGCATTTTGTGAGTGCCGATAAACTAAACCCTGATACGCCAAAAATCCTGTACAACATTGGCCGCTGCTATGAAGAACTCGAACAATATAAAGAGGCCATCCCCTACTTTTCCAGAAGCCTGAAAATAGACAAGAAAATGATTGAGGGCTACCTCGGGCGGGCCCGCTGCAACATGAAACTGGAAAAATATGAAGGAGTGATTCTGGATGCAGAAAACGCTTTGTCGGTCAGTGAGAAGGTGTTCGATGCACACCGCCTTATGGCCATGAGTTGCTTTAAGGTAAACCGCTTTATCGATGCATCTCATCATTTCAATGAGGCCATCAAGCTCAACCCCGAACATATCAACTCTTACTACCAGCGAGGGGTAGCCCGTGCATCCATGGGCGACCAGTTGGGCGCTTTACATGATCTCAATTTTTATATCAAAGAAAAACCAAATACTGGGCAGGCCTACTACAACCGTGGCATGCTGTTGGAACAAATAGGCAATTTCCCTCTGGCTGTAGCCGATTACACCAAGGCCATCTCACTCAACGTCAGCAATCAGGATGTATTCTACAAAAGGGGAGTATGCTACTACCGAACCCGGAATCAAAAGGCTGCCTGCCAGGATTTTAAACAACTCGCCCAATACGACAAGGCTCTCGCTTCCCAGGCCATGAAGGAATATTGCATGTAATTCGTACGCCACATCAAGCTCGGTTTTGGCTTTTCAAACACATGACCATCTCACAAATTTCATTTGTAGCCAGGGAAAATTTTTGCAGTGGCTGGTACAGCATCCTAATAAAATCGACCTGGGTAGGGATATCTTCTGAAATCAACAACTATGCACCTCTAGCTCAAATTAATTTTTACCTTTGCAGCCTTCTTAAAATTATTTGACCATTGAAAGGAAGAGATCTCTTAAAGCTGTATAAATCAGATGCTACGGTAGCAGGCCTGGCAGAATCCGCCAAGCCCAACCAACACAAAAACATTCAGCTCAAGGGGTTGGTCGGCAGTCTGGATGCTGTAATAGCTTCATCGGTCTATTCTATCAATCATCAGAACCACATTTTCGTATTGCACGAAAAGGAGGAAGCAGCCTATTTTCACAATGACCTGCAAAACCTCTTTGGTGACAAGGAAATCTTGTTCTTCCCATCATCCTATAAGAGGCCTTACGAATTTGAAGAAACTGAAAATGCCAACATTCTCATGCGGGCTGAAATCCTCAACCGCATCAACCATAAGGCATCATCAGGGGAACTGATCGTCACTTACCCGGAGGCCTTGACGGAAAAAGTGATCAATAAGAAATCGTTGGTGGAAAATACCTGGACGGCTAAAGTGGGCGAGTCGGTCGATAGCGATTTTTTGTCGGAACTGTTCCTCACCTATGGGTTCGTCCAGGATGATTTTGTTTACGAACCCGGACAGTTTGCCATTAGGGGAGGAATAGTGGACATCTACTCTTACGCTGGTGAATTGCCCGCCAGGATCGAACTTTTCGGGGATGAGATCGAGAGTATCCGAACTTTTGACCCTGAAACCCAGCTTTCAAAAGACAACCTGAAGGAAGTGAACATTATTCCCAATGTTCAAACCAAATTATTAGAGGAAAAAAGAGAGTCCTTCTTCGACTTTATACCCAACAATTCAAAGCTATGGATCAAGGACTTCAACCTGACCCTGGATGTCATCGATAAATATTTTACCCGGGCAAAAGAAAGCTTTGAAACCATCCTCGAGTCAAGTGGAAATACTGGTGTCTTTAAACCAGACTACCTTTTCGAGACGAAAGAATCTTTTTGTGCCTCCATTGAAAAATATGTGAAAATAGAGTTCGGAAACAGGTTTGCCCTGGATGCCATAGATGTTTTCCAATTTGACACATCTGCACAGCCCTCTTTCAACAAAAATTTTGATCTCATAACCAAATCACTGGAGGACTTTCAGCAAAGAGATTATACCACCATAATAGCTTCTGAATCAGAAAAACCTATCAACCAACTGGAATCTATATTTGAGGAAATTAACCCTTTCATCAAATTCAACAGCTTGATTATTGGGCTTAGGGAAGGATTCATAGATAACCAGACCAGGATTGCCTGTTTCACAGACCACCAGCTATTCGAAAGGTTCCACAGGTATAAAATCCGCAAAAAACATTCTAAGTCCAAGGCACTTACTTTAAAGGAACTGAGGACGCTATCTACCGGTGACTTTGTGGTACATGTGGACCATGGCATTGGGCGTTTTGCAGGTATGGACACCATCGAGGTGAATGGCAACAAACAAGAAGCCATCCGGCTGGTTTACCGCGACAATGACCTGCTTTATATCAGTATCCATGCCCTGCACAAAATCTCCAAATACAGTGGTAAGGAATCTGAAGCCCCCACTGTAAACAAACTGGGGTCGCCCGAATGGGAAAACAAGAAGAAGAAGGTAAAGAAAAATGTCCAGGACATTGCCAAAGACCTCATAGCACTGTATGCCAAAAGAAAAGCCGCTCCCGGTTTTGCATACGAAACAGACAGCTACCTACAGGCTGAGTTGGAAACATCATTTATCTACGAAGATACCCCCGATCAGGCCACTGCCTCTGAAAGTGTAAAAGAAGACATGCAAAAACCACATCCCATGGACAGACTGGTATGTGGAGATGTGGGGTTTGGTAAGACAGAAGTGGCCATAAGGGCCGCTTTTAAAGCGGTGGTCAATGGCAAACAGGTGGCAGTACTGGTGCCCACAACCATCCTGGCCATGCAGCATTACCGAACGTTCAAAGAAAGGCTCTCGGGTTTTCCTGTAGAAGTGGATTATGTCAACAGGTTTCGGACCTCTAAAGAAATCAAGGGCATTTTGGGCAAAGTAAAAGAAAAGAAACTCGACATCCTGATCGGTACCCACCGCATAGCCAACAAGGATGTGCAATTCCAGGATCTTGGCCTGCTGATTATAGATGAGGAACAGAAGTTTGGGGTAAAAGTAAAGGACAAACTCAAGGAGCTGAAGGTAAATGTAGATACGCTCACGCTAACGGCTACTCCCATTCCACGTACACTGCATTTTTCGTTGATGGGTGCGAGGGATTTGAGCATTATCGCCACACCTCCACCGAACAGGCAACCAGTAACCACCGAACTCCATGTTTTCAATGAGGAGATCACCCGGGATTCCATCAGCTTTGAGCTACGCCGAGGTGGCCAGGTGTTTTTCGTACACAACAGGATCAGCGACATAGAGGGCATAGCCAACATCATATACCGGCTGGTGCCAGATGCCAGGATCGGCGTGGCACATGGCCAGATGGATGGGGCCAGGCTGGAAAAAACCATGTTGAAATTTATCGAGGGGGAATATGATGTGCTGGTATCCACTAACATCATAGAGTCTGGCCTGGACATCCCCAACGCCAACACCATCATCATCAACAGTGCTCAAAATTTCGGATTGTCCGACCTCCACCAGATGCGGGGACGTGTGGGCCGATCCAACAAAAAAGCCTTTTGCTATTTATTCACTCCACCCACCTCCCATTTATCTGCAGATGCCAGAAAGAGGCTAAGTGCCCTTGAAGAATTCTCGGATTTAGGTGACGGCTTTAAAGTAGCCATGAGAGACCTGGACATCCGTGGTGCCGGCAATTTACTTGGAGGCGAACAAAGCGGGTTTATTTCAGATATCGGTTTTGATATGTACCATAAGATACTGGATGAAGCCATTCAGGATCTGAAAGAAAATGAATACAAGGAACTCTTCGAACAGGAGCTGTCGCAACAAACCAAGGCGCTCGTGCAGGACTGCATAGTGGAGACTGACCTTGAAATCCTTATCCCGGAGGATTATGTAAAAAACATTACCGAGCGGCTCAGTTTGTACACCCAGATAGATAACATCAAGAGCGCAGAAGAACTCGAAGAATTTGTAAAATCAGTAGAAGACAGGTTCGGAAAAATGCCAACAGAAGTCGGGGATTTATTCAAAACCGTACGCTTAAGATGGCGGGCCATCGAACTGGGTTTTGAAAAACTCACTTTGAAAGGTGGAAAAATGAAATGCAATTTTCTTCCATCGGACAACCAGGCCTATTTCAATTCCGATAAGTTCGGGAAAATCCTGCAGTATGTTCAGCAGCACAGCAAGTTTTGCCAACTCAAGGAGCTCAAAAGCAAACTGCTGCTGATCATATCAGGAGTGGATTCCATTGACAAGGGGATTGAGGTATTGGATGCGGTGGCTTCATGACAAAATACTAAACGATAAATATTGCATTTATATCAACGCTCCCTAATAACATCTATATAAAATTCTTCGCACCAACGAATAATAGTAAAACCCTTATTTCAAAAAATCAGTATATTTGATCATGGAATTTATAGCCGAAAGAATTACCATTGATCCAGATATATGTAACGGTAAACCTACCATTCGAGGGAAAAGGATTACAGTACAGACGGTTATGGAATTTTTGAGCAATGGTGATACGAATCAGGAAATATTAGATCAATTTCCCTCACTTCAAAATGAAGACATTGAAGCATGTTTGAAGTTTGCTTCAAAACTCATGCAGAATAATTATGAGATGCAGACGATCGCATGACAAAATTCTTAATTGATGTTAACCTGCCTTACAAATTCAAGCTTTGGAACAATGCTAAATTCGAACAGGTAAGGGATATCAATGATGAGTGGACAGACAGTCAAATCTGGAATTATGCTAAAAAAAGGAATTTGATTATTGTCAGCAAAGACTCAGATTTTTCAAACCGTATTATTTCATCAAGTCCTCCTCCAAAAGTGGTCCATTTGAAAATAGGCAATATGAAAATTAACGAGTTATACTACTTTTTGAACAGCCATTGGGAAAAAATCGAAAAGCAAACCCATAACCACAAATTGGTAAACGTATATTTCGATAAAATCACCGCTATCTGATTATATCATCAATATGAAGTAGGGAAGATATCTTATTTGAAAAATACCATTTCCATACTGCCCACCTCGTTTCACCCATTGGTATCGTCCTGGTTTATTAGGGAATTTAAACAACCAACTGAGGTACAAGAAGAAGCATGGCCCGCCATTAAACAAGGCCGGCATGCCCTGATATCTGCTCCTACCGGGTCAGGCAAAACTCTGGCTGCATTTCTTTCCGCCATAGATGGCTTGGTAAAAGAATCCGAAAATGGTGGGCTGCCACAAGAAAACAGGATCGTTTACATTTCACCACTCAAAGCCCTGAGCAACGATATCCATCGCAACCTGGAAATCCCTCTCAAGGGCATTGAAAGGGAATTTATCGACCTGGGCAAAGAAGCTCCCGAAATCAAAGTTGCGGTGCGTACAGGAGACACCCCTGCTTCTGCCCGCACGGCTATGGTAAAAAAGCCACCACACATTTTAGTGACCACCCCTGAATCACTTTACCTGCTCCTCACCAGCGATGGGGGCAGAAAAATGCTGAGCACCACACAAGGCATCATTGTAGATGAAATTCACGCCATGCTGGGCGATAAGAGAGGGTCGCACCTCTCACTTTCTATCGAGCGCTTACAAGCCCTGGTAGGCGAAAAGTTGCAACGTATTGGTTTGAGTGCTACACAAAAGCCCATAGACATGGTGGCCAAATACCTGGTTGGAAATAAGAACATTGTCAATGATGAGCCAGACTGTGCCATCATCAACACAGGGAGCAAAAGAAAGCTAGACCTGACCATAGAAGTACCGGAATCGCCATTGACCGCAGTGATGGAAAATGAAGTATGGGGCCAGTTATATGAAAGACTTGTGGAATTGGTAAAAAACCATAAGACCAGCCTCATTTTCGTAAACAACCGCCGATTGGCCGAGAGGCTTGCCGTAGCACTTGGGGAAATACTCGGAGAAGAACATGTCACTTCGCACCATGGCAGCATGAGCAAGGAGCACCGGCATCAGGCCGAGCAAAAACTCAAAGCCGGTTTGTTGAAAGTATTGGTAGCTACTGCCAGTATGGAATTGGGAATCGATATTGGTTCAGTAAGTCTGATTGTACAAATAGCCTCCCCGAAAAGTATCGCGGCATTCATCCAAAGAGTGGGCAGAAGTAACCACCACGTAGGTGGGGTTCCCAAAGGCATTATGTTTCCATTGACACGGGACGAGCTAGCCGAAAGTGTGGCCCTTTTTGACAGCATCCGGCGTGGTGAACTAGACAAAATAATAATGCCTGAGGCGCCCCTGGATATCCTTTGCCAGCAAATAGTGGCAGAGGTCAGCAACCAGGAATGGCCCGTAGATGATTTATTTGGTTTATTCAAAAATTCCTACCCTTACAGAAGCCTTACCAAAGACACCTTCCTTGAAATCATCAAAATGCAATCCGACGGTTTTTCCACGAGAAGGGGTAGGCGTGGGTCTCTGATACATTTTGATGCCATCAACGGAATAGTGCGTGGTAGAAAAGGTGCCCGAATCATAGCCCTCACCAATGGGGGATCTATCCCGGATATGTTTGAATACGACGTAATGCTCGATCCGCAAAATATAAAAGTGGGCACCATTGGGGAAGATTACGCACTGGAATCCCTGCCGGGAGACACCATCACACTCGGTACACATACCTGGCAAATTTTGGGAATCGAGGGGCTCACCATGAAGGTGAAAGATGCCACCGGGCTACCACCTACCATTCCCTTTTGGCTTGGAGAAGGGCCCGGGCGTACCGTCGAACTTAGTGAGTCGGTTTCCCGATTGAGAAAAAAACTGGACGAGCTGCTGGAGCAAGACCCTTTGCCCAGAATGAAAGAGGAAAAGTCGCTGGACATCAGTGATAACCTCGCCCTGAGATGGCTGATAGACGAAGTGGGTATCGGGGCAACAGCTGCTGAGCAATTGGTCAACTATTTCTATGCCGGCAAAGTAGGGCTTGGCGTGGTACCCACCAGGGATACCATCGTGCTCGAACGGTTTTTTGATGACGTAGGGGATATGCACCTGGTGGTCCACTCCCCCTATGGTAGCAGGCTTAACAGAGGCTGGGGCCTTAGCCTTAGAAAAAAATTCTGCCAGAGTTTCAATTTCGAACTGCAGGCAGCCGCCAACGAGGATGCCATCATATTATCCCTCAGCAGCTCTCACAGTTTTCCATTGGAAAGCGTGTACAAATACCTTAATAGCAAAATCATTCGAGAGACATTGATCCAGGCCATGTTGGATGCGCCGATGTTTGAAGTGCGCTGGCGGTGGAATGCCACTAGGGCACTCGCCATCCAACGAAACAGAAACGGCAAACGCGTACCCCCTCAGTTCCAAAGGATGAACGCCGAAGACCTCATTGCCCAGGTGTTTCCCGACCAAATAGCCTGCTTCGAAAATATAGATGGCGAGCGTGAAGTCCCTGACCATCCACTTGTGAACCAGGCGATCCATGATTGCCTTACAGAAGCCATGGACATTGACGAGCTGGAAGAGTTGATGGGAAAAATAGAGCGCAAAGAACTCAAACTGGAAGCTCGTGACCTTCGTGAACCGTCACCATTTGCCCAGGAAATAATCAATGCCAAACCGTATGCCTTTTTGGACGATACCGAATTTGCCGAAAGACGCGTGCAGGCCATCAAAAACCGAAGTTGGCTAGACCCAACAGAAGCGTCCGACCTCAGCCGGCTAGACCCGGAAGCAATAGAACGGGTCAGAAATGAAGCCTGGCCACATGCAGATTCGCCGGATGAACTGCATGATGTACTAAGTATTCATGGGTTCGTCACCCAGGCAGAAGGAAAAAAATATAGCTGGGAAAAATACTTCGATATCCTGAAAATAGACCGAAGGGCTACCTTTCTGCCAGAAACGAAATTGTGGGTGGCCGCAGAACGTACCCCACACTTTCAGGCTATTTTTCCGGATACCAGGTTTGAACCGAATATCCAACTCCCTGATGTATTCAAAAAAACACCCTGCTCCTTCGAGGATGCGCTGAAGGAAGTGGTACGCGGCAGGTTGGAGGCCCTTTGTATAGTAACAGCCCAGCAGTTGTCAGAAGACATTCAACAGCCGGTAAACAAAATCGAACTGGCACTTATTGCCCTGGAGGTGGAAGGCTTTGTGTTCAGGGGGAAATTTAGCCCAGACACAAAAAATGAAGAATGGTGTGAGCGAAGACTACTGCACAGGATACACAAATACACCATTGAAAGCCTCAGGAAAAGCATCGAGCCTGCATCCATAGAAGACTATGTACGTTTTCTATTCGATTATCACGGATTGACTGAAAAGAAAGAAAGCGCACAGTCTTTAGAAAAATGCCTGGAAAGGCTGGAGGGTTTTGAGGCCCCAGCTGCCGCCTGGGAAACGGACATCATCCCGGCGAGAATTGAAAACTACGACCCTGTGTGGCTCGATGTACTCTGCCTCTCTGGCAAATTGATCTGGGGAAGGTTCAACCAACCAAAGTCAAACTCCAAGAAGACAAACGGTACTATTAAAAGCTCTCCGATCTGTCTTATCGAAAGGCAAAACACCGACATGTGGCGCATCATGTCCACCCATTATGCCACCGACCCAAACCTCTCATCCAATGCTGAAAAAATCCTGGAAGTCCTCAACACCAAAGGTGCTTCATTCTTTGCCGACATTGCCATCGAAACTCAATTGCTCAACAGTCAGGTAGAAAACGGTATTTCTGAGCTTGTGGCCCATGGCCTGGTCAATGCGGATAGTTTCATTGGATTACGGGCACTTTTAACGCCTGCTTACAACAGGCCTTCGGAAAATAGCCGCAGAAAAAAGCAAAGTACTTTTTCCATAGAGCATGCCGGCAGGTGGACAGTAATCCCACCGTTTACGGGCACAGAGCAGGATAAGCTCAATTTCGATTACCTTGAAAAGCTTGTATTCATCTATGTACGCAGGTATGGCGTTGTTTTTAGGAAAATACTGGAGAAAGAATCTTTTGCACCACCCTGGCGCATTCTTATTCGTGTATTGCGGAGGTTGGAGCTACAGGGAAAACTTCGTGGTGGCAGGTTTATTTCCGGGGTGTCTGGTGAGCAGTTTGCCACACCTGAAATAGTGAAAGAGCTGAGGAAAATTAAAAACAAACCCAAAACCGGTCAGGTAATCGCCATAAGTGCAACAGACCCACTCAATCTTTTAGGGGTAATCCTACCTACCCAAAAAGTTAGCAACCTGACAAACAACCGCATTTTGTTTATGGATGGAAACCCAGTGGCCATTTTGGAAAACAAGGATGTGCACTTCCTTCAGCAATACGGCAAAGAGCTGGAGTGGGAACTAAAAAACGCCCTTATCCAGCGTTCATTTCCTCCGAAGCTTCGTGCCTATCTGGGGAAGAATTATAAGTAGAAAATAATAGAAACAATGACAAAAGCTAAGAATGAAACTCCTGATATTCTTTATCACTATACATCAGTAGATACTTTGCTTAAGATTATTGAAAATGGTCAGGCAGAAAAGGTTTGTTTTAGAGCGACCAACATAAACTTTTTTAATGACCCTCAAGAATATACTTTGGCTATCTCTCTACTTAAGCAGTCAATGATTCAATATGAAAAAATCAAATCAATAAAGAATCCAAAGAGTAAACAGGCTAATTGGAAATCTATTTCCAACCTAAGTAATTTGTCTGGAACACCTTTTTTGCTTTCCTTGTCCTTAAATCCGGATAACCTAGCTATGTGGCGAAATTACGGTGCTAATGGCAAGGGAGTTGCCATTGGCATAGAATATGATAAAATCATAAAGTATACCCAAGCGGAGAGTGTATATAATACTTCACTGGTGAAGTGTCATTACTCCAAGGATATAATCATCTCTTCTTTAATAAGTTATTGGGAATCAAATTATGATGAAATTGATTTCACAGATAAAGGAAAAACTGTTAATTTCTATAATACCAACTTTCTTTTTGATCTTTCTTCACTATGTTTTACCATAAAAAATAATGAATATTCATATGAAGATGAATGGAGACTGTGTAAGAATGAATACAAGGCGGAAGAAATTAAATTCAGAGAAAAGAATGGAATAATTGTTCCTTTTATTGAACACTTTTTTGAAAAAGGGATAATTAAAGAAATTGTAGTGGGTCCCTGTGTAAATAAAGATCTGACTAAAAAGTCTATTGAATTCCTACTGAAGAAAAGAAAATTTCAAATACCAGAAGATTCGATAGTACTTTCTAAAGTCCAATATAGAACTTTTTAATGGTGCATTCAGCCATGAGCAGAATTAATCAAGTGATCCTTTACTCATTAACCGTAGGCTTTTTGGAGAATTATAATTGGCGAGAAATCCATAAATTTAGAAAATGAAAAAAGAGTTAATCAATGAACTGTTTAGCAAGTTTGAAGGTGCATGCTATAACCTGGATGGACTTGAATGTTGGAGTGCCCGTGAACTTCAGGATATTTTTGGTTATTCTGACTGGAGAAATTTTGCCAATGCTATACAAAAAGCCTCCAAGGCATGTGAAAATGCAGGCCAGAGGGTGGACGATCATTTCGTTGGTATCACCAAAATGATCGATATAGGCAAAGGAGGAAAACGAGAAGTTGAAGATATAGCGCTGACAAGGTATGCATGCTATTTGGTTGCTCAAAATGGAGATCCCAATAAAGCCGAGGTAGCATTTGCACAAACGTATTTTGCCGTTCAAACCAGAAGGCAAGAATTGATAGAGCAACGATTGCTTGATGTCGATAGGGTAAACGCCCGAGACAAATTGTCCAAATCGGAGAAAAAACTTTCTGGTATTATTTATGAACGAGGTGTTGACAATAAGAGCTTTGCAATCATACGTTCAGAAGGGGATAAGGCTCTTTTTGGAGGACGTACTACTCAATTTATGAAGAAAAAACTCGGGGTTCCTAGTAGTAGGCCTCTTGCAGATTTTTTGCCAACCTTACTAATAAAGGCAAAGGATTTTGCTACAGAACTTACAAGCCACAATGTGACAGACAAAAACCTAAGTGGTGACAAAAGGATTGCTAAAGAGCATGTGGATAACAATACAGAAGTGCGAAACATTTTACTTAGAAGAGGGGTAAAACCCGAATCGCTTCCACCAGCCGAAGATGTCAAAAAAGTGCAACGAAGGATTGATAAAACGGAGAAGGAAATTTTAAAAGAGCTAAAAAAGAACAAACCCTAATTTCATCGTTTTTTCTAACCATCTCAATAGGACATGGAATTCTTAAAAAAATTTGACAGCAGACCGAGTGGGAGCTCCAAAACATCCTGAACCGATATTCATTTCCTCCGAAACTGCGGGCATATTTGGGAAAAAACTATAAGTGAAAAACCAAAACCACAAATGCTTTCGATAATTGGCCTGTTATTTGATCATATTTTAGCGATATTTGCGTTTTTAAACCGGAGCTGAAAATTTATTTTAAAAAAATATCCCCTTTTTTGTCACAAACCCCACTTGCTCCTGTCTTGATAAATAAATAGAATCTCAAAGAAATTATGGAAATAGCAATTTTAATGATCGTGCTCTGGTACGGAGGCCTTTTTTTTCAAACATTTTTCTTGCATAGATATGCCGCACACCAGGCGTTTACTATGTCCAAATTCACCGAAAAAGTGTTTTTCGTTCTGACCTGGATTTTCCAGGGATCGAACTACCTGAGCGCCTATGGTTATGGTATCATGCACAGGATGCACCATGCTTTTGCCGATACCCCGGAAGATCCCCATTCTCCAAAATATGATGAAAGCATATTCAAAATGATGTGGAAGACCAAGACCATATATTCAGGAATTACCAACAAGACTTACGAAGTTGACAAACGCTTTACACAGAATGTGCCCGAATGGCCTGCATTTGATCGCTTTGCCCGTTCGTGGGTATCCCGATTGGCATGGGGTACATCGTATGTAGCGTTCTTTTACTTTTTCGCCACAGCATGGTGGCAATACCTGTTGTTGCCTGTCGCATTTTTGATGGCCCCTATACATGGAGTAATCATCAACTGGTTTGCGCACATCTATGGGTACGTAAACTATAAAGTAGGTGACACTTCCAAAAACCTCCTGCCTTTTGACTTTCTGATGATGGGCGAAAGCTACCACAACAACCACCACAAACATGGCACAAGACCAAACTTCGGTGGTGTAAGGTGGCACGAAATTGACCCCACTTACATCATTATCCTTGTATTGGACAAACTAGGAGTGATCAAGCTCAAACCTAAAATGGCCATAGCCACAGATGAAGTAAAGAAAGCGGCTTAAGCTTAAAAAGGATTTAAAGAGAACAGGAAGAGGCTGGTCGTTGACCAGCCTCTTTTTTTGTCTTGAATGATTAGTACTTGGGAAAATGATCAGGCAATTGCCCATGCCTGGTTAAGGTACATTGTTCCTCCTTGGCTCTTAATTTGATGAAGTTAGTTTTTTTATGGCCGATATTTTATCTTTACTAAATGAGTTCTATAGTAATAAATCCCAAAAATGCTTCAGAGTTAAAATTCGTTATGGAATTGCTTCAAAAATTAGGGGTAAATTCTAAGGTGTTGACCGATGAAGAACAAGAAGACCTGGGATTGTCTATTCTAATGAAGGACGCTGACCGCTCCGATGTTGTTCCTGAAAGTGAAATTATTGGAAAACTCCAGGGATAATGCAGACCAGATTCCTTAAGAAATTCAGCAAGGATCTGGATAAACTAAAGCAACCCAAAGATAAAAAAGCAATTCTCAACATCATTCATGAAGTCCAAGCTAGCAGTTCATTAGACAATATTCAGAATGTTAAAAAATTGACTGAATTTACCAACGCCTATAGAATCCGATCCGGTAATTTAAGACTAGGAGTTTTTATAGATGAAGAAACTGTTGAGTTTGCCCGGGTCGCCTTCCGAAAGTAAACCTGCGGTCATACCCATCTTGAATATCTTTGGAAGATAGACGAAAATTGTGGATCATGTGGTAAAACTGCCTTGACCAAATTAGGGTGCTTGCCAATTCTGGGGCAGGAACCTGTCCAGGTCATTGACCTTGG
>JAVKDJ010000050.1:0-60454 GCA_040222275.1 Cyclobacteriaceae bacterium
TGCCAAGGTCAATGACCTGGACAGGTTCCTGCCCCAGAATTGGCAAGCACCCTAATTTGGTCAAGGCAGTTTTACCACATGATCCACAATTTTCGTCTATCTTCCAAAGATATTCAAGATGGGTATGACCGCAGGTTTACGTATGAATAAAATAAAACCCCGCAAGAATCGACCGTAGATTCTTGTGGGGTTCTAAAATTTAGCTCGTCCAACTTATGGTAAAATTGGAGTCAGTAGTGATCACAAGGTTTAGACTGGCTTTTTTCTCAATGAATGACCCAAATTACACAATAGGGTTTTGTAATGTGTAATTTGGGGTTAATAACGATAATGGAATCTTAAAAAATCTCTGGTTGCGCAATCCTTGCATCCTTATCTGGGTATTGAAGATTAAGAAACCAAATGACTAAATCCCCAGCTTCTTCTGTATTTCTTCCAGTGATACCCCTTTCGTCTCTGGCATCATGAACAGGGCAAAAAGCAATTGGAACACCATTGTGCCAGCAAAAATCATAAATATCGGCCAGGGGTTTTCTTTGAATATATCAATAACTACCGGGCCCAGGAGTGTAATCAATGCTGCGAACACCCAGTGGGTACCTGTGCCCCAGGAAGTACCAAAGGCGCGCACATGGTTTGGAAAAATCTCTGCAATAAATACCCAGATAACTGCACCCTGTCCCACAGCATGTGAGGCAATAAAGGCCATAATGGAGACAAGCAATATGCCTGACCCCAAACCTGCGTAAAAGGATAGCGCAATCATCAACAGGCTGGATATGTAACCAATCGAACCTATAATCAACAACTGCCGCCTTCCAACACGATCAATCAGGTACATGCCTACGAAGGTGAAGACCAGGTTGATACCACCAATGGCAATGGAATTGAACAGCGATTCCTTGGCAGCCAGGCCTGCCATCTCCAGTATTTCCGGTGCATAGTACAGCACGAAGTTGATTCCCGAGAGTTGATTGAAAAAAGCCAGTAAAAAAGCAAGTGTCAATGGTTTCTTATATTTGGAGAAAACCGATTCGTCTGATTTTCCAACTTCTTCCTCGGCAGCTTCAATTTCCTGAAGTTCCTTCTCCACGTCTTCCGTACCCATTTTTTCAAGGACCTTTCGGGCACCTTCCTCATCGTTTTTTACCGTGATCAACCATCTTGGACTTTTCGGGATAAAGAATACAGCCACGAAATAGATAGCTGCTGGCAGGGCTTCCATGCCCAGCATAAACCTCCAGTCATTGGCCCCACCTACACCTTTGAGGAGGTAGTTGGAAAAGAAGGCAATGAGGATTCCCAATACAATGTTGAACTGATACAGCGCCACGAGCTTGCCGCGGTTTTTAGGAGTGGAGATTTCAGATATATACATGGGGCCTGCTACGGTGGATGCACCCACGCCTAGTCCCCCGATAAAGCGGAAAAAGGAGAAGGAATAGGGATCAGGCGCCAGGGCTGATCCTACCGCTGATATGAAATAAAGGGCTCCTATCCAAATGAGGGTGTTTTTTCGCCCGATGCGCTGACTTGGGATACCACCCATAAGAGAACCCACAACGGTACCCCATAGGGCCATAGACATGATAAATGTACCATGAAACAATGGACTGGTTTCCCAAAGTTCTTTGATGGGCAGGTTGGCACCTGATATTACTACGGTATCAAAACCGAATAGAAATCCGGCCAGGGATGCGGTGAATGACCACAAATTTTGACTGTTGTTTTTCACAATGATAGTTAGTTTATAGTTGATTATTTTTTCACATTACCAGGGAGTCCACTTGTTCCCCATTTCTTGTTTGGTTGGTTGCCAAGCTCCAATTCCAAAACCCCGCCTTTGGCAAAGTCTTCGTGGTAAAACCAGCAATTATACAGCCTCTTCCGGTTGAATGAGGCCGATTGTATGAATAAATTGCCTGGTTGGTTGTTTTGGGTTTTGATGGTGAAGTTGTCCCCAGGGTAATAATCGTTGTTGAGATGGATTTTTATTTCATCGAAGATGGGGCTTGTAATTTCATAATAGGGCTCGGCGGCAGCACCTCCATCTACCTCGAAGAGGCCAATGGCCATAAGCACACCCAAGGCACCCATTTGCCCCTGGTCTTCATCACCTTTATAGCCGTCATAAGGAGTGATGTCACCGTAAACATCTTTTACTTTTCGCACCCATTGTTGGGCCAGCCAGGGAGCTCCGGAATGGTTGAATAAATGGGCCATGCCCGTACCGGGCTGGTTTCCATAATCTACCCAGCTGGCGGCATGATTTTTCCCGGCTGCCACAAAATCCAGCTTTTCACCCTTTTCGAATGATGCATTTAGGAATTCTGTATATGCCTTTTCGCCTCCAAATAGTCCGATCAATCCCTGCATATCGTGTGGAACGAAATTGGTATATATAGCAGAGTTGCTTTCACAAAAGCCCAATGCATTAAACTCATGGGATACAGGTTCGAAGTTATTGATCCAGCTACCATCCATTTCGCGGGGGTGCATCATTTTCGTTTGTGGGTTCCAGATGTTCCTGTAGTTGAGTGCGCGCTCAGAGAACAGTTTGTAGTCATCCCCTTTTCCAAGGTTTTTGGCCATTTGTGCGATACACCAGTCTTCATAGGCATATTCCAATGTCATGGCTGCCCCGTCTTTGTGGCCTCCTTTGGCTTTTATCCTTTCGGGCACCCAGCCCTGCTTGATATAATACTGCATGCCACCACCAAAAGCTGGGTAATTGTGTTCGTATCCCGCATGATCGCGTGAGCCTCCTACAAAAGCATTCTTTCTTAAGCCTTCGTAAGCTTTTTGTACATCATAGTTCCTGATGCCTTTGTTGTATGCACTGGCAAAAAAGGGTGCAGACGGATCACCAATCATCACGAAGGTGTAGTTCCCCCCGGATGGTCCTCGTGGGATAAGTCCACCATTGTCGTACATATCTATCATGGTGTTGCAAAACCCATCCATCACTTCAGGATACACCATCGACCACAATATATTCAGCGACCAATGGCTGCCCCACCATGCATCAAAATTGTAGTGTGGAAAGAGGGGTTGGCCATTGCCGTCCAGTTTTACTGTACGCACTACAGGTTCCATACCAGTCATGTCCATGTATTTTCCATCCACATCACTTATGATCCTTCTTCCCAGCAGCGAACGCCACAGGTCAGTATAAAATTTTATTTGTTGTTTTTCACTTCCCCCCGAAACTTCAATTTTACTTAGCCATCCATTCCAGTCTTGAGCAGACTCTTTCACAATGCGATCAAAATCCCAGTGGTCAATTTCACTTTCAAGGTTTTTTCTGGCTTGTTCAACACTCACATAGGATATACCTACCTTCATGAGGATTTCCTCTCCGGCTTTGGTGTCGAACAACATGGCCATACCAGATTGTTTTCCCTGCACGGTATCTGCGCTGGCATCAACCATCTTCTGGTCAACCCATCCTTTGAAGGATGAAAATGGTTTATTGACCCTGGCCACAAAATAAATAGGTGTATCCTTTGGCCTTCGCCCGGTTTTGCTCAATACCTGCACACCTGCCACTTCTTTCGAATTCACCTTCCAGGATTTTGAGAAAACAGTGGGGCCATGCGCCAGATAGGCCCCTGCATCTATAATGATGGACGATTCAGTGCTCTTGGGAAATGTGTAGCGATGAAACCCCACTCTGGTAGTAGAGGTCAATTCGGCAAGAATTTGGTAATCTTTCAGGTACACCTTGTGATAACCCGGCCTGGCAATTTCACCCTCGTGGCTAAAAGACGACTGATAAGCATCCATACCAAGGTGGCCCTTGAAAGCCCCGGTGGTAGGCATAACGGCTACACCGGCCAACTGCCAGGCATGGATATGGCTGAAACAGCGGATAGAATCGCTATCGTACAGATATCCGGAACTCCAGGTTTTTTTGGTGTCGGTATCCGGACTGAGGTTGACCATGCCGAACGGACGGCTGGCTGAGTTGAAGTAAAACCAGCGGGAATTATGGGTATCTATAAAGGGGTTGACCAGGTCAACCGGGGAATCCTGGGCTTTTGAGCTCCAAAAGGTTAGAAGGCAATTCAATAAAATAAAAAGGATACGGACTCTCATGTTGAAATAAATAATAGGATATAGAATGTTTAATTTAATTGATTACTGCTTTGTCATAGGCTTCTGCCAAGCGAAACACCACCTGATTTGGGTCGTGGCGGTTTGCTTCGCCTTTCCGGGTCTCGATAAGGCCGTCATTTTTGTAAATGCTCATGGTGGCTGGGAAAAAGCCGGGATTTCTGGTAATTCGTAGCAGGACTGGTTGATCGTTTTGGACCAGGAGGCCGTTTTCGGTGCTTTCAATAGTGACGGTGCAAGGTTTACCTTGTGATATTATTTCCCATCCCCCATATTTGAATACATTTACACCCGCCAACATGAGGAAATCAACTTTGCCAGTGCCTGATCGACGAACGATTGACAGCAGGCCATGCTGCTCAATGCCATTGTTTTTCATATAGGAACTTTCGGACTGGCCAGTTGTTATCATGTCTCTACTGCCGTTAATCATATCAACCTCCACTATCTGGGTGCCAAAGCCGTCTTCACGAAAAGTCACTTCTCTAATCGGATTTTGTTCGTCAGCCTTGGTTGGGTTAAATACGGAGATGAAGGGGCTGTTCCAGGCAGCTTGGTTGCGTCGTAAAATAATGGCAGGAATGCTTGCTCCAATCATTTCCTGGGGGGCAGTTCCTTTTGAGATGGCCTTGCTCCTGGGGCCGTTCACCGTATAGATTTGCTGTCCGGACTGTCCTTTGACCCACATTTTCATCAAATTATCTGTCTGTCCCTGGCTTTTCAGTGTGAACAAAGCCGAGAAATCGTCGTTCAACACCACCTTTCTCTTATCTGTAAAATAGTCATACGCTTTTTGCTCCCCATTTTCGGAAGTCAATTCATGGGTAGCTGATAAGTCAACCAATTCCCCTTTTTTATCAAATATCTGGAGCGTTTGTCCCAGGTTGTGGTAAAAATAATCGTGCACCTGGGTAGTGTCTATGATTTTACCTGACCTGAAAATGTCCAAAACATATCCCGGCCCCAGGTTCGTTTGGACCTGTGCAGTAAGCCGCTGCTGGTTGGACATGGTTTTCGGTTCTATGAAGGAGACTTTGGAAAAGGTGGCTTTTTTGAATTCAGGCGTTTCCAGAGGTTTTGGGAAACAATTGTCCAGGGTATATGGGTTGTAGCTTCTCATAGAATTGTACCTGGAGATACCATCTACTACCACTGTATTATGCGCTGGAAATTGAGAGTAGTATTCCCTATGGTCGGGGTGCCAGTAGCTGGCACCTCTACCCATGTCTGGCCCCAATACATAATTGTTGGCATACAGCTCAATTGAAATTCCGTTGGAATGGGCATGGTTGCCGTACGACCCCACAGTGGATACCATCATGGCGTGCTGTCCTTCTCCCAGCCTTTGGATAAACATGCTGACATTTGGGGCATAAAAGGTAGGTGTGACCAGGCCTCCCGCCGTATCGTCGGGTTTGGCTTCCCCCAGTTCGTCCACATAAAAAAACAGTTCGAACATCCCCCTGCCTTTACGCTCATACTGTCCTTTTCGGATGAGGTCCTGAAGCAATCCTGTAATAGTTGATTCTTTGTCCTTTTGACCGTACTTGCGGTAATTGGCAATGAGCAGTTCAAAGTTTTCAGGAGGGATTATTTTGTGCCCTGAATCTCCAAACCCCACGGTATGTCCACTGGGAAACAAGTATTGAAATGCAGCTAATGCCGCTTTTTCTACAATGGGATAATTGGCCAGTTCATTGCCGTTGGTCAGATGGTCCAAAAGGGTCAATATCTCCAGCAATGTGGTGGTGACATGCATAGAGTAGGAGGCCGATTCTGGCCAAATACCGTTCTCCTGATCATACACCAACAAAGATTCTTTTATGGCTATTTGCCTGTCTGTGGATGTATCAAAGGTGTATTTGAGGTAATACTGCTGGCCTTTTCCGTTGGCGTAGTTGGTGTCATCTTCCAGCACCATGGCAATGTAGGTGAGAAACCTTGCCTGAAACAGGTTCCAGTTGTTGTCTGGTACACCATTTTTGATGATTTGGTCCCCCCATTTTTGAAACACGGCCTGTGAACGGCTGAGGTCTTTGCCTTCCTTATTGAAGTAGTCAAACAGAAAGTCATAAGTGACCGCAAGCGATACCACAATGGCCTCATGGATGACTTCAAATGTAGCCAGTCCTGAAATCCCGTTTTGGCTGGAATCATCCAACACTTCGGGGGCATTGCGGTAGTACATCCCGTCCATATAATGGAAGAATATAGGGGTGGCAAACTCTGCATATTTTTCATCACCCGTCATCCAGTACATCAAAGCGGCATCCTCTGCCAGCCTCATGATTTTCCTGTTGATACCTTCAATAATATGCCCGGTGCTGGGTGGCTCCACCCATTCCCATTTTTTATTGTCTTTGCGCTGCAAATAAAGTCCACGATCATCATCGAGGTAGGGTATTACGTCTTCCAGGTCTGGTGATGAATATTCGGTAGCCCAATCCCTGGTGCCGGAATAGCGTACGGTAGGTACAGGTGCCCCTCCATCTGAATGGGAAAACTTTCCGCCCCTCAGATACACATTGGAGTGTTTGGTTTTCCAATTCATTTGCAATCTTGAAACCAACCAATCCGGCTCTTTCCGCCACAGTTTCAGATATTTTTCCAGGCCTTCTTTTTTTCTTTCAATGAGCCGATTTTTCCATTCGATTTTATTTACCCTCTGAAAAAAGTCTTTTTTCGGCTCACTACCAGCATAAATCCTGGGATGACCCTGACCCGATGAATCTTTACTATTTGCGATTATCAGCACATTCTTTTCACCTGTTTTCGCTTGTATTGGGCCTATTTGTACAAGCAGTAAGCACACTAAAAGTCCGCATAAAAATATTGATGTAATTCTCATAATGCCAGTATTTGGCCATCCTCCAGTAGCCTTGATTCTATCTGGCTAAATGGCAGGTCGTGTACGCCTGTGTTTTTGTCAAGGGCTAATGCAGCAGCAGTACCAGCACTTTGCCCCAGGATCATAAAGACGGGCTCCATCCTGATGGAGCCGAATGCGATATGACTGGACGAGACACATACCGGAACGAGCAGGTTGGTGCACTCCTCCTTTTTCGGGAGTATCGAACCGTAAGAAATTTTGTACGGTTGCTTTACTTTGGTGCCGATATCCCCCTCATTTTGGACAAACCCATCTAGTTTGATGTAGCGTTGGGTATTGTGGGAGTCCATGGCATAAGATCCCATTCCTATGGATTGGGGGGTGTTGTAGGCACTGGTGATGTCATGTTCGGTGGTCACGTATTCCCCGATCATGCGCCTGGCTTCACGGATGTATAGCTGGTGTGGCCAGTTTCCATTGTCAACAAATTCGTCCTTGGCAAGCCCCCATTTCTTGTATTCGGATTGAATGTCCTCCGGTATCGATGGGTCATTGCAAATAAAATACAGCAGCCCTTGCTGATAATTTTTGTGTTCGTCTATGATCTCCTTTCTGCGCTCGTAATTTGCCTCTGGATAATCGTAGTTCATGCCTATGTAGTCACTACTTACCGGTCCATGGTTGTTCGTATCAGTTTTTTTATTGGGTACCGGATCAAATTTTTCAAAATGGTCCCTACGTCCGGTTTGATAAACCCGGGCCAGGAGCTCATATCGGGCAGGGTCGTAGTTTTCAGGTTTGGGAAAAGGCTTTCTGTTCTCAGGGTGGTTGGTCATACAAACCCGGAAACAGTAGGCCTGAACCCTGTGGTCGCCTTCCCCATATTTTCCCGGATCTTCTGTAGAAATAAGGGGCAGCACACCGCTGGTTGGGTCGCCTGGTATTTTATAGGGTGAAATGTCGCTCATAAACCAATGTTTGTGGTGCAGCGTACCAGTTTGAATGCCGTTCCATGTTTCATCGTATACACTATTGGCTTCCCTACCCACATGGTAAGAAACCCCGGAGGAGGCCATCAGGTCACCTTCGTAGGTAGCGTCCACAAATATTTTCCCCCTGAATGTTTTACCACTTAAGGTTGTAATGGCCCGGATGGTATTGTTTTCCATCTGAACACCAGTCTCCCTGTTTAACCATTCATCCCGATAAACAGGTATTTTGTAGTCTTTCACAAAGTCTTCGAAAACCTGTTCGGCCGCATGGGGCTCGAAAATCCACTGGGTACGCTTGTCCCCATCTATGGCCTTTGTTCCCTGGCCTTTTCCTCCATATTCGGATTTTTCTTGCCACGTCCATGCTTCATCCTTTTGGTAGTGCTTCCAGATGCGGTGGTAAAACTCCCTGGCCAATCCACCAATAGCCTCTTTTTTGCCGGTATCGGTCCACCCGAGCCCCCCGGAAGAAAGTCCGCCCAGGTGTATGTCCGGCGAAACGATTATTACCGATTTCCCCATTTTGGCTGCCTGCACAGCGGTGGTAACAGCGGCAGAAGCACCCCCATAGACTATCACATCGGCTTCAAAAGGGTCTTTGTCACTCGTTCGTTTGTCACAGCTGGCCCATAGCAAAATGGTGAGCATCAGACCAAATAGTTTCCAGGTCTTTTTAAAGGTTGATTTCATAATAAATTTGTCTTTCGATGATTATAATTTTTGTTTGAGCGCTTTGACAATGGCTGTTTTCGCTAATGGTGCCATTACCTGGTAGCCCTGTATATTCGGGTGGACGGTATCACTTCCATACGCCTCTATCAGCACTTTTTGCTTATTCACCATGGCAGTATAGTAATCAAGGTAAACAACCTTGTTTTTCTCCGCATAATCCCTGATCAATTGGTTCAACGCGATGATTTTATCTGCCGGATCTATGGCTGGCCGCCAAGCATAGCTACTGGCCGGCAATACTGATGCCAATACTACTTTTATCCCATTGGCCCTGGCCAGTTCGGCCATGGAAATGAGGTTTCCCGCTATTTGATCAAGGGTGACAGGCCCCTTGTTTGCGGCTATGTCGTTGGTGCCTGCATGGATCACCACAGCCTTTGGTTTGAGGTCTATTACATCGGCCCGAAACCTCAGCAGCATTTGTGCTGTGGTCTGTCCGCTAATTCCCCTACCAATATAGCCATTTGAACTGAAGAAATCAGGGTCACGCCTGGCCCACCCTTCTGTAATAGAGTTGCCCATAAAAACCACACGGTTTTCCCTGGTGCCAGGCAGTCCTTCTTCGGCATTGGCTTTTGAATATTTCTCCAGATTGGCCCAATCTTCGGATGGGATTACATGGATTTTAACCACAGTGGCATTTGGATCGGGGGAGGTTTTGGGCAGTACCACCACATCCCCGTGTTTGCTGTTTTGTATTTCGAGTTGGTTTTCAGGATTTCCCAATATCCAGGCTCTTACTACCTTTTGGCTTTTGTCAATTGTTAACTGACCATTTGCTGGCCAATCAAAAATATGGGCATAAAGTGTTCCTCGTTTGCTGGTATAGCGGCCCCAGAAAGGTTTCTCAAAGGGACTTGCTTTTGCCCCATAAATGGCTTCCCCATTTACGTTCAGCCATTTTCCCATGGCCTCCAACCTTATCACACTGGGTTCGGGGATCAGGCCATCTGCAGTGGGGCCAACATTGAGCAGTAGGTTGCCTCCCTTGGATACTATCTCTATCAAATTCTGAATGAGTTTCTTTTCACTTTTCCAGTTGTGGTCCACAGATTTGAACCCCCAGGTATTGTTCATGGTAAGACATGATTCCCAGTCCACACCATCCATGCCTGTGTCGGGTATTTCCTTTTCTGGTGTACCAAAATCGCCGGCAAAGTTGCCTTCCTTGTTCATGCCCGACATGCCTGTACGGCCTTTGTCCACCCTGTTGTTGACAATGGTGTTGGGCTGTAGGTCGCGAATAAATTTGTACATTTCCTTGCCCATTTCGGTGGTATAGTCGGGAATCCAATCGCCATCAAACCATACCACACCCACTTCGCCATACTTGGTCAGCAACTCCTGGACCTGGGGCTTGAAATAGTTTTGATAGTATTGCGGAAACTCAGGATTGAATATGGTCTGGTCCCTTTGTCCGGCATTGTAATTAGGGAACAGGGGCGCTTGGGCCTGTGGATGGTGCCAGTCCACTATGGAATGGTAAAAACAAAGTTTGATGTCCTGTTTCCTACAGGCTTCAGCCAATTCTGCCAGGATGTCCCGTTTAAAAGGTGAGGCATCCATGATGTCGTAATCGGTCACATCTGAATCCCACAAGCTGAACCCATCGTGGTGTTTGGATGTAATCACTATGTACTTCATGCCGGCATTTTTGGCGATTGAGACCCATTCGTTGGCGTTGAATTTTACTGGGTTGAATTGACCAGCGAATTGCTCGTATTCCTTCACCGGAATATCCAGTTTGTCCATGACCCATTCTGCATTGCCCCTTACGGTATCACCTTTGTAAATACCCGCCGGAACAGCGTAAAGCCCCCAATGGATGAACATTCCAAATCCTGCATCACGCCACCAGGCCATGCGTTCGTCATCATCAAGTGGTTGGGTGGTTTGGGTTTGCGCGTTCGACATATAACTTGCCAGTACGAGGCACAGGAGTACATTTAATATCTGTTTCATTTAATATGATTGTTTTCTAAAAAGGTTGGTTTGTTTGCTATTTTATAAATCTTCACTTTTCGTTTTTATCTCTGATTCGGTTGGAAAATCATCGGGCACCTTGTAAGTGGTTTTGCCTGTTGCCAGCCATTCGGTAGCACGAATCAGCACGGTTTGAAACCCCGTACACCTATAGCTGATCGGGTAAGTTTGCCCTTTCCACAGGTGTCCCATGCTGGAGGTGTACACATTGCCTTTACCATAGGACACAACCCATTCCACCGGCCAATTGATGTTGGTTTCATCATCTTTTGCGTAGGAAAGTACGGTAAGGTTTTCTGCGGGACCCCGGGCAAATTTGTAGAGCTCCATGTCAGGGGTTTGCCATGCCCTGGGAAAGCCACTGTTGATGGGGTGATCGTTTAGAATGTGGATTACCTCATCGTTGCGGGGGCCATGGTATGTCCCTCTTCCTTCACCCACGGGTATCTTGATGATGTCACCGTTACTTGCTACCTGCAAGGCGATCCCTTCCTCTGGCGACCTCCAGCCCAGGCCGATCATACGGTTGTAGGCTGCCCAATGCCCAAAAGCATTGTTTGCCGAATGATGGATGTACAGGCCACCACCAGATTTTACATATTTCTCAAGTTTTTTCTCTACCCTTTCCGGCCATCGGATTTCTTTGTTTTTTATGTTGTTTGTATTTTGGATGACCACATCATACTTTTTGAAATTTGGGTTCCAGGTTTTCCATGACTCGTCGTTTGGGGCAGAAGGTGCCGTAGAAACGCTAACTTCAAACAAACCGCTTTTTTCAAGTATAGTTTTTACCACGTATGTAGTTTGCTTCCAATCGTGGTTGCTAAACCCATCCACTATGAGGACCTGGATTTTATCCTTGCCGGCTGTGGTTTGGCTATATCCGAGCTGACAAGTCAGAATAAGAATGAGTAAAATGTAGAGTGATTTTTTCATGACGCTGTAATTATTTTACCGAAACTTTGAAATTTTTATACCTGGCCGACCTGGTGTACATGTGCCTCAAACCAATGCGGCCTTCCAGTATTGGCTCAAAAGCAGACAAATCCCATGAATATTTTTTCTCATGGCCATTACCACTTACTGATAAGTAGAGCCTGTTACCGGATTTAATCCAGGTCATTTTGTAAGTAACATGTGGTAGAAACAGACCTGTTTTGAAAAAAGAGGGGGATACCTCCATGTCAGCGAAGGTGATCTCTTCTGAGACCGGGTATCGCCGCACTCTTAGGTAGTCGTTTTCAGGATCTTCATTGACCATCGGAAAGGCGGCATAGCTGATATGGATGGTTTTCATGTTGTTGTAGTACTTGCTCATGGTGGGTACTTTCCTGAAATCATTCCATTTGGTAATGTCTTTGTGAAAAATACCAGTACCTTTTCCGGTGGCCTGGATGAAGAGGATGTTGACATTGACAACCTGGGAATCCGTACGCGTATAGTCATATTCTATTTTTATGTCCCCCTCGAAGGATTGTTTGGTCCACAATACGGCGTGATGGGCATCCTGCCTGTTTACAGGGCCGGCAATGAGGTCCATGCCTGTTTCGTCCTGCTCTACCCTGGCAATTTCCCCGTCCAAAAACCAGTTGGCTTGCCAGTTTTCTGTACATGGATCGGATAACTTCAGCTCCCAATCAGGCGAGTCGTTCAACTGTTCAAACCCAGATTTCTTTTGGCTTGTGCAACCCATGATGGACGACACAATAAACAACAAAAGACAATGCTTTATTTTGACCATGGTTCTCTGGTTTAAATGGATTGGTCCCATAGGCGATAGGGATCGTCATAGGCTTTCATTTGTTCCTGTAGCAAGTTTTCCATCTCCCTGAGCTTATCGGCATACTGTGGATCATCAGCCAGGTTGGTTTCCATCTCCCCTGAACGCTCATGCTCAGGCAGGTATTCATGGGGATTTTCAGCCAGGTTGAACAGCTGGGTTTCCCGAACTTCCCCATCCATCATGTCGTATTTGATGAGTTTCCAATCCGCTTTTTTTACGGTGCGCATTCCTGGTTTTGTGCCACCACAGTAAACCCCGTACATGATGTCCCTTATGGATTCTTTTTCGCCAGTCAGCACCGGCTTAAAGCTTTTCCCTTCTGTAGTGTGTGGCGGGGCAATGCCGGCCAGATCACACAATGTAGGCAGTACATCGAGCAGGTAAATATTTCCCAGTGCCCTTTGTCCGGGGTTTATTCCAGGCCCCTTTACAATAAAGGGAACACGCCAGGTATGCTCATACAGGTTTTGTTTTCCCATCAGGCCATGCCTGCCAATCGACATGCCATGGTCGGAAGTATAAATGATGTAAGTGTTGTCCAATTCGCCCATTTCTTCCAATTTTTTCAGCACCTTGCCCAGTTGGATGTCAATGTTTTCCGAACAGGCATATTCCCGCCCCAGTTCGTTTCGTACTGTTTGCTCGTCCCTGTTTTTCCACACACCACTTACCCTTTCTTCATCCCTGAGCTTTGGGTGGCCATGGAAGAATGGATGCGCTGGCAGATAATTTTCCTGCAGTGGAGGCTGATTGGGGTGGGATAGGGGCAGGCTGCTGGTGTCTTTGTGGTTGGTCGCCCCATATTTAGCGAGTAGTTCTGGTGTGCCATCCCTGGTATCATGTGGGTGGGAAAAACCAAAGTAGATAAGAAACGGGTCTGACTCCTGGTTGTCTTTTCGGGAGGTCAGGTACTCCAGCACCTGTTTCGAATGCCAGGCACTGCCACTTTCTTCAGTACCCCCGCGTTTGGTGGCGTCCTTCACCACCGAAAATTGCGCATTTGCCGCTGGGTAGGAATTGCCCTTTTTGCAGGTGCGCATGGTTTTATAGCCAGCCCTGTTGAAGACGGCTGCCATGGATTGCAATTCCAAACTGTCCGGCTCGTTGGGGTTTTTGAATGATCCCCTGGATGGCAGGTGCCACAGTGTACGGCCAGACATGATCATGTGCCTGGATGGGGTGCAAACTGCCCCGGACCAGGATCCCATGTGCCGGGCACTTTCTATAACCAAACCGTCATTGGCTAATTTGGAGATATTGGGCGTTTCCAGAATAGATTTGCTGTCGTACACCTGCAAGTCGAATGGGGACTGGTCATCTACCAGGACGAACAGAAAGTTTGGTCGTTTTTTTTCGACTTTTTCACACGAGGTGAAAAAAATCAAGGGTGCTAATACAATGGGTAAAAGTTTGATTGCGAGTTTCATAGTTTAGTGTTTTATCAAAGTTTCAGTATAAGTAGTCTGGAATATGCGCCTGGATACCATGCAAGGTTATGGTCTTTTCCTGGATGCGGTAAAGGGCTTCATGTTTTGCATGGAGGTTGTCAGGTTCAAAATAAATATTGAAAAGCGTTCTCATAAAACTGGTGTATATCTTATGGTTATTGATCCTTCGCTTATAGGTTCGGTAAAATCTATTCCTATTCTGTACGCCGGTGCGCCTTCCCGCAGGTGTTCAACGGGTACCAGTTCGTCGGTAATTTTTATTCCAGCACCTGAGGCGAAAACTTCCGCTTTTAGTTTTTGATTTTCACTGCTTAAGATGACGGTATTTTCGTCTATTATGTCATATTCGTTTAAAGTCATCATTGCCACGCCAAAGTCTAATGGGACGGTGGAGGAGAATTGGTCCACAATGGTGATTTTACCATCTCCTGATTTGTCATTTTCCATTGTCCGTATGAGGGATGTGAGTGAAGGTACTTCATAGGCCGGCTCAATGTCCATCACCACTTTGTCAAGCTCTTTGGCAAATGCCGTGGAGGTGATTTTACCCTCAAACTCCCTTCCGTTGGATTGAAGTGTGTTGTTGATCCTGGGCACAGGATGTCCCCATGAGCTTCGCGCCGGGTTTGTAGGGGAAAATGCCCCGGCCCGGTAAGATGGAGCCCCAATATCCCCGGTCATTATGTCTTTGTTTAGCACAATGGTGTAGGTGCCCACATCACTGTGGTTATGGTTTTCTTTGTTGTGGCCGGCTTTTATGGCGATGGATAGGGGAGTGGCCTGTTTTCCACGGGAAATGACCATACCAAAATGGTCAAAGTAGGTGTGGTCCGGTAATTCCGTTACCTGCTGATTTTCATCGTCAACATAACCTGCGGATGCCATATATTCCCATTCAATGAGTTGATATACAGCTGAGTAGGAATCATGGCTTTTTCGTTTTCGGGAGTCTATGGGCATTGTTGCCCCGTATTTTCTGGCAGACATATTATAGGCAAAGCCCCCATCGTTGGAAACACGTGAAACGCCATCGGAAAAAGGCGCACAAATGCCCCTGTGGATTTGGTACCTTTCGGGAAAATTGCCCACGTTGATGAGTTTCCGCGGATTCCCACCATCAAACAGGTTTATGCTACCACCGGTGTAATCGAATAAAACCTGCGCCAGGTAGAGGTAATGTCCAAAACCATAGTTCCAGTATCCTGCCCCTTCCGAACAATAACCATCATCGCCAAATCCGCTGAGGTAAAAACGCATGCTGTTGAGGGCGCTACCAGTTGCTGCCAGCCTTTCACTGGCTTCTTCGGAACTGGAAATAATGGTGAAAACCGACCCACTGGTGCAGACGGAGTTCCAATTGCTGGTGCTTTTGATCCATTTGTTGTTTTCATCGGGAAATTCACAACTTTTTAAATAAGTATCTGTGATCCTCCTCTTAAGGTTTGTTGCTATTTCTTGCCTTAGCTCGTCGGGAAGCTTTTCGCCTAAAAGAGCATCCACAAGGGCTAAATCCGACCCAAACCTTCTGGCACCCAAATCAATTGAAACGCGCCGGCCTTCCAAAACACCATTGCTGTCGTCATCGTGGTTGGGGTGTAGCCAGGACTTCATGGCCATAATTGCCCTGGAATAGGTTTCTATCTGGGGCAAAAACCGCCCCTGGTTTTCCATACACTCTGCAAGGGTGAAATGTTCCAGGCGTTCCATGGTGCGGTAATAGCTCGGTTTGTAAATTCCCCGGTTTCCTTCTTTGTTTGCCCTTCGGTAAATTTCATCTGAAATGGGTATCTCAGGTGCTTTATCCAGCTCGTCGATTGCCCCTTTCAGGTACTCCCGGCCTGATGTTGTAGTAGCAATTTTGTCCCAGTACCTCCTGTCGCCCACAGGTGGGGCAGGACGATAAGCATCTTTCGGAATGACTGGTTTCAGCATTTCCAACTGTTGTGCGTTTGGGTAAATTGCGGTGGAATCCCCCAGAGACAGGTATTCTGCGATATCAATCGGACGTGGGTCGTCTTTTTGCAGAGGGCTACAGGCCTGTAGCCATCCAACTGTAAGTACAACTAGTAAAGAAATGTAGGTATTCATGTCTTTTCGTTTTTTATCTCATTTCCTGTTGGTTGGTAATCATCGGTATTTATATTTTTTGCACCTCCACAAAGTAGGCGCCCAGTTCTTTTCCGTTATCCAGCGAAAACCATGTTTGAAGTTGGGTCTCACCTTTTTTCAGCTCCACAATGAAATCTACATACTCGCTATCCGGATCAGCATTTTTAGACAATTCTATATGCTGCACCTTCAACGTGGCTGTTTGAATGTTTAAAGCCTTGCTGCCCCTGCTTTCCCAAACACTGGTGCCAGGGATCGCGGGTCGCAAAGGGGCTTTGGCATTCAGCGCCAAATGCGTTTCTACCGGCCAGCGTCGAAGCTTCACCTGGTATTTGCCCGATTCTACTATTTTGAGCAGCCAATAGCCATTGTCGATATAGCCTGTGCGAATATGCCGTTGATGCCAGGGGCTGTCTTTATCTGTGTGCCAATCGTGACAGTACAGTTTTACCGGGTTTTCTGCTGGGTGTCCGACATAAATTCTCGGCTGATCTTTGTAGCCTGGTGATATTTCTTTCCACCACTGGTCATACGCAGTTTTTAATTTCTTTACCTTCTCCGGGAATTGGCCGATTACATTGTTGCGTTGTTCAGGATCGGTCTTCAGGTTGAACAGTTCGTTACCATCCACCAGCCGCCAGCTCCCTTGCATCAGGGAGGTCCTTCTCCATGGCTCTGGCACCTCCGTGCGTTGGGAGTTGACGATGACGATCCTGTCTTCAAACCCCTTATTATTGCCATTGATCAAAGGTGCCAGGCTCGTGCCATCAAACTTTATTTTCGCATCAACCTCCAACTCGCACAAGTCAACAAGGGTGGGCAATACATCATAATGGGTGGTCAATTCATTGATGTCCCTACCTATGTCAATCCCCCCGTTTTTCCAATGAATAAATAGTGGCACACGGTGGCCCCCCTCGTACTTGCTGGCCTTGATGCCCCGCATGCCTGCGTTGTAGCCCTTGGTCACAAAGCCGTCTAACCTGTGCCCATCGACTTTCGCTCCCTGGGCTGTGCCATTATCAGTAGTAAAAATCAGGATCGTGTTGTCGGAAAGGCCGCTTGATTTCAGATAATCTACCAACTTTCCGATGTTTTCATCTATGTTGGCAATCATGCCATAAAAGGCGGGATGATGGATGTTTTCGTTGTTCTGATAAGGCTCCAGGTATTTGGTTTCCACATTGTAGGGTGAGTGTGCGGTGTTGGTTGGCAGGTAGCAAAAGAAGGGTTTTTCCTTGTTCGATTCGATAAATTTGATGGCTTCCCTAAACCAGATGTCGGTGGAATATCCCTCATATTTTTTGAGCTCGCCATTGTGGAGGTACATATCGTTGAAATAATCATTGTCCCAATAGTCCATGGTCTGCCCCATGCCACCCCCACCATGGGTCAGTACTTCATCAAACCCCTTGTCTTCTGGACGAAACGGGTAATTATCCCCCAAATGCCACTTTCCAAACATGGAAGTGGTGTATCCGTTTTCCTTGAAGATTTGTGCCATGGTAGTCTCCCTCTCCAGGATCAACGACCGGCCATTGACTGTATGCCAAACCCCCGTCCTGTTGTTGTGATGTCCCGTCAACAATGCCGCCCTGGTAGGGGCGCAGGTGGGGCTCACGTGGTAGTCGGTAAACCGGGCACTGACGCTGTGAAGCTGGTCAATGTTTGGGGTTTTTAGGTATGGGTTTCCAAGGGCGCCCACATCCCCATATCCCTGGTCATCTATCAGGATAAGGATGACATTGGGTTGGTTTTTTGTCTCAGCGCTGTGGGAAAAAAGTAGCAGCGCTACCAAAAATGTGAACACAAAATAAATCGGATACTTCATAATTTAAATCGATAGCTGGCAGTAATAGTGCTTATTGAATTTATAGCTGGGGCTTTCCTTTTAGGTATTTGAGGGATGCTAAAAACAGGTCGGCCTCTCGTACAGTTTTTTGATAATACACCCCATCGCTTTTGGATTTGTTAAAAAATCCATGTTTTTGATCTTCATACAGATGTAGGTCACAGCGGCTCCCCACGGCCTCCATTTTCTTTTTGTAGTTTTCGGCTATTTCGACTGGTATAAGGTGGTCGCTGGTGCCAAGAAATACAATGGTTGGAGGTGCACCTTTGCTGATGTTGTGGGCTGGTGAAATCTCTTGCCAACGTTCGCCCATGCGCTCATTTTGAAAACCTTCCGGCCCATTGTCAAACACGGGGTTGAACAGGACCAGCGCATTGGCCTTTGAGCTAATGTCCGGGTCTTCTCCTGGCTCGTCCAATCCGGGAAGGGTACCACAAGCAGCGGCCAAATGCCCCCCGGCAGATCCGCCTGACGCCACAATCCTGTTTTTGTCAATATTCAAATCTTTGGCGTGAGTGCGTAAAAACCGGATAGCGGATTTAGCATCGCTTACTGCCTCGAATGGGGTGGTTTTGTGCCTGGATTTTACCCTGTAATCAGCCAATACCGTGATCATTCCCCGTGTGGAAAAATATTCTGCATGGGGCTCGAACTGTGATGTTGTGCCACCATTCCATCCACCTCCAAAAAAGAAAATAATAGTCGGGTATTTTTTGGAACGGCTAAAATTGTCGGGGAAGCGCACCTCCAAATTAAGAGAAACACTATCAATCGTTTTGTAGGTGAGTTCCACTGGTTCTTTTCTATCCCCATCAAGTTTTGACAGGTTTAGTTTTTGGGCTTTTAGGCTGCCCAAAGCCAGAATACATGCGATTTGTAAGCTCAGGTATTTTTTCATTTATTGAAATTTTCAGTTTATTGATTTCAGTTTTTTTAACATCAGGTTTTGCCTATGGTGTTTATTGAAATTGTACCCCCTCAACAAAGTCATTCATGGCCACTTGCTGTTTCACTACCTTTTTTCCGTCCAGCACTACATTGTCAAAGGATACCCCCTCAACAGTATGTGCCTGATCAAAACCTACAAGCTCCATGCTGGCATGGTCCCTGATAATATAGGGTTTCCAGTCCGAGCCGTCTTGAAAACCGGTGAGGGTGGTATCTATCGGTGCTGAAATGGCTGTAATATCCTTAAACAGCACGTTGCGGATATTTCCACGGTCCGGGGTTTTTGTCCAGCGTGTTTTCCCTATCCAGACGGAAACAAGCCGGCGGGCTTCTTCAACACGGATGTTTTGAAAGGTGATATCGCTTACCACGGCATCATCGCAGTGATAGACACGCAGTGCAGTTTCACGTCCCACATCATGGATGATATCACAATCTTCGAACAGGACATTGGACACGTTTTCGCGAAGTTCAGCTCCAATGCTAAGGGCATGTGCCAGTTCATTCCAGAGTACGCATTTTCGGGTGTGGATATTTCTGGATTCCCCCTGCCCGGTGCGGGATTTTACCACCACCAAATCGTCGAGTGTACGCAAAAAGCAGTTTTCCACCAATACGTCGGTGCTACTGGAAATGTCCACACCATCAGAATTCCCACGGCGGCCGATTATTTTGATGTTGTCCACCTTGATGTTTTTTGATCGTTTGATCGGTACGGTCCAATGGCTGGGGTCGTGGATGATTACACCTTCGATGGTCACATCCTCAGAGTCCTGGGCCAGGATGGTATATCTGCGGATCGCCCTGGGGATATCCTGCTGATCTATAATCCCCCTTCCACGGATGGTGATGTTTTTACCTTCCAGTAAAAAAGTCGGTGGGTATCTAAGCCTGCCCGCCTTATCTTCCTTTTGTACTTCATCCGGGCTTGGGCCACCACGCAAATAAGCCCCGCCAGCGATATAAACCGTCATGTTGTCCTTTACCTCAATACTGGTGACATCATGGATCCCCGGACCAAAATAGATTACATTTGGATCATTGGGGTCTGGTATATTCTCCTCAAATGGGTTGGCAAAAAGGTGAAGGGATTCATGCCAGTTGCCATTCACTTCTACAGTCAGGTGCTTGGGTTCATCCAGGGTAAAGGTGATTTTTTGCCCTTCTATTTTAGGTGTAATGCCAAAGGAGGTAGGCAAAATTTTCACCGAATCTACCGGCTTGGGGTATGTTACTACTACAGTTACACCTTCATTCATGTCAAATGAGCCAAAAGATGCAATACCAAACTCGGTCCGTGAGCCGGTGAGGCGGGGAATTGGTGCTGCAGGTGGCACTTTGGCTTTGTACAATGGGACATCCTTTCCCTCTACTGTCACTATATAATCACCGGACAACTCCAGCCCTTCAGGGGCAGGGTAAACCCTGACTTGTTCTTTTTCTTCCTGGTTCGCTGGCTTTTGGGTGCACGAAACTCCTAACAATAGTACCCACGCTATTACATGCACCCTGAGGCGATGAGAGTTGTTTTTGCGACAATTAAAAACGAATTTCATAACTCTTTTTTAGTTCAATAGAATAGATAAGCTATTTTTCCCTCTTCCATATAAAGCTCCCTTCCAACAATTGCTGGTATTCTTTTTTTAAAAGGTTTTGCAACCGTGAGGACTCTGCGGGGTGTTGAAGTGCCAGGTCTTCTGTCTCTTTTAGGTCATTTGCCAAATTGTACAAAACAAAATCACTGAGGACACTTTGTTTTACCAGGGCCTCATTTCCATCGTAAACATTGGTCAGCTTAGGCAGGTAGGTGGTGTCATGCTTCAATTTTGCCATGATTTTCCAATCCCCATCCCTCATCGCCACCACATGTTCGTTGAGGGCATTGTAAAAGCCCCACAACAAGGGTTTGGTGCGCTCAAACTTGCCCTCTGACAATAGCGGCTGAATGGACTCTCCATCCAGTGTCCTGTTGGGCAATACTGCACCGGCCAGCCCGCAAAATGTGGGCAAGAGGTCAAGGGCCGAAACCACCTCATCCCTGGTGCCGGTCACTGCATTGTCACCCAGCCAGGTGATAATGCATGGAACCCTGAACCCGGCTTCATGTGTCCATAGTTTCATTCCTTTGAGCTCACCCGGAGAGCCGTACGACCGTTTGGCCCTAGAATACCGGTTTAAAGTCTCAGGCCCATTGTCCGAAGTGAACACGATCAGGGTGTTTTCATCCTGGTTTTCTTTTAAATACTTTACCAGTCTGCCAACGGCTTTGTCCACGTTTTCAACATTGGCGAAGTATTGCGCCTGTGCCTCGTTTTCAGCCATAGGTAGGTATTTGTCCACCAGATCCTGTGGCGATGCTACTGGTTCGTGTGGTTCGTGAAAAGTGACCTGAAGGTAAAACGGGTTGTCATTTTCCTTCGCTTGAAGCCAATCAATGGCTTCATTCACGACTATCTGGCAGCTGAATCCTTCTATTTCACCTACTTCTTCACCATTGCGTATAAAATTCTTTGGGTTTTCATGGCTCGGCGAAGCATTGTTGTGGGTGGCAAACCAATGGTCGAAACCAAAATGGTCTGGTTGGGGCTGCACAGAGCTGTTGAATTTTGAGCTGCAATGCCATTTACCTGACAGGCAGGTGGAGTACCCTACTTCTTTTAATAGGGCTGGAATAGTTTTTTCATGTGCCTGCATGTGCACCAGGTCCCGGTTGATTTCTTTGTGCCTGTTTCCCCCTGGGATAAAATCGTATATACCAGCGCGGTTGGGGCTTCTGCCGGTGAGCAGGCCCACTCGTGAAGGGGAACAAACGGGTGCCGCTGAATAAAAATTTGTCAAACGCATCCCCCTGGCAGCCAGCCCGTCGAGGTTGGGTGTTTGAATAACAGGATGGCCATATGAAGATAAGTCCCCATATCCCAGGTCATCGCATAGGATGACCACAATATTGGGTTGTTTGGTTTCCTCGTTGCAGGAAATTAATAATATTGCGAGTGCCATGGAGGTGGCCAATTGTCGAAATGTGTTCATTTATATATTTAATATTTCAAAAAAAGATCTATCCCTGTTGTTAGTGTTTATCATTTGGTAATGTCCGGTATAGCGATAATTGGTTCCACCCAAAAATTGATACATTTGGATGCTTTTTTTGCGCCATTTATGCCTGTTCTAATATTCTGCCTTATTATTCGTTTGTTTGGCTCAAGGAGATTTTTCGAAATGTTCCTATGCCAAAATCTATTTTTGTTCCATTGTAGGTAATGGCTGTCGGCACTACGTTGTGCAGCATCAGCTTTCCATCTTTTTTCTCCAGCACCACATTGCCCACAGCACTAGCAGAAATAGTATAGCCATTGGCCACCAACTCTTTTCCATTTCCCATAAACAGCACAAAATCGCCATTTTGTTCATTGCCTACCAGGGCATAAGCCGCATCGGTAGAGGTATTTTTATACCTGGCCAGTTCTCCATTTTTGGTGGAAAAAACCAGGTCTTCCCTTCCTGATTTGTGTGTGACCTTTAAGCCTACAAATTCGCGACTTCCATTTTCATCTTCAAAACCTTCTATTCCTGCTATACTTTTTCCTTCACTCGAAGTGAAGGGCTCAAACACAGATACAAATGGATGTTCCCAGGCTTCTCCATGTTGTCTGGCAGTGAAGGTGAGGTAAGGTGCCTTGTCAACCTGATAGGAGAGCCCACCATCACCTCGAAACGCTTTGTTGGGTGGCGACTTAACAGAAAATACTTCACGCCCCTCTGTGCCTTTCATCCATAGGTTCATGAATACATCGTCCTCTCCGTCGGGCATGTCTATTTTCCACTCGGCCTGGCAGTCGCTGTTGGTGTGGGTCGATTTTTTGTCCCACATGTAGTCCAGTGCATAAAGATGGCCTCCGGCAAAGGCCATTTCTTCGCTTGGTGTAAGGTTCAGCGGTTTGCCGCCAGCATCCAGTATCTTCATGCTTTGCCCCAGGTTGTGGTAGTAGTAGTCGTGAAATTTGTCACCTTTTCTTTGTTTTCTGGAGCGGAATATATCCACGTAGTACCCCGAAGTTTCTCCCGTTTTTACGATGCTCACCAGGCGGCTCTGGTCGCTGCGGGTTTCTGGTTCCAAAAAATAAACATCGGAAAAAGTAATGTGGGGATAGTATCCATCTTTTTGTTCCGATTTTGGGTATTCGCCCATCAAATCAAAAGCATGGTTGCTCAACATTTCAGTATAGGAAGACGTGCCATCAACCATGACCGTATTGTGGGCCGGGAATTGTGAATAGTACTCCAGATATATTGGCTGAAGATAGCCAGCTCCTTTGCCCGGATCGGCCCCCTGCACAAAGCCTTTACCGTACAGCTCCATGTTGATGCCATTGGCGTGCATGTGGTTGCCAAGGGAGCCATTCAATGAGGCCATCATGCCATCCTTTCCCTCACCCATTCGCTGTACATGCCAGCTTACATTCGGGGCATAGAAGGTTTGGGTGATGTAGTCTTTCAACTCACCCTTGTCATACCTGGGGTTTAGTTCCAGCGGCTTGCTTGCGAAAAAGGAAGAAATGCTGGCCCTGGGCCTCCTTCCCTGGCCCGACCGTCCATTGTCCTTTGTAAACAAGCGGTACATGGCGGTGAACTCCTTTTCCATAGCTTCATCACCATTCTTTTGGGCAGTACGGATCATGTCGCCCATAGCCCCGGTGCTGAGTGGGCCGTAATTGCTATCGCCAAATGCTACCGTATGGCCATTGGGAAACAAATACTGTGGCAGCACCTTTACGGCCTTCTCCATTACAGGCATGTAGGGCAAAATATTGTGGTCGAATGTATGGTCAAAATCATTGATGAAATTGGTCAGGTCGCCAGTTACCCCAAATGAGTACCCGGGACATTCAGCCCAAACGCCGTTATTTTCATCATAACCATATTCCATGAACCTGGTAAGTGACCACTGACGGGCAGAGGTGACATTTAAAATATAATCGATGTAATACTCGCGCCCCTTTTTATCCTCATAGTTGTTGTTGTCTTGTAGCACCATGGCAGTTTTCAGGATTACTTTGGCCTGGTGCAGGTTCCAGTTATTTTGTGGTACACCATTTTTGATGATCTGGTCTGTCCATCTTTTTATGGTTTTGTCGTACATGGCAATGTTGCCCTTCTGGTTTGCCTCTAGGTATTGATGCAGGAAATCATAGAGTTCGGCCAGGTCGCGAAGAACGCCTTCATGGATTACCTGAAAGTTGGAAAAACCGACAAGCGTCTGGATATGGCCATTCAACAAGTCGATGGGTTCGCTTCGGTAAGACATACCTTCCATATAGGTATGGAAAATATCATAGGAAAATTTTGCATACCGTTTGTCACCTTCAAGCCAGTAGATGAATGCAGCATCCCTGGCCAGGCCGATAATTTCCTGGTTGATGTTATAGATGACCCGACCAGTTTTTGATATTTCGGCCCATTCAAAGGGATTGCCCTCTTTGCTGCGATTGGGCAGCCACAAACCACGAGGGTCATCCATGTAGGGTTTGATATCTTCTAATTTCGGGGTGCCATAGGGAGTGGTGTAATCACGGGATCCGCACAATCGTACTGTTGGCACTGGAGCCTCCCCATCGGCATGGGAGTAGTTTATGCCATTGATGTACACATTGGTGGCTTTGGTTTTCCAGTACATTTGCAATCTGGACACCATCCACTCCGGGTCGCCAACATGGCGCTGCACATGCCCATCAATGCGGTCGTGGATTCCCTTTAAAACTTCCTGGGCCCAATTTTCTTTCTGTATCGTTTTTTCCAGGGCACTTTTCCCCTGCTCGGTAATATACAACCTTGGATACCCCTGTTCCAGGTTTTTGGGAAGGGGGATTTGGGCGGCTGTCCAGCTTCCCAGGGAAGTCAAGAGGATTATTGTTACAAGTATTTTTTTCATGTCAATTCCATTGTGGTTGCTCCCGATTGAGCAATTCGTATTAATCATTGTGTATTCAGTAGCTTAAAAACCGGCTTCAATTTTGGGCAGTGATTTTGAATAAATTTTGAAGGCAACTTCCCACCAAACCCGTTGTAGCTGTTTTAGTTTTCATGGCACCTGACCGTGTTTGACCGGCATATTTGATAATTTTTGGTTAACTCAATCTTTCAATACTTCATGTGTACTGATGTAATCAGGGTCTATATTTATCCCCAGACCGGAACCTGTCAGGATATCGATTTCGCCATTGGTGCTGTTAAATGGTTTGGTCTTGCTCTCTATCGGTACCGTATTCCCATTGGCATCTTTGGTTTCAAACATTTTGAATTCATGAAACCGGGCAGTAGCAGGGCATACAGAAACCATTTGCAACAGATAGACAAAACCAAGGCCTCCCCTTGATATATGAGGTGTTATTTTCAGCCCTGCAGCTTCCACCATGCGCGCCACTTGCATGGTACGGACCATCCCTCCGAAATAAAAGAGGTCTGGTTGCAGGATTTGAAACACCTGATTGCCGATAAGATACCGAAAGGCATGTATCCCAAATTCCTCTTCGCCCCCCGCCATAGGGATATCCAGGGCTTTTTCCACCTGCTTCTGCTCTTCGTACCAATCCCAGGGTACAGGCTCTTCATAAAAGTAATAGTTGTGTTCTTCCAGTATTTTGCCAATCCGGATGGCTTCATTGACAGAGTATGATCCATTGCCGTCGATCATCAGGGTGAATTCATCGCCAAACTTTTCGCGTGCCATGCGAATCAGTTTCTCAGTCCTCCCGGGGGCATTGTCAATATCGGAAGCCAAATTATCGCCCCTGCCTGCACGAAGTTTTACAGCCCGGGCATTGGTTTCCAATGCATCCTGATACATCAGCTCAAGGGACTCATCTGGCTCCAACTTCCGCAAATTGGTATAATGATGCCCCAGGTAAATGGGCACTTTTTCGTTGAGCACGTTTCCAATGAGCAAACCGGCAGGTTTGTTCGCTATGTTGCCAAGCATGTCGAGTATGGCAAATTCAATTACCGCGATTTGAACATTGAGGGGAATGCCCTGGTTTTTTACGTTCCGTTCGGCGGCATTGAAGATGAGCTGATCCAGATCACGTGCATCTTTGCCTACAAAGTGGCGCTTCAGCAGGATATTGAACATCGGGTAGCTCGACCTGGCAATAAATGGATGCCCAATGGCAACACCAACTGCACCGTCTTTAGACCTGACCCGGCAAATTGTATTGTTCCTGTCCTTGAGCAACTCAAGGGTCTCAATGATAACAGGATCAGAAAAGAGCCCTTTCTTCAAAACCGGCTGCCGCAAAACCTCATCCAGGGCTGAATAATTTGTCAGCACCTTTTGAGGCGGTTTGCTGTCACTACACGAAATGAATGGCGAGATGGCAGCAGCCGATCCTGTCAGGGCTGCTGTTTTCATAAATTTACGGCGATTTGACTTCATAATATATTGGTAATACCCTTTTGCTATTTAACAATTGCCTGGTACTTATCAATTTCGGGGTGATACTCCTCTACCTAAACGGAATATTCAGGAAGGCCTACCCTCCATTTTTTTGAGCCTCAACAAAGCCTCCAGGTAATAATAATCTGCATAAATGATAGAGGCATCTATTTCAGAGCCTTTGGGTTTGTGGCCAGTAGAATGCAATAGGAGCGACTGGTTTTTGTCACCACTCAGGTAATCGGGTGATGACAGCCTGGTCAATAAAGCCACCGCCGCATTTTTATATTTTGATTTCAGCTGGTCATCTTTCATGTATTGTGAGAGTTCCAACATACCAGATGCTGCCACTGCTGCGGCTGAGGCATCTTTGGGGGCATTGGGGATTTGTGGGTCGTCAAAATCCCAGTAGGGGATGCCATCTGCAGGCAGGCGGTTGATAAATACATCTGCAAGTTTCCTGGCCGTTTGCAAGAACCCTTCATTGCCCGTTTCCCTATAGCACATGGTGTAGCCGTATATGCCCCAGCCTTGCCCCCGGGCCCACTGGGAGTCATCTGCCAACCCCTGATGGGTTACCCCCTTGATGAAATGCCCGTCCACGGTATCAAATACAGCTACGTGGTAAGTACTGTAGTCTGGTCTGATCAGACTGGTCATGGATGTTTTTGCATGGTCCACGGCAAGGTCATACAAGCCGGCATCCCCTCCATTTTTGGAAGCCCAAAACAGCAGTTCAAGGTTGATCATGTTGTCTATGATGGTGTTGTGTGGCCAGTTCATTTTGGCCCTCATGGCTGGCCAGGACAGAATAGTGCCAACTGTGGGGTTGTACAATGTGGCCAGGGAATCGGCAGCTGTGAGTATCAGCTTATGATAGGAGGGGTCGTTGGCGAGACGATAGCCGTTTCCAAAGCTGCAATACAGCATAAACCCCAGGTCGTGGTTATCTACCGGAACATCGAGTACCCCACGCAGGGGCTCTGTAAATTTCCTGGCATTTTCGAGAATAGCCGCGTCACCTGATGCTTCGTAGGCATACCATAGCAGGCCTGGCCAGAAGCCGCTGGTCCAGTCGTGTATCCCTACTTTGTTCCATTGGGTTTGGTTTGGATAGATATTTCGGGGCAGGCTATCCCAATCGCTTAAGCCAGCCATGCTCGATTTTACCTTTTCGACACTATAGTCGATCATTTTGTCAACATCCAGTTTGGTCGGTGTAGTTGATTCTTTTTTTGTTGAACATGCTGTAACCAAGATAGCGGCACCCAGGGCTACCATTATTGAATAAATTATCCTCATTTCTTTCTGTTTTAAATTTTCTCGTTTCTCTTTAGTTATAAAAAAAGGAATTATATACTCCTTGTTCAGTTTCTTTTTTTAATTATTCAATAAAACCGGCAGCCAAAAAATGCTGGTTTTGGGTTAGGCACCAGCACCATTTGAAAACTGTTTTGTGTCGTTTTGCAGCTGGTTGCCCTGCGCAAGCGACTATCATTTTTTGACCAACGGACAAACGGTCAAAACGAGGATGAGTAAATAACGTGAGTTCTGAATTTAACTTATTCATAATCAATAAATTACGATCGTCATTTCGGAATTTTTATCCTTAAATTTAAAAAAGGATAAAAATATCCGTAATCTCACTTTCAGATGCCTGATAAAATATGCCTTTTAAGAAAATTAAGGCATATTTTTCTGGCATGACGGTTATATTATTCATCGAGTTCACGTGAAAATAGAAACAACCAACAGCAAGAATGATGTATCCGCCGTTGGTTGAAACTATACTAAACTAAACTCTGCAACTTCAAACTAAAAATTCATTACCATCCTGGGTTTTGGGTTAATGCCGGGTTAAGTTTTATTTGATCACCTGGAATCGCATCTACATAGTTTCTGATGGTGAAATTGCGCACACCAGAACCTTCCAGTATGGCAACACCAGCAGGCACTTTGGGAAAACCAGCATAGCTTGATGTGGAAATTTCACCAGTAGTGAGGGCATATACCGACTCTTCCCAGATAGGAGAGTTATCCCTTGGATCCAATGCCGTTTCCATTTCTGTTCCAGTAATGTGGTCAAGGTACACGCCACTATTGATCTCATCAGGTGCTATATTCCAGCGTTTTAAGTCGTCCATTCGGAAATTTTCACCAAACAATTCTATTGCCCTTTCGCGACGGATTTCCCCGAGCATTGTCAAGTCGCTGTAAGGAGCGATCAATGCGTTGGTTAGCGCAGCTACTCCTGACCGGGCACGGATCAAATTAATTGACCTGTTCAGGTCTGCATCGGATATTGTACCGCCGCTTAATTCTACTGTTGCCTCGGCAAAAATCAGATATATCTCCGCCAATCGAATTTGTGGGTAATTCCACGACTCGTTTCGATCCTCCCTTTGCGGATGCTCAGAGACGAATTTACGCCCTTGATAGCTGTTGTTTCGTACCGCAGGACTATTCAGTGGGGGCACATATAAATACTCTGGGGTCTGAGGAATGGGCTGGCCATAATTGGCACCTGTTGACCCCCTTCCCCAATGATAGGTAAGGGGAATTGTCGAAGTTAAATTGATGCGGTTGTCCCTGTTTTCAAATTCGGAAGAAAGTGTTGAATATCCCTGAAATTGTGGAGAATGTTGCACGGGAAGACCATCAGTACATGGGTACATATCCATCAGCTTTCTGCTCGCCCCGTAAACCTTGGCATGGGACAGGTTGTTGCCAATTGGCCTCAAAACAAAATCAAACACCGTCTCCCAAATGAATTCCTTGTTGTCTGCTTTGGTATAACCCATAGGGTTGCCCAAACCATCCTCAAGGATAAACATATAGCGAAGGTTGTCTTGTCCGAGTTCAGCCCTGTGGTCCCATAGCTCGAAGGTGTTGTCACCCATCACATCTTCTGCCAAACCAATTGCTTCGGTCAACATGGCATCAATACCGGGATAACCTGAAGGCTTGGTGGTGCCGGCACCTACGGAGCTTCCATCACCATCTGTAGCCGTACCAACATATCGTTCCCAGGTAGCCTCATAAAGCAATATGCGCGCCTTAAACGCCTTGGCGGCTTCCACGGAAAGCTTGCCTTTGTCTCCACCCTGTACGCTGGCCGCCGCTGGAAGACCAGCGATGGCCTCATCCAAATCACTCAATATTTGCCCTACTACTTCATATCGGCTGTTTCTTGAGGCGTAAAGCTCATCTGAAGTTGGATCAGGGGCAATCAAAACTATGGGCACACCGCCAAACCTTCTCAACAACCTGTCATAGTGAAACGCCCTGAAAAAATGGGCAGTAGCAACGGAAACAGCTATTTCGGATGCCTCCCCTTCGTATTCTTCTGCTTTCTCTATCAGCTGGTTGACAGCCCTCAGTTGTGCATAGTTATTGGTCCAGATAATGTCAGAAGGATTTGACACAGTTTGGCCCCAGGCGTAATTATCCGCACCATCTGTTACGTTGTTGGACAAATCAGTACCCTGATCGCCATCATCGAAACCAAGGCGTGTGTATAGATAATTGGCCGCATTTTCAAATTGGGCCGGAGTTTGGAAGTAAATAGCTTCTGTCACCTCATCCAAAGGCTGCTGGTCCAAGTATTCGCTACATGAGCTTGCAGATCCCAGGATAACCATCATGAGACCTAATATTTTTATATGTATCTTCTTCATAATTCTAATATTTTAGTCATCGTTAAAACGAAATATCCAGGCCAAAAATAAATGACGAAGCGAATGGGTTGATTTGCCCCTGGTTCACTCCGGAAGGCACTTCAGGATCCATCCCGTCTTTCACGTTAGAAATTACAAACAGGTCGTTTCCAGTTGCGGAAATACGCACCCTTTCCAATCCTATTTTTGATGTAAATGTATTAGGCAGGGTATAACCAAAAGAAATGAGCTTGGCCCTCAGGTATGACGCCTGTACTACGTTGATGTCGTTTAAGTTGTAGTTCCAGCTCTTCCTGGATCCGGTTTGAAACATCATTGGATAGTCTGCATCTGTCCTTTCAGGAGTCCAGGTATTCATGTAAAAGGAATTGTTTTGGTTTCTCCACCAGTTGGCAAAAGGATAAGAGAGTGTGCCTGTTCGTACAATGGTCTGGTCAGCCACTCCCTGGAAAAACATACTTACATCAAAACCCTTCCATGAAGCCCCTAGCCTGAGCCCCATACTGATGTGGGGATTTTGATCTCCAAAGTATGCCAGGTCATTTTCGTTGATCAAACCATCACCGTTCACATCTACACGCCTTACATTACCAGGTACCAAACGACTGGAAGTATTGTATGCAGGAAGGTCGGTTCCGGCTTTCATCACATTGTGGTCGCTTGAACTTTCAAAACCGTACTGGTTATAGTAATCCAACACGTCTTCTTCAGAAGAAAGGATTCCATCTGTTGCATAGGTGTAGATGGCGTTAAGTGGTTTTCCTTCGATCGGGTCGTTCACACCACTTTGAATAGCGATCGCCCCCTCCAGGCTTGTCACTTCGCTGGTTGCATCCCATATCATATAGCTCACATTGTAATTCACTGATCCGATTTGATCCCTCCAGTTTAAAGCCAGTTCCCAACCTTTTGTAGTAAAATTGCCGCTGTTGGTCAACGGAGCATCATCTCCTAAAACCTCAGGATAAGTAACGCTTATCAACATGTCGTCATTTTTGCGAATGAAGTATTCGAAAGTACCGCTCAGACGGGTATTCATTATGCCAAAGTCTAAACCAAAATTGGTGGTAGCTACACGCTCCCAACCACGATCCGTGGTGGATATACCATTAATGTTTGCAGTATTGGCATACGCTGGGGAAACACCAAACAGTGCAGTTCCGGTAGATATACCAGAAAAGTAATCGTATGCACTGATGCCTGCCGTAGAACCTGTTTGCCCCCAGGAAGCCCTGAGTTTAAGGTTATCAAAGAAATCCGAAGTAGAGAGGAACGGTAGTCGGGCAAGGTTTACACCGGCAGAAGCACCATAAAAATTACTCCACCTGAAATCAGGGTGCAACCTTGATGATCCGTCCCTTCGTGCCAGGGCTTCAAACAGATAGATGCCGTCATAGTCGTAGTTAATACGACCAACATAGGACATAATGCCTAAAGTCTCAGCCCCCGTATTGAAGCCACTTTGGCTACCACCTGCTGCCGTGGTGGTTACATCCCCCAGATTGAGATGGTTCAGTGCGTCTGTTGAGAAATTAGTCCTGCCAAAGTAGTTCCTTTCTTCTTCATCGAGCTGGCCCTGGGCAACCACTGTCAAACCAAAATTGTGTTTGTCAAAGGTTTTGTCATAGTTTCCCCTGAAAGTGTGCATTTGGGTCAACCCATCGGTGAAATAAAACCTGGAATATGAATTGGCCAGGGTACTTCTGATTCTTCCCAGAGCATCGCCATCCCAGGTATAAACATTGTAGGAAGTTTTTCGTTGGTTTTCCCTTCTGTCATCAAAACTAAAACTAGCATCATAACCGAAAGACAGACCTTGCACAAATTGATCCAGGTCTATATTAACCCCTGCCCCCAAACGGATGATTTGGTCTATAGTATTATCCCTGCCTCCCGCCTGAACTTTGGCCAGTGGGTTGTGGCCACCGAATTCATCGTAATATTGTCCTTGTGGGTTGACCAATGGAAAGAACCCGGGATCTTGTAAGCCTTCGCCAATTCCCTGGTTAGGGCTTTCAATGCTTCTTCTGTCAAACGAAAGAATGAAATTAGTACTTACTATGTTGTTCACCTCATAAGACAAATTCGTACGGAAATTGAACCTCTTGGCCCCATCATAGGCGGCCTTCAATGGCGACCGCTCATTGTTGTAGCCAAATGAAGTCCTGTAGTTTACTTTTTCAGTACCACCTGAAACCGCCAGGTTATGTCTTTGCGACCAGGTGTCTCCATACAGTTGATCCATTTGGTTGACATCTGCAGTGCGTAAAGTAAGGGTGCCGAAGGCAAGGGATGGTTCAGGTGCCAAAGGCCATGTGCCATCGATCATTTGCTGAAACTCAGCCGCAGTATAAAACCTATGGGTTGGTTGCGAAGTTTGGGAAACACCATCAGAATCCACATAGTTGACTATGTCATTATTGCCGGATTCAAGCCACATCCCGGCCCATTCCTTAAGGGTTGGCAGTGGGATGTTCCCTGCGGTGTTCATCTGAAATTGAGAACTGTACTCAAACCTGGGCTTTCCAACCTGTCCTTTCTTGGTGGTAATAAGGATAACCCCACCAGATGCCCTTGTACCATAAATGGCGGCAGAAGCATCCTTCAATACAGAGATGTTTTCAATATCGTTCTGATTGATGGTGGACAACTGTGATTCGGGAATTACAAGCCCATCGAGAAGTATTAGCGGCGAAACATTGTTCACAGATATGTCGCCACGAATCTTTATGTCAAGGTTTTCATTTCCGGGGCGAGCGGTTGTCCTTGTGATCAATACGCCGGGCAGCTCACCTTGGAGGGCCAGCGCAGCACTTGATGTTGCCTTGGCCCTGATGATATCATCACCTTTCACCTGGGCTACCGAACCTGTGAGTGTAGCCTTTTTCTGTGTGCCATAACCCACAACTACTATTTCTTCTAATTGAGCGGCATCCAGTTCCATTTGCACATCCATAACACTTTGGCTTCCTACCAACACTTCCTGGGTTTTGTATCCCACAAAAGATATGGTGACGGAGGCACCTTCAGCTACGGTCAATTTGTAGTTTCCTTCTATATCTGTGGTGGTGCCATTGGCAGTGCCGCTTTCTACCACAGATGCCCCAGGCAATCCCTGGCCTGTTTCGTCGGTCACCTTTCCGCTGATGTCCAGGTCAGCCAGGTTATTGTATATATCAACAACTGCCTTTTTTGAACCTGCCTTTTTAGCCACGTGGATTTGATCGTTGATCCTCTTGAATTTAACATTTGATTCTTTCGAAATAACCCTCAGGAGGTCTCCTAAAGTGCCATTTTTAAAGTTCAATCGGACTTTTTGGTCTTTGTTTATAAGGTTCTCGTTGAATGCAAATATGAACCCGGTTTCGGCCTGGATTTCAAGCAGGATCTCCGATAGGCTTGCTTCTGAAATTTTTCCATTCCAGATGATTTCTTCCAGGCTCTTTACCCGCAGTTGGGCATTTGTATTGCCTGCTATTAGTATCCCACATAAAGTGGTCTGCATGATTATCCCGAACAAAGTGAGCCTACTCATAAGATATAGTTGTCTCAGTAGTTTTAATTTCATAATTTTATCGATTATTGATTTGAAATAAGTTTTGAATCAATGATGGTCTTATTGGTTGGTTCGTACCGTCCAAAGTTTGAACCCAACTGATAAGATGCCTGGAGCCCCAAATCCCTTGGATTTTGGGCTCTTTTTTATTGTTGTCTTACTTTATGCCATATAGTATAGTTGGTTATTTTATGATTACAGTATCCCCCTCCAGGGAGAATTCAAAATTGTTTGCGAAACTGATCCCCTCCAGTACGTGCCTCAAACTGGCATTTTCATACCTGCCTGAAAACCCATTAACCACGGCATTTTCATTTTGTACAATGAATTTTACACCATACCACCTTTCCAGTCGTTTAATGATTTCTTCGAAATCGGCTTTCTGAAAATCCAGTACCCCATTTTTCCAGGCGAAGTAATGATCGCCATCAAAAGTCTTTTTGCGGAAATTCCCGGAGTTGTGCTCATAGATTACCATTTCATTGGCTTGCAGTTGCATCGACATGTTGCTTTTGGATTTTCTTTGGTCGGTCACTGAGACCAAGCCAGAGGCTACTGCTACTGAATATGAGTCGTCATAGGGGAATGCGCGTACATTGAATGAAGTGCCAAGCACACGAACATTCAAATTTTCGGACTCAACAATAAAAGGCCTGGATGTGTCCCTCTTTACATCGAAAAAAGCTTCTCCGATTAGCCTGATCCTCCTTTCCTTGCCAAAGTACTCGGGGTATTCCAGATAACTGCCCGAATTTAATTTTACCATACTGCCATCGGGCAGCTTGATTTGGATCTTTTTACCTTTTGGGTTGTTTTTAATTATCAGGTTGTCGCTAATTTGTGGTTTGGGGGTGGTAAATGCACCCGAATAATACAATGCAGTGGATATACCAACCAGCAATGCAATGGCTGCTGCTATTCTGGTTAGGTTTCTGCGACTGTATATCGAAACAACCTTGGTGTCTGTTACGGATTGGAAATCAAGCGATTCGCCTATAGATTCATAGACTTTTTTGGAATTGTCAACTTCCCAGGACAAGTTGCTGGACTTCCAGGATTTTTGATATTCTTTAAACGTGTGCCTGTTCTCCTTCGATTCGGCCAACCACCTTTCGAATTGGCTTTCTTCTTCACTGGAAATGTCGTTTGCTAGTTTTTTTGCAATTAAATGTTCGTAATTGGAATCCATTTTTGATTTACTATAAATTCGGGTTTGGAGGAATAGACAGGAAATATTCAATTTCCCCCCAAGAGGGAATATTTATTTTTACTATTTTTTCTGAAAACCCTCTAATGGGTGCTTGAAAAGGCTTTCTGCGTATTGGCTAGAGGGATAGCAACAGGGTATAAAGTTTTTGCGGGTTGTCGTTGAAATAGGGTTTAAGCTTTTCCCTGATTTTTTTGACAGCAATGTTCATTTGGTTTTCTACAGTCTTTATAGAGAGGTCTAGTTGATCGGCAACCTCCTTGTATTTCAATCCATCTTGTTTGATCAAACCGAATATCAGCCTTGATTTTGGAGGCAGGCTATCGATAGCCTCGGCAATTTTGGAGGCCAGTTCTTTGTTGAGCATGGAGAGGTCCGGTTGAATAAAGCCCTTTATTTCATTGGCGTTCACTTCATCCAGATCTACAACTTTAGGTGATTTTTTTTCCAGATAGTTCAACGCCTGGTTTTTTACCGACCTGAACATATAGTGATCGAGGTTGTCAATAGCCGGCAATCTTTCCCTGCCCCTCCATACTTTGATGAACACATCAGACACCACTTCCTCCGACGGGGAGTGGGACATGAGCAGCGTAATGGCATAGCCGTACAACCTTGGATAGTAATGATCGAAGAACAACCGAAATGCGAGTTCGTCATCGCTGGCAATGGCCCATACCCATTTTTTTATGTCCGTGTTCATGGATGTTCTTCGGTCGTTTCGATCATGCAAATATGACGAAGATACTCAAATTTGCGACAAGCCAATATAATGCAGTACGGTCTGAAAATGGATTGTTATTGAAATGCAGCGGGTGGTGGGGCAACTACTGGTAGTCTTTTCACCGCTAACCCAACGGCGTAGATGGTTGTGTTTCATGCTGCTCCTTTTGGGATACAGAAGTACCGTTGGCAGTGTGATTTCTGTACTGACCGGATGGGTTGATAGACTTTTCCTAAGGTTAAGGGCTTTTTTGAAAAGTGGATGTTTATCCCCCTGTTACCTCTTTCACTTTTTCTACGATTTTGGCAAAATGCTTTCCAAGGCCGTCAAAATCTTTTGCTTTGATGAGTTGGCCATCAAATAATGAACTGCCCATGCCCACGCCAACAGCCCCGGCCTTGAAAAAATCCTGTATGTTCTCAATAGAAACACCACCGGTTGGTAGTAGCTTGAGGTGGTTCAAGGGGGCCAGCACATCTTTTACATACCCTGCGCCAAGTTGGGTGGCAGGAAATATTTTTACCGCGGTAGCCCCTGCCTGCCAGGCATTATAAATTTCGAGTGGGGTATAGGCCCCAGGAAAAATAGGAATAGAGTTTGAACTACAGGTTTTCATCACGTCCGTGTCCATAATTGGTGTGACGATGAATGACGCCCCTGCTTCCAATGCTTTTTCCAGGTCTTCTGTAGTACATACAGTGCCTGCACCAATATTCATTTGTGGGTATTGCTGGGAGAGGTTTCTGATTACTTCTGTAGCATTGGCTGAATTCATCGTAATTTCCAGTGTGGTCAATCCTGCTTTTTCGTACAGCGGGACTATGGCTTCAATTACCTCGTTGGAATAATTTCTCATGATGCCCACTACAGGCATTTGTGCAAAGAGCTCTTCTTTATAGTTGGTTCCCATTCTGTATTTTCTTTTAAGTTTTTGGTGCTGCCAAGTTTTATTTTAGGGCCGATTGTGCGGCCAATTCATGTTTGATCAATTGCCATTGTCCGACAATTACCGATTCATCCACTACTTCTTTTGGGATTACTTCAGTGTTTTCCGATAGCCCCAATACATCGATGGCCCTCTGGTACAGTCCTGATAGCTGGCCTCCCGCACAAAGCTTTATGTTTTTTGCCTGTCGTTTCTTCAGGGTAGCCAATTCCTCACCAATAAGTAGTCCGCTAAGAAAGTAAAAATTTTCGGTTTTTGAGCGTGTTCCTATCAACTGTGCCGCCCTTATGCTGAACATTTCACTCAACACTGATAAACCTTCCTCCGACCTCTTTACCCCCAAATCAAATGTTGTGAGCTCATTAACAGCGGCTGCCGTTTGGTCAATCGAATCTTTCAAAATGGTGTAACCAGCCATGACCTGAAAGACTTCACCTGTCATAAAAGTATTGAAAGATATAATCTGGTTGTTTTCACATACTATATGCTTGCTGTGTGTGCCGGGCAAAATGAAAACCGTGCCGTCTGAAATTTCCTGTCCTGTAGCCAACCCTACCACTTGTACCTCTTCGCCACGGATAACATCCGAATCGGACTTCACTCCGGAAACCAGCCTGATGGGGTAAGGGATGTTGGTGTTAGAAATGTGTTCTATATGCAGCGAGCTGCCGTTGGTATCGAACGGCAGGGTGGAATAGGGAAGTTCGCGCAGGCCAATGCTCGCAGAGGCCATGCCGGATATCACTACCAGTGCAGGTTTGTATTTAGAATTGAACTGATCGGTTTTGGATTTGAGAAACTTGAGAAAAAAATCTTCCCGGTTGCCTCCGGCTACTTGCCACTGGTTGTAAATGTCTTTAACACCTTCCGGGGATGATATCTCCTTTTGTATCTTCAGGGAAGGGTAGGAGACCAACCGAACCCGTATGTTCGTTGTACCCCAATCGACGCTTATGAAAAAATGATCGCTCATTGATTTTATAAATAGTTACCTACAGGTTGTTTTTAACACAGTCATTTACAGGGTATAGCTATACGAGATACCCTGGAAACAGTAGGGTTTATGGAACTACGCCTCTTTTAGCCAGATTTATTAAATGAATAAAGAGGCTAAAAATACCAAAAATGCAGCAAATGTACCAATAACGAAAGTGCCGAATGTAAACAACCTGTACCCTGTTTTGATGTCCATGCCGGTGAGTTGTGTAACTACCCAAAATCCACTGTCGTTGGCGTGGGATACTACTGTAGCCCCGGCACCTATGGCCACTACCATCAGTGCCTTTTGCATTTCGGATTCAAAGCCCAGTGTAGGCAGCAGTGGGGCAATGATGGAGGCGGTGGTAATGAGGGCAACTGTGGATGATCCCTGTGCGGTTTTGATGGCTGCACACAGTAGAAAAGGCAACCATATCCCCAGACTGGCACCCGACAGGAGCTCGGCCATAGTATCTCCTATGCCAGAATTCTGCAATACTTTACCAAAAATTCCTCCCGCACCGGTAATTAGTAAGATGGTAGATGCATCGCCAAGAGCCTTGCCTACCCATCCGGTGGTTGAAAGTATTTCCTTGTCAAATTTCTTAGGCAATAAAAAGGCCAGCAGCATACCTATGATCAAGGCAATCACTGGAGAACCTAAAAATTTAATTACTCCTATCCATGCGGCATCCTGCATTGCAGAATCCATATTAAACTCGACGATGGATTTCCCTACTATCAGTATGATTGGCACAAGAATAGGAAGAAATGACTTGGCAGCACCCGGAGCATTTTTTATCTTCTCTTCTATTTGTTCCTCTGTGAATTCAGGATTAGGGTCGATATAGGTTTTGGCGGCTACCTTTTTGGAATAGATAATGGCCACAACGAGGGTCAATGAGCTGATGATGATGCCCAGCAGCATGACCAGGCCCACATCGGCACCCAGTATGCCGGCAGCAGCTATTGGGCCGGGCGTTGGGGGTACCATCACGTGCGTCACGGACAGCCCAAGGATAAGTGCCACACCAGTACCTGCAATGGACAACCCGGCTTTCTTCGTAAGGCTTTTGTTCAGGGGGTTGAGGATGATAAAACCACTATCTGCAAATACCGGTACCGATACGATGTACCCAATAATGGCCATGGCTTCATGTACCCTTTTTCTACCAATAATTTTGAGCACCACTTCAGCCAATTTGAAAGCACCACCGGAATGCTCCAAAAAAGCACCAATGATGACTCCTAAAACGATCACCAGCCCTATTTTACCCAGGGTGCCACCAAAACCCTCGTTGATAGAGGAAAGGATGGTGTCAAAGGACATTCCTGACAACAAGGCAAAAAAGAGCGCGGCAAATAGCAGGGCCAAAAAAGGATGGATGTTCAATTTGGCTGTCAATACGATGATCAACACCACACTGAGGAGTAATAAAAGTATAGTCATAGTTTTGTAGTTTTAACAATAAGTTGCTAGTGCGAATGTCGGGTTACTTCCGAACCGGAACTGCCCACCAGAAAATCCAGGTCAGCACCAAGGTGCGACTGCTGTACGCTATTGATATACAGGTTGACATATCCACGATCTGTGTGAGGGGCAGGGGCTTTCCATTGTGCGCGTCGTGCCTGCAATTCCTCATCAGAAATTTTCACCTCCAGTCGTCTCTTGGGTACATTCAGTTCGATGATATCACCTGTTTTCACCAGGGCCAGGGTGCCACCTATGGCAGATTCAGGGGATACATGCAGCACCACGGTACCAAAAGCCGTCCCGCTCATCCTGCCATCCGAAATCCTGACCATGTCCTTCACCCCTTTTTTAATGAGTTTGACGGGCAGGCTCACATTGCCCACCTCGGCCATACCAGGGTAGCCCACCGGGCCTACTCCCTGGAGTACGATTACACTGTTTTCGTCAATATCCAATTCGGGATCATCTATTCGGGCATGGTAGTCTTCTATGGATTCGAATACCACGGCCTTGCCCTGGTGCGACATCAATTCCGGTGTGGCAGCAGAAGGCTTGATGACTGCCCCGTTTTCGCAAAGGTTGCCATACAGCACTGAAATCCCCGCTTCTTCCTGAAAAGGATCGGCAACTGTGGAAATCACCTCACGGTTGTAACACTCCGCATCAAGGTTGTTTTCCCCAATAGGTTGTCCATTCGCGGTAATAGCATCATTGTGTATTTTGTCTTTCAATTCCCTAATGACAGCCGGAAGACCGCCTGCGTAGAAAAAGTCTTCCATGAGGAACTTGCCGGAAGGCATGAGGTTGACCAGCAGTGGGATACGACTGCCCAGTGTATCAAAATCTTTGAGCTCCAGATCCACACCTATCCTGCCGGCGATGGCTTGCAGGTGGATGATGAAGTTTGTAGATCCACCGATGGCTGCATTTACCACGATGGCATTTTCAAAAGCTTTTCTGGTGAGGATTTTTGATGGCCTCAGATCCTCATTGATCATTTCTACAATCCTGCGCCCGGAGAGTTGTGCAAGGAGTTTTTTTCGGGAGTCCACTGCTGGAATGGCAGCTGCACCCGGCAGGGTCAGGCCCAGGGACTCTACCATGCAAGCCATGGTGGAGGCTGTTCCCATGGTCATGCAGTGGCCGGCACTTCTGGAATTGCACACTTCCGCTTCGGACAGGTCTTTTCTGGTGAAGTTTTCGTTGCTCATCTTCTCCTTGATCTTCCAAGCGAAAGTCCCCGAGCCGATTTGTTCGTCTTTGTACCGGCCATTGAGCATTGGTCCGCCAGGTACTACTATGGTTGGTAGGTCAACACTACAGGCTCCCATCACAGTGGAGGGGGTGGTTTTGTCACAGCCGGTAAGTAGCACCACGCCATCCAGTGGATTGGCTCTGATGCTTTCTTCAGTATCCATACTGGCCAGGTTTCTGAATAGCATCGCAGTAGGCCGCATGAGGGTTTCGCCAAGGGAAGTCACTGGAAATTCGAAAGGAACCCCTCCGGCCTCCAATACCCCGCGCTTCACCATGTCGGCAAAATCCCTAAGATGGGCATTGCAAGGGGTGAGGTCCGACCATGTATTGCAAATGCCTACAACCGGACGTCCGGTAAAGTAGTCGTCGGGGCAGCCCTGGTTTCGCAACCAGGACCGGTTGATAAAACCTAGTTTTTCATCGGCAGGAGCAAACCAGCTCTGGCTCCTCAATTTGCTATTTGGTTTCTGTTTTTCCATGTGGTGCTTATAAAGTTTTATGATGTCTTGTTTTTTCTCAAATATTCCATCAGGTTCAGGTGGTTCTTTTCAGTTTTGATCAAACTCTCCTTCATCCAGTAGTAGGCTTCCCTGCTGTCCTGGTTTTTGATGGCTTCAAATATTCCTGTATGATATTTTACTGTAGATTCCCGTCTTTCGGTCTGGTCTATCGACACCCCTTTGCCATACACCATCATGCTGTGGCGTGGTATCAGGTTGAAAATAGGCTCCATGATCACCTTCACTACCGGGTTGGCAGCCGATTCAGTCACAAGCGAATGAAATTCCCTGTCGTAGGCAGTCTCCAACTCCACATCTTCAAGCGGACAGGCAATGAGTTGCTTGAGGTTGGCTTCAAGGGCTATGAGATCTTCAGGTGTCCTTTTGAGTGCTGCCTGGGCAGCTATTTCAGGTTCGAAAAATTGCCGCGTCTTTATTGTGTTGAACACAAGGTCACTGTCTTCCGACATTTCAAAATAAAAATTGAGCATGTTGATTGCGCTTTCCGTGCTCAGCTCTGTGACGTAAATGCCGCTTCCTTTTTTGATTTTGACCAGCCCTTTGGAATTCAGGCTCTTAAGGGCTTCCCTCACAACAGTCCTGCTCGCCGAAAATTTCTGGCAGTACTCATTTTCAGTGGGGAGTTTTTGCCCGGCTGAGTATTCCCTGTTTCTAATGCTACGCTCGATTTCCTGCTCAATCCTGAGATTGAGGGGGAGCGATACTTCCTCCTTTTCTATTAGATTTTCTATGGGACTATGGTTAATTGTGAAACACAATTATAGAATAATAATTTTTAATTACAAGATATTTGTCGTACAAATAAGGTCTTTTTGTTTAGTTATCGCACTGATTAGTAGTATTAATGTTTGTTTGTGTATGACAAATATTGATAATAGTACTCATGGAAAAAAATAAGAAAGTGCTCATAAATCCGCAATTCTGAAAAAAAAGTTACAAAAGACGACCTGTTTGCGCTATAGACTTTATCTTTCGAAGCTAAATATTTGAGGATTCCACTATGGGATCCGGAGTTCGAATCTTTAACGCGTAGAATGAAACCTAAAATATTTCTAACCCGGGAGCTGCCACCTAAAGCAATGGAGCGGTTGAGACAACATACCGACCTTGAAATGAATACAGAAGATCGTGTATTGACAAAAGAGGAAATCATCAAAGGGGTGAAAGGAAAGGATGCACTGTTGTGTTTGCTCACAGATGCCATTGATGGAGATATTATGGATGCCAACCCGGGGCTGAAAATAATTGCCAATTATGCCGTAGGGTATAATAACATCGACATTGAAGCTGCTACCAAGCGGCATATCCCAGTGTCCAATACCCCTGGTGTGCTCACAGAAACTTCAGCGGACCTGGCTTTTTCGTTGATGATGGCACTGGCCAGGCGACTTCCTGAGGCTGACAGCTTTGTGCGTACTGGCGAATGGAAGGGGTGGGGACCGCTGCAATACCTGGGGGCTGATATTTATGGTGCCACCCTGGGCATTATTGGCCTGGGGAGGATCGGTAAGGCAGTTGCCAGGCGCGCAAGGGGTTTTGATATGAACCTGATTTACTGGAACCGGACAAGGTTGGAAGAAAGCGAGGAAAAGGCTCTTGGTTTACAATACTGTCCGTTTGATCAGGTTTTGGCACAGGCTGATTTTGTTTCGCTGAATGTGGCATACAACGAATCTACCCACCATCTGATAGGAGAACGGCAGTTGGCCTTAATGAAAAATGAAGCCTACCTGATCAATACGGCTCGTGGACCTGTGGTAGATGAGGATGCCCTGGTTGATGCGCTCAAAAAAGGGGAAATAAAGGGTGCCGGATTGGACGTCTATGAACACGAACCCGCCGTGCACCCTGAATTATTAAAGATGAAAAATACTGTTTTGCTGCCACACATAGCCAGTGCATCCATAGCCACCCGAACGAAAATGGGGATGATAGCCATAGACAATTTGCTGGCAGCTTGCAACGGAGAAAAAATTCCAAACCTGGTGAATAAGGAACTTGTGTATGACGGCCATGCTGACTAGCAGGAATTATTTGAAAAATGAAACCTAATCTAAATATACATGTCAATTTCCGTATTGGCCTTGTTGGCCGTCGTTCCTATTTTGTCTGCCGCGGTGATGCTAGTAGGCATCAAAATGCCTGCTAAAACCGCCATGCCGATTTCCTTCGGCCTCACCATTATAATCGCCTTTTTTGCCTGGAGCCTGCCACCGTTGCATATTTTGGCTTCATCTATACAGGGCCTGTTCATTACTTTCGACATACTTTATATCATTTTTGGGGCCATTCTTTTGCTCAACCTGCTTAAGCATTCGGGTGTGCTGGGCACTATACGCCAGGGCTTCACAGACATCAGTGCCGACAGGCGGGTGCAGGTGATCATCATCACCTGGTTATTTGGGTCTTTCATCGAAGGGGCTGCTGGCTTTGGCACCCCGGCTGCCGTTGTTGCCCCGCTGTTGGTAGGATTGGGTTTTCCGACCTTCTGTGCCGTTATGTTGGGTATGATGGTGCAAAGCACTGCCGTTACTTTCGGTGCAGTTGGGACACCCATATTGGTTGGGGTAAGGGGTGGCCTGCAAAACCCCGAGTTGAATGCCAGGTTGGCCGAGGTAGGTTTTGGTTTTTCGGACTATCTCCAGATGGTCACTACCAATGCTGCCGTTTTTCATGGTATTACCGGCACACTGATGCCTACCCTCATGGTATGCATGATGACCCGCTTCTTTGGCAAAAACAAATCATGGAAAGAAGGTTTGGCAATTTTACCATTTACACTTTTTGGAGGGCTGGCTTTCACCATTCCCTACATGCTCACTGGCATATTGTTGGGGCCGGAATTTCCCTCCTTGCTGGGCTCTCTTATCGGGCTGACTGTGGTAGTTCTGGCAGCCAAACGGGGGTTTCTGGTGCCCAAAGAACCATGGAACTTTGCCAATAAAAGCGACTGGCCTGTTCATTGGATGGGGAGTATAGAAATTAAAACTGACAATGGAGGTAACAGGTCACAGGTTTCCATGCTCACCGCATGCGCTCCTTACTTAATCCTGGCTGGATTGTTGGTTTTGAGCCGACTTACACAACTCCCATTCAAAGACTGGCTCACAAGCCTTAAACTTGAATGGTCGGAGATTTTCGGAACTACCGTGTCTGCGGCCAGCACGCCATTGTACCTGCCAGGTACCATTTTATTGATTGTGGGGGCCCTGACAGTGGTGATGCACAAAATGAATACCAGCGAGGTTAAAAATGCTTTGTCCGAAAGTGGTAAAATGGTAATTGGAGCGGGTTTTGTGCTCATCTTCACAGTACCGATGGTCAGGATTTATATCAACTCTGGCGCCAATCCTGCAGACCTACCAGGTATGCCCATAGCCATGGCCGAATGGGTGGCCCTAACCGTAGGGGCTGTTTACCCTCTGTTTGCCCCTTTTGTGGGTGCTATGGGGGCTTTCATTGCGGGGAGCAATACTGTTAGTAACCTCATGCTGTCACTGTTTCAGTTTGGAGTGGCCGAGAAACTGGCCATGCCGACATCACTAATGGTGGCCCTTCAGGCAGTTGGGGCCGCAGCAGGCAATATGATCGCTATACACAATGTAGTGGCAGCTTCGGCCACCGTGGGTTTTTTGGGCAATGAGGGTTTGGTGTTGAAAAAAACCATAGTACCTACCATCTACTATCTTTTTATGGTAGGTTTTCTGGGTTTGCTTGCCCTTACAGTTTTTGACTCTACCGGCGACTTCTAAACCTAAAGCTTTAATTTCCATCCTTCTCCCATCCATCATCCTGAAGGAGGGCTAGAAATCATTGACACTCATGAACCGGTATAACGGCCTGGCTAAGCCGTCTTTATACCTGATCACATGTCTTTAGTTTGTGCTCATATATTCATTTCAGGGTACTCATCTTGCAATAATTTTTTATCTACGATAGTTTTCGTATGTTTGCTACGAAACTCTTCGTAATATGAAAAAGAAAAAGACAGGACCCACCTCATCCGAACTGGAAATTCTACAGGTATTGTGGAAAAATAGCCCCTTGTCCGTGAGGGCTGTGCACGACCAGATATCCGAAAATAAAGAAACCGGATACACAACTACCCTTAAAACCATGCAGATCATGACCGAAAAGGGATTGGTTTCCAGGGAAATTCTTGGCAAGAAGCATGTTTATTCCCCGGTACAGACAGAAGACCTGATCCAGGATGAACTACTGGACAAGTTTCTGAAGCGTGCTTTTCAGGGATCTACCTACAAGCTGGTATTGAAGGCGCTTGGCAATCACACCACAAACCGTCAGGAGCTGGCCGAAATCCAGGAGTTTATCAACCAAAAAAAGAAAGAAAATGGAAGCATTTGATATTTTTCCCCGACATATAACGGATGCCTTTGGATGGACCCTCGTGCATTCAACCTGGCAAGGATTGCTATTGGGCATTGCGCTGGCATTGTTGCTCGTGATGTTGCGGCGGTTTTCTGCCGTCACCAAATACAGGTTGGCTGTAAGTTTTCTGTTTTTGTTTCTGGCCTCTACGGTTCTCACATTCTCGCTGGTTTATCAGCCAGGTCCATCAACTGAGCCGATAGTACTTGCTGGAAACCCCGCACCAATGCCGGATAAGAAACCGGTTGATTCGGAGAAAAGGGCTGACATATCAAAGGGCCAGGAAGAGAAACAGTCGGTAATAAATGCCGTTGGCCCATACCTGGGTCAATATTTTCCCTTGCTCGTTGCGCTATGGTTCATAGGAATACTTTTTTTCGGACTCAGGCTTATCGCCAACCTGGTTTATATCCGGAGGTTGAAGACACACAATGTCCGCCCTATTGATGAATTCTGGGAAAACAGGTGTCGTACACTTTCTGAAAAACTAAAACTGACCAAAAAGTATATCATCCAACTTTCAACGGCAGTATCCACGCCCATGGTTATTGGGTTTTTCAAACCTGTCATTTTACTCCCGGTCAGCACGCTTACCAGATTGTCCCAGCAGCAGGTAGAGGCAATTCTCGTGCACGAGTTGGCACACATCAGACGAAATGATTATCTGGTGAATACCATCCAATCAATAGTAGAATTGGTGTTCTTTTACCACCCTGCAGTATGGTGGGTATCTTCCAGAATACGTCTGGAAAGGGAAAATTGCTGTGACGATTTAACTGTATCCGTTACCGGCCAAAATGTGGACTATGCTGAAGCTTTGGTGAATATTGGCTATGTCGAATTAGAGGGTAAGCTGAGCCTGGCCTTTTCCGGCAAGCAAAACAACCTCAAACAAAGGGTTCAAAGAATTTTTACCAGCAGAAATATTTTTGCTGACCTCAAAGAGCGCTTGGTGATTGTCACCGTGATTGTACTAGGCATTTCTTCCCTCGGGTTGGGCATGCTTGTGTTGCCTGATGATATGAGCGGGACAACCAAGGATTCCCTTTTTGAGGCGATTGAGCAAAACGAGGTGGATGTAGTCAAAAAAATGGCCAGGGAAGGGGTTGACCTGGATGTAAAAAACAAAGACGGTTATACACCACTTTTTTTAGCTGTCAAAAACAACAATTATGAAATCTCCAAACTATTGATCAGTAATGGGGCAGATATTTCCACCCTCCAAAAAGATGGACGATCCATCCTGATAGAAGCCTCGGATGAAGAAGACCACCGCCTGGCAAGGCTTTTGGTGAAGCATGGAGCTGAGATCAATCACATGAGCAAAAAACGGGGTACAGCTCTGCATGAAGCCATCCGGGCTGGCAACTTTGATGTAGCGGAGCAGTTGGTGAAAAGTGGTGCTGACCTGCGATTGAAAGATGATGATGGTCGTACACCATTGATGTATGCGGTGGACAAGGAACAATTGAGCATAGTGCAATTGCTCGTGGAGGCAGGGGCAAATGTAAACTTCAGCAATCGTGATGGATGGACGGTGCTCATGGAAGCTGCTAGTGCAAAAAGCCCCGAAATTACCCAATTGCTTATAGACAAAGGTGCAAATGTCAATGCCATATCCTACCACAACAAAACCGCACTGTTCGAGGCAGTGGAGGAGGAGCGCCTGGAAAATGCCAGGATACTCATTGAGCATGGAGCCAATGTAAACATCAAAATCGACGAGCTGACACCCCTATGCGAAGCGGTGAGGAGCAATGATTATGAAATGGCCAGGCTCTTAATCGATAATGGAGCAGAGGTAAAGGCCCGTGAGACTGAAAAAGGGGAAACAGTGCTGATACAGGCCGCAGATGAAAAAGATGCCAGGATCGTGAAGCTACTGCTCGATCATGGAGCGGATGCCAACGCCAGCAGGTATGACGGCAGGACGGCACTTTTCGAGTCTATAGAATCGGGAAAGACTGCTAATGCCAAGATTTTGATAGAATATGGAGCTGATGTCAACTGGCAAAAGTTCAACGACCTTTCCCCTCTGATGTATGCCATTGAAAAAAAGAAGATGGATTTGGTGGTATTGCTTGTAGAGAATGGTGCAGATGTCCATGCCAGAAGGAAAAACAACTGGGATGTAACCATGATAGCCGAAAGGTCCGGAGACAATTCCATCATCAATTACCTCACATCACAAACTAGAAAATAATCATGATGAAATATTGTTTTTTGATGCTACAATTTTTTGTAGCCCTGGAGATTTATGGCCAAAAAATAGCTGAAAGTGATCTGAGCCAGCAAAAGCTCAAAGTTTTTTTAGACTGTGGCTTTTGTGACAAAGACTACCTTCGTCAGGAAGTGGATTATATAGATTATGTGAGGGACCAGCGTATTGCCGATGTGCACGTTTTTTTCGTAAGAAATGAGAGCGGGAGCGGGGGCAGGGTCTATGATATTTCCTATATAGGAAAAAAGGCCTTCGAAGGAAGTGTTTTTAAGATGGACCTGACAACAGAAAAGCTGGATACTTCGGACGAAGTACGCATGAAAATCAAGGATGTGTTGTCGGCTGGGTTAGTGCCGTTTTTGTACAAAAGTACTGTAGGTTACGACGTTGAAATATCCTACGAAAATGCATTGAAGCCAAAAGAACAGGAATATGTGCCAATCAGGGACCCCTGGCACAATTGGGTGTTTGAGATATCTGGCCAGGGGGATTTTGAATGGGAATCCCAGCGGAAGAAAACCGAATTCGAATATGGTCTGGAAATCGATCACGTCACCTCAAAGTATAGGATCAGGCAGGACTTTTTCACCCGGTCCAACAAAAGGACCATCCAGGACACCATAGAAATAAAAGTAACCAGGTCCTACTACAATGGCCGGTTCGTACGTAGTATTGACAACCATTGGTCGGGGGGCATTTTTACCACTTTGGAGGCCAGCTCATTTAGCAATATTGACAGGAAGATAAGGGCGAGTGCCGCTGTTGAATACAATATTTTTCCATGGTCGGAAGTGGCCCGAAAGCAATTCACTTTTGTTTACAGGTTTGGGTATTTGTACCAGGATTATACCCAGGTTACCATCCACAACAAACTGGAGGATCTGGTGCCAATTCATACCCTTGCGATGGAGGTCATTTTCAACCAGCCCTGGGGAAGTATCTATGGAGAGTTGGAGGCCTCCCAATTTGCCAACAACCCTGAACGCCGCAGGCTGGAATTTGACAGCAGCGTGAGGGTTCGTATCATGAGGGGGCTTTCGGCTCGCCTGTCGGTAGGTTATGAATTGATCAACGATCAGATCAACCTGGCCAGGGGCGATGCTACGCTCGAAGAAATAATTTCCCGACAGAGGGAAATCGCCACAGATTTTGGATCTGATTTTGATATAGGCCTCAGCTATACCTTCGGCTCCATGTTCAACAATGTTGTGAACAAAAGGCTCTAAGCTTAATGCCCTCAGGGGTTCCCTTTTTTTGTAAAAATTAGCCTTGTGGGAACCAATCCTACTCCATTTCATGTAATTTCCCACCCAGACAGGTTTCCACAGAGTGGAATACTAAAGCCATATTATCTTGTCGAAATGAAAATATAATTGAACCAATACCTATGCTTCAACCCAGAATCGAATTGCTTCCAGGAAAAAAATTAAGGGGAAAAAGAATGGTCATGTCCCTCACCAACAACCAAACCGGGCAGCTCTGGCGAAGTTTTATGGAGAATAGAGGTGAAATTCAAAACCCTGTTGGTGCAGACCTGTATTCCTTGCAGGTTTATGACGATTCATATTTCAACAACTTCACTCCCCAGGCGGAGTTTATCAAATGGGCGGCCATAGAAGTAACTGATTTTGATGCTGAAGCGGGTGGCATGGAAGACTTTACGCTGGATGCAGGTGAATATGCTGTGTTCGATTACAAAGGTTCCGGTAGCGACCCTACCATTTTTCAATACATATACCAGACGTGGCTACCCCAATCGGGCTACATCCTCGACAATCGCCCCCATTTTGAGGTTTTGGGAGAGAAATATAAAAACGACCATCCGGATTCTGAGGAGGAAATTTGGATACCCATCCGGAAAAAATGAATAGTGGGGAGCGAAATATTTTCCGATAAAAATAGTTTCTAACATATGAACAAATTTTTACAAAAAGTTAAGTCGTATATAAGTTTTCTGATATTTATAGGTGTGCTTGCCTGCTCGCAAAATGGTGAAGATCCTGTTGCGGATCCTGATCCACAGCCCGATCCAAACCTCAATAAAAAAAATGTTGGCGACTCATCCAACGACATGTTATCCGATACAAATTACGATGGTATTACCCTGGAGATAGTGGCGGTGAATGGATATGAATTGGACAATTCCGTGATCGATGAATTTAAAAGCTTTATAGAAATGCTGGTGCGAAAGCCAGACGGCATTACCGTCCGTGCATCCAGTATATCAACACCTGGCCTGGCCCCATATTCTGCGAGTGATTTGCGGAGTTTTGAGGATCAAAACAGGACAAAGTTCAACGATGATAAAGAGCTTGCTATTTTTATGTTCATTACGGAAGATGCCTACACCAATGAAAACGTACTGGGGCTGGCTTACCGAAATACCTCATTTGCGCTGATGGGAGGCCGCATCCGGGAATTGACAGGTGGTATCGGTCAGCCGTCTGAAAACCTGGTCCTTCAAACGGTACTGCGCCATGAAATGGGGCATTTGCTTGGTCTGGTCAATGTGGGCACTGCTATGCAAACAGACCACCAGGATACCAATAATGGTCACCACTGCGATGTGCAGGACTGCCTGATGTACTATGCCGTTGAAACGGGCGACTTCCTGTCCAATATTGTCAATGAAACTTCACCACCTGCCCTTGACAGTCAATGCCGGGCAGACCTAACCGCCAATGGCGGAAAATAGCGATGATTGTTTGATTTAGAAAGGGAAAAATGTGCGCATGAGAGGATTCGAACCTCCACGCCCGAAGGCACTGCCGCCTGAAGACAGCACGTCTACCAATTTCGCCACATGCGCGTGGCTGCAAATATAGAAATAAAGTTTTATCAATTGCACCCACCATTGGGAAAGTGTCCGAAAGTATAATTTTTTTTTGTCCGTTGGAAGGTATTGGTTTTAATGGGAGGGAAAGATGTAAATTATTTGCCCTTCTTAATACCTGGCCATCAACAACAAATCCAGGTCTTTGAATTTCAAATTGAGCTTTTTGGCCAGATAATAGTTGGTAAGAGTGCCTTTGTAAGCATATACCCCTTTCATAAACCATTTGTGTTGGAATATCATGTCGTCAATGCCACCACACTGGGAAGTTTCCATCAGGATGGGTGTGAAAATATTGCTCAGTGCGCGTGATGCCGTACGGGGCACCCTTGATGCAATATTGGGTACACAATAATGAATGATGTCGTACTTGGTAAAAGTCGGGCTTCTTAGGTTGGTGGGTTCAGACGTTTCGAAACATCCACCCTCGTCTATGCTCACATCAAGGATTACCGCCCCCTTTTTCATTTGTGTGACCATATCTTCTGATACTACCTGATGGATTTGTCCTTTTTCCGCACGTACCGATCCTATCACTACATCGGCATCTTTCAATGCCTTTTGCAGGGATGCATGGTCTATGGTCGAGGTAAAAATGGGGCTGTTCAGCAAATGTTTGAGCCTTCTCAGTTTATAGATATGGGCGTCAAAGACTTTTACCTCTGCCCCAAATCCTACTGCGGCTCGTGCTGCATATTCGGCCACCGTTCCCGCGCCCAGAATGACCACCTTGGTAGGAGGGACACCAGTAATACCACCCAATAGCACGCCAAGTCCTTTGTTGGTCGAGCTCAAATATTCTGAAGCAATAGGAATGGCCGCACAACCGGCAATTTCACTCATGGCCCGCACAATGGGCAAACCACCAACTTTGTCTTCTATATATTCAAACCCAATGGCCGTAATTTTCTTGGAATTGATCAGTTTGATATGCTCCTTGAGCTCGTCGCGGAGATGGATAGTGGAAATAAGGGTTTTGCCATTTTTGATTTTCTTCAATTCCTCCAGATTGGGGAATTTTACTTTCATTACAATGTCGCATGCAAATACTTCCTCAGCATCGGAGCAAATTTTTGCCCCGGCTTCACTGTATTCATGGTCTGTGAAATTGGCCGCCTTGCCAGCCCCGGACTGCACCACTATGTTGTGGCCATTGGCAGCCAGAAGTTCCACAGCCTTTGGGGTGAGCGATACCCTGTATTCGTGCTCAGAGCTTTCCCGCGGGATTCCAATAAAAAGCTGGTGCTTGTCGTTTTTGACTTTCAGCAATACTTCCTGGGGATAAAGCCGTGATTCTGAGGCCAATGAGGAAATGCTGCTTTTAAGTGGGTCACTCATGTTCAGTTATGCTAATCTCACGTTCGTTTTCTCTCCCTAAATTAATACTTATTTTAATGAATCTATCGGGAATAAGCGAAGGTATTTTTTCCGGCCATTCTATAAAACAGTAATTGCCCGAATAAAAATATTCGTCACTACCTATGTCTATTGCCTCCATTTGGTCTTTTATTCTGTAAAAATCGAAATGGTACACTTCGTCCCCAGTACCGGTCTGATAGACATTGAGCAGGGAAAACGTAGGACTGCTCACATTGTCTGAGACCTGCATTTGCTCGCATATAGATTTGATCAAAGTAGTCTTGCCGGCCCCCATCTGTCCTTCAAAGAGCCAGATGTTGTACCCTGTACAGTGCTGTATGATTTTTTTTGCTACTTCTTCTATCTCACCCAGTGCTGAATAGGTTATATTCATTTGTCAACTTTTTGGCTGCAAATGTACTACCGGCAGGATCATTTCTTCAAGGGAAATGCCCCCATGCTGAAAAGTATCCTTGTAATAATTCACATAATAGTTGTAATTGTTGGGATAGGCAAAGAAGTCGTCGTTGGTGGCGAATACATAAGAGCTCGATACGTTTATTTTCGGCAGGTACAACTCGTCAGGGTTTCGGGAAACGAATACATTGTCGCTTTTTTTGAAATTGAGGTTTTTGCCCACCTTAAACCGCAGGTTGGTATTGGTGTTTTTGTCACCAACTATTTTCACAGGCCTTTTCACCCTAATGGTACCATGGTCTGTAGTGATGATCACATGTGCATCTTTTTGCGACAAAAGCTTCAAAATTTCCAACAGGGTAGAGTGCATAAACCATGAATTGGTCAGCGAACGGTAGGCGCTTTCGTCTGGTGCCAACTCTCGGATCATTTTCATGTCCGTACGGGCATGGGAGAGCATGTCCACAAAGTTGTAAACTATCGCATTCAGGTCATTGTCCATCAGGTTGTTGAAGTTGTTCACCAGCTGTTTGCCCTGATTTTTATGGATGATTTTGTGGTACGAAAATTTGACGTTCAGATTGTTTTTTTTGAGCTGTCGAGCCAGAAACTCATCTTCAAAATTATTTTTTCCTTCTTCTTCGGTTTCATTGATCCAAATATCCGGATGAAACTTGGCCATGTCGGATGGCAGCATGCCACTGAAAATGGCGTTTCGGGCATAGGCCGTAGTAGTAGGTAGTATGGCGAATGCAGGGTTTTTGCTTTCAATATTGAAATACTCAGCAATGGTGGGTTCCAGGATTTCCCACTGGTCGAGGCGCAGGTTGTCTATTACGAAGAAAAACACAGGCTTTTCACCAGTCAATTTTGGGAAGACCTCTTTTTTCATCATTTGGTGCGACAGCAGGGGCTTTGGAATATCGGGATCGTTTAGCCAGGATTCGTAATTGCCGAAAATGTATTTGGTAAACTCAGCATTGGCGCCTTCCTTCTGCAGGTTGAGTACTTCGGCCATGTCTTTTTCGGCGGTTTTGTCGATTTCAAGTTCCCAAAAAACCATTTTTTTGTACACATCGATCCATTCGTTAAAGTCCAGATCTTCATTCACTGCCAGGCTGATATTTGTGAAGTCCTGCTGGTAGCTTTGGTTGGTATGTTCCGACACCAGTCTTTTGTTGTCCAGTATTTTCTTGATCGACAACAGTATCTGGTTGGGGTTGAGCGGTTTGATGAGGTAGTCAGCTATTTTTGAGCCAATGGCTTCCTCCATGATATTCTCTTCCTCACTTTTGGTGATCATTACCACCGGCAGGTTCGGTAAGGTGCCTTTTATTTGGGTCAGGGTTTCAAGTCCAGTGAGCCCAGGCATATTTTCATCCAGAAATACAAGGTCGTACGAGTCTTCGCTGATTTTGTCCAGTGCATCGCTCCCGCTGTTTACCGGATCAATATCATACCCTTTTTTGTTTAAGAACAAAATATGGGGTTTCAACAATTCGATCTCGTCATCGGCCCATAAAATTTTATATTTCCGCATAATATCCTTTATTTTGAGTAATTAGATTCCAACAGTTTAAACTACAAATTCCCTTTCCAAGTCAGCAATAGTAATACCAACTTTAGGGATAACAATTTTATTTTGAAATTAAATAAGAACAAGATACTCAACGACCCTGTATTTGGTTTTATTACAATTCCAAACGACCTGATCTTCGACATCATTGAACATCCTTACTTTCAAAGGTTGAGGAGGATCAAGCAATTGGGGTTGACCAACATGGTTTACCCCGGTGCATTTCATACGCGGTTTCACCATGCACTGGGTGCCATGCACCTGATGCACCTTACCCTTGAAAACCTATCTTCAAAAGGAGTGGAAATTTCCAAGGACGAATACAACGCCTCACTCATCGCCATTTTACTCCATGATATTGGCCATGGGCCTTTTTCACACACCCTCGAGTTTAGTTTGCTCAATGGCATCTCCCATGAAGAGATTTCTTTGATCTTCCTTCATAGGTTAAATGCAGTTTATCAGGGAAAGTTGGATTTGGCTATCAAAATATTTAAAGGCGAGTATGAAAGAATGTTTTTTCATCAGTTGGTTTCCAGCCAGCTGGACATAGACCGGATAGACTACCTGAGAAGGGATAGCTTCTTTACCGGGGTGTCTGAGGGCACCATTGGTTCTGAGCGCATCATCAAAATGCTGGATGTGCGAAATGACCAGATCGTAGTGGAGGAAAAAGGGATTTACAGCATTGAAAATTTCCTGAGCGCCAGGAGGCTGATGTACTGGCAGGTGTATTTACATAAAACATCGGTGAGTGCAGAGGAGATGCTCATTCAGGTGATCAGCAGGGCCAGGCAACTTACCCAAAGTGGCACTAAGGTAACCGCCACACCCGCATTGTCCATTTTTCTGGAAAGAAGCATCTCCAAAATCGATTTTGAAGAAGATCCCGATATCCTGGGTGTGTTTGCCCTATTGGATGATAGCGACATTTGGGGCTCGATGAAATTCTGGGTAAACCACGAAGATTTTGTTTTGTCCAAACTAAGCAAGATGCTGCTGGGAAGAAAGATATTCAGGATAGACCTGGCCAGTACCCCACATTCGGGTACGCAAATAGAAGATGTAAGAAAAAAAATACGAACATATTTCGACCTGTCTGAAGAAGAGGCTGGATTCTTTACCGGAAGTGGTAAAATCAGCAATGAGGCCTATATTTCCAGCGGACAGAAAATAAATATACTCACCAAAAAAGGTGAAATAGTGGATATTGCGGTAGCCATCGAACTGCCCAATATCAGGGCGATGAGTAAAATTGTAACCAAATACTATCTTTGCTGGCCGAAAGAAGTAACCATTTGATTTTATATGGAATTTAAAGTATCTCAAATTGCCCACATTCTCAATGGGGACGTGCAGGGTGACCCTGACCAAATTATAGACAATATAGGAAGCATTGAGGATGCGGGTGATCGTACGATTTCTTTCTTGTCCAATCCTAAATACGAAAGTCATATATACTCTACGAGTGCCAGTGCTGTTATCGTAGATCAGGATTTTAAAGCAAAAAAAGACCTGAAAACCACACTTATACGCGTAGCAGATCCATACCTGAGTTTTACTGCATTGCTGGAGGAATACCACAAGATAGTTTCCTATCAAAAAACAGGGGTGGAGCAGCCCAACTTTATAGGCGAAGGGTCTGAATGCGGGGAGAACATTTATAGGGGGGCGTTTTCTTACATCGGCAACAATGTGACCATTGGGGACAATTGTAAGATATACCCTCAAACCTATATTGGCGACAATGTGGAGATTGGGGACAACACCATACTCTATTCCGGTGTGAAGGTTTATGCCAATTGCAAAATCGGCAGCCATTGCGTGGTACATTCAGGAGCCGTATTAGGCAGTGACGGATTTGGTTTTGCACCGCAAAAAGACGGCACCTACAAGACCATACCCCAGGTGGGCAATGTGGTGGTGGAAGACCATGTGGATATTGGTGCCAATACTACAATCGATTGTGCCACTTTCAAATCTACAGTGATTAAGAGTGGTGTAAAACTGGACAATCTCATACAAATAGCCCACAATACGGAGATAGGAAAAAACACCGTGATAGCTGCACAGGCAGGTGTGTCCGGTTCTACGAAAATTGGAGAAAACTGTGTGATAGCTGGGCAGGCGGGGATTGTTGGCCACCTCAATATTGGCGATCAGGTGACCGTAGCAGCCCAGGCAGGAATTTCTAAAAACATAGATAAAAAAGGAGTGGTTTTGCTGGGCAGTCCTGCCTTCGAATTGGCCGATTACAAAAAATCCTATGTGGTTTTCAGGAGGTTGCCAGATTTGATGAAGAGGATAAAAGAACTTGAACAAAAAATACTAAATTTGCCGACCTAATTCCGGAGGGGGTTATGAGGAGTTGTCAGATTACAAATAAAGAATGAAAGTTTATCAACATACTATTAAAAAGCCTGTCACCATTTCCGGTGTAGGCCTACATACAGGTGTAGTGTCTAACATGACCTTCGAACCAGCACCACCCAACCACGGAATCAAATTTCAGCGAACCGACCTGGACCACAAGCCCATCATCGATGCAGATGTGGACAATGTAGTGGACCTGTCGAGAGGTACCTCCATAGAGCAGGACGGAGGCCGGATAAATACCGTAGAACATACACTGGCTGCCGTAGCAGGTTTGCAGATAGACAATGTACTGATCAAGCTTGATGGCCCGGAACCACCGATATTGGATGGTAGCTCTATACAGTTTATAGAGGCACTCAATGAGGTGGGTGTGGAGCAACAAAGCGCCCAGAGGAATTATTTTGAGGTGCCCGAGAGCATTTACTTTAGGGACAAGAGCAATGAAATAGAACTGGCAGCCCTGCCTTCGGAAGATTACCGGGTAACCGTAATGGTGGACTACAAGTCGCCAGTGTTAGGCAGCCAGCATGCCTCTTTAAACAACATTGAAGACTTCACCGACCAGATAGCCTCTTGCCGTACTTTCTGCTTTTTGCATGAGCTGGAAGAGCTGCACAGCAGGGGTTTGATAAAAGGTGGGGATTTGAACAATGCCATCGTGATAGTGGACCGTGTGATCAAGGATGATGAGCTGGAGCAGTTGGCCAATTTGTTCAACAAGCCCAAGGTAGAGGTGAAAAAGGAGGGCATACTCAACAATGTGGAACTGAGGTACCCCAATGAGCCGGCGCGTCACAAATTGCTGGATGTAATAGGCGATTTGGTGTTGGTGGGCCGACCCTTGAAAGCCCAAATACTGGCGGCACGTCCCGGGCATGCTTCCAACATTGCTTTTGCAAAGAAGATTAAAAAACTGATGGAGCAGGAAACCAAGAGTGTGGTGCCGGATTACGATCCCACCCTGCCTCCTGTGATCAACATCAACCAGATTACGAAAATCCTTCCGCACAGGTACCCCTTCCTGCTGATCGACAAGATTTTTTATCTAGATGATACCTATGTGGCAGGTGTAAAAAACGTAACTTTTAACGAACCTTTTTTTCAGGGACATTTCCCTGGAAATCCGGTTATGCCTGGTGTATTGCAGGTAGAGGCCATGGCGCAAATCGGAGGTATTCTGGTACTCAATTCAGTCCCGGATCCGGAAAACTATTGGGCTTATTTCCTGGGAATTGAAAGTTTCAGGTTCAGGAAAATGGTATTGCCCGGAGATACGCTTGTGATCAAATGCGAACTGCTGGCACCAATAAAGCGGGGCATAGCCAAAATGAGGGGAACCGCACATGTAGGGGGCAACCTAGCATGTGAAGGGGTTATGACTGCCAGCATTGTAAAAAAAGACTCATGAACCAACCATTGTCATACATACACCCACAGGCCCAGATAGCCAGAAATGTGGTCATTGAACCGTTCACTACCATTAGTAAAAATGTGGTGATAGAAGAAGGGACCTGGGTGGGATCGAATGTCACCATTATGGAAGGGGCCAGGATTGGCAAAAACTGTAAGATTTATCCCGGAGCGGTGCTTTCTTCCATTCCTCAGGACCTGAAGTTTTCAGGGGAAGAAACCACCATGGAAATAGGCGACAATACCGTAATCAGGGAATTTGTGACCATTAGCCGCGGTACAGTGGACAAGCACAAGACCGTGATAGGCAGTAACTGCCTGCTGATGGCCTACGTGCATGTGGCGCACGATTGCATGATCGGCAACAATTGCATATTGGTAAACGCCGTGCAGGTGGCCGGCCATTGCAACATAGACGATTACGCCATCATCGGTGGGGCCAGTGCAGTGCACCAATTTGTGAATATAGGTATCCATGCCATGGTATCTGGTGGTTCGCTGGTACGAAAAGATGTACCGCCATACACCACCGCTGGGCGCGAGCCTCTCGGTTATTGTGGCATCAATTCGATAGGCCTGAGAAGAAGGGGCTATTCTAATGACACCATCAACGAAATACAGGAGATATACCGCTATATTTACCTGAAAGGTATGAATAATTCCAAAGCGATTGACCTCATAAAGGTAGAAATGCCAACATCGACAGAGCGGGATGAAATCATCAAATTCGTTGGGAGCTCCAACCGGGGAATCATGAAAGGGTTCAATACCTAATCCAAGTGTAGGTATAGACCTCTTCCACCCAATTTGATTTGTTGGATGCTAAGTAATACGCAGATTATCTGATGACATGAAGATTACACTCGACGGAATAGGAAAAAGGTTCAACAACCGGGAGTGGATCATCAGGGATTTCAATTATATATTCGAACCCAACAAGTCGTACGCCATTACAGGCAGTAATGGAAGTGGGAAATCGACTCTAGTTAAAATGATTTCCGGCATTTTACCAGCTACGAAAGGACAGTTCATCTACGAAAACGAAGGGAAGCCCCAGGATGTCGAAGGTTTTTATAAGTACCTCAGCTATGCGGCCCCTTACCTTGACCTGGTAGAGGAATTTACCCTTGACGAAATGTTGCGTTTTCATTTTAAGTTCAAAAAAATAACCCCCGGTTATCAAATAGGCGACCTCATCGAAAAGATGTATCTGGAAAATAGCCGGAACAAGCATGTCGGTGATTTTTCGTCAGGTATGAAGCAAAGGCTTAAATTGGGGCTTGCCTTGTTTTCACAGGCTTCTGTGACCATATTGGATGAACCCACCTCTAACATGGACGAAAGGGGCTCAGAGTGGTATTCGGAACAAATAAAAGAAGTGGTCGCCAACCGGATGCTGATCGTGGCTTCTAACCAGGCCAGTGAATATACCTTTGTAGATAACACCATCAACCTCAACGCCTAAAGGATCGAATTAGGCCTGTTTTTCTCTGTAAGAAATTAGGTGCAGACATTAAAATGGTATATTTTTGATGTCAAGGAAAAAAATTTTAATCTTAAATCTTACACAACATGAACAAGTTTTTGAATTATTTTACAACAGCTGCGCTGATCCTCGCCTTGGCGATATTTGCCAGCTGTGGAAGCGGAGGTGACGATCCTGTGGAAGAAATCGATCCGTGTGAGGCATTGGCGACAACCATCGTGAAAACCGCAACGGTCTCCAAAGTAACAAGCCCACAATCAGTCGAAACAGCAACATGGTCAGGCTTTACCCTTACCTTTACGGGGGATAAAGATGGGGGAAGTTTCACAACCAATGTTCAAAGCATTGCTGATGCCCAAAACGATCAGTCGTTGCTTAATATCTGGGCAGCTAACGGTACCTGGTCTTTTGTAACATGTACCAATGCCAAAGTGCTGATCAAATCGGCACAACTTTCTGACAGGGAAGCATCATTGGCGGCTTCCAGCACCAAGATGACTTTGACATTTGATGTTCCGGAATCAGATACAGGACGAACTATGGGAATCCCTGGTACCTGGGTTTTCGAATTTTCGCTCTAAAAAATACAAAAAACAACAACACAAAAAAGGCCCGTTTTCGGGCCTTTTTTGTTTAACGACGGACTGTGCTAATTTAGCGAAATCCGGAAGGAAGTTTAAAGCCGGGCGGATTTTGATATTATGTCGATCTATCAGAAAATAGCGGAAATTGGAACGAGGTACCTGGGGAAGGACTTTTTGTTCAAACATGGCTTTAACATTTCGCCTATGTACAGGAGAAGTACAAGTAGGGTGGTGTTTGTCACGAAAGATTTAATGAAAGTGCAGGTCAAACTACCCATCAGTTACAAAAACAAAAACTACGTCAACTCGATATTCGGAGGTAGTATGTTCTCCGCTGTAGATCCCATCCCTATGGTCCAATTGCTCAACCTGCTGGGAGAGGAATATGTAGTTTGGGACAAATCAGCACAAATTTTCTTCAAACGGCCAGCCAAAGAAAACCTTTTTGCGGAGTTTGTTTATACTTCAGGGGAATTGAATGAAATAAAGGAAAGGGTTGCCCGGGAGAAGGAAATAGAGATCATAAAAACCACATTATTGACCAATAAAGACCAGACCAAAACCTTTTGTGAGGTAAGAAAAACGATCTATGTGGCAGACAAATCCTTTTATAAAAGTAAGCGGAAACAGATATAAGGGAATAGGTATAATAAATTGGGGGTGAGCATCCTGTCTTCTAAATTAAATCAGTTTTATACATCAAACCAATAGAGATATGCCAATTGCTACTTGTTTTCTGAGGAGGAAGCTCGCGGACACGGTTGACCTTCAGTATGTGGCAGCAAAATGGGCCATGCAGATTGGAGTGGCCATAGAAGATGTGTGCCTTACTTTTGTTCCACATTATGGGCAGGGTGGGCAACAATACGAAGCACTGGTCAATCTATACTTGCCTTCATTGTGGTCGGCTGATCAGGTAGAAAAAATTCAGTTGGGTTTGTTGGAGGTTTTGACTGATCATTTCGGGTTTCAATCAAAGGATGTTTTTATCATCACATCAATTGTCCAATCAGGCCATGTAGTGGAAAATGGCAAAATAGTAAAGTGGGAATAGTCCTTCTGTTTTCTGATTGCATTTTCAAATGCGCTGGTGCGAGCCCAATGTCGTTAAGTTAAGCTTTTCGTCTCTGCGAGACCTAATTTTTGGTCAAGCCAAACACACAAAATGGGATGACGTTTATAGCGTAGTGCAGACTGCACAAACTGGCCGAGGCTAGATTAGTGCCCAGTGCCTGTCTGCG
>JAVKDJ010000051.1:0-7102 GCA_040222275.1 Cyclobacteriaceae bacterium
CGACTTACCAAATCAGTGACGTTACGATTACTCATAGTGGCGTATCTCCTTTGGTTGGTTTATTGCTTCGCAACAACAAATCAACCAGATACGCCGCTTTTTTTCAACCTGCCTCAAACACCAGATTCAATTATAACTCGAGTGGATGTGGTACCAGACTGATTATACTCTACTGGATGACATCCATAGCCGTTTCGGAAGCATAGAGCTAAAACAGTTTCCTCGTACTAGCATATTGCGACACAAAATCTATTTGCCCTATGTTAAGGGAGTCAAAGTCATTCGCCCTTTGGACTATGTGAATTACGTAAAGGACGAAGTCATTCAATTTCTGATTAAGGAGTTTGAATGGCAGCCTTATCCCAGAAAGCACTTTTAGTCCCGGTTTACAAAATTTTATGAGAGCTATTGGCTTTTCGAAAAATTTGGGTTTGATACCCGTAAGGTCTATTTGTCAAATCTAATTCTTTCCGGCCAATTATCTCGAGATAAGGCTCTTATGGAATTGGAAGAGCTTCCTTATGACGAAGAGAATATCAAGCATGATTTTTCGTATGTGGCTAAAAAACTGGGAATAAGTGACAAGGAGTTAAGAACATACTTCGAAGCACCCAATAAATCCTATAAAGACTACAAATCACAGGAGCTTTTGTATCGGGTTGGTGCAAGAGCTATGAAGTTGGCGGGATTAACATGGAGCATCCGTCGTTGATATCTGTTGTCGATTACGGTCTTGGAAATTTGAGGGCCTTTGTAAACATATACAATCAATTAAATATTCCTGTGCAGATTGCCGATTCGGAGGAGAAGCTTCTGGAGTCAACAAAAATAGTTTTGCCCGGTGTTGGCTCTTTCGATTGGGCGTTGTCAAAACTGGAAAAATCGGGGCTCATTGGCTTGCTAGAAAACCTTGTTTTGGAGAAAAAGGTTCCAGTTCTTGGAGTGTGTGTGGGAATGCAAATTATGGGGACAGAGAGTGAGGAGGGCGAGAAAAAAGGTCTCAATTGGATTCCAGGCCAGGTAGTAAAATTTAGTAGTAAATATGCCAAGGAAAAACTAATTTTGCCTCACATGGGTTGGAATCACATTGAAGATGCCACGAGATTGAATTTAGTGGATAAGAAGACCACTGGTCAAAAATTTTACTTTTTGCACTCATATCACTTTGTACCTCACGACACTGAACATATATTGGCTCAAACAGAATACCATTACAGATTTGCATCAGTTGTTGGTAAGGACAACATATACGGTGTGCAATTTCACCCCGAGAAAAGCCACAATTTCGGCATAGAGATTCTCAAGAGATTTTCAGAACTATAGTTATGCTGGAACCCAGAATTATTCCCTGTCTGCTCCTGCAGGGAAATTCACTTGTAAAAACTGTTAACTTTTCATCGCCCAAGTATGTCGGCGATCCATTGAATGCGGTCAAGATATTCAATGAAAAGGCGGTAGATGAGTTGTTACTGCTTGACGTAGCTGCGACTGTTGATGGTTATCCGCCGAATTTGAAATTGATCAGAGAAATAGCTGCAGAATGCAGGATGCCCCTTTGCTACGCTGGTGGAATTAGCTGTAGTGATCAGATTTCAGAAATTATCTCACTGGGAGTAGAAAAAGTGGGATTGGGAACTGTTGCAGTCGAAAACCCGGAAATTATCACTCAAGCGGTTCGCGAAGTAGGTAGTCAAAGCATCGTTGCTATTATGGACGTTGTGAAGAAAAAATATTCGAAAAACTATGAGTTAGTTACTCGCAGGGGAAAGAATCGCACGGGTATAACTCCACTTGAGTTTGTTTCAAATATGCAAGCATTAGGATGTGGAGAAGTCTTGATTAACAATGTGGATAGGGATGGATTAATGCAAGGCTATGATCACGAACTTATAGCGTTAATACGTGCTAATTCCGCCATTCCAATTACAGTACTTGGAGGGGCCGGTTCTTTGGAAGATATAATCAAAGTAGTTGAGGAATTCGGTGTGGTAGGGGTTGCCGCGGGCTCCCTTTTTGTATTCAAAGGTACATACAAAGCTGTTTTGATTAATTATTTGAGTAATTCAGATCGAGCTCAAATATTGAGCTGCCTCAAGCAATGATTAGAGTTGGTATCAACGCAAGCAGGAACAGGGCGGGTGGGGCGCGGCATCATCTGATGAACCTTCTTAACGCCATGGAGCCTGAATCATTGGGTATCAGTGAAGTCCATTTGTGGTCATTTCCAGAACTGCTCGATCAGCTGCCGAAATCAAAGTGGCTGGTGAAGCATAGTCCCAATCAATTGGAAAAATCGCTCCTTTCCCAATTGCTTTGGGAATATCGAAGTTTTCCTGAGGAGCTAGTTAGGGCCCGTTGTGATGTGTTGCTGAATACGGACGCAGGCTCAGTTTGCCCCTTCAAGCCGGCAGTTACTATGAGCCGGGACATGCTTTCATTTGAGCCCAAGGAAATGCAGCGTTATGGAATAACTCTGAATAGGCTGAGGTTGTTTGTATTAAAGTATGTTCAATCGAGATCTATGAGTAAATCTACGGGTGTTATATTTTTATCTGAGTATGCCGCCCGCGTGATTCAGTCCAGGATAGGCGTTCTGGATAACTACCGAATTATTCCTCATGGGATTAGAGAGGAGTTTTTCATAAATTTGAGCCCGAAGCCGATATTGGAGAAGTCTTCAGAAATAAAGTGCATCTATGTTTCCAATGCTATGCCATACAAGCACCAGTGGAATGTGGTCGAAGCAATCCACGCATTAAGGAAACAGGGAATGAACATTTCATTGATGCTGGTTGGAGGTGGCACGGGGAGAGCGCAGGAAAGAGTCAGATGTGCTATCCAAAAAGCGGATCCTGAGGGTGCTTTTGTAAAGCAATTGGGATTTTTGAATCATGCAAAAATTTTAGAGTTCATTTCAAAATCAGATATTTTCGTTTTTGCTTCAAGTTGCGAAAATCTGCCGAACACCCTGATAGAGGCAATGGCAACAGGAATTCCCATTGCTTCATCGAGTGCAGGTCCAATGCCCGAAATTCTCAAGGATGGAGGAGTATACTTTGACCCCGAAAAACCATCTGAGATCGTAACTGCTTTGGAGACCCTCATTTTGGATAGTAGGCTTCGAATAAAAATAGCTAAGAGAGCCGTAGAATTGGCACGGCAGTTTAGTTGGCGTACATGCGCAATAGATACATTTTCATATTTGAATGAAGTAGCAAGCCAATAAAGAACGGAAGCCGGGAAATCAATAGCGACTAATATGGATTACACAACCAAACCCAGGTTTTTCCAGATTCAAAAGTTTTTTCGGTACTGCCAGCTTTACGGTATTCAAAAAACTTTGGTCAAGGTGCGTGGCCAGTATCATATGAAGAAGGCCTTTCAGACTTTGCCTTCGATTTCTAATCCTGTAAGAAGAGGGGGATCAGTAGCTCTCATTGGTTGTGGAAACTTCCAATACAGTCATATCGCATACTATTTGCACAAATATCATAGAGGTTGTATGAGGGCGGCAATGGATACAAACATTAACCGGGCCGCGTCTATCTTTAAAGATTACAATTTGCACTACTATACTGATTCCCTGGATCGAATCATAGAAGATGATGAAGTGAGACTGCTGTACATAGCTTCGAATCATGCTTCTCATGCGGATTACGCTGCAAAAGCATTGGACGCCGGGAAGGATGTTCATATTGAAAAGCCACATTGTGTTACGCTGGAACAACTTAACCGACTTGTTCACTCAATGTCGAATTCCAGCGGACGCGTACTATCAATTGGTTATAACAGACCAGTAGGCGTTATTGGCGAAAAAATACTGGAAGCCCTACGAAAAGAGAATGGCGCTGCTATGATAAATTGGTTTGTTGCGGGCCACCAAATTAACCCGGACCACTGGTACTATCATAATGAGGAAGGTGGTCGCATTCTTGGAAATATGTGTCACTGGATTCATTTCTCGATGGAGATGATTGATGAAGATCACCGATTTCCAATCACGATAACTCCCACACGCACAGAAAAATCTGATAGTGACGTGGTAGTAACATTCACATATGGCGACAATTCGATAGCGCTGATTTCATTCTCAGCTCAAGGTCATACGTTCGAAGGCGTTCGAGAAAGGTTTTCAGCACAGAAAGAAAATACTCTGATAAAAATGGATGATTTTAAGGAAATGCGAATTGATGTTGTTCAGAATGTCAGAAAAATCAAATTACGCAAACGAGATCATGGTCACATGAAATCTATATGTGGTAGCTATTTGTCCTCACTTGATAAAGGGAAAGAAGGGTTATCAGGCGAATATGTGCGAAATTTGGGAAACTTGATGCTGGGAACAAAAGAAGCGCTGGATAATAACAGGAAGGTTAAAATAGACAATTCAGGAATATTCTTTCTTGAATAGTCAAAATCTGTGTTAAGGGAAAAACCGTTAGTGTACTAATCTAAATGTACAAAAGTGGTTAAACAGCAGGGTAAGTTCAATTATGCCTCAAAGAAAAATCATTCTATTTGAACTTAATGAAGTACCTTTCCGTATCTTTCATGACTATTGTGAAAAATATCCAAATGGAAATTTTAATGTATTAAGGAGAAATTCTTCTCTTTCCAATACATATTCTCCTGACATTAAAAGTCTAAGCCCATGGTCAACCTGGCCAACGCTACACAGGGGTGTTGACAGCGAATCCCATACTTTGACAAACCTGAGTCAAGATCTCACAGAGATAGATGCTGAATTCCCGCCTGTCTGGAAAATATTGAACGATGAAGGTGTTAGGATTGGTCTAGGTGGGTCATTGCATACCTGGCCACCGCCACAAGATCGAGCAAATTATGAGTTTTATCTTCCGGATACTTTTGCCACAGATGCCTCAGCATTCCCTAAAGAGTTAAAGGCTTTTCAACAATTTAATCTGGCAATGGTTGACCGATCCGCTCGAAACGTCTCCCGAACAATTCCATTGGGCTCATCCATTAAGGTATTGGGACAGTTCCCAAAACTGGGAATTACTGGTAGCACCGTCACGGCAACCATGCGCCATCTATTATCTGAAATAGTGACGCCAGAATTGAAAAACAGACGACGTAGCATTCAGTCGATGCTCGCTTTCGATGCGTTCATGAAGCAGCTTAATCGAACAAAACCGGATTTTTGTACATATTTTACCAATCATGTGGCTTCTGCGATGCACCGTTACTGGGCAGCAAAGTATCCTGGGGATTTCGAGAATAATTCCTATGCCAGTGACTGGGTTGGACAATACCGGAATGAAATTGACTTCGCCATGTCGGCGGCTGATTTATTCCTTGGTCGACTATTAAATTTTGTGGATCTACACAGAGAGTACAAGCTCGTTATAGTGACAAGTATGGGGCAAGCAGCATTTGATGGGACTCCAATTCACAAACAAGTTTATGTAAAAAGCTACGATAAATTCCTGAATGCACTTGGCCTAAATGATGGAGAGTGGTCTAGAAGAAGAGTGATGTTGCCCCGATTTGCCTTTGTTGTAAACGATGCTCATGTACAGCGCATTGAAAAGCTTCTTGATACGATTAAAATTTCAGGATCTAAAGTGGCGTGGGAAAAGAAAGGATCCAATTACTTTATGCTTCACTTTGGCCAGCCAAATCTGGGTGCTGATCAAGAGTCTATTGTAATAGGTGAAAAATATTATGAATTTGATCAAGTTGGAATTGAAAACACTGTAATAGAAGACAGCGCAGGGTCCAGTGGCTACCATATACCTGAGGGATTGCTGATAGTTTACGATCCCTTAATCCCAAGGCTGTCCGATAATTCAGTTCAAATTTCAACAACAGAAGTTGCTCCGGCAATACTTAAGAATTTTAATGTTAGAGCCCCGGCCTATATGCCGGCTTCTACTTCTGAACTGGTCTGATTCCATAGCTGGACGAATGTGTATTCTCCATTGACCCCAAACAAAAACTTATTCAAATATTGATATGAAACAAGTGCTGCAGAACATTTCCAATGGTGAAACGAAGTTGGAAGAAGTCCCCAACCCAATCCTGCAAGAAGGGCACGTATTGATTCGTACAATCAATAGTGTGATTTCACCGGGCTCAGAGAAAATGTTGGTCAGCTTCGGCAAAGCTAACCTGTTAAATAAGGCCCGGCAACAGCCTGATAGGGTTAATCAAGTACTGCAGAAAGTTAGGACAGATGGGCTATCTGCTACCTTATCAACAGTTCGCTCCAAGCTAGATACGCCATTTCCGCTCGGATATAGCAATGCTGGTATTGTCGAGGAGTCCAGATCTACAAATTACCGCAAAGGCGATCGGGTAGTGTCGAATGGTTTCCACGCCGAGTTTGTTAGTGTTCCGGCAAACCTGGTAGCAAAGATTCCAGACACTGTTGATATGGAAAGTGCGAGCTTTACGACTATCGGTGCAATTGCATTACAGAGCATTCGGATAGCTAACCCAACCCTCGGAGAGAGCGTGGCAGTTATTGGCTTGGGGTTGGTAGGTCTTCTCGCTGTGCAGATATTAAAAGCTAATGGATGTCGTGTTTTAGGTATAGACCTTGATAAGACCAGACTAAATATCGCGCAGAACTATGGTGTGAGCACGATTGATATCTCTGGGAATGTTAATCCTTCTGAAGTTGTGGAGGATCTTACACGTGGAATTGGGCTGGATGGTGTGATTATCGCAGCATCTACTTCTAGCAATGATCCTATAGATCTGGCAGCGTCAATATGCAGAAAGCGAGGACGGATAGTACTGGTTGGTACTAGTGGATTGCAGATATCCAGAGATGCTTTCTATAAAAAAGAACTTAGTTTTCAGGTTTCATGTTCTTACGGCCCCGGAAGATATGACGATCAGTACGAACTTCATGGGCATGACTATCCAGTGGGATTCGTTCGCTGGACAGAGCAAAGAAACTTTCAGGCCTTTCTCGATCTACTTTCTGCAGGAAAGAGTTATAATTGAATCTGGTGTTTGAGGCAGGTTGAAAAAAAGCGGCGTATCTGGTTGATTTGTTGTTGCGAAGCAATAAACCAACCAAAGGAGATACGCCACTATGAGTAATCGTAACGTCACTGATTTGGTAAGTCGA
>JAVKDJ010000052.1:0-80140 GCA_040222275.1 Cyclobacteriaceae bacterium
TTGTGACTCCTTTCTTCCGAACCATACTCGCAGACAGGCACTGGGCACTAATCTAGCCTCGGCCAGTTTGTGCAGTCTGCACTACGCTATAAACGTCACCCCATTTTGTGTGTTTGGTTTGACCAAAAATTAGGTCTCGCAATGACGACAGTTTATAGTCAGTGTAAGTGCCCCTTTTAAGAAGTTTAAGAAACTTTCACGAATTGGGCGGGCTTTTTCAGATGGCTTGGAATGGCGCCCCAAATTTACCCCGTCTTTGCGAGGAGGTACGACGAAGCAATCTGCCGGCAGATATCCACTTCCCAAGGAGCCCATAAGATTTATTTGGTGCTTACTGCTAACGGACTGCCATGTCAAACGACAGGCAGGCCGCATTTCAGTTTGCTCCATCACATTGACGCAAATTCTGAGCAGATCACATTGTCAATAGCCGTGATAGAGGCGGTATCCTTTTCTTTGTCAGGGGAGTGGCGAGGTGGGAAGAAAAGATAAAGCCGATAGCGCGAGGAATGCATTTGAGGGCAACACAGCCAATGCTCCAAATCAATAATCACACTGGTTCTCAGTAAATTTGTATAGAATTTGCTGCACACTTTCTGGGTGGTTCCAACCTTTTTGAATCAGGTGGTGTCACTAATACAAACCATACAACTTATTACCCTTTCCGGATGGGGCTGACTGACGAAGAAATAATAAAAGGCTGTGCGAAACAGGACCGTGAGGCCCAGAAGGCCCTGTATGCCAAATATTCTAAGCAGATGTATGTGGTTTGCCTGAGGTATGCCCGTGAGCAACAAGAGGCTGAGGATATTCTTCAGGAAGCATTTATAAAGGTTTTTGATCATATAAAAAATTTTCGTGGAGAGTCGAAATTGGGCTATTGGATCAAAAGGATTGTGATCAATACGGCATTGAATGCGCAAAGAAGTAAGCTGTACCTATACCCAATGGTGGATGTGGACGAGCTGAAGGAAAAGCAAGGGGGCGACCTGTCCGTATCGGACTTTACGATGGAGGAGTTGTTGAAAATGATCAATGAATTGCCGTCGGGGTGCAAGGTGATTTTTAACCTGTACGCTATTGAGGGGTACAAGCACCATGAAATAGCCAAAATGCTGGACCTGACTGAAGGAACATCAAAATCGCAATATGCCAGGGCTAAATATTTGCTCAAGGAAAAAATGGAACAGGCCATGCCGGGCCTGGCAAAAAAGCACAAATAATGGGCAGTGAAATCAGATAACACCAAGAATTATGGAAAAGACTGATACATCTTTCGAAGATCAATGGAGTGAGGCCTTTGAGGGTGCCGAAAAGAGCCCCCCCGATCACGTATGGGCATCCATAGATGGTGCATTGGCCAATGCTGAAGCCAAAGGATATAAGAAAAGGGTGATTTTCTTTAAATGGGTGGCTGCTGCCTCCGTGTTGCTGGCCATGCTGTTTGGTGCGGCCCTCTTGAATGGAACCCTGGACGGCCCGGCTGAAGTGGCCCAAACAGATACACAAGAGCAAAACGTAGGAGAAAGGGATGTGGTTTCAGCAGGGGAGCAAAGCACACAAGATAACTTAACGGGCACATCTGATACCGAAATTACAAAAATGAAGCTTGATGATGTAGTGGCCAACAGCCCTCAGGGACAAAAGATGGATGACACTGCACCAACCAGCGCAGATGCTTCCGAGGCAACCTCAAGTGACCTTGGAAAAAAACAAGCGATAAATCAGTCGATTGCCGCCTTGAGTGGAAATGAGCCAGACAAGAATTTGGGTTTGACTGTAGATGAAACGGAAGAGGCAGTTTCTCCATTGGTAGAAAACGGTAGTGCGGAACTGGCTTACATTCAAACGAAAAAACCTGAGACCAAGACTGCTCTGGAACCCTGGGTAGCCGACCATCTGTATGGGGTGCCTGATTTGAGTGCCGGCAAACTGGATACAAATGACAAATTTGGCTTGTGGGCTGGAATTAGCCTTTCGTCAGGTTCATTCAATCCGGAAACCGGGGAAGCCGGCAATGGGTCTTTTGCCCCCTCCTTCGCAGATGCCCAAACCAGTTTTGACAACATTACGTCGGTGAACACCGTGCCATTGCGCTCTGAGTATGTCACTGGCAATGCATTTTCGGCCGGAATGGACATGGGTGGGCAGGTAGCGAAAAGAATTCGCCTGAGCAGTGGTATCCACTACAGCGCAGTGTCCCCGGGATCATCATCGAACATTATAGTGACAGACAGGGCATCCAACAAAACATTTGCTTTGTCTAATGAAAGCGTAGAAAGCGCCAGTTTGGACGAGGGGCTTAGGAGTGGTGACCTGGAGGTTTCCCAGGGGGTGACCAATTTCAGCAACACCCTGCAATACCTCACTATTCCACTAAAGGCTGGCTATGTGGTACTGGATAGAAAACTGAATGTAATACTGAACTCAGGCGTGTCCACCAATTTTCTGATAGGATCCAGCCTGAACAATTCGAAGGATGGGGTGCAAAATTTTGGGAGCAGTGAGGCCAGCGACACTTTTAGCAGCACCTACCTGGACCTACTCACCAGCATAGAGCTGGGCTACAGGCTGATGGACAGATACCACCTGTCACTGGAGCCGAATTATAGAAAAGCCATCAGTAGCTTCACCAAAGAGGACAGTTCCATTGAAGGAAGGCCCACGAATTTTGGTGTGTCTATAGGCATAAAGTACAACTTCTAACTCAATTTAAAAATATCATGGAACACCAATCAATCAATTCGAAAAATGACAGGAAGGATTTGTCCAAGCTATCCGTTCTGGTCTTGCTTATTTTGTTTTTCCTTACCCTACTGGGTACCGGTTGCAAGGAAGATGATTGCCCAACACAGCTGATCCAGTATTCTCAGCCGGTGTTTGCACCGATAGAAGACATAAGGAAAACAGCCAAGTATGAAGCAGCAAGGGAGATAGAAAACCCCGGTAAAATCTATTACAAGGATGGCTACATATTTATCAATGAGGTGGATAAAGGGATTCATGTAATTGACAACCGGGACTTGTCCAGGCCTGTGGCGACAGGGTTTGTAGCCCTGCCGGGAAACAAAGACCTGGCTGCCAGAGGGGATTATATGTATGCCGACAATTATATGGACCTTGTGGTATTGGACATTGCCAATAAAAACAAAATAGTGGAATCCGGACGGGTGCAGGATGTCTTCGACTCATATTATTACTACTACCAGGATTTGGGCGTGCTGATCGACTATGAGCTACGCGAGGAGGAAGTGGAAATGGATTGCGAAAATGGAGATTGGATTGACCCATGGTGGGGTAGGATAGAGAATAGTGCATTGATATCGTTTTCAGCCGACCAATCGAGCAATGTAACTACAGGTATCGGTGGGTCCCTTGCCAGGTTTACGATTACAGATGATTATCTCTATACCATCAACGACTGGCGGATGAAGCTGTTCGATATTACCGATATAGCCAATCCGGTGGAGGGCAATACCGTGGAACTGGGGTGGGGCATAGAAACGATTTTCCCCTACAAAGACAAGCTCTTTTTGGGAGCCCGCAATGGCATGCACATCTATGACAATGCCAACCCAGAGCAACCGGTGTATATCTCTACCTATTCACACATCAATACCTGCGACCCTGTGGTGGTGCAGGATGATTATGCCTATGTTACCCTGCGGTCCGGGACAGAGTGTGACAATTTCACCAATCAACTGGATGTGATCGACATCAAGGATGTACACAACCCCTCATTGGTCAAAACTTACCCCATGAAAAACCCACATGGCTTGGGAATTAACGGTACCTGCCTGTTCATAGCAGAAGGGGACTATGGATTGAAAGTATTCAATGCCAGTGATGTATTGAAAATTGACGAAAACCAGATAGCACACCATGACGGGGTACATGCCCTGGATGTAATTCCGCTTGATGATGTGCTGTTTATGATTGGCAATGATGGGCTACATCAGTATCAGTATGATTGCAAAGAGCAGCTACAGTATTTGAGTACTATTCATTATTAGCCAATATATAGGAATTGTTGGTGAAACCTGGGCAGGTCAATCAAAGATTTAGAAACTGGACAACTTCATCTATACAGTTGTCCAGTTCCTTTTTTACCTGATGCTCCCAAAACCTGAAAACTTTGAAGCCCATTTTCTCCAGAGCTTTGTTGTTTTGAGTGTCCCTCTGCATGTTGCGTTCAATTTTTGGAATCCAAAAAGCACGATTGGTTTTAATTTTATCTTTTTTTTCACCCCAATTATACCCATGCCAAAACTCGCCATCTATGAATACCACAAACTTTTTTGACGAGTTTGAGATGTCAGGTTTTCCCGGCAATTTTTTAAAACCGACCCGATATCTGATCCCTTTTTTGAAAAGTGCCTTTCTGAAAACAATTTCAGGTTTAGTGTCTTTGCTTTTGATTTTCGCCATGTGTTTGCTCCTTGCAGAAGTGGTATAGAACCCCGCTGATTCTTCGAACCTCGGCACCTTGATAGGATCGTTTTTATACGTTTTAGACATAGGCGAAATTTTATTTCAGGGAATCTATTTAAACCTGGTCAATAAGTATATATTTGTAACCATGTATAAGGTTTTATAGCTTGGTTATGAAAGAATACTATTCTATATCAGAAGTTGCTGATTTACTTGGTAAAAGTAAAGAGACTCTCCGAAGATGGGACAACAGTGGAAAACTAACTGCTGTAAGGGAGCCCATGAGCAATTACAGGGTCTATAAAAAAGAACAATTAAAAATATTTGATGAGTTGGATTTTTTGTTCAACCAAAATGAAAACAGCAATTATACAGGTGCAGATCATTATTATTCAGTTTTGGAGTTGTTTGCTGGGGCAGGTGGTCTTGCTGTTGGGTTGGAACAGGCTGGTTTAAAGTGTGTTGCCCTAAATGAAATCGACCATTGGGCTGCAGAGACCCTGAGGAACAACCGCCCCCAGTGGAAAGTGATTGAAGACGATATAAGGCAGGTTTCTTTCTCAGACTATAGAAACAAGGTGGATGTGGTAACTGGTGGGTTTCCGTGCCAGGCTTTCAGTTATGCAGGTAAAAAATTAGGCCTTGAAGATGCAAGGGGAACCCTGTTTTATGAATTTGCCAGGGTGGTAGATGAAGTGCGCCCCCTAATTTGTGTTGGCGAAAACGTAAGGGGGTTGCTCAACCATGATGAAGGACGTACGCTTGAAGGAATGAAATCTATTTTGGACGAAATTGGCTATAAACCCGTTGATCCAAGGATATTGAAAGCCATTTTTTATAAAGTCCCACAGAAACGTGAGCGTTTGATCTTAGTTGGGATTCGGAAGGATATTGATTTGGACTTTTACTTTCCCAAACCCTACCAGAAAATTTATACCTTGAAAGATGCTTTGAAGGCAGGGGAACTATTTTCAACGGATGTGCCTGAATCTGAGGGGACTAAGTACCCGATAAGAAAAAAAGAAATTTTGGACAAAGTACCCCCCGGAGGATACTGGAGGGATTTACCACTTGACCTACAAAAAGAGTACATGCAGAAAAGTTTTTATCTGGGCGGGGGCAAAACGGGAATGGCGAGGAGGATAAGTTGGGACGAACCAAGCTTGACTTTGACGTGTAGTCCGGCCCAGAAGCAAACGGAAAGATGTCATCCAGATGAAACTAGACCGTTTACGGTCAGGGAATATGCACGAATCCAAACATTTCCTGACGATTGGCAATTTGCTGGTTCTGTATCTAGCCAATATAAGCAAATTGGAAATGCTGTTCCCGTTAACCTTGGAAAGGAAATAGGCTACTCGATTGTAGAATTCTTGAACAAAACATATTCAAAATTCGACTTAAAAGAAAAGGAATTTGATTTAGACCAGGTTGAAATGAAATTCTAGGGGAGAGGGAATAAATTGACCTATTGGTTTTTGAATAGTCTTTGGATTTGGGTAGTTTGGAAGCTTAAAATTAAAGCATGGCATACCTAAGTTGGATTGACGACAATCAATTAGTCGAGGCAGTTTTGCATTTAATGCGAATTGCTGAAGCATCTCAGAAGCTGGCACAAAAAAAGTTCAATAATAATGTAATTGATCCCTTCTCTGCGGTTTTTCAGATCGCAGGTTTTGGTATCAGTTATGAAGAATGGGTGATTGGTGAGCAAACCCGGCAATCCCAAAAAACACTTCAAAACCATATAGGGAACTTTCATCAAATAGTTTTAGGAAATGTTGATGGTTGGGAAAACCTAAAAACCGGGAATGTAATGGATTTGATCTCCAATCGACATAAGATATTGGCAGAAATAAAAAACAAGCACAACACCGTAAAAGGCTCTGATTTGTCTGGTTTGTATAAATCAATGGAAGGTGCTGTAATGCCAAAATCCAGTAGGTTCAAGGACTACACGTCCTATTATGTTACCATTATACCAAAGAGGCCAGAGCGGTTTGATCGTGCATTTGCCCCTTCAGATAAAGAAACGGGAAGTAAATTGCCCGAGAACGAAAAAATCAGGATTATTGATGGGGCCAGTTTCTATGGTATGGTAACGGGAGTGGACAATGCACTTGAACAATTGTTTGATGTACTTCCAACTGTAATAAAGGAAGCTGCTGGTGCCACATTGTCTGAGAAAGAAGCGAAAAAACTGAAATCTTTTTTTAGTTTGGCATATGGTTCTCCGGTTTGACCTCCTTTGGCAAAATCTTGAACACACTGGGGAAAACCAGCGTATGAGCTCGTTTTTTTTCGCTATCATGTGGACGGGTTGTCCTGTGCCTAGAAATAGTCTGAATTTTTGTCAAAGTTATTGTGCCTTTATAATTTCGGTTTGGTAAGTATCTTTTAATTTTGGGTCGAAAAATTATAAACCACCCGAATATCTGAAACATGCCGAAACACCGCGTTGTGCTGGGGAATTTTCTGGAAGGAAAGCGTTTCCATAATTTTATCATCGCCCTGATAGTTCTGAACAGCATCACCATAGGAATGGAGACATCCGTTTCTTGGATGTCCAGTTATGGGCAGTTTTTTGAAAAGCTCGATGACATTATATTGGCCATATTCATCATTGAGCTGGTGCTCAAGTTGTATGCATTTGGCTACAAGTTCTTTTTGAATGCCTGGAATGTCTTCGATTTCTTGATAGTGGCCGTATCCATTGTGCCTGCTGCCGGGCCATTTTCTGTGTTCAGGACATTGCGAATCTTGCGGACCCTGCGCCTGATCAACAATGTGCCCAAACTACGCCTGATTATTGAGGCACTGCTCAAGTCGATACCCAGCATAGGATGGATATCCCTGTTGCTGATGGTCGTTTTTTACATTTTCGCCGTGCTGGGCACCAATGTCTATGGAGAGCAGTTTCCGGAACTCTTTGGTGGCCTTGGCAATTCAATGTTCACCTTGTTCCAGATCATGACCCTTGAAAGCTGGTCATCGGGTATTGCAAGGCCAATGATGGAAGTGATGCCGTATTCCTACCTGTTTTTCATTCCATTCATTCTTATAGCCACTTACACTACACTGAATATTTTCATTGCGATTGTGGTCAATACCATGAATGAGATGCACCATCAGGACAATATGGAGGAAGAACAGAATATGAAGGAATTTGTGCATGGAGAACATGAGCATACCCAAGACAAACTGGACGAACTTCAAAGGAAGGTGGATGAAATCCTGGACCGGTTGAAGGTGGAAAAATAAAAACCGGTATAAGGCTATTTTTCCCTGGGCTTGTCACGCCTTTGCTTGGACCAGTGCTCTCCCATCTTTTTCATGATTTTTTTAATCGTTTGGTCGAATTTGGCCTTTTGTTCGTCAGTACACATAGCCTGTATGGACCTGAAATGATGGAACATGGCCGTTTCGGTCTCCATTTGGCGCTGGCTGATTCGTTGCGCTACAGAATCGATGTTGAAAGCTTTATTTCCTAAATTGTTGAACATCAGCTCCCTCAATTCCTTCTGCTCCTTTCTATTGTCGCCCATCATTTTGAAAAGGCTTTTCCTCATCTCCTGATATTTGCCGGACTGTTCTTCTGTGAACCCCAGCTCTTTTGCCATAAAGTGGGCATGATCCGGCATTTTCGAACGGTCTCTTGGCCTTTCCTGCCTGGAAACCCCGTCCCTTTCCTGATGCCTTCCGTGCGATATCCTTTTATGAACAACAAAAAAATAAATACTGAACAGGTTCAATGCTATCAAAACTATGATAACTATGGTGGCCGTTTTATTTTGTGCGAAAAAGCTCATCATGACTGGTTTTAGTACTCGTTGTAGGCGAAATCATTGATCTGATATTCGCTTAACAGGTTTTCAATTTCTACCTCTGCACTCACAGAAGCCTGGGTAGTGGTATCTTCACTATTGAGAAAAGATACGTAGCTCACCGCGTTCACCAATACCAGCAGGCCAATGGCAGCCCATTGGAGGTAGTTGATGCCCCCAGACCTGGTGCTGTCCTCACCATGAACCCTGTCCATGACATTGGAATAGATACTTGCCGGAGGCTCGATGGTTTTTATAAACCTTGCCATTTCCAGGGTCTTATCTACTTCGGTCTCTATGTGTTCGTTTTTTTTCATCTGTCTATCACGTTTTTTTGTAGTAGTTAAACAGCTTTTTCCTTAGGTTCTTTTTGGCCCTAAAAATCATCGATTCTACCGACGACACGCTCAAATCCATGGTTTGGGATATTTCTTTATAACTTATACCATCCATGTTGTACAGTGTAAAAGCAATCCGCTGATTGTCGGGTAGTCGGTTGATTTGTTGGTATAGTATTTCTGTTCTTTCATGGTTTTCGGCCAAAACCCCCGGATGGTCCAGGGTTTTAGGTTCGTCACTGTTTTCACCAATGTTGCCTATTGATACCATAAAGGCAAATCTTTTTTTTCTTTTTGCCTTTCGCAAAAACTCAAGGCATTTGGTGATGGCAATCCTATAAACCCAGGTCTTTAATGTGGATTCCCCTTTGAATGAACCAATGCTTTTATATACTTCTACAAATACATCCTGGGTAATTTCTTCGGCATCCTCTTTTATCGCCAGAAAATTGAGGCTCGTATTGAATACCAAATGTTGATATTGTTGCACAAAGCACTCAAACGCCCCCTCGGCATTATCGACCAGCTGGCTAATCAGTACTTTTTCCGATACTTCATTCAATGACGCTACTTTTCAGTTTAATTTTTACGACCCGGGGTAGCCGAAAGTCATTACCACCCTGGATCGTAAAGTCAAAAATAAACATTACAACTTTATTAGCCTTTTCTCATGGGCTTCTCACCCCTGTTTCCTTTTTCTTTGCGCATCGAACTTATCTGGTCAAATTTCATTTTTTGCTTGTCATCCAACAATGCCCTTACCTTTTGCTTGGTTTGCACCTGGTTGACAAACATCTCTGTGCGAAGGTCGCCAATTTCCCTGGCTACCTTGGTAATGGCCTTGCTGTCTGGCTGATCGGCAGAACTAAGCGTGTTGAGCCGTGCTTCCTTCTCACGGATATTGTTTTTTACCGATTTTGTAGCCTTCATCGATTCAAAATGAATCGCTTCTATTTTGGTTTTTTGTTCCTCTGTCAGTTCCAGGGCCTGTGCAAAACGCTCGCCCCTATCTGGTTTTTCAGATCTTGCCTCTACCATTTTTTGCCTTGGGCCCATTTTCTGCCTTTGAGGATTTTGTGCCATAGAAATGCCTGCAATCATCAGGACTACCGCTAATAATGTGAATCGCCTTTTCATTTTGTTTGTGGTTTTAATTAAAGAATCATTTGTTATATTAGATGCGCACCCCAGCAAATACTTGCGCCCTATAGAAAATAAAAAATGTAGAAATGAAAATTTTCATGATTCGTTTGGGTGCAAAAACCCATGTAAAGGAGCGCTATCGTAGTTTTTCCTGTTTGGTTGATAAAAAATCCAATCAATTGAGCAATTAGTCCACCGGGTACCAATCGGGTGCATTTTACTTTGTATCATAAATAAAAACACCATAATATTCTTTTGATGAGAGCCACAAACTATTCGTTTATTCTTTGTTTTTTGAGTCTGGCACTGGTTTTCACCGCATGTGAAAACGACAATGGTGGTGCGTCTGTATCTGAACAATCTGTTCCTCAAGTCATTGACTTTAATTTTCATGTAAGGCCGATCCTCTCCGATAAGTGTTTTACTTGCCATGGTCCGGATGTCAACCAGAGGAAGGCCGACTTGCGACTGGACACAGAAGAAGGGGCGTTTGCAGCCCTTAAGGATTATGACAACCGCTTTGCTTTGGTAAAAGGAAAGCCCCACCAGTCGGAAGCTTACGTGAGGATGACATCCGAAGATTCTACAGAAATGATGCCCCCTCCAGAGGCTAATCTAAAGGTGAGTGAATACGAGATAAAGGTGATCAAAAAGTGGATAGAGCAGGGTGCGGAATATAAGCCTCACTGGGCCTTTGTGCCACCAGTGAAACACGAACTGCCGAAGGTGAGGGATACAGAATGGCCGGAAAATGAAATCGACCATTTTGTGCTCAAAAAAATAGAAGAAATAGGCCTGTCGCCCAATGAGCGCGCCGACAAAGCGAGGTTGCTGAAGAGGGCTTCTTTTGACCTCACTGGATTGCCTCCGTCACTTGAAATGCAAGAGGCTTTTATGGCTGATGACTCGCCCATGGCTTATGAAAAAGTAGTGGATGAATTGTTGGCCAATAAACACTATGGGGAAAAAATGGCCGTACACTGGCTGGATGTAGCCAGGTATGCCGACTCACACGGATACCAGGATGACGGCCTCAGGACTATGTGGCCCTGGCGCGATTGGGTCATCCACGCATTCAACAACAACTACTCCTACGACAAGTTCCTTACCTGGCAACTGGCAGGAGATCTCCTGCCTGAAAAAAACATCGAAGCACTGCTGGCAACAGGCTTCAACAGAAACCATAAGATCACCCAGGAAGGTGGTGTAATCGACGAAGAATATAGGATAGAATATGTGACCGACCGCACCAACACCTTTGGGAAGGCTTTTTTGGGACTGACCTTCGAGTGTGCCAAATGCCACGATCATAAGTATGATCCTATTTCACAAAAGGATTATTTCAGCACATTTGCTTTTTTCGACAAAGTACCTGAGAAAGGCTTGGTCGGTACCATAGACGCTTCTTTTGCAGATCCGCCGAACATGAAGATCACCGATGAGCTCATTGATGAACTCCTGTCTTTTATCAACAAAAAGGATACGGCGGCAGTAGAGGTAATGGTGATGCAGGACTCAGTCGGCATACGGGAAACCCATGTGTTGAACCGGGGCAACTACGATGCTAAAGGCGAAATCGTCAGTTTTTCCACACCTGATGCGGTAATGGAATTTGACACGACACAGTTCGACCCCAATAGGTTAGGCCTGGCCAGGTGGCTTTTGAGCGATCAACATCCATTGACAGCCAGGGTATATGTGAACCGGCTATGGCAGGAGTTTTTTAGCCGGGGTATTGTCAAAACCGTCGGGGATTTTGGTATGCAGGGCGATTTGCCTACCCATCCGGAGTTGCTGGATTGGCTGGCTGTAGATTTCAGGGAAAACAATTGGGATATTAAGCGGCTGGTTAAAAAAATTGTAATGTCGGCCACCTATAGGCAGTCGTCTGTGAGTGATAAACAAAAACGTGATAAAGACCCTGAAAACCTCTATCTGGCACGGACCAATAGGACTAGGCTGAAAGCTGAAATGGTGCGTGACTTTGTGCTGGCCAATAGCGGCCTGCTCAATCCGGAAATAGGAGGACCAAGCGTGAAGCCTTATCAGCCGGATGGGATCTGGGCAGCCGCTACATCTGGAAGGGGCTTGCTACAGCGATACATCCAGGATCATGGTGGCGACCTCTATCGTCGGGGTATTTATACATTTATCAAAAGGACTGTCCCGCCACCAGTGATGTTGACGTTTGATGCATCGAACCGTGATCAATGTGAAGTAAACCGGTCGAACACCAGTACTCCACTACAGGCACTGATTATGCTCAATGACCCAACAGTACTGGAAGCCGCCAGGGTATTGGCAGAACGCCTGGATGAAGAATCCACACCGGATGAAGAAAAAATTGATAAGGCCTTTCAGCTTATTATCTGTCGGGAAGCCCGTGATAGCGAGAAGGACCTGTTGTTGCAATACCATCAGGATCAGCTGGCACGCTTTAAATCAAACCCGGAGCAGGCAGCCGAATTCATTGATGTAGGGGAATATCCTGAGAAAGAAGGCAGGAAAGAAGTGGATGTTGCAGCGCTGATGCAGGTAATCCACACCATTTACAACATGGAAGAGGCCATTACTAAAAGTTAATCACACAAGACTATGAAGAAGGAATTTTTAGAACATCAGTTGAACATAAATAGAAGGCATTTTCTTGGAAAAATGGCCCTCGGTGTAGGTAGTGCAGCACTCGGGTCGCTTTTGGCACCAGATATATTTTCAGGGTCATCCGGCAGCAGCGATGACCTCCCCCTCGGGTTCAGTCATTTTGCCCCCAAAGCCAAGCGGGTGATCATGCTGTTTCAGAATGGTGCACCCTCACAACTGGAAAGTTTCGACTATAAACCTACACTGAATAAAATGTTTGGCGAGGACCTGCCTGCATCAGTGCGGGGTGACCAGCGCTTGACCGGTATGACAGCCAATCAGGACAAATTTCCACTGGTAGGCTCTAAATTCGGGTTTAAACAATACGGGCAATCCGGCACATGGGTCAGCGACCTGTTTCCGAATATAGCCAAGATCACCGACGATATTTGTGTGGTGAAAACGATGCACACGGAAGCCATCAACCATGACCCGGCACTTACTTTTATCCAAACCGGTTCGCAGCAAGGCAACCGACCAAGTATGGGAGCCTGGATGAGCTATGGACTGGGCAGTGAAAACAACAATCTGCCGGCATTTTGTGTGTTGCTTTCAAAAGGCAGGGGCAATGGGCAAGGCGTTTATTCAAAATTATGGACCAATGGTTTTTTGGATAGTATTCACCAAGGGGTGCAGTTTAGCGCCAGTGAAGACCCCATTTTGTACCTGAACAATCCCGATGGGATTGATATGCAAAACAGGAGAAAAATGCTGGACCATCTGACTGAACTAAACTCAGAAGGGTTTAAAGAATTTGGCGATCCGGAAATCCACGCTAAAATCAAGCAATACGAAATGGCTTACCGCATGCAGACTGCTGTGCCGGAAGTAACAGATATCACTAAAGAACCAGACCATATCATCAAGATGTATGGGGCCGATTGCATGGTGCCGGGCACCTATGCATCCAACTGCCTGCTGGCCAGAAAGCTTTCGGAGGCCGGTGTGCGGTTTGTGCAGCTTTATCACCAGGGCTGGGACCAGCATGGCAACCTGGTAGGGGAGATGCCACTACAGGCCCAGGACGTTGACCGTGCTTCTGCGGCATTGATCAGCGACCTCAAGCAAAGGGGATTGCTGGACGAAACACTCGTAATATGGGGAGGGGAGTTTGGCCGGACCAACTATTGCCAGGGCAAGCTGACAGAAGACAATTATGGCAGGGACCACCACCCAAGGTGCTACAGCATCTGGATGGCCGGAGGAGGTGTGAAAGGCGGCACATCCTACGGTGAAACGGACGAGTTTGGTTACAACATTGTGAAAGACCCTGTCCACGTGCATGATTTGCAGGCCACTATTTTGCATTTGATGGGCATGGATCATGAAAAGCTCACCTACAAATACCTGGGAAGGCGTTTCAGGCTCACAGATGTTCATGGTCATGTAGTAAAAGGTATTTTGGCTTAAGATGGATAGAATAGAAAAAATCGTTTCGAACCTTGTGTTCTTTATGCTGTGTCTCTTGGCCATGTTATTGGCTTTCGAAAGCTATGTGCAGGTGCCGTATTGGCTACAGCCAGTTGGTAGGATGCACCCCCTTGTATTGCACTTTCCTATTGGGTTTGTAGTACTGTTGGTTTTGGTCAATTTGTTTAAGAACCAGTTGGACGAGCAGTCCTATCAAAAAGTAAATAAATTCTTATTGCTGCTTACCGCTTTTACCACTACCCTGGCTGCTGTCATGGGTTTTTTCTTGTCGCGTGAAGAAGGATATTCTTCAAGCCTGATGGCCGTGCACAAATGGATAGGTGCTGCGGTCAGCTATATTATGTATGCCCTTATTCTTTGCTACCAAAATAGAAAAGTTTATCAGGTGTTGCTTTACACGAGCTTTTTTTCTATCGTGGTTGCGGGACATTTTGGGGCAGGCCTTACGCACGGTATGAATTTTTTGGTGGAACCAGTCTTGCAGGCGCATAAGCCGGAAATGGACGAAAACGCACCGGTATTCACAGCTTTTATACAACCTATCCTGGAATCAAAATGCCAGAGCTGTCATAATGCGGACAAGCATAAGGGAAAGCTGGATATGTCCACGCTCAAAAAACTACATGCGGGTGGAGAAAACGGCCCTGTGTGGGTAGCCGGTGATACTGAAGGCAGTGAGATTGTAAGAAGGGCGCTACTGCCAATGGAAAATGAGGAGCACATGCCGCCGGAAGGTAAACCCCAACTGACCGACCTTGAATTTGAACTCATTCGTAAGTGGATTGAGAAAGGGGCCGATGAAGTGGTTACCCTCGCTCAATTATCAAAAAGTGATACCCTTTATACACTTGCCACCCGCACGATGGCAAAAGACAAATCAAAACAAAAACCACAGTACGAGTTTGATTTTGCAGAGCAGGAAGTGGTGGAGGCACTCAACAGCCCTTTCCGTAGTGTCGTTCAGAAATCGCCCAAATCGCCGGCCATAGATGTGAGTGTTTTTGGACGGAAAACTTTTCAAATGGAATTTCTCACAGAGCTGAAGCAGATCAAGGACCAGGTGGTGTCGCTGAACCTCGCCTATTTGCCAATAAACGATGACGCCATCAGCTTTATAGGCCAATTGACCAATCTCGAAAAGCTCAACCTGAATTTCACCGACATTACCGGAAACACATTGGCCAGTCTGGCTTCCTGCAGCAATTTGACATCTTTGTCACTGTCTGGTACACAGGTAGGGGCAAATATTTTGCCCGTTATAGCTGGATTGCCGGCACTGCGTGAGGTATTTATATGGAATACAGAAATAGAAGAAAAGGATATAAATGAACTGCGTGAAAAAATGCCTGATGTGAAACTGGTAGAAGGCTATCAGCTTGGATCAGAAGGCCCTTTGCAACTCAATCCCCCTGATTTGCTGAACAAGAAAGAGGTGATCGCCAAAGGAGAAAAAATTGAGTTGATCCATAGGCTAAAAAATGTAGATATCCGATACACCACCGATGGCAGTGAACCAGACAGCCTGTCGTCATCTACTTACACAGGGCCGATCCAGTTTGATTCGTTTGGCACGCTGAAAGTAAAATCGTATAAAGAGGGTTGGTTGTCTAGTGAACCCAGGTCTTATACTTTTTTCATGAAGGGACTGGAAGCTGAAAATGTTGAATTGCTCGTTCCCCCAAATAAAAAATATAAGGGCAAGGGTGCCATCACCTTAACTGACCTAAAGAAGGGAAGCGCCAATGACATATCATCGCCCAACTGGGTGGGGTACAAAAGCACCCCATTTACGGCGTTGGTGGATTTTGGGGATAATCCACCGAATGTAAATGAAGTGGTGCTGAGCTATGCCTTGAATATGAACCAATACGTAATGGCACCAACCTCCGTGGAAGTATGGGGAGGAAATGACAAAGATAAGTTGGCCATGATCAAAAAAACCACCCCAGCCCAGGCCACCAAGATGGGGCCCAACGATGTGATGGCGGAGAAATTATCCGTAGATGGCTCGGGCTTCAGGTACTACAAGGTGGTCGCCAGGCCTATCCTCAAATTGCCCGATTGGCATAGAGGTAAAGGAGACAAGGGATGGGTTTTTGTTGATGAGTTGTTTTTTTATTGAAAACCTGACTCTGAAATGCAAGCTGAAAGCACTGTACGAGTGACTGGGCTGTAGCCCAAAGCCCCATCCTGAGGACTACAATTACACTATCCAGACTTAGGAGGAGAGGGTACGAATCGATGCTTTCCTATTACCATAAAACGCAACCTGAAATTCAGCGAACCGCCGTATACGTGCCCGTCCGACAGGCGGGCGAGACCCGCTTGGCCTGTCCTGACGAAGGAAGGATCTGGTGGTGTAGCCTGTCTGCCGTAGGCGGAAGTGGCGCACCAGTGAGCTTAACCGCTCATCGGCCGTCTATTCGATTAGTGGCTTTAATTGAATTCTTTGTTTGCTACTTTCACAAATCCAACAGGAACACTAAATCTTATTTTGTTGACTGAAGTAGCTTCTGTATTATCCGTCCCTTTCACTCCGAAATCTACTACTTTGATCATAATGCCGGCTTTGCCTTCAGTTTTGGATGCTTCAGTTGTTTCTACCGAGATATCAAATTCAATTTTCTCCATCATTCCATCACCAATTTGGAAATACCCATCTCGTTCATAGTCGATGCTCTCCTTGAGTTGGACACCAGCTTCCTTGGCACCTTCTATTATTTGTTGAATTGTTTCGGATACAAATGTTTTTAGTTCAGTCATAATTCTAAAACCAGTGTTTATTTAATTCTACAAGATTCTCAGTTGTTAGTTCAATTGGAGAGTTGGACGGTAAAACACTGTCAATCCCACACTTAGGACAAAGTGCAGTTCGCTCTGTTTCCAAAAACTCCTTTACTTCAGAAGCTTTAAAGATTGATTTGCAATAGTAGCAAGCAGCCAATTCAGAGTTCTTCAAATCTTCCTCGTTCGAGGTTGCATAATCAATAGCTTTATGAATGAGTTCTTTAGTCATAAGTTAAGTAAAATGGAGGGGAAGAAGAAGATGCTTAAAAAGTTGATGCCTGTAATCCGTTGGGTATTTACTTGTGTTGAAGAGGTTAGACCAAGGATCAATCTTAGCCTTACAGTAATAGTAGCTGTGTTCGTTCAACAGTTCAAGGTCAATCTGCTTATGTGCTTCAACCCATAAATCGATATTCTTTTTTCTCCGTTTGAGTCCTCTTATCTTCCTTGTTCTCAATGATTTTCAGTTTTGCAGATATGAACGCCAACAATAACGTAAGCGACACTATGTCGCTTATCTACCTTTCAAATATACCCGATTCTACCAGACTGTCCAATGGACTTTTGACCTCTTCAAGCTTTTTGCTGTCCGTGAGAAACAACGCTCCAAGGGTTGTCTTCATAAAGTGGCTGCAAAAAACCGATGAACCGGATATCTATAGACGAAGGAACCCTTGGAGCGTTTGATGAGGCACAAAAGTTTTAAAGCCCATTGGGATATAAAAAAAAACGCAGCGGGAAAAGCCTGAGGGGAAAATGCAATCTTCGATTTGATGAACCGCTGTACATGAGAACCGATTGGCCTGTCCTGACGAAGGAAGGATCTGGTGGAGTAGCCTGTCTGCTGTAGGCGCAAGAGGCGCACCGGTGAGCTTAACCGCTCATCGGCCGTCTACTCGATTGTGCTTTCGTTTTTTTTCTTTTTAACAATAACAAAACATAAAATAGCGGAAGTCAATGTCAAGAAAGTTCCTAGGATTAATTCAATCATGCTTTTCGAAAATAGATTACCTACAGTATTTAACGCAAAAAAACCTGCGAAAATCCAAATGAGTATATCAGTAACTTTATTATTTACCCCTTTCTCTAGTTGTCTATATTTTATATACAATACAGTTAACATGAAGATATTAAGTAGTATTGAGAATGTTTCAAAAGATTTCATTTCCTCAACTGAGTTAAGTTTTCCCGCCCAAACTTTATCATAAGGAATTTGCTCTGTCAAAATCAAAAAGTGAAATATTAGAACTATTCCAAGTATAAAAAACATGATAATTAAAGCTACTTTCTTGTTCATATTTAATGTTATTGTTGTTTAACTAATGAAGTACAACGACCAGCTATCGGGCGTATGTCCGCAGCTAGTGAATAGCACGAAAGTAGTGAAATCTACCGAAGCTCACAACGCCTGCCTGCCGGCATAGGCAGGGTTCTAAATGGCACTGCGTTCTGAAAGTCAAAATCTCTGCGAGCAGAAGAGGGTAGAAAGCACTGCCGTTTCTCAGCGGCAGATTCACGGTCGAGTTGCACCGAAACCAGCCAGAATGCACTCAGACATATGCCCGATCAGCGTCTGTTACCAGCTTTTATTAAGGCATTAGTTGACCGATATTCAGATAGTTCATCAGTAGCCCAGGAATTAGAATTGTTAGGAAGAAGAGTAGAAAGAAGTTCATGCGAGATGTGAATTTGTTACCATTCGGTATTCGATCCCAGCCTGTAGCAATCAAAATATTCCTTCCAGTTGATAACAATGATATTTTGTTGAATATGGCAAAAAGGATTAAGAATGTTAGTGGTGAGAGATAGAAAACTTCTCTTGCATCTACGTTGAAAATCCGATACGTTCCAAAAATTGCGATTACAATTGTTAGCCCAAGTTGGACTATGAAATATGACTTGTTGAAAAGTTTGTTGTAGTTACGGTTATATGGAGTGCTTTGAATTCCTAAGTTCAGGAAGTAGAAAACGTAACCGAGTCCTACAAAAGTGCTAATTCCGAAATTCCAATCTTCCATTATTCAAGGTGCAGTGAATTGCTGGTAACGGTTAGGCTATGAGTAGTTGCGTGGTTTAGCACTTAACTTTGCAAGTACACACCAAGTTGGAAATTCCTGCGGAATTTCCAAAGTAGGTGAGAACAAGCAATTACTTATAGTCATTGTTAGGTGCTGGCTTTATATTTCACTCTCTTTTAAATCCTTAGCTAAACTTGCAATTTTTAATTTTTTATTCCGCTTTAAATATTCTAAATCAGCTAAATTGTCAATCATTAACTGACGGTTATAGTAATTTATATGCTCAAGAATTGCGAAAATATTGGCTAACACTCCCCACAGAATTAAGTTTTCAGGTATAATCTCCCAGTCGTTTTGATACAATTGAATTGCAAATATTATTGGAATAAGACTAATTAATATCAAATTTAATTTTTTAGATTTTCTGAAAATATTTAGATTTTTTTCTTGATTGAAGGGTTTGTTCATCAATCTATATAACTTTAATTTCCAATAGTGTTGACCTTGAATTAGTATTATTATACAAACTAAAATTCCAAACAATAGAAAAAATATATCCGCAAATGAGTTGTTAAGCATTAAATAAACTAAACCTGCTGGGAAAGTCACAAAAGCGTGAAATCTTTCCATGGGATAATAACTCTTTAATCTTTTAATCAGTTTTTGTTTGCTCATATTTTTTACGGCTTGCACCTAACGCCCAGATATGGCGCTGTGGCCTCCGAGCTTTTTTAATTCCGATAAAAGTAGCTTATCTGCCGGTGCATTCAAAGTATCAGATACGCACTGCGCCAATGAAGATTAAAATCTCCCACAACCTGAGGAAAGTAGAAAGCACCTCAGTTTCTTGGCGGCAGATAAGGCGGGATGTTTTGCAGACACTTTACAGATGACTAAGTAAGGCCATGCGCCATCATCGTTTGTTGGCACACGTCTTTATTCTCCGTTGAGATATGCGTTTGCCCGTTCGAGTGCAGAGATTACACTATCAATTTTGGCGTTCTTGATTCCAGTTGATGTTATTCCAGTTATTATTGGTTCTATTAATGGATCGAGGAGAGGGGCTTCTAGTTCAGCTGTTAGTGCGCTCAAATTGTAATCTTTCTTCGTAATTAGTTCAACTACTTCTGATGGATACTTGCCGAATACTTCAAAAATCATTTCTTGACTAAATTCTGAGAATTCAGCATTGTCATTACATTCTTCAGAAAACACTCTCAGGAAAATATCTAGAGCTTTTGTTGACATGCTATCTATGTTCTCATGAGCATAAAGTATTACATAAATATTACAAGGAGTTGGTTCTAGAGAGCTTAAAGAGATATCGATTGTTCTGGTGGGTTCCGTTTCTTTTGGTTTCGATTTTACCGAATCCAGTTCAATAGCACCTAGAAGTTGAGAGAGTTCTACCGTATCAGCAGATTCAGTCGTTAGTTCCTTAGTCGTACGTTGTTCCTCAGTTCGTACACCACATGAAATAATGAAAGGAAGGATCAAAATATTTAGCAGAAATTTCATCTGTGCAGTAATGTGTGCCAACGCTCAGGTAAAATGCTGTGTGGCCCGAGCTTTGTTAATGGCACTAAAGTAGCGATTCTGGCTCCAAGTCACAACGGTTCAGATGCAGCACGTTCCACAAGCATTTTTTCGAGTAGCAGAAAGAAAAGCAGAAAGCACAGACATTTCCAAAAGCCAGAAATCGCGGTTGAGTTGCACTGAAAATGGTAGATGAGCAGTAGCCACATGCATTTTACCATATGTTGGTGGTAGTTTTTTCGGTCCAATAGATGTTTAGCTTCGAAATACCTTGTTTCTTAAACCATTTTGATGTCTGATTTCTAAAGTCGTTAAGCCCGTCAATAAGTTGATATAGAGTTACGCCATTTGTCCCAAAATACTCTTGTGGTTCATCAGGATAATTTTCTGCTAATTCTTTTGCGTCAAGTGTTCTTGATTCGTCAATGAATATTAAGTCTTGATTTTTTTCTGAGCTTTTTGAGAAAGTAGTTCTATTCGGAAAGCATTTTTTTAAAGCCTTAGCAATTAAACTAGGTAGAATTGGATTATACAGAAATTTTTCAAGGTTGAATCGTTGCAGACTTTCTTCACTGTAGTAGACATATTTAGCACCGAATTGATCTAGATCTTGCTTTTCTAAGTTCTTAGCAATTGAAATAAAGTCGCCACTGAACAGTGAAGTATATCCACTTGAAGCCTCTTCTGATTTAATCCATCGAATCCAAACCTCTTTTCTTTGAAAATTTTCGATCAGTTCAATGACAAGTTCGATTTGCTTTTTTTGAATTTCCCTTCGGTGGAATACTCTATAAACTCGTATTGCAAGAATGAGAGAGATAGTTGAGATAATAACCGTTAACACCAGTCTCATCTGGTTGAAGTCAAAGATGCAGTCTGTCATTTCGAAGTGCTTATTACCACCAACGCCCAGATATGGCGCTGTGGCCTCCGAGCTTTATTAATTCCGCTAAAAGTAGCTTATCTGCCGGTGCATTCAAAGTATCAGACTGGCACTGCGCCAGTACAGATCATCCCGATAGCTATCGGGACTCCCACGAGCAGAAGATAGTAGAAAGCACAACAGTTCCCTGGCGGCAGATAAGCGGGATATTTTGCAGTCACTTAGCAGATAGCTAAGTAAGGCCATGCGACCATATCGTCTGTTATCTTCCTTTTTCTTTGGCCATCTGAAGAATCAGTTTTGAGGATTCAGAAGTCAGTTCGCCTATCTGTTCATATTCATCAGGGTACATCAGGGACATCCAATCAAATAGTTCAGCAAGTCTCAAGTTATAAAGGCTATCTGTTTTTCGGTATTGGAATTCCGAGTTTGGAATGGTGTCCATCAATATTCCTGAAATTTTGTGGTTCGAAAGTGTATATCTTGTTAAGTATCCTACAGTATCTAATTCCCAGTAGGAGAGCAGTTCGTTAGTTTCGAGTGCCTGTACTTCTACAGTCGAGTCGTTCAGCTCTGCAATTGAAATGATCTCATTCCATGGGTTATAGGAGGAGTTAAACTCGTGATTTAAGAGCAAGTCTTCTTTAGATAATGTATCAGTGGCGTCTGAAAAGGTTACAATAACATTGTCGGCTAGAATGTTAGCAAGTTCAGAAGTTGACCCGCTTACTTCAATAGACTCGTAGGTTCGCACGATTTCGATGTTAGATCGCTGTTCACATGAAAATGCGATGACGGTGAGAGTTAACAGGAAATATTTGATCATGCAGTAATGGAAGATAACGTCTATGTATAGTGAGTGCGCTTACACATTCCAATAGTACTAAAGTATCGGATTGCAGAGAAAATTGAAAGTGACTCAAAAGCGCATTCACTATACATTTTGTTATATGCTTTTTAACTTTTTGATATTCTTCCAGTCCTTCCGTTCATCATCATATTGCATGATCCAGATTTCATCTTCACGTTTCATGATATTGATAGACTCATCATATTGAGGTTCAACAATCACTTCACCAGTTGAATCAATGATTCCCCATTTATAGTTTTTGTTGATTGGACCAAATCCATATTGAAAAGTACCAGCACCATTTAAGCCATCAATCAAAACTTCACCATTAATATTTATATAGCCATAATTACCTTTTTCATTTTTTCTGAAATAGGCAATTCCATCGTTAAACTCAGATAAATCTAGAAATGAAGGTTCTATTAAATATTCACCTGTCATCTTAACAATTCCCCAAAGACTATCTTCTTTCACAGGAGCTACACCATCTATTTCAGGCCATGCCTCTGAAAATTTTGGTTTGATTAGAAAATTACCTTTCAAGTCTACATATCCATATTTACTATCAATCTCAACTTTAGCACTCTTAGCCGAAATTTGAATCTGATTAAACTGAGGCCCAAACAGTATATTACCCCTTAAATCGATTAACCCAATTTTTCCAGTTTCATAACTAATGTAATCCCCTCCGTTAATTTGCTCTCCACCATTATCCGTTTTAATTACTCCATAGTCTTGGTAATCGAAAATATAATCGTATTTAGGTTTCAGAATAACATTTAAGCTACTGTCCAGCAATCCAAATTTTTTGTTTTCTGAGAAAGTGTAAGCAACGACCTTATCACCAGAAATTATTTTCGATTGTGGTTCTTTTTTAGGTTCAGAACACCCAAGGAAAGTAAAAAATATAAGTAGATTAATAATTATTCTCATTTACAGTCATTGCATATAACGATCAGATATGGCGAGTGGCCACATCCGTCTGTAAAAAGCAGTAAAATAGTGAAACTGCCCAATACCTACAACGGCATCTATGAAGCACTGCGTTCCGCAAGTCAAATTCCAGAAAGTAAAAAGTAGCTAGAAGCACAAAAGCTGGCAGATTGGGCAGGGTCACGTTCAAGTTGCACTGAAGTATCAGATAGGCAGTTTGGCCATTCGCTATATCGCCTGTTGTACTCCGTTTATTTCCACCTTTTGATATAAAATATGAGGTAGTTCAGTTTCGGTAAGCAAATTCCTGAGTCGTTCAGAAATTACTAAACAAGGTCTTGCATACCTTATAACCTTATTTCCTGAAGCCACTTTGTTTGACAGTCCTACGTGTTCCCAAGTTTGATAAATATCAGCGTTCAAGTCTATTCGACTATAAATTAGCTTTAAAGGTTTGATCACGGTCTTTCTTCCTTGTTTTAAGTCACCAATTAAGGCATCATTAAAATATCCATTTCTATAACAGGTTTCACATTGGTTCTCTGTAACAAATCCAGAAGAAGTTAAATCAGCTTTTGGTAGTATTTGTGAAGTTGTCAAATGCCAAAATTCAAGTGCTTGGTTTCTGGTGTTCTCGACTTGGATGAGATTTAACTTTATTTTGGAGGTAAATGATTTATAGAGTTCACTCGAAATCAACCAATCTCCATCTAATGTTCGGAATAAGTGTTTCTTGCAGTTAGACAGTCCTTTGACTTTTAATGGTTCCAGAAGTTTAGCACCAGTTCCGCAGGTTTCACAGGCTGTTGTCAGATCGTATCGAGAGTTACAAGATTCTCCACTTTCTCCATGTCCGTTCAGTTCATAATTGATTAAGTGGTAGTTCATAAGTTCTGAGTGACAATGGAGTACAACGCCCAACTAAAATGAGTATGCGCCCCAGTCGCTAGAAGCACTGAAGTTTCTGGTTTGCACTATCCAATCAAAGGACTCAGTACGCATATTCATTTTAGTGTTTGTTAGACACTTTTTTATCCTTTTATTATACGCTTTCCCGGTTTTTCGTTTGGTAATGGTCTGCGTTGAGGTTCCTTGATGATTGGCTTCTTATCCGGATTTGGTATCGATCTTTTAGGGGAGTCTGGAATTAGTTTTTTGGCCATTATATTGAATTAAGAGTGTCTACTAAAATACTTTAAACCTACGAATCCAAGAACCTCAATCCCAGTTAAGATGGCAAGAACTAGAAAAACGTAGTTGTTCGTAAATGGCATGGAGAAGTAAAGGGAAAGAATGTACTTTACGATTGCCGTTAGAATGAATCCAAAGGTCAGTGCAATTTTGAATGCATCGTCCAATTTTGAAATAGCAACCAAATAGAGGAGTAAAACCGATACCAAAAGGCTTATCTCACTTGCGACAATCGAGTCTGAATCATATGATTCGATAATCAAAAAAGTCAGTCCATTCAAAAGAAGTAGAACTATACCAGAAATCACGATTAAGTTTTTCATGATTTCTTAGGGATTGGAGGTGGAGTATTTCCAAAAAGGTTTTTTAAATCATCTAGTTCGCTGCATGGCGTCCAGTTATCAAGCCCATTTTTCCATGCTAAGGTTTCCTTATTGATAGTACCACTTGCTATTAGACTAGGTATATCTGACATTGAATAAGCATTGCTTTGCTCATCATTTATCACAAAATGATATAGAACTTTGTTTGGTACAGGAGGTGGACTAGGGTTTGTATTCATGTTTCCACCAACTTGCCCAAAGCTATTTCCAAGAGTGTTTCCTAAACCAAGACCTGCACCCAATCCGACTCCAGCATTTAGAAGTGAACCAGCGTTTCCTTCATTTTCTGCCGCCTTGTCCATTACATCAAAGCTCCTGTCCATCTGGTAAATGTCTTTTCCAACAGTGTTGACTTTCATGGATAGCTCCTTTGCTTCTTTAAGCTTCTTTAATGAAGGATCATTTTCAGGAATGTTAATAGAGTTATAATAGAAGTTAAGAATTTCAATCCCATACTTATTGAACTCTTCTTGTAGCCCGTTTTTTGTTGCTTCTGATAACTCCTCTAAAAAGACTGGAATTTGGAGTAGTGAAATTTTTTCAAGAACAATTTTTCTGGAAACGATGGTGGAAATCAAACTTAGGACTCGGCCTGTGAAGTATTCTGTTATTTGAGAAGCATTGAATGCTTGAATAGTTCCTATAATGGTTTTTAGGAATTGTTCTGGAGAAGAAATCTTAAAGCCATATTGACCAAACGCCCTAACAGGGACGACAACTCCATATACAGGATCCTCAAGATTAATTGGTTTTTGAGTTCCCCACTTATTGTCAAGTTTGGATATTCTGTTCACAAACCATACTTCAGCAGAAAATGGTGAATTACCTCCAAAAGGTAAGTTGATCAACTTGTTGAGAAGTGGAATATTAGCAGTTTTGAGGGTGTATCTTCCTTCTGAAAACTCATCTAGTATCTGTCCATTCTTAACAAAGAAGGCAGTTTGTCCATTTCCTACGGTTAGTTGAGCTCCTAACTTTAGGTCTTCGGAAGGAAACTTCCATACAAAGTCGGAGTTGTTACCATTATATTTGATTACATCTATTAGTGCCATATCTCTTAAATGATAATAGGAATTAACAAAATCAGTAGCATTATGATTAATCCAACGATAATTACAGTTCCTTTCTTTTTGTCACCACCACCTATTTTGTAAGCCAGACCTTTCCTCTTGTTGTCAAATTCTGTTTTTAAATCGGTATAAGCCATTTGTAGTCTTGGATTATCCATGCATCTGACCTGTAGTAAAGACAAGTACTTCTGGGCCATACCTTCAAGTTGATTGGCAGAAATAACAATTTTTCCCTTCCCTGTCCATTCATTGTAGTTCTCGGTTATGTGTTCAAATGCCTGACCAACCTTCCCAACCCATTCTCCAGCATTCATTATGAGATCTTCATTTGATATTGAATCAATATCAATATCTGGTAACGGTGATTTACAATACAAACAATTGGTTAGTATTGGATCATTATCTGCACCGCAGTTGCTACATTCCTTTGTTGCTTGCATTCTCAATTTCTTGTTGGAGTTGTTTTAGTAATTGTTGTTGTCTGTCTGTCCTTTGCTTTCGCCAAGCTTGAAATTCTTTCAAGTTATTAAAAGAGTTTACAGGTGGTAATTCCTGAGCAATATCCGATTGTTGGAGTATGATTGTATTTCCTTGATTCAAAATATGCTCGAAAAAGTCATAAATATTATCTCTAGAATACTGCCCCATTGAGACCAAATCATCAATATCATTCAAATAGAAAGTTTGTGTATTCATACTTTTAATTTAAGCACTTATCTTGGCTGTTGCAATAATTGTGTCTAACGTCCAACTATCATCCGTAAGCTGGACTTTTCAAATTTCCATAAATGTATCTGATCCCACCAGCCTTTGCAAATAGCGCAGTTAGCTTATGGATGATAGTGTTTGTTAGCGGCTTAATTCTGGAATTTGCCCATAATGTTTTCGAGTCTTTCTATCAAATCATCATAAGTTATGATATCCATGACATTTGAATACTTACGTTTTACAATTTCTAAATCGAATAATTGCCTGGCGGTCAAGTTCTTTGTCCTGCCTAAAATTATCATCCCTTTTGGGTTAGTAATTTTTATGTCAAGGTTATTTGGCAGTTCCGATTTGTAGTTTTTTGTCAGGGTTCGTTCTCCGTTAACACCCCACTTATTAAAGTGGAAAATGTACTTTTCAATTTGCATTATTGTTCCTGATAATTCTTTCAATGGGGTATGATTATCTCGGTAAGTACCCTTAGTAATAATACAATTACTAAATGGTTTTTTGATTTCTATTACATCGACATTACCAATTGAATCAACTAACATTAAATCGATAAATCTATTGGTACTTTTATTCGGATTTGTATAATAGTCTTTTATCTGTACTCCTGAAAAGCATCGAATATACTTTGGGTATAGAATCAAAATAATCTCTAAAATCTGTATCTGCCAATCATTCTCACTGTAACTATCAGATTCATCTAACATACTCTTTAGAGTGTCAATGATGAATTGGTACTTTTCAAATTCATACCCCTTGATTGATGGGATAGTACTCAGGTTTCCAATTTTATTTCTGTTTTCCAAGTACTTTTCGAAAGCTTTTCCTGAATCTTTTACACCTTCTAAATATTGAGACAAAACATTTGTTATTCGTGAATCAACGTAATGCCGCTGTTCTGTTTTAGAGGGAAACGAATCTATGATATCATTAAAAACTTGTTCAGGAATGGAATTCTCATCATCTCCGCCAATAATTATTTGTTGATTAGCAAGTTTCTCAAATCGTAAAAGAATTGACATGTTGCTATTGACGATAAAGTACTTGAGGCTTAATCTACATGAAGTGTGAAATAATATGTCACTTGTTGTATCAAGTACCTTTTTACTGATTGAGTAAAAACTACCATCCAATTTACCTATTTTGAATATCTTGGTTGTTTCATAAAGAGAATCTAGAGCTTTTTCCTCTTCCGTTTTTTTATTCTCGTTAATATGCAGTTCGTCTTTTGAAAGTCTAAATGTTCCTTTCGCCCGAAAACCTTCATTCTTATCAAATATTTTTTGAATCCAGTCAGTACCATTTTCTGGTGAGTATTCCAGAAAGACAATTTCGTCTTGAACGACTATTTTAATGCTCATTTTGCGTTCTTCTTGTTGCCGCTAACGACCAGCTATCGGGCGTATGTCCGCAGCTAGTGAATAGCACGAATCTAGTGAAATCTGCCGAAGCTCACAACGGTTCCAAATGGCACTGCGTTCCGAAAGTCTAAAAATCCTGCAAGCAAAAGCTGGTAGAAAGCACTGCCATATCTCAGCGGCAGATATCACGGTCGAGTTGCACAGAAATCAGCCAGAATGCACTAAGACATATGCCCGATCAGCGTCTGTTACATACCGTTTAGTCAATGGTTATTGGCGGACACATCCAAAAAGCCATTCCCTGTTCAGTTACGTAAACTGTTGCAATTGCTCCGTTGATGTTTGATGTAGTTTTGAGTACTTGAGATTGACGTTCTTCATAGGCAGTTAGTTCGAATAGTCCTTGGTCAAGAATTGGACATACAAGTTCCCAAAACAACTTCTTGGATAAGAGTTCATCGTCTTGAATTTCGTCTATTGGTATGAGTTCTCCCTCATCCCAAAAATCTGTCCAATTGAGAGGTTGTTCAGAGTCTAAAAAATCACGCACCCTCTTGATCTGTTCGATGGTCTTTAGTTGCCAGTCTTTAAGATTTCCTTCATTCAAGAGTTGTTCGATTTGTATCCCCACGGCCTTGGGCGTATTGAAAAAACGGTTTAGATTCTGTGACTTTGTGCTAAAAAGTTATGGTACGAAAAACCAAAGAGGAGATGTTTCCCATCATAGGAGAGTGGGAGTCCAGCGATGATAACCGCGAAGCGTTTTGTAAATCCAAAGGCATCAGTTTGGCTACCTTCAGCTATTGGCGGACCCGGTATAGGTCCGCTCAAAGAAGCACCGGGGGCTTTTCCGAAATAAAGCCAGTAACCCCGTCTGATATTTCCATTGTTTACCCGAACGGGGTGCAGGTCAATTTACCATCGGCAAAGGCCTCAATGGCCACCATCCAGGCACTCGTTCACCTGATCTGATGTTTAGCCTGACCAATGCCCACCGGTATTTTCTCTATGGCCGACCTGCCGATATGCGCAAGGGGTTCGACTCCCTGTCCGGGCTTGTACGCGGGCAAATGAAGCATGACCCCACTAATGGGTCGGTGTATGTATTTATGAACAAAAACCGCAACCTGATCAAACTCCTGCACTGGGAATATGGCGGGTTTACACTTTACTACAAACGGCTTGAAAAAGGTGTGTTTGAGTGCCCTGAGAGCGACGAAGCAGGAGGCATCACCTGGAGCCAGCTTATGCTGGTTGTTCAGGGGATCAAGCTCGGTTCTGTAGTCAAAAAAACACGCTATAATCTACCTAAAAAGTAGTTTAAAGGTTGTTTTTCAAGTAAGTTTGCCTTGTGCAGGCACAGGTTGACATAGCTAAAGAAGTTGAGTTTTTACGTCAGGAAAATGCTTTTCTCAAAGAAGAACTGGCCCAACTCAAGCGTATGGTTTTTGGGGGTAAAAAAGAGCGTTTTATCCCTTCGGACAGCACTCAGCAAAGCCTCTTTGATAGCGAAGTAGAAACGGTCGGTCCCGAAATTGAAGAAGTGGCCTACAAGCGTGCAAAACCAGGCAAAAAGGGCCAAGCCAAACGGTTGCTACTGCCCGCCCACCTGCTACGAGAGGAAGAAACCATCGAGCCGGAAAGCCTCGGTGAGGACAGTGCCAAAATCGGCGAGAAAGTCACTGAAGTACTGGAATACACGCCAGGCAAACTGTATGTACACCAGATCGTCAGGCCTGTCTATAAGCAAGGCAATGAAATCAAAGTAGCCGACCTTCCCACACAGGTAATCCCCGGGGGCAATGCCGGGGCGTCATTGCTGGCCTATCTGCTGGTCAGCAAGTTTATCGACCACCTGCCGTTTTACCGCCAGGTGCAGATATTCAAGCGGGATGGAGGGATGAAAATCCCTGAATCGACCCTTACAGGGTGGTATCGCAAGACCTGCGAACTGCTAGAGCCACTCTACGCAGAGATGCTGAGCCGGATCCGCGACTGTGGTTACATTCAGGCCGATGAGAGCCCCATCCCGGTGCTAAGCAAAGATAAGCCGGGCAGTACACATAAAGGATATCAATGGGTATATCACATGCCCAGCGAGCGGATGGTCGTTTTTCAATACGACCCGTCCAGGGGGCAGTCTGTGCCCACCGCAATGCTCAATGGTTTTAGTGGGTGCCTGCAAACCGATGGTTATGCAGGGTATAATAATATTGCCAGTGGCAAAGGCATCACACATATCGCTTGTATGGCCCATGCCCGTCGCAAGTTTGAAGCAGCCCTGGAAAACGACCCCCAGCGGGCCAACCATGCCCTGGTCGAAATCCAGAAGCTCTATGCCATGGAGCGGTACTTCAAAAATAACGAAGTGCCAGTAGATAAGATCAAGGAGCTTCGTGGGCAAGATGCCACTCCCATACTGAAAGGCTTCAAAGAATGGCTTGACCGGCAATACACACAGGTACTGCCCAAAAGCGCCATCGGCAAGGCCATCGCCTACAGCCTGAAACTATGGCCGCAACTGACCGCATACACCCAAAACGGGGAATGGGCTATTGACAACAATGCGGTGGAAAACAAAATCAGGCCATTGGCACTGGGCAGGAAAAACTACCTATTTGCCGGTTCGCACCAGGCAGCCCAACAAACAGCCATGATGTACTCTTTCTTTGGCACCTGCAAACTAAACGGTATCCAACCACTACAGTGGCTCACCGAAACCCTGAGAAAACTCCCAGATACCAAAGTCAACCAACTCGACACGATCCTGCCTGTCAATAATCAAAACCAAAAATAATTCCTACACTCCCAAGACCGAAGGGATACGTTAAATGAATAAAACGATTTTTGACCAACCTTATAGAACAGGTTATTCTCATAAATTTCTAAATCCCACAGATCGTTATTTACAGGAAGTTTTCGCATTGCAGATTATGGAAGGTAACGTCTCGCTAAGCGGCGTTTGTCCACACTTAGCTTGAAAGCACTAAAAGTAACGAAGGTGCACCATCCATCAAAAGCTTACTCGAAGAAAATGCGTTATGAAAGATAAAGTCCAGAAGCACTGCAGTTGCTAAGGCTTCTCAACTTTCAGAAGGTGCGCCGAAGTGGGCGAGTTGCAGATCAGGCTGTGATTAGCATGCTGACAAATGCCGCTTAGCAACTGTTAGATGCAGTATTCTTCCTTTAGCTCTTCGTTGTAATAAAATCTGAAGGTGTAATCCCATCCAGATCGTGGTTCACCATTGTTTCCTCTCGCAGGCTTCCAAGTTGGCATGTCCTTGATGAGGTTATAAGTTACAGAGTCAAGTTCGTGCCCTGATGATTGTACCAATTGTAAATCTGTTGGCCTGCCTGCTTTATCTATTTTGAAATAGATCATAACAGAGTCCAATTCAACGTTAGCGAGTTCCATGTTACAGTAAAAGTAGGAGTTGAGTGTTTCAAGTGGATCTCCTTCTAAGAATTGTGGTGGCTCATCTGTCAATCCAAGTTCAAATAACGAGTCGTATTTATTCACTATGTATTCAAATGCACTGAATCCATTTTGTTGTTCAAAGTAGTAATAGGTGGCCTTGTTATAACAATACCTGTAGGAATACTTTTTCTCAAATTCTCCAAGAACTTTAAAGTTTAGATCGTCCATTAAAATTTGAGTCGGCGTGCTCGAACTGTCCATTGAATTATCAATCTGATAAAGCCGATACACGTTATTCAATGCTCTAGATTTTGCTAGTTCAATTGCGGAGTTACAAAGACTGTCTGTAAAAAGGAAATAGTCATCTTGCCCCGGATTCTCTTCCAAATATTTCGATTTAATTAGCGTTGCATTGAATTCCTCCTGTTTCTGTTCACAAGAAAGAATGGCAAATAGAGTGGTTATAATGAGAATTTCTTTCAAGGCTACTTATTGCATCTAACGTCTAACTAGCGAGAGTATGCCCACCAGTTGTAAAGAGCACTAAACTAGCGAAACTGCCCAACACCTACAACGGCTTCTATGGAGAACTGCGTTCCGCAAGTCTAAATCCAGAATGACCAAAAGGAGGGAGGGGAAATGAAAGTAGCAGAATGGGCGGTGAAGCGGTCGATTTGCAATGAAACTGGCAGAAAGCACTAAGGCATATTCGCGCTAGTGCCTGTTATGCTCCTTCTTTTGTTTCGAGGTATTTCAGGGTTTTCTTAACGTCAGAAAGTATGTCCTTGTCAAGGTATTCGAACCAGTCTGGGTTAGTTTGTCCTTTCTTAGTTAGCCAGTAACCAATAAGAAATGCATATAACTTATGATGTACATAACCAGCACCACCGCCGATTCTCCAACCAGTGTGAGTGTTACCAGACCAAGTAGTCATCTTAGCTATTGAAGAGTTAGCAAGAAAGATGACAAAGCCGAATAGAGATGCAGTTATGTCGGTTAGAGGTTCATCGTTTTCATCGATTGTCTCTTCACCAAGAAGTTTAATGTGAGCGATCTCATGGGCTATTGTTGCAATCAAAGAAATTGGGTTGTTCATCAGAGTTCGTTCGATCTCAATTTCGTAGATGCCATCTACTAGTTTGGTGTAAAGCCCGTTCGTTAGTTGGCTCCCTTCCTCATAGTTAGAAATAACAGCCTCATCGGTGAATTCCATTGGCTGAAATTCTTCAAAGAAGTAGATGTTTATTGAACTAGTTCGGTCGACGTTCATCTTGTCGGCTACCAAGTCAACAAGTGCCAGAACATCGTCTTCTGTTCCTTGATATTTGAAGCCGATAAAGTCCGTTGTTGGACGAAAAATCTCCCGTTCGCTCAGGTCAATGTTAAAAGTCTGTTCAAACCAGTTGAAAGAAGAGATGAGCCATTCTTCGTCTTCAGGAGTTATAGGTGATTTCTTTTTGTTCCAGAACATTGACTAGAGAGATATGGAGCATAACGCCCAGATATGGCATGTGCCTCTGGACTATTTAAATATCTACTAAAGTATCGGTTTTGCACATCAGTTTCAAGTAACTCAGTAGAGGCATATGCTATATCGTTTGTTGTATGCCGTCTTCATTTGCATGAATTCTGTAAGCTCGTTCAAATTTCTCTTTCAGCCGAGTTCGCAAAGATGTTGGTTCGATTACTTCAATAGAGTCTGCAAACCCAAGCAATACTCGTTCAATTTCAAAGTTATGATGAACATGTAGACTGATTTTGATACTTCCATCATCATACTGTTCGATTAGTCTTTGAGAGTTATGGAATGGTTTTGTAAGAACATATGGAGCATTGTATTTATCGACTTTCAGTACAATGTCAATTAATTGCTCATCATTCATTACTGTGACTCCATAAGTGTCTTGGTAATAAGCGTCTGGATCAAATTCATCGATTTGGTAATCTGCAGTTAGATCAACATCAATTTTTAGCATTCTATCCAATGCAAGAGTTCGAATTTTGGGTAGTCCTTCTCTCTTACCAACGAGGAACCATCTGTTATTGAACTCTTTTAGGATATATCCATTGAAGTTGAAAGTGTTAGGCACTTTGGCAGAAAAAGATTGATAGGTGATTTTGAGAACAATTTTCTTTACGATAGCCTGATACAAAAAGTCAATGTGTTCCAACCCTTTCAGGTTTTCATTCTTATCAATGTGAATGATGGGTTTTCTATTGGCAGACTCATTATAAATCTTGTCTTCTAGCTTCTGAATTACGCCATTTAGTTCATCAAATAGTGAGAATTTCTTGAATTGCTTTAGCATTTCTACAGACTCGGTAAGGACATCCATATCCATTTTTGTTAGTGGTATGTCTGTAATTGAGAAATCAGGATCTGAGTAAGTGTAGTACTTTTTTTCTTGGACTATTATAGGAGCATTATAGCCTAACTTATCACTTCTCATGAATTGAATATCAAGCTGAACAGTTCGTCTACTGACATTCATTTCCTTGCCTTCGAATTCATAAAGTGCATCTGAACATGCTTCGATGAGGTCATCAAGTGTCCATTTTTTCGACTGATTTTGAAGACACTTGTCAATTGTTCGATACCTGAGTAATGCGTTTTTGTTCCATGCCATATGATGAATTTAGACATTTGGCTTTACTGCGCAAAATAATTGCGTACTTGGTTAGTAATCTTGTGTCAACTAATTGAGAAAGTCATGGAAATTACTGGCAAAACACTTATCGAACTTGGATACAGACCAGGAAAATGGTTCAAAGAGGCAATTGAGTATGCTAATCAAAACCAGTTGGCAGGTGATGAGCTTTCCAAATATCTAGAAGTTGTATCTCCAACGATTCATGAACCACATAAACAAGCTGTGGATTACTTCAAGAACATAAAGGCCGAATCCGAAGAGGAAATGGATAATGTTCAACAAGTTTTCGCAACTATGGATGAGTTGATGAAAACTCCCACGATTTCAAAAGGTGCTGTAATGCCAGATGCTTGTCCTACTGGATCTGTCGGACAAATTCCTGTTGGAGGTGTTGTAGCAGCAAAAGATGCTATTCATCCATCGATGCACAGTGCTGATATATGTTGCTCAGTTATGATGACTTCTTTTGGACATCTTGATCCCAAGAGAGTTCTTGATGCAGCTCATTGGATTACGCACTTTGGGGGTGGTGGACGTGAAGAGTTATTCGAATTGCCAAAAGAGTTTGAAGAGCGAGCTTTAGCAGATTACTTTTTAGGAGATGAAAGAAGTATGATGTTGGCAAGGACTCATTATGGAACTCAGGGAGATGGAAATCACTTTTTGTTTGTTGGTCAGTCAAAAGCGACCGGTGAAACAATCATGGTTACTCATCATGGAAGTAGAGGATTTGGTGCTAATCTCTATAAAAAGGGGATGAAGGTTGCTGAAAGCATTAGAAAGCAAATTTCACCAAAGACTAGACCAACAAATGCTTGGATTCCATATTCTGAGGATGAAGGTAAAAAATACTGGGAGTCGCTTCAGCTAGTAAGAGAGTGGACAAAGCTGAATCACAATGTATTGCATGAGAAGACTTCAGAAATTCTAAAAGTCGATCCACTGATTCGCTTTTGGAATGAACACAACTTTGTTTTCAAGGATGGTGACACGTTTTATCATGCGAAGGGGGCAACTCCTTTGGATGACAAGTTCGTGCCTGACAGCTATGAACAGTTAAGGCTTGTTCCTTTGAATATGAGTGAACCTGTTTTGATCGTAAAAGGTGAGACTACTGAAAATAATTTAGGCTTTGCTCCACACGGTGCAGGCAGAAATATCAGTCGAACTAAACATATTAGAAAGAAGGAAGGTAAGTCTATTCAGGAAGTATTTGCGGAAGAAACTAAGGATATTGATGCAAGGTTCTTCTCAAAACATATTGATATTTCAGAGCTTCCGTCTGCATATAAAGATGCCAAAAATGTTCAGCAGCAAATGAAGGAGTTCGGATTGGGTGAGGTAGTAGATGAAATTCTTCCTTATGGTTGCATTATGGCTGGAGATTGGCAGATTGACGCTCCTTGGAGGAAAAAGAAGAAGAAAGGATGACTTTAGGGTTGTCCTTTTTTCGTTATGCAGTTATGGCATACAACGATCAGCTAAGCACAGTCGGCTTAACCTTTCAAATATCTCAAATCTATCTGATTCAAATGCTCTTTGCAAACAGCTAAGTAAGTCGATTGGGCTTAGCGCCTGTTACAGACTGTTTCTTGGTTCCAGGAAGAATAACAGTGTGTCGTTCCTTACTTGAAAAGAGTTACTGTTAGAGTTCGAATATCCGTGTTCGAGGTAGTCGTTCCGTTCATAGACTTCATAAGAGACAGATTCAGAAGAGCGGTCAATGAGAAGTTCGTAATCTCGAAAGTTGTCTTTTGTAACAGTATATTTCTCCGTTGGACAGAATCCTGTTACATAACTGATCTCGAAATAACCGTTAGAATCTGTTGTGAATTTCCTATTGTCAAATTGAATAGTTGCGTTCGTTATGGGTTCATTAGTAAGTTCGTTCAAGACAAATCCTTTGTGATCCACCACACAGTCACAAGAGTTCAGTAGAATAAGATTCAAGGTAAGTATGCCAGATATTCTAATAAGTTGATTCATCTCCGTTTTTCAGTTGTCCGTTTGCCTGTTCAGAAAGTTCAAGTTGACCTGTTCCAGAAGCGACCAAGTTGAAAAGAGGTTCGCCAGTCAGATGTTCAGGGTACAAAATCCGTGAGTTAAAAAGGGTTGAGCTGGCCAGTTTAGGTTGTAGATGACTGTTGAGAAGACTTGAAAGTTTCGTCCAGAAAGTTGGGTAGTTAATCAAGTCGTTAGATACCTCATAAAGTGTTCCGTTCGAGTTGACAAAGACGAAAAAATAGTCATCAACAAATGGGCCTCCTTCGGTTGTGTATTCGCCGATAAGTTGAATGGATTTGAATTCAATCGACCATGAAATTCGACTGTTCTCAGTTAGCTCCAATTGTTCGTTCCGAATATTAAGTTGTGCAGTCATGGTCTGTAACGCCAAGCTAGCAGGAGTGCGCCCCGAACTTGGCAGAAAGCACCAAGATAATGAATATGCCGGTGCTCAGAAAGTATCCAAGTGGCACTGCGCTCAGAAAGATGAAAAATCCTGCGAGCTGCACTCAATAGAAACCAATACCATTTCCCAGCGGCTGATTCATGGTGAGGCTCGCACTGAAGTTTGTAAAATGGCAGTTGGCGCATTCGTGCTAGCGCTTGTTGTACTCCGTCTATTTGAGTTGAGGATAAACAAGTTCTTTGATATAATCCATTATCCATTCGTTAGCTTGTTCCAGTTTGTCTCTTCTCTTTCTCAGTTCGTTCAGCACAGTTTCCTTCAGTTCCAAGTTAGGAGAGTCGTTCTCTTCATGGCTGTTGTCATAAACAATTACGCAAAGTGCATCCATCATTAAGTCTTGCTTATGCTTATCAAGTTCAAGGTTATCCAATGCGTTCAGGATTAAATGCAGATACTTCTCATCGGCAATTATGAGTTCCTCATCTTGTGGCATTAAATGCAATTCGGGATCAGTTGCCCATTCGTTAAATAGTTGTTCATCTAACTCAGGAGTTTCAAATGTAGAGTTGAAAGTTGATTTCCCACAGTTGCTACAATTTGAGTTCAGTTGTTGCTCGTTAAAAAGTTCGAATGCGACCTGCCTTTTGTCAAGTTGAAATGTCTTGATATCTCCACAGTTCGTGCATGTCCTTGAATATTTGTATGTCTTTGGCTCTTGCATGTATGGAGTACAACGCTCAGATATGGCGCTGTGGCCTCCGAGCTTTTTTAATTCCGATAAAAGTAGCTTATCTGCCGGTGCATTCAAAGTATCAGACACGCACTGCGCGGTGAAGATAAAAAACTCCCACGAGCACACTTAGCAGAAAGCACTTCAGTTTCTTGGCGGCATATAAGCGGGATGTTTTGCAGACCCTTGGCAGATGACTAAGTAAGGCCATGCGCAATATCGTCTGTTAGCCTTAGTTATTCTTCAGTTGTTGGTTCAAGAGTATCAAGTTCTACTTCACCTTGTTCAGAAGTTACTTCGTCCCATATGTCAAAAAGCACAACTAGGAAGAAAATTGCCATAATGTTCAGCATGAATTTGAATTCACCGTCAGTTGTTGCAAGCGACATATAGAATTGAGAGGAAATGATTTCAAAGTTGAACTTCAGTTTGTCGATTTCATATCCAATAGAGAAGGCTGTTCCAATGGTATAAGTTAGTCCGTAACCCAAAATCTTAAATTGGATTACTTGAAAGCAGAAGTTGATAATTGAAAGCACTAGTCCCAGCTTCAAAGTTTCTGAGTTAAGGAGTTTAATGCCTGAATAGATAGAATATGAAAACAGAAAATAGCCGAAAAGAATAATTAATAAAATTGCCCCGTTGACTTCACCGATATTCATGGTTAGCCAAGAAACTACACCAATTCCGATAATTCCGCCAATTATTTGAAGCCATCCAAATAGTTTGATGGTTAGGTCTGTGTTTTTGATTCTAAGTTTCATTCAGGGGAGATTAAGGCTAACGCCAAGCTAGCAGGAGTGCGCCCGGAGCTTGGCAGAAAGCACTAAACTAATGAATCTGCCGGTGCTTCCAAAGTTTGTAGAATGCGCTGCGTTCAGAAAGATGAAAAATCCTGCGAGATGCGCCAGGTAGAAAGCACCGCACTTTCCCAGCGGCTGATTCATGGTGATGTTCGCACTGAAGTTTGTAAAATGGCAGTAGGCGCATTCGTGCTAGCGCTTGTTGTAGGGCGTATTCTCAGTTATTCATACCAACCTTGATTCCGAATTTTCTCAATTTCTTGGGCAGAGCATCATCAATATTTTGAATATCTGCCTCAGTTAGTTCGATCAAGTTGAAACCTTCTCTGGCATAAATCTCTAGTTTCTGCTTTTTTCTGTTGTTGTAACGTTCGTCATTTTCCATACCCCAATATTCAATGTAGACGTTACCTTTCAGAATGTAGAAATCCGAAATGACATCTTCATCAATTGGAAGTTTTCGTTCATAGGCGTGCGCAATTCCTTCGCGGTACAAATAGTCATCAATTAATGCTTCTGATTTGCTTCGTACTCTGTGACCATCCTGTGTTCGATAGTTGGCTGGATATTTCAATCTATAATCATCAAGTTCACCTGTTTGGTGTTCTTCATTGAGTTCTAAATTCTCGCCTTTTGCTGTACTGATTGATCTTTGAAAATTCTTGTTATCAAGAAGTTCCTTACGCCAAATTACATATGGAGCCCCATTGCTTGCTTCCATTTTAATTCCTCCATTCTTCTCTCCGTATTTTGTCAGATCCCAGCCACCAACTTCGGATTTTTCAATCCAACCAAGTTCGGCCAATAGTAGGTTGATTTTCTGGGCACTCATGTCAAATTGTTTGCCTATTTCAGTGCTACTGAGAGTATCGGTCTTTTTAATAGTCTGAGATAAATCAAGGTTTGAAGGCCAAACAATGTATTCCCCATATTGAGGATTGTAGTGCATATCTCCTCCGGCAATTCTTCCTTCCTTAGTTAGAACCCAATTATCACCATTCCTGAAAATCCACCCATTCTGGGTTAACTGCTTAAAAAGTTCCTTGGTTTCTAAATCCCTTTCCTTGGCAAGTGCCGAAGTTGAAATGTGTTTCATAAATTTTTCGAGTTCCTCAATGCCCTACAACGCCCAACTAAAATGAGTATGCGCTCCAGTGGCTAGAAGCACCGAAGTTTCCCGAGTACATTTCCCTTTCAGATAACTCAGTTCGCATATTCATTTTAGTGCCTGTTATATTCTATTAATTGCTTTTGATGATTTTCTTGCTTTCAAAGTACTGACCTTCTCCGTAAAGCATTAGATAATAAATGCCCTTTTTCAAGTCCTCTAAATCCAATTTGATTAGTTGATCTTGATCTTGAATAGTCAAGCTTTTTAAAAGTCTGCCTTGTTGGTCTGTAAGTTCGATTCTTTTGATAATCGAGTTAGCGCTTATTTTTATTTCTTTGGATGTCGGATTTGGATAAACAATTAGGTTTTCATTCAGATTAGGTACGTTTGTTTCTTCCTCCACCAAGAGATTGCCTCCTGATAAGATTATGTTGACCTGAACATTGTTGATTACTGTATCACGTGAAGAATAATCGTTATAAAGTTCATTTTTGGAAAACGCTATTCTTCCTGATGAATTTAGATTGTTTGATATGCTGCAATCTGCTTCAGAAACGTTCACAACATTGGCGGAAAAGGTTGAGCCTGCTTGGGCATGAAAACCAGGACCTAATGTGATGCTATTACCTGCTAATAATTCTAAATTCCCTCCACTTGAGATATTGCTGTTTCCTTGAACTGTGATATTGTTAACCGCCTTGTGAATTTCAGAATTTGAGACTGACAGGTTATTTAAGGTATTATTGTAAAATCTGCTTTTTCTTCCACTGTCGTCTCCCTCTACTAAAATGATCTGATCGTAAATCCAATCACTCAAAGCTACAGTTAGTTCATTGTGACGCTGATCTCCATGACTGGTGTCCCACCAAATATCATCAAATCCAGTATGATCTAGAATTGTTGATTTTCCATAGCTTGCTAAATCGATTTCGGCATTTACGGTATTAACATTCAATGCACTTATTGTTGGGATAAAGCTTGCATTTTCATAAAATTGAAATTCCACATCACCACCTGCATTCTCGACAGATTCAGCCATTTGTTCATACCAAGGGAAATAACCACCGGGTAAATGATCATATGGAGGAGTACCAACATTAAGGTATGCCCCAGTAATATCCCCAGGGTTGGTCATATACAAAAAATGTCTTCGTCCAGTACCTTCCAAGTCCCAATCCCCGGGTGCGGCATTCAACGTTCTAATCCATGTGAAAAATTGAACAACCATGGCTGTTCCAGCAGGACATTCCTGTAAACTGCAACCACTTGGCATTCCGTTTAGGCTACCGTTGGCAATTGCAATATTTTTTGAGTCTTGAGGAAAACCATTGCATGAATTCAAATTTTCTAATTCATTGTAAAAGCTGGTAAAATAAGAGTCAGGACCAGTAGTTCCATTTTCCGTTTCAAATAGGTGATTTCTGAGAAGCTGTCGAGTGCCGTCAGAAAGGTAATTATTGATGAGGTCAGCAAATTCTTGACTAAATATTGCGCCAATGCTCATATTCCAAAGAAACCCTTGAACACTTAGCGGAATATGTGCTCCTTGATGAGGAGAGTCAAAACTGATGTAAAGTTTTGTTTGATGATTAAGTCCTTTGGATTCCATGTCCGCTAAAGCATATCGAGCAAGCACACCGCCCATACTCACACCCATTATGATTATTTCCTCTGTAGACGACTTTGCATCATTAATGTGATCGATAAAATTTTCAAGTATCAGGGAATTGAGTTGCATTGCTACAGCAGGTGTTTCAAGATTTAAGACAATAATGTCATAGCCTTCTGATCTTAACTGACCAGCCAAACCATTTTGTTCGATATAATTCTCATAAATATCCTGTGTATCTTCACTATCTGTTATATCATAGCCTTCTACTACTATTATGGGTTTCTTGATGTCAATACTTGAACAACTATTGTTTACAGTCTCATTTGTTCTTTGAAAAATCTTGTAAAAGGTACCAGTTTCAAAGTTGTCATAATCCAATCCAAGTTCGGTGTTCGAGTAGGTTATGGATGTTTCAAATAGCCTTTCGCAATCTTGAGAAAAGAGTTCGCAAGTTGGAATGAGTATAGAAGCAAACAGTAAAATCCTTTTCATAAGTCCTAATTTATTTTTGTAAATCAAATCTCCCACTAGTGATTTCCAGACAATTGTCATAAGGTTGATCAGATTTAACCATTGCTATATCGAATGTGCCTGAAATAATTTTATTAATAGTATCCAAACGCATGATCTCGAGTGTTCCAATTAAATTTCCACATTCCCTATTAGATAAAGTGTCATACTCTTCTGAATTTTGATAGCGGATGCCTCTGTATTCAGCACTTGCTTCAAAGAGATTATATATGCCTACATCTTTTGTTTCAGTTTGCCAAATCCTTAGCCTTGAATCTTTGAGTGTGGATTCTTTGCTCGTTCTAGTAGTCTTAATCAAAAACTGATAGTTATTATCTTTTGTAGGGAAGTCAAAATCTATGGCAAACTGTAGCAAGCCTCCATTTGGAACGTACACCTCACCGTTCATCAATGCACCAAAAGTGTTTTCTCCAGTGGTAGTAATAGGGGGTAGTTCATCCGGGAAATTATCTTCACAGTTCACTAGTAGAAGTAACGCAAGCAAAAGAGTTATTATGGTTATGTTCTTCATATTGATGAATGTTCCTAAGCAATTTAATTGAATATAACAATAACGTAAGCGACACTATGTCGCTTATCTACCTTTCAAATATACCCGATTCTGCCAGACTGTCCAATGGACTTTTGACCTCTTCAAGCTTTTTGCTGCTCACATGGGTATATATTTCTGTGGTTTTAGAGCTGGTATGTCCCAATAGGGTTTGAATATACCGCAAATTGACACCTTGCTCCAACAGGTGGGTGGCAAAACTATGGCGAAGGGTATGTGGCCTGGTTTTCTTTCTTATACCAGCTTTTTTCACAGCCCTGTACAAAATCTTGCGCACACTGGTAGATGAATACATGCCACCTCCTTGCCCTTCAAACAAATATTCCTTTGGCCTGTACTCCTGATAATAAAGCCTGAGCAATACAAGCAAATGCGAAGAGAGCGTTGTTAACCGGTCTTTGCACCCTTTCCCCTCCCTTACCCATATCCTCATATTGGCCGAATCAATATCTGCAATTTTTAAGTTGAGTAGTTCGCCCATCCTTAGCCCTGCCGAATACAAAGTGGTCAAAATCGCCTTGTGCTTTATGTTGAGGGTGTTTTTCAGTATTAGGCCTACTTCTTCAGTGCTGAGTACACCTGGCAATTTCTCTACCTTTTTTGGGCGTTTGAGGTCAAAAAACTGACGGTCTTGGCCCAATACATGCTCCAAATAAAATTTGATAGCATTTATGCTTTGGTTCTGCGAAGACCTGGAAAGTTTTTTTCCTAATATCATCTGCTGATGGTACTCATAAACCTGTTGTTTGCCCACCTGGTGCAAGGGCAGTGGATACACAAACCTCAAAAAAGCCCTGAATGCATGGTAATAGCTTTGCTGGGTGGACATACTATACCGCTGAACCTGCAACTGTAGCTGCAATTGCTGTAGTGCCACTTGGTAATCCCGCTTTGATGTTGATACCAACAAATCCATGGCTGCAATTTTCGTCTATCCTGAGGCTATACTTATTTTTATAAATGCTTATATTCGACTATAAGTATTTATAAAAATGGATAATCTAGCCCCCCGGAAGTGCCTGAAGTGTAAAAAAACCCTAATGGGACGATCTGATAAAAAATTCTGTGATGCCTACTGTCGCAATGCCTACAACAACCAGCACAAAGCAGTGGACGAGCAATACATCCAGCTGGTAAATTCCCGTATCAGGCACAACAGGAGGATTTTAAAAGGGCTGAGCCCCGAAGGAAAAGCTACTGTAAGGAAAGAAGTTTTGGATCAAATGGGCTATGATTACAAGTATTTCTCTGGCATTTTTAAAACAAAAACAGGCCTCTACTACCTGGTCTATGACTATGCTTTTTCGCCGTTGGTGGAAATGGGAATTGAAAAAGCCCTCATTGTCCAACGCCAAAACTACATGGACAGGTTAACCCTGGACATTTGGAAAAACAAAAGCCAAACTTAATGCTGACAGCTAAGCACCTTGGCGCAACTTTAGCGATATCCTAATTTGATGGCAGTTGATGAATTTTGAAATTACTCAACGGAAGAAAACAACGCTCCAAGGGTTGTCTCCATAAATTGGCCGCACAAACCAGATGAACCGGGCATCTACATCCTTTGATGTGCCCCAAAAGGCTTCAAAACCCATTTTATTCTATGAAAACCGTGAAAGAAGAGAAAACTTACACAAAAAATCATTCAAAGGCACTAAAGAATGATTCAAGCCCACGTAAAAACCGTCCAGTGCCATCTAAAAATGACCCAAGGCCGCATAAAAACAACCAAACAGCACCAGAGAATCATTTCAGGCGTGCCATAAAAGGGGTCAAGCGTAAATCCTGTAAGGTAATTGTATCTTTCTAAGAAAGCCAAAAGGTAAATTTAGCAGAACTTAGTAATTTTTATTTGTGGTCCGGATTGTTCCTGCCCCATCGGCAGGTTCTTTGCTACGCAATGACACACGTCCAGAACAGGCACAAACCTTTATGAACCACTTTTGAGAAAGTAGGATGTCCATTAGGGTTCTACCAACGGCCACTCTAAGCGTCATGTCGCAATGCAATGGAGACATCTTTGCCGAAACAAAGAACTGTCCAATTGGTAAAGATTCCTTCCTGCCTCGCCGAAGGCGGGCGCTTTGCTGCGGAATGACTTTCCCGAAACTGGTGCAAACCTTCAAACACCTTTTTTGAAAACTAAATTAGACTTTTGCTGGATACTCACAGAAATTCTGCTTGATCCATAATTAGCATGGACTTGATGAGAAGGCAGGAATTTGTCAGGCCATCCAGTACAGTTTGACTTTTTGGGATTCAGTTTTCAGCCCTTGCGGCACAGACTAAAGAAAGGCGGTAGTTTTATGCAGTTTGGCTGCAAGATGAGTCGCAAGTCAAAGGTTCGTATCGTAAGGGAATTACGTAAACTGGCTTTTCATAATAAGACACAGCGAGGGATACAGGATTTGGCAGCCTTGCTCAATCCCAAAATCCGGGGTTGGGTTCATTATTATGGGGCGATAAGCAGGAAAAGTCTAGGTCCAGTATTCTACTACCTACACCATCGCATGATCCGGTGGATATTGAACAAATACAAGCGGTTCAAAGGTAGCAAGCTGAAAGCTGTAGCTTGGTTGAGGCGTGTTGTACATTCATATCCCAACCTGTTTTACCATTGGTCATTGGGTTACAAATTAGTATGACCCTATAAAGGATTGATTGCATAACAAGAGCCGTATGATGGGAGACTATCACGTACGGTTCTGTGAGAGGTTAGGGGTGAAATTCCCCTAATCTACTCGACTATATTCTTTTTATCATTAAACCTCGTGAAAAATACTATTATATTCAATTGTAGACTTCTCGTAGTTTTGTCAATTTCATCACTAATCACTCCAGCTTCATGAGGATTCATATCTAGTAGACCAAAAGCATAGGACAGCCCGATATATGCTTTGGATACTCGATATCCAATACCAAATTTAATTCCAGCATCATATTTTTTTATAAAGCCATATTCTTCTTCAAAAGAACCTAAGTTCCTTTTATCTTGGAATGTAACCACATCTCCAAATTGCATTGGCATATTATAATTAATTATTTTACTCGTACTTGGTCTGTCAAAATCAGTAAAATCATTTTCTAAATCTAATTTTCCACCTAATCCAATTGCACCATAAATTCCTAAACTAAGGATCAAGTTCTTGTTTGCACTGATTGGACTTTTAATGTCAATATTTATTGGAAGTTCGAGGAAATTAATCCGTTGAATACCTTTCAGTTTCCACTCAGCTCCTGAGCCTTCTAAGGTATAATCAATTTTCCCTCCTTTTTGAGTAAACAAAAGTTCTGAGCGAATACTTGTGTTTTCGTTTAGGTCGTAACCATATGATGTTCCAATTTGAAATCCAAATTGGTTTTGGGTTCGATAGTAGTCAAATTGTCCCTCCATTCGTGATAGATTGGTTCCAAATTTGATTCCGAGCTCACTTTGAGCAAACGATGAAAAGCAAATTAAAATAGTTATTGCTCCAAGTGATAATTGTTTATACATAATCTATTTTGTAACATAAGTTAAGAGGAGAAATTGCATTCACGTGACTTACCAAATCGATCAGAAATTCAAATGTTTTGTTAGTCACTTCTAATCACAGTCATCATAAATGGGATCACCAAAATTTGTCAAAAGACATAAAGTCAGATCACAAATATGTACTTCCGTTCTAAACATACAAATCTCACCTGTATACTCGATTTGATTTACTGTCAAAATATACTTCAAAAAGCCGTCTGATATTGTGTTGCCAGAACTATCAACTCCTTCGAAATCATTCTTATATTGATCTTTTGAAAACAATAGCTCATTCCCTCTAAAAACCTGAAATTTATTTATCGTATTGGGATCAAGATCGGGTATTATGAAGACTTCATTGATTCCATCACGGTTCGGACTAAAAAAATTCGGAATTTCAATGGAGATTCCAGATTGATCAACGTAAGTGTTAACACTTGAGCAACAATTGGAACTGTCAACGCCATCGTCACTACATGATGTCATTGAAAATATTAAAATTATACAGAATAAGTTAAAAGATGTATTTATCATGTTTAATAAGAATTGAATATAACATTAACGTATGCAACGCCATGTCGCTTAGCTACCTTTCAAATATACCCGATTCTACCATACTGTCCAATGGACTTTTGACGGCATCAAGCTTTTTGCTGCTCACATGGGTATATATTTCTGTGGTTTTAGAGCAGGTGGAAAAGTTACTGACTAAGCACAGTGACCAACGTTGCTATCGGCTAAGTTTATATGCCCTTACCCTATTGTCAAAAAATGTAGGGACAAGGAGTAGTTCTTTTTCCTGGATGTAGTCTATGTCTGCGGCGTTGATACCTTCATCTATGGTGTCCAGCAGTTTCGTTTTTGTCATATCCCTGGATATGTAAAACAACTGGCCCTTCCAGTTGGACACCAGATAAGAACCATCACCTATTGCTTCTATGCCGTCTGCATGCCCAAGGCTATCCACCAGCACGGTCTGCTCTTTGGACTGCCAATCTATAGACATCAGGCGCTGGGTATTGTTGGTCAGCATCAGCAGTCTGTCTTTTTCCCATAAAAGGCCATTGGGCCTGCCCAAATCACCATCCAGGAATATTTCCACCTTTTTATCTGCTATCCTGAATACTTTTTGGCTATTCGACCCGGAGGCATACAACGTGCCATCACTTGAAGCAGTAATGTCGTTTAGGGTAGGTTTCCCACCAATCTTGGTTCCGCCCACGATTTTGCCAGAAGGAATGTCTATTTCCACAGTCTGGTCTATATCGTTCACAAAGAGGGAGTTGCCCACAATCTCCATGCCCTTCGGTCCGTGGAGGCCTTCCACCCATTTTAGCGACACAATATTTCCATCCAGATCGAGTTTGGAGATGAACCCATTGCCATCCTTGTCCCAGGGGTTTAGATTGACATTGGCCACAAAAATTATTTGCGTGTTTTTATCATAAATGGCGCATTCGGCGGTTGTGAGCAAGGTGTCCGTTTCCCATAAAAGTTCGAGTGATGGCACTGCCACTTCTTCTGCCTTTTGTTCAGTGTTCTTTTTTGTAGCTACAGAGCAGGCTGCTGCAAAGGCAGCTATTGCGAGCAAGCTTGAGGTTTTTATAATGTTCAGCATTGTTAGAAATTAGGTTTTTGTTTTAGTGTAAGGTTACCAATTACCGGCATAATCCAATTTTTCTCCGGAAACTGACTGTAGGTATCCATGTTTTATGTTAAGGATTTGTCTGATATGCTGGTAATCATGTGCCAGCCAGTTGGACAAAAACAAATGTGCAGACACAGTGCCAAGCGACACATGCTCATAGCTGTTTGTCCATTTTGGGTTTTTCAGGGATTTTAGCCAGATCACAGAAGCCATGCGCTCTTCAGCAAATTCTTCAAGTTTTTTAGCGAAATCCTGGTTTATATAGCCCCTTTTGCCGACCCAGCCCACCGGATCGATGGGTGGAGGAAAGGTGCCGGGTGATTCCAGGGTTGTTTTTACCCGCATCCTGAAATCTTCCCTTTCCTCATCGCACAGATGGCAAATAATCTCCAGCAAACACCATTTTTCAGGCTGGGGTTTCCAGAGGTACTCCTCTGGTGCACATGATTTTAGCAAACCTTGAAAAACAGGCAGGTTGTTTTCCAGTTGTTCGGTAATATAAGTGTAGTCCATTCTATTGATTTTCGGATATATGCTCTATCTAAAACCAGCATTGATTGATTCCAGGGCACCTTGTCCGGGGCAAAGCTCACTTTCCTTTAGTGTATTCAGCGGTTGGTTTACAGTGTTGAGCACTTCATGCAGGTCCCGGCTTTCGGGATCGATGTAGAGCAAACCTGTCAGGATTTCCCCGTTTGACTTTGAGGCCTGGAGCCGGTTGAAGGCAATGGCACGATCAGTTGGGTCATAGTCTGCATTGAGCTTTTTCAGTTCAATCACCGACCCATCATGAAGGGGTACACTGGCGATACTGCCTTCCGGATAGGATACAGTAATCTCTTCTTCTTCCGGGACAAAGTCCACCGGGGAAGTCATTTCTATATGGTCTCTGACATAATCATAGGCCTTGGTGGAGCCCTGGTTGTTGTTGAAGGTTACGCAGGGCGATATGATATCTAAAAAAGCAAAACCATTGTGTGACAGGGCAGCTTTGATCAAAGGAACGAGTTGGGTTTTGTCACCAGAAAAACTACGTCCAACGAAAGTTGCCCCCAACTCCAGGGACAGGCCGACAAGGTCAATGGCGGGAAAAGGATTGTTGGAGCCAGCCTTGCTGGTAGAGCCGAAATCGGCAGTGGCAGAGTCCTGTCCCTTGGTCAGACCATAGCATCCGTTGTTCATGACTATGTAGGTCATGTTGAGGTTTCTTCTGATCACATGGCAAAATTGGCCCATGCCAATTGAGGCGGTATCACCATCACCGGATATACCAAGGTAGATGAGGTCCCTGTTGGCCATATTAGCCCCTGTGGTGATGGAGGGCATCCTACCGTGCACAGAATTGAACCCATGGGAATTGCCCAGGAAATAGGTGGGGGTTTTGGACGAACAGCCAATCCCCGATAGCTTGGCCAGTTTGTGGGGCTCAATGGAAAGTTCGTAGCAGGCCTGCACAATAGAACTGCTGATGCTGTCATGGCCACAACCTGCGCAAAGGGTGGAAATGGCCCCTTCATAGTCGGATTTGTAGTAGCCAACCTTGTTTTTTGTTTGCCCTGGGTGGCGGAATGTAGGTTTTAAATAACTCATTCTACTTTCAATTTATAATCATCACTAGCTACAGTTTCTGCTTGCGGGAGGTGGTGCGCGATTTCCTTCATAATAATGTCGGCGGTAATAGGCATCCCGTCGTAGTTCAATACCGGGATCAGTTTCTCCGGCGCTAGGTCCATCTCCGCGATCATCAGCGACCGAAACTGGGCGTCCCTGTTTTGTTCAATCACAAATACCTGTTGATGGTTGTCAATAAATTCCTTTACATCATTATGGAATGGAAACGCCTTTATCCTCATCATGTCCAATACAGTGCCCTCGTTGTTCAACAGGTCGATGGCTTCCAGTGCTGCATAAGCAGAGGTGCCAAAAAATATGACAGCCTGGGTCGATTTTTGGCTTGATTGGTACACTTCTGGTTTAGGGACATAGTTTTTAGCAGTTTCCCATTTTTTCAGCAGTCGGTTCACATTTCGTACGTAGGCTTCCCCATCTTCGGTGTATTTGGCATATTCATCTCGGGATGTACCCCGGGTAAAAAAAGAACCCTTGCTGGGGTGTGTGCCGGGAATGGTGCGGTAACAAATCCCATCTTCATCCACATCGAGGTATCGGCCATATTCTTTCGCATTTTCCAGGCCTTCCGCATCCAATACTTTGCCTCGCTGGTATTCTTTTCCATCCTCCCACTGCAAAGGAGGGGAGAGGTGGTTGTTCATGCCCAGGTCAAGATCCGACATCAGTATGACGGGTGTTTGTAGTTGGTCTGCCAGGTCGAACGCCTCGGCAGTCATTTCAAAACATTCTGCCGGGGTAGAAGGAAAAAGGAGAACCTGCTTTGTGTCACCGTGGGAGGCGTAGGCACAGCTTAAAATGTCGGACTGTTGTGTTCTGGTAGGCATACCGGTGGAAGGGCCACCCCGTTGTACATTAATGAGTACCAATGGGATTTCGGAAAAATAAGCCAATCCGATGAACTCTGTCATCAGTGACACCCCTGCACCACTTGTGGAGGTAAAGGACCTGGCCCCATTCCAGTTGGCCCCAATGACCATACCTATGGCAGCCAGCTCGTCTTCTGCCTGGATAATGGCAAATTTGTTCCCCCCATTTTCATCTTTCCTCAGCTTTTTGCAGTATTTCTCAAAAGCACTTATTACAGATGTTGAAGGGGTGATCGGATACCACGCGGCTACAGTCGCTCCTGCATAGATAGCCCCAATCGCACTGGCCGTGTTTCCATCCACCATAATTTGGTCTTTCACCAAATCCCGGGCCTCCAATCTTATATGCAACGGAACATTGTAGTTTTCCTTCACATAATTGGCACCCAAATCAAGTGCTTTAAAGTTTGGGGGGATCAGTTTCTCCTTTCGGGCAAATTTTTCCTTGATGATTTGTTTGATTACCTCCAGGTCTATGTTGAGCAATGCGGCCAATGCCCCCACATATACTATATTCTTGAACAATTGCTGATGCCTGGGAACATCGTAGTTTTCCATACACAGCCGCATCATAGGCACCCCTATATAATGTATGCCTTCCCTCATGAGGTCGGGGTGGAGTTTTTTGGTATTGTCATAGACAAAATAGCCGCCCTCTTGCACTGAGGCAATGTCCTTGGCCATGCTTTGTGGGTTAACAGCCACCAGCATGTCAATACCTTCGCGCCTGCCCAAATACCCCTTTTCACTGATGCGCACTTCATACCAGGTAGGCAGGCCCTGAATATTGGAAGGAAAAATATTTTTGGAAGAAAGCGGAATTCCCATTCTGAACACAGCTTTCGAAAATAGATCGTTGGCGCTGGCCGATCCGGTACCATTGACATTGGCAAAACGGATCACCATGTCATTCACCCTGCTCATATCTGTCATATTATTTCAGTAGTCTTGGTCACTTTGTACAAATATTTCTGCATATCCCAGGCGGATGTTGGACACCTTTCGGCACAGAGCCCACAATGGAGGCATACATCCTCGTCTTTCACCATCACCCGGGTTGTAGGCAGTACATCGGACACCATCAGGTCCTGTGTTTTGTTGTTTGCCGGGGCAACAAGCCTTTGCCGCAGGTCTTCCTCCTCCCCATTCTGGGTAAAGGTGATACATGAAGTGGGGCATACGTCCATGCAGGCGTCACATTCGATGCAGAGGTTTTCTGTAAATACGGTTTGCACATCGCAGTTTAAACAACGTTGGGCTTCTTTGAATGCGGTTTTCACATCAAAACCCAATTCTACCTCTACCTTCCTGTCTTTTAAAGTAAGTTGTTTCTTTTCGTGGGGTACCTTGTACCTCAGGTCGTCTTCAATGGGGCTGTCATATATCCACTCGTGGATGCCCATTTTTTGGTGGATAAGGTTGGTAGTGGGGGGCAATCTTTGGGTGACATCCTGCCCGTGGCAGAACTTGTCTATGGATACTGCCGCCTGATGGCCGTGGGCTACAGAGGAAATGATATTGTCCGGGCCGAAAGCGGCATCTCCCCCAAAAAATACCTTTGGCAAAGTGGACTGGAAGGTTTCCTTGTTCAAAACAGGGATTTCCCAATCGCCAAATTCTATCCCCAGGTCTTTTTCTATCCAGGGAAAGGCATTGTCCTGACCAACAGCAATGATCACATCATCTGCTTCAATGAACACATCCGGTTCTCCCGTTGGGACCAAACTGCGTCTGCCATTTTCATCATATTCTGCCCTCACCTTGCCGAATATCATGCCTTTGAGTTTTCCATCTTCCACCACAAATTCTTTCGGCGGCATATTGTTAAGGATGGGAATGTCCTCTGATTGGGCATCTTCTATTTCCCAGGGTGACGCTTTCATGGTTTCAAACGGGCTTCTTACCACCACTTTCACCTCTTCGCCACCAAGCCTTCTGGATGTCCTGCAGCAGTCCATGGCGGTGTTGCCACCACCGAGTATGATTACCTTTTTGCCAATTTTTTCAAGGTGCTCGAAGGCCACATTGGCCAAAAACTCAACCCCAATGTGTACATTTTTATCAGCTTCCTGCCTTCCCGGTAGTTTCAGATCCCTTCCTTTGGGTGCGCCCGTACCCACAAATACAGCATCATAGTCCTGGGCAAGGATTTCTTTCATACTGGATACATAGTGGTTGAAATGCGTGTGGATGCCCATGTTCACTATGTAGTTTACCTCTTCGTCCAAAACTTCTTCGGGCAACCTGAAGGCTGGGATTTGCGTGCGCATCATGCCGCCACCTTTGTGCCATTCGTCGTAGAGGTGGATTTCGTAACCCAGGGGGGCAAGGTCGCGGGCAACTGTCAGGGATGCAGGGCCACCACCTATTAGGGCGATTTTCTTGCCATTCTTTTCAGCAGGTACCGGTGGTATCCTGTCTGTAATGTCCTCTTTATTGTCAGCGGCTACACGTTTGAGCCTGCAAATGGCCACCGGTTCTTCCTCCACCCTGCCACGGCGGCAAGCTGGTTCGCAAGGTCTGTCGCAGGTGCGGCCCAATATGCCGGGAAACACGTTAGATTCCCAGTTGACCATGTAGGCATCTGTGTACCGCTCGGCGGCAATGAGCCGGATGTACTCTGGAACAGGTGTATGTGCAGGACACGCATACTGACAATCCACCACTTTGTGGAAATATTCCGGGTCTTTAGTGTCGGTAGGTTTCAAGGTTGTTTCTGTTAGGTTGTACAATTATTGTCCAACAACCAAATGTTGGGGTACATACACAAATTATTCTCAGACCTGCTGTCAACACCAAATCTGAACCTCTGAACGAGGGAAATCATTGATCATTTTGGAGGGTTGCTGCCTGGTTTTTTCAGACTTTCAAAACCCAATTCATAGCCTCAAGAAATGTGGAGTGCTTTAGAGCTACCCACTTAGAAGCGACCAATTCGAGCATATTGGAATTGAAGTATTGAAAAAACCAATACTAAAGATATTGAAAAAATATTAAATGTAGTCATCTGCCAACAGGCAAATGCCATATTGATCCAAATTTGACCGTAGAGGCAGATTTGTTTTTGAGTTGCTGCGTCTTTAAGTTCGTGGTATTAGGAGCCAGGGGCATTCTGCGCGAAACAATCCGGTAATGTTGTCAGGGGATGCCGAAAGCAAACATTGGGGTTGCTGGGAGGATTAGATAATACAATCGATTGTATTTTGATTTGAACACATTATATTTGCCACATAAAATTTCAACGAAACAAGTATTTTTAGAAAATGAGCAATATTAATTACGAAAAGCGGTACGCAGTAAGCCCAAGGGAAACTGCTCAAATGGACACCAAACAGTTACGGGAAAATTTTCTGGTGAAAGGATTGTTTGTTAAGGATGAAATCAACCTGACCTACTCGCATTACGACAGGTACATTGCAGGAGGTATATTCCCGGTTTCTAAAAAACTTCAACTTGAAACCATCGACCCCCTGAAATCTGAGCACTTTCTGGATAGAAGGGAGCTGGGTGTGATCAATATTGGTGGTGATGGAGTAGTGACAGTGGACGGTGAAAAATATGAGCTCACTTACAAAGACGCCTTGTATGTAGGGAAGGACTCCAAAGAAGTGTCTTTCGAGAGCAAAGACGGTGGTAAACCAGCAAAGTTTTATATCAACTCAGCACCTGCTCATCATAGTTTCCCTACCAAAAAGATAAGCAAGGATCAGGCTGTGAAATTGGAATTGGGAGCACTGGAAACCGCCAATGCCCGGACTGTAAACCAGATGATAGTGAGTAGCCTGGTAGAGACCTGTCAACTGCAGATGGGCATGACCGAACTGAAAACGGGCAGTGTATGGAATACCATGCCCGCACACGTGCACGACAGGAGAATGGAGGTTTACCTTTACATAGAAGTGCCCCAGGGGCAGTCGGTGTGCCACTTTATGGGCGAAACCGATGAAACAAGGCATATCTGGATGCAAAATGAAGAAGCAGTAATTTCACCACCCTGGTCTATTCATTCAGGATCGGGTACATCCAACTATACTTTTATTTGGGGTATGGCTGGTGAAAACCTGGATTATGGAGATATGGATGTTTGTAAAATAGAAAACCTAAGATAAAATATGTCATTGAATTTATTCGACCTAACGGGCAAGACGGCCCTTGTTACAGGCGGCACGCATGGTCTGGGAATGGCCATGGCCATGGGTATAGGCAAGGCAGGCGCTAAAATTGTGATCAACGGCCATTCGTCGCAAGAGAAGATAGACAATGCCCTGGAGGAATATAAAAAAGCCGGCGTAGATGCAACCGGCTACCTTTTTGATGTGACCGATGAAGAAGCGGTAAAGGCCAATATAGCCAAAATCGAGCAGGAAGTAGGGCATATAGATATCCTGGTAAACAATGCAGGCATCATCAAACGAATACCCCTGGAAGACATGGAGGTTGCCGACTTTGAGCAGGTGATCAAGGTGGATTTGGTGAGTCCATTTATAGTGTCTAAACATGTGGTGAAGGGAATGATAGCACGAAAGCAGGGTAAAATCATCAACATCTGTTCGATGATGAGCGAGCTGGGAAGAAACACCGTAGGGGCTTATGCAGCCGCCAAAGGTGGATTGAAAATGCTCACCCGCAATATGGCTACTGAGTGGGCCAAACACAACATCCAGACCAACGGTATTGGCCCGGGCTACTTTGCCACAAGCCAAACCGAACCGATCAGGGTGGATGGACATCCATTCAATGATTTTATACTAAACCGTACGCCCGCTGGCAAATGGGGCGATCCCGATGAATTGGCAGGAGCCACTATCTTTTTGTCATCAGCGGCAAGTGATTTTGTTAATGGACAGATCATCTATGTAGATGGGGGTATTTTGGCCACCATTGGCAAACCGTCTAACGAAAAATAGAAACCATAAGCGATAAACTGTGGGGGACAACCCCATGGTTTATTGTAGCATAGGATGCTACATCTTGAAGCTGTCTAAAAAGTCTTTGGAGTAGCCAGCTTGAACTTTTTCCACGATCCCGTTTTCATCAATCAAAAAGAAAAGGGGGTAGGCATTGACCCCATATTTTTCGCCTATCTGTTTAGCATTCGCGATTATCGGAAAAGGGATAGGCAAGTTTTTGACATACTTTTTCATTTTTTCCTCACCATCTTCGGGGTTAATGTACAACACTGAGACTTCATCGGTCATAGAATAATCGTCTTGATTGATATATTTCAAAACAGTTTGACAATAGCCACAGTTAATGACGGAAAAATTCAAAAGGACCTTTCTGTTTTTATACTTATCGAGGGAAATAGTATCACCCCTCATAGATACTTGTTCAAACTTTGGGGCAATCTCTCCAACGGCCAACCGCTTGACTTTTTTTTGCGCATAGGCCGAAGTGAAATTTTCAGGAAGGTCATATTTTAATAACCGGGGTTGATCCGTCAATTTATAATCAGAAAAAATGCGCACCACTCGCTGTGAGATTTTGCCGCTTGGGGAGAAAGCCCTTCTTTCAAACCTTTCCAAAAGCGCTGATTCCGGGTTGATGAAAATATGGCGTTCCACATATATTTTTTCACCCTTAACTACCGTATCCATTTCGACTTGAGCAAAGTTGCTAAAGGAAGATTCATCTATAACCGTATCCTGTACATAATCCCACTTTCCCTGCATTAGGTTCATTGGAGACCACCTCACGTTAAGTCGATTGACAGTCTTGTTAAAAGCTGACTCTTTTTCAAAATGGCTTGGCAATCTAATCAGCACGATACTGTCGTTGTGATTGATATTTTGGAAAACATCGTCAATATATGTTAAGTCATATGATTTTGAACTTGAGATGTAGTCATAGCCGATTGTTTTATTTTCATTATAAGAGAATTCATTCTGGTATTTGGTTGTATCCACAAGTTCAACGGGGTTGGTGGGGTTTGGCCAGTATGAAACCACAGAATAACTAATGTAACGCGCTTTATCTAGTTTATTTTTAGCAGCCTGTAGAACATGCTCCTTTTTCGCGCAACCAGCAGATAGAAGTAATAGAACTAAAATGAAATTGGTTGTTTTTTTGGGGGTTGGTTTCATCTTTTTTTCTTTTGTAAAGAATCCGAGTCTATATCATTTGGTTAATGTACTTAAATTAAAGGTAATTACTGAGAATCCAGGGTTATTATGTCCGTCGTTAAAAAGATCTTTTAACCCTATAGGGTTGTTCAAATAAATTAGCTTCGGGCATACGGGTATCATTTCAAATTCTAAATCATATTGAAAAAGCCCCTGATAGACAACCGCTATTTGCTACAGAAATTTCCCGGCAAGGGAGGGTGGACGTATGCTGCCATCCCCGAAATCCTTCAGGACAAAAGTAACCCTTTCGGCTGGGTAAAGGTGACAGGCACCATAGACGGTTTTGAGCCCGGAAAGATAAAGCTCATGCCTATGGGGGATGACAGGATATTTTTCCCAGTGAAAGCATCAATCAGAAAAGCTATTGGCAAAAAGGAAGGCGATTGGGTGCACATTGTACTGTTTGCTGATGACCGGCCATTGGAGGTGCCTGAGGAAATTATACTGTGCCTCAAAGAAGAACCGGAAACCTATGATATGTTTATGCAGCTCACGGAAGGAGAGAAGCAGGCTTATCTGGACTGGGTCTATTCAGCCAGACAAGAACAGACCAGGGTTGATAGGATAGCCAAAATGATGGGGCGCCTGGCCAATGGGCTCAAGTTTTATGATAAGGACTGACAACCTTTCACCGCTCGATGTAGTTGATCTTCTAATTTCTGCTCGGGCAGTAGGAAGTTTCATTAAAAGGTACCATTCTTGCTACCCGAAATATTCTGTCAAAAAAGGGTTGCCCTTATTTCATACTAATTATCTAATTTTATTCGCTGATGGTTCTACCAAAGTTGAAGTCGGCATTATCGTTAATCCTGTTTTTTCTGGTCTGTGACCAGCTACAGGGACAAACCTGTCTGGACGATTATTGCTACTTCACTACCTCCTACTCCGGCGATATCTCGAATGATCTGAATAAGGGCTTCAGGGCTTTTTTCATTGATTCGTCCATCAGTGAAAAGGAATTATCAGTGGCGAGCGAATTTTTGAAGGAAAATCCTGATGAAAAACTGGTATTGATTGGTGCCGGTCCATTGCCGGGTTTGTTGGCTAAGCTGTCGAAGGCTGGGCTCAAAAGCCAGTTGTACAACTCCCAGAGGGTGGATAGTTTGCTCGGGGTAGTGATCAATCCGTCCGATCGATTTTTCGTGTTCTCACAAAGCAATCCGGAATTTCTGCCAACGGGCGACCACATTGTACAATATGACGACACAATTTCACATCCTACCCGAGGCGCTTCCGGTTTGGAGCATTTCACCCATTTGAAACTTTCTGATTCACTTTCACTTGTAGCAGGAAAGGAGCATGTACTAGAATTTATTCAAAGAACCGGCCGGTTGCCAAATTTCCTGGAAACGACCCGACCCGATGTTTTCAAAGATTATTTGGATAGCCTGAACAATGTAAAAAGGTTTAAAGCCATTGTGCTGAAAGATGGAAGGCCATTGGAAGGTATCTCGTGGAAGGAGTTGCCACAAATGGAAAGCTATGGCAAAATCCACGTGACCGAGCGGATAATTAGCCCTCGAAAAAAAGGGTACAGGTTTTCCCCTGATGTATCTACATTCACTCCGGTCAATGAAAACGTGATCAAAGTCTTCCATGGCTATTTTCAGGACATCAATGAGGGGCTGATGATGCAACTGGATTTCGACAACAACATAGTCAATCAGGTGCGGCCAGAAGACAAATATTTGTATGGTTTTGTGGCCTATGATGAAGATGATGAACGGGGCACATATTCCATATTTGATGGCAACAGCAATTACATAGACTTTGGCATCCCATCGGGAATGGATTTTCAGGAAATCACGGTAGCAGCCTGGATCAAACCAGAAGCGCTTGATGGCAATAAAAGCATTGTGGGTATTGGAGAAGTATTTTCAGCTAAAATTACCGAATCCAGGCTCACCTTCACTACCCCGGCCATCAAGGATCACCGCACCGATTCGGCCATGGTGGAAGTGGGCAAATGGCAGCATGTTGCCTTTGTATTTCAGGCCAACAAGGAAATGCAGTTCTTCTATAATGGTAAAAACGTGGGCATTCAGCCCGCCTCAGACATCACCATTACATCACATTCACTACTTGTGGGCAGCAACCTTTGGAGCGAATACTTCAAAGGAGGGATTGACGACCTGTACATTTGGAGCAGGGTGCTGAGCGGCGAGGAGGTAGCTAAAATTTACCAACAGGGCTTGCAGAAAAATGAAGGTTCCAACCTTATGAGGATTCTGTTGATCGTTTGTCTGGCACTGGTTGGGTTTACGGTTGCCTATCTTTTCTGGAGGAAAAGAAAAAGGGGCGGGTTTGCAGAGCCTGTGCCAGTGCAACGACCGGCACCCCTGGCCAGTAGTGACCGTAATGCGCCCGGGATCTACCTCTTCGGGGGCTTCAGGTTGATCAATAAGGAGGGGAAAAACCTGTCCAATTTATTTTCGCCCAAGCGGAAGGAACTGTTTGTGTTGGTACTGTTATACACTTTCCGAAAAAATGGGATCGACTCAAAGCGTATGTCAGAGATATTGTGGGAGGGGCATTCGTTTGAAAGCGCTAAAAACAACCGGAGCACACAAATGAAACGCGTGAGGGAGATTTTGGAAGAAAACTCAGGGGTGAGCATTGATTATGACAATAAAAACTGGAAGATTAAAATCGAAGAAGGTGTAAGTTGGGATTTTTCTGACTACACCTATTTTAGAAACCAACTCCGGAAAAGCAAGGATACGCACGATGTGGCCACCAATGTCAATGGCCTGTTGGGAGTGATCAACCAGGGCGTGCTACTGCCCAATATGCAGTATGAGTGGCTCGATCCTATCAAGGGTCAGCTTTCTGAAGAAATAATTGAAACTTTGACACCATTGCTGGAAGATTCCGACTTGGGTCTGGACACCGAACTCAAACTTAGAATATCGAACTCCATTTTTTCACTGGATCCCCTCAACGAAAGGGCGCTGAAGATCAAAATAAAACTCCTGGTCTCGGAAGGCAACCATACCCTGGCCAAGAATGCATTCGACCAGTTTTGCCATGCCTATACCCAGTTTTATGGGGAAGAATACCAGGTTTCGTTTTCCAGCCTCGTTTGAGAAAAAATAATATCGGCTAGAAAGAGGCTGTCTCAAAAGTATTTCGTCATTGCGGACGGAGTGAAGCCTGCCTTTCGGAAAGACATGGCAATCTTATCATACAAAGTGCAATCGAAGATTGAGGTCACTTCGCTACGTTACCGATGACGTTATTAACGAGTTACGCTGGTGCGAGCCTTTGGCTCGTATCCATCAAACCAGATACGAGCCAAAGGCTCGCACCCAATGTCATTAAGTTAAGTTTTTCGTCTCTGTGAGCGTAGCGCGGCAGTCCTTCTGTTTAATGCTATCTGTCCATTTTAATGAGATCGCTTCGATTCCCTGTCTGACGACAGGCAGGCTCGCGATGACGGTTCAACTTAACTTAACGACATTGGACTCGCACCAGCGAATTAGCACATCCTACCGTTCTTTCAATTTGTGGGTTTTGGAAATCAGAAATGTTAGGTCTTGCCCCGCACTAGATGCGGGGACGGTTTTTTGGGCTTTTAAGACAGTCTCTTTCATTTTTTGTTTTATCAGGTTGTCTGTTTTGGGAAAAATCTTTTAAAAAACGCCCCGCTACCCCACTTGTTACCCCTGTTGTTGCACCGCAGGGGCATATCTTGCATGAAAAACATACCTGTTCTATACGCCTGGAAGTATCTCTATCAACCATTGGTGCTGTCCTTTAAAATATAGAAAAATGAAAATGATAACCAAAATAAGAAGCACCTGGCTTTACACATGCCTACTACTTGTGGGTACCACGTTGTTGTTTGGTGCATGCTCATCTGACAAGCAAAAAGACCAGCCCAGCCAGACCGGGGCGCAACCAGTTCAGGCCAAAGAAGATGGCTCATGGATATCGCTGTTTGATGGGGTTTCTACCGATGGATGGCGGGCGTTCAATGGAGAGAGTTTACCGGAAGGTTGGGTAGTGGAAGAGGGCACTTTAAAGTCCCTGGGAAAAGGCGGGGATATAGGAGGTGATATTGTCTATGGGGCCATGAAGTTTGAAGACTTTGAGTTGTACCTGGAATGGAAGATAGGCAAAGGTGGCAATAGTGGGATTTTCTACCATGTAGTAGAAGGCCAGCAGTACAAAGCCCCCTACGAAACGGCACCAGAGTACCAACTGCTGGATGATATTGATTTTCCCCAAAAAGTGGAGGACTGGCAACAAACTGGGGCCGACTATGCCATGTACCCTGCCGATCCGGCGAAAAAGAAAATAAAGAAATCCGGGGAATGGAACACCTCCCGGATAAAATTTGAAAAGGACAAGGTGGAATATTGGCTCAATGGGGAAAAGGTAGTGGAGTTTGTTCCCTGGTCAGACGACTGGAACAAACGAAGAAATTCGGGCAAGTGGACCAACATGCCGGATTATGGCAAATCCAAAACGGGCTACATTGGTTTGCAGGACCATGGAAGCTTCATTTGGTTTAGGAATATCAAGATCCGTAAATTATAACAAGTAGGGCCAGTTGATCGGCAGGTCAGAAATTTTGTACGGGCATGTAGCGATGGGCAAGTAGTGGATTGTGATGGGTGAAACGACCTTTTGGCAGAAGAGGATTATTTAACAAGTAAACAATACAAACAAATAAATATACTATGAACAAAAACAATAGCATTCGTCTGGCTCTTGGCATATTCATGCTGGGCCTGGTGACATTAGGTACGGTAAGTGCGCAAAAGGCGCAGTTGTTTAATGGCAAAAACCTGGACGGCTGGACCATATATGGAACAGAAAAGTGGTATGTGGAGGATGGCCACCTGATCTCAGAGAGCGGTCCCGACAAAGAATACGGGTACCTGGGCACAGACAAATACTACAAGGATTTTATCCTGACGGTAGAGTTCAAGCAGGAATCCAATGGCAACAGTGGTGTATTTATCCGGTCAACTGTGGATGGTGTGAAAGTGAGCGGCTGGCAGGTAGAAGTAGCACCAACTGGAAAGCATACCGGAGGCGTATATGAGTCTTACGGCAGGGGATGGCTGATCAAGCCTGAAGCTGAAAAAGAGAAAGTGCTGAAAGAAGGGGAGTGGAACCAAATGAAAATCAAAGTGAAAGGATCGCAGTTAACTTCATGGCTCAATGGCACCAAGATGATAAATATCGATGATGAAAAGATCGGTGAAGGAGAAGGAGGGATAGCCCTGCAAATACACAGTGGTGGTGGAATAAAAATCAGGTGGAGAAACCTGGAAATTAAGGAATTGTAATATTCCGTGCAGAAAGTAAAATTTGATAAATACGGTTAAAGAATGAATGGCAAAAGAAGGCAACTCATCAAAGGCCTGGGGTCACTGTCGCTTTTGGGCGTTACAGGCATAGGGGCCTATTCATCAGAGGTAGGGGCATTGACTGGCGGAAGTATTCTTTCGCCAGCTACCAACCCCCAAGGCGTTAAGGTGTCCGGCAATACTATACGACTGGGTATTATCGGCTTTGGGATCAGGGGCGAGCAATTGGTCAGGTCTAGCGGATTTGCTACACCGGAATGGAAGAAAAATGCCGCCAGTGCCGCAAAGAAAAACAAGAACGACCACCGCCTGGAGGACTTGACCAATCAACCCTCCTTGAACATTGAGTACAGGGGAGTGTGTGACCTCTTTGATGTACGAGCCAAATCTGCCCTGAAAACAGTAGGAAAAGGAGCCAAACGCTATTCCCACTACAAGGAGCTATTGCATAGCGATGAAATCGACGCGGTAATCATAGCTACCCCGGACCACTGGCATGCCCCTATGGTCATAGAAGCCATGGAGGCCGGAAAGCATGTATATGTAGAAAAATGCCTCACCAGAACAGAACAGGAAGCCTATCAGGTATATGATGCTGTCAAAAAAAGTGGTTTGGTATTGCAGCTGGGGCACCAGTTGAGGCATACGGAAAGCTACCACGCCGCTAAAGAAATAATTGACAAAGGTTTGCTTGGAAAAATTACCCTTATACAGACCAATTCCAACAGAAACTCGGCAAATGGTGCCTGGGTTTACAACATTCACTCAAAGGCCAGCCCGAAAACCATCGATTGGCAGCAATTCAATCTACCCGGTGTAGATATGCCTTTTGATGCCGACCGCTTTTTTAGGTGGCGGAAATATTGGGACTATGGTACCGGTCTGTGTGGAGATCTGATGACCCATGATTTTGATGCTATAAATCAAATCATGGGCATTGGCATCCCTGAATCTGTTGTGGCTTCCGGTGGCAACTATTTCTGGAAAGATGGACGCGAGGTGCCGGATGTGCTACAGGTGACAATGGAATACCCTTCGAAGGGGTTTACCTATCATTACAGTGCCACCCAGGCCAACGAGCGGCACAGGCCCAACATCATCATGGGCAGTGACGCCACCATGGAGATTGGAAGCAAAATGGCCGTCTATCCAGATCCCCGCTCCAAGAGGTTTGAAGAGAAGTTGGCCTCAGGAAAAATGAATCCTGATGTGCCTATTGTGAGCAGTGAGAAGCGCCCCGAGGTGGATGGAGTCAGTTCGGCTACCACCAAGTATTTTGAGAAGAAGGGCATGCTCCATACTTATCAGAATGGCAAGCGCATGGACCCGACCTACCTGCACATCAGGGAGTGGCTCGACTGCATCCGAAATGGAGGTATACCCAGCTGCAATATCGAGCAAGCCTTTCATGAGGCTGTAGCTGCCCACATGGCGGTGAAATCCTATAGAGAAAAAAGACAAGTGACATGGGATGAAGGTTCCCGCAGAATTGTATGATTAAAATAGAAAACCAGAAATGAAAATGGCCGAAGACCAATTGTTGGTAGTGGGTATAAAAAACAGGAACCATTCAGCGTTTGAAGCTTTTTTTCATAGATATTATAACGAGCTCCTGGTATTTTCTGAGGGTATAGTGTCGGATATCGAATTGGCCAATGATATTGTGCAAACCGTATTCGTAAGGATTTGGGAAATCGCCAATACACTGGAGGCCGATACCCCACTCCGGCCCTATGTTTACCGTGCCGTAAAAAACAGAAGCCTGAACCACCTGAGGGATACCTCGGTCTATCACAAGCACAGTTTTTTGTATTGGCAAGACCTTGACAGCAGCGAAACAGCCAACGAAGATGGGATGAAGAACGAAATGGTGAACGAAATCCATAATTCACTGGATCATTTGCCCTCAAGGATGAGAAAAGTACTGACAATGAAGTACCTGGAAGAAAGGCGGCACAGGGACATAGCCGAGACATTATGTATCTCGGAAAATACAGTAAAAACACAATTGTTGAGGGGAAAAACCAAATTGCGCAAATTGCTCAAAGACACCCAGTGCGTTCAATAAAATGCTAAGAAGTAAAATCTCAAAAAAGCCAACTACATTTATGAAAAGTATTAAGAAACAGTTCCTTTTTTTGTCCATTCTCATCTCCATGGGGATAGGAGCTTGTAAGAAAAAAGAAGCGCAGGAAAATGCAGTAAACCAGCGGCCGAACATCCTGTTTATCATGACCGATGACCATGCCGTACGAGCCTTGAGTTGCTATGATGGTACCATCAATCAAACCCCAAACCTGGACAGGATAGCCAGAGATGGAGTGATATTCAAAAATAGTTTTGTGTCCAATTCGATATGTGCCCCCAGTCGGGCTGTCATGCTCACTGGCAAGCACAGCCACATCAATGGACAGGTGGACAACAAAGTGACCTTCGATGGTGCTCAGCAAACATTTCCCAAGCTATTGCAAAAAACAGGGTACCAGACCGCATTGGTAGGCAAATGGCATTTGAAAAGCGATCCTACCGGGTTCGACTACTGGAATGTATTGCCGGGGCAAGGGCAATATTACAATCCCGATTTCATCGAAATGGGCAAGAAAATAAGGGTAGAGGGGTATGCCACTACTGTAACGACGGACTTTGGGTTAGAATGGCTCGATCAGCGCAACAAAGAAAAACCTTTTTGCCTCTTGCTGCACCACAAAGCCCCTCACCGCACCTGGCAGCCCGACACGGCACATTTGGCCGCATTTGCTGACAAGACATATCCTGTGCCGGACAATTTCTTCGACAAGTTCGAAGGCAGGAGAGCGGCTGCTGAACAAAAACTAAGCATCAGGACAGGGGATATGGATTTGAGCTACGACCTGAAAATCGAAGCAGAGGAAGCCAAATCAAGGTTTCCTGGCTACAAACACAAGGTAAGGATGAATGAGGCCCAGAAGCAGGCCTGGGAAAAGCACTACAATCCCATTATACAGGATTTTGTAGAAAACACACCTGAAGGAGATGACCTGGATTTGTACAAATACCAGCGGTACATGCGCGATTACCTTGCATGCATCCAGTCAGTGGACGACAATGTAGGTCGGGTGTTGGACTATTTGGAGGAAAATGGACTGAGTGAAAACACATTGGTGGTTTATACTTCCGATCAGGGATTTTACACAGGGGAGCACGGCTGGTTCGATAAGCGCTTTATGTATGAGCAGTCGCTCAGAACGCCATTGCTGATGAAAGCACCAAAGGGGTTTGGGAAAAAAGGGGAAATCAATGAACTAGTGCAAAACATCGACTATGCAGCTACCTTCCTTGACATGGCTGGAGTAGCTGTGCCCGGCGACATACAGGGTGTTTCCCTGAAGCCTTTGTTGGAAAACAAAGAAGTTGATCTGAGGGAGGCCATCTACTACCACTATTATGAATTCCCCAATGAGCATGCCGTAAAGCGGCACTATGGCATCAGGACCGACCGCTACAAGCTCATCCATTTTTACAATGATATTGACGTATGGGAACTGTACGACCTGCAAGCAGACCCTGATGAAATGAATAATATATACACCGACCCGTCAAATGCCAGTCTGGTAGCCGGGCTAAAAGAAAAGCTCAAAGCGCTACAAGTAAAATATCAGGATACTGACCGATCCACCTATTGATTGGATTCAAGAGAGGCTGTCTCAAAAATCCAACAAACCGCCCCGGTCTGTGTCCTCACAGACCGAATCAATGTGGTTTGTGGGGACATCTGCCTGTCGTCAGACATGGCAAACTAAGGTGGGGTGCCGCCCTCACTGGATTAAAGAGCTTTACCAAACCTCCAAGGTTTGGTAAAGCTTCTTTGAAATCGTTTCTAATTTTCTGCAACTGATATGGCACGAGGCACACCTTTTCGAACTGCAAGGTAAGCTTCCTTGCTCTTTGCATCAGTTGAACGGTTTTTATCCAGCTCCCAAAAACTTTTTCCGTACATTTTTTTCGCACGCTCATCATAGATTTGGTTAAAGCCTTCCTGTATATAGGTGAGGTTGCGCAAATAGTCGCCATAAATATCATCGTCCCCAAAAGTTGCACTCACCACATAGTCCGACGACTGCCTCTGAATATGACTTCTTACAAAACGATCTACTTTATCCTGGTTTACAAAACCCTCCTGGTTGCCCAGGTCTATGGTTAGGATTTCTGTGTTGCCAAGTGTGACAACATCTCCTTCCCTCGTCCCTTTGCTAAGGTCAAAGCTGGGCATTTTTGGCACCCCTGGCTTGAGGTTTTCCGGATCGGGAGGAAGCAAAAATGGCATAGCCGTTCTTTCACCTGTGGTAGTTTTTCCCAGATAAAGTAGCTTTCTTCGATTGGCTTTTCTCAGCTCCCAGTGTACATCCCTCACCATGGCCATGGGTTGGTCTTTGTGGATTTTCATAACGATAATTCCGGATTCAGGCAAATCGTAATTTTCAATAACTGAAGCGATCTCACTTACCTCTTGGGCTTTGCCATCGATCCTCAAGTTATCGTCGATGATGAGGACCTCCAATGCATTGGACAAGTCTTGGTCAAATTTGGATCCAGTCTGTGGAACAGTCGGCAATACAAATGAAAACTCTTGATATTGAGCATCGCTCAGAGCTTTCGTTTCTGGTTGCTGTGCTTCATCGAACTTCGAATTGCACTGCACTGCTACCAAACTAAACGCCATTACTAAGGACAGGGCAAAGGCCGCTTTGGTTTTGCCAGCCCAGCCCGATTCTTTTATTTTCATCATGGTTATTCTTTTTTTAATGAATGATAAATTGAAATTGTGTACCAACCCGAATGAGTTGTTGCTGATCAATTGTCTCAAAAGCAATGATTGATACTCAACCAAGGAATAACCCTGTTGGATGATTTTTTTATCTGCTATGTATTCATGTGTAGTTTTTAGGGATTTTATCAGCAACCAAACCACTGGATTGAACCAAAGAAAGGCTGCCAAAAGTTGAACAAAGATTAAATCAAAAGAATGCTTCTCCTGGATATGGGTTTTTTCATGTGCCAAGATTTGGGCGAATTCTTCACTACTCAGTATGTCTTTGTGCACAAAGACAGAATTGAGGAAAGAAAATGGTGCCATGGGTGTGGGGATTTTTACCACCACCACGCCATTTATAATTTCGCTGGGATGTCGAACCTTTAGGCGGTGCATCCAGGCGTATGTCCAGGCAAGCCTGAAAAGCATGGCCATAGCCCCGATTCCATAAATCACGATAAAAATGTGTAATACCCACTCCCGGATATTTACCTGCTCTTTGGCCGTGTTAAGTGGGTACTGCTTCTTTTCGTCAATCGAGCTGCGTCCTTGGGTGGACCAATCCTGTAAGGCGTCATAGTAGGACGTTCTCATGTTTTTGAGTTCCTTTATGGGTTTGTCCATCAACTCACTTTTGGGGCCAGGCAGGTCAAAGTTCAAAAAAGGAAATAGTAATGAAAACGCCGGAATGGCCAACAAAAAGAATCGGTTGAGGCTAAAGAAAGTTTCCTTTCTCAGCAGAAGCAAATACAACGAATAAAGTATCGCCAATGCCGCGCTGGCTTCCAATAAGTATAAAACTAGCTTACTCATTTTTCTGTGATTTGAGGTATTCAGGCGTTCACATAAAAAACCGACCTAGTCGGCTACAATAAAGAATGTGGTGTATCTATGAAACAGTTCGGCTCCATTGTCCTTTATCTCTATAACAATGGAATCCCCTACTTCAGCTTGTTTAAAAAAGGCCTCAGCTTTCAGGGTGTTCTTTAACTTAATCTGTTCTTCTTTGTACCCTGCTACAGCCTTGCCCTTCCTTATTAAAGTGAATTCAATTGAGCCATTGTTTTCACCAAGTTTTTTCTCGGCTTCCTTCGAGATTTCGTACTCTGCGCTTCCAGTTCTGATATTGGAATACTTCACTCCACTTTCCAGGTTCAACGGTTCTCCTCCAAAATAAAAAGTGATATTACTCTTTTTATCCAAAGACCGAAGTTTGTTCTGAATGAAAGAGTTGCTTTGGGCACTTACAAGGCTCACAACAATTAGTGCAATGGTGGCGATGGTAATTTTGACTTTACCTGTCCACCCTGTTTCTTTTATTTTCATCATGGTTATTCTTTTTTTAATGAATGATAAATTGAAATTATGTACCAACCCGAATGAGTTGTTGCTGATCAATTGTCTCAAAAGCAATGATTGATACTCAACCAAGGAATAACCCTGTTGGATGATTTTTTTATCTGCTATGTATTCATGTGTAGATTTTAAAGATTTATTGACGTGCCAAATAATGGGGTTAAACCAAAAGATGGCCGCCATAAGTTGAACAAATATTAAATCATAGGAATGACCTTCTTTAATATGGATTTTCTCGTGTGCTACGATCTGGTCAAACTCTTTAGGCTCCAGGGATTTCTCATTGACAAACCCATATTTCAAAAAGGAAAACGGAGCTGTGTCCAGTGTAGTGCTTACGATACTTATGCCATTCTTTTCGAATACTTTTCCTGCGTTTTTGATATCCAGAATGCGTTTGCAGGTTTTGCCAAACCTAAAAATTAAGAGCAAGGCAACAAGGCCATAAAGAGATACAAAAACTAAAATCAGAGTACTGACCTGTCCGTTATTTATAAGGTTTGTATCCATTGCTGTCCCCGCCATTCCTTGATAATAGCTCATTCGCATCTGGTTAAACCCATCGATCGTTTTCGAAACCTGACCGATATTGTTCGGAATAAGCCCAAAATTCATCAAAGGAATTAACAATGAAAGCAGTAGAATCGAAAGCAGGTAGAACCTGTTGAAATGAAAGAAAGTCCCCTTTCTTAATAGTAAAATAAAGATCGAGTAAAGCCCAATAAGAATGATATTAGACTCTAACAGGTACATAACTACGCTAGTCATCTTGCTTCGATTTTAGTTCCTCAAGCATTTTCATTACCTCGTTCAGTTCCTCCTGATCCAATTGTTTGCTTTCTGAAAAGAAGTTGACCACCTGCTTTAGAGAATTGTTGTAATAGTCCGACACCAATCTCGACAGTTGCCCCTTGCTATACTCCTCCTTTGTAATGAGTGGATGGTATTGGTGCGAATTGCCATAAGCTTTGTAGCCTACAATTTCCTTCTGAACCAATACTCTTACGATAGTAGAAACCGAATTGTAAGGAGGTTTTGGGTCGGGGTATTGCTCGATGATATCCTTGATAAAACCTTTCCCAATACCCCAGAGAATTTTCATTATTTTCTCCTCTGCCTTAGTTAGAGTAATCATATTGCTTGTTGAGTTTAATTGAATCAGCAAGGTAAAAGTGCAACTTAATAATAAGTTATACAACTTATTATTAAGTTTAATTATTTAAAAATAAGTTTGGTTGAGCTATTTTCCTTGTATTCAGTATGTTGTCGTTAGTTGGAGGTGTCTTTTATTCCGGGGCTTTGGTGGTGTTTTGATGGCCATGGACGGTTTTTATGTGGCCTTGAATCATTTTTTAGTGCCTTTGAATGATTTTTATGCGGCCCTGAGTGACTTTTTGAAGACCTTAAGTCATTTTTTGATGATCCAGGATGTTTTTTTGTGCAAGTTTTCTCTTCTTTCGCGGCTTTTATAGAATTCCAAGGGGTTTTGAAGCTTTTTGGCTCACATCAAACGCTCCAAGGGTTCCTTCGCCTATAGATATCCGGTTCACCAGATTTTTGCAGCCACTTCATGAAGACAACCCTTGGAGCGTTGTTTCTACCTCTTGGGTAATTTTAATATTCATCAGTTGTTCCCACATTCTGGAGGCGGTATGCTTTCTTTTACAGTATGCGCAAAATATCGTACAAGGCTGTGAAAAAGACCGGCATCAGAAAGAAAATCCATCTCCATACACCTCGCCACGGTTTTGCACCCACTTGTTTGAGTAAGTTCATCAACCTGAAGTATTTTCAAACACTATTAGGGCATACCAGCTCTAAAACTACAGAAATATATACCCATGTGGGCAGCACAAAGCTTGCGGCCGGCAAAAGCCCATTGGACGGTCTGGTAGAATCGGGTATATTTGAAAGGTAGATAAGCGACATATCGTTGCTTAGGTTGTTGTTGCATCACTAATAAAAAATGAGCCTTGTTAAATATCAACATATAATTCAGGAAATAAATGAAAAGCTTTTTGAAATAGCATTTAAGATAAAATGCTTCAACAAGGTCGGAGACATTGATATTAATAGATATGCTGAAAGCTACTTCATAAGAATTTTGAATTTATTATTTAAATCAGAAAGTTGGGAATTAACTAAGGCTGTGAAAATAAATCAAGACACATATGATCTATTAGATCAAAAAAATAAAATCTGTGTACAAATAACTTCGAGATCAGACAAAAGGAAAAAAAGGAAAACGATTGAGATGTTCAATAAAAAGGAACATTCAAAAGACTTTAAAAAATTAGTAATACTCTATTTATCTGAGAAGAAGCCTAATTCCAATGATATAAACATCAATTTCGACTTTTTTGACCTCAATATTATTGATTTAGCATCCTTAGTAGAACAAAATTGCGAAGAACAAGATTTACTTGATTTACGAGATATTTTGAAACCTCGCTACCTAATACATGAACTTGTAGCTCAAAATGGCCAGCCAGCAAACACGGAGGATTCAGAGGAAGAATTTAAAAGAAGAATTCAGTTAGAAAAAGACTTAAAGGAGCAATTGACAGTAGAAAACTATTATCAAGAAATAGACCATGAAGAACTATCTAGAAATCCCTATAAAAAATTTAAGGACAGCAGATTTATTTTAAGGTCATATGAGGATAAATCTTACCCTGAAGTCAATGATGAATCAAAATGGAATAGAACCTTTATGTATGATTTTTATGATAGGGGTATATTGATTTGGGATGATGCACTTTTGGGTACAACTGCTCGACTGAATACAAAAACTGAAGAATGGTATATTGAATCCTATCATGAGTCGAAAGAAGAATTGAAGGAAAATGAAGAACGTTTATGTATTAGAACGTTAGGTCAACTACCTTATTCAAACATCTTGCATTGGAAATATGGAGATGAATACTATAATGATTACCATCTTTACTGTAAATACTATGGAATTATGGGAACTCCATTTGAACGGATTGAATATCGCTATAGCTATGAAAAAGACGGATACTTTTGGAATGAAATGGACACTACCAAACAGACTAAACAAGCGAATGCATAACAAATGCTTCCATGAATAATTTATTGGAGGATGATCAATGTCCAACTTTAGCTTTTCTGCATTTTCCTCATCTCTCCCAACTGTCAAAGAACTCTTATCATTTGCCAAAAAGAACGGGGAAAGCCACCAGACATAATTTACGAACAAATGTTTCCTTTTATTGAAACTTATTCTAAATTTGATATGTATTATCTCATGGAGATTTAGTGGAGAAAAAGTTTGAAATCAGGTTGTTAGAAGAGGCCTTCGGGTTTATTAAGGGTCAGAACGAGAAAGTTCAAGACAAGATATTCTATAATATCAGGAAAGCGCAACTTTTAAACGATCCCAAACTTTTCAAAAAACTAAATCAGAACATTTGGGAATTCCGAACCAAATATGCAGGGCTTCAATACCGAATTCTTGCTTTTTGGGATAAGGAGAACAATGAAATGACGCTGGTTTGCGGCACACATGGCTTTGTCAAAAAAACTGACAAAGTGAGCCCGAAAGAAATTGAAAAAGCAGAGCAGGTCAGGGTCGAATATTTTAAACAGAAAATGCAATGAAGATGAAATCATACAGTTTAGATGAAGCCCAAGATTTGCTAATTGGCAAGGTTGGGACCCCTAGAAGGGATCAATATGAATTTGAACTCAAACTCGAACTCATTGGTGATATGATAAAGACTGCCCGTAAGGAACGTCATCTGACGCAAGAACAGCTGGGAGAACTCATTGGCGTACGGAAATCCCAGATTTCAAAGCTTGAAAACAATGCCAAAAACGTAACCATCGAAACTATCTTGAAAGTGTTTGAGGCTCTAAAAGCAAAAGTAAAGTTCAGGGTAGAACTGCTAAATAAAGAATTGAATATTACCTAAATATGGGTAATACTCACTGATCATCCATGGGGTATCAGATGTCAGGATATTTTCATCGGGGTTGGAATGTCCGCCACAAGTTTTAAATTTAAATCAAGGCGTGGCTATGTAAATGACAAGAGACCCCCACTCACCATAGCTGATCGTTCACACCCATCGGGCTACAGTGCGAAAACGTACGAAAATCCCTATTACACTATGACGATTGAACAACGAAAACTGGAACTGATAACTTGGATAACTGGTATTCAGAATGAAGACTTGCTTGATCGCATCGAGGGTTTTCGTCACAACCCCGTGCCTGAAATTCCAGATACTACTCTTGAACTCCTACATGAATCTAGCTCCGCCAAACTGGAGGACTGCATCGAACACACAAGTGCTCGCGAACTATTAGGGCGCAAATGAAAACAGTTTGGACGCCTCTAGGTCTTAAATCTCTGGATTGAGCTTCGGTAGATTTACCATACACTTTTCCATACGCTTTTCCCCTCGTGATCTAAAGATTTACTACTTTAGTGCCATTCACTAACTGCGGACATGCGTCCGATAGCTGGTCGTTACCTGCCACAATGAGCCACTGGAAAAAGTTAAACGAAGAATTGAAACAGGCCGGAGTTCCTCAACGAACTTTTATGAACGAATCCATGGAACCAGTTAAAACTTTGGTTAACTCTGACGTTTCGTCTGAGCCCTACAAGAACATTTTGCTCAACTATCTGAACAAACTTTCTGGTAATGAATGTGAAATGGTTGTGAGAGCACTAACGGAGAGATCCAACAAGGAAATCGCATCTGAACTAATTCCCCTATTCGAACGAAGTGACCTAAGTGAAATGAACCTCTGGGCAGTAGGAAATGCACTCAACACCATTAAAGATAAATCAAGAATTCACGACTATATCAGGATTTGCAAGAACTCTAGCCTTGGAACGGCAAGAAGTGAACTAATTCGTTTCTTGGGTTCCATCCGAACTCCTGGGGTTTATGAGCTTTTTGCCGAACTTCTGAACGACTCGAATGTCCGGTTTGCTGCCATTGAAGCACTTGGGCGAACTAACAATCCTAACGCTGTTGAACTCCTGAACTCACTTGAACTAGAACCGAAATCTGTAGAGGAGCGGAATCGGGCAACTGCACTGAAACGATTGGAAAGAGCGGCATCTAACATACGCTGATGGGGTATATGTTAACGTGTTTTCTACTGACACTGACCTCAGTTAGCATCTTCTGTACGCACTGCCTCTTGGATACTTTGGAAGCACCGGCAGATTTCACTAGATTGTACGCTTGAATAAGCTGTGGGCACACAAGCCGATAGCTGATTGTAATCAACATTGTAACCTAACAAACATTGAAAGGAAAAACAGGAAAATCCATAGCAGTACTGCCATTTGTCAACATGAGTGCAGATGGCGAAAATGAATTTTTCTGTGACGGCATCACCGAAGAGATCATAGATGCGTTGGCACAAATCGATGGGTTAAAAGTCATCTCCCGAACCTCAAGTTTTTATTTTAAAAACCACAAAGTTTCACTTGCAGAAATCGCCAGGAAGCTGAATGTATCCAATTTGCTCGAGGGTAGCGCCAGGATATCGGGCGATACGATTCGCATCAGGGCACAACTAATTGATGTAAAAGCGGATGAAATTTTTTGGTCCGAAACATGGATCCGGAATAAAGACAACCTCTTCGAAGTGCAGGACGAAATCAGTTTGCTGATAGCCGATAGATTGAGAGAGCATCAGGGCCATCTGACCATTTCTGATCAACTGGTGGAAAGTGGAACAAAAAACCTTGCCGCATACGAGCACTTTCTAAAGGGACGGTACCATTTCAACAAGTGGAACCCGGAAGATACCAATATCGCCATTCAGCACTTTGAAAAGGCAGTGTCAATGGATGCTGGGTTGATTGATGGCTACCTTGGACTGGCTGACAGCTATAGCTTCATGGCTGTTGCCGGTTTTGCCCCCCGGGAAGAATCATGGATGAAAGCCATGGAAGCCATCAGGTCCGCCAAAAGCCTGGATCCCAACAGCGCCGGACTGAATTACCTGCTGGGTAACCAGGCCTTTTTTACAGAAGCCGATTTTGCAAAGGCCATGACGTACGGATTGAGGTCGTTGGCCTCCAAACCGACTTATTCAGAGGCCCATCAATTTGTATCATTTCTCCATACCCTTCGTGGCGACCTGAAAAAGGCTTATGAGCATCTCCTCTTTGCCAAGTCCATCGACCCGTTGAATCCGGAGACGAAATTTTATGAAGCCAATTATTTATATCGTACCGGGGAGTATGCCAGGGCCAAGGCAATTCTGGACGAATTGCTTGTAGAGAATGACAGGAACCTCCCTGCCATCTTGGTGAGCATTTACATTCTCATTAAAGAAAGCCGGCTTAAGGAAGCCCGAAAGGCAATGGACAAAGTGCCCAGGGAAGCCATTACCCCTGATGAAAGACTGGGGCTGCTTGCCTTGATTGATGCTGCCAACGGGATGGCGTCTTCCAGCCATTTGAAAGAACTGGAGGATCGGGCGCGGGAAGATAGTGCGCACCACGCCCATTCGTACCTATTTATTATTTATGCCACCCTCGGAAGAAACGATGAAGCGTTCTCGGTTTTGGAGCAGCTGTTCAATTCACAGTCCTCCATCCTGCTTCTCGGCTTCAGCGATCCACTGGCAGAACAGCTTCAAAGTGACCCAAGGTATCAGCAATACCACGATAGGGTCTATCCAAAGGTTAATGAAAAGCTGAAGGAGAAAAAGGCCAAAACCAAAGGAGCCGATGATGCCACAGCACGCCATCAGGTAAGCAGGCTGAAGGCATTCGTTGAATCTGACCGGCCCTACCTCAATCCGTCGCTTACATTGCGCTCGCTAGCTGGCCAGGTCGAAATACACCCTAATCAGTTGTCATGGCTGCTGAATGAGTACCTTGGGAAAAATTTTAACGAATTCATCAACTTAAAAAGGATTGAGCACTTCAAAAAACTAGTGACCGATCCCGGAAATTCACACATTTCCCTCATTGGGTTGGCGTATGAAAGCGGCTTCAATTCCAAAACTGTATTCAACACGGCATTTAAAAAAGAAGTGGGAATGACCCCTAAAGAATTTCAAAAACAACACTTCTGAACAAAACTTTTTGGTTCCGATTTATAATTCCGAACCCCTTTTTAACAATCCGAACAAACACCCCGTCCCGATTGGTTCTTTTTGTCAGGAATTAAAAATACAAAGCCATGACAAACAAAATGAAAGCGATCATAGCGACGGGTTACGGATCGCCCGAAGTACTGCAATTTACAGAAGTAAGCAAACCAGAACCCGGGGATAACGAGGTGCTTGTTAAAGTAGTGACCGCATCGGCCACTACTGCTGATGCCATGATGCGCACAGGAAAACCATACTTTGCAAGGCTTTTTTTAGGAATTAAAAAGCCGAAAAAGGCAATCCCGGGAACAGGGTTTGCAGGGATTGTGGAGCACATAGGTAGGAACGTGACCAACTTCCAGGTTGGCGACAGGGTTTTTGGCGAAACTGCCTTTGGTTTTAGCTCCAATGCTGAATACCTAACCGTGCCAGAGAGCGGCGTTATTCTCCCCATGCCGGAAAACCTTGATTTTACCGAAGCAGCCAATTTCTGTGATGGGCATCTTACTTCATACAACTTTCTTAAAGAAATAGCCCAGGTCAAACCGAAGGAAAAAGTGTTGATCAATGGTGCATCCGGATCGCTTGGAACCTCTGCGGTGCAGATCGCCAGGCACATGGGGGCGCACGTGACGGCTGTATGTAGTGGAAGGAATACGGGATTGGTAAAATCACTTGGTGCGGATGAGGTCATTGACTATCAGCAAAAAGACTTCACAACAAGTGGCAAGCAATATGACTATGTGTATGATACCATCGGGGTTAGCTCATTTGGGGCGTGCAAAGCTATTCTTTCGGAAGGTGGCACATACCTGTCGCCCGTCTTGAAATTTACACTGCTTGTTCAGATGCTGGGTACATCCCTGTTTGGCAAAAAAAGAGCTAAATTCGAAGCAACTGGTGCCAACAATGAGGATAAACTGCGCGGTTTACTCTCGGAAGTCCTGGACATCCATAAGGCCGGGGGGCTCAGGACAGTCATCGACCGTCAGTATCCATTGGAAAAACTAGCCGAAGCACATAGATATATAGATTCAGGCCGCAAAAAAGGCAATTTGGTTATTGTGATGGCTTAACACCGGGAAATGACTATGAATAATAGAAAAATATCAATTTTAGCTCTTGGGTTAGCGGGTGGAGAGATCTTGGAAATTGAATCCAATCGTTTGGGTTTATGGATAAGCCACGGAATAGCCAGTGCCAAACAAAACTTAGGTGAATGAAAAAGGTGAGCCTGACCACCCGAATACTGAGAATAACATTGCTCGTTGGAACTATTGCATCCATGTTCTTTGTGCCATGGATATTGGTATGGGCCTGGGTTTTGCCATTGCCCGATACAGTTCAAGGTCAGGTAGAGGAAGCCATTGGCCATGGATTTGATGGAATGATTGTTTATGTGGATGAAGCAGGCAAGCCACCGGCTTTTTATACGGCTGGCTGGCACGACAGGAAAAACAAAATACCTGCCACTCCGAATGCCCTATTCAAAATTGCCAGCATCAGCAAGTTGTATGTTGCAGTAGCTATCACCAAATTAGTCAATGGCAAACGTCTGTCTTTGGATGAAACACTTGCTGATTACTTTCCCGAACTGGTGGGTAGAATTGAAAATGCAGAAAAAATCACATGGAGACTGATGGTACAGCATCGGAGTGGCATTCCCAATTTCACCGATCATCCCGGGTTTTGGGAAAACCCACCGAATAGCACTGAGGCAGCATTGGAATTGGCACTTGATTTGCCGGCCAGCTTCGAGCCAGATGGAGGGTATGAATATTCAAATACGAATTATTTATTGCTTGGTGAGCTCATTGAAAGGGTGGTGGGGTATAGCCACCATCGATATATCAAGGAGGAAATATTGGTACCACTCGAACTGAACAATACTTTCTTTTCGCTTAGTGAAGTAGATATGAACAAGGTGATGAGCGGCTACTACGTTGGCATTGATGCCGATTTGAAGACAGATGAAAACGGAATGTTGGCTACCGCAGAGGATGTGGGCACATTCTTGCGGGCGTTAAACGATGGCTCAGTGTTTGATCCGGGAGAGCAGGAAATCTACTCTTCCATTTATGTGTACGAGCATGGAGGTTTGGTTCCCGGCTATCAGAGCCTTGCAGAATACCACAAAGACATAGATGCTGTTGTGGTCCAATTTGTAAATACCACTAATTTTGACGGGTATGAATGGAATTTGTCCGAAATCGTAATTAACCGCATTGTAAAAATATTGAGAAGTAAAAAAGGCTCCTGACATTGCGTAGAAATAATAGCTGGGAAAAGAGTGCCATTTATAATCCGTTGCTGCATACATTGGCGTTGAACGCTAAAATGAAACAGAACATAATCCTCATTCTATGACAAACACTCACAGGGTGCAAATATTCAAGCATATTATTAGAAAATTTAGAGACTATTCGAGCCTAAGGAAATGACTGTTCAATGCGTCATGTCGCAATGAAATGCCCGCTTGCTGCGAGGCAAGGAGACATCTTTACCGCAACAATAAAGAACCTTCTATAAGGTAAAGATTCCTTCCTGCCTCGCCGAAGGTGGGCGCTCTGCTACGGAATGACAAGAATTAGCATAGTGCAAACATTAAAACATATTATTGAAAATTTATAGACTATTGGTTAGGGCTTATATAAGCTTCCCATAATTAAATATATTTCTGGTTTAGGTGTTTCCTTTACCAAGAGGGTAGAAGAAGCCAAACTTTTGGAGAGTTGAGTTTAACCCATGGCAAATTAAGCTATACTTGTTATATGAAATCTATATTGCTGATTATTTGCATATTTTCTTGTTCTCCAGTTTTTGGTCAGACTTACAATAATTATTTTGAGGATATAGAAAACCAGTTTATAGAGAATGGTGTTTTTGAAGAGTCAATTGACTTAGAAGGTTTGGGTAAAAAAGTAGCTATGAAACTCAATTATCCTGAATCTGCAAAAGCTGATAGTATTTCTGGTAGGGTTGTAGTTCAGTTTCTTTTGAACGGGAAAGGAATATTTAGGAAATTAAGCATAGTTCAAGGTATCAGAGATGATTTAGATCATGAGGTGCTTAGAGTGTTTAAAGAATTACGGGTATGGCCTCCTGCTATTGATAAGATAAAAAATCCAGTTCGACTCATAATACCAATTACTTTTAAAATGGATAAAAGAGACTCAGAAAAAGAATAGATAGTAGAACTTTTTACTAATCCGAAATAGAAATGTAGTTACCCTATAAAGAGGGGGTGCTTGAGCCAAGAGGAAGCGCATGCCTGATACATAGTTACTTTGGACAAATCCTTGTACGGCCGTAAAAGAAGGCAATCTCTCCAAAAGTTGATGTATTGCAGTATAGTGATTTCCGATGAGATGCTATAAGCCCAAAAGGGCACAACCCTTCAGAAAACAACCTGACCATAAGGTTTTAAGGGAATGATTGTTCAATGCGCCATGTCGCAATGAAGTTCCTGCTTGCTGCGAGGCAAGGATGCGTTTTTACCAAAATGAAAAACCTATGTCACTCATGGGTTTCTTCATGGTTATTCAATCACTTTCAGTTCCCTTCCAACCTTTACAAACGCCTCGACGGCTTTTTTGATATGATGTGGCTCATGGGCAGCTGATAGCTGTACCCGTATCCTGGCTTTGCCCTTTGGCACCACTGGAAAGAAAAAACCGATCACATACACACCTTCATCCAGCAGTCGCTTGGCAAACTCCTGTGCCAGCGGTGCTTCATAGAGCATGATAGGGACAATCGGGTGATCTCCAGGCACAATATCAAAACCAGCTCCCGTCATTTCTGAGCGAAATTGCCTGGTGTTGGCCTCCAGCTTATCGCGCAATTGCGTAGAGTCGCTCAGCATTTCCAGTACTTTGAGTGTCGCCCCCACTATAGCCGGGGCAAGCGTGTTCGAAAAGAGGTAAGGCCGTGAGTGCTGCCTGAGTAAGTCCACTATCTCTTTTCTTGCGGCTGTAAATCCACCTGAGGCGCCCCCCAGGGCTTTGCCAAATGTCCCTGTGATGATATCCACCCTGTTCATCACTCCGCGGTATTCATGCACACCCCTCCCGGTCTTGCCTATGAACCCGGTGGAATGGCATTCATCTATCATCACCAGGGCGTTGTATTGATCGGCCAGGTCACAAATCTTGTCGAGTTGGGCTATGGTACCGTCCATGGAAAACGAACCATCTGTTACAATCAGCCTTCGCCGGGCTGAAGAAGCCGCTTTCAATTGCTCCTCCAGATCTTCCATGTTGTTGTGCTTGTAGCGGTAGCGTTGTGCCTTGCACAGACGGATGCCATCGATTATAGAAGCATGGTTGAGCTCATCAGAGATAACAGCATCTACTGCCGAGAGCAGCGGCTCAAACAGTCCTCCGTTGGCATCAAAAGCCGCAGCATACAGTATGCAGTCTTCCATACCGAGAAATTCCGCCGTTTTCTGCTCTAGTTGCTTGTGTATGTCCTGGGTGCCACAGATAAACCTGACAGACGACAAGCCAAACCCATGGCTTTTGATGGCTTGAATGCCGGCTTCAATTACTTGCGGGTGGGAAGCCAGTCCCAGATAGTTATTGGCGCAAAAATTCAATACTTCATTGTTCGAAGTAGTACTTATCTCAGCCCCTTGCTTAGAAGTGATGATGCGTTCGCTTTTATAAAGGCCACTGTTCCGGATGTTTTCCAGATCGGCCTGCAATTGATTTTTTAGGTTTCCGTACATTGTTTTTAGGACTTCTGGTTTATGATCAATTTAAAAGGATTATACCACACTATAGTGGTTTTCATATTTTAATTTCAATTGGCTTGCCATTATATCGGTCATTGCATCGAGGTTGTAGGCTGGTTGCCAGCCCCATCCCTTCCTGGCCACAGAGTCATCGATGGACATGGGCCAACTGTCCGCTATTTCCTGCCTGAAGTCGGGTGTATAGGAAATTTCAAAACCGGGACAATGCCCTTTGATAGAAGCAGCAAGTTGTGCAGGAGAGAAGCTCATGCCAGCCAGATTGTAAGATGTTCTTACCGTAATACTCGCTGCGGGTGCTTCCATCAGCTCTATGGTAGCCCTTATGGCATCATCCATATAGATCATAGGCAGCATAGTAGATGGTTCTAAAAAACATTCATAAGGTTTGTTTTGTACAGCTTTGTGAAATATATCCACGGCATAGTCAGTAGTGCCGCCTCCTGGTGGAGACTGGTATCCTATGATGCCGGGGTACCGCAATGACCTGATGTCCAATCCGTACTTTTGATGGTAGTAGCTGGCCCAGTTTTCCCCGGCCACTTTGCTGATGCCATATACTGTCGTGGGGCACAGGGGCGCAGACTGTGGGGTATCCACTTTTGGCGCATTTTGTCCGAATACAGCTATCGAACTTGGGTAAAATACCTTGCTCACACCGTGTAACCTGGATACTTCCAGTACGTTGAAAAAGGTTTTCATATTGATGTCCCAGGTATCTAGTGGAAACTTCTCTCCAGAGGCAGAAAGAATGGCTGCCAGGTGATAAATTTCGTTGATACCATGGTCTGTCACCACCCTCTTTAGGCCCTCAAAATCTGTGGCATCCAGACCGATAAAATTTCCCCCGAAACCTGATAGCGGCCGCACATCCGAAGCGATCACATTTTCAAAACCATACCTGGTTTGGAGTTCGCCGGTAAGTACGGATCCCACCTGGCCTCCAGCCCCAATTACGAGTATTTTTTTCATTTCTTTATAGTAGATAAAGTGGAATTGTGCCGTAATGGTAGGGTGTATAGTGGTGTTAGTAAATAAGTGCCATAATAATAACTGAAATTTACTAAATATACGGTAATATTATCTGCGTTAGCGGTGGATGAGAGGTATTGATAGTAATATTTATGGGATTTAATTTTATAACTAAGCCTAGTAGTAGATAAAGTTAATGACCATATTAATTTTTATTTTCTGGTCATTATTGAGAAAAGATCCCAAGTATTAATTCTAATGAGGTTTTCCATATAGTAAAGCTTTTGTTAAAAGGAGCCTTACTCAGCGGTTTCTGATCAAAATAGCATATAATATATCACAGAAACTTTTTATACGAATTGGAATAACCGTCTTAACCAGAATAATTCCTCAGTTTGGGGGTATTTCTTGTGATACCCTTATGCATGCGAAGATTTCGATATGAAAATTCTGTTTTCGAATTGGCTCGTGATTCAGTCTCCAAGGGTTGTCCAAGCGTCTGAATTAACTATTGAACCCTTGCAGTTTAAAAATATTCATTTTTTTGCAACGATATGTTGCACAGTAAAAAAGGTGTATTACTTTTGCGCCTCGATTGAGCCGAACGGGTTTGATTTTGTATTGAAATGGTGCTCTATATTGGTTAGTTGTGCGGCTGTTGAGGTTTGTGCAATGGTCCTTGTGACGGTGTTTGTTTTATGGCTTTGAGTAGGGGTT
>JAVKDJ010000053.1:0-75201 GCA_040222275.1 Cyclobacteriaceae bacterium
TGCCAAGGTCAATGACCTGGACAGGTTCCTGCCCCAGAATTGGCAAGCACCCTAATTTGGTCAAGGCAGTTTTACCACATGATCCACAATTTTCGTCTATCTTCCAAAGATATTCAAGATGGGTATGACCGCAGGTTTACGACGTGATCAACGAAAATATTGATTATAACCACGTTACACTGGTGTGAGCCCAATGTCGTGAAGTTAAGCTATCGTCTCTGCGAGCGTAGCGCGGCAGTCTTTCTGCTTAATGTTATCTGTCCATTTTGATGAGATCGCTTCGATTCCTCGCGATGACGGTTCAACTTAACTTCACGACATTTCGTGCGAACCTTTGGCACAACAGTCATATCAATTTGTGGGCTTTGGAAACCAAAATATTATACCTTGCTGTGGCTGGCATCAAACCGGATGCCACCGAAAGCATGAAGCATCAATGACCTTGAGTACCTATAGGACAATGGGGAAACAAGTAACATCAAAACCGATACAGTCACCAGATACACCCACATGGAAGGGTCGTTGAAAAAATTATAGAGTATAACACCGCTTACTACAGATACCGCCACAGAAACTGCATAGCTGATAAACATAGCTCCGTAGTAAAACCCTGGCTCAGGCTCGAAATTGAGGTTGCACACCTCACAATTCTTTTTCATTGCCCTGTTTTTCCAAAATTGTCGTAGGGGCAGTTCAAACAAATCCCCCTGCCTGCACCTGGGGCATTTACACGCTATCAAAGCTCCTCTGCTGGTTCTTTTTTGCATTGGACCTACTATTTATGTACCAAAAAATCGCAATGGCAGCAATGGCCAGGTAAGGGGTGAAGAACAGATAGAGGATACCGAAATTAAGGCCCTCGGCAAGGTTCAACTCGCCATGGCTCACATTATTCACGATGGTAGTTTTGCACATGGCGCATTGGGCCCATGATTCAACCGATGCGACCATGGCGGCCGCTAATACGAACAACAACTTTCTAACCATGGCTGCAAAATTACTAAAAGTAGTTCGGCTTAAAACCCAATAAAATATTTTTTAACCTATAAACTAGAAAAGCTTTCAGCACTCCTCGGCTATTTGTAGTAGGGGCTTATCATAAAATAGACCAACACCCCTGATACGGATACATAAAACCAAATCGGCCAGGCATATTTTACCACTTTCAGGTGCTTGACGAAATTTTCCGACAGGGCATAATAGAATGCAAACAAAACGAATGGCACCACTACTATGGAAAGTCCAATATGGGAAAGCAAAAGGGTATAGTACACATACCTGATGTTTCCGGCCCTCAGCAATTCGTTATTTTCCAAAATTCCGTTTCCGTTGATATCCCCATAAGACACTGATGGTACATTGGAGTGGTAAATAACATAAGAAACCAAAAATGTAGCCCCCAGCAGAAAAGAGAATTCCATAAACCATTTATGCCATATCCTTTCATCGATACGGATGAAATACCTGGCCATTAGCAAGAACACGGCGGTAAGTCCATTGATAAAAGCATTGAATGATGGCAAGGATCTGATCCATGTTGCATCAGAGGCTATTTTGTATGGTGAAAACAAAAGTACAGCAACTGCCAAAGGGATCAATACCGAAACTACTATGATGATCGTAAGGGCTTTTTTATTTGGTTTCATTCGCTAAAGTCGATTTATTCGTTTTTAATATTCCTAATTCTACTACTAACCTATCAGCTTCTTTTCTATCAAACAGATTATAATAGCCCCTGATCCGATGTTCACCATCAATCAACACTACTACTCCGTTTCCAAGGATTTTATTTCCTACTACCTTGGATGGCTCAAAGTTCAGGCCACAGTTGGCAAAGTCCAATAGACTTGCATTACGGGATAAATGGACAGACCAATTGGGTATATCGGTTGGGTATAGCCCTTTGCTATTACCGCCAACAATTGATTCAATGTGAAACTCCTTCCACTCCCGAAACTTGGCACTCACAGACAATAAATTGTTGGTCTTAAGTTGGCAGGAATCACAATCGGGCGTTCCCAAATCAAACACTGTAATACCCTCAATGCGTTTGGAAAAACTACTGTCAAAAGATTGGTAATTCGGGACTATAAACTGACCCGTTCCAGATTCACAATTCCCTATAGGGTTTTCGATACCGTTTTGATAATATACAGGTACATCAAACCTGTTTTCCCCAAAACCCTGCAGGAACAAGTAAATACCAACAGGAAGTCCCAATAAAAAAAATAAGAATATCCACTTCACCTTCATGTCCCTGGAACCTTTTTATTCAAAAAAAAATCATGCTGTAACACAGCATGATTTTTCATAAATCTTATGAATTTCCTCAAAGGCCAAGGGCCTCAAATATAGCTGCACCCTGTATCAGCAATGCCAGTATCAACCAAAGCACGAAGACGCAAGGTAGCATAATAGTATATATCAGTGATTTTGTTTCGTGCGAAAGGTGCATAAACTCACCCACTATATAAAATGCCTTAAATATGGTAAGTATAATAAATATTGAAGTTTTGAACGCACCGGCATCTACAGTAAAGGCGATGATAAACTCTATCACTGTAGCCAAAAATAAGATACCCGTTACTTTCCAGATTTTTAAAATCTTGGCCTTATCAGCGGGCACTACTTCCATTTCTTTGTTTTCTTGTTCCATTATATCAAGGTTAAATTATATCAAACTAGGTAGAAGAAGGTAAATACAAATACCCAAACCAAATCCACAAAGTGCCAGTAGAGGCCTACTTTCTCTACCATCTCATAAGTACCACGCCTTGCAAGTACGCCCGTAGTAGCCTGATAAAAGATGATAAAATTAATAACGACACCACTAAACACGTGAAATCCGTGAAAACCTGTGATAAAGAAAAACAGTGCGGCAAAGTTTGGAGGGCCGTATTGGTTCATACTTAGGTTGGCACCATAAAACAATGAGCCATCGAGTAACCTGCCTCCATCGTCTGTTCCCACAATAAAGTGAGTCCATTCCCAAGCCTGGCATCCAAGGAAGGTCAATCCTCCTAGAATCGTCCAAAGCATCCATTTTTCTACTGCTACCCTATCGTTTCTATGTCCGGCTTCCACTGCCAATACCATCGTCACACTACTCATGATGAGGATAAAAGTCATAATACCCACAAACACCAATGGCAGGTGCATACCATGCAACCACGGCATACCATTAAACACATACTCTGGAACCGGCCAATAGGCTTGCGAAAATTCGAATGGGCCACTGCTGTAATCAAAAGCAACATGCCTATATCGGATCAAACCATAAGAAACCAACAGTGCCGAAAAAGTAAAGGCATCTGAAAGAAGGAAAAACCACATCATCAGTTTTCCATAACTGGCCTTGAAAGGTTCCACTCCCCCGCCATCCCAAAGGTTTTTGTTTTCTTCTACTACAACAGCTGTACTTGCCATGTTTTTAAGTCAATTTAGTTTAATGATTGAGAGCCAAAAATAAGTATAAATACAACCAAAGTCCACCCAAAAAATGCCAATATGTGGTGCAAATTTCCAGTTGAACCAAACTTTTGGAATGTATTTTATATTGAAAGGCTGAAATTAATACTACTATCAAAAATATTACTGCACTTACAAGGTGCAAACCATGCACACCGGTGAGCACATATAAAAACGAACCCGCCGGGTTTCCAACGAAGTAAACCCCTGCGTCCACTAACTCACCCCAAGCCATATACTGACCGACCAAAAACATCACACCCAACCCAAAAGTTACTCCGAGCGCAACCCTGATCATTTTGATCATATTTTTCCTGGCTGCTATCAGCGCCCAATGCATGGAGGCACTGGACAAAAGGATCACCAGGGTGGTGTAATCAAAGAGGACAGGGAGGTCGAAATCCAACCAAACACCATCCGACTGCTTGACTACATAAGCACTGGTAAAAGCCACAAACAGCATTACCACCGAAACCATGAACAACCACATCGCAAATTTCTTTGGGTGCATTTTCAACATGTTTGATGGTTTGCCTTTTAAAGTCATTGCCGCATTCATATAATTAAATTTTATCCAACAAAAAAGCTATCTGCACTATGGGCAAATATAAGAATGAACCATACATGATCTTCATGGCAGATTTTTTGGAATAATCCCGCATCAAACCAAATGTCTGGGCAAGGAACAACACTCCACAAATGGTAGCCACCACAGCCGAATTGATACCCGTGATGCCAAAGTACATGGGCAGCAACCCAAGCGGAATCAGAAACAAAGTATAAATCATAATGTTGATGGCTGTCTGGATGTCTTTTTTGCCACCTCCTGGCAATAGCTTAAACCCTGCTTTTTTATAATCTTCATCAGCCACCCATGCTATGGCCCAAAAATGTGGGAATTGCCATATAAACTGGATGCCAAAAATAATAAGCGCCTCATAAGATATGGTACCTGTAGCAGCCACCCATCCCAACAACGGAGGTAACGCACCAGGTATAGCCCCAACAAACACAGCTATGGGCCCTACCCGCTTCAATGGGGTATAAACAAAACTGTAGAGGATCATAGATATAAACGACAACACTACAGTCTGTATGTTGGTAGTGAAATACAACAAGCCAATGCCTGTAAGAAAACACAATACAGCAAAACCAATAGCCTCATTGGCAGAAAGCCTTCCTGTAGGCAGTGGCCTGTCTTTTGTGCGCTTCATTACTGCATCAAATTCTACTTCAATCACCTGATTGATGGCTATAGAGGCTCCTGAAACCAGTATTCCCCCAACGCTCAGCATTGTAAGTGTCAGGAAATTTACCCCATCGGTGGATGCCAGTATATAGCCAAACCCTGATGAAAATGCTACCAAAAAAGATAGACGCAACTTCATCAACTCCACAAAAGCTTTTACCTTAGATGATTTCCCGGAAATTAGTACTTCCTCCACCATATTAATGAGCCCCTTCCAATCGGGTTTTGTTTTTTCCAGATCCAGATACCAACAAATACAAATAGTACTGAATCCCAAATATTACCAATGCCAAAAACAGATGTATCGGCTGTACCATATAAGGCAATGCCCAATACGCCAAAACTGTTCCTGTAATTATTTCCAATATGATCAAACCAACCATCAGCCAGGTCAATCGATTTGCATCGCCCACGAGCTTAAAATTTCTGAACAACCTCACTAAAAGCAGTATGTGCAACGCCAGTATAAACAACGAATAGGATCTGTGAACAAAAAACGTAAGCCCCAATTTCTCAATCCAAAGCCCTCTGGTAGCTTCCCCAAGTTGCACTGCCATTGCGTCCACTGCTTCCCTAACCTGGGTACCCAAAATTATTTGAGTAAGAAACAATACCATACATGCAATTAAAAGGCCCCTTACAGCATTGCCTTTTTTAATTTGCGGTAGAGGCTTGTCAGTATTTACCTTGAACCTAATCTTTAACAAAATAGCTATCAATCCTAAAGCAAGTAGCATGTGGAATGTGATCATGCCAGGCAATAAATTAGTGGAAACTACGATCGATCCCACCCATCCCTGAAAGGACACAAGCAACAAAGCCATCAACGACAGTATCACCATCTTTTTTTCAGAAGACCAAAGCTTAAAAGAACTGATAAAGCCAGATAAAATAAAAAGGCCAACAAAAACCCCTACTATCCTGTTCAAATATTCTATCCAGGTTTTTACCGGGTTAAAAGTCTGCTCTATCAGAATGGACTCATCCCGGGTAATTTTGTCCGCTACCTTGTCCATTCCTAATGTTCTCATCATTGAAGCCACCCTCAAATTCTTTTCGTGGCGTTTCTGTGAATAAATTTCCTTATAATTATCCGGGAGGTCTGCTGCCTGTACCGGGGGCACATAATTTCCAAAGCACTTTGGCCAGTCAGGACAACCCATACCTGACCCTGTACTACGAACAATGCCGCCTACCAATATCAAAAGGTAAACGGCAATGATCGATATTAAATTAAGTCTTTTAAATAACCGATTATTCGGTTTTGTTGTCATTATAAATCCGTCACTTTCCTGCTTTCGCTAGCTCTTCCTCATGCTCAAGATTAGATTCAGATGTCTCAGAATGTGGTACTGTTTGAGGTATGAAATCTGATTCGGAACCTGGCTTACTATAGTCATAAGGCCACCTGTACACGGCAGGAATATCTCCTGGCCAGTTGCCATGTTGAGGTACTCTCGGGGTAGTCCATTCCAAGGTGTTTGATTTCCATGGGTTAGCTGGTGCCTTTTTGCCCCTGAAGATGCTATAGAAAAAGTTAAGCAAGAATATGAACTGTGCTCCAAATGTGAGGATGGCAGCAACACTCACAAACATATTCAAATCGCCAAACGAACTGAACGCGTCAAAATTCGTGAATGAATAGTACCTTCTTGGGAAACCTGCAATTCCGATATAGTGCATTGGAAAAAATACCATGTACACCCCAATAAACGTCAACCAAAAATGAATGTAGCCCAATTTAGCATCCATCATGCGCCCATACATTTTAGGGAACCAGTGATAAACACCAGCGATCATACCAAAGAAGGCCGCACTACCCATTACCAGGTGAAAGTGTGCCACTACAAAGTAGGTATCGTGCAGGAATATATCAAGTGCTGAATTTCCTAAAAAGATTCCAGTGATACCTCCGGAAATAAAGAAAGAAACCAAACCTATTGAAAACAACATTGCCGGGGTGAATACGATATTTCCACGCCATAATGTTGTGATGTAGTTAAATGCTTTGATGGCAGATGGCACAGCAATAATCAATGTCAATATCATGAATATTGAGCCAAGAAATGGGCTCATTCCTGTCACAAACATGTGGTGTGCCCATACTACGAAAGACAGAATACCGATCCCCATAATAGAACCAATCATGGCCCTATAACCAAATATTGGCTTTCTGGAATTGGTGGAAATGATTTCTGATGTAATACCCAATGCAGGTAGAATTACAATATACACTTCGGGGTGTCCCAAAAACCAGAAAAGGTGCTGGAACAGGATAGGGCTACCACCTTGATTGGCGAGTGCCTCACCTCCTATATAAATATCAGACAAGTAGAAACTTGTACCAAAAGACCTGTCGAATACCAACAACAAAACTGCCGCTACCAAAACCGGGAACGACAGAATCCCTAAAATGGCTGTGATGAAAAACGCCCAAATGGTAAGTGGCAACCTGGTGAATGTCATTCCCTCGGTCCGTAGGTTGATCACGGTGGTCACATAGTTGATACCACCCAATAAGGTAGATACTATAAAGAAAAACATGGATACCAACCAAAGTGTCATACCAAGTCCTGATCCAGACATGGCCTGTGGCAAAGCGCTCAGGGGTGGGTAAATAGTCCATCCTCCACTTGCAGGCCCTGTAGAAATGAACAAGGAAATAAACATGATCACACTGGACAAGAAAAAGAACCAGTAAGACAACATGTTCATAAACCCTGAAGCCATATCCCTGGCCCCAATCTGCAATGGTATCAGGAAGTTACTAAATGTACCGCTCAGTCCCGCTGTAAGTACAAAGAATACCATAATGGTACCATGCATGGTAACCAACGCCAGGTAAAAGCCACTATCAATTTTACCTGTAGGGGTAATCCACTCTCCCAATACCGGTCGCAACCATTCGAGATCCATATCCGGAAAACCGAGTTGTAACCTAAAAAGTATAGATAAACCTCCTCCTAAAATAGCCCAGGCAATACCTGTGATAAGGAACTGTTTCCCGATTACCTTGTGGTCCTGGGAGAATATATAATTGGTAACAAAATTACCATGATGCTCGTGGTGATCATCGTGGTGGGCTTGACTTTCATCTAATTGTACTTCAGTAACAGCCATGATTTCTTTATTCTTAGTGCGAAGTATTTTCTTTAATTTTGATCATTTTGACCGCCGGTTTGAAGGGCGACACTTTTAACTGCCTGCTTATCGTTCAGTTTAGCAGTATAATCAGGGTTTTTAGACAACCATGATTCCTGCGAAGCATACCATTTTTCGTACTCTTCCGGCTCATCTACCACAATTATACTTCTCATGGAAAAATGGGCATTGCCACATATTTTGTTGCAAACCAGCTCATACTGAAAATCTTCATTTCCAGTTTCCTTCCTCATATCCGCAGTGGATTTGGTAGGAACAAACCAGAATTGCGTAGGCATACCAGGAACTGCATTCATCTGCAACCTAAAGTGCGGTGCATAAACACTATGGATCACATCCCTGGCTTTAATTTTGAACAGCACAGGTTTTCCTTTCGGGATATGAATTTCTCTTGTGGATACAAAATCATCGAGTGAATTTCTATCAGTAAAATCAATTCCCAGAAAGTTTTCAGCATCGATCAACTGGTAATTGGCGTCACCCAACTTGCCATCCTTTCCAGGATATCTGAACCCCCAGGCAAACTGATAGCCTGTTATTTCTACTACTTCGGCGTTTTCTGGCGCCTGATCCGTTATTTTCACCCAGGCACTAAAACCCGACCATATCAACAATGTCAACACGATGGCTGGCACAATTGTCCAGATCATTTCCAGTTTATCATTGTGAGGGTAGAAATAGGCCTTTTGGTCTTCCTGATGTTTGTATTTGTAAGCAAAATAAAACAGGAAAATATGGGTTCCGATAAATACAAAAATCGTTACCGCCATGGTGATCCAAAACAATCGAAATGTAATGGCACCATGCTCAGAGGCTACCGGTACTGTATATCTCTCAAATTGAGTATATGAATAAGCGGCAAATAAGATCACCCCCAGGACCAAAAACACCATAAACAATATGCCATTGACATTGTTACTCTTACCAATATCCTCAGCCTTTTTTTCCTTCATCACCTGGACAAGCGTATGTGCCCTAAAAATGGTAACAAGAATGGCTACTATCAGAATAACCGCTAACCAGATTACTAAATTCAGCATAACTTTATCTATAAAATATTTTCAATCTCTTAAATGTGATGATGAAGGCTTTCCTCCAACATTGGGTGGTTTTTGGCGACTAAAGGATGTTTAGACAAACTGCTCAATACCACAAACAGGAATGCGGAGAGAAATATCATTATACTACCCAACTCAAGCAAACCAAAGCCCCCGTTATCTTTCATTGTACCGGGAGTAACCATAAGGAAAAAATCGATCCAGTGACCAAAAATGATCATAGGACAAACGACCTTTAAAATCCTCGAATGTCTTTTTGATTGCCTCGTCATCAACAGTAGGAAAGGCAAGAAGAAATTTAAAATCAGGTTGATAAAAAAGTAACCCACATAAGTATCACTGTGCAACCTCTCTATAAAATATATAGACTCCTCAGGAATGTTGGCATAGTAAATCAACAGGAATTGAGAGAACCAGATATAAGTCCAGAAAATACTAAAACCCCAAATAAATTTTCCAAGGTCATGCAAGTGGTTTTCGTTCACAACTTTTAAATACCCTTTGTCTTTCAACATCACGGCAATGAAGGCAATCAACGCCAAACCTGATACCCACCAGCTGGCAAATACATACCAACCAAACATGGTACTGAACCAGTGCGGGTCGATGGACATTATCCAATCCCATGCAGCCATAGATGATGTTACTGCAAATACAACCAGAAAGATGGCAGATATACTTCTCAACTTATACCATTGAGTAGTTCCTCCTTCAATATCTTCAGCAAACATCCTCTTTTTGATGGCCATAAACAGCAGTGTCCATACTACGAAGAATACGATCATTCTTCCATAATAAAACACCGTTCCGAGGTACCAGGACTTGCCCGCTATTATAGCGTCATACCTTTCGTCGTTTACATCATATAGATAATGGTGTGTCCAGTGAAACAGGTCATGGCCTGAAATAACGAACATCACAATCGTAATCACCCCTGCTATTGGAATCCAGTTGCCGAATGCTATAGGAATTCTTTTTATTCCAGCAGACCAACCAGCCTGGGCCACATATTGGATAGCTACAAAGAACACCCCAATAAGTGCAAGACCCAAAAAGAATACATTGTTGATCCATATATCAGCAAAAACCCTTTTCAACCAAACAGCAGTGTGACCGGCTTCTTCGTGTCCGCCATGTCCTCCATGATGGCCACCAGAATTGATCATGATAATTCCTACAATAGCCAACACCACACCAACTACCAAAGTGATGACCAGGTTTTTCTTTGCCTTACCAGAGAATATATATTTTTCGTCAGTCATAATCTTAGCTCTGAATTATTGATTTTGAAGGGTTTGTACAAATCTTACTATCTTCCATCTGTCTTCTACACTCACCTGGGAAGCATGTGCCCCCATACGGCCTTTACCATTGGTAATTACATGGAAAATATGTCCTCCTGGCTTGTCTTTTACCGCCCTGGAATTGTAAGGAGTTACCCCCTTAAATACTTCGCCTACCAGTCCGTCCCCTAAACCTGTAGCACCGTGGCAGTGTTCGCAATATCTGTCAAAAAGTACTTTGCCCTCGGCTATCACCGCAGCTGTAGAATCCAATGGGTTTTTCAACGCTGTAGCAGCCAAGGCAAGGCTGTCTTTGTGGAGCCTGTAAGGCAGGTAGCCGTTTTTGTCACGCTTCACCGTGTTGGCAACAGGCTCCCGCATGTTCATTCCATTTGGGTTGTTTGGGTTGGAGGTATAAAACTCCCCATCTACATCATCCATAGAAGTCAACCAACGGCCAGCTTCCTTATCCTGAATTTGTGAAAGTCCTTCGTATGGAATTGAGTGGTACATTTGAGGGGCATATTCCAGACCAGGGTTATTGTCCCGGGCAGCACAGGAGACAAGGATACACCCTGTTAAAATTGCTATTGCCCTGTTTGTATATTTATAAAAGTTCATCTTTGCGATTTTTCAATTCCATCCAATTATACAAAGTTCTTATTGTTCACCTCTGAGGCGCCAGAAGACTGCAGCACTTGCTTTATTTCGTCTTCTGTCATTTTGTTTTTGGCCAGGTCAACAGCCATTACGTGCTTATCGTCTGTGATTCTCAGGTCAAATATCCTGGGCTTTCCCCAGGGTTTTAAGTTGCTGACAGTGAAAAAGGTACCCACCATACCAAAAGCGGCCAGCAGTACTGTCAATTCGAAAGTTACCGGGATAAATGTTGGAAACGGCAGAAAATCCTTACCACCTACGATCATGGGCCAATCTACGGTCATAGTGCCAATTTGCAAGGTGAGTGCCAAAATTGTTCCTGTTAATCCAAAAAGGAATGCAGCCACAGACAAACGGGATGTTTTGTACCCCATGGCAGCTTCTATACCGTGTACCGGAAACGGGGAATACACTTCATGTATTTTCACGCCACCTTCCCGCACATCTTTTATTCCTTTCAATAAAAGGTCTTCATCATCATAAACCCCCAGCACGAAATTTTTATCGCTTTCCATATTATTTATCTGTTTTTTCTGATGTTGCTTTTACAATACTCTTTACTTCAGCCATATTGATCACAGGGAAAAATTTGGCAAACAAGAAAAACGCTGTGAAGAAGAAACCAAACGAGAAAAGGTAAACCCCTATATCAGCGGCTTTTGGGTAAAACATAGCCCAGCTTGAAGGAATATAGTCTCTGTGTAATGATGTAACTATAATCACAAAGCGCTCGAACCACATCCCAATATTCACAATAATAGATATCACAAAAGTAGAAGCGATGTTCGTCCTGATACTCTTGAACCAGAACAGCTGGGGTGAAATCACATTACAAGTCATCATGGAGGCATAAGCCCACCAATATGGCCCGAATGCCCTGTTGATAAAGGCATATTGCTCGGCTTCTACACCTGAATAAGATGCGATAAAAAATTCTGTGATATAAGCTACCCCTACAATAGAACCTGTTACGATGATTACTATGTTCATCAGTTCGATATGCTGAACGGTGATGTAATCTTCAAGCTTATACACCTTTCTGGTAACCAATAACAGGGTAAGAACCATGGCAAAACCCGAGAAAATCGCCCCGGCCACAAAGTATGGCGGGAATATAGTAGTGTGCCATCCTGGTATTACGGAAGTTGCAAAGTCAAATGATACAATGGTATGTACTGACAGTACCAGTGGTGTAGCAAGGCCTGCCAATACCAATGCAACAGTCTCATACCTCGACCAGGTTTTTGAAGCACCGTCCCAACCGAAACTCAATGCACCATAAACAGCCTTTCTGACTGTAGTAGTCGCCCTGTCTCTGATAGATGCAAAATCCGGGATCAAACCAATGTACCAAAACACCAGTGAAACGGAGAAGTAGGTACTGATGGCAAACACGTCCCAAAGCAGTGGGGAGTTAAAGTTTACCCAAAGTGAACCAAACGTGTTGGGTAGAGGCAAAGCCCAATAGGCACCCAACCAAGGCCTACCCATGTGTAGGATTGGGAACATCGCAGCACAGATTACGGCAAATATCGTCATGGCTTCTGCGGCCCGGTTGATTGCCATCCTCCATCTCTGCCTGAACAGCAAAAGTATCGCTGATATAAGTGTACCGGCATGACCGATACCTACCCACCATACAAAGTTGGTAATATCCCAGGCCCAACCTACTGTCTTGTTCAAACCCCATTCACCTATACCATGCCACAACAACCGGTAAACGTAGTAACCACCAATAGCAAGTAAACTCAGAGAGAGTGCCATTGCCAACATCCATGATTTGGCCGGCTTTTCTTCCACCCTGCCACAAATGTCATTTGTTATGTCGTGAACAGTTTTACCGCCCGTTACAAGAGGCTGGCGAACTACTGATTCTGCGTGCATAATTTATACTTTTAAGCGTTTGATTCTTCTTTATTTCTGATCTTAGTGAGGTACCAAACATTTGGCTTCACATTTATTTCTTCGAGCATGTTGTATGCCCTTTCTTCTTTCACTTCCAGGCCGTTTTCACCATCTTCCAACCTCAGCATTTTAGAAATCCTGCTGTTAGGGTCTTTCATATCGCCAAATACCAGCGCTTCTGAAGGACAAGCTGAAGCACATGCTGATGTAATTTCACCATCAACAGGCCTTCTTCCTTCCTTCTTGGCTTCAAGTTTACCATACTGTACCCTTTGCACGCAGAAAGAACATTTTTCCATCACACCTCTGGCACGCACGGTTACATCCGGGTTCAATACCATTTTACCCAGGTCGTTGTTCATAGAAGTGTTTTCAGGGAACTGTCGGTTGTCGTGGTATTTAAACCAGTTGAACCTTCTTACTTTGTATGGGCAGTTGTTTGCACAATATCGGGTACCAATACACCTGTTGTAGGCCATTTGGTTGATTCCTTCTGTACTGTGGTTGGTAGCAGCCACAGGACAAACAGTCTCGCAAGGAGCATTGTTGCACTGCTGGCACATCATAGGCTGGAAAGTTACCTCTGGGTTGTCCGCAGGCACTTCCATTTTCTTCAACTTGTCAAGGCCAGACAATTCATCTGCCTCCTCTGTGTGGCTGTAGTACCTGTCGATTCTCAACCAGGTCATTTCCCTTCTGTTGAGCACCTCAGCCTTACCTACCACGGGTACGTTATTCTCAGCCTGGCATGATACGGTACATGCACCACATCCGGTACATGAATTCATATCTACAATCATTCCCCAGTGGTGGTTAGGATACTTATGCCCTTCCCACAATGACACATTACCCGGCTTTTCTTTGCCATGGTATGTAGAAATCATAGGGAACGCCCTACCCGCTGAAGCGTCTTTTTTATATTCAGATAAAGTAGCCTCCTGCACCACATTGCTACGATCCATGTAGGTCTCGTGTGTTTGGGTTTGGGCAACCCTGTAAGTCTCGTCTGTCAGTTCCACGGTAACGCCTGATGTAACAGCCATTTCCTGAAAACCGTTTTTGTAGCTGATCATTGGGTAGGCATTTTGCCCAACTCCATTCGCTACTTTACCACCATTCGATCGGCCATAGCCTAAAGCCAGTCCTACAGTTCCCTGGGCTTGCCCAGGCTGTATCAGTGCCGGAATGGTTATAGATTGGCCGTTTGCAGTAAGTTTTACCAGTTTGGTAGTCATGTCCCCTGGAGTCAATCCAAGATCAGCTGCCATTTTTCTGGAAATGGTAAGGTAGTTGTCCCATACCGCTTTGGTAATGGGGTCAGGCATTTCCTGCAACCATGGGTTGTTGGCTTGCGAGCCATCCCCAACCGAATTGTTTTTATAAAATACCAACTCTATTCCTGAACCAGCAGCCCTCGCCTTGTAATCCACCGCGATTTCACCCACTTCAATGGCCTCTGCTGAGGATGCTACTTCGAATGCACCATCGTGCAGGCATTGGTCCCAAAATTTATCGAAATTGGTTTCTTTAGTTTGGTTTGTGAAATTGGTGTTTTTCCAATTTTCTTTGATGAAATCAAAATATGAGGTTTGATCTCCCGACCAGGCAAGGAATGATTGCTGTGCCTGTCGTGTATTGAACAGGTTGGAAATCGTTGGTTGGGTAAGGGTGAATTTGCCTTCAGTGGGTTCAGCATCGTTCCATGACTCCAGAAAGTGGTTGTCCGGGGCGATCGCATTTACCAGGGAAGCTGTTTCATCTTTTCTTGATGAGGTAGAAACAGAAAACTTGGCTTTCTTCAACCCATCAGCAATTGATTTGCCAAGTGCATGGTCATATACCGGGTTGCAATTGAAAAAGATAACGCCTGAAACATTTCCAGCGTTCAGGTCTTTTACAAAATTCACCATCTTGCTGTCATCACCTTTTCGTGTGTTGTTGGCAGCATTCAAATCCAGTGTTGATCCGTAATTGCCCAAAAGGTTGTTTATGGCATTGACCAAACCTTGTACACTCTCATCATTAGAGCCTGAAACCACCAACGATTGACCCTTACTTTTCCATAGGTCATTGGCAGCTTTGGTAAGGTTGGCCGAATCGCCAACTTTTCCTGCACTCACTGTGGGAGCTCCTGCCTTTTTGGCCAGGTCATTGTACAAATTGGCAATATACGCTCCTTGTTGAGATGCCTTTATCGCCGATCTGTAATCTGAATTTGAACCAGTCAAGGATAGGTTGGATTCGAACGAATACAACCTTGACATTTCTTTCTTGTTAGGCCCGAGTTTTCTTGTCTTGGCAAATTGTTTGTTGAACAGCGGGCTGTTCAGCCATTCACCCAAAAAGTCAGCATCAAAAGATACTATGGTCTTGGCCTTGCTAAAATCGTACGAAGGAATGGCCCTTTTTCCAAAAGCCTTTTCGTTGGCATTCAGCATGCCACTAAATGACACTTGATCGTATGCGATTTCTTCTATATTGGAGTATTTCGCTTTCAAAGCATCCAGCGCCGCTGCAGTAGATGGGCTATATATAGAGTTGCTCACCAGGGCGATTTTTCCTGACAGGCTGCCTAGTTTTGATATTACAGCCTTATCCAGGGCATCCCAGGTAGTTGCTTTTCCATCTAGTACGGGGTCTTCCAGTCTCTCTTTGTCATATAGCGACAAAACTGAGGCCTGAACCTGTGCCGAAGTACCACCACCACTCAATGAAGAAAGTTTGTTGCCTTCAATTTTAATAGGCCTGCCCTCCCTCGTTTTTACTACGATACTGCAAAAATCACTACCATTGAGGTATGTGGATGCATAATAGTTGGGAACTCCCGGATCTACATCCACAGGCTTGTTCAGGTACGGTATGGCTTTTCTCACCGGGGCTTCACAAGCCGCCAGGGAGGCTGCCGCAATACCAAATCCCATCATTTTCAGAAAGTCCCTCCTGTTGGTGCCTTCACCTTCACTCTCGTCATTTATTGGGAGGTACTCTGCAAATTCTTTATCAGCATATTTTTCGAACTCAGGATTTTTGGTCAATTCCTCCAACCCCTTCCAATATTGCTTTTTATTGTTTTTCATATCTCGCTGTGGTACAAGTATTTTTATAAAATTAGTAGTGGCATTTAGAGCATTCCAAGCCGCCTATGTCCTCAACTTTCATAGGTTCTTTGCTTGTTTCGCCATGTAGCTTTACTAATTTATCGTAGTATTCATTTCCTTTGGTATTCACATCTGTCTCCCTGTGACAATTGATACACCATCCCATGGTAAGAGGTGAGTATTGGTAAACTACATCCATCTCTTCTATCGGTCCATGACAGGTTTGGCAGTCTATTTCACCCACTTCCACGTGCTGTGAGTGGTTGAAGTATGCCAGGTCAGGCAGGTTGTGAATTCTCACCCATTCTATGGGGGTGTTGGTTTCTACTGCTGCGTAAATTTTCTGAATCTCCTTCGAATCCGTTTTAATCGAAGAATGGCAATTCATACAGATATTAGGAGAAGGAATGTTGGCATTCTTACTTTTCCTTACGCCCGTGTGGCAATAGTTACAGTCTATTTCGTATTGTCCTGCATGTATTTTATGGGAAAATGCGATTGGCTGTGTTGGCTGGTATCCTTGCTGCACACCTACAGTAAACAGTCCATCAAGTGCAGATTTCAATACAATGGCAGTGAATATGAATGCCACCACACCGAGAAACGCATTGCTCTTAACAAACTCCTGAAGGTCGAGCTTTTGATCTACTATTTCTTTGTCGTCTTCACTGATTCCCTCTTTGGCATTCAGGTACTTTTTCAGCACTCCGATTATCAAGCCCAATACCAGCAATATCAGTATAAGGACTACTACCAGTCCGATCATGATAATACTCATATACTCCGATGGGCCTTCACTTGCCTGAGCTGCTCCCTCGCCACCACCTGCTGTTGTTTCGGTAGCAACCACTTCTTTGGAAGATTCAGCTTTCAAATAAGCTATGATGGAGAGTATCTCTTCATCAGAAAAATCGAAAGACGTCATCTGTACCTTGTTGTATTCTTCATACAACTTCACAGCATAGTCGTCCCCGCTTTTAATTACCTTTTGTGAATTTTTGACAAACGCAGTAATCCATTCTACATTTCGCCTTTTGTGGACATCCTTTAGTGCCGGGCCAACTACCCTTTGATCAACCGCATGGCAAACCTTACAATTGGCCTTAAACAATTTCTCACCACTTGAAATCACTGCCTCATCGGCAGGAATACCGTCATCCTGCGCATTGGCGCTATTAGCTACGATAAGTAAGGTGAAAATTAAGGAAAATGAAAGGATTATTTTTTTGGAAAAAAATCCCACTTTGGAATAGAAACAATCTCGTTTTAGCATCAGTATTTAGCTTTCCTTTTTGTAGTGGGTGCAAATGTAGTGTCGGTACCAATTAATTCAAAAACATATTCTTGACTACTACGTAGTAATTTCAACCCCACCCCCCTTAACCATGTTTAATCAACTGATTATCAGAGTTATAAAGGAATCAACCTGAATATTTTTAGGGGTTATTTAGAATTATTATAAATAAGGCCGGCGATTCTAACTTCACGATTCAAGTCAGAGCACAATATTATCCCTATAGTGTCCAATATTTCCAAGGCAAAACCTGGCTTTGGTCAAATACAAATTTGACTCCATATAAAGTGATCTTCGCAAGATTCCCATTAATTTCTTTCAAACCATAACAAATTTTCAATTTGTGCCATGCGCCAACCCCGCTTTGTCACTTTCACTCCCATCGCCAATTTGCCATATCGATCGACAAGCTGAAGTCTCCAATAAAATTCTTAAATGTGATTTCCGTTTGCAAAGGCCTGCTTCACAGGGCGGCCACAAACCATGGCAGAAAACCAGATACAAGCCAAAGCCTCGCACCAGCGAATTTGAACATCCTGATGTCATTTCAATTTGTCAGTTTCGAAAACCAAAATGTGAGGACGGTTCAACTTAACTTAACGAAATTGATATATAAGAAACCCTTTGAATGAGTTAACAAATGATCTTGACTAGGCGAATTACCCTATTTATTACCATGCCTAATTTTCTTAGGTATAACTTGCATGCATAACAATCTTATGTATATTTGCAGCATGTATTCGAAAGAACTCCTAAAAGGAACCCTGAAGACAATAGTACTAAAACTACTTACTGAAAACGGGCAAATGTATGGGTATGAAATTACTCAAAAAGTGAAAGAATTGACAGAGGGCAAAATAGTACTAACTGAAGGAGCCCTCTACCCCACGCTTCACAAGCTGGAAGCCGCTGGCCTGGTAGCATCACATACACAGAGCATAGGTAAGCGCATTAGAAAATATTATTCCGTTACATCATCGGGGGCAAATCAGGCATCAAGCCTTGCCAATGAATTCGTGGAATTCGTTCAAACCATTTTATTTTTATTGAATCCACAACTATCCAAAAAATAGCCTGCAAATGGAATTGAACAGCAACCAAATCCTTTACATTAAAAATGACCTGAAAGCCAAAGGGTTAAATTCAGGTAGTTTACAAGACGAAATCCTGGACCATATCTGCTGTATAGTAGAAGGCCACATGCTCAATGGCCAAAATTTTGAGGCCGCTTATAGTATCAGCCTGCAATCATTTGGGGAGCATTGTATTGGTAAAATCAAAAAAGAGGTCAAAAGGCAGACCTTACGAAAAAAAATTCTGAATTCAAGTACCCTAACTTCTGGAATTGCCGCCTGCATCCTTATGTTTGCGGTTGTGGTGGATGCCAGGGACAGGCCTGACATCTATCCTGTGGTGGACCACAACGGTATTTCGTCAGCATTTGGCAATCGCATGGAACCTATACTTAAAGAAAAAAAATTCCATAATGGCATAGATATCCGGGTACCGGAAGGAACACCCGTAAAAGCAACCGCGAGTGGGGTTGTAATTACGGCTGCCGAAACTGAAGGATATGGCATTCATGTGGTAATCAGGCATGACGATGGATTCGAAACCATGTATGCCCACCTTTCAGGATTTGCTGTACAGCGTGGCGAAAAAGTTTCCAAAGGTGAGCTCATTGGATTAACCGGAAACACTGGTAGGTCCACCGCCCCTCACTTACATTATGAAATAAGAAAAAACGGACAGCACCTGGATCCTGCTGACTACCTTCATAAAAACTGACCGTTCAACAACCAAGCATTTAACCATTACCAGCCTTGAAATACCTATTGCCCTTAATCTTAATAATATCGCTACTTTCGGTATTCTCATTTAGTGCCAATCATCCCGAAAAGTATGCCGCCGATTCACCCGTGCTCCCACCAAGGGTGGTGACAATTGATACGGATACAACCTACCAATACCTGGGCCACAAATTGGAAAAGGAATTGCTACAAAAAAGCGGTTGCCCTGGGGCAGCTTTGGTAATTGTCAAGGATTCATCCATAGTGTATATAGATGGTTTTGGGGTAAGAAAAGTGAATACCAGCGATTCGGTTGACATAAATACCATTTTTAGAATTGGCAGCTTGTCCAAAGGGTTTGCAGGAATCTTGACAGGACTGATGATAGAAAAAAGTGATATCAACTGGGACTCAAAAATCCAGGAACATGTTCCGGAATTTGTACTGAGCAACGATGAACAGGCCTCAAAGGTAGAAGTGAGGCATTTGCTTTCACATACCACCGGCCTTCCGCTGCACAGCTATACAAACCTGCTGGAAGCCGGCATGGACATTAACACCATTATGCCCAGACTGAAAACCGTGAACCTAATTGGCGGTGAAGGCCAAATAATGTCATATCAAAATGTGGCATTCGCAATAGTGGAAGAAGTAATCCAATCTGCTCTGAACAAAGATTTTGGACAGTTGTTGCACGATGAAATATTTGTACCGGCCAATATGCAGCGTAGCTCCTGCTCCTTTGATGCCATTGCAACCGAAGACAACTTAGCCATGCCCCACAGCTGGAGCAGCAAGTATCGAAAATACTATTCCACCAAATTGAACAAGAAATATTACAATGCCCCTTCGGCCGGAGGTATAAATACATCGATTGCGGATATGGGTGAATGGCTACAGGTACTTTTGGGCAACCGACCTGACATTGTCCCCTTGCAGGTATTGGACAGTGTGTTTGCCCCTGAAGTCAGCACTACCCGCGACAGAAAATACTTCAACAATTGGCCCAATGTACAAAGGTCTCATTATGCCAAAGGTTGGCGTATGGTAAAATTCGACAACCGTACCATAATGCACCATGGCGGATATGTGAACAATTATAGAAGTGAAATCGCCCTGGACAGAGAGAACAAATTGGGAATTTGTGTACTTTTTAATGCACCAACACGATACGCATCCCATGTAGTGCCTACATTTTTCAGCCTGTATGATAGTCTGGCAACTAACAGCCCGAAAGATGGGGTTCAATTACTCGGTAGCTCCCTCCTTGATGTTCATCAAAACTGAAAATGATTCATTGATGTTTTCCTGATCCACAACGATCGTAAACTCATTGGCAGTCGATACCACTTCGATTACATTGATGCCTCTCCAGGCTATCATTTTGAAGAGATAATAATACAGTCCCAGCACCTCAACATTCGATGATTTCAATTTGACAGTAACCGAGCAGAGATTTGTTATACCAGAGATGAATTTTTCATCTTTAAAAAACTCATCCACCTCGGGTTTGAGGTTTTGGCTTAAAATAAAGGTGTGCTCAAACATACCCTGCTTAAAGGAACAATAGGCGTCCACGTTCTTATCAACGACCTGTAGTAGCTTCGTTTGATTTGCCGTTATTGATGGTGAGTTGGCGTAGGAACATGTCATCAGTCCTGATCGGACAAATATTTCTCCAAAATAACGCCCGATATCATCTGCCTTAAGCATGACAGCACCGCTCATGTTCTTGGTATAACGTTTTAAGGCCATCACGATGGCACCTTCATTCACATCTTTCATTAGGGCCTCTTCTATGGCAGGCTTTATCAATCTTGCCAGTGACGACAGGTTGATCAAGCTATCCTGCATGGCCTCTTCCACAAAAGGCAACTTTTTGACCTCAAATTCTACTACCTCGGCTATAGTCCTCATAAATATTGGTTAATGTTAATTATTTAACAATTTATTAATTGTTTGTTGAAAATCAAGGATGTTTTTCAAAATAAATGCATTGGAGTTAATTTTGACGTCCTAAAAACAAACATTATGCTCAAGACCCCATTTTATTACTATGATCTGGATCTCTTGGACCAGACCCTAGAGGCATTAAAAAGTGCCGTCCCGCAGAGTTCTTATCACGTACACTACGCCATAAAAGCGAATGCAGAAACTCGTATTCTGCAAAAAATAAAAGCCTCAGGAATTGGGGCGGATTGTGTAAGTGGAAACGAAATAAAGAAAGCCCTCGAGATAGGCTTCAAACCCAACGATATAGTACTTGCCGGAGTTGGCAAAACGGATGAAGAGTTGGCACTTGCGATCGGAAATAACATCCACAGCATCAACTGTGAGTCTATCGAAGAACTGGAAGTTATAGATCAAGTAGCAAAAGATAATAACTCGATTGCCAAAATCGCTTTCAGGCTCAACCCCAATGTGGACGCTCAAACGCACAGGCACATTACCACCGGCCTGAGCGAAAATAAATTTGGCATTCCAGTCTCTGACCTTGGTATAGCTCTGGAGGCAATAACAAAATTTGACCATCTCAAACTCACCGGTGTACATTTTCATATTGGCTCTCAAATCCTGAGTTTGAACCCTTACGCCAAGCTTTGCTATGCGGTCAACGATGTAATTTCCTTTTTGGCATCTAAAAACGTTGAAATAGAACATATCAATGTAGGGGGTGGCCTTGGGGTGAATTACCATGACCCTGACTCACAACCCATTCCCAATTTTGAAGAATACTTTAAGGTGTTTGACAAATTCTTAAAACCCCAACCCAACCAAACGGTTCACTTCGAATTGGGAAGGTCCATAGTTGGGCAGATGGGTTCATTGGTTTCCAAAGTGCTTTACGTAAAAGTTGGCAAGGAAACCAAATTTGCCATTATTGATGCTGGTATGACAGACCTGATAAGGCCTGCGCTGTACAACTCCTACCACAGGATTGAAAACATATCCTCGCAGGGAAGCATAGAAGCATACAAAGTAGTAGGGCCAATCTGCGAGAGTACCGATACATTTGGAGAGGCAGAGTTGCCTGAAACCAAAAGGGGAGACCTCCTGAAAATTAGGTCTGCCGGTGCATATGGTCAGGTGTTGAGTTCCAATTATAACCTAAGGGACAGGGCCGAAAGTGTGTATTCTGACGAAAACAACCTTGAATCTTTGTTGGAAAGTTACCAATCCACACAGGAGCTCGAAGTACATTAATTGTACTTCTCTTATTTGCCATTACCCACAGCGTTTGCCTTGCCTGCCGAAACATGCAGGAATGACACACAGTAATCGGCTTTAAGTTTTTTGTACTTTGCTTCGAATAAACCCGGCCAATACTTCAAGCCCTATTGTAAAATTCTTGTTGTTGGGAATGATGATGTCGGCTTTTTCCCGGAAAGGTTGAATGTAATTTTTGAATGTTGGCATTACGTGCTTTTCAAATCTATACAATACATCATCTGTATCGTATCCACGTTCTTTGCCATCTCGGATCACCCTGCGCTTGAGCATCAAATAGTTTTCGGCTTCTATGAAAATTTTGAGGTCGAGCAGTTCGGCGACTTCTTTTAAGTAGAATACAAATATCCCTTCAATGACAATAACCGGTGCGGGGCGAAATTCCAGATCTTTGGGAGTCGCCTTGGGATTGTTGTACGTATATTCCTTTCTAAAAACGCTTTGCCCCTCTTTCAGTCTCCTTACGTCCCTTATAAACTCTGCCTGGTTGATGGAATTTGGGGTGTCAAAATTCTGAACCCCCTTGTCGTCCACAGGTTGATCTTGCCTTAGTACATAATAATTGTCTTGTGAAAGTACACTCAGTTGGTGGTCAGGAAACATTTTCTTCAATTCCCCGAGAAAGGAGGTTTTTCCCGATCCGCTTCCTCCTGTAATCCCTATTAAATATGGTTTGACCAGGTCTGACATTCGCCGCAATTATAATCAATGATAACTAAGAATCCCGATATTAAAAAGGGTTAGGAAAGGGAGTTTAAATATTTGGCCAGTCCCCTAATGGCCTTTCCCCGATGTGAAATTTCATTTTTCTCCGCCATAGACATTTCAGCGAAAGTAACATTGTAGCCCTCGGGCATGAAAACCGGATCATAGCCAAACCCTTCTGCACCTGAGAGGCTTGTTGTAATAGTGCCATTCACCACACCTTCAAATGTCTTGGTTTCCCCATTCAATATCAGGTATATGACCGTTCTAAACCTGGCCTTTCGATTGTCCGTTCCTTCGAGGTTTTCCAGCAAAAGTTTCATGTTGGCTGCACTGTCCTTGTCTTCTCCTGCATATCGGGCTGAATACACCCCCGGTGCTCCATCCAGTGCATCTACTTCCAGACCCGTATCATCTGCAAAGCAATTGATTTGATAGTTGTCCCAGACAAAGCCGGCCTTGATGCCAGCATTTTCATCCAGGGTATTCCCATCTTCCGGAATTTCTACAGACTGACCCAAATCCCTCAGACCTACAATCTCTATTTCCTTCATTAGGGATCTTACCTCACGCAGTTTGTTTTCGTTGTGTGTGGCAAAACAAATTTTCATAAAAAATTACGAATGGTTATGGCCTGAATGTGACCAGCGTAAATTCAAAAACGATTACCGTATTTGGAGGGATTACATCTTCCACACTGTCATAAAACTGGTCCCCTCTGGGGCCATAGGCTATGGCAGAAGGTAAAAACAAAAGAGCTTTGCTCCCTTTAGAGAACAACCTCATGTCATTTTCATCGGTCATGGACAATATCTTGTTCAGCCCATTCCTGAATTGAGGCAAAAATGCAGAATTTATTCCACTGCCGTCCAGTGTGTAATTGAACCTCATGGGAGTATAAGTTCTGGAGTCACTGATTCCTTCATCAATGGCCACCTGCTCAATGGTAGTGTCAAAAACTTTGTTGTTCAAAAACTTCCCTACGTATTCCACAGACACTATATCATTGAGGTCAGGCACTTCGCCATTTCCGCTTTTTATTAAGGCATACCTGATTCCTGTATCTTCGCTGAATACATTTTCGACATTGTATTCTTCAATATACCAGTCTATGGAGTCATTGTCGATGACACTCTGTGCCAATGAATCCGCTGTAATCACAGCAGGGTCTATCAAATCCCTGTCACTCCCCGAGCAAGCCACCAAAACTGCCAACACAGCCACCGCCAAGGCATGTACTACACTCTTTATCCTTCTATTGAAAAATTTCATCTTCAGCTCCTTAATTTATACTTACCACTTCTATATCGAATATCAGCACTTCATTCGGTGCTATTCCCTGGTTACCAGACCGCCCATAGCCCAATTTTGATGGAATGAAAAAGGTACCCTCCGCCCCGGTATTGAGTAGTGCCACTGCCTCTTCCCAACCCTCTATAAGGCCAGTTTGGCCCACAGTATAATTGTAGCTGGAATTGGTGGTCTCGTCAAACACTGTGCCGTCCAGCAGGTATCCTCTGTACATGATCTCGACGGCATCACCTTCCTTCACATTATCTCCTGTACCGGCTTTGGTAATTACATAATTGAGGCCTGAACTGGTCTCTTCTACCCCGGTAATGGCCTTGGTATCGATGTAGTTTTCTATTTTGCTCAGGTCGTTCTCCAGAATTTCATTATCACTCCACACTTCTATATTGAATATGAGCACCTCATTGGCACCAATCGAGCCACTCCCCGATGTGCCATAAGCCAGGTACGAAGGTATCATGATAATACCAGCACCTTCTTGGCTGATTTTTGAAACGCCCTCATCAAAACCGGGTATTACCTGGCCTACACCAAAAACATAAGTGAATGGCACACCCCTGTCAAAGGATGAATCAAAGGTGCTGCCGTCCAGCAACTTGCCTTCGTAGTGTAACACCACTATATCCGAAACTTCCGGAAGATTTCCCGTGCCTGCTTCGGTAATGGCATATCTCAACCCACTGGACGTGGTTGTTACATTAGCCAAACCTTTGTCGGTTATATAGGTTTCTATTTTTTCAATATCAAGGGCCAGTTGCTTTTGAGCAGCCAGCCCCGGATCTTCTTTCGAACAAGAAACTACAATCGACCCTGCAACCAACAAACAAACAACCGATAATATACTTTGTAGCTTCATCATTTACGTATCTTTTTTAGGAAAACAACCGATTAGTTGATATCCAGTAATTCAACATCAAATTTTAATATTGAATTTTCTTTGATCACTGCACTTCTGGCCTGGTTTCCATAAGCTAATGAACTTGGGATATACAAGGTTGCCTTTGTTCCTTTGTTGAGGAGCGCAAAACCTTCGTCCCATCCCCTGATCACACGACCCTGGCCTAAAACAAATGAGAAGGGCTCTCCCCTATCGATAGAAGAATCGAATTTGGTTCCATCCAACAGGGTGCCATGGTAATGCACCTGAACATTTTGCCCTGCAACGGCATTGGCACCAGAACCCTCTTCAGTGATTACATACCTCAAACCTGATTCAGTGGTAATGGCATCTATGTCATTTTCATCCAAGTACTTATCTATCAATTCACCATCTTTTTTGATTTGTCCTTCTGCAGCCGCTATTATTTCAGCATCCAATTCTTCTTTGTTCCTTATTTTTTCCAGGCCTACGAAGAATTTAATCTGACTGTCTTTGTTGATCCCTTCAGGAATAGGCGCCCTGAACGTTTTTTCAAACAAATCTGAGGCCACTACACTGAATGATATACTGTCTCCTTCTTTACAAAGTGTGAAAGCCTCATAGATTGAGCCTGAGGATTTCCATTGTGCTGAGTCATAGGAAATAGGTACAGCACCACCCCTTTCGCTCGTATCGAAGAGTACACTATCTGTATCGGTAGTGTATTTCATGTTGAAAAAAAGAAAATCACCCTGGTTTTTTACCCTGCCTTCTGTCTGCTCAATAAAATTGATCTCCAGGCCTGACTCGGTGACCGTTTTCTTGTTTTTCTGACTACAAGCTGTAACTATCGTTGTGGCCAACACCAAACTCATTATTTTACCTTTCATGTTTTAATTCTTTAGAATGTTTTGTTACCAATTGTTTAAACCTTTCGACGGTAGCTTCAAGGCTGTCGCAGGAGATTCCCCCGGCAGCATTCTTGTGCCCACCTCCATTGAAATATTCACTTGCAAACTTCTTTACAGAAAAATTTCCAATAGATCGAAACGACATTTTTATTTTTCCATCGCTCTCACGCATAAAAGCCGCCATATTTATGCCCTTGATGGACAAACCATAGTTAACCAGGCCTTCTGTATCCCCGGTCTGATAATTGAACTTATCCTGATCTTCTTTGCTAAGGGCAAAATAAGCAGTATTGTATTCTTCAATCACCTGCAGCCTTTCCGAAAGGGCAAACCCCATCAACTTCAATCTTTGCAGGGAGTAGTTGTCATAAATCAGGTTGGCCACTTTGGACACATCAGCCCCAAACTCTATAAGGCCCGCCACTATATGGTGAACCTTGGGGGTTGTTGAAGGGTGGCGAAAGTTTCCTGTATCGGTCATTAAGCCTGCGTATAAGGCTTCAGCTATGCCGATAGTAATCTTTTCGCTTTCCTCCAGCATTTCTATCAGGTCATACACCAGTTCGGCTGTGGCCGCTGCTTCTGTGGACCAAAGTACAAAATCAGCAAAATCTTCGGGTTCCAGGTGGTGGTCTATGAGTACTTTCTGTGCTTCAGAGTTTCTCACCAATTCCCCCAAACCTTCTATCCTTTCTAGGCTGGAAAAATCCAGACAAAATACAATGTCGGCATTTTCAACCAGGTAGGCGGATTTATCCTCATTGCCTTCATTGTACACCAACACATCTTTATTGCCGTCCATCCAATGAAGGAACTCCGGATAATCTGTTGGGGTAATGACGGTCACCTGATGGCCGGACTTTTGAAGGAACCCAGCCAATCCCAACGAGGAGCCCAGTGCGTCTGCATCAGGTTTCACATGAGTGGTAATTACGATCCGCTTGGGGAGGCTGATTAATTCTTTAAACGCTGCTAAATTTTGCATCAATTTTTTAAAAAGCAGGTGCAAAAGTGTAGATAATTAATGGCAAAACAAAACTAAGCTGTCAGGATAATAATAGCAGTTTGCTTCGTTAGCGCCAATGTTTGTGTCCCCACAAACATTCTCAAATATGAATTCCGTTTGTGAAGACACAAAACGGGGGCGAGGATTTGTAATCTGACAAGGTAGGACTAGGCTGTCAGGATAATAATAGCAGTTTGCTTCGTATCCTTATAGTTTACTTATAGCTTTGCGCGATTTCAAAAAATTAATACCAAAAAATCAAATGGCAGGAAACAAAACATTCACAATGATCAAACCTGATGCTTTTGGCGCAGGTAATTCTGGTGCAATTATCAAAATGATGGAAGAGGCTGGTTTTTCTATAAAAGCCATGAAGCTTGTGAAGCTATCAGAGCAAAAGGCAGGTGGTTTTTATGCAGTGCATAAGGAGCGCCCTTTTTACAATGACCTCTGCAAATACATGTCTTCAGGGCCCATTATCGCAATGATCCTCGAAAAGGACAATGCGGTAGCTGATTTCAGGACCCTGATCGGGGCAACCAACCCTGCAGAAGCTGCAGAAGGTACCATCAGGAAACTTTTCGCCAAGTCCATAGAGGCCAATGCAGTACATGGATCCGACTCTGATGAAAATGCAGCGATAGAAGGTTCGTTTTTCTTTTCTGAGTTAGAGAAATATTAATTCAAATTCTTAGAAGGTTTAATCAAGCCCTGGTTGTTCAGGGTTTTTTTATGCCCTTTTTGAAAAAAACCTTCTTTACCCAGCGGGGCAACACAATAGCCCCCAGCAAAAGGTATGGATAATAGGTAAGCATCCTCCAAAATATAGCCGATATAAAGGTGTAGGACTCCAGATACTCTTCGAAAAATGGGATGAAGAAATATTCGGCAGTGCCGCTACTTCCTGGTGTTGGGGAAATTAGCATCACAATCCACATGATCACCTGCCTGGAAAATATCACCAGATGCTCCCCAAACGACACCTGTGCGAATGACGTCACGATGGAATTCAATGTGATGTACCGGGACACCCAGATAAAAAGGGTAGTCAATGAAATCAGCACCCAATACCTCGCCTTTTTGCCTTTGAGCTCAGCTGAAGCCATAATGATCTGATCCCCATATACACCAGCTTTGTGTTTCCACTTCACCAGCCATTTCCAGGAAGTACATTTCAGCAATATCCACTTGAAAGCACGTGGTTGGGCGAATAAACCATAGGACATCACCAATGTATAAATAGCTATGAGCCCGTAGCTAATGAAAAAGAAATACGGCAGGCTGTCGCCAATTTGCAACTCTGCAGCCTCCACCGAAGGGAAAACCTGACCTGGGGCTAGTAGCATCACACCTGGTGCAGCTACTACAAAAAACAAATTGTCCAGTATGGCTGTCACCATAACGAAGGCCAGTGCCTTGCCAAAATTGAGCCCCTCCATCGTAAGGATAAAAACAGCAACAGCGGTACCTCCTACTACAGAAGGTGTAACAGCCGAAGCAAATTCCCATAAAACAATAATCACAATACAGCGCATCCATGATATTTCCTGATCTGTGATCACCCTCAGCCTGTAGGCATACCCCGCATGGCGCAAAATGAGTGTAATCAGGGAAAAGAAAACTCCTTCCGGGCTCGCATCGAATATCAGCCTCAGGTTGTCAGCGGTGACATTGGGGTCTTGGTAAAAAAGAAATGAAACTATACCTATTCCCAGCACAACCGGAATCCAAACGTTTTTTGGATTTAATACCTTAAATACCTTATTCGCACTAATATCCATTATTTATGTGATGGGTGAGAAATTTGAGGGTTGGTGATTTCCCGGTGGCCGGCACCAAATAGACAATGACGTTTCAGCCAAAAATTTCTATTGACACTGGTTTCACAACCCCTGATTGAAGGAAACGTAATCGCCATATTTTAGTCCACCACAACCTCTTCAGGCTTTTCAATCCAAAAATTATTAAACCCTTCTCCCAGATGGATTTTGATCATTCCGAGTTGTAGCAGTTCCAGTATGGCCAGGAAGTTGAATACCACCGCTATCTTCTCAGGTTTGTTTTTGATTATTTCTTCAAAAGACAGCTTGTCACGATTGGTCAGGATATCCAGAAGCACGGTTTTTTGCCCGGAAATCGTGTAGGGATATTGCACCACCTGATGAGTCGGCTTGTTTTTTTCATACTCATACCGCTTGAGCACCTTTTGATATACTTTGAGCAACTTGTACAAATCCAGATCTTGCAGTTCCGCGTCCACATTGGACACTTCCGACAGTTGCTTGATTTCTTTGACAACATTTCCCCGTTTTTCCCTGTCCATCCTGTCGGATTCCAGTTTGGACAATTCGGCTATTACGGACTTGTACTTTTTATACTCTAGCAGATGCCGCACCAATTCTTCCCTAGGGTCGATCTCTTCACCTTCTTCATTCAAAACAGGCCGGGGCAGCAACATTTTGGCTTTAATCCGCATAAGTGTGGCAGCCACCAGGATAAACTCACTGGCCACCTCCACGTTCATTCGTTCCAACTGGTGGATGTACCCTAAAAAATCATTGGTGATTTGGAAAATCGGAATGTCATGTATATCCAATTCATCCCTTTGAATAAAGAACAGCAACAGGTCGAACGGACCTTCAAAAATTGGCAGCTTTACTTCGAAGTTCAACTTTGAATTGGTTTACATTTTGAAGGCTCCAAAGGTAAGGTTAATTGTGGAAACATTCAGGAAATATTTTTTAAGAAAACCAGTTTCCTATTTGGGCGCTTTGTAAACTGGCACTGCACTACAGGCTTCTCCGTACATAATACTCTTAGCTATAGGTTTGAGCAATCGTGTGATTTCCACAAAGGCAAAACCCGGCACAGGATAGCGACCGCACCCTTTAACAATTACTCTTTCCCCTTCAAATTCCTTCAGGTCGATTTTTGACAATGCCTGCTGAAACAGATACTGCTCCAATTGCTCCTTCGATCCAAAAATAACATTTTTGGCATGGGGCTCAATAGCAGAGCAAAGTAGCATAAATGCCCAGGTAGGTACGATAGCATCTGCTGAACAGATGATGGCCACATTTTTGTCTTTATAGGCACTCCAGTCGTTTTGCTTTATAAAATCCCTGAAGTCTTTTTCCTTCAATACAAAGCCATTGAATAGATTCTCCTTGATATCGTACACAACTCTTTCCCCTTTGTCGTAATAGTCTTCCAGATCAAAATTGACTAAAGAACTATTGGCTACCCTGTTTACAATTTCCCCTTCCATCGTTGCTATAATTGTTTTTTCTTTGATTTTATGATACGAAACTCCTTGAGGTAAAACGGCTCGTAGTAGGCCAGGTTTTCAAAATCTCCTTTTACGTATTTATTGTAAGCCAACTCTCCTATCTCCCTGGCCGATGGCATGATGTTTCCGATAAACCCTGCATTGCCATGCAACAAAACAGACCTGCACTTATCTGATCCGTCTCCAAAAAAAACGATCCTGTTTTCGTTCAGTTCTTCAAAGAAAGACGCTTCATCTATAATCACGGCTTCTGTTTCTTTCAATACTTCCATCTGGCGGTTGAGCATCATGCAATAGACCTCCTGTCGCCTGGCATCTATCATAGGGCAGAGGCTGATGTTTTCACTGGTAGTATTGGCCACTTGTTTTGCCATTGCCTCCAGGGTATTCACGGCTATAAGGGGAATATCAAGTGCGTAGCACATACCCTTTGCTGTAGATACCCCTATCCTCAACCCAGTATAAGATCCTGGCCCTGCGGATACAGCGATAGCGTTCAATTGGGTGCGTTCTGTTCCACTATTTTGTAGTACCTGGTCTATCATGACATGCAGCAGACTGGAATGTGACTTGTCTATGTCATATTGCTGCATTCCTACTAAGTTCCCTGATTTGTGAATGGCTACCGAGCCCGACCGGGTGGCAGTTTCAATACTTAATATTGTTCCCAAAACTTCAATCTATTTTGCCAATAGCTTATTATATCTTTCTTCGTCTTTGAGCACCTGCACCGCTTCTATTACAGCCGGGTCGTGGGTCATAGAGGCCTCCACCACACCGGTATGGAGAAAATACCTGCTCACAATTTCTTCCTTCAGCAAAGTTTTCACTTCGTCTTTATAATCCTCCAAATAAGATTCACGCACGTTATCCAGTCGCCCTTTCAGCTGTTCTATCTGGGCTTTCAGCCCCACATAATATTTTTCATTTTTGGATATCTTCTCAAGGGCTTCTATAGCTTTGTCCATCTCTGACGAAAAATCAAGGTTTTTACCTTTCGACCACTCCAGAAAATCAGCATAATCTTCATCCGACACTTCAAACTTCTTTGCCTCCACTATCCCGGGATGCTCATGGTGATATTTAGTGGCATAATCAAACAAGATATTTTGGTTGACAATATTCAGCAAAAGGTTGGAGTAGTACTCTATTTTCACTGGTATGTCAGGATCAATTCCGCCCCCGTCGTAAACGGTTCTTCCCCCCTTGGTTTTAAAGGCCACTTTTAGGGAATCAGGTATTTTTCCAACACTGCCGTCGGGATTTCTGTGTGAATAGTCAATGGCCTGGATGCATCTGCCTGAGGGGATATAGTATTTTGCTGTTGTTAGTTTGAGCTGCGCATCATAAGGCAATTGCCTGGTGCCCTGCACCAACCCTTTGCCAAAGGTCTTTTTGCCTATCAATACACCCCTGTCGTAATCCTGAATGGATCCGGAGACTATTTCAGCTGCAGATGCTGTACCATTACTGATCAACACGGCCATCGGGATTTCCTGGTCAGCCGCATTCCTCAATGCTTTATACACCTGGCCAACTGCCGACGATTTGCCCTTGGTGCTTACTATCTCCATACCCTTGGGTATGAACACATTTGCTACATTCACCGCCTCAGAAAGCAGCCCCCCGGGGTTGCCCCTCAAATCCAAAATTATTTTTTGGGCACCTTCTTGTTTAAGTTGGTTGAGTGCCTCTGTAACTTCCTTGCCTGCGTTGGTGGTAAACTCAGACAGTCGTATAAAGCCGATTTCATCGTCGTACATGCCCGCATAGGTTACGTTGTTTATTACGATTTTGTCGCGTTCTATTGTTACTTCAAATGCTTCGTCCTCACCATAACGATCTACACTGAGTGTAAGGGTAGTATTGGGCTTTCCCTTGAGCATATTGCTCACTTCAGACGTAGATTTGCCCGAAATATCTGTGCCGTCAATGGCTGTGATTTGATCTCCTATTCGCAATCCTGATTTGTGGGCGGGAAATCCCGCATAGGGCATGATAACTGTACTTATCCCATTCTTCTTGCCTACTATTGCCCCAATACCCCCATACTCACCTGTGGTAGATGTCCTGTAGCTTTCCAGTTCTGTTTCAGGTATAAAATCTGTGTACGGGTCCAGGGAGGTCAGCATGGCATTGATGCCTTCAACTACCAACTCCTCTGGATCTACATCATCCACATAGTTGGCGTTTAATTCTTTGAAGAGCGTACCGAAAATGTCGAGGTTTCGGGTGATTTCAAAATAATTGTCATCTAACCGTGAAAAGGAAAATAATGTAATGGCAGTAACGACGGCAGCCAAGCCCAGCAAAAACTTCCTCATTGCGAATTTATCTGTTTGGAATTTAAACGCTCCAAAGATTCAATTAGTTTGGATTCAATAAATCTATAATCGTGTATTTCTTTGGCAATGTAAATATAGGCAATAAGAAAGTATCGCTTTTCCCCTCCCTGGCTCAAAAATTCTACTTTATTCAACCTGTAGGCTTCTTTTACCCTTCGTTTGATCTTGTTGCGATCAACAGCCTTTTTAAATTTTTTCTTCGAAACGGATACCAGAAGCTGGTGGTGGTTGCAGTCAGCATCAGACTGCATCAGGTATTTGACAGAAAATGGGTATAAAAAAAATGACTCACCTTTTAAGAAAAGTTCGTCGATCTGTTTTTTGCTTTTCAGCCTTTCCCGTGCGGGAAACTTAAAACATTTTTTATCTGCGGCTTCTATTCCCATCTGTAAGTTGTGTGTGATTGAGGAATAGTAAATAATCGCTCGACTGAGCGAATGCCAAAAATGGCAATGGACAATTAAAATCAAGCAGGGTTTGCCTGTACCTCAGAAGAGTTCAGGCAAGCCCTGCTATCTCATTTTATTTTTTATGCCTCTTCTCGTCAGAAACGGTCAATTTCTTTCTTCCTTTGGCCCTTCTTCTGGCTAATACTGCCTTGCCATTAGGATCTGCCATTCTTGACTTAAACCCGTGCTTATTTCTTCTTTTTCTCTGTGAAGGTTGAAATGTTCTTTTCATTTTCCTGATTTTATCTCTTAATTGCCTGTTTTAAGCGTCCCTTGATGGGGTGCCAGGCTAATATTTTGACCCATTTTAAAAATGGAGTGCAAAGCTAAGTAGCTTTTATGGATTTACAAAGGAAGGATTGCGATTGTTTCCCTTCTTTTTAAAATCCATTTACTTTGCGGTTTCAATGCACCATTCAGCAAAAAAGCCATACCATGACCAACTTAAAATATCGCCTTTCATTTCCCAACCCACTCACACACTTCATTGAAATTTCTCTGGAGGTGGACAACATAACGACAGATGAAACAGAACTCATCTTGCCCGACTGGCGACCCGGCAGGTATGAATTGGCCAATTATATATCTAACCTGAAAAAAATAAAAGCATACGGCAAGAGTGGCAAAGACCTGCCTTTGTACAAAAAAGAAAAGAACAAATGGCTCGTCAATACCAAAGGGGAAAATAGTATGCGGGTGGAATACAGCTATTATGCCAATAAAATGGATGCCGGCAGCTCTGTTTTGAATGAAGGGCAGGTTTACATCAATTTCATCAACTGTATGCTCTATTTACCAAACCGGATGCAAGAAGAGCTGACGATGGAAATAGACATTCCTTCCACTTATCGTACCGCCTGCAGCCTACTACGGACCCACAACACATGGACAGCAAAATCATATTTTGAACTGGTAGATTCACCTTTGTTGGCCAGTGAAGGCCTGAAACAACTGACTTACACCATTTCTTCTACTGTGTTCAATGTTTTCATTCTGGGGGATTGCCCTATTGAGGACGACACCATCATCAGGGAGTTTGAGAAATTCTCCAATAGCCAAATCAAACAGATGGGTGGGTTTCCATCCGAACAATTCGATTTTATAGTTCAGTCACTACCATACAGGCATTATCATGGCGTGGAGCATCGAAACTCTACCGTACTGGTATTGGGGCCAGGCATTGAGGACAACAAGCAGCAGTACTTCCTCGACTTAATGGGAGTAGCGTCGCATGAACTGTTCCACGCATGGAATGTCACAAGAATACGACCTATTGAATTGTCGCCCTATGATTTATCGAAAGAGAATTATTATGAAACTGGTTTCGTTACGGAAGGGTTTACCACATACTATGGTGATTTATTTTTAGCAAGAAGCAGCGTTTTTGATCATCAACAATATATAAAAGAACTCAACACGCTGCTGAAAAGGCATTTCGAAAATTATGGACGCCACAACCTGTCGCTGACAGAGTCTTCCTTCGACCTCTGGATAGACGGCTACAAAAAACTGCTTCCATCGCGCAAAGTGTCCATCTATGTGAAAGGGGCCATTGCGGCTTTCATGCTTGATATCATGATCCGGAAAAATTCTCAAAACAGCAAAAGCCTCGATGATTTAATCCAGGACCTCTGGGTGGACTTTGGCCAAATTGAAAAGGGCTATACCAAATCAGATATTTATGATCTCATCAATAAATATGGCGGTGATGGGGCACAACATTTTATTGATAAATTTTACGAAGGTATTGTTCCCATAGAGGACGACCTATCTCAAATGGTGGAATACCTGGGATTCAAGCTGGTGAAAAAAGACCATCCCGAACCATCGGCAGCCTTGTATGGATTCAGGGTAGAGTTGACCAATGGCCAGGCCCTGATTACAGAAATAGCACCTGGCTCTATGGCTGAAACATATTTTTCAGTGGGTGATAAAATCGTTGAAATCAATGGAAAAAAGATCGGTGAAAAAGGAATGGAAATAAACGAAGGGGAAAACACCTTTCTCCTAGACCGGGAATACAAGAAAAAAACTATCACACTAAACACAGGAAACACCAAATACTACAACATATATGAAATAATAAAGGATACAGAAGCCAGCACTACCAACAGCGAGAATTTTAAATTGTGGATTGGCCAGTATTAGGGGATGAATAAATGTGTGCTTATTTTTCAGCAATAGCACTTTTAACTACATTTGCCCCTTATCAAAACCATCCCACATTGACATTTTCAAGAGTATGCCGCCCTACCTAAGTAAAATATGAAGATCAATGACCTTTTGGTGAAATTCCTTATTTGGAGATTGAAGCACATCAGCAACAATAATTTTGTTCTGATGCTGAGTGGGCTGATTGGGTTGATCGCCGGCATGGCTGCTGTCTTGCTCAAAAGCACCGTCCATTTGATTCAGGGTTTTCTGGAAAAAAACCTTGACATCACAGGCATCAACTACTTGTACCTTTTTTATCCACTCATGGGCATCATGCTCACGCTGATAGTGGCCAAATATTTTTTTCGCGAAAAGCTTGGGCATGGCATCACGCAGATTCTTTATACCATATCCAAGAATTCCAGTATTGTGCGCCGTTCTATGATGTACTCCCGGATGTTTACCAGTGCCATTACGGTTGGTTTTGGTGGATCTGTAGGACTGGAGGCACCCATCGTAGTTACAGGTTCGGCCATAGGCTCCAACCTCGGACAATTGACCCACCTCAACTACAAAAAAAGGACACTCCTGATAGCCTGTGGGGCATCTGGAGCCATCTCTGCCATATTCAACTCGCCCATTGCAGGGGTCATATTCGCCATAGAGGTAATACTGGCAGAGGCTACCATCAACAAGTTTATACCCATACTTATCTCCTCTGTTACCGGCTCATTGGTATCGCTGATACTGCTGGGTGACGACATTCTGTTTTCATTTAAAATAAAAGACCAATTCAGCGCTGAAGATGTCCCTTATTTTATGCTGTTGGGGATCGCATGTGGGATAGTATCTGTACACTTCACCCGGGTGACGTATTTGGTGGAAAAATGGGTTGCCAAAATAAAAAACGATGCAAACCGGGCCTTGCTCGGAGGCATTGGACTGGCCATAATTATCCTGATATTTCCCCCAATATATGGTGAGGGCTACAATACCATAAAATCCTTGCTGACAGGCAATGAAATCCATATTTTTCAGAGGAGCCTTTTTTATAGTGCAAGTGGCAACACGCTGATGATGATCCTTTTTTTGTTTGCCATTATTGTGGTCAAGCCTGTTGCTTCTGCATTGACCCTGGGATCTGGTGGTAGTGGTGGTATTTTCGCGCCTTCACTCTTCATGGGTGGTATAGCCGGTTACCTTTTTGCAGCTACCAACAATTTTCTGCTGCCCGGACAAATCAGCACAAGCAATTTTACCCTCGTAGGTATGTGTGGGGTAATGAGCGGGGTGCTACATGCACCATTGACGGCCATATTCCTTATAGCAGAGATCACAGGGGGATACACCCTGTTTGTACCCCTGATGCTGGTATCGGCCATTTCATTCACCACCATAATGTACTTTGAAAAACACTCACTCTATACAAAGAACCTTATAGAAAGTGGGGACCTTATCCAGCACGACAAGGACCGTTATGTACTTAGCCTGATTGATATCAAAAAAGTGATAGAATCCGACCTGCTCACCGTACATGCTGATGCCAAGCTCGGCCATCTTGTGGAACTGGTGAAAATTTCGAAAAGGAATATTTTTCCGGTAATCAATGAAAAAGAAGAACTACAGGGAATCATCACCCTCGATGATGTCAGGGATGTGATGTTCGATGAAGAGGCGAGGAAGAATATAGAAATAAAATCGCTCATGCAAAAGCCTCCCACTGAAGTATATCCATCCGACGATATGCAGACGGTAATGAATAAATTTGAAGTAACCCAAGCCTGGAACCTCCCGGTAATCGATCAGGGCAAGTATTTGGGGCTCGTGTCCAAGTCACGGATCTTCAATGCTTACAGAAAAAAACTCATCCTTCAGGACAAGGAGTAGCCTTTTTTCACCTGTATGGCACATATACCCTGGTTTGTTTTGAGAAATATTTGTTTTGAATTTTTCGCAGAAATACCAAAAGGGCCATTCTACCCTGAATGGGTTTATCCACAATTCTGCTAAATCCGTTCTTTTATAAATAGCTGATATTTAATAATTTGAATGCAACTATTTAAAGGATGTGGAAAACTTTAAAAAATGTGGAAAACTTTGATGAAAAAAATTTTTTGCACTATTTTGAGACAACCATCCGCAATCAAAAACACCAAACAGCCCATTACAAACCTATAGCCGGCATATTCGTTTGCCGTGTGCTGGGGATATTCTATTCTCTTTAGTAATTTTAACCTTTGGCAGAAAACTCAATCGATGAACAAACTAGTAATTGGCCTTTTTATAGTTGCTTTTTCAGCATGTGCCAACAAACCCCGCCCGGTGGATGTGATTAAGTTTGCCGATCTGGATAAATTGATCCAGGACAACTCCAGCGACCTGATGGTAGTAAACTTCTGGGCTACCTGGTGCGCCCCATGCGTGAAGGAGCTTCCCCAATTCGAAAAGCTGCTGACCAAGTACGAAAACCAGGGACTCAAAGTAGTACTCGTAAGCTTCGATTTTGTAGAGCAACTGGAAAAAAAAGTAATCCCTTTCGTAAAGAAAAAGGACATCAAATCCGATGTAATGCTATTGGACGAAACCGACTACAACTCTTTTATAGATAAAATCGACCCAAAGTGGTCGGGTGCCATACCTGCAACTTTGATGTTGGATAACCGTAACGGTAACAGGAGATTTTTTGAGAAAGAATTTAAGGAAGGAGAGCTGGAAGAGGCTTTTAACAACTTTGTTCATTAAAAATCAACAACTATGAAAAAAAACATACTCATCACTATTGGGGTACTTTCTGTGGCGATGATATTCTTCATCAATGCAAAAAAAACTACCCTTGCGGTCGGTTCTGTTAATTATGAAGTAGGGGATTTTGCCAGGGACTTCAACCTGAAAAACATAGATGGGAAAATGGTATCCATGTCAGGTGTCAGGGACGCAAAAGGCTTTATCGTGATATTCACCTGCAATACTTGCCCATTCTCCAAAATGTACGAGGAGCGCATCATGGAACTCCAAACTAAATACCAACCACTGGGCTTTCCGGTAATGGCCATCAACCCCAACGACAAGGAGCTTTCTTCCGGCGATTCGTTCGAAAACATGAAGCTCAGGGCCAAAGAAAAAGGGTTTAACTTCCCCTACCTTTATGACGAAACCCAGGAAATAGCCTCTGCATACGGGGCAACAAGAACCCCCCATGTATTTGTGCTCAAAAGGGCCAGCGACAAATACAAAGTGGCTTACGTTGGTGCCATCGACAACAACCATAAGGACGCATCTATGGCTTCAAAAAAATATGTCGAAGAGGCGGTGGACAACCTGCTATCGGGCAAGGACGTTCCTACAAAATTCACCAAAGCCATTGGCTGCACCATTAAATGGCGCGATGCATAATATCACGTTCAGGCTTCAGCATTGTAATAAAGGGTAGAGCAATTTTCAGGCTTTAATACATTCTTTGCGGCATTCATAATATCGCTGGAAGTAACAGCACGTATTTTATCCACCTCTTCATTTATCATGCCCGTATCACCCAAAAGCGTAAAATAAGCAAGGCTATATGCCTTGTTGAGAAGCTCCATTTCCCCAAAAATATGAGATGATTCCGACAGGTTTTTAACCTTGTCCAGTTCAAAGTCAGATACAGGGTTTTTCATGAGGCTTTCAATCACCCGCTCGATTTCCTGCTCTACCTGATCGTATGAAACACCCTTGTTCAACTTGCCATTCATAACCAAAAGCCCTGGATCAATAGACCCGGTAATATAGACGCTCAACGAACTTAAGTACCTCTTTTCTTTCACCAACACCTCGTGCAGTTTTGAGGACTTCCCCCTACCCAGGATATCACTCATCAAGTCGGTTGCGTAGTAGGCTGGCGCCAGCCGTTGGGGCATGTGATACACCTTGTATAATGAATTGACAGGAACTTTGGCCTCAACAGTCTGTTTTCGCCCTTCAGTCTGCGCCGGCTCTGAGGCCAGCTTTCTGCCCGGGTTGTCTCCCTTGGGTATTGGGCCAAACCATTTTTCAGCGAGCTGTTTTACTTCTTCAAACCTGACGTCACCGGCCACTACCAGTATGGCATTGTTGGGTATATAGAACTTCTGAAAAAAAGCTTTCACATCATCCATCGTGGCATTTTCTATATGGGAAATTTCCTTCCCGATAGTGGCCCACCTGTATGGATGTTCTTTATAGGCCAGGGGCCTCAGTTTCAACCACGCATCCCCGTATGGTTGGTTCAGGTAGCGCTGTTTAAATTCTTCAATCACCACCTTTCTCTGCACTTCCAGTACTTTGGGGTCAAATGAGAGAGACAACATTCTGTCCGACTCCAGCCAAAAAGCAGTTTCCAGGTTATTGGATGGAATAGAAATGTAGTAGTTGGTGAGGTCGGGGGATGTAAAGGCATTATTTTCGCCACCCACTTTCTGGAGTGGTTCATCATACGATGCTATGTTTTTGGACCCACCAAACATCAGGTGTTCGAAGAGGTGTGCAAAACCCGTTTTTTCCGGGTGTTCGTCTCGTGACCCTACATCATACAACACATTCAACACCGCAATCCTGGCTGTATTGTCTTCATGCACCACCACTTTCAGGCCATTCTCTAACTCAAAGTTTTTAAAATTCATGCGTATCGTTTTTACAGAAGCATTTGAACACTCCCCAAACCATTTTGATCGCAAACTTAAAACATATAAATTCAGAATTAGTTTTTCGGTCCAAATCCATCACTTAGCTTTGTCACACCCAAGAATTAATCATCCGTACAGCGCCCTTTTATGATGCTTTGACATGCAGTTCCAAAATCAAACTTTAGCCCCCTCGACACTCATCTCCCTTTACAAAGGCCTGCTGAAACCCAGGTTGATCGAGGAAAAAATGTTGATTCTACTCAGACAGGGCAAAATTTCCAAATGGTTTTCTGGTATGGGGCAGGAAGCCATCTCAGTGGGTGCTACCATGGCCATGTCCGACGAAGAATTCATACTACCCATGCACCGTAACCTGGGGGTATTTACTGCAAGGGACATACCCCTCGGCAGGCTATTCGCCCAGTTTCAGGGAAAAAACTCAGGATTCACCAAGGGCAGAGACCGTTCTTTTCATTTTGGGTCTATCGACCACAAAATTGTAGGCATGATTTCACACCTCGGGCCTCAGTTGAGTATTGCAGATGGCATAGCCCTGGCGGATAAATTACGAGGGGAAAATTCGGCCACTCTTGTTTTCACTGGTGATGGTGGTGCCAGCGAGGGGGAATTTCACGAAGCACTTAATGTAGCAGCGGTATGGGACCTTCCCGTGATATTTGTGGTCGAAAACAACCAATGGGGTCTTTCTACCCCCAGCAGTGAACAATTCAGGTGTAAATCTTTCATAGATAAAGGAATAGGATATGGCATGGAGGCTGCTCAGCTTGATGGCAACAACATCTTGGAAGTTTATGAAGGAATAAAAAAGGCCGCCGAATATGCAAGAAAAAATGGAAAGCCAATACTCGTAGAGTGCATGACATTCAGGATGCGCGGGCATGAAGAAGCCAGCGGCACGAAATATTATCCGGAAGGCCTGATTGAAAGTTGGTCTAAAAAAGACCCGGTAACCTGGTATGAGAAATACCTGAAAAAAGAAAGGTTGCTCAGCGACCCGGACATTAAAGAAATCAAAGGGGCAATCTCTAAAGAAATCGATGAGGGCTTATCAAGCGCATTTGCTGATAACATTCCTACGGCAGATGCCTCCCGGGAACTAGGAGACGTTTATATGCCCTACCAACAAAAGGAGGTAGCTCCAGCGTCTGGCAAAAAATCCAATAAACGTTTCGTTGATGCAGTTTCTGATGCGCTATACCAAAGCCTGGAGAAATATCCCGAATTGATCCTGATGGGCCAGGACATAGCCGAGTACGGGGGCGTGTTCAAGGTGACCGAAGGTTTTGTAGAGAAGTTTGGCAAAAAAGTAATTAGAAACACACCTATCTGCGAATCAGCCATTGTGGGTGTGGGTTTGGGGCTTTCTATCCGGGGAATGAAATCCGTCATTGAAATGCAGTTTGCAGACTTTGTAACCTGTGGTTTCAACCAAATAGTAAACAACCTGGCCAAAAGCCATTACAGATGGGGACAAAATGCCGATGTGGTCATTCGTATGCCTACAGGGGCTGGGGTTGGGGCCGGGCCATTTCATTCCCAATCGAACGAAGCATGGTTTTTTCACACACCAGGGCTCAAAATCGTGTACCCCTCCACCCCGGCTGATGCCAAAGGGCTGTTGAATGCGGCCATTGAAGACCCCAATCCTTATCTTTATTTTGAACACAAAGCCCTTTACCGCGCAGTTTCGCAAGAAGTACCGGACGACTACTATACCACCGAGGTTGGTCGTGCCCGGTTTGTAAGGCAAGGCACAGACCTATCCATCATTACTTATGGCATGGCCGTACACTGGGCTAAGGAAATCGTGGACAAGCGAACAGACCTGTCTGCGGATATACTAGACCTGCGTACCCTCCTCCCCTGGGACAAAGAAGCTGTAAGGCAAACTGTACAAAAAACCAACAAGGTAATAATAGTACATGAAGACTGCCTGACAGGGGGCATAGGCGCTGAAATTGCGGCCTGGATCAGTGAAAACTGCTTCGAATACCTCGATGCGCCCGTTATGCGGGAAGGAAGCCTGGACACACCTGTGCCTTTTTCTGCCAACCTGGAAGCCAATTTTCTTCCCAAAGCCCGCCTTGAACAAAAACTGGATGCTTTGTTGAATTACTGAAAGGTCTGCTTGCCCACATTTACATACAAATTCGGGCAAGGCCATCCTCCAAATCGAGTCATTGAAACCTGATAATCAAATTATTTGTTAACTTTCACGTTTCATTTATGAAAACCAGAATTCAAGTTATGCGATCAAAACTCTTAGGTTTTGTTTTTTTTTCAATCCTTACGGGGCTGTTTTTCACCCATCAATCCTACGGCCAGTTACTTGAAGACAGGAATAAGTTAAAAACAGAAAAAGCCACCAAAAAAGGATTTTCCCTTTACAAAAAAAAGGTGATCAAAAGGGTGCCTTCAGGAGAGCGGCATACAGACGACAGGAGCGTTTCACCCAAATATAGCCAGGATAGGGAAGTGTCCAAAAGTGACCGCAACGTGAAACCAAAGTATTCCCGCGAAAGAAGGGGCAGGGGTGTATTTAGGGCCATTACCCCCAGGTTTTCACAAGACAATGCCGGCAAATCCAGCGACAGGGTAGTGAGTCCAAGGTACTCTAAAAAGCGGAGGGCAGGCAAAATCACCATCATCAGCCCCAAATATTCCATAGATGTGGCAGGCCAGGGATCGGATCGTGCAGTTTACCCTAAATACTCCAAAGAAAGGGCTGGAAAAGGATCAGACAGGGCTGTATATCCCAAGTATTCGAAAGATGTAGCTGGTCAGGGGTCTGACAGGTTGGTAAGCCCAAAGTATTCAAGGGATATAGCCGGACAAGGGTCAGACAGGTACGTGCAACCCCGCTATTCGCGGCAGAGGGCCGGACAGGGAGTGGACCGGGTTGTCAGTCCAAGGTATTCGCGGGATATTGCCGGACAGGGCTATGGAAGGGTAGTAAGCCCAAAATACTCCAGGGATATTGCAGGACAAGGATCAGACAGGGTGGTACACCCCAGGTACACCAGGTTTACTGCTGGTTCGGGATCAGACAGGGTAGTCAGGCCCAGGTTTTCGATCAACCCCTTATACGAATACAAGTACGAAAGGCCAGCGAGTGCTTCCGGCCCAATGGTGTTTGAATACCCAAAAGTGGCCCATTATAAAAACCGAAAGAAAAACCGTGGAGAGGAATCGTGGAATGGCCCCTGGGTGGAAATAAAAGAACCCAAACATACCGAGTTTGCCGAGTTTACGGGAGACTTTAAAAAACAGAAAAAAGGGCGCCACATGCATCCGAGCGCCAACTACTTATTTGCCAAGTACAACAACAGCCCAATAGCCAGGGACCTGATGCAAAAGGCGAGTATTTTGTGGGTGAGGGTACATATGAACCAAACCGACCCAAAGGGTGTTAAGAAGAAAGCCCCGAAACTCAAGTTTGATAAAGAAGAGTCGGAAATTTGGAATAATCAGGAACGAGAATACACTAAAAATTAATATGAATTGGAACGAACTGTCGTCAATGGCGACTTTAGAAGAAATCAAATCGAAATCATTTACCCAACCCGTAGTAATATATAAGCACAGCACACGGTGCAGCATAAGCAGCATGGCACTCAATCGCCTGGAAAGATCATGGAATGCCCAGGAAATGGAAGGCACTACCATCTATTTTCTTGATTTGATCGCCCATCGCGACATCTCCAACGAAATAGCGCAGTTGTTCGATGTGCAGCACGAGTCACCACAAGTATTGCTTATTTCGGGTGGTGAATGCGTTTACCACGCATCGCACATGGGCATCTCATACCGTGAATTGAAAGGCCAACTCGGAAAAGACCAGTTGGCAGTTTGATGCTGGCCTCATACTCATTTAGTTATACTCAGTTGGCTACTTAGACCTGCATAAGCAATAGTCTGTTAGGGTGTGCCTGGCATGCGAATGTTACGTTGGGTTTTCATTTTGGCTCATCTCTTCAATGAGTTTGCGGATTTGTACGGCCTTTTTTCCATAAACGAAATAGAGAAATAAGTATAGAAACAGGATGGCCACTGCAAAACCTGCTGAAACCAGGACAATGAACCAACCATCGGAAAAGTACTTTTGGGAGAAAATATCCGGATCGGCAAAGTACATACCGCTCATAAACAGTGGAAGTGCGAGGATCACATTGGCAGTCTTGTAGTGGCCAATAAATTTATTGATCAGGATATAGGTTGATTTCAAATAATCAACCACACTGCTGTCGATGGTTTTTTCGCCCAATCTTTTGATCAGTTTTCTATAATAAACGAAATAGCCAACATCCACAAAAAGTAAAAAAGAAGCCACCCACCACTTGCCTCCTATGGCCAGGTACAATGCTATGACAGTGAGGATGCTAAAGTTGATCCACATTTCCCACCGAAGTGTATTGATGAATTTGCTGATGATACTTACCGATCCTTTATCGATAATCTTATCAATCAACCCAGGGTTGAACTGCTCCGGTGCGTCTCCCCTGTCTTCCTTCCATATCTTCTTAATGTCCAAATCTTTCATTAATAATAGACTTTAGCTGGTTTTTTGCGCGGTTTACCTTGGCACCCACGTTGGTGACGGTGATACCCAATATCTCCGCCATTTCCTTATAACTTTTTTCTTCGAGGTACAGCAATACAATAGCCCTGTCACCTTCTTTGAGCAGCCTTATTGCTTTATAAAGTATTTCGAGGTTTTCTTCATCAGAGGTATCCCGGGTGTCTTTGATATCCATCGGATAATCATGGGCCGTGGGTATCCTACGCTTTTTCAGCCTCAGTTGGGAAAGGCATACATTCAGGCAGACCCTATAGACCCAGGTAGATACCCGGGACGCTCCCCTAAACGAATCGAAGGACTGCCACAGTTGCACGATGCATTCCTGCTGATAATCGTTGAAATCTTCAGGATTGTCCGTGTAGGCCCTGCATATCTTCGAAATTATCCGATGGTTATTATTTAACAACTCCTGAAATTCAGGCTTCATGTCGGATTAGTTAGTTGCATATTACGCCGGTTTATTACACAAGCCCCTATTCATAATGGCGACAAACCCCCAAACCTATTTTATCGGCATTCTTTCAAAGGGTTTCGACCGGTCAAAAAGGTATCGATAGGTGTGGTGGGTTTTACCAATTTCCCCTCCAACCTGCTTCACTACAATGATCATCTTTCTATTAAAATCACCAATCCAGTTCATTTCCAGCTTCGGGTAGCGCTTATAGTCCTTTTGCACCATCTGGGCAGTAGCCATCACCAGGGCACCATCCAGCCCTTTACCCTGATGCTCAGGTGCCACACCAAATACCAACCCCAGCATTTTTTTATTTGTTTTCCTCCACTTGTGCCATACAAACTTTAGCTTGCCCAGCAAGTCCAGTTTTCCGTTCACATGCTTAAAAACCTGGTTGACTTCCGGTAAGTTGATATAAAAAGCGACGGGTTCACCTTTGTAATAAGCAAACCATATAATCTTCTCATCTATGATCGGCTTCATCTGCTTCATAATGGAATCGGCCTGCTCAGCAGTCATTTCGGCTACCCCATCGTGGTTGGCCCATGCCTTATTGTACACCACCCTGAAATCATTGGTGTATTTTTTCAGCTGTTTGAGCTTCATGTGCTCGAAGGTGTAATCCGGATCCTCGTTGAGCAGCTCCGACTTCTTCATAATCCGTGGATCAAATGGATCAAATGTGTTGCGGATAAAAGTAAACTGCTTGAAGTACATCTGAAAACCATAATTTTCAAACAGCTGCTGGTAATATGGGAAATTGTAGTTGCACTGGTAGTTTGGCTCGATGTGAAAGCCATCTACCAGCAGGCCCCACCATTTATCGCGGTTGCCAAAATTAATGGGCCCGTCCATGGCTTGCATGCCCTTCTCTTCCAGCCACTGTTTGCTTTGGTCAAAAAGTGCATTGGCCACATTTTGATCATCTATGGATTCAAAAAAACCTGTGCCTCCCGTGGGTTGGTCATTGTCTTTGTTGGCCGTCCTTTCGTTAACAAAAGCCGCAATGCGCCCTACAGTTTGCCCATTTTCTTTTGCTATCCAGCGGATGCATTCACCACCTTTAAAAGTTTTGTTCTTTTCCGGATCAAATACGGCCTCTATGTCCTTGTCTAATGGACGTATCCAGTTGGGTTCGTGCCGGTAGAGGTGCACTGGCAGGTTGATAAATTCTTTGATGTCTGCTTTAGATTGTACTTCGATTAGTTCCATAGATATCTCAACAACTGCCTTGTAATTATTAGCGCGTAAAAGTAGGCAAAATATATATTTAAAAAAGGAAGGCATACAATGACTGGCAAGTACATCTTTTCAAAAAAATATATAAAAAAATGCTGGTCAATTTTTGCAATTCAAAAAGAGACAAATATATTTGCACCTCGAAAGTCAAAACAGCAGGTTTTGATACCGAAAACGGTCCGTTCGTCTAGGGGTTAGGACGCCAGGTTTTCATCCTGGTAACAGGGGTTCGATTCCCCTACGGACTACTTACATATTGCAACAAATGCCCTTTTTGATTTCAGGAAGGGCATTTTTTATAACTCAGAAACCAACAGGTGTCACGCTGGTTCGAGCCTTGTCATAGTAAGAGCTATATTCTTAATCGGCTCTATTGACTACTGCGTGCCAAAAAGTCCTCAACATCTAACCTCCTAAAACGAATAGCGGTACGTTTACTCAAAAAAAATCTTGTAGATTTTAGACCCCCTGACCTCATTAGCCTATAGACGGTTGGTTTTGATACTTGAAGAAGTAAGCTAACATCTTTCACCGTTAGTAGTTGAAGAGGGTCAGATTTTTCAAACAGCTTTAAGAGTTCTGTCCGGTTGTCATCAAGAAACTCATCCAAAACTTCTCTGATAATTTTTCTTACGATATTTTGCAGTAATGCAAATAAGTTCTTCTCAAATCTCATTTTGTTTTTTGATAGCAAAAAAACAAAGACCTGCACCATCCCAAAATACAAACGATGTTAAGGTTTTATGTGCCCAAATTCATGTTGTGAATTTGTTTACCCCCTTTTTCATGGTTAGAGAGACTTTAGAAACCTTGTTTGATTTTCTCGAACTAGGCTTTAGTGTCATTCCTAATTATGATTTTTCCATTGTTGGTTTCTACCATAAAGTCTCCGTCTAAGTAAGAAGTAGATATTCCCTTTATTTCATGACTTCCCATATTTTGCCTATCACGAATACTTGTTGGTGTGACTTTCAATTTACGTTTTAACTTATCTATTCTTTCATATTTAAGAGCTACCAATAAAGTGTCAGTATCTGCTCCGTTGAGATAGAGTTGTGCAAGTCTCAATTGCTTGAAGGTTGGTCCATAATCACCAAAATGATCGGGAAGGCTGCTGAACTTATAGTATTCCCCATTGAGCATGAATACTATTTCGTAGGGTTCGTTCTTATGAAAACACCGCTTAGTTTCTTGAACTTGATTGTCGATTGTTGACATTCCAACTAATCGAGGTAAGCCAAGTATAGGTTTGAATGTAAATAGTTCAAACCATCTCCTGATAATTTTTATATGGACACCGAGTAAACCAGCTATGTGGCCTTCTGGGTAGGCTTCCATAAATAGTTGAATGGCTCTAATCTGAAGGGTTCGTACTTGATGAATCTCAGTTTTTTCATTCGTCCATCTAGATATTGTGGAAGGGTGAACGTTAAGTTGCTCGGACATTTGACCAATTGAGTATTCTGATATAAGTATTCTTAAAAAGTCCCTCTTCCTAGATTCTAGTTTTCTCCTTATATGATGTGTCGTGAAATGGTAATTACAAGACTTACAGTGGTATCTCTGTTTCCAGTCTAAACCGACTTTTATGTGGCCATCACGCCTGGATTTTTTTTTACATTGGGGGCAACAAATATCCATATTTACGCAAAATAATAATTAAAATTTCAAAAATAGCGAATTTCATTCCGATCATATAGTGGGTTGAATTTTCTTTTTAAGCCTAAAAACGTCAATTATCGCATAATTTACTTTTTGTTGGTATCATACCTATTACAAAATTTCTATAGTCACATTGCCATTGTACCCCCATGTAACCCTGGCCATTTTTGGAGTACTATAAGTAGCTGTTAGCAACAACGCTGCAAGCCCTTAATGCACTGAAAAAGGAAGGCTATGAAAAATAAAAAAACGGGTCTAGAAGATATACTAAATGAACTAGTAAAAGAGAATTTAGCGAGTGCTCTTGATGAATTCCTTGAACACAAAATCCTACCCCTTCTCGGCAACTACTGCCGAGGCGATCCACTTGAGCTATTGAGTACCGAGGAAGTTAGTCGACTGCTTGGGGTCTCGATAAAGACTGTACGTCGGTTAATGGATAGTGGTGAGCTAAAATCCATCAGACTCGGTAAAGGAAAGAGGGCTCCCCTTAGGTTTCGAAGGGTCAATATCGAAGCATATTTAAATAATCATTAATTAAAACTTTAATATTATGAAAACTAAAAATTTAGGCCTCAAAATAATAAATGAGGCTACCAAACCAGCTTGGGAGTTGGAAAATGACAAGCGTGAACAAGCCGCAAAAGCAGAGATCATTAGATCGGCTTTAGAATTGAGCTTTGCACACACTGACGTACAGATGATGCACAGGCATAAAGGTGACAAGGTGATTTATGACCCTCAGAAGGAAGAGAAACTCCAAGAGCTTCTTAGTTCTCATTCGATTGAAATGGTCGAGGGTGAAAACCCTGCACTGATACTAATCGAGAATTGTTTAGAACCGTTGCAGGACTTGATTGAAAAGCACGGAGAAGATGAAGAACTATTCGATGGTAGGTTTATGCCAAAAGCCATCGCTATCATTAAGTTCTACCCCAAGTATGCTTGGCTAAAAGCTAACTGGATGAAGTTCCGTAAGGGAAAGGTCGCATTAAACGAATGTATGCAAGAGACTAAACAGGCTTTTGCAGAGGCTAAAGTACAAGGTCGATTCTTATGGAATATCCCTGCATAATGGGCTACTGTTCTGTTTTTGCAGGCGTGAGGAAAAAGGTGTACCTGAACATGAGGGTACACCAAATCCTCTCCCTAATCAAAAACGGAACTTTTGATGTAGCCATTCGAAAGTTAAGGAGTTTGCGAGGTTTGAATGACACAGAGTTTGACAAAGAAAAGTCAAACCTATTGTCATTCACACCAGCAGCAACTTTTGACCTGTTCAGAAACCACAACCGCATCAGGAGTCTATCAGGTATATTGGTACTTGACTTTGACAACCTTGATGATGTGATTTCAGCCAAGAAGAAAGTCATCCAGCACCCCTATACGCTGGCCTGCTTTGTCAGTCCATCGGGTAAAGGGCTTAAGGTTTTAGTGAAGACTTTTTCTCACCCCTATGCTACTTACTTCTTATCGTACCAAGCAGCAGTTCGGTACTATCAAAAAGTATTGAAGCAAGGGCTCGACAAAGCGGAAGACGTAACGAGACTCTGCTTTGTATCCCACGATCCAGAACTGTTCTGGAATCCCAAGTCATTAAAAATAAACTTAAGATTTTTAAACATTATGAAACTAAAAGAAATATACAGTAACGTAAATGAACAGGTAAGCAAGAAGAGCTCAGGCAAAAAATTCTTATACTCATTTTGTCGACTTGCTCGAAAGTACGGTCATACACCTAAACAGTGTTTTGATTTTCTTAATAAAAAAGACATCTCCAATGACTTTCAAAAAGATGATTTTGAAAAACAATACTTGGAAATAGATAAAAAGGAAAAATCAAGTCGAAAAAGACGAAGAAACCAAAAATACTTTGGAGAACAAACCAACGATAAGATGGCTGATTTCGAAGAGTATTTGGAGACTAACTACGATGCTTACCACGATCAAATACTGGATGCTACATTCATTAAGCGGAAGAAGTATGATCACTATCAAAAACTCAATGACAGGATATTGAACTCTATTTGGCATGAGTTCAATTCACAGTCCAAGTCATATCTAAGCATGTCAATTATTGAGCTATTACTGAGTTCGTCCATTGTTAAGGGCGATAGTGGATTAAACCAATTCATTAAGGAACTACCAAAACCTGATGGCCAGGATCACATCAAAGCTATCACAGACACAGTCGTGACTACCAACCAGGACATTTTCTATGATAGGTTCAAGAGATGGTTCATTGGGATGGTGGCTTGTGTCCTTAACAAGGATGTCGTAAACGATTTGGTCTTGGTTTTCACAGGGGGGCAAGGAATTGGTAAAACGCGCTTCTTCAAGAGGTTGATGCTAGACAAGCTAAGTATGTACTATGTCTCTAAGCTTCCAAAAATGCGTGATAAAGATACAGAAATCATGCTCGCAGAAAACGTTCTAGTAGTCATAGACGAAATTGATGCTCTGAACTTTAAGGAAAACACAGCATTGAAAGAACTGACTACAACTCAAAAAGTCAAAGTCAGAAAACCTTATGACAAGAAGCAGGAGGAGTACAAACGGTATGCAACCTTTGCAGGCACAACCAACCGCAAGCAGTTTCTCACCGACACAACAGGGTCACGGCGATTTCTTTGTTTTGATGTACAACGTATTGATCAAAATGTCGAGCTACCTGTTCGGGAAGCTTTTGTTCAAGCAATTGCGGAGCTGCAATCAGGTTACCAGTATTGGTTGAATGAGGAGGACATAAAAATCCAGGAGGCAATGAACGAAGAGTTTCAGTTCATTGATGCCGAAGAGGAGCTACTGCTAAACTTCACTAGAAAACCCGTGCTCGGTGATGATGACAAAGATATGAACTGGGAACAGACAACCATGCTACTTCAAAAACTGTTGAAGATAGCTGATATGCCCAGAACTATTTCGAACATTGCAGTCCGGAAGCTAGGAGCAGCTTTGTCCAAGCATGACTATCCAAGAAAGAGTCAGAATGGTCGTAAGAAATGGGGGCTTGTTTTTGTGGAAGAAGATGGATTAACTCCTATGGATCAAGGGGAGCTTTTCAGTGCTGTCCCTGAAACCCAAAATGCTTGATAGGGGTAGGTAAGATAGGCGCAAAACATACATATGTAAAGAGCGCATGCAAGTAGCTGTAAATCAGCTACTTGCGTATCTACCGCTAATTTTGAGGAAAAGAGTTACCCCAAGTGATACAAAATAGAGCAGGAGATGACTACTGACATGGGGTTGTAGTCTTATGGGACTACATGCTTTTTCGCCATTTTGACCTACAACGTGGGGGCTACCACTCGAATCAAAGCTCGAATCGGGTTTATCAAAAAAGTCCACCATAGGGCTTCTCTTTAAGGGAAGGGGTTCCAAAAAGCGGTAGTTCTGCTCTATGAGAGAGTGGAAATTAGTGCACTAGTACAAACTCTCAATGAACTGTTGTTACTTGATAAGCTGATCTAATCTATCAGCTTAGACTCAAATTCGATCAAGCCAATTTTGAGTTTTTCTAGTTTACTTTTTACGCTTTCCACTTGGGCTATTTCTAGTTGTTTATTGTCATTATCGGCTAAACCCGCTATTTCGCGAGCCGTAGGTCGAGGCGGCAAGCACGCTAAAATTTTTGAAATCCTCTCCTCATTTAATTCTACTTCAGAAATAATGGATTTACGTGATTTGAACAAAGTCACAACCCTCTCGAGTTCACTAAGAATCTCCTTTTTATCTTCAAATTCCTTGCTTTGACTTACTGTTTTACGAATCATTTCCCAGTCTTCAAAGACTAGTTCAGGTTCTTCAAAAACTTTCAACCTATTTTTTGTTTTCATACCAAATTATGGGTGGCCCATTCCGTATTACCCGTTCTCAATATTATTGGCAATTTCTTTCAATATGCTTGCTAATTCAGAGCCTGACAAGTGCCCACGTCTAATGCTTTCAAGAATCATCCTGTTAAAGTCGGACCATGGTATTTCACTGGAACCCGCATAATTGAATCCTCCTCCCTCTTTCTCATACCGATTTCTTATGGAAAAATCATTCTCGCTCCATGTTGCTTGTCCCCATTCAATTGAATGATGTTCATTAGTTTCAATTCTATCTTTTACTTCCATTTTCTAAATTTAGATTTTGGACAATTTAAATGCCATCAATAAAAAGCACAATAATTTTTCCCTAAATAACAATAAATTAGGCTATCTTATATTCAACATGGGTGCTGTTTAATTAAGACTTCATTTTACTTATAGTAACTCGTTCGGATGTAAATTTGATAGTATTCAGTTACGTAACAAGTTTTGATGCAAACGACGAGAGAACACATTGAGTCATTTAAAAACTCTGGCCAATTTGAAGAATTATGTTCTGCAATTCTTCGAAGGCTAAGACCAGAGCTTTCATGTTTAAGTCAAACTGGAACTAACTCTAAAGGTCAAACAATTGCCTCTCCTGTAGATGGGTTTGTTTGTTTGAAGGAGGGCAAAAATCCTAAGTATGTATCAATTCAGCATACAGTTACGGAAAAAAAGGATTTAAGGTATAAGTGGCTCGGTAATAATCAAGACCTTGACAAAACAATAGGCGAAATTCATGAAATAAGAAAGCAAAACTCCAGCGCGGCGTTCGAATTAATCTTGACTACCACTCAGGTTCCGGGGCTTGACCTTCAAAATGATGTCAGACGAAAAGCACAAAAGAATAATCTTTGGATTGAATTTATGGATCAGTCCGCAATTGCCGACTTTCTTGATAATAACCCCACAGGTCAGTGGCTTAGAAAACAATACTTAGGCATAGATTATCAGCTGATATCTGCTCCGGTTTTGAATGAGTTATCATCAAAGGATTTGGAAAACTACAGAAACAATTTCTTTCTTCCTCCGATACAAGACCAAATCGAACGTGCAATAAACTTTGACCTAAAGAAGACAAAGGTCAACTTATTGGTTGGCAAATCTGGTTATGGAAAGAGCTCATTGATATATCAAAATTCTTTAAAATCTGGAATTGATAGTCCTGTATTTTGGCTTCAACCTGAAATTATTCTTACTTCTCATTCCCTGGAAGATTGCCTTTTTAGAAAATTAAACTCCATCAAACCGAATCTATATTTAGAATCATCATCATGGTTTCTAAATGAACTCTGGCAATCAGCTTCATTCATTGTAGATGATGTTAACCGCATTGATGAAACGCAAATCATTATATCCAAAATTTACCGTTGGCAAGTGGAACTAACAGAAAAAGAATGGAAATGTTCCTTTATTGTTCCATTGTGGGAGGAGATATTTTCTCAATTAAGTTTAGAAAAGCAGGCAACCAATACGATCACCTTAAGTAATTATAATATAGCAGAATCTATAGAAGTACTGACTCGCTCTTTCAGGAGCATGAAAACCAAACCGGATAACCTCGAAATAAATCAAATTGCAAGCCAATTAGGGCACGACCCACTTCTAATCAATTTGTTTTGTCAGAATGTCATTAACCGTGATGATTCTACATCATTTGATGTGCCACAAAATAGTCTTCAAAAATTTATTTCACACTGTTTAAGTGACATCTCTAGAAAGTCTTTGAACACTTTAGTTCCGGAGTTAAAAAAAGCACTCTATCGACTTGGTGAACTAATCCTTGAAAACAAAATATTACGTCCTAGTTTTGATAAAATAGACTCTTGGTTTGACATAAACGAGAAAGAATTCGATTTAATAAAAATCCTACTCAAAGATAGTAGAATCCTAACCTTGAACGACAACCATGTCTTAACGTTTAGGCATGACCGAGTGCGGGATGAGATTTTGTCCCAAGTACTATATGAAGACTTGTCAGATTATGAAGCCGTCCGAAAATTTGAAGAAATTGCTTATAGCCACTTAATAGGAAAAGCACTATCTAAAAATCCCTATGATGCCAAAATGATTAAGTGGTTTTTAGACAAGAATCCGCTTGTTGTATTTGAATTCATAAGATATGACCCTATTAAGGCCCTTAAGGACAGCCGAATACAAGAGATAATCTTTTGGATACAAAACAATTTAAATAAGAATTTCAATAAAACTATCGAGGAGAGAATCAAAACTCTCCTGCTTAATACAGATTCTAACCTCATTTTGCCTATTCTGCGCTCTTTTGAAAGATATGACCGTACAAGCTGTTTGGCAGGCTTGAAAAATGGAGGCTTTAATGATGCCTGTGCTTTTTTCCATTACCACTACGAAAAGGACATATCAATTGAATTTGACAGTTTAGAAATTGCCTTGATTGATCGGTTTAGACAATTCCATCTTGACTTGATTCCTGAGACATCTGAAGCTTTGAAAGAAAAAGATCATCATAAGCATGATAAAAAAATAATCGGGACACTAGCGATTGCCAATGTATTGGAAGCAAAAGAATTGATAAGATCGATCATTTATACTTGGAATTGTTCGACCAACAGAACTAAAATCTTCAGATATGTTCTTAATGCTTATTTAAGCTGTGGTGGTAAGGTTTCCGACTCCTTCTTTAACGAATTGGTGTCTTATTATGAAAAAGAAAAGAATGAATTTAAAAAAAGGAATCCTAAGCTGTTGTTCGAATCAAAATTAACAGATGATGACATAGACTATATTATTAAACAAGCCAAAATTTACGATACTTGGCTTGAAATTTTCCGCTATACTCTAAGGTATTATGGTTCAGTATCATCCCTATCTTTTACAATAGATAACTATTGTGAAAGTTTTGATGGGGATGTTATGGACATCATAGAAGACCGTAACCTCTATAAAGGCCATCACTTTTATGACTACTTTCACGGATGGGATCCTAAAAGTCGAAATAGAAAGTTGTCCGATGATTGCTTATCATTCCTAGTAAGACTCTGGAAGAGTAAAAAAGACAAATTAAAAAGATGGTTTGCTTTTAATTTATGGGCAAACTATGCCACCGTGACCGATTTGGAAATGCTTAGGCAAATTAAACGTAATTCGTTTCTTTTTAAATCTGCATTTAGATTAAGGGTTCTTATGGGCGATAAAGAATGTACTCAGTTCTTTTCTGGGGAAGTTATTAAGCACCCAGAATTAGTTCTTTTGTCTCATCATATTTGGAATGAACAAGTAAAAGAAGTAGTTAACCAATTTCTTGAACGGTTAAGTAAGATTGGGTCTGCAGCGGAGAAACAATTGGATCGCCTCTATTCTCTTTCACATCTTTTTGCGAATATACCTATTGAAGATGCCGAAGAATTGATTTTGAATCACTGGAATGGGTTGAGTAGGTTTAACGAATTTCTAAGGTTAGGTTTGTACATCGATTCGAAGGAAGTCAACGACTTAGCTCATGGGTTAATCAACGCTCTAGAAGACAAAAAGCCTGTTTTTCGGGAAATTTCCAGGACTTATGGTGCAAATGTCGTTGGGTTAAGTGATAAAATTACAATTGATAAACTAAGTCGTTTGAAGCCCTATCTTGGTTTTTTTGACCCAAACGAAATATACTGGTTAATCGATCCTCAAAACAAGAACACTTTTGAATGGTGGCGAGAAAATACTCCAGAATCTGCAAGAAGAAATTATGTGAAGTACTTCCCTACCGACAACACTATAAAGAATTACTTTTCACATCATAGCAAAGACATAGAAAAAAGTCTCGCTATTGACTACTATATCGATGACTTGATAAGTTATGGTGAAAATAAAGATCGCATTTTAAAACTTCTTGATGAATGGTTAATCGAAAGGAGAACAGTGTTATATGAAGAGTTTTTGGTGGCTTGTAGAGTGGTTTATCTGATCGGAAAAAGAAAAGATGTGGAAATATTGTCAAGTCATCTTCCTAAGGTTGAGGGAGATAAACGCAGGGTAGAATTGGCATTCAAAAGCGCCAAAGATGGGGTTTTCCTCTACAACTTAAATTGAACTTAAAGGTCAGAAATGAAATCCAGCTTCTCAGAGGCATTGTCTAAATACGATAATTTCATTTCAAAAGGGTCATAATTTTTAAACAGGGCTTGCTCTGGAAGAAGTACGGCATCTGCCTTCTTTGCACGACTATTATGGGTGAGAATAGTCCTTATCAAGCTTAACATGGATATTTTTCCATCCCTAACAATTTGGATAACTGATTCCCAAGTTTCAATGTCAATGACGCAAAATCGTTCAGGAGGTAAGATGTTTAGGTTAAGCTTTTCATCTTTAGTTTTTTTTATAACAGGCTCTTTTAAGAATTCCTGCCAAGCATCTTCTCCAAAACCAACAAATGTTTTCTTGTATGTCACTACAATACCCCACCAATTACGTCTTGCATCAATTGATATTGCAGAACTAAGCATTTGAACATAAGCCTTAACAATTGTATCTTTTAAATCTCTGCCCATAATGGCTGGTTCTCTCAGAATTGCAGATCTTGGCTGTAGTTCAATAGCCTTGCATTCTATAAGAATTTCATCTTCAACCATGTAATCACACACTTTAGTGAGTTTATAGTCTTTTTTCATTTTTTTCTCACCAACGTAATCAACACCACATTCCTTTAATCCCAGTTCAATGTAGCGTTCAAGTCTCCTCCCAAACTCTTCTGTAAATCCAGGAGAACTCATTTTGAGATGGTTGTATATATAGTATTTACAGGTCTGATCAAATATAGATTTATGTAAGACTTGTTTTCTACCACTATGATTCACAAATGGGAAGTTCGACCAAAAATTGGTTTCATATAGCTGCAATGCCTCATTTGCCATTTTATGAACAGAATCAAGCTGCTGAGTATACTTTAGTGTCAAATTTTCTAAGTATCTGTCGATATTGTTTTTTGGAAAAAAGGGCATAAATATATCGTAAAAATCATCATTTAAGGTTCCATCGTATTTGAATTTTGGATCGAGTTTATCTAATGACAGGTATATTTGTATGGAAAATGATATTTTCAGAAAGTCAAGGGCACTTATCCCGATATCCTCGATCAATTTCGAATCAATATCAAAAGACGATTTTAAATCTTTATATAAGACTATTTGTCTCAGAAAAGTGTAAATATTCACCTTCTCTTGATGCCAGAACTGCTGAAAAGCGATCGTTCTTAACCCTTTTTTATGATCTTTCTTTAAGCTTAGGAATTGGTTTTGATCGCTAAATTTTGAAATCAAAAATGCCGTATCTTCTACGTCTCTAAGTTTAGCCTTCATAAGAAAGGGACTATCGTTCGTATATAAGTATGCCCATTTCGCAAGAAAAAATAAGTTCCAAAAAGGGTAGTCTTTTTGATCATTTCGATAAATGGAGTTCAACAAGCTAATACAACCATCAATCGTCGATGATAGTGTATATCTTTTGATTCGTTGAATGACTAGTTCAAATTTCATGAGTAGCAAAGTAGTTGAATTATTAAGAATTTAACTACCTCTAAACTATTATTAATCATATTTTATATTGTTTGTTGCAACCCCAGAGTATTGTCTCTTCACCTTCCCTTTATTTTCTTTGTAGTGAGGCCGTTCTCTGGTGTTTCAGTGTTCACGAAACACTTTGAGTGCAAGGAAAATACCTTTTCTGGCCTCAGAGATATATCTTTGAACTAAACGTATAATTGCCTATGATATAAAGAACTGTTTTAACACATAAAGAGAAGCGTAGCTTTTCATTTCCATTCTTGAAAATCGCCAGTTTTTAATAGTACAAAGGAAATGGTTGAAGCGATGCACCCTATGGGGTGTGTCCTATGCCTAATTTCGTTTGTACGGGTGTCTGGCGATACCTCAAGAGTCGGAAGAAAAAGCTGAGGTTCACGCCCCTCTTTTTTTGGTATTACATTCAAACGATCCTTCGAACCTCAGGACAGCCTTATACCAAAAAGCATGAAAAACATAAAGCTATTCCGGTCTACAACCATTGAGGATCACAAACCTACTCGGTTCACAATGTCGGAGGAATCCCCTTTGATAATAACAGAAAAAAAATTATTTTTAACCCACAAGGCCTTTGCGGAATCTATCTGCAAAGGCCTTGTTCGTTAACGGCGATTGGCACCCGCCCTGTTTATTATGAATTATAAATACTTTGGAAATTCACTTGATTTATTCAAGTATGATATGCTCACCGAACTGATAAAAAAAGACGGTGCAGAACTTTTTTATATTCCGATGGTCACCACCCCAGAGGAAAGGGTCAATGATCCTAAGTACCATAAATATGAAATTGGCTCAGACAACAAGCTTCTAACCGACTTCCTTAAAAATATCCATCAGGATGAGGCAATGAGGGAGATTTCTGAAATTCATGGCTACTTCGAAAAAGTATCGTTACCATACAAGACCTTTAAGCCTTATGGTTATCTACATTTTGACGATGAGGTAAGGGAATCCTACTTGGCTGCAGCACTACGAAAGTACAAATCAAGAAAAGAAAAGCAATTAGTGTTTTTCGATCCTGATGTAGGGCTGGACATAGGCATTAGTAGACGGGCAAGATCATTCCGAAAAAGGTACCTACTCGAAGAAGAGCTGCTGTCTTTTTTTACTGAACTAAAAGATGGAGATTATATAGGTAGCTTCCAGCACCTTGGAAACACGCTATACAAACCAGAAAAGAGGGCAGACGATCTGAAAGAGGTTTTTGGGGACTGGATATTGCTAGCTGGCTATTCAAGGATTCAAGTTGGGTTAACCTTCATTTTCTCCAATGAACATGACTACAATGACAAACGAGATCAAATAAAACAATACTTATCAAACTATGAACACTTAGAACACAGCAACAAACTACTACTGATTTAGAAAACCACTCCTCATCGAGTGGTTTTCTTGCTTAAGGGCGGTTGGCACCCGCCCCTTACAAAGTGCTGGCGGTTTCCTGAAAAGCCAATAGAGTAAGGAGTAATGAAAATTTTGAGATAATGGAAAATGACAAAGTACTACACGTAAAGACATCAAAGATGGCATGCATAATGAACTTTAGCCCTCTTGGGCTATTGTACCCCATGCACGTGATAGTCGATACAAATCGAAGACACCTAATAATCAGACAAAAGAACTGGCACCTGATTTCTTATGATGAAGAAACTTATGCCTTCAAGTCGGTGAGAAATGTAAAAGTTGATACCCACCTTTTTGGTGCTGATATCCATGTGAAAGTGTATTCTGGAAATGCTTCGGCCTATTTATTAAAAAAGAAAGATGCCAAAAAAGTCAGGGATGTCCTTCTCAATAATGACTGGAGCAAATCTGATATTGATGTAATAATTGATTTTGATTGATATGAAAACAACCAGAACATATAAACTGATAGTATTGGTATTGATCCTGCTTCATTCTTTAACTGTATGGTCTCAAGAGACGATATCTTCACAAGGTAGCCATGATATACTCACCGATTGCCAGGTATCATGGACAATAGGGGAATTGGCTATTGAAGAATACCGAAGCGATGAAATTATTGTAACTCAAGGTGTTCAACAACCAAGCATTAGGATAGTAAAACTTGGTCTAGATGATGAATCAGGCACCATAAATATCTACCCAAATCCTACTACATCCATCATTAACATTGAAGTTCTTGGCGATAAAAAGCCTATTGATCTTTCAATTATTACCCCAGCTGGTACCCTATGCAAATCGAAGGGGTCAGCATTTGGTAAAACCAAAATCGACTTATCAGGCTACCCATCCGGTATTTATATACTAGAAATAGTCCCGGGTCATAAAATCAATTTCTTCAAAATCTTAAAATCGAACTAATCATGAAAAACCTCATCCTAATAATAACAAGCATCGTTTTAATCACCGGGCTTTATGCCCAATCGCCTAAGGGATTTAAATATCAGGCGGTCATCAGAGATAATGAAGGAGAGCCGCTAGGATCACAGGATGTCAGCTTCCGAATCAGCATCCTAAAAAGCGATAGTCAAGGGGAATCTCAGTATAGTGAAACCCATATAGTTAAAACTAGCGAGTTTGGATTAGTCAGCCTTGTGATTGGAGATGGAACCGCAGTAAGTGGTAACTTCTCAGAAATTGATTGGGGTATTGATCAGCACTTCTTGCAGCTAGAAGTAGATAAATCCGGAAGTACGAACTATCAACTGATGGGTACAACGCAGTTGCTAAGTGTCCCCTATGCCCTTCACGCCGAGACCGTAGGAGAAAAGCAGACACTTGAGATAGAAGGAAGTATCCTCAAGATAAGCGATGGGAATCAAGTAGTTCTCCCATCTAGTGGTTTCTCGTCTTCAGTCTTAATGCTTATAGGTGATGTAACAGATCAGGAGGCAAGCAATATGATATCAAACATGGAAACTATCTCGCATGTGTTTGTTGGTAATACCAGCAATTTAACTACGCTAGATTTGTCTTCTGTTACTAGTGCTGTTGAGGTAAGGATTTTTAATAACCAGGGTTTGTTAGGTGTAGATTTGTCCAACCTGGAAATGGTGTTCTCAGACCTATTTATTAGAGAAAGTCCAATTACTCAGCTGACGTTGGGGAGTTTGGAATTTGTTGGTTCAAATCAGCTTCATTCGAATAGTTTGTCTATTGCTGACACAAAACTTACATCTTTGGATTTGAACAGTCTTGTCACAGGCAATTTAAATATTACTTCAAACGCTTTACTATCTTCGATAGAGCTTGGTTCATTTGATGGCCTTGGGGCATTAAACCTATCGAATAATGCATTGACCAGTGAGTCAATAAACCAAATATTAGCCTACTTGGTCTCTATAACCCCACCTATTACAGACCGGTATATTACGCTAAACAACCAAACCCCACCGGCTCCACCAACAGGTCAGGGTTTGGTAGACGAAAACACACTGAGTAGTAATGGGAATACTGTTATAACGGATTTCAAGTGTGGGACATATGTGAACTTGCTTACTGCGGGATTGGCCTCAATTTCAAAAGTAACTAATCCTAATGGCATCATTGTAACAGACGATTGGGAAGGATTTAAAATATCTTTTACAGGAAATGAAAGCGGAGGTACATATGCCACAACGGTATCGAATTTAAATGATGCATCACTTTCAAATATTATGGCTCCCAGTGGAACATGGTCATTTTCTAATGGAGAGTGTAATTTGATCAACATATCAGGTAGATTTGCTGGTGGTGATAGGGCAACAGTTTTATCACTTACGTCCTCAAATATGACACTTACATTCGATGTTGTTGAATCCGATACGAATGGTAGTCCCAGTCCCGGAGATGATAGTATTGGCGGGATCCCTGGAACCTGGGTTTTAGATTTTACTTTCAATGAATAGACTATGTTCCTAGCTAGGAACATAGTTCCTTTTATGTATCCTTTTAAGGCCTAATACCTGCCTGAATCAAATATTGTCCGTGGAATCTCCGATATTTTTTTTTGTACCTGAAACAAGGGAAAATGAAATTATGGACACCAAACTCATACTCAGCGTCAAAAGAAAAGAGAGGTTTTGCAAGATACAATCAATCTCAGAAGACAATGGGATTATTAAATACTACACGAACTCAAGCAACCTTTTCGATCTCCGGGATAGTGTTTCAATGGGTATCTATAAGGAAACCTACCATAGTACCTGGGATGAAATTTGGGAGTTTTTCACAGGGTACGTTGATGTTTTCCGAAAGACAGAGAAAATCCAATTATCGAGGTACATTCCGGATTGGCTGCTCCTTGATCCGGTGTATATAAGCCCTGAACTATGGAAATGGGTAGTGGAGGAGCTTTCGGGTTTGAATCAGAACTATAACCTCAAGGAATACGAAATGGGCAGGGTCATCACTTGGATCAAATACAGAAAGAAATAAAACCCTCTAAAATCCATAAAGGACATTCTTCGTTTTTGCGTTTGTGTAGGTCAACGTAAGTTGACCTACATCACAATGTTCGTCAGGACATTGTAGGTGATAGCGGTTTTGTTATCCTGAATGCGTTGGTCATATGTTCTTTTAAGCGTTTTTCCGACACTCCCATATATCTCTGAAAACTCGATAAACTCTTATGCCCACTAATGGCCATTACATCCTTATAAGGGTATCCCTTGTCAAGCATCATAGTAATAAATGTCTTACGTCCCATGTGGGTACTAATGATTTCATGCAAAGGCTTTTTTTCCATTATAACCTCCCGTCCCTTGGTTGATTTTATTTCACGTATTCCCCCCAATCCAGCTTCCTTAGCCGCTAACTTCAAATACTCATTGGTCTTTTGATTAGATATAATATCCAACTTGAAATCATACTTTTCCAATAAGGTTTTTGAATAATCATGCAATGGGATTCTCAACTCCTGCCCGGTCTTTATCGAATGCATTATTATCTGATCACCTACAATACTGTTTTCGTCCACCCTGCTATAATCAGAAAATCTCAATCCAGTCGTACAAGAGAAAATAAAAGCATCTCTTACTTTTTCCAATCTAGGGTTCTGAAACTGATGATTGAAAAACCTGACAAACTCTTCTTCTGTCAAAGCAACAATATTGGTTTCAGTCGAAGGCTTCTTAAACTTCTTAAACTCTTGATTGACAGAGCGATTATTAGTCAGGCACCAATTCATAAAAACCTTCAGTTGCTTAATTTGTGAGCCTGCTGTGTTGTCCGACATGTCCACTTCATCAAATAGAAAATCGAGGTAGTCTACGTAGAACTTTGAGTTGATCAAGTTAAAGTTTAGTCTTTTCCTCCAGTGTTTCTCGAAGTTCTTTAAATGGGTTCTGAAAGACTTATACTGCTTTACAGTACTTGGTCTGTTGTTTTCGACATGCTCTTTATAGTCTATAAAATCATCCAGGCTGGGAAAGAAGTCCTTTGAAACCACTTCAGTTGGTTGGTTTCTTTCAACATACCTAGACTTGACCAATTGAACATCAGGATCAACTTTTTCGGTAATCAGTTCCCTTTTGATTTCATCCACTGTTGCCTGAACCTGTTCGATGAAATTGTTGAGGTTGGTAAACCCTCTATGACTTCTTTTGACCAAGCCCTCTTTTTTGTCCCAGTTTTTAATAAGTACCTGTTCCCCTGTACTGATATAGGTATTCTTTGATCTGTGGGTATATAAAATGTAAATAGTACATTCACCCGTGCTGTTGACCCGATCTGGCCTGATAACTCTTTTGGTTCTGCTCATTTTTTGTCTTTTTACCTACAAAAAAAATAAAGCTCTTTTGAACCAGAACTACCAACGGTGTTAAGCCTTTAATTTTTGTTCAGACATTTTTCATCTCCAATACATCACGATTTTGCCTATAAAACCCTCAATATCGCACTAATTCTCATGGAGTCCCCTTGATTAGTGACGAAACCAATAGCTCTTGGGTACCCCTTAGCTTACATTTAAAGCCTATATACAATGTTATTTTGTATTTTATTAGTTATTGTAATATCTTTATTTATACTGGCAAATTAATTAGAATCTGTACTTTAGAAGTTTTGCAACATGAAAGTCTTTATTATCAATCTCCTTTTTTTATCTCTTTTTTTCAGCTCTAATGGTCAAGAATTACTAATCAAAAATGTTGGTGGTACAGATTTGAAATTTGATCCTGACCAGCATTATTTAAACATCGATATAAATCAACTGAACAATCAAGTTCCATCAAGCACTAAATGGCTGCAAAGATTATTTGGAAAGAAGGCAAACTTAGTTATGGCTTATGCCGAAATTGGACAAGGTTCAAAAGTGACAAAAGTTCCAATTTTTAAGTATAAAAAAGTCACTGATGACAGATATGACTTTGAAACGATTGGTGTCTTGAAAGATGGAATCACTTATCCACTAATTCAATCGCTTCCTTATAATGCTTCGAATCCTCCGATAATTTCATTACATGTGAGAAGCTGGACTGAAAAAGATGAGGTAAGTGCCATTGAGAAGATCTTAGACGGAGCACAGGCCATAGGAGGAGTCAATGCAGCACAAAAGGAGGCGGCTTCCAAGATTGCAAATACGGTCATTGATCTTATTAATACTATATGGCCTAGTACGGATAAGACTAACAAGTTATCAATTGCGCTCACTGAATCAAATATTAGGAAAAGTGAAATTGCCGTAGACTTCAAAAATTCGGATTCCAAGGCAGATCCTGTTCTCACCTTAGGTATTCGGTTAACGGAAGCTGTTTTTATAAAAAATAAAAGTTTCTCTGAAGCGGTGAATACTCTTTCCATTCCAGAAATTGAAATATGGAGAAAGGCCATTAACGCAGCTGACACAGAAATTTCGAAAACAGGTTTATTTGGAGTGGTTCTACAGCTTGACAACTTTGCACAGTACGTGCAAACTCTAGATTTAGTTTATAATGATAAGGTTTTACTTGTTGCAGGTGCATTAAGTAATTGGGCTGGAAATTCAGTAGAAGGATACACTGATACGAATGGAAAAAAAATCCAGTACTGTTTAACACATTATAGAAAACTACCAGTGTCAGACTGGAAAATTGTAAATCTTCACAGTGACTATCTCAAGAATGTTTGTGGTAATGACAATTGCTCAACGGGATCCTGTTTTACTGTTGCAAACTTCATTTCGAAAATGAGATCCACAGAACCTGATCAGTTGGAGTCTGTAATGAGCAGGTATGTCGCACCACGAATTACCTTAAATATTGATGGACAAATTAGTTCGGTGACAAGAAAGGACTTTCTAAGCAAGATGTTGTTGTATAACGAATCAGGCTACAAACCTCACAAGAATGGAACTTTGAGATCAAGTTTTATTTTTAAAAAAGGAAACTTAAAATTCGAGTATGATGGAAAACAATATCTGGATAGCTCTGTTATTATTACTGTACTACAAAACGACAACCAATATTTTGTGAGTGATATCGAAATCGCATCTCCGGTTAGTTAATCAACTCGCCACATATTCTTGAGGATACCTTGAGGTGGAGCAGAGGGTTAAGTATTCGCATTTTTCTTCTGTTTAATCTAGTGATGTACCTCCAATCACTACGTGAAGAAGTAATTTTTACTAGAAAAGTGTGAACGGTATGAGAATACACTGCCCCCTTTTCGGTAAAATTTGCATATGCAGTTTTAGCTGATTTTTTTACAATCTATAAGAGACAAATCAAAAAAGTCTCCATTATTAGTTTTTTTTTGAATCAATAAGGTGTAATAGCCTCTTTTTAACTTTTTCTTAGTAAGGATACAATTACTCCGTAGGAATATTTTTGATCTCTTTTTGCATCTTATACCGTAAAGAGCTTGATTTTCCCTTTCTTAAATGCCAAGAAAGAGGAGCCTAAACTCCTCTTTGAAATATGCATACTTTTCTTTATCAGCCACCTCCAGATTTAGGAAGGGGGATTTGATCTCCATTTTCCAATTTGGTGGATTCAACTTTTACTTTTTGAGTGGGCTGAATATCTTCATCGGCACCACATGAACTAAAAAAAAGTATACTACATACTGCAAAAGATTTTAAAATTAAATTTTTCATTGGCTAATTGTTAAGATTAACTAGCCGCAGTATTTTCCAAAGTAGTTTCCATCCAGCTGCGACATCCGTCGGACTTACTATGGAGGGACGCTTGTAGAAGTACCTAATTCAAAAGGAAAAACTATTATTTGTTGTAAGCTTCATTAAGCATGATGAGCTGTGTATATTTAACTCTTACAACTTGAAATAATATGTTAGACCGTTTTGAAGTTGTACAACTGAAGCACCCCAAACGTTTCTAGACAAAGGTTAAGAGCTTAAATTTTAGATAAAAAACGCCCGTGCACGGGCGTGCACGAGATTGAAAAAAAATGAAAAAAGAAGATGAGGAATGGATTTTATTTAAAGTTCTGATGGATATTTTTTTCCACGAACAAACTGGAAACAATCTCTGCCAATATGATAGATTAGAAGCTAACACGGCACTTCGAGGAAAACTTTCTAACGACATCTTTCCTAAAGTATCATTGGCAGAATGTCTCAAAAGGTATTTTGATTACCCAGATGAGCCTAAAGGTACAAATTGGAAATATTACCCAACAAGTACTAAAGTGCTCAATAGAATACTGAACTTGAGCGGACTAAAAGGAAAAGATGGACTACCACTTGATTGGGTTCCATTTAAAATAGAATATAGAAGCAAAACGGAGTTTGAAAAATACGAAAATAGCATTTACAAGAATAGTGGTAGACAGACTACAGATGGCTCAGGTTTGGAACCGATACTAAATATTTGTTTTTATACTCTTAAAAATGACATGTCTGGCGCAACTACATTGCTTTGTGATCACCTCATGGATGAATTTCCGAGAAAAGGAAAGAATATTAAAATTAGTATAAAAGACGAGCAAGTTCCTTTGACAGAAAGCGAAATTCGGTCAGTTAATAGTAGATCACAAATTGTCTTTTGGGGCAGTATAAATGGAGCCTCAGATCAAGGTGCTGTTAAACTAAATTATTTGATCAATACCTCGAACATAGAAAGGGTGGATAAGAGAAGTGGTGGAATACACATACTCTCAACTCACACAGACATTTATAGAGGAACTCTTCCTTTTCATTTGGACTATATTATTCATTGGGTGTTAGCACAACAATCTTATTTAAACGATGAATTCAAGAAAGCAATGGTGTACCTGAAATATATAAAAACTGAACTTTTAGATAAAGGTAAGGTTCCTGATCCCGAAAAAGAATTTATGGAAATTTTCTCTCGAACACTGGCAATACACTTATTGCAACAAGAATATTTGGAGGCTGGGAGGTTAATAGGCGAAATTGAAAAAAGGAAATACTTGGATTTAGCCAGTGTCAATAACTCGGTGGCTTCAAAATATTTTCATAACAAGGGTCTTTTTCAATTGAGTAATGAAAAACCTGATTTAGCCATAAGGGAATTCGAAATGGCCATCGAATTGAATTCTAATCAATGGCAAAGTCATCTTGAATTAGGGAGAATATTATTTTGTAAGTTTTCGGAAAAGGAAGAAAGCCGACCCTCCTTTAAGAAGTATTATGAACAGGCATTGAGAATTTCTGACGGCAAAGCTTTGGTAAGTCGAGAATATGCTAAGATATGTGATCCCAAGGATATTGAAACAAAGAAACAGGTCTATCAGTACGTAAATAACCCCTCAGAAACAACAGAAAAACGTACTATAAAAGGAAAAAAATAGATATGGAAATAGTAAACTATCACATTAATCTATTAGAAAAAGAACAAGATATTCTCGATCTAAAAAACATGTTCGCCGAGAATTTGGATAAGAAATCTGGAAAAAAGATATACATAGCAATTGAGAGAGCCCTTGGTAATACCGTAGGTAGCGAACCTGAATTCCTTCGTTTGCTAGAACTTGGAGAACGTCATGATATTTTGATTCACCTTATTCATCCCAATGGAGATATACTATCATTGCCATGGCAAATACTTATTGAGAATCACCCATTTGTACATATATCCAAGGGAAGCCGTCCCTTAACAATGATAGCTGAACCTGCTGCATTCCCGCTTAAAATCCTTCTATTCTTTAGTAATCCGATTGACTCTGAATTGGATCAACTTAAAGTAAATGATGAGATACGTTTTTTACTTTCAGCCTTTTCCTCTTTTACAACAGAACAGTTAGACTTAGATATAGTAGATGATGGCTCACTACAGGCCTTGGAAAGTGAAATTTCAAAAAAAGAATATGATGTTATATACTTTAGTGGGCATGGTGTGTATGAGAAGAATGACACCCAACTTCTATTAGAGGAGTCACTAACTGGCAAGCTACACAAAGTCACGGGGTTAGAATTTGCAAGTACAATACTCAACATGTCAAAGGTGATGCCAAAGTTATTCGTCCTTTCTTCATGTAACACAAGCCTTGGAGACGTTCAATCTGACAGAATGGGGATTACCCAAAGGTTATTAGATATTGGCGTGCCTTCAGTCATCTCTTTTGGTTACAACGTAAGTGAGACTTACGCAACCGATTTTTTCTTCTATCTGGTTCACAACTTGATTGCAGGATATGATTTAGTGACTTCATTTAAGTATGGTGCTTTTTCCATCAAACATGGTAATCAATCGATTGATGGTAGACCTTATGAGAGTGATTATCAATGGATCACCCCACAATTATTTCTTTCTAAAAAAGTAGAACATCTGATTGATTGGCAAGCAAAACCAAACGGTACTAAACGAGAAGCGCAGACATTGTTGGAGAGCAAAGCATACTATCCCTTTACTCATCGGGAGCAGGTGATCAAGATAGTAAATGCCATTGATTCAACTGATAAAGTCCAAATTTCCGGACATAGTATGTTGGGCAAAAGCCATTGTCTTTCTTACTGTTTGTTTAAATACAACAGAACCATAAATAATATTAGTCACCTAATGATACTTGAAGATGAGTTTACTTTTGAACAATTTTCAAGTAAAGTGGCTGATTTGTTGAAAATTGAGAAAAACCTGGACGAGCAAGCCATCAAAAAAGCCCTCACGGAATATGCGGTAAACAAAAAGCTTATCATTACAATTGACCACATTGAGAAGTATCTGAAATTAAGCGATGATGGCTTTTGTCTAGTAGGCGATCAGAAGAATTTATTGAGTTTCATCCAAGGGCTTGAAGGGGTATCTGTAATTGTAGAATGCCGTCATCCAATAGGTACTATTGAAAAGCATAAAATAATAGAATTCAATGATTTCAGTATTCCTGTCCTATCATTTATTCTGAAAAAGCATTTCTTTGGTGCCTATGTTGAAAGTGCTTTCAATCGTAGGAAAGAAATATCCTATTATTCAAATAGCCCACTTGATTATCTTGTTAAACGACTGTATTTAGGATATGATTTTGGAGGAATTGTAGGTTTATATGCACTGTTTGAAATTTTGATTAAGTCGGATGCAAAGAATATAAAATTTGACCATGAAAATGAGTTCATAGCAGCTTATGATGAATTTATTAACAAGGCTCTGTCGGCATACAAACATGGTTTCGAAAATTTTTTCAGAGGCTATGATATCGTTGCAATTCTTAGAAGTTTGTTAGACTTACACCAGCAAGTTTTGCTAGGATTAACACTTTTCGAAGCTCCAGTAAGGGAACAGGCACTTATTGACCAGGAAATCATAACTGAATACGACACTTTTGAACTAAAATGGCTTGTTGATCGCCAACTACTACTTACATATGAAGAGCTAAATGATGAAAAGGGCAAGGAACATTATTTTCATGTACATCCCCTTGTTAAGTCTATAAAAATTGTAGCCGAAAATAATTCATTCTCCTATGAAAAAGCCGGTAGGTATTTCGAGGAACATTACAATACCCATTTAAGAGAACCGGTACATGATCAAATCAAAAATCTAACAAAGGCTTGTGAATTTTATGAGCAATTTGGAGATATTAAATCATATTCTGAGCTTGCTGCCAACTTATGTCACTTACACCACACGTTAAATCAAACTAATGATGTTCACAGAGTGGCAAACAGGGTTTATCAAAAACTTGAGAATAAAACTCCAAGCAAGATATTCAAATATCTGTTTATTGCTGTGAGAGATAATGATGTGCTGTTGTCCGAGAAATATGTCCAATTGTACAGAGAAGCAATTGCCAAAAACTTTTACATTTTGGATGAAATAGAGTGCATTGGTTTTGATGCCCTCATTGATTTGAAAAGAGGGGACTTTCTTAGTTCAGAAGCCAAATTTAACAAGGCATTGCGAAAACTTGATTCTTGCATTGGTAGTGAAGATTTCGAGGACTTAAGGTTGTCTATTATGCACGATTCAACAGCATGTTTAAGACAACTTGGCAAGTTTACATTGGCTATTGAAAGATTGAACCTTTGTCTCGATAAAGCAAAAGAAAAAGGGATTGATTCATCTAATCAATTAACTAACCTTGCACAGGTATATGAAGAAGTGGGGGATGTTTCTATGGCTAAAAGATGCTGTAGGGAAGCTCTTGAGCAAGCTAGGAAATTCAGAAATTCAGCGGTTGAAATAGTAACTTTGATATTACAAGCTAGGTTTTTGACCAAAGAATTCGATTTTATTAATGCAAGACTCCAATTGCAACATGCTGACATGCGAGCTTCAGTATTTAATGATGTTTATAGAAAGGCAATTATATCCGCCCACCTTGGATTAACCTATTTATTAGAGGCTGATTCCTTAAGAAATGATGATTTGGCTCTAAGTATTTATCAAAAGGCAGAACCTTATTTTCAGACAGCTTTTGACTTTTACAAAAAAAACGACATGATCCGTGATGAGTGTTCGGTCAGGGCTTCAATGAGCAAGTGTTGTGAAAAATTGGGTAGAATTGATGAATGTATTAACCATTTGAATACAGCATTGGACATATCCATACAATACAATATTTACGACCTTCAATTCTCAACAATCTCCAACCTTGCTGTTTTTCATGCACGCTATGGTAACTTAGAAGAAGCAAGAAAAAGATTGTTTGGAGGATTAGACAAGATAGATGAATTGTTGACACAAGAGTGGATAGATTCACGTTTTGCTAGAAAAATGAACTCTGAAAAAATTAATATGATTCTGCAATTGGCAGAATTGAAGTATTTAGATAAGGATCACGAAGAATATTTGAGAATAATTAGAGAAGCTTGGAAATTGTTCCTCAAAACCGATGTAATTTTTGGCACTACAGGGGCAGAGCAGCAGTTTTATGGTTCAGCTAAAAAATATACAATGGAATACCCAAAGGATATATTTTCAAATGAACTGAAACCTTTTTTGGACAAGCTTGAGGGTAAGTTAATTTAGAAAACATGGGATTTGTTATGGAATAAAATGTCACTAAATTACTTGTTGATTTCATTTGTATTAACAAACCCTAAATCATGGTCCTACTCAAATTTGAAGGAATTTACTTTATCGAATACGGAGATGAGCAATCTCAAGTCACTCGTTTCTTTCGTTTCTATCCCGAAAGTTTTACTGTAAAGTCTATTTATTGCACAAATGGAATTTATGAAAATATGCAGAATGGCCTAGCTTCGACCATGGTTGCTTTAGACTCTTCAGTACCTAATCCGGCCATTACAACTGCCAAATATGAATTAGATGAACTTTATAACTTAAACTTCAAGTTGCAGACACCTAGTGGCTTTGAATCGTTTCATGGAAAGTTAGCCCTTGACCATTCGTACTTGGATATGACTATAACCCCGATGCAAAATGAACCATATAAGCTTGGTTTTTTCAAATTCGATCCGATTGAATATGTCAAGTATAAGGAACTTGGCAGACCATATGAATTTGATTACTCTCAATGACCACCAAAATGCTATTTTGTCTCTTCGGGTTATACTTCTGCGTTAACTGCACCGGAAGCAAACAAGAAAGATCAAATAAAACTCAATGTGATAGTCTATTGAGAGTATCTTCCAATGCCATCGAGCTCAAGGATTTTAAAAAGGCCAACGAAGCGTTAAAGAAGGCATGGTTCCTTGCTAGTATAGAGAATGATACGGCCCAACTGGCAAATATTCTATTCAACAAAGCACTAGTTAGTTATTATACAAATAATGACAGTAGTGTAGTTTCCTTTGAAGAGGCCTCACGATTGTTCATGCATTTATCTGATTCTAATTCCATATCACAATGTTTTAGAATGATAGGGATTATCAATAAGGATTTTGGATTTTCCGAAAAGGCCATCAGGGCATACATCTTATCTCAGCAATATGTAAATACCCAGGAAGAAGAAGCGGGTATATTTACATCTTTGGGTAATTTATACTTGAATCTAGAAGAGAACGAAAAAGCTCTTTCTTATTACCAAAAAGCCATAAATGTTTATGAAGAATTAAATATTGATCACTTCAAGGCATTTGGTTATAATAATCTTGGGACGGCTCATAAAAGTTTAAAGTCTTATAAAAAGGCCACCCAGTTCTACACTATGTCACTGGAAATAGGAACTAACCTTTCTGATACTATAACCATCTCCCGTGCCCAATTAAACCTCGGACAATTGTACCTGGACACAGGCAATCTGGATTCTGCCAGGGTATTGTTACATCGAGCCTTAGAACTGAGAGATGGAAAATACGACCAATCCAAGATGGTGGAGATATTAAACTTACTTGGAGAAGTTTATAGAAAAACCAATCAGTACGAAGCAAGCAGGGATTATTTGGATAGGGCTACTGGGATTTTGCGAAATGTCGATTCCAGGAAACACTCTCTGGATAATTATCGATTCCAAAAACACTTAACATCTGATATCGGTGACTACCGGCAGTCGTTAAGATGGGATTCCAAATATGATAGCCTTCAGAAAATTTACTTCGAAGAGGAACGCCTTAACGTGACCAAACTCCAAGCTGATTTTGACCTTCAACAAAAAGAGGCCGAACGCCTAAGTATGGAAAGGGAATCGGAGGACCAACGATACTTGGCACAGGTCAGGCTTTGGATTGTCATTGGCCTATCGATAGTATTTTTGACGGTACTTTACCTGTTGTGGTCACTGGCAAGAAACAAAAGAAGGATCGAATCGCTGAATGAAAAGATCAATAAACAAAACCAAGTGATCAGGGTTCAAGCGAAGGACATTAGCCATAGAACCAGCAACAGCCTCCAACTCTTAGGAAGCCTGATTAACCTGCAAGCCAACAGGGTAGAAAACCCAGATATACGTGTAGCCCTTAAAGATACTTGGGGCAGGTTGGAAGTCATCAATCAGGTACATTCGAAACTATTAACAAGCCATCTTGGTAAAGAGAACAATACATTGAAAGAAAAAATCAATCTTCATGACTATATTAGTACAGTACTGGATGGTGCATTTGCCACGGTTGATAGTCCTAAATACCAGTTTGACTGTGACAATACAGAAGTGATCATGGATATATGCTGGACAGTTGGGTTGATAGTCCAGGAAATTTCAACTAATTATATCAAGTATGTTTTAGGCAAGAATAGTGGAGATAAATTGACTATATCTATTAGGGAACAGGATGGATCCTTAAAAATAGAAACCTGGGACAATGGAGCAGGTTTTAATGTTAATGCCAGGAGAAACGGGTCTTTTGGCCTGGATATGATCAATGCCTTAACAGAAGGCTTGAACGGCAAACTAACCCTTCAGTCCGATGAAGCTGGAACGAAATATAAAGTAGTAATACCTTTAGAAGCAATAAAGACCTAAGTTATGTCAGCAAAAATACTGGTAATAGAGGATGTTCGGCTTTTGGCCATAGATATTGTGGATCGGGTAACCTCATGGGGCTATGAGCCAATTGGTCCGTTTTCTAGTGGAGAGGAAGCCTTCGTTTTTATCAAGAAGGAGTCCATTGTAATTGACATGGCTTTATTAGACATAGAAATTAAAGGTAACTATGATGGCATTAGCCTGGCGGTTGAGTTGAACAAATTAAAACCCACACCCATTATTTTCCTGAGTAAGATGGAGGATGAACATACCTTGAAAAAAGTTATGAGTACTGGGTATTCAGCTTTTCTCAATAAGCCATTTAGCAACAACGAACTGAAAGCTGCCATTTATAAAGCATTACAGGAAGGGGATAGCTTCGATTTGAACTTGATTGAGAACGATCCAGTACAGGCCGATAGGGTTTATGTTAAAAACCCTTCAGGTACAAGCCAAAACAAAGTTTTGATAAAAGACATTATTTATATCGAGTCAAGCGGAGAGACTTCAAGGCTCTATGTTGCCAACACATCGAAACCCATTGTGCTGGGAGGCAACCTCGGAAAAATACTAGAACGCATCGCATTCAGCAATGTAATTTTACGCACCAGTAGATTCCATGCCGTCAACATTGATCAGGTGAAAAGTATCAGTTCGAATGGCCCGGGATTATCAAAAGACCATGAAAAGGGCAAGAAATATTTGGTGCTGGAAAAAACAGAAAGGCTAATACCTTTAAGTGAAAAATACAAACGCCAAGTGACAAGTAGGCTGAAATTCTTATAGCAGGATTCCCCTGCCCTATGGGGCGAAAACTATCTTTAATTAAGAATATCCCATTCTAATAGCGTTATTGTAATATATCAGGTCTATTTGGGTAACTTTTATTGATACCCAAATGACTTTGAGTAGCACAAATAGACTGAACGACAGGATATTTATCAGAAATGGCAACTGCCAATACGTTGTTCACCTTGTAAACATTATTTACATAGCCTCAAGCGGTGAAACTTCGAAAATTTTTGTAGTCGGTCAAGACAATCCCATAACCGTAACCGGTAACCTTGGAAAAGTACTCAATCATTTATCTTCGATTTGTGATTGCTTTGAAAGGGTAAGTCGTTATCACCTCGTAAATATCAGGCGTGTTGCCCAAATCATCCCATCCAATAATGAGAATAATTCTAAGGTTAAAAGGGGCAAGAAGTACCTGATTCTGTTGGACTCTGACGCCCAAATACCCCTAACCGAAAAATTTCGAACAAGGGTACTGAAAAGGCTTAATTTCTTGTAGGCCAAAAATCATCTCTTGTTGCCTGAAAACCCCTCCTTATTAAGAAAAGGTCCATCAAGTTATAGGTTGAAGTTGATGTGGTTTTCTTTGGTAAAAAAAACAAGTTCTTTTAACATAAAAAAATCGCTTGGTTCATGAAAAGGATAATTCTCACAATCTTAACAGTATTTATCTTACAAAACCTATCTGGACAAACAGTCTTCAAAGACGGCTTTGAAGGTGGTAGCTTAAAACCAGAATGGACTGCACAGCCATCACTGGATGGCATAGATGGTATATCGGCAATCCATTCCACGGGAGAACTCGCAGGAGTAGCGCATACGGGTTCGTTTGGTTTTGCCCTTGGTAAAAGCGCGGACGGGGATTTGACTACCAACGCCCTGGATTTAACTCTTGACCTATCCGCCCACACCAATGATGAGTTGGAACTTTCTTTTTGGTTTAAACACCGTATAGATGAAACGCATTATGAAGATGGTATCTTCATTAGTGATGACAATGGATTGAATTTCCGTAAAATATTTTCATTTGAGCCTCAAAAGTGGCGTCATGACCTTTATGGTAGTTTTCCAGCATTGGATTTGGACAGCCTCATTCGCAGGGAAGGGTTGACAGCTACCTCTAATTTTGTAATCCGGTTTCAACAAAGAGGTGTTAGTGATTTCTCTGGTTCTTTTGATTACCAGGCTGATGGAATCTACATTGACGACATTGAAATCAAAGTGGCCGATACTATTGTTCCATCTACTTTGCCTTATGCCAATGACTTTGAGTCTGGTCTTGGCAGTGAATGGAAAATTAATAATCCTTTTTTGGTAGGAGGCACTGCACAAGAGGAACACATTACCCCCTCCTGGTCGGTAGGTACATTCGAAGGACAAGGCATGGGGACAGGGTTTGCGTTGGGCCTTGGAAAGTCTACAAGCAATAATGGAGAAAACACGAGTGCGATTGACCTTCACCTGGATTTATCGGCCCATGTCAAT
>JAVKDJ010000054.1:0-461 GCA_040222275.1 Cyclobacteriaceae bacterium
CAGCGGATGGTGACAGAACCTATGAGGCATACATTGCCAATGAACTGGGCGTGGGGATAGATGACCCTGCGGTGAAAACAGAGATTGAAAACAGGCAGGCAAGTGCACCTACATCGCAAATCGATGTATTGGATGAAAAACTAAAAATGCCACAAAACCTTCGAACAAACCTGGCGTTGGATGCAGCGCTGCCATGGGGAATGACAGGAACTTTTGAAGCTATTTATACCAAAACAATCAATGGCATTAAATATGACAACCTTCAGGTGCCTGTCGCCGACGGAACAATTCCTTCTGAGGAAAATCGACCTACTTATTCAACAAACAGGATCAATACCAACTTCTTTGATGTATTCCTGATGGAAAATACCAACAAGGGATATCAATATAGCTTTACCGGCCAGCTGACCAAGTCGTGGAGTGAAAACTTCTTTGGTACTGTAGCTTATACCTATGGGGTA
>JAVKDJ010000055.1:0-47771 GCA_040222275.1 Cyclobacteriaceae bacterium
ACTGAATGTCATACGGGTTCCAATTACCGATATATAATGCCTACGGCATTGAACCACTATCGAACCTTGCTTGTCAAGAATGTTCAAGTTGGGGCAATAAATACTGAATGCATGCTAAATCCAATATCCCAGAAGTTTCTACGCTGGATTTTAGTTGGCGACCTCAATTCCACTACATACAGAAAAAAACGCAAAGGTTTTCCTGTGGGTATTGAATAAGGACGGGCACTTGATTTGTCTTAATAAGCAAAATATATTTTAAGCCGAAATCCAGCACAAAACCACAGTTCGGCATTGTTCTTGTCTTCAGGTTCTCTTTCAAATTGAGCTGCATCCAACAGGCAGTTTTACTTTTTTTTAACAACCTTATCCAATACATTTTATGAACAAAAAATTAGTACTCCTTTTCGTTTTCACTACCATACTCTACCAACTCCACGGGCAAATACCCAACCAGCAACACTATATCTGCACCAGGACAATAGGGCAATTGTCAATAGATGGCAAATTGGATGAGGAGTCTTGGCAAAAGGCAACCTGGACAGAAAAATTTGTGGACATAGAGGGCGACCTCAAACCCAAACCGTTGTACGAAACCAGGGCCAAAATGCTCTGGGATGACGACTATTTCTATATAGCTGCCAAAATCTACGAGCCCCATATCTGGGCCACCCTTACAGAAAGGGATGCTGTTATCTTTCAGGACAATGATTTTGAGGTGTTCATTGACCCGGATGGTGATACACATAAGTACTACGAATTTGAAATCAACGCCCTGGGCACCATTTGGGATCTGATGCTGGGAAAACCCTATAGGGACGGAGGTCCCGTTATCAACGCATGGGATATCAGAGGATTGAAAAAAGGCATCCAAATCGAGGGAACCCTCAACGACCCTTCCGACGAAGATGACTTTTGGACGGTTGAACTGGCTTTTCCCTGGAAAGTACTGAAGGAAGCGGCCAGACGAACCCCTAAAGGTGGCGACCAGTGGAAAGTGAACTTTTCCAGGGTCAACTGGCGTGTGGATGCCGGAGCTACTTACTCCAAGGCCAAGGATCCTGCCACAGGCAAACGATATCCCGAATTCAATTGGGTGTGGTCGCCCCAGGGGGCCATCAACATGCACATGCCGGAAAATTGGGGCATTGTGCAGTTTTCCATGAAAGATGCCGGAACCACTAACATCGAATATCAGACTCCTGATGGAGAACCAATAAAGTACCTGCTACGAAAGGTGTATTATGCCCAAAGGAAGTTCTACAGGACGAATAAACGGTATGCTACTGATCTGAAAGAGTTGGATATTCCAGATATCGATACCGACCAGGCCAAAAAAATCTCTTTAGGCGCCACCTTCTCACAATTTGAAGCCATACATGTATCAGATAATGGTGATACCTGGCATATCATTCAGGACGGCAAGGTCTGGAGGACAAACAGAAAATAAACGAACATGACAGCCAGATTGCCTGTCTGAGTGTTTATAACTAACATAACGGCATAGCAAACCAAAGGGGTAGGTGGTCGGATGCCTTGATTTGATACCGGGAAACTTAGGGAGGGTTTCAACAGTACAGTACAGGACACTAGCCCATGGTTTCTAATATACTTTTGGTAGTTCTAAGTCAACTGCTACAGTTATGGTTAATAATTTTGGGTACTATTTAGCTACTACAACTAGTTTAGAGATGCTTCACTACGTTCAGCATGACAAGGATGGAACTTATGTCCACACTTAGTTTCCATTGTCATCCTGACCAAAGGGAAGGATCTCAATTACGAATGTACAATATAGCATTACTATAGCTGAATAGTAACTAATTTTGAAAAGACGACTGTAATTCGTTGATTATGTTGCACTAAACTTCCATCCTACATTAACTTAGAGGCTATGGATTATTGGTTTTTACAATTTTTTGGTCGGTTGCACCCGTTGGCGGTGCATTTTCCGATTGGTCTTTTGGTAGTAGCCCTGTTTTTGGAATGCCTTACGCTAGGAGGAAAACGTCAGGGCTTGAGGGACGGCATCAACTGGATGGTGGGACTGGGAGCAGTGTTTGCTGTTGTGGCTGGTTTATTGGGCTGGCTACTGGCTACTTTCGATGACTACAGCGGCGATCTGGTACAAACCCACCAAAATTTGGGTATCGCTACTGCCGCTTTGGCGGCCATTACCGCATTCATTCTGTTCCGGACCTCTTCGGGAAAAATTCAGAAATACACCGCTTATCGCAGTGCGCTGGCTATCACGGTGATTGCCCTGACCATCACCGGCCACCTGGGTGCCAGCCTCACCCATGGCGAAGACTTTCTCACAAGTGTATTGCCCAGTGGCAATGATGCCTATGACAATGAAAACACCGGCCTTCTACTGGCAGAACTGAGCCAGCTCGACAGCCTCACTGAATTAGAACAAGACAAACTCAACCTGGAAGTGAGGGCCATATTTGCCCACAACTGCTACCAATGCCACAGTGAAAACAAGAAGAAAGGGGAGTTGGTATTGGAAAATAAGCGTGGGGTATTTCAGGGAGGTGAATCCGGCCCTGTGATCACAGCCGGGTTCCCCGAGAAAAGCGAGTTGTACCGGCGGGTTTCCCTTTCCTCGAACCACGATGAGGTAATGCCGAAAAAGGGCAAAACCCTGAAAAAAGAGGAAATAGCTCTGATCAAACTTTGGATCAAAAATGGTGCACACTGGTCGGACAGGGCACTGAAGGTATTTCCTGAAGCGCCTTTGGCACTGTCCAAGCCCGACCTACCCAACAATCCCGGCCAACACACAAATCCAATTGACATCCTGGTCCATAACTATTTTGACCAAAACAATGTGGACTGGCAACCTGTGGTAGATGATCGCACGTTTGTCAGAAGGGCTTATCTTGATATAATCGGGCTTTTGCCCTCCCCAAAGCAAACCTCTGAATTCCTGAATGACCAAAACACCAACAAAAGGACTCAACTGATAGATTCACTGCTCAATGACAACCATAACTACACCCAACACTGGCTGAGCTTTTGGAACGACCTGCTCCGCAACGACTATTCAGGCACTGGTTTTATCACCGGGGGCAGAAAGCAAATCACTGACTGGCTCTATGATGCCTTACTCCAAAACAAACCCTATAACCAGATGGTGGCCGAGCTGGTAAACCCATCCGATGCTTCGGAAGGTTTTATCAAGGGCATACAATGGCGCGGGGTGGTCAACGCCAGCCAGCGTACGGAAATGCAGGCAGCACAAAATATCGGACAGTCGCTGATGGGTGTAAATGTGAAATGCGCCTCTTGCCACAACAGCTTTGTGAGCAACCTCACCCTGGAGCAGTCCTATGGGTTTGCCTCCATATTTGCCGATTCCACATTGGAGCTCAACCGGTGCGACAAGCCCATCGGGAAAATGGCCAAAGTAAATTTCCTCTATACCGAACTGGGATCGGTGGAAGCAGAAACAGTCAAAGAGCGTTTGCGCAAATTGTCAGAAGTGATCGTAAAACCTGAAAACGGGCGCCTCTACCGTACCATCACCAACCGCATGTGGAAAAGGCTGACTGGCAGGGGTATAGTAGAGCCTGTGGACGAAATGGACAATGCACCCTGGGATACCGCACTGCTGGATTGGCTGGCAGCCGATTTCATAGATTCGGGCTATGACCTCAAATACCTGATCCGGCTGATCATGACCTCCGACACCTATCAGTTTCCCACAATGGCCTATGATAAGGTGGAGGATATCAAAACAAAAAAATATGTATTCAAAGGCCCGTTGGTACGCCGTATGAGCGCCGAACAGTTCTCAGATGCCGTAAGCCAGGTGGTAGCTCCGCTCTACTATGCCACCGCCTACAATCCGGAGGAGAGCAACCTCACATCAAGAAGGGTCTGGCACAGGGAGGTGAAGTTCGACAGGGACGTGTTGCCCGATCCAGGCAAACGGTATTTCAGGTACTCTTTTAACCTGAAAAACAAAGAAATATCGGAAGCCAGGGCTATTGTGTCAGTGGATCATTCGTATATGCTCTATGTGAATGAAAGACAGGTAGCACAAGGCAGTGACTGGCGTAAAGTAGATAAACCGGACTTGACAAATTCCCTCGAGCCAGGTGATAATATTTTAGCGATAGAAGGCAACAACGAAGGCAAAATTGCCAACCCTGCCGGCATTCTTTTCGCCCTGAAGGTGCGCTATTCCGATGGGGAAGAAATAATCCTGGAGCCGGGAACGGACTGGAAAAGTACGGATGAACTACCGACTGCCGGATGGACCGGACAAGGTTTTGACGACAAAGAATGGGAAAACTCCAAAAGCTATGGCAACAAACACTGGGACAACCTGGTCAACTACAGCTTTGAAGAAAATGCGCAGGAATTTGCACGGGCCAGTTTGGTAAAACAAGACCCTTTTATGAAAGCCCTGGGCAGGCCCAGCCGTGAAAATGTAGCCACCACCAGAGACGAACAGGCCACACTACTGCAAGCCCTGGAACTGACCAATGGGGAGTATTTCAACAAAGTACTACAGGAAGGAGCAGAATCCTGGCTTGAAAACCAACCAGAAAGTAAAACTATCGTGGACAACCTGTACCAAAGGACACTTGGCAGGCCCCCAAGCGATCAGGAAAGAAAAGTGATGGTAAGCGCACTGGGGGAACAACCCAACCAGGATGCGCTACAGGATGTTTTTTGGGCCACATTGCTATTACCGGAATTTCAATTTATACATTAGAACTATGGACTTACAATCGGCAAATTCACGACGGGAGTTTCTCAAAAAAATGGGTGCGGCTAGTCTGGCTGCCATGGGGTCCAGCATCCCTACGGCCAGTTTCCTCAGCTCTTGCACAAGCGTGCCCGCCATGGCTTCCTCAGCGGACACGGTCATCCTACTCTGGATGGCTGGTGGCATGGCCCATACCGAGACTTTCGACCCCAAGGCCTATGTGCCCTACGAAAAAGGTGTGGAGAGCAAAAGGGTTTTGAGCACATTTCCCAAAGCTCCAACAGCTGTTGATGGGCTCTATTTTTCACAAGGATTGGAGTCTATAGGACAGGTAATGGACAAAGGTGCTATCATACGGTCCTACCGTTCGGCAGACCTTGGCCACATTTTGCATACCCGCCACCAATACCACTGGCATACCTGCTACGAACCGCCCCAATCGGTACAAGCGCCACACCTCGGTGCATGGATAGCCAAAGAACTCGGCCCTGTCAACCCTGTGATCCCGCCATTTATAGCCATGGGACAGAGGTTTACTGTGGGTGAGGCCGAAGAGTTGAAGGCCTTTCACTCAGCCGGTTTTCTGGGAAGTGAGTATGGCCCCTTCCTCATCCCCGATCCTTCCAGTGGCCTGGATAGCGTACGGCCACCACAGGGCATGTCGCTCAAGCGGTTTGAAGCCCGCTACAAGCTGTACAAGGAGCTGGCCAACAAAAGCCATGTGATGGAGCAGGGCAGTGATTACCAGAAAGAATCCCTGATGCGCTCCATGGAACAATCTTACCGCCTGCTCAATTCTCCTGAAGCCGAGGTATTTGACCTGTCCAAAGAAGACAAAAAAGTATATGACACCTACAACACCGGCAGGTTTGGGCTGGGCTGCCTGCTGGCCAAAAGGCTTGCCATGAATGGGGGCCGGTTCATCAGTGTATCTACCGAATACGAACCATTCCTGGGCTGGGACACACACGAAAATGGGCACACACGGCTGGTGAAAATGAAGGAACTGATAGACAGGCCCATAGCACAACTGGTGAAAGACCTGGATGAATCCGGCCACCTGGGACGTACACTCATCGTATTGGCCAGCGAGTTTAGCCGTGATGCTATCCTGGAAGGCAGGCCCGGTGAAAACGTGAAAGACCAGGTGAACCAACCAGACATCATCGAAGATGAGAAATTCTACGGCATGCACCGGCATTTCACCGATGGCAGCTCCATCCTGATGTGGGGTGGTGGCGTAAAAAACGGTTTGGTTTACGGAAAAACAGCGGACGAAAGGCCATGTTCCTCCACCGAAAAGACGGTGGTAATCGACCAGGTACACCAGTCCATCTACCATGCATTGGGCATACACCCGGAAACACACTATACCATAGAAGGCAGGCCATTCTATACCACCCCCGATGGCCAGGGCCAACCAATTTTGGATTTGTTTACATAGCCGACTGATTTGGCTTTAGGGTAGGCAAACGCTCCAAGGGTTCTTTTATCCAGAGATACAACTCGTAAATGTATCGAGGAAAATTCCTTAATTTGGGCTAATAAAACCTATAAGGTTTTGAAAACCTTATAGGTTTGGACTTTGATAAGAAATGAAAGGCTTAGGAAAATTCGAACCCGAAACCTACTACCACATAGTAAACCATGCAGTCGGAAGCGACAACCTGTTTCGAACCGAAGACAACTACCGCTATTTTTTAAAACGATACGCCCACTACATGCCCTCGGTTTGCAATACGCTGGCTTATTGTCTTATGCCCAATCACATTCATTTTCTGATCAAAACCCATAATGAAGCAGCACTGTTCAAGCACCCAAAATACAAAGCCGATATCCATAAACTGATCATGCAACAGCTAAGCAATCTACTGAATGCCTATGCCAAGGCATACAACAAAAAATATGAACGAAAAGGTGCCTTATGGATCGATTATACCAAGCGTTTTCAAATTAATTCAGATCATTATTTAACTACGGTCATCAACTACATTCATCAGAACCCTGTAAAACATGGTTTTGCCGCTAAAATTGAAGATTGGATTTTTAGTTCTTACCAGTCTATGTTATCCGCTCAACCAACCTTGCTTTCCAGAAGTGAAGTGATGGAGTGGTTTGGAGACCACCAAGGTTACATTTCATTTCACACCAACAATTCAGCAGAATTGATAGAAGAAATTGAATATTAGAAACATTCAGGGCAATCCCTTGGGCTAGTGCTCCGAGATAACCTAAACCTATAAGGTTTTGAAAACCTTATAGGTTTGGACTTAGCGTTGTTTCCACCTACTCGTTGTTACAGTTAATAAACCGAAAAATCGGTTATATTTGGTATGTGTCGAGGATGGTGTATATTGAAATGTAACCAACAACAAGTACAAACAAGATGGGACACATAAAAATTATAGGTATTATTTGCCTCTTTACAATCAGTTGCTCACAAAACAAAAAGACTGAATATAGCACGCCTGACTTTTTCAATAGCGGCACAATTACAATAACAGGTCACATTGCAAATTTGGGGCATAACGATAGCAAAACAATATTTCTTAAGCAATTCAATATCCTTACTAGAAATGATGAGGTATTTTCTTTTAAGATTGACTCACATGGAAATTTTGAAAAAGTTTTACCCCTTTTTCACCCTCAAGAATTAACTTTTGACCATGAAAATAGAAAGGTTAGGCTACTTGTTGAACAATCGGATAGTTTGCATTTGGAATTGGATGCGCAAAAGCCAGACCAGAAAGTCACGTTTTCAGGAATAGGTGGTAATCGAAACTCCTTGTTTAATCAATACATTCCGTTAGCCTCAAAAGTAAATAGAGAATATGCTCGTAATGTCTCAGGTAAAGAATTAGATTTCATTGTAAATGAATATAATAAAACCAAAGAAAAGTTGGATTCTATTGCTACTCTAGTTTTCAAGGATAATCAACCAGACCATTTGCTTAAGAACTGGATTATTGCCGAAAAAATATCATTAGGGATTTATGATTTTGTTGATTACGCAAGTATGAATGAGGCCTTTCCTGCAACCTTTTTATCAAGTAAAAACTTAATTTTTGAAAAGGATCTAAACAACCAAAATTATTATTGTAACCGATCTTACACTCTTGATATTTTTGAACTTTATATAAAGGGTTGTGTCTTCAGGGAAAACCGGGAACTTTACCAAGATGCTCTCGCCCATTTTAAAAGTGATAACTATGAAGCTGCAATTAAATTATATGCCGACAGTATATTTAAAGACTTCAAGCACCTTGGTAAAGACATTGTATTATATCAATCTTTTCAATCAATACTAAAAAAACCCAATGAATGGTTAGGTCCTGAACAAAATATCGGTTTATTGAAGAAATACTATTTACAGAATTTGAAAAATGAGCATATTAGAACCTTGGTTTTGAATACGGTCTACGAACAAGAAGGCACGGTTAATGAAAACTTATCAACCAATGCTTCAGAAGATATACTTGGTAGTTTAATGAAAAAACACAAAAATAAAGTGTTGTACATCGATATTAGTGCAACCTGGTGTAGTCCCTGTATTGGTCAATTACCCTACTCTGTTAACTTGCACAAGAGTTTGAATGATAAAGAGGTTGTTTTTGTTTATCTTTTTGCTAAATCAAATCTCACTCATTGGAAAAAAATAGTAAGTAAATATAATTTACAGGGAGAAAATCTATTTATTTCAGATGAGCAATACAACTTTCTATTAGCTAAATATAAAATCAAGTCTGGGTTTCCTCGATACTTAATAGTTAGTAAAAACGAACAGATTGTTAAGAATGCAGCAAGACCATCTTCAAATAAAATTAAAGAAGATATTCTAAAATTATTATAATAATTAAGGTTACCATACCCCTGAACCGCACCTACAACCCGACTTATGTGAGGTCCAAGAACGGTTTTTATTGTTTGTGATATCCAACTCCGATTAATTTAGTGCATGGTCTCCGTGATATCTGGATGTCAAACCACCTCCCACCTACCTCAATAGGTTTTTACAAAACCAATCTTTTGATTACTTTTGACGTTAGTATTGCTGAACGTTAGTATGATTTTATCTTTCGGATCCAAAGAAACCAAAAAAGTATGGAGTGGAGAGCGCGTGGGAAAATGGCCTATGGAAATTCAAATTGTTGGACGCAGAAAATTAAGAATGCTGAACAACTCCCAGAACATTGGTGACCTAAGGATTCCACCATCCAATCGACTTGAAAAATTAGGTGGAAACTTGAAGGATTTTTACAGCATCCGAATTAACGATCAGTGGCGAATCATTTTCGTTTGGGCTGAAGGAAATGCCAACCACGTTGAAATCATTGATTATCACTAAAAACTGAAAACAATGCAAAAACTACCGAATATACATCCCGGAGAGATTCTATCAGAAGAGTTTTTAAAACCGATGGGGATTACGGCTTATAGACTGTCTAAAGATTTACACATTCCACAAACACGAATCAGCGAAATCTTAAAAAAGAATAGAAGAATCACGGCTGACACTGCCTTAAGGTTAAGTAAATATTTTGGAACAACTCCAAAATTCTGGCTGGGACTTCAAGATGACTTTGATATAGAAGAGGAACTTGCAGCCAAAACGGAAGAACTAGAAACGATCGAAAAAGTGACAACAGCCTAATCTGTTAGCCATCCCTGAACTACACCCCTTCCACAAACTTTATAAAATCCATCTCCATGCAACGATAAACAGTGCTATTCGTCGCATATTTTGCAATGAATAAACTCAAACACCCCAATCGACAGAACAATAAACTATGTTTCGAGTCTGTATCCAAAAATATAGTCACGAACAATCAACACATTTGCCTGACACTACTCCATTGAAATTTTCCATTTGGTAACCATCGGGCAAATCGACCTCTACCTGATGGGGCAGGCACTCTACCCTGCCGCAACGCACACAACGGAAATGAAAATGGTTGTGCCGGTGGTTTTTACCCTGGCAATTGACACAAACGGCAAAATATTGCTTGCCATCGTCACCCACTATCCTGTGGGTGATACCATCATCACAAAACCTATTGAGCACGCGGTAGATGGTAGCCCTGTCCACATCCTCTTCCAATCCCTCCCGGATCACATCATGGCTCAGCGCCCGCTTCGACTTTTTCAGGGATTCGAGTATGGCAGATTTCGCCTTTGTGTTTCTTTTTTTCATATCAATCAATATTTAATGCGACTATGTTGCATTAACAAAATTATTCGTTAATTTTGGCCAAAGAAACAAATAATCCAGCAATGTTAAACGTGTCGATTCCCACTTCAGAGCTCACTCACCTAAAATTCGAGTACTTCAACAACGAATACATCGTCACCCTGGTTGACCTGAAGGGGTTGCCTGTCACCAGAGGCTATGGCACCTCGCCCGCCCTGGCCATGAATGACCTGCACCACAATTTACTCTAGTGTACCTGGCCTTTTTTCACATTCTCAAAATACAACATTATGACAAACAACAGAACATTTGATACCATCATAGTAGGTGGCAGTTACTCCGGCCTCTCAGCTGCTATGACCCTGGGGCGTTCGCTGAGGCAGGTCCTGGTGATAGACAGTGGCGTACCCTGCAACTACCAAACACCGCATTCACACAATTTCATTACGCATGATGGCCATACCCCACGCGAAATAGCAGAGGCTGCAAAAAAACAGGTAGAGGCCTACGACACGGTACATTTCCACAGTGGCCTGGCCGTTAACGGCAAGAAAGCTAATGATGGTTTTGAAATCACGACAGAAGCCGGGGAGGTGTTCACTTCCCGCAAACAACTCTTTGCCACCGGGATCAGGGACATTATGCCCGATATCAGGGGTTTTTCAGATTGCTGGGGTATTTCCGTACTCCACTGCCCCTACTGCCATGGCTATGAGGTGAGAAACAAAAAAACAGGACTGATCCTCAATGGTGACATGGCCCTTGAGTTTGCCAAAATGATCAACCACTGGACAAAAGACCTGACGCTTTTTACCAATGCCCCTTCTACCCTCACATCAGAACAAACCAATCTCCTCAAACGACACAATATTCAGATCAATGAAAAGGAGATAGAAGCCTTTTCCCATAAAAACGGCTATGTCCAAACCATGCATTTTAAGGACGGATCGGAATGCCCTATGACCACCCTCTATACCAGGGCAGATTTCATACAGCATTGTCCAATACCCGAGCAACTGGACTGCACACTGAACGACAAGGGCCTGATCGAAGTGGATATGCTACAAAAAACATCTGTTGATGGCATCTATGCCAGTGGCGACAATTCTTCCTTTGGTCGGGCAGTTTCGCTATCTGTAGCATCAAGGGCTATGGCTGGCATGGCCCTAAACAAAGAAATGATCGAGGAGGATTTTTGAATACTTTGGTTATAAACCAATATAACATTTCACAAAAAAATTTATCCCCACTCAAAAGGTGCGTTCTTTTATTTCCATTAATTTTCCTGTCAAATTTTTAGGAAATTGATAGCCTTGCCAGCTACGACATAGAATGCACCCGCTCAAAACACATATAGACGAGATTGTAGAGCTCACCGATGAAGAGTTTGAGCATGTCATGGGCCACTTTAGGGCTGTGAAGAAACGCAAGCACCAGTTTATCGTGCAGGAAGGTGATTTGGTCAATAAAGAATTTTGGGTGCTCAAAGGGTGCCTCAAGTCGTATTTTTTCGACGATACGGGAAAAGAGCACATCCTTCAGTTTGCCATGGAAAACTGGTGGGTGACGGACTATGACGCTTTTGTCAACCGCACCAGAGCACGTACTTCGGTGGATTGCCTGGAAGATTGCGAGCTGCTCTACATCACCTATGAGGATCGTGAAAAACTCACCTCCACCATGCACAAAATGGAACGTTTTTGGGCAAAAAAAAGCAAGGCCGGCTATATTGCTATGCAAAACCGGGTATTGTCCCTACTCCAAAACCCGGCCAAAGAACGGTACGAAATGCTCCTTAACCAGTACCCCCATCTTTTCCAACGAGTGCCAAAAAAACTGATTGCCGCCTATCTGGGCGTATCAAGGGAAACCCTGAGCAGGCTTTATTCCTGATCCTACCTTCACAAGTGTGACCTACCTCACATCAACAATGTGACATACCTCCTATTGGGCTTGACATAGCTTCATCAATTTTGCATAGTAATCAAAACAAAAAAGTTATGCCATACATCAATATCAAAGTCACTGACGAGCAGGTGACCAAAGCACAAAAGCAACAGTTGATCGCAGGAGCTACCCAGCTGGTGGTAGATGTGCTGCAAAAGAATCCTGAAACCACACATGTGGTGATCGACGAAGTTCATGTCGATAACTGGGGAGTAAAAGGACAACAGTATTCAACTCTTAAAAATTTAAACAAACAAAACAATGGAAAATAAAACTGTAATAGTGACTGGCGCCTCAACCGGTATTGGCAAAGCCATAGCCAAACTTTTCATAGAAAAAGGCTCCAATGTCGTCTTGAATTCTTCCAACGAGCAAAACCTAAAGGCTACATTTGAAGAATTGGCCACTCCAGGCCGCACCATCATGGTGGCTGGGGATATAGCTCAGAAAAGGGTTGGTGAAAAAATAATACAACAGGCCATAGAGCACTTCCAAAGTGTGGATGTCTTGATCAACAACGCCGGGGTGTTCCAGCCCAAACCATTTCTGGACGTAGATGATGCCGACATCAACCGGTTTATGGACGTCAACCTAAAGGGCACGTTTTTCGCTTCCCAGGCTGCCATCAGACAAATGCTGAACCAGGGCGGAGGCTCTATTATCAATATCGGAACAGTATTGGTAGATCACGCCATTGCTGGCTTTCCGGCTACTGCCGCTGTATCCAGCAAAGGTGCCATCCATGCGCTTACCAGGCAGCTGGCCGCAGAATTTGGCAAAAGTAACATCAAGGTAAACACCATAGCGCCGGGCATTATAAGAAGCCCGCTTCAGGGAAAAATAGGGGTGGAAGATGCCGATAGCCTGGCGGGTTTGCATTTACTGGATAGAATCGGTGAAGCGCATGAAGTAGCAGAAGCTGCTTACTACCTGGCTTTTGCGGATTTCGTCACTGGTGAAACGGTGAATATCGCAGGCGGGCATACCATAGGGCACTCTATCTAATCCATGGCTATGTTTGCAGAAAAATCAATAGAAATAGGTCAGGTCATCCACAACTACCTGGAGGGTATCTACCAGGGGGATGTGGAACGACTCAGGAGTAGCTTCACCGACAATGCCCAACTCCGGGGTGAGGTGAAGGGTGCTGAATATTTCAAGTCGCTGGAAAATTATTTGGAAGGTGTGAAAAACAGAAAGAGCCCCAGGGAGTTGGGTGAAGTGTTCAAAATGAAAATTTTATCGCTGGAAATCGTGGGGAATGTAGCGACAGCCAAACTCCATGTTCCAATGCTGGGCTACAACTACTATGACTTTTTAAGCCTGTGTATCGTAAAGGGAGAATGGAAAATTGTCAATAAATTATTTACACATGTGGAATAGAACAAAGGCAACTGAGTTGCTTCAGATAAAATACCCGATTATTCAGGGGCCATTTGGCGGAAAATTTTCTTCCGTCAAACTGGTCGCTACCGTATCAAATGCGGGTGGCATGGGTTCTTTCGGGCTCAACGCTTATGATGCTGCGGAAATCGTGGAAATCGCCCGGGAGATCAAAAAATTGACCTCAAAACCTTATGCCCTTAACCTTTGGGTTCCTTTGAAAGAGGACCCAATTGATTCGTTTGATGAGTTGGCTTTCGAAAAAGTAAAGAAAACCTTCAAACCATACTTTGACAGGGTGGGGCTTCCCCTTCCCAAGATGCCTGATACGAAAACCGGGGATTTCGACCAGCAGGTTGAAGCAGTCTTAAAATCAAATCCGCCAGTTGCCAGTTTTATCTTTGGCATTCCTGCCAGGGAAATCATTTCCGAGTTTAAGAAACAGGGGATTGTTACGATGGCCACTGCCACTACCGTCGAAGAAGCCCACCGGATTGAAGAAGCTGCAATAGATATTGTGATAGCATCTGGTCAGGAGGCCGGAGGGCACAGGGCTTCTTTTCTCAAGCCGGCAGAAGAATCCCTCCATCCCACCAGCTCTTTGATCCCCCAGGTGGTCAATACCGTTCATATTCCGATAATAGCCGCTGGGGGAATCTCCAATGGCCTGGATATTGCCCGCGTATTGAAAATGGGTGCATCAGCCGCCCAACTGGGTACAGCTTTTCTCGCCACCAATGAGTCTGCTGCCAGCCACATCCATAAATCAAAATTGCTGGCCAGGGAGCCAATAAAAACGGATCTGACCAAAGTATATACAGGAAGGTTGGCCAGGGCCATTTCGAATAAATTATCAGACGATTTCAAGCGGTCAAGCAATGAAAGCATTGCTCCGTACCCTATCCAAAGCAACTTTTTGAGTACCCTGATGAAAAATGCACACGATCGCCAAGATTATGACTATGTGGCATTTTGGTCGGGACAACCATCCACTTTGCTCACACATCAATCGGCGAGTGAGTTGTTCGATTCCTTGAAAAATGATGTCACGGAAACATTAGGGCATGAGGCTAAAACCTAAGCTTGTTGCCGTCATTATCAGTGATATCGGTGCGCTCCTTTTTACCCACCGGCCCCAGGGTGACCACATCGAGCCGTGTCAGCTCTATCTGGTCGCTCAACAGCTCGGTGATCTCCATCGTTTTACCGGCCAGTTCCTGTAGCTCCAGTAGAACATCCCCCCTTTTGAGCAGGCTAAAAGTAATCGATGAACTTCTGGAGTAGTTGTTGCTCACTTCCTCAAAACCCAGATGTGTTTGGTACCAGCGTACGCTGGTCTCTACATCCGATGTAGTGATGGCCAGGTAGTTGGCTTTAAAGTAATTGAATGTCTTCTTTTGAGCGGATGTGGCTTGAAAAAGCTTTACCCTGTTACCGTCCGGGTCGGCCAGCACCACCGTGCTGGTTTTGTAGTCTTCATCATACTCTAATTCTTTCAGCCTGCGGATGCCCCGCCCTTCATATTGGTACATCAGGCTATCCAGGTCTGAGCACAAAAAACCCAACTCATAAAACCCATTGATCCTTTCCTTTTTTTCGGGCATACGTACCTGGCCAGCGGTGATGGTGCGTTTTGCTGTGATTACCCTCAGTCTAAAATGCCCGTTTTCTATGATGGCATATTCCTCCCGCTTGGATTCCTTTACTTTAAAATTCAAATTCCTCACATACCAACTGGCCGATTTGATGATATCACGTGCTATCAATGTACCTTCTATCAGTTGAACTTCCCCGGTAGCTGCTTTCTGCCCCCTTACATCCGCCACTCCAAACAGTAAGACAACACACAATACCTTCCAAATTCCCATCTTAATCATCAATGCTAGTCTTTTTTTTTCTTGCTGTCATGGATACCACTCACGCAAGCGTACTTCAATACTTTTATTCCCGGTTGTCACCGTTTCCTTAAATTGGCCCACATCGCTCAACCCGTTTTGCCCTCTGAAATGATAGGGATACACTATCGCTGGGGCAAAATCCAATACTGCACTGGCAGCTGATGCCACGTCCATGGTATAAGGGAGGTTCATGCAAACGAATGCCACATCGATATCCTCCAAAGCCCTCATTTCGGGTATGTCAGCGGTATCCCCGGAGATATAAAGCCTTTTTCCGGCAATGGTCAATACGTACCCATTGCCCCTGCCTTTAGGGTGGCGGGAGTCTTTGCTTTCGGGTAGGTTGTACATCGGCATGGCCTCTATCTTTACGCCACCTAGTTCTACTGATTGGCCATTGGGAAGCACTCTTACTTTGGAGTAGCTCCTTGGGATTTTGTCAGCTACTGCCGGTGGTGCCACCAGCTGTATATCTTTTGCCCCTATCCTGTCCAGAGTAGAAAGGTTCAAGTGATCCCCATGGATGTCGGTTATTAATATCATGGTAGGTTTTGGCACCTCTTTGAAAAGCTGGTGATCACCTGATGGGTCGAAGTAGATTACCTCCTGCCCCCACTTCAGGGCAAGGGTAGCATGGTTGATCGGTATGATGGTGACCTCACCGCTGTTTGTCTGAAATTTATCAGATTGTGCATGTGTTGTGACAGATACCGTGCTGAATAGCAGGCAAAGGCATATTGGGGCGTATTTTGTAATCCACTTCATGACTTGTAGTTTTACATTTCTGATAAAGTTATACAGAATTGAATATCATTGAATAAATTAGATCGTTTAAATATAGATTTATTCGTACATCCAAAAACATCTTCAAGAGATTCCCATTGAAAAAAATCCTTATCATAAGCCTTTTTTATATCTGCTATATTCCTGCCAAGGCTTCTGGTAACGACAGTATCCCACTGTTGCTGATGGACATGAACATCCAGATTGAATCCACGGAGGGCATCAACAATATGTACAACTTTGATTTCAAGCGTGCAGATGGACAATTCAGGTGGTTGAAGAAAAAATACAGCTGGCACCCCCTGCCCTACTTCATGCTTGGGCTGAGCCAGTGGTGGCGAATGGTGCCGGACATCACCAACACCAGTTTTGACGAGGACTTTTTTGCATACATGGATAGTTCGCTTGTAGCTTCGCAAAATATATTCGACAAAGGCAGTACGGTGGAAGGAGGCTTTTTCCTTTCGGCCACATACGCCTTTATGGGGCGGGTTCATGCCGAGCGCAGCAACTGGACCAAGGCCGCTGCAGCCGGTAAGAATGCCCTGAAATACCTGGAGTATTGCCGTGACAAAGGCGAATATGGGGCAGAAATCCTTTTTGGCGATGCTTTGTACAACTACTATTCGGTATGGATACCCGAAAACTATCCTTTGCTCAAACCGATCATGATTTTTTTCAAAAATGGAGACAAAGAACTCGGCATCAAGCAACTGAAGGAGGTAGCGAACAATGCTTTTTTTACCCGCACAGAAGCACAGTATTTTCTTATGAGGATACTGGCCAATGAAGAAAACAATCCGCTGGCGGCACTACCTGTCTCAGAATACCTGGCCATTACTTTCCCCAACAACCCCTATTTTCACAGGTTTTACACCAGATTGCTCTATGCCACAGGCCGAAGCAGGGAAGCGGAAATACAAGCCAAATCCATACTGCAGAAGCTGGATAGTGGCTATGTTGGGTACGAAAGCAACAATGGTCGGTATGCGTCTTTTTTTCTGGGGGAAATCTACCGCAAGCGAAACCAACGGGAAGAATCGAAAAAATACTACACCAAGGCGGTGGAGTTTGGCCTGGTGGCCAATGCTGAAAAAATGGGTTACCATCTTTATTCTTTACTGAATTTGGGAAAAATCGCCTATCAGGAAGGTGACCCGGAGCTGGCAAGGGATTATTTCAAGGAAGTGAAAAAACTGGCCAAAGGCAAACACCCTTCACACAAACTGGCTACCAGATATATCAAAGAGATGCGAAAAGACTAACATTCTCCTGGTAATGTCGAGGGCCGTCTCATTAAAAATTTCAATGATGAAACCCACCCCAACCCCTCCAATGGAGGGGTTGGGGTGGGTTTCTTTCTAAAAAAAAAACATTTTTCATTATTGAAATTTTCCGTATAAAAGAAGTTTAGTTTTATCTCCGATCGCCTGCCTTCAATATCTGAATAAAATTTTCAGTATTGGACATTACCGAGTATTGGTCCACCACCTTCTTCCTACCATTTTTCCCCAATTTTTCCCTTAACTCAGGTTCCATAAGCAACAGCTCCAATTGTTCCTGCCATTCCTGTTCATCCCGACACAAAAAACCATTGATGCCATCATCAATAATATTCCTGTTTACCCCTACCGGAGAAGCCAGGGTTGGTATTTGTAAGGCCATATACTGCAGTGCTTTAAACCCACATTTACCCATCGCCCAGGCGTCATTTTCCAGCGGCATCAGTCCTATGTCTATTCTATTGAGGTCTTCTACTTCGGTCTCCTTGTTCCAAGGTACATATTCCAAATTGGGTAAATCTATAGCAGGCTTCTGGTTGGATATATAGAGAAAACGGAACTTATGTTTTTTGGAGATTCTCCATAGCATTGGTTCGACTAGAGACAAGTACTTACCTGTGGAATGGGTACCTGTCCACCCTATCACAGGGATTTTGTTGTTTCGACCAGTGGGTAAATGCAGCTCTTCCGTGTTTATCGTGGTAGGATTGACACACACCCGGGAGTTGTAAGTACCTGCATAGTCTGCGAGATACGCATTGCCCACAGATACCACCCGACTCCACCGGCAGATTTGGGCGGTTTTCGAGTGCCATTTCAATGCTGCGGCTACCGCATTTTCTTTGCTCGTATTGGCCAGCCAAATTGCATCATCAAAATCGAATATTATTTCTTTTCTCAGCACCCTGGAAACCAACCATTCAAAGACCGGTGGACCTATCGGTGCAGCCTCCCTATGAATGAACACTTTATCATATTTCAACACCCGGAATAACATCAACAACCGACGGACAGTGCCTTTAACTATACCAAACGTCTTGCGCACGGTGAAGCCTGGTTGGTAGAGTATTTCCCACGTCTGGTAGTCGAGAAAAGATTGAAATGAGTATTGTATCCCATGACTTTCCATCAAATGAAAATACTGCTCGAACCGAAACCGCTGGGAAGGTGCCTGATCATACGGATATGGAGCTAAAAAAAGTATTTTCATGGTGTACACGTCTGTTGCAAACTTATGGTAAACAACAGTATAAAAAATCAATGTTGGTAAAAATGAACAAATACTAAATGGTTCTTATAAATTTACCCTTCGCAAGGAAGATTTAAAGGAAGATCAAGGATTAGAATCAAAATGAAAAAAGCATTAATTACTGGTGTAACGGGACAAGACGGGGCATATCTGGCAGAATTTTTACTCAAAAAAGGATATGAAGTGCATGGAATCAAGCGTAGAAGTTCCTCCTTCAACACCGACAGGATAGACCATTTGTACCAGGATCCGCATGTGGACAACCAGAAATTCATACTCCATTACGGTGATCTGACAGACTCCCTCAACCTGACCAGGATCATACAGGAAGTGCAACCTGACGAGATCTATAACCTTGGGGCCATGTCGCATGTCAAGGTAAGTTTTGAAGAACCTGAATATACCGCCAATACCGATGGACTTGGCACTTTGCGGCTGCTAGAGGCCATAAGGCTGTTGGGGTTGACAGAAAAAACTAAAATCTATCAGGCTTCCACCTCAGAATTGTACGGACTGGTACAGGAAGTACCACAATCTGAAAAAACCCCGTTTTATCCCAGATCTCCTTATGGGGTAGCCAAATTATATGCCTATTGGATCACGGTAAACTATAGGGAAGCTTATGGTATTTATGGGGTCAATGGCATACTGTTCAACCATGAGAGTCCTTTTCGCGGTGAAACTTTTGTAACCAGAAAAATAACAAGGGCAGTATCAAGGATGGCCCTTGGCCTTCAGGAAACCCTCTACATGGGCAACCTCAACGCCAAACGCGACTGGGGACATGCAAAAGACTATGTAGAGGCCATGTGGCTGATGCTACAACAAGATTCTCCCGAAGACTATGTGTTGGCCACCGGGGTGACCACCTCAGTTCGGGATTTCATTACCAAAGCCTTCAACGTGCTGGGAATAGAACTGTCTTTCGATGGGGAAGCCGAACAGGAAGTAGGCTCGATCAAATCCTGCAACAATCCCGACTGGCAGTTGTCTCCCGGGCAAGTGGTTGTTCGGGTTGATCCTAACTACTACCGTCCCACTGAAGTTGACCTCCTGATAGGAGATGCTAGCAAAGCCCGAACGAAACTAGGTTGGACACCAAAATATGATCTACAGGCTTTAATAGAAGAAATGGTGACTTCTGATATGGAGGCAGCCAAAAGGAACATGTACCTGATGGAAGGCGGCCATAAAACCGATCACAATGGAGAAGGGGAGTAAAATATACATAGCCGGCCATCGGGGTATGGTGGGGTCTGCCATCTGGCGCAGGCTTGAAGCAGCAGGATATACCAATCTCGTCGGAAAGACTTCAGCTCAACTCGACTTGCGCAACCAACAAGCTGTAGAGGATTTTTTTTCGAACGAACGACCTGAATATGTTTTTCTGGCTGCAGCCAAAGTCGGGGGGATAGTGGCCAACAACACCTACAGGGCAGATTTCTTGCATGACAACCTACTCATACAGTCTAATATCATTCATCAATCTTACAAGCACCAGGTCAAAAAATTGCTCTTTCTGGGTTCTTCATGCATCTACCCGAAACTAGCGCCCCAGCCCTTAAAAGAAGAATACCTGCTTACCGGCCCGTTAGAACACACCAATGAGCCCTATGCCATAGCCAAAATAGCCGGTATCAAGATGTGCGATGCTTACCGCGCCCAATACGGATGCAATTACATCTCGGCCATGCCAACCAACTTGTATGGCCCCAATGACAACTACGATCTACAAAATTCGCATGTTCTACCTGCTTTGATAAGAAAATTCTGTGAAGCCAAAGAGGAAAACAAAAAATATGTACAAATTTGGGGATCAGGACGTCCAAAGAGGGAATTTCTCCATGTGGACGACTTGGCGCAAGCGTGCCTTTTTTTAATGGATACTTACAACGAGCAGGGATTGGTAAACATAGGTGTGGGTGAAGACATCAGCATCAAAGATTTGGCCTTGACCATCAAAAGTATCGTTGGTTTTAATGGTGAACTGACCTTTGACCAATCCAGACCGGACGGCACTCCCCGAAAATTGATGGATGTAACCAAAATCAACAACCTGGGGTGGAAAGCCAGCATCAGCCTTGATGAGGGACTAAAGCGCACTGTGGAACACTATCTTGAGGAACATATTAGTAGTTGATGGGGGCTATAAATTTTATAGCTGCACCTTTCTATCTTTTCATTCTTTATGCCTTGGCTTTTATACTCAGGCCATTGGTCACCAATAGGGATACGGCGAGATATTTTATTCCTGCCCTCACTGCAAAATTCGTGGGTGCCATAAGCCTTGGCCTGATTTATCAATTCTACTACAAGGGTGGTGATACCATAGCAGCGTACCACAATGGGGCTGCTCAAATATGGGAGGCATTTCTGGATTCTCCAATTCTGGCTTTTAAGCTTATCACTTCGGGAACAGAGTACGATGGAACAACTTACTTATATGCAAGGAAAATTATAGCATTTGGTGACTTGCCTACATATTTTATTGTCAGGGTGGCTGGTGTATTCAGCCTTATCACATTTAACTCTTACTACGGCAATGCCCTCTTCTTTGCTACTGTCAGTTTTTCCGGCTCATGGGCTATGTATTATTCCTTTTATCGTCTTTATCCCGGTTTAAATAAAAAGATCGCCATTATTACCCTGTTCATCCCTTCGGTAGTTTTTTGGGGCTCTGGTATCCTCAAAGACACCATCACCTTTGCTGCGGTGGGTTGGTTCTTCTTTGCTTTTGTCAATGTCTTTATCCAAAAGAGGAATTCGATTATAAATATTCCTATCCTACTTATTTCGGCCCTGGCCATACTTCATATAAAGATATACATTGCATTGTGCCTCTTTCCATCATTTATCTTACTTCTTTTTATTGAAAACAACGCACGGATCAAAAACAAACTAATAAAGATCGTGATTACACCTATCATTCTTGTTGTTGCCGTCTTACTGGCAACACAATCAGTGGATTACCTAGGGAGCATCAATCGACTTTATTCTTTGGAGCAATTTACCTACAGGGCACAGGTCAATGCCGAATGGTTGGCTTATGTTAGTCGGAGGCAAGGTGGCTCCTATTATTCTTTGGGCAATGACAATGATTTCTCCAATATGGGCATGGCCAAAAAATTTATACCCGCTGTTTGGACAACTTTTTGCCGCCCCTACCTATGGGAGGTCAAAAACCCAATAATGTTACTCTCAGCATTAGAAAGTCTATTCGTTTTATTATTTATGCTGAATATGATTCGGACTTCAGGCCCTGTCAAGATTATAAAAAAAACCATTGGCAATCCGATTATTTTTTCTTTCCTTCTGTATAGTGTACTCTTTGCTTTTGCTATTGGTGTATCAACATACAATTTCGGGACTCTTGTCAGGTACAAAATTCCTATGCTCCCATTTTTTTTAATGGCCCTGCTCTTGCTTCAAGATCGCAAAAACCAAGCTAATGGCTACAACTATAATAGATAGCAGTAAAAAAGGTATCAATCTAAATTTTAGGGAGTTGTACCAATACAGAGACTTATTTCTGACACTCACTTATAGGGATATTAGGGTTCGTTATGCACAAACCTTTTTGGGATTCCTTTGGGCACTAATTCAACCGCTAGCTACTTTATTGATATTTACTCTGATTTTTGGTCAAGCTATCCAAGTAGATACGGGAGGGGTTCCCTACCCGGTTTTTGCGATTTGTGGCATGAGTGCCTGGACATACTTTTCATTTGTTATGTCCAACGCTGGAAATTCTGTAATTGGAGCACAGGGCATGATTAAAAAGATTTATTTTCCAAGGTTAATAATACCATTATCCAAAGCTGTGGTAGGGTTTGTTGATTATGCTATTGTTTGTGTGTTATTGGTACTGATGTTCATATTCTACGAAACAGTTCCTTCTAGCAATATAATTTACCTTCCAATATTCATAATATTGACTGTCTTATCTGCACTTAGCTTAGGAATCTGGTTGAGTGCCCTCACTGTAAGGTATCGTGATTTTCAACATTTGGTGCCTTTTATGGTTCAGTTTGGTGTTTATATCACTCCCATTGCGTTTCCCTCAGAATTGGTGATTGAAAGGTTTCCTAATTGGCTCTCCGCCTTTTACTATCTCAATCCTATGGCAGGTATAGTAGAGGGGTTAAGATGGTCTTTGTTGGGAGGGGAATTTCTACACACCTATTCGTACATATCTTTTTCTATAGTCCTTGTGTTGTTTATCTCTGGGCTATTCTACTTTCGTAGTGTAGAAAAAACAATGGCAGATATAGTTTAATAAAATATGCAATCTGATACCGTAATTGATGTCCAAAACCTTTCAAAGAAATACCGGATAGGTGCTGCAAAAAAAGACAACCTAAGGGAAACGATTGGGGGGCTGTTCGGTGCTCGAAGCGATTCTCAAGAAGCTACGGAATTTTGGGCCTTAAAGGACGTTAATTTTACTCTCAACCACGGTGATGCCGTTGGAATAATAGGAAAAAACGGTGCAGGGAAAAGCACACTTCTGAAAATTCTATCCAGAATAACAGAACCAACAACAGGCCGTATTCAAATCAACGGGCGGGTAAGTTCGTTGTTGGAAGTGGGAACAGGTTTTCACCCTGAGTTAACGGGCAAAGAAAACATTTACTTGAATGGCACTATCCTCGGAATGAGCCGAAAAGAAGTCAAATCAAAATTTGATGAAATCGTGGAATTTTCAGGGGTAGAAAAATTCATAAGTACCCCGGTAAAACACTACTCTTCCGGCATGTATGTTCGTCTGGCATTTGCTGTTGCTGCACATTTAGAGCCTGATATCCTGATCATTGATGAGGTTTTGGCTGTAGGTGATGCTGAATTTCAAAAAAAGTGCCTCGGTAAAATGGAAGATGTAGCAAACCAGGGGAGAACAGTAATTTTCGTGAGCCATAACATGGATGCGGTTTCAAATCTCTGCAATAGTGCTATTTACATCAATGATGGAAGAATTGAGACTATATCAAAAAATGTAGATGGTTTGATTTCCAAATACCTGAACAACCTTCAGGCCAACGGCTATTCACATGGTCTTGAATTTAGAAATATTGGTTTTAAAAATGAAATTCATTCTATTGACAGAATGGCTATTATGAACGATGATTTCGAACTTCATCAAGAAAACATCCATTTTGACCAGAATATAAATATTCTCATCGAGGGTAAGATTTTTCAGAACAATCCGGCCCTCAATCTAGGTGTTAACCTTTACAACCATAGAAATGACACTTTGTGCTGGAGCTGGGTGAAAAACGATAGAAATCAGGAACTAAAAAAAATGACAGATTTGAAAAAAATTTCCCTGATTTGTAAGATTCCCAAATCTACACTTAACGAGGGTTCTTACAAAGTAGAAATATTATCGGTGTTGCACAACATTAAGAACCTGATAAAAAAAACCGAAGGCCCAGCGATAACTTTCAACGTTGTGGGAGGTGACAAAGGTGTCCAATTGAACCTGCCATTAAAATGGTCATATAAATGATATCAAAATTCGCAACTGTAGAAGAAGTGTTCTCTGAACCATTCGAAAGTATTAACAGAGAACTACTGGAACTCAACAAGAAATATAAGTTAATTGGCCATTCAGAATTAAACCGTAAAAGATTCTACTGGCACGGAAAACTCCCAACTGATTCGACATATTATGGTGCTCGATTTTGGGAATTTCCATTTGCCATACTAGCAGCAGAGCTAGAAACAGGCCTAAAGTGTGCCGATATTGGCTGTGGTTCCACTCCTTTCACGGCATACTTATGCAAAAAAGTGGGCAAGGAAAATGTGGTCGGTTTTGATCCAGACCATGTGGATGAAAATAGTCATTCCAGTTTTGGTGCAAAGAAAGGCTTTATAAAAGAGCTTGGGTTTGAATTCCATCAAAACAATATGACTCAACTAGATTGCCCCGATGAATCTTTTGACAGGGTGTTCTGCATTAGTGTTTTAGAACACATAGATTCCTGGAGGGTCAAATACGAAGGGCTTCAGGAAATGGTCAGGATTCTAAAGCCCGGAGGTAAATTGATTCTAACCTTCGATCTTGGCATTGAATCACCTTTGAATGACATTTTACAAATAATCAGGCTCTCAGGCCTCACCCCAGCCAATAACATAGATTTGACCTGGCCAAAAGAACGGTTTGTAAACTATGGAACCTCTCAAGTTGATGTATTTGGCTTGGTGCTTATAAAGAGCAATGATGAAGTGTTTCTCAACTATGACCGAAGTGTCACAATTCCCCAATATAGGTGCTATGAAAAAACTAAGGAATTAGCTCAAAAACTTAATATTTCATGCACTGAATATCTTTTACTGAATGATTTACGCGGGAAATTTGGCAAACTCAAAATGATTCTAAAACTTTTATTAAATAGATATAAAGAGTTAAACCAATGAATATATTAGTCACCGGAGGAGCCGGTTTCGTTGGTTCCAATTTAGCAATTAAACTAAAAGCTAAAAACCCTTCTTTTCAGGTCATTGCATTTGACAACCTCAAAAGAAGAGGGAGTGAAATTAACCTTCAAAAATTAAAAGATTTTGAAATCGATTTTATCCACGGTGATATTCGCAACCCTGAAGATTTAGAGTTTAAAGACTCAATAAATTTAATCATTGATGCTTCAGCTGAACCTTCTGTAATGGCAGGTTTAAAATCATCTCCTTTGCCGGTTATCTCTAATAACCTTATAGGCACTATTAACCTATTGGAGGTTACTCGAAAGCATGGTTCGAAATTAATATTTATATCTACAAGTAGAGTATATGGAATAGATGCCTTAAATAAAATCAACCTTAATGAAAATGATACGCGTTTTTTTCTTGACAGTCAACAAGAATTAAATGGTATTTCCAACCATGGCATCAATGAATTCTTTTCAACTGGTGAGTTTCGGTCTTTTTATGGAGGAACTAAACTTGCTTCAGAAATTTTAATTCAAGAATACATCAAATATTGTGGGCTCGAAGCTATAATAAACAGGTGTGGAGTCATTGCCGGCCCTGGCCAAATGGGCAAAATTGATCAGGGGATTGCCGTATTATGGATGGCTAGGCATTTCTGGAAAGGAAAACTAAAATACATCGGCTATGGTGGCCATGGAAAACAAGTCAGGGACATTTTGCACGTTGACGACCTGTATAGATTGATCCAAAAGCAAATAGACAACTTCTCAGCATTCCATTCCAAAACTTTCAATGTTGGGGGCGGTATTTCATGTAGTATTTCCCTTCAAGAGCTAACAAACCTATGTTCCCTTGTAACTGGTAATAAAATACACATTGATAAAGATCCCAACACAAGAGATGCAGACATCAGGTATTATGTCACTGACAACAGTAAAATATCCTCTATTAGTAACTGGAACCCTCAGTACACTGTAAAGGATATTCTTTCTGATATTTTAGAATGGATCAGGGTAAATGAAACTCAGCTAAAACCAATATTGACTTTATGAACATAGCAATAATTACCGGCTCTGCAGGGCTAATAGGCAGTGAGGCAGTCGAATTCTTTTCCCAAAAATTCGACAAAATCATAGGAATTGACAACAACTACAGAATGAACCTTTTTGGGGCTGACGCTTCTGTAGCCTGGAATAAATCAAGGCTAGAGAAAAACACGTCTAACTATACACACCATGATACTGACATAAGGGATTTTGTCAACCTTGAAAAAATCTTTTCAAAGTATGAAAAAGATATAAAGCTTGTAATTCATACAGCTGCACAACCAAGTCATGACTGGGCAGCAAAGGAACCACTTACTGATTTTTCCATTAATGCCACCGGCACATCAAACCTCCTTGAACTCACCAGACTCTATTGTCCAGAGTCTGTATTTATATTTACATCGACCAATAAAGTTTATGGTGATACGCCTAACAAGTTGCCGTTAGTGGAACTTGACACAAGATGGGAGATTGATGAAAACCATGCATTTTTCCAAAATGGAATTAATGAAAGTATGAGTATTGATCAGTCTAAACACTCACTGTTTGGAGCATCAAAAGTAGCAGCCGATGTGCTTGCCCAGGAATATGGTAAGTATTTCGGAATGCATGTAGGAGTTTTCAGGGGGGGATGCCTCACTGGCCCCAACCACACCGGTGCTCAATTGCACGGTTTCCTTTCTTACCTAATGAAATGTGCAATCACCGGCGATCACTATACAATATTTGGATATAAAGGCAAACAAGTGAGAGACAATATTCATAGCAAAGACCTGATCCAAATGTTTTGGGAGTTTTATCTTGCGCCAAAACAAGGTGAAGTATATAATGCAGGTGGTGGCAGGCATTCTAATTGCTCCATGCAGGAAGCAATAAAAATCGCCGAAGAAATTACGGGCAATACAATGAATTACTCCTATTCGGAATCCAATAGAATAGGAGATCACATCTGGTATATCAGTGATTTGTCCAAATTTAAATCACACTACCCCTCATGGAAAATTCAGTACAGTATTCACGATATAATGTCAGAAATAAAGGACAGCTTCTTAGTTCGCTCTGAGTGAAGAGGATTGCTCTTGTAGATATTCATACTGGTGGCCACCACCTGGCATTCATGCGCTTGTTTGCAAAGGCAATGCTTGAATTGGGCAATGAAGTATGGGTCTTTTATCCTGAAGAAAAAAACGTAAAGGAATGGGTTGAGGATAATTGTAAAAAAGGAAATAACAGGATCGAGTATTTTAACTTAAAAATACAGGAGGAAAATACTCAAAAACTAGGACCATTTGATGACGTATTTAGAGCGGGTCACCTTTGGTTTCAGCTAAATAAAACAATAAAGGCCACAGAAAAACGGATGAAGGAAAAAGTGGATTTGGTTTTTCTCGCATGGTTGGATTCTTTCTTAGCCTGCAATTTTCCAAAAATCCTACATAAAGCCATTTTTCGATACAAATGGTCAGGTTTGTATTTCCACCCCTATCACCTGAGGTTGGAACCAGACTGTCTTAACGTCAAATCTGGCATTAGTGCAATAGATTATCTTCTTACTTCAGACTCCTGCATTTCAGTTGCCATACATGATGCCCATGTCAGCGACAAATTTTCTAAAAACAGGCTTTTAGGCAAGAAGGTCATTGTATTTCCAGAAACGGCAGACGACACACCTGCTAACTCAGATAATCCCCTAGCTCAAGAAATTAAAGAAAAAGCTAAGGGAAGATTGATTGTAGGTTCCATAGGCCTGGCCCCACATCAAGGGTTAACTACTTTAATCAAGACAGCAATAGATGCTGACTCAGAAAAATTCTTCTTCGTTTTCATAGGAGAAATAAATCTTGAGCATTTTAGTAAAAGCGATCAAGAATTAATTAATTCCTTTTTTGAAAACATCCCCCAGAACTGTCTCTTACATGCAAATCGCATCCCGGAAGGTAGCTACTACAATTCCGTTTTTTCAAGTTTGGATATTATTTTCTTAGTTTACAACAATTTTATAAGTACTTCGAATAGGCTTACCAAAGCTGCCATTTTTGAAAAAAAGGTCTTAGCTCAAAACAATTTTTGCATAGGTGAAGATGTAGAAAAGTACAAACTGGGTGTTACAGTTCCACCTGGGGATTTCACAAAATGCATCGAATCGCTAAAAACCCTCAAACAACAAATTGCTGACAACTCTTTCAAGCCAGATTTCAACTCGTATCGACAATTAAACAGTTTTGACAAACTGAAATACGAGATGAGAGAAACATTGACTCCACTGACCTCTCATATCAATGATTGAAAGAAACTATACTTTACTGAAAAAAGTACTTGATGGATACAATCGCTTGGCGCGATCACCTAAAAGACCCACTCGCTCAGATTATTCTTCACAAATCCTCTCTGAGATAGCAGGGAACGAACTTATTGGTGAGAACATCTGTGAGAACAAATCCTTTTTTGTGGGCAGAATAGGATCTGCCGAGTTAAATGCCATTGTAAACTTCTTGGAAATAAACCAGTTCAAAAACTCAAATTACCTCCTGAATTCCATTCAATTGATACGGGGAATGAGAAGTCATTGGACCCTAGATACTGCCCATATGATTTCTGTTAACGCTGGTGTATTTCCCGCCGATAATGAAACCCTAACCGATTTTGCATCTCACTATTTAGAGTGTATCCGAGATTTGGATATTTTAGGGGTTTGGTTCAACTATGCAGAAAATATCATACACAAAGAATATTGCCCGACTGCCAGCCTGGTGCCTCTTAAAAGCCTGGAACCTTATTATTTTAATAAACCGTGGAGTGTCCATTTGAAAGGAAAAAAGGTTTTAATCATTCATCCTTTCGAGAAAAGCCTAAAACTACAATTGAATATTCTTTCCAAATTATTTGCTGACAACAATGTATTACCAAAGGCTGACTATACTACATTAAAGGCGGTTCAAAGTTTAGGTTATTCAACCGTTCAATTTAATGACTGGTTTGAGGCTCTAGAATCTATGCAAAATGAGGTTGTAAAGAGGGATTTTGACATTGCAATCATTGGTGCCGGTGCTTACGGCCTTCCCTTAGGTGCTTTTATTAAGGGATTAGGTAAGCAAGCCATCCACTTAGGTGGAGCTACCCAAATACTTTTTGGTGTCAAAGGCCATAGGTGGGATAAGCATAAACAAATCTCAAAACTGTATAATGAACAATGGATTTATCCCTTACCTGAAGAAAGGCCGCAAGGAGCAGAATTAGTAGAAAATGCGTGCTACTGGTAGGTAATGTCAAGCAATTTAAAAATATCCATCGTTACGCCTTCCTTTAACCAAGGGCAATTCCTTGAGCAAACGATTGATTCCGTGCTTTCCCAAAACTACTCAAACCTAGAGTATATTATCATAGATGGAGGCAGCACAGACAACAGTGTTGAAATTATCAAAAGATATGAAAAACATTTAGCTTATTGGGTAAGTGAAAAAGACAGAGGACAAAGCCATGCTATAAATAAAGGCCTACAATTAGTAACTGGTGATATTTTTAATTGGCTGAACTCCGACGACTACTATGAGCCTGATGCCCTCTCCATTGTCAATGAGAACTTCCAGGACATCAAAACAAGTTGTTTTTGTGGTCGAAGCAATTTGATATACCCCAAAGAAAAAACCGTGCAATCAAATGGCACTGATGTATTCGACGGAAATTTGGCCAAAACTATTGGGTGGGCAAGGATTGACCAACCAGAAACCTTTTTTAGATCTACTGCCGTGAGAAAAATGGGGGGGCTAAACCAAAACCTCCAATTTATCATGGACAAAGAATGGTGGATAAGATACCTCTTTTTGTTCGGATTGCAAGGTATAAAAAAAACTGATGACAAAATCGTGAATTTCAGGCTCCATGAAAATTCGAAAACAACCACTTCAGCGCGGGGCTTTCTGAACGAAACCCTTCAGCTCTTTGCTGAATTGGCCTCATCGTCAAATTTGACTTCTGCCCACGATCTTTTGAGTTCCTTGGCATCCGATGAACCCAATTGCAAAATATATTTGGGAAAATGGGACAATGATATTCTTTCAAGTGCTATTCAATATACACTGCTATATTATGCGGATTACTTCTATTATAATTCGCAAAAAGAAATTAGCCTCAAATGCCTTTCGCTCATCGACCGTTCATTTATTAAAAGTGATTTAGAGCTGTATAAAAAACTAAAATTCAGGAACAAACTACCTTCAGCACTAACTAGCTTTTTAAGAAAAAATGGATAGCAAAGACTGCTTGCCGATATCGGTCATCATACCCACATTCAATGGTGGGCATAAAATAAGCAGCTTATTACAATCGCTTGAAAATCAAAATACTACAAATTTTGAAGTAATTGTAGTCATTGACGGGAGCACAGATAATACAATAGGAATATTAAATGCTCTATCATTTTCCAACTTCCGATTAAAAATTACCAATCAGCAGAACAGCGGCAGATCTATATCCAGAAACAACGGTGCGAAACTGGCTAAAAATGACCTCCTATTGTTTGTGGATGATGATATGAGGTTAGAAAAAGGTGTATTGGCATTTCACCTTGAACACCACAAAAATTGTCCTGATACAATTTTAGTCGGAAATGCTCTCGAAGACGATAAAAATACAACCTCTGACGTTCAACAATACAAGCGGCATTTAAGCACGATCTGGATGAAAGGCTTGAGTGTTACATATAAAAAACTAAACCAGCCTTTTATTACTTCTGCCCATTTTTCAATACCCAAAACATTGTTTTTTAATTTAGGGGGGTTTGATGACCGGTTAAGTGATGCAGAAGACTATGACCTTGCCATTAGAGCCAAAGCAACAAACGTGGATATCTATTTCAATCCTAAGCTTTTCGGCTGGCATGATGAATTCATTACAGCCCAATCCTATTTGCAACGCCTAAAGCAGTATGCCAAATCCAATAACCAACTAGCCGAAATTAATCCAGGGGTAGGTGCCACCCAAAAGGAAACAAGCTTAATAGCCAAAGCTGTTTACTATTTTTTTTCTTTTAGATTCTGGCTTCTCCTAATTGATAGTGAGTCCCTGTGTTGGCTACCAAAATCAATTCGGTACAAAATATATGACTTTATTTTCCATAGTCAGTCGGTGATATATTGTGAACGAAAGAATTAAGAGCACCTATATAGTTTCGAATATTAACAAATCCCTTTCTTTTGAGTGGATAGACCAATATTTGGACAAAGGTCAATTCGACTTAAAGTTTATTCTAATCAATCAAAAACAATCTGAATTATTTAGATACTTGAGATCAAAAGGTTGCCCGGTAGAAGAGTATCTCTATCAAAATAAATCTGGCTTACTCATCATTTTTCTCAAAGTACTTTTTTCTCTGGTAAAGAAAAGGCCAGATGTAATCCACACTCATCTATTAGAAGCAAACGTCATCGGATTAACCTCCGCATGGATAATAGGAATAAAAAAAAGAATATTTACCAGACATCATGCTCTGGTGCATTATGACGATTATCCTCGTGGGATTATATGGGACAAATGGTGCAATTTAATTGCCACAGATATCATAGCAGTATCCAACACTGTAAAAAAAATCCTCATAGAAAAAGACCGGGCTGATCCTAAAAAAATTTCGGTCATTCACCACGGGTTTGATATAGACTATTTCAGAAATGTATCACCTAAAAAAATCAATCATTTAAAAAGAAAACATACGCTCGAACAAGTTTCTCCCGTTATTGGAGTAATCGCCCGGCATGTGCAATGGAAGGGCATCCAATACATAATTCCAGCTTTTGAGAAACTATTGAAGAAATATCCCAATGCTAAACTGGTTCTGGCTAATGCCCAAGGAGACTACAGTTCCAAAATAGACAAGTTGCTTAAGGGTATTCCAAATAATAACTACTGCAAAATTATATTTGAAGAAGATATATCCACACTATACCACTGTTTTGATATTTATGTTCATGTTCCTATTGATGATCAATCCGAAGCATTTGGGCAGGGCTACATAGAATCGCTCGCAAGCGGAGTGCCCTCAGTTGTCACCTTGTCCGGGATTGCCAATGACGCTATCCAGCATGGCCACAACGCTCTAGTTGTAGCACATCAAAATAGCGATGAAATATTCCACGCAGTGATGAAAGTGCTGGAGAATCCCGGTATAGCCCAAAAAATTGTACAAAACGGATATAAAACCGCTTCCCAAAATTTTCAAGTCGGAAAAATGATCTCTTCCCTGGAAAAAATGTATGAAAATTGAAACAGATTACGGAACCATATTTTTCCATCATTTTGCCCACCTACAACAGGTCAGAATTTATTGGTGACACGATCAAATCGATCAAGACTCAAACTTTTCATGATTTTGAGCTAATCATTGTGGATGACGGCAGTACAGATAACACGCATCAAATTGTGACTCCTTTTCTCAATGAGAAAATAAAATATTTTAAACAACAAAACCGTGAACGTGGTGCTGCCAGAAATTTTGGTGTCAAAAAATCAAATGGCACTTATATTACATTTTTAGATTCAGATGATCTTCTATATCACAACCACCTTCAGGTCGCCAAAGATTATATTGAAAAACATCCTAACACCTCGATTTTCCATTCTGGGTATGAAATAAAAAACAATCTCGGGAAAGTTTTAGGTACCCAAGATTGTTCCAAAATAGATATAAATCGTGCCCTGCTAGCAGGGAATCCGTTAAGCTGTATCGGGGTATTTCTGAAAAAAGAAATTGCTCAGGAATTTCCTTTCAACGAAAATCGGGATATGGCAGGTTCTGAAGACTGGGAGTTGTGGGTGAGAATAGCATGCCATTATCAAATTCAGTGCACTGGAAAAATAACAGCAAGCCTTATTCATCATGAGGAACGCAGTGTGATAAACATAAAAAATGACAAAATAATTGAGCGCATAAATCTGGCTTTTCAGGAAATATCTTCCTACCCCCCCTTCATTAAAAAATATGGTCAATTCTTAACTTGGGTGCAATCACACCTATTTTTATACTTGTCTTTACACTTGGCTTTAGATAAAAGCAAAAAAACAAGTATCTACTATTTATGGAAAGCTATTCAATTATCCCCGCCTAATGCTTTCTCCTACAAAACAGCTGGAATTCTTAAAGCTTTGATCAAAAGTTTAGCATGACAATTACTTATATCAACCCCTTCAACAAACTTCAATTAACCCCCAACAAAGGGGGCTTCACCGACGAAGAAGGCACTCTTTTCAATGTAGAGAATGGTGTACTGAAGTTTGTGAAAGACGATAACTACACCTCAAACTTTGGTTTTCAGTGGAATAAATTTGCAAAGACACAACTAGACAGGCACCACTCCTCGGTTGATCAAAGTAAAAAAAGATTTTTTGCTGTAACACAATGGGAAGAGGGTGGATTGGAAAACGAAAACATTTTAGAAGTTGGGTCTGGTGCAGGTAGATTTAGTCAGGTAATTCTGAAACATACCAAGGCTAACTTATACACTGTAGATTATTCTAATGCGGTAGAAGCCAACTATAAAAATAACGGACCTCACCCGAGACTGCATATTTTCCAGGCCAGCATCTACGAACTTCCATTTGCCCCAAATCAATTCGACAAAGTGGTATGCTTCGGAGTACTTCAGCATACACCCGATTTTGAGCAATCTATCAAATGTCTTGCTGAAATGGTAAAACCTGGAGGTGAATTGATAGTAGATTTCTATCCGATAAGAGGGTGGTGGACTAAAATTCACGCCAAGTATCTGTTAAGGCCATGGACGAGAAGAATGTCTCATGAACAACTACTTGAACTAATTGAAAAAAATGCGGATTGGATGATCAGGTTTTATAAACGCCTCGACAAAGTTGGCCTACATATATTTACCCGATTCTTGCCAATCTGTGATATAAAAAACACTCTTCCAAAAAATTTAACAACAGAGCAACTTCGAGAATGGGTGATTTTAGATACGTTCGATATGTATTCACCAGAGTATGATAGTCCTCAATCATTAAGCACGGTAGAAAATTGGTTTGAGCAAAACAACCTTGCTAATATTAATGCAGCATATATTCAGTTCGAAAACAACTCCATCTCTAGCGTTAGGGCTCTAAAACCAAACTAAGATCCATGATTAGGTCTTTGATAAGAAAATTATATGGTGCAATTCCGTATAAAAAGTATTTTTTCCCTTTAATAAGGTACTTCTGGGTACCACCCAAAAGCATCTATCAACACCTACATTTCAAGGGAATTTTTGATGTTTCAGTTGATTCTGAAATGTCCTTCCAAATGATGCATTATGGTTATGAAATAGAAAATGAGCTGTTTTGGAAGGGTATAAAAAATGGCTGGGAAAAGGAATCCATGAAACTATGGATGCAATTGTGCCTGGAAAGCACAACAATCTTCGACATAGGGGCTAATACAGGCATCTATTCTCTTTCGGCCAAAACAGTCAACCCAAATGCCACTGTTTATGCTTTTGAACCAGTATTGCGAGTTTACAAAAAACTGGTATCGAATTGTCTGTTAAACAATTATGATATCAATTGTTTTCAACAGGCTTTGTCCAACGATAATGGAAAAGCAACGATATATGATTTACCCACAGAACACACTTTATCTGTGACAGTAAATAAAGACTTAACACCAGAAAACACTAAGTCCATCCCTACTGAAGTGAATATTGTAAAATTAAGTTCATTTATTGAAGAGCATCGAATTACGGAAATCGACTTAATGAAAATTGATGTAGAAACACACGAAGTGGAAGTATTAGAGGGTTTCGAAGGGTTTCTAAAAGCATTTCAACCTACATTTCTTATTGAGATATTAAACGATGAAATAGCTCAATCCATTCAAAATATATTAAGCAATTATAGCTACCTGTATTTTAATATTGATGAAAAAAAAGGCATCTCAAAAGTCAAAAAACTGACAAAAAGCCACTACTACAACTTTCTGATTTGTAAAGAAAACGTAGCAAATAAGCTGAAATTAATTTAACATGTGCGGTATATTCGGCATAGTATCCTACAATCATCCAGTAAATACAGATGCTGTTGCCAAGGCTACCCGACTTCTATCACATAGAGGGCCCGATGATTTCGGCACCTATTTTAGCTCTGATAAGAAAGTAGGACTTGGCCATACCCGCCTCAGCATACTCGATCTGTCTCAGGCAGCTCACCAGCCCATCTGCTCCCCCTGTGGCAGGTACATTATGGTGTACAATGGCGAAGTGTATAACTTCAAAACACTACGCCGAGAACTCCAGGTCCAACACAATATTTCATTTCAATCTTCTGGCGATACAGAGGTAATTCTGCATGCCTTTAAAGTTTGGGGGAGTCAGTTTGCTTGCCGGCTAAACGGCATGTTCGCACTGGCTATTTGGGACAACCAAGAACAAAAACTCTTTTTATGCAGAGACCGGATGGGCATTAAGCCTCTTTATGTCTATCAAAAAAACAACCAGCTTATCTTTTCATCTGAGTTAAAAAGTATAATAAATTACCCTTCAGTAAAACATGATTTAACACTCAATCAAAAAAGTTTTTATGCCTTTATGCACTTGGGGTACATCCCAGAGCCTTTTTCCGTCTACGAAAACATTACCAAGTTTCCAGCCGCAAACTTTGGAGAACATTCAGCAGAATCGCCTCTAAAAACAACTCCATACTGGGATCTGCAAGGCATAATAAGCAATGAAAGGACAATTGATGAAACGACAGCTACGGACCAGTTATCGAACCTTCTACACGAATCTGTAAAGCGAAGAATGGTAAGTGATGTACCTGTGGGAACATTCCTTAGTGGCGGCATAGACTCGTCGCTGATTACCAGTATTGCAGCACAATACACCTCTGAGCTACATAGCTTTAGCATTGGATTTGAAGAAGCTACATTCGATGAAAGTCAATATGCCAAAAAAGTAGCGCAACATATTGGTACTAATCATACGGAATTTATCCTATCGGAAAAAGAAGCCATCCCTTTACTGGAAGGTATGACCTCTACTTTTGACGAGCCCTTTGCCGATACATCAGCCATTCCCATGATGCTTATTTCAAAATTAGCATCCCAGCACGTTAAAGTTATTTTGACGGGTGACGGTGGCGATGAGCAATTTTTGGGATATGGTTCCTATACATGGGCCAACAGACTCAGTACCCCGCTACTACGGTCTGAAATAATCAAAAAAGGAGCTCTTCACATGCTTTCCAAAGGCAATAACAGAATGAAAAGAGTGGCAAACCTATTTGCCCACACTTCAAAAGAGGGAATTCGCAATCATATTTTCTCTCAGGAACAATATTTCTTTGCTAATCCTGAATTTCAGAGACTTTTTCACAAGGAAGACCCCTCCTTTCATTTTGTTTATACTGACCCTAATATCAACTGTAGTGCAGCTGAAAAACAAGCTTTTTTTGATCTCCGGTATTATCTCAAAGATGATTTATTGGTAAAAGTAGATCGAAGCTCAATGCGATACGGATTGGAATGTCGAGTGCCATTTCTGGATCACGAACTACTGGCTTTTACTCAAACCCTTGACAAAAAACTAAAAGCCCGAAATGGTGAGGCTAAATACCTTCTTAAAAAAGTGCTCTATCAGCATGTGCCTCCCGCACTCTTCGATCGCCCAAAATGGGGGTTTAGTATTCCTCTTGCCAAGTGGCTTACTCATGACATGCACTACCTCATAGACGACCATTTAAATGAAAAAAGTATTCATGAACGGGGTTTTTTCAATTTCGAGACGGTAGACCTCCTGCTAAAAAGGTTTAAAACTGGTGAAGATTATTTGTACAATCGAATCTGGCTAATCATACTCTGGCAAAAATGGGCTCAGGAAAATAATATTTTCAATGGCTAAGGTGCTGTATTTATCATACGATGGCATTACGGATCCGCTAGGACAGTCACAAATATTGCCTTACCTTACCGGTCTCACTGACTATGGACACGAATTTCACTTGATCGGTTTTGAAAAAAAAGAGGCCATGTATTCTCAAGCCAATGCTGTAAAAGACACGATTCGGGAAAAGCCAATTACATGGATACCCCTTACGTACCATAAGTCACCGCCAGTTTTATCCACTCTGTACGACGTGTGGAAAATGCGCCAGACAGCTACTCAGATTGTAAAAGAAAACAACATTACCATCGTACACTGCCGCAGCTACATCCCTATGCTGGTTGGTGAGTTTCTAAAGAAAAAGTTCAACGTAAAGCTAATCTTTGATATGCGCGGCTTCTGGGCAGACGAGCGGGTAGATGGCAACCTATGGAGTCTTACCAACCCCGTCTACAACAAGATATACTCGTTTTTCAAAAAAAAAGAAATGTCTTTTGTGCAGCAAGCCGATCGCATCGTATCCCTTACCCATGCAGGCAAGCATGAGATGGTTTCCGGGCGATTGTTTTCAGACAAAAAATTAAAAATCAATTCCGATAAAATCACAGTAATTCCTTGTGCTACAGACTTAGAGCTTTTTAATCCCGAGAAGGTAAGTAAACAAATGGTTGCCAGCCTTAGAAGTAAACTGAAATTAACCTCAGATGACAAAATCCTTCTTTACCTTGGTTCGCTCGGCACCTGGTATCTGGTAAAAGAAATGCTGCAGTTCTTTAGGAAATGGAGAAAAGATCACCCTACATACAAGTTTCTCTTTGTGACCAAAGATAGCATCCAGTTGGTATATCAGTACTGCAAAGAATTAAACATCGCAACAGATGCTATCCTTCACACCCAAGCCAATCGTCATGAAGTACCCACTTATTTAAAGCTTGCCGACGTGGGTATTTTCTTCATCAAACCCGCCTATTCCAAAAAAGCATCTTCAGCTGTAAAAATGGGCGAGATGATGGCCATGGGTCTGCCTTTTGTTACTAATAAAGGGGTGGGGGATCAGGATATATTAATCGAAAAACATGGAGGAGGAATTTCTATTGACATTAGCAACACCAATAAAATAACCTTTGAAAATTACGGTCGCGAGACTACTGGAATTCACGAAAGGTCAATTCAACACCTTGACACGACAATTAGTATTACAAATTATGCTACATTATACAGCGGATCCGACAAGAACGACCTCAGCAGCTAAGCGCACTACCCATTAGCTAATGCTTTTTAATAGTTTCTCTTTTATATTCCTCGTTTTAGCAACGTACTTGCTATATTACACTCGCCCATTCAAGAAGTATCAGGTTCCTATACTTATAGCAGCAAGTTTTACTTTCTATGCGTTTAACAGCCCAACTCTCCTGCTACTGCTGATATTTTCAGTAGCTACTAATGCCTTGACTAGTTGGTTGATAAGTAGTTATGAAAATTTTCAGCAAAGAAAGCTGTACGCCTTAATCGGTGTGGTGATTAATCTGGCTGTGCTTATTTTTTTTAAATACGCTGGACTTTTTGCCGGACTACTGCTACCACGAGACACATCACTGTTCGAGTTTTTAAATACCATTCCCCTTCCGATTGGTATTTCCTTTTTCACTTTTCAGGGTATTAGTTTGGTTGTTGATACTTACAGATCAAAATCTTTAACAAAATTCCAAAATAAACTACCTTTCCATATCAGCCAACACGGCTTAAATGTTACTTTATTTATTTCCTTTTTTCCCCAATTGGTAGCCGGACCAATAGTCAAAGCACAAGACTTTTTCCCTCAAATCAAAGAAAAATATTCTAATGAAATAGACTGGGATAAGGTAATTAAATGCTTAATTCTAGGGTATTTTTTAAAATGCGTTGTGGCTGACAATTTGAATGACTATACTTTTAGAATAGCGTACCCTCATTTTGAAATTAAATCAACTGTTACCCTTATCGTACTTTTATATGGCTTTTCTATGCAAATATTTGCCGACTTTGCTGGCTATTCACTGATTGCAATAGGGGTAGCAGGATTATTTGGTTATCAACTCAAACAGAATTTCAATTTTCCCTATATCTCTTCATCGTACTCAGAGTTCTGGAGGAGATGGCATATTTCTTTGTCTTCATTTCTAAAGGAATACCTGTATTTCTCTTTGGGCGGAAACAGAAAAGGCAAAATCCGTACTTATATTAACCTATTGGTCACCATGGCACTGGGTGGACTATGGCATGGGGCAGCATGGAGTTTTGTCGTATGGGGAATATTTCATGGCTTTCTTCTGGCCATCGAAAGGTTCTTACAAGATATTTTTAAACTTAAATTCAGAACTTTGATTAAGCCATTCAAGGTATTTTTAGTTTTCAATAGTATTTCGGTCGCTTGGCTACTATTCATTCTACCAGAATTCAATCAGGCCTTGCTATATTTAAAAGCCATTTTCACAAACACTGGGTTAATGCCTGATTATAATATTATTACCTATACTATCATTTATGCTATCCCTGTTATAATATACCATATACTCTATATGATATACGAAGAAAGAGTTTGCGTCAATATTTTTCGTTACAGCTATGTTTTATATGGGCTGCTACTCTTTTTGATAATTACCAATAGTGGCACTACTCAGGAATTTATTTATTTTCAATTTTAAAGATGGTTAAGAAGATTTTTTCTTTCGCAATCTCATTTTTAGCGCTGCATTATTCTATTGTTTTCCTGATGCCCCCCAATTGGCTGGGCCATCCACAAAACACATTGCAAAGCAATCTAATTTCAGCAGAGAAAATGCTGTTTACCGAACAGTATTTTGACAACATCATTGTTGGTTCATCTTTGGCTTATAACATGGACAGAAAACAGCTTGATAGTACTTGGTTTAATCTATCATTTCCTGGTCAGAGTATTTTTGAAGGACTGAGTATTATCCAAGCTATGGAGTACAAACCAAAAACTATATACATCGAAATCAATGTACTTCTACGCCAGGGAGATCTTTTTTTTCACCACTCACTGTTCAATCCCATTACCTACCCTTTTAAAAAGCATTTATCTATACTAAAAGAATCGCAGCAACCTGTTTCACTAATTGGAGATCCGATAGAATATCATATTATTCGGAAACTAATCTCTGAAAAAGAGGCTCCATTTGATGAGAGCATAAGTAAAGAAAAATTAAAGAATAAGCTTATTCAACAAATGCTCAAAGAGCATCAGCAAATTCATTCCAACGAAATCAAATCCCAAATTTTTGAACTGAAAAGATTTATTAGAGAACTAACTGACCAAAGAATAAGAATTGTCTTCTTCGAAATGCCTGTTGCAAAAGAACTATGCAATAGTCCTAAATCCAAAACAATAAGAAATAGTATCAAAAAGGCGTTTCCAGAATATATGTTTATTCAGCAACCAAGTTGTGGTGAGTTTCTCACTTCTGATGGTATTCACCTGGATCAGAACAGTGGAACTAAGTTTACAACATATTTTTTGAAGGAAATAGAAGAATTAGATACTTTTAAACTGAAAACTTTCATTCCTAATGTGTTTTAATACTCCAATATTGTATTTAATGTTTAACCGACCTGAATTGGTGAAGCAAACATTACTTAAGATCAAGGAAACCAAGATAAATAATTTATGGAGCTAGCTCCCATCGTACTTTTCGTATACAATCGTCCCAGTCACACTTTACAAACCCTGCAAGCTCTTTCTAAAAATGATTTAGCTGATAAATCCGTTTTGTATATATATTCAGACGGCCCAAAGCATAATGCACCAAACATTGAGCTTGACCAAATCAAAGAAGTAAGGAAAATTATAAAATCTGAGCAATGGTGTAAACAGGTATTTATCACAGAAAGGAAAACTAACTTGGGATTAGATGAATCTGTAATTGAAGGAGTAGGTGAACTGATATCAAAAAATGGGAATATTATAGTTTTAGAAGATGACATTGTCACATCCTTTGGATTTTTGAGATTTATGAATGATAATCTTCGCCTGTATGAATCAACAGATGAAGTAATGCATATCTCAGGTTACTGCCTTCCCGTTAAATGGAGTAAGCAAGAAACAGTTTTATTGAAGGGAGGGACTTCAGCTTGGGGATGGGCAACATGGGATCGTGCATGGAGAAAATTTAATCAAAATGGGCAAGAACTATATCAATCAATCCTCCAATTAAACACTAAATACATCAATCAATTCAATTTTGAGGGTGGTTACAATTATCTTGAGTTTATAAAGTCGAACGCTGAAGGCAAGAATAATTGCTGGGACATTCGATGGTATGCATCGGTATTCTTGGAAAATGGATTTGGCGTTTGGCCAACCAAATCATTCGTTCAAAATATAGGGCACGATGGAACTGGATCGCATAAAGTCAATTCTCAAACATATAATGTGACAGAGACTTCCACCTACTTCGTTTCTCAAAAACTCCAAATCAAAGATTCTATAGCTTTCAGGAAAAGAATTATTGCCTTTTATAAAGCAACTAATAATGGTTCTCTTATTTCAAAAATAAAAGCATATCTCAAAAAAATCACCCAAAATAAAATATGACAAAGGAAGTTTCAAACTACTTTAAATAATTGAATACCCTTTTTCAAAAAGTAGGGTCTATGCCATCAATAATGCTCTATTAGTTAGAATAAGATTCTCTCTCGTTCTACAATTCTTGAGACAATTAGTGAACATATAACCTTGACAAACATGGTTGGTTGAATTTAAAATTCCATTTTGAAAAAAAACTGAAAATTTAAACTCTATTAATCATAAATTCATACTGGTAAACCTCTAATGCCAAAATTTTTACACTTCTGTACTCACGACTTTGGGGGGGCCGCAATCGCCACTATAGACTTCCATACGAATTTAAAAACTAACGGGCATGACTCGAAAATCATGGTTTTACACAAAACAAGTAACCATAAAGACATATTATCAATAAGACCGAGTTATCTTGATAGAGGTAAAAACAAATTCAAAAAGTTTAATGCTAAAATTTCAGGTAAACATGCTTTCTTAAACAACAATGAAGTAAATAATATACTCTCACTAAAGAGCGTACTCAAAGCTTTACCCTATGTACCTGATGCAATAGTTCTTCATTGGGTTTCTGGTTTCATTAATGCAACTCTGATTTCACAATTAAGTCATAAACTCAAAGTACCGATATTTTGGTACTTCATGGACTTTTCTCCTTTAACTGGTGGTTGCCACGCTTTATGGGGTTGTGATAAATATCAAGAAAACTGCCGTCCATGCCCTGCATTAATAAATTATAAAAATCCTTTTTTGGCTCAAAAACAACTTTTATTTAAAGTAAAATACCTAAGACATTTACCAATCACCTTGCTTTTAGGAACCACGGGGCTAATTAAAATGGCTAAACTAAGTCCTATCTTTTCTCTTCACCGAACGGTTCATTTACCCTTGGGAATTGATAGTAATAAGTTAAGACCCCTTGAGCAAAAGAGTTGTAATAAGGATATTCCAAAAGATAAAATTAAATTATGTTTTGCAGCTAAAGACATATTTGAAGAGCGTAAAGGACTACAATTATTATTGGATTGTTTTGATGAACTACCTCCCGAAATTGCAACCAAAATTCACCTAATACTAGTAGGGGATAATTCTCATAAGTTTAAAAGCAATTCCCTATCCTTCTCCATTCGACCATTTCAAACAGATTTAGTTGCTCTAAATGAAGTGCTCAATAGTGCTGATTTTCTTATTTGCCCAAGTAAAGACGATGCGGGACCTATGATAATTAATATTGCTATAATGAGTGGGCTAGCTATTGTGGCCTTTAATGATGGTGTAGCGCCTGATATTGTTTTTCCTGGCCTAAATGGTTATTTAGCCCAACCAGATTCCAAAAGGGAGCTTATAGAGATATTGAAGAAAATTACTAGATTGGAATACAATCAAATACTCAAAATGAAAAAAAGATCACGTCAAATTGGCTTAGATAAACTATCGTTAGACAATCAATTAACTACATTTATAGCATCCTACAATCACATCAAGGATGACTATCAAAAAAATCCTGAATTGAATTGATAATATATTTCTGATCCTCAAAATTCAGTTCATAATAAAAAGGCAATCGAACTATTCGATCAGAAAAATACTCGGAATTTGGAAGTGGTTGCCCTTTATACTGCGAGATGAAATATGGACTAACATGCAAAGGAAGGTAATGAAATACAGCCATGATTCTTTTTTGTTTTAAATGTTCCAATAATCCAATTTGGTCTTGATGTGTTTTGCAAACCAGATAGAACAAATGATAATTATTCGTTGCAAAAGATGGAATATCTAGGATTTCAAATAGCCCTTCATTTTGAAGCGGCTTTAAATGATCATAGTAAATATTCCATATTTTTTTACGTTGGTGCTGAATAAAATCCAAATTTTCCAATTGTGCAAATAAAAAGGCCGCATTCAACTCTGAAAGTAAATAGGATGACCCGACATCTACCCAATTATATTTATCCACCTCTCCACGAAAAAAAGCTGCTCGGTTTGTTCCTTTTTCCCACACAACCTCCGCTCTTTCCTGATAGTATTGATCATTAACACTTAACAAACCTCCTTCACCGCAAATAATGTTCTTTGTTTCATGAAACGAATATGTTCCAAAATTCCCTATAGAGCCCAAGGGAATTCCCTTATAATAAGAATCAATACATTGCGCAGCATCTTCAATCACTTTTAAACCATACTTTTTTGCCAATAGCATTATTTCATCCATAGGGCAGGCTACACCAGCATAATGCATTACTACAATAGCTTTTGTGCGATTTGTAATTAATTGCTCAAGCTGATAAGGATCAATATTTGGATGCTCAATCTGGCTATCTGCAAATACTATTTTAGCTCCTCTAAGAACAAATGCATTTGCGGTACTCGTAAATGTATATGATGGAACTATCACCTCGTCTCCCGAACTTATGTCAAGTAAAAGAGCTGACATCTCCAACGCATCCGTGCAAGAAGTAGTCAGAAAGCATTTTTTTAAAGCGTAGTTGCTTTCGAAAAACCTTTGACATCTCTTTACGAATTCTCCATTTCCCGAAATATGGCCTGACTTAATAGCTTGATCAATGTAGTTTAACTCTTTGCCAGATATAAAGGGTTTATTAAAAGGAATCTTCATGAATCAGCAAGCTTATTATGCATTTAAATGAAAGCAATATTTTTTAGAATACGTTAAGGAACTAATATCGCATAGTCCTTGAAATGATGATCTTTAGTTTATCAGGTTTTCGCCATTACCACTAAAATTAGCCACCTCTATCTATAAAGTTTTTAATTACCTTAAATGATACAGCGTTATTATCTTTTTTTGCTAACAGATAATTGCTTATGTCAACTGTCTTAACAGTAATGTTTTTTTAAGTTTTAAACCTACAAAACTTTATGACAGGCAACTATTCTTTCCTAATAAAAGGATTTTTTTGTAGATGTTTATGAAAACCGACTTGTGGTTTTTCAAACCTGAATCCAAAGTAACTGTATAAATTTAGAACATCAATGTTACTTGAACTTATCAAAGTCTGGATTCCTTTGACTTCTCTGAGGTTAAATAAAATATTAGCCCAAAAACCATAGGCCAAGTGGCTGTAACTGTTTTTAACACCTCCAAGAATTAGATTAACTCTATCGTCTACTAACTTATATGCCATGAACCCAGCAACTATATCTCCCTTCTTTAGAACCTTTATTATTGCTCCTTCATTTACTAAATTTCTAACCCAATTCTTATTTCGCTTTTGTGCTACTTTTCGATGAATTAATGGATCTTCGAAAAACCTACCGAAGTTAAATTCTAATTCAGAAATGCTTTCAATTTCATCAATATCATTAGTATTATAATCTCCGACCCTTACAGGAAATCTATTTAAAATGTGTTGTATTTTATTCAATTCCAATCCATGCGTTGAAACATTTAGCGTATGTTCCACTGTGATAAAACCACTTTGCAATAGCGCTTTTTTCAATTCAGTTGAATAAGCCGGAATTCTTAATGAAATTAGAACATATGACTCTCTAAATTTTAGTTCACAAAATTGATTAATGATATTTTTAGCATTACCATTACTTGCTTCAATGAAATCAATTTCCAAAGTTTTACCATTCAATACTTTGGTATCCCAAGGTGTATCATGAAAATGAATAACACCATTTTTACTTACATATTTCATTGTTTATCTAATCAGATAGTCCCATTATCTACATGAATATTTTGTCCTGTAATAGATTTAGCTTCATTAGAAAGTAAAAAACTAATTGCATTGGCAGCTGAGTTCATGTCAACTGGTTGTTTTAATGATGTTCTTTGATAAATACGATCCTTTTGATTATCTGAAAGATTTGAACTCATATCTGTTTCCATAAAACCAACCACTAGGCAATTTGAACGAATACCTTTTTCTCCCCATTCGCGGGCAGTGTTCATTGAAAACGCTTCTAAAGCTCCTTTTGTTGAGGCATACATAGACAAACCCTTATAGCCTGTATGAGCACTTATTGACGAAATATGCACAATACTTCCCTTAGTTTGGTGAAGCAACATTCGTCTTATAGCAAATTTCGTGAGAAGCATTGGTATAAAGACATTCACTTGATACATTTCCTTTATCGAATTCAACTTTAAATTGGTGACAATATCGTCATATGCAATTGCTGCATTATTGACCAATCCATGTATGGGACAATCATTACCAATCCAATCTTTAAATATTTTTTGCTGTAATTCTTCACTCTCGTGCAAATCATATCTTAACCATTTAAGATTTTCAGGATATCGTTTTAGCAATTCGCTTAATCCTTCTGATGTACTTCGACTTAAGCCGTAAATTGTATATCCATTTTCCAATAAGACTTGAGCTGTTTTAAAACCCAATCCTTTTGATATTCCAGTGATTAGTACATTCATTATCAAAGCCTTTCTAATTTTCCCGATTTAGTTGTTGTAATATAATTTACAAATTTTATAATTCTTGGAATTTTATATTCTTGAATTTTAGCTTGAAGAAGCTTACGAATTGATGATTCAGTAATCTCTTTATTCTCACATACAATTTCACTACAAATGATATTACCTAGGACAGAATTAGTTTGAGAATAGACACGTGCATTTTTTATGCCTGGCAAACTCAGTATGATTTCTTCTACTTCGAGAGGATTAACTTTATACCCTCCTATGTTAATCGTGTCACTTTTACGGGAAATAAACCGAATTTTTAAAGGTTTCTCAGAAATGTTTTCAACCAAATCTCCAGTTTTATACCATTCTTTAATATTTGTATTCAATTTTCCCAGTAAACTGCAGTGGATTAAGAGTTCCTTATTTTCAACCTTTATTAAATGTTCAAATTCTGGCTTAATACTGAAAACGTCATTACTAGATGCAAAAAGAGTTCCAGCTTCTGTAGACGCATAAATGTTAGTAATCTTTGCATTTGGGAATTTTATTTGAAGTTGATATGCTATTGCCTTACTAAATTTTTCACCACCAGAAGTAATTCTTAAGACAGATGGGAAAGTCTCTTCTGATGATAGTAAAAGCCTATAAAATGTAGGGGTAGCTGAAACATGAGTTATATGATTTTCTTTAATCTCCCTCTGAATTTCATTAGGAGTCAAGTTAAAAAGCCTGACTATAGCATCTCCATTCAACAATGCTTGAAAAAAAACCTGAACACCTGCCATGTGAGTCGGGTTATAAGCAAAACCCCAAATGTTATTTATACTTTTAGTAGTTGTTATAAATCGTGTAATTGAATTAAAATTATGTGAGATTTTCTTAGGAATACCAGTTGTTCCTGAAGTAAATAAGGTTAATCTCCAATCATCACTGGTGGTACTCAATTTTTCAACTAATTCTTCTTTACTATTAAAAACAGAAAAACTTCTTCTATCCAACAATTCAGTGAACTCAGTATATTCGGAATAACCCGTTAAAGTCATCAATTCAGATTCCGTGAAATCTGAATCCAGAAGTATAACTTCCTTACCAAAAATCATTGAAATTATAATGTTTTTAAACACTTCGTAAAAGTCAGCTGACTTGCAATACTGGTTATAAGTTAATGATGCATTGATGTCATTTACCAACACTTCCCACAATATGTGTCTATCTGCCTTTATGTCTTTAAAAAAAAAGTTCATTACTTAATATTCAATATTTCCAAAATTTCGCTTATAGTATTTACAATTCCATCTTCGAAAATATCTATATCATATTCTGCTTCAATCCTAACAGTTAACTCAGCCAAGTCAAGCGAATCAAAGCCAATATCGTTTCTAAGGTGCATTTCAGGGCTCAGGGATTCTAATTTAGTTTTTGACCTGTTTTCAAGGACTTTATTGACTATTTCAAGAATTTTTTGGCTCATTTTTTTTATATCCTTCATATGTAAACATTTTTTAGATGCCCCTCTAAATATTTTTCAGATTTTATCAGTAACTCATTTTATAGGAGTTGACTACTTCAAACATAAATTATTGGTTTCAATCAAAACGCAATTTAAGATTACTTCAACGTTAATGATAAAAAGTACAACCAAAATCTCACTGTAATTAATAATAGAACGTTAAGCTTAAATAGAGTTTAAACCGAAATAACTCTACAAGAAAATAATTTAACTTTGCTTTTTAAATCCTCATTTTCAAATACTTTGAAATACATTTTTGCACTTTTGGCAATTTTTCGAACAAGCTTGTTCTTTGGTCAGAGTTGTCCAACTCCAGATTTTGTAATTTTCGATAGTAATATTTGTCAGGGGCAGTATGTTGACATTACTAATAATTCTATTAATGCTGTCAGCTATCAATGGGACTTCTGTAGTGGAGAATTGCATGAAACTCCTGTGGTTACGGAAATAAACAGTTTAAGTGGTGACCTCAGGGATATTGAAATAGTTTCAGAAAATAATCTATGGTAT
>JAVKDJ010000056.1:0-618 GCA_040222275.1 Cyclobacteriaceae bacterium
AAACTGTCTGCAAGTGATATCAAAAACATCTACGCACTACGGTGGCAGATAGAACTAGCCTTTAAGATATGGAAATCCCAAGCCAAAATAAACCAGGTAAAAGAAATCAAACTGCACAGGTTTGAATGTCAATTGATAGCAAAATTGATTTGGCTCCTGGTCCACCGCAGCATATTCCAATACCTGACCGGTTGGGTCAATAACAGCAACCCTGACAAATCCACCAGTATATGGAAATACTACAAACACGCTTACAGGATCAATAACATGGTAAGGGAAATTGTTACAAAACCAGAAAAACTATCCCAGGCAATAGACAACCTGGCACGGATCGCCTATAGGCTATTCCTGCTCGAAAAGAAAAAGGGGAAACCATCACATTATCAAATACTTAAAACCTTAACCTGACGGCTATGGCCTGTCGGACAGACATGGCAATCTCATTATGCAAAGTGCAATCCAAGGTTGAGATCACTTCGCTGCGCTACCGATGACGTAATCAATGCTTTCATTGATTATAATGAATGAGGTTTCGCTGGTGCGAGCCTTTGGCTCGGATAAATCAAAACAGATACGTGCCAAAGGCTCGCACCAGCGCATTGACACAAACAACCGTCA
>JAVKDJ010000057.1:0-684 GCA_040222275.1 Cyclobacteriaceae bacterium
GTTCTGGATCATTTTTTTAAGGTTGTATTGGTACGCTTTGAAGTCCTGAATTTTCCTGAAGACCTAAAAGCAGGTTCATGTTTTGAATGGCCTGACCAGCGGCCCCTTTTACCAGGTTATCTATTACACCAATGGTGATAATGGTATTGGTTCGATCATCATATGAAACATGTACATCACAATAGTTAGTGCCCCGCACCTTTTTTAGATGGGGTATGTTATCCGATACCCGAACAAAGAATTCATCTTTATAGAAATCCCTGTACAGTTTATTCAACTGCTCCTCATTTACCTCCACCATGGGCTTGGAATAGCAGGTAGAAAGGATTCCTCGATCTACCGGTAGCAGGTGTGGAGTAAACAATATTGTACAGTTCCCGCCTGAAAAGGCACTCAGCGTCTCCTGAATTTCAATCGTATGACGATGGGTTTTTAAGCCATATGCAATGAAATTATCATTCACTACCGGGAAATGCGTATTTTCCCTGGGCTTTATTCCAGCTCCTGTCACACCTGTTTTTGAGTCAACAATGATGTGATCCGGATCAATCAACCCATTTTTTAGCAGTGGCGCCAATGCCAATGTGGCCGAGGTTGGAAAACAACCCGGGTTAGCAATCAGCCTGGCCGATTTGATCTTTTCCCTGAATAGTTCCGGTAATCCAAATACAGCATGCTCAAAAC
>JAVKDJ010000058.1:0-526 GCA_040222275.1 Cyclobacteriaceae bacterium
ATCGATCAGCTACAGAGTGGGGAGACCCTTCCTTCGTCAGGGTGACAAGGCTGGCAATGGCAGGGCAGAAAAGTCCACCTTGTCATGTCGAACGTAGGGAGACATCAAATTCCGGAATGCTGGCGCGAGTGTCCTCACTCGTGCCCTTAGTTTGGCTTTATGCAAAACCAGAACGACAAATTTCTTTTATTGCTTTCGATTTGTCGGATTTCCTGTATCCACCTGCAAGGTCTCGTTAGAACAGCAGGCTTGTTTTTTTGTGCCACAGAGCAGATGGTATTTAACAGTTAGTGGATTTCAACTCCTTTTTGTCAGATAATTCAACTACCCTTCGGAACAGGCAGAACAGTTAATGTGGGATGAGGCCCTTCCTTCGTCAGGGTGACAAGGCTGGCGGTGGTAGGGCAGAAAAGTCCACCTTGTCATGTCGAACGGAGGGAGACATCTCCAATGAATAAACCAATCCGATTCACATAAAAAATATTCAGACTACTTACCCAAGTAATTTATTGAGGTATATTTGAAA
>JAVKDJ010000059.1:0-90347 GCA_040222275.1 Cyclobacteriaceae bacterium
TGCCAAGGTCAATGACCTGGACAGGTTCCTGCCCCAGAATTGGCAAGCACCCTAATTTGGTCAAGGCAGTTTTACCACATGATCCACAATTTTCGTCTATCTTCCAAAGATATTCAAGATGGGTATGACCGCAGGTTTACACTAGTAATTGACTCTTCATGAATATATAACATAAGTGGGTTGGGGGTGGCACCCCGACTGGCTTGTCATAGTCAATGAAATGAAGGGGCCATCTTTATTTAACAGTCCGTTTTTGAACAAAAAATCAATCTAACCGAACAAAGTATGATATAGAAAATCACTAAAGTCCTGGATAGAAAAATCTTGCTGTTCAGGCATTCGAATTGATACCAGCTGCAATTATTTTAATCAAATTATTTTCAAACCTCAATTTAAAAATGCTAATCAAACCCAAATGGCAAACGATTCTGTTGTTTGCACTAGTGATGGTATCAGCTTATCACGTAAAATCACAAGAAAAACTCACGCTCAATGGTTATATCAGGGATGCCTCCAATGGTGAGGAACTCATTGGTGTAACCGCCTATGTAAAGGAAATGCAGGGGGGCACTGCCTCCAACCACTATGGTTTTTATTCTATAACCCTTGTGCCAGGTACCTACACGGTGGTGTATTCCTATGTTGGGTACAAGCCTGTGGTCAAGACCATTGAATTGAATGCTGATGTAAGCCTGAATATAGAAATGCCAGCCGATTTGGTGCAACTGACAGATGTGGTGGTAACGGCGGAGCGGGAAGATATGAACATCGCGGATGTGAAAATGAGCGCCCAAAGTATTGATGTAAATCAGGTAAAGCTTCTTCCTGCACTGTTTGGTGAAGCAGATATCATCAAGAATGTGCAGATGCAACCTGGGGTGGTGTCTGCTGGCGAGGGTACCTCCGGATACTTTGTGCGGGGTGGTACTTCTGATCAAAACCTTATTCTAATTGACGAGGCACCTATATATGATCCATCACATTTGTTTGGGTTGTTTTCAGTTTTCAATGCCGATGTAATCAAGGATTCCGAATTGATCAAAGGGGGGATTCCTGCACAATACGGGGGTAGGCTTTCCTCTATACTGGATGTACGTACAAAGGATGGGAACAATAAAAAACTTGAAGGATCGGCTGGGATCGGACTTTTGTCGAGCCGCTTACTTGTAGAAGGCCCCATAAAAAAGGATGCCAGTTCTTTTATATTTTCGGCGCGCAGGTCTTATGTAGATGTTCTCACCTCAGGGCAAACCGATGGGAACAAGGTTTACTTCTATGATTTGAATGGCAAGATCAACTGGAGAAAGAACAACAACAACCGATTTTTTATTGCCGGGTATTTTGGGCGTGATGTCCAAAAATTCGGGGATGATGGTTCGTTTGGTTGGGGCAATGGTACAGCCACTTTTCGATGGAACCACCTGTTCAATGAGCGTCTTTTCTCCAACACTTCGCTGATATACAGCAATTTTGACTACAACCTTGAAATAACTGACGAAACACAAGGACTCAACTGGATGGCGGGGATCAGGCAAGCCATGTTCAAGGAAGATTTTACCTATTACCTCAACCCGAAAAACGAAATAAGCTTCGGGTATCATGGGTCGTACCGAAAGTTCAGGCCGGGTAGAATTGTACCCAATAGTGAAAATTCGATATTTGAAACCACCGAGCTGGAAAAATTCCAGGCCTTGGACCATGCTTTTTATATTGGAAATGAAATGCAGGTATCAGATCAGTTGACTTTGCAGTATGGTTTGCGGTATTCCATTTTCCAAAACATAGGGCCATCTACGATATATGAATATGAAGATCCGCAGGATAACATCAATAAAACCCGTGTGGATTCTTCCAAATATGGCAATTTCGAAACCATAAAAGTATTCCACAACCTACAGCCAAGGTTTTCAGCCCGGTACCAGCTAAACGACTTTTCTTCTTTAAAAGCCTCCTACAACAGGATGGTTCAGAATGTTCACCTGCTGTCCAATTCGGTGGTCTCTTTACCATTTAATACCTGGTGGCCAAGCTCCCCATACATTGGCCCCCAATTGTCTGATCAGGTGGCCATGGGGTATTTTAAAAACTTCAATGAAAATGATTATGAATTTTCTGCCGAGGTGTACTTTAAAAAGCTCGACAACCTGGCCACTTTTGCAGATAACGCCAATGTGTTTTTTAACCACGACCTACCTGTCGAAATCAGAAATGGGAAATCGGACTCTTATGGCCTGGAGTTGTTTTTAAAGAAAAACAAGGGTGACCTGAAAGGGTTTGTGAGCTATACATGGTCCAAAACTGAGGCAGATGTGCCTGGTGTGAACAACGGCCAGCCATTCCCGGCAAGCCATGATAGAAGAAACAACCTTTCGGTAGTAGGCACCTTACGGGTCAATGACAAGTGGACATTGGGCTCCAATCTGGTGTACAACACCGGAAGGCCTTTCACATTGCCTGTTGGGAAATATAGTATGGATGGGTACAACCTGGACTATTATACCGGACGAAACCAATACCGGTTGCCAGACTACCACCGAATGGATTTGTCAGCTACATTGACGCCCAGAAAGAACAACAACAGGAAGTGGAAATCGAGCTGGACTTTCGCCATATACAATGTGTATAACAGAAAAAACCCATTTACCATTTACACCAGGACCAGGCAGGATAAAGACGGAAACATCCTGGGCGATGGAACCGAAAAAGAAGCACGATTGGTCTATTTGTTTCCAATCCTGCCATCAATCACTTACAACATCAAATTTTAAACAACCATGAAAAGAGTATTATATATCATTTTTTCGCTGGGCCTTATTGCCTGCGAAGAAGGAATCACCATAGATGTGGAGCAGGCAGAAGAAAAGGTCATTTTTGAAGGCCTGATCACCAACCAGCCTGGCAAGCAGTTTATCAAAATCACCAAAACTGTTGGGTTTTATGACGAGGGGATTAGTCCGGCAGTGAGCTCCGCCGATGTTATGGTTTCTGACAGCAATGGAAACACTCATCCGTTTTATGAATCCAGCGAAATCCCTGGTTTGTACCTTCCTGTAACACCTTTCACAGGCCAGGTAGGGCTGTGGTACACCATGGAGGCAGATGTAAATGGCACTAAATATACAGCCACTGAGGAGCTCTTGCCAGTTACCAATATCGATAGTCTCACCTATAGTGTTGACAATGAGCGCCGCGATGAAAACGGCCCTAATGGCCGAATTTATGATGTGTTTTTATACACTAAAGAGCCACAGGACGAGGAAAATTTTTACCTCTTTAAATTTTATAGAAATGGTGAATGGCTAAATGAAAATGGAGAAGATATTACCGTGACAGACGATGTGGCAGTGGGAGAGGCCATTGAAGGGTTGGAATTGCCAGAGCACCACACTATGGGGGATTCCGTGTCTATGGAAATGTACAGTCTCACCAAGAAGGAATTTATCTACTGGAGCGATGTGGCCAACCTGATCTTCTCAGATGGTGGAGTATTTAGCCCGCTACCAGCCAACCCCAGATCCAATATTAGCGGTGGCGCCCTTGGTATTTTCCAGGTGTCTGCCCTGGCTTCCGGTTATGTGGTGATTAGGGAATAGAACCTGTGAAACGATAATTTTCTTGAGCCAGCCTTGTGGGGTTTTCCGCAAGGTTGGACATGATGTTTTTTTTAATACTTATGCCTTGGATTCAGTGCCTTGAGATGAGGAAAAAATAAGGTAAAAAATATAAGCACTATCCCTGGAATATAATGCAATTTATTTTGGGGGTGCTCCAATGGTTAATGGTCTTAGGGAGTAATAGTGCAAAAATTGAATAATTATGAAAATTTTCACCAACAACAAATTGTCCAAAGGCCTTGCGCAACTGTTGAATACGAAAAAAGTGAACCATTTTGAAGAAAAGGAGCAATTTGGTTCCTGTCATGAAAGCACATCTTATCTCAACCACTTCAATGACGCCCAGGTATCGGAAATAGCAGAATTGGCCTATTTGAAGAAGTAAGAAGCAAATTTGGTTGTTTAAAATCCGTTTATTTCTGAAATTGTATTATTCGGAAAATGGTTTTCATTTTTCAAATAATAAGAATATCCTTTATTCAATATCTAATTATTGCATTTAAGGAAATATTAGTGATATTTGCACTTTGAAAATTTCTAACACTAAAACATAAATAACAATCGCTAAACAAAGATTCCAAAGAAGGGGGCCAAGAGGACGTGTCGAGGAACCCTACAAAGTAAATGGTAAAATCACCGCCAGGGAAGTAAGAGTGGTAGGTGAGAATGTTAAGGTTGATGTTTACCCTATTCAAAGAGCCATACAAATGGCCGAAGACCAGGGGCTTGATTTAGTTGAGATTTCACCAAATGCCGACCCGCCTGTTTGTAAGATCACCGATTATTCTAAGTTCAAATATGAGCAAAAGAAAAAACAAAAGGAGATAAAGGCAAAAGCCCACAAGTCTGTATTGAAAGAGATCAGGTTTGGGCCAAATACCGATGACCATGATTTCAATTTTAAATTGAAACATGCCATCAACTTTTTGCAGGACGGGGCGAAAGTTAAGGCCTATGTGCATTTTGTAGGTAGGACTATTGTATTTAAAGAAAGAGGGGAAATCTTACTGCTGAAATTTGCCCAAGCCCTTGAGGAATATGCAAAGGTAGAGCAGTTGCCCAAGTTGGAAGGAAAGAGAATGTTTCTGATGCTTTCCCCCAAAGTATTGAAGAAGAAATAATTTGTTTAATTTATATATTTAAAATGCCAAAAGTTAAGACTAAATCAGGAGCTAAGAAAAGGTTCAAATTGACAGGTACTGGCAAAATCAAAAGAAAGCATGCTTTCAAAAGCCACATCCTGACCAAGAAGGAAACCAAGCAAAAGAGGAATCTTACTCAAATGGGCTTGGTGCACAAGTCTGATGAGAAGAACATCAAGTCAATGCTCAATATCTGATTAAAATCTTCCGGTCAGACCGGAAAAGGTTTATTTATTCACCAGATGATTGGTATTAAGTGCCGGATACAACCGGACGCCAATAGTCAAAAAATTTAACTAAAATGCCAAGAAGTGTAAACACAGTAGCATCCCGGGCCAGGAGAAAAAAGGTCATGAAGATGGCCAAGGGCTATTTCGGGAGAAGAAAGAATGTATGGACGGTATCTAAGAATGCTGTTGAAAAAGGTTTGAACTATGCCTACAGGGATAGAAAAGCCAAGAAAAGGGAATTTAGGAAATTGTGGATCCAGAGGATCAACGCCGGTGCAAGGGAGCACGGTCTTTCTTATTCTCAGTTTATGGGAAAATTGAAGGTAGCAAAAATCGACCTCAACAGAAAAGTGTTGGCCGATTTGGCAATGAACCATCCCGAAGCATTCAAAGCTGTAGTAGGAAAGCTTAAGTAATTAATATTGAAATAAAGGTTAGGCCCTGTTCGGAAATCGAGCAGGGCTTTTTTTGTTTATAGGGAATTTGGACACCTGGGTTTGTTGTCAAGGTATTGATTTAGGGCTGTTTAGAAACCTGCCAAAACCTATTATTATTTCCCTTGAGCAAATGGTATGAGCGTATAATATTCATCACCGGGCACTATCCAGCTCAATGAAAGGGTGTCTGTTGAGTTTTTTCCAGAATAGTAGAGGGAGATGTCATGAAGCCCGCTGGAAACTTCCAAAGCAATCTCTTTATCCCATTCGTTGTTGGTTATGATGGTTTTGCCATCCAGCTTCAACTCTCCCTGACCCGTTTTATTCAACCTAAAGAAGTATTTCCCATCTACTGGTGCTTCTGTTTTTCCTTCTATTTTGAGAAGGTATGGAGCTTTCAAAGCATGAAAAAAATTACTGCCGCGCATATCAACAACTGGAGACGTACCCTTGTATGTTGCCTTGCTAGCGAGCACCGCACCAGAGAGGTTCTTTGTCGGGAATTCGAGAGGATAAACTTTTGTAGAAAAACCGACTTTATCTATAGGTACGAAGACCTCATCGTGCGTTAGGCCCTTCGTGCTTAAATTCTCCTCATTTTTGAGTGATTCCAAAGACAAAATCCAATCTACTATCTTGTTGACTTCATGTTGTTTGAGCAGGGGGTGGCCGGACATCATGCCCCCGTACCACAACCCACCGCCACCTTCTACAATCTTTTTGGACAGCACGCTTTTAATACCTGGGGTATTGCTGTGCCTCCTTGAAATATCCAGATAAGGAGGGCCAACTACCTTGTCTTCTATGCTATGGCAATGCAGGCAATCGTTTTTCAATATAATTTGCAGTGCATTCAATTCCTTACCTGGTAAATCTTTTTTCCGTCTTTTGCTTTCCCTACTTTGAGAGCATGAAAAGGACAACAGGAGAAACGTAATAGCGAGGTATTTCAACAGCATGAATTATTGTTTGTTAGGAGTGCGAACTATCGGGCAAAAATATGAATGATTATGAATATTCCACAGCAAATGGATATGATCTATATCATATATTATGCCACTGACTTAGATATTTCGCATAGTTTTGCAGATTAAATACTAAAGACACTTTGGCTATTAAAGTACTTCTGATAACCCCACCGTTCACCCAGTTGAACACGCCCTATCCGGCAACTCCCTACCTCAAAGGCTTTCTGAAAACCAGGGATGTTGAGTCGAATCAATTGGACTTGGGTATGGAAGTGATCCTGGAGGTTTTTTCATCAAGGGGGATGAAAGAATTATTTGAAAGCATCCATGATACCGATGGCTTGACAGCCAATAGCCAAAGGATTTATAACCTAAGAAATGAATACATCCGGACAATGGACGAGATTATTGGTTTCTTACAGGACAAGAACCCTACTTTATCACACCTGATTTGCGAAGGGAATTATTTGCCTGAAGCATCTCGTTTCGATCAACTCGATGATCTGGAGTGGGCTTTTGGGACAATGGGAAGCAGGGACAAAGCAAGGCACCTGGCTACCTTGTACCTAGAAGATATTTCTGATTTCATCAAAGAAAACGTGGACCAGCATTTCGGGTTCAGCCGCTATGCGGAAAGGCTGGGGTTATCGGCCAATTCATTCGATCCGCTATGCGACGAATTGAACAAGCCTGATAGTTTTGTCGCGAGGAAACTCACCGGGATACTTCAGGCCAAACTGGCAATGTATAAACCTGACCTGGTGGCGCTTTCGGTACCATTTCCCGGCAATCTATATGGTGCATTCAAATGTGGCCAATGGATAAAGTCCAATGCGCCGGAGGTGAAAGTGGCCATGGGGGGTGGCTACCCAAACACGGAACTCAGAACAGTGAACGATGCAAGGGTGTTCGATTATATTGATTTTATTACCCTGGATGATGGTGAAGCTCCGATACTACATCTGATAGAGCACCTCGATGGAAAAAGAAAGCAGGAAGACCTCAAACGAACATTTTGCTTGTCCGATGGCAAGGTCACATATTTCAATGGATCGAAGGAAAAAGATATTGCCCAAAGGGAAGTTGGCACGCCGGACTATTCGGATTTGCCAATGGACAAGTATCTGTCGGTAATAGAAATAGCCAATCCGATGCACCGGCTTTGGAGCGATGGCCGATGGAACAAACTCACACTTGCCCATGGCTGTTATTGGGGCAAGTGCACTTTTTGTGATATATCGCTGGACTATATCAAAAGGTACGAACCTGTTACAGCCGGAATCATTTGCGATCGAATAGAAACCCTGATCGAACAAACAGGGCAAAACGGCTTTCATTTTGTAGATGAAGCAGCCCCACCGGCATTGATGAGGGATGTGGCATTGGAAATAATCAATAGGGGGCTTACGGTAGTATGGTGGACCAATATCAGGTTTGAAAAAAGCTTTACATCCGACTTGTGCCAATTGCTTGCCGCATCGGGCTGCATAGCTGTTTCTGGTGGTTTGGAAGTGGCCTCTGATCGCCTGCTGCAACTCATCGACAAGGGTGTGACTGTAGCACAGGTAGCCAGGGTTGCCAACAATTTCACTCAATCCGGTATCAAAGTCCATGCGTACCTGATGTATGGGTTTCCTACACAAACAGCCCAGGAAACCATCGATTCCCTGGAGGTAGTCCGTCAGATGTTTATGCTGGGGATCGTGCAATCCGGCTATTGGCACCAGTTTGCCATGACGGCCCACAGTCCGGTTGGGATGTTCCCAGAGAAATTTGCTGTGGAGAGGGTTGGCCTGGAGGCTGGAAGTTTTGCCAACAATGACCTCCAGCACATCGACCGGCAAGGCGCCATTCATGAAGCTTTCAGCGAAGGTTTGAAAAAGTCGCTGTTCAATTTCATGCATGGTATATGTTTTGACTTCAGCCTGGATGAATGGTTTGAGTTTAAAGTGCCAAAGACCAAAGTAGCCCCGGATTATATTGAAGAGGCTTTGGAGCAAGGGGAGGATTTAAAGCTAAATGAACATACCAAAGTCATTTGGCTTCAACATGCACCTGCTATCCGGTATTATACCAAAAAGAAAAAAGGAAAATCTACTGCCATGGCCGAGCTCTGTATAGTAACCAAACAGGAGGATGTTATTTTAAATGTTAAAGAAGCCCTGGGCAAATGGCTGAATGACTTGTTGCCCAGAATATCCATTTATAGTGAACAACCAATGCCATTTTCGCATATTGAAAAAGAATTTGAGGAAAACGATTTGGGGGATATAGAGATTTTTCTTGGAAGTTATACCATGAACATTCTTCGAAAAACAGGGTTGTTGTTTCTCTAAACCACCAGCAGAAGCCTCTTTAAACACAATGCCCCAACTTCACAGGTTGGGGCATATGTCGCAAGTACAAAAAGTTAAACTACTAAACTATTGTGTCATAAATATTATTATCGGTACGATAAGGTTACGTTTCCATCATTGGCTGTCAATTCCACAGGAATGCCGCCACCATTTACCCGTCCGTTCACAGAACGGTCCTTGGAGGTGCCATCAAACTGATTGAGGTCGGTATTTATTTTTGATGCCTTGATGGCGAGGTTTATACCGATTTTTTCAGGAACAGTGACATTTATATTGCCATCATTGGTGGTCATATAAAGGCTTTCTTTCAAATCAAAAATATTGCCTCGGATGTCCCCATCTGAAGTAACTGCCCTCATTGACCCGGAATGCCCCTGAAAGGAAATGTTGCCATCAGAGGTTTTCAGGCTGGCTTTTCCATTGGTATTCCCCGATTGGATATCCCCATCACTGGTAGTAAGGTCGAGGTTTCCGTTTACAGCATTAGCTACTATGTTGCCGTCGCTGGTAACCAGGTTTAACGAACCGTTTACAGCGTCCACATCAGCATTTCCATCCGATGTACGTCCGCTCAAAGGACCATCTACCGTTCGTACATGTATGTTTCCATCACTGGTAACCAGGTCACATGCTCCTTCAATTTGACTGATGTGAATGTTGCCATCGGAGGTTCGGGCATGTACGTTTCCGGTGATTTTGGCCAGTTGAATATTGCCATCGCTGGTTTTCAGTTTTAGGCTGCCTTCCAATCCAGCCGCCAGAATGTTTCCATCAGATGTATTCAGGTTGCAAGTGGTTTGAACGGGTGCTTCAATTTTGAAAGACACATAGACCCTATTGCGCCAGTTGCCAAGGTTTTGCTTTTGACTGACTTTTATTTCCAGCTTGTTTTGATCACTGCTGATATCAAGGTTCACCTTTTCTTCCAATTCGGCCCTTGTCATATTCACAAGCCTGCCATTTCTTTTTACCAGAAAGAATACCCTGATGTTGTTCTCGTTCGATGGTGATACTTCAATGTTTCCATCGTTGGTATGGATGCTTAGGTTTGCCGGGCTTTGTATGTCATAAACTTCCTGAAATGAATAATCAACATCTTGTGCTTTGGCCATTATAGTCAGGATAAGACTAATGAGTAGGAGGACATAAACTTTGGTCATGATAGTACAGTTTAAAGGAACATCAATTTGAAACAATTCGAATAAGAGACGCCAGCAAATTGTGGATGGTTGCATGGTGGTTTAAAATAATAGGTCTATGCGATCAACATTAAGTATGGTATAGATTTTTGGTTCTATGTAAATTGGTATGGGTTCACAGAAAGGTAACCGGCATTTACCAGTATATCCCTCACCCGGTTCAGATGGTATTTTGGTAAGAGTTGGAAGCACCAGTGCAATTCAAAGAGGCTGTCTTAAAAGTATTTCGTTATTGCGAACGGAGTGAAGCCTGCCTGTCGGACAGACATGGCAATCTCACTATAAAGAGTGCTATCCAAGGTAGAGATCACTTCGCTGCGCTCGTGATGACGGTTTGTTGGACTTTTGAGACAGCCTCTTTGAGTTTGTGTCGAAAAAAAATCCATACGAAGGCTATCAAGCATAAGTCATATAGAGCCGAATTTTTAGCGTTCATAAGGCTCATTATGTCCGGTACTGATACAAGGTGGGATGGGGGTTTGTTGTTTAAGTGTTTGAAAAGCAATATCTTACATTTGGGGTATGCTTATTGAAGAGGTTGGGGGAACTAAACCTGAAACCATGTTTAAATACTTTCTGAAAATTGCCTTTAGAAACTTCGTTAAGAACAAGTCATTTTCCCTGATCAACATTTCAGGACTGGCTGTGGGGGTCTCTGTTTTTCTGATGATCATGCTCTATGTGCGTTTTGAAAAGAGCTACGATAAATACCACCACAATATAGACGGCCTGTACAGGGTGGTGATGTCCTCAAACCTCGGGGCTGCCAATTTTGCCAGCAGCGCCACCAATCACCCTGCAGTTGGGCCAGCTATGAAGGCAGATTTTCCTGAAGTCAAGGCTTATGCCCGCCTGGTGGACGAATCCATATTCATCAATTCAGCGGCGGTATCGTATGCCGCCGAAAATGGCTCGAAGGTTACCTTCAACGAGGAGAATATGTACATAGCCGATGGTGCCATCTTCAAGATGTTTGACATCCCGATCCTGGCAGGAGACAGGGAAAATCCTTTGAGGGAGCCAAGGAGCATGGCCATATCGGAATCGGTGGCATTTAAGTACTTTGGAGAGGAAGACCCGATAGGGAAGTTCCTGACAGTTAATTCGAATACCAGAATGAAGGTGGCCGCAGTTTTCGAAGATTTACCCACCAACACCCATTTGAAATTTGAACTCCTCCTTTCCTTTCAACTTTTCGAAGGCAATCTGGACAATACGTGGATTTGGCCTGAGTTTTACAACTATATACAACTGGAAGATGGGACTGACCCAAAAGCCGTGGAAGCCAAATTTCCTCAAATGGTGGTAAAGTACCTGAGCCAAATAATGGAAGAGTATAATTTCGAGACCAGGTTCAAACTCCAACCTGTCGCTGATATCCATTTGACATCAAACCTGGCAAAAGAGCTAAAACCCAATAGTAGCCATCAGACCATTAATTTTCTGGTCATCCTGGCTTTTTTTATCATTCTCATTGCCTTGGTCAACTATATCAATTTATCCACAGCCAAGTCTGTGGAGAGGGCGAGGGAGGTAGGATTGAGAAAAGTGATTGGCACACACAGGGTCAACCTGATAGCCCAGTTTCTTTTAGAATCAATCCTGATCAATTTTTTTGCCCTGTTGGTGGCCATGGTATTAGTAGTGATGTTGTTCCCGTACTTTAACGGATTGGTAGGATTAGATATCATAAGCATTGATTTTTGGAAGGATGTATGGGTTTGGCAGATGATGGCCATGCTATTGCTTACAGGTGGCATCATGGCGGGCATTTACCCTGCCTTTGTCCTGTCCTCTTTTAGGCCGGCTGAAGTCCTGAAAGGCAAGTTTCATCATTCGGGAAGCGGCAATGCCGTCAAAAAAGGGCTGATTGTTTTCCAGCTGTCTGTTTCTATAGCACTAATATTGGGCACGGTGGTGGTGTATAGCCAGCTCACCTTCATGCGTGCCAAAGATCCCGGATATGATACCAGTCAATCATTGGTGCTTAGGGCTCCTGCCGAAAGTGATTCTACCTATGCTTCGCGAATAAGGACATTCAACCATGAGTTGAGGAACCATTCAAGTATCGAAAATGTAAGCATATCTTCGGATGTGCCTGGCAAGCCACTGCTTAATCTCAATACCATTAGGAACGACGGGCAACTCAACAACGAAAGTGAAGTCGCCCATTATTTAACCATAGATGAGGAATTTATCGGGCTGTATGATATGGAGATGAAAGCCGGGGAGAATTTTTCCAGGGGCGATGAATTCAGGTATGATGCGGAAAATGAGCGCAATGCAGTTTTGGTGAATGAAACTGCCCTTAAGATACTTGGAATTGCAAATGCGGAAGAGGCCGTTGGAGCCAAAGTCCATTTCAAACTGGGGCCAATCTACCGCCCGGCCAGGATCAAAGGAGTTGTGGGCGATTTTCACCAACAGTCCCTTCAGAAAAAAATTGAGCCCATACTGTTTATCTACAACGAAGGGGGATATGGGCGGTTTATTACGCTGAAGACGAGTGCGGGAAACTTAAATGCAGCCATGTCGCACTTGCAAGAGGTTTATCCGGATTTTTTTCCAAACGATGCATTGGAATATTTCTTCCTGGACGAATATTTTGACCGTCAATATACACTGGACCAGCGCCTGGTGAAGATTTTTATGTCATTTTCAGTGCTGGCCATATTTATTGCCTCGCTTGGGCTTTTCGGGTTGGCATCTTATGTGGCTTTGCACAAGGCAAAAGAAATGGGTATTCGCAAAATTTTAGGGGCTTCTGTACAGGGCATTATCCTGTTGATGTCTATGGAATTTGTTAAGCTCGTTCTGTTGGCTGCTGTTGTTTCCATACCGCTGGCCTACTTTGGCATTAAAGAGTGGCTGGACAACTACGCTTTCCAGCTAGACCTGGAAGTGTGGATGTTTCTCGTCCCTGTAGCTATGGTATTGGTGATCACCCTGTTTACCATAGGGATAGAATCGCTGAAAACAGCCCTGATGAATCCTGTGAATACGCTTAGGAATGAATAAAAGTAACATACCCCATGAGGATCGTTGGATTTGGGTTGTTTGTAAAACCTCTTATAGCCTATACTGGTAAGTGATCATAGCCATTCTTTGATCTATGATTGGCTGATCTTTGCCTTTCTGTCATTCAACACCGCTCTGATCTCTACATAGCTAAATTCATCACCGAGTTTTGCTTTTACATTGCCCAGGGTGGCTTCATCCAGCGAGTCGATCACCTGGGCTATTTGATTGGATTTTTGCTCATCAACAAACTGGCTAAGTTCTAGTTTTGTACCTATGAAACTCACTAAATGGCCTTCTATTGTGGATGGACTAAGGCCTCTGGTCTCGGCGATTTCTTCTATCGTTTGTCCACTTTGATACAATTCCAGGCTCTGTCTCTGACTATCGCCTTTTACTTGTTTCGTTTTCGCTTGTTTGGTTTCCTCGGAAATTTCCTGAAGCCCAGCTCTTCGTCTGTCATTGATATCAGCCATCAACCCCGAAATGTCCTGGCCGGTGGATAACCCCTGTGTCAAATCTACCACCTCCTGTAACTCCATCTTTTTCAGTTTGAAAAGGCTGGCCAATTCGTGGACCTCTTTCAGGTATTTTTTTACGCCGGATTTTGCCTTCAGTGATTCGTAGTGCTGTGTCAGCGGATCGAATGCTTCTGTTTTCAGGGCATTGTCGAAATATTGTGAGGCGGCACTTATCCTGCTATGGACGTGCGCATAGTTGTCCTTTTCTGCTTCATTCAAAAGGCCGTTGAGTTGGTGGGTAAACTTTTCTGCAGTTTCCTGCTGTTTCGTTACCGATGTTTTGATGTTCTGCATCATTTCGATGGCAGTTTCTTTATTGGGTATGCGTTTGTCTGCCATGCTTTGAATAAGGTTGGTAGTTTCCCATGTCACCTTCTTCCAGTCATACGCCTTCAACAATAGTCCTCTGATAAAAGAGACCCTGGCACCCAGAAGCCTTTCTTTCAATAGGTCAGAATGTTGCTCCCGGGCACTGAAAGCCACGGCCGAACGATCGCTACTGATACTATTGGATTCAATCTTCGAGTGCAGCACCAGTCCGCTGAGTGAGGTAAGCCTGCTCAGTGCCACATACACCTGACCAGCGGCAAAAGACCCGCCGGCATCAATGATGGCCTTGTCAAAAGTGAGGCCCTGGCTTTTGTGTATGGTAATGGCCCATGCCAGGCGTATCGGAAACTGTGTGAAGGTTCCTTTTACATCTTCTTCCAACAGGCTCGTTTCTTTGTTCAGTTTGTATCTTTTATTCTCCCAGGTTTCCTTTTCTACCTTTACTTCTTCATCATTTCCTGGAAAAACTACACAAATGTCATCACCCTTTATGCTTTTGATGATACCGATTTTACCGTTGTAGTACCTTGGCTTGTCCCCTTTGTCATTTCTAATAAACATTACCTGCGCACCTTCTTTTAATTTCAGCTCAGACTCTGCTATTACGGTGGCTTCATTGAAATCCCCGCTGATGGTGGCCCGAAACGTGTGGGCAGGGCCGGGTAGTTTTTCAAGCTGATTGCTGTTGATCACATCTGCTTTGCTGTTGTGTGTGGTCAGGGTGATGTATTCTCCTTCATTTTGTGGTTTGAAGTCAGGTTTGTAGTAGCTGTTTAGGGTAGCCAGATCGTCCATGCCCATTTGGTCGTTTCTGATGTTGTTTAGCATCCTAATGAATTGTTCATCGCTTTGGCGGTAGATGTTTTTGAGCTCCAGATAAATGGGAGGGGAGTCTTTGAGGGCCCAGGCGTTGAAAAAGGAAGGGGATGGGTAGTACTTCTGTAAAGTGCCCCATTCACTGTTTTTTACCACGGGAGGCAGTTGGAAAAGGTCTCCTATAAACAGCACCTGAACGCCTCCAAAGGCCAGCCGGTTGTTGCGCCTTACCGAACGAAGGATAACATCAATGGCATCCAGCAAATCTGCCCTCAACATGGAAACTTCGTCTATGATGAGCAGCTCGAGCTCCCGTATCAGTTCGCGTTTGGCTTTATTTAAGCGCAGGTGCTTCAAAAGGCTGTTTCTGTCCACAAATTCCCCATACTCACTCTGGTGTGGAGCAACATCGGGGAGGTATCCACCCAATGGTAGCTGGAAAAGTGAGTGCAAGGTAACCCCGCCGGCGTTCATTGCAGCCACTCCAGTTGGGGCACTAATGGCTAGTTTTTTATGACAGTGGTTTTTGATGTATTTAAGAAAAGTGGTTTTTCCTGTACCAGCTTTTCCTGTTAGGTAGAGGTGCTCATTTGTGGTGTTCACAAAATCTGCTGCCAGTTCAAAGTAGGTATTTTTTTCGAGGGTATTGTCCATTTTCAGATGGTGAATTCCAAGATTGAAAGGTAAAAAATTATATTTAATAAAGCAGTTTCTGATGTAGTAATTGGTCGGTTAATTTCAAAGGGGTTACTTCCATCACCCTATTTTTCGACTCCATTTTTTTATCTTTGAAAACACGGTTGATTCTGGGATTTTTTTAAACTGTCATTTTTGTAATTTCTACATATCTTGTTATAGCGATATGGTTTGGGGTTTGCGGGTTAATCTATTTGGTGTTTAATATTTGGAAAATAATGAATAAAAAAAAGAGCGAAATTAAGGTGCTGGTGACAAGGGAAATGCCCGAAATAGGAATTGACTTGCTAAAGAAGGAGGGGTTTGCAGTTACAGTATTGCCAGATGTACCCATGGATCCTACTGATCTGATTGCCAAAGTTGCTGGATTTGATGCTTTGCTTTCAGTAGGGCACAACAAGCTGAACAAAGATGCCTTACGCCAGTGCAGCCATCTGGATATTATCTCTCAATTTGGTGCAGGATATGATAATATTGATGAAACTGAGGCCGCACACCTCGGTATAGTGGTAGCGAACACGCCCAATGTGGTGAATGATGCCACAGCCGATGTAGCATTTGGGCTGATGCTCGCTGTGTCCAGAAAGATGTTTTATATGCACAAAAAAATAGCCAGGGGGAAATGGGGGTATTTTCGCCCAAAGGCCAACCTGGGCATGGAATTGAAGAATAAAACCTTGGGTGTTTTTGGGCTTGGCAGGATAGGCGAAGAAGTTGCGAAAAGGTGCAAAGGTGCTTATAATATGGATGTGATCTACCATAACAGGTCGCGGAAAATTGAGTTGGAAACAGCGCTGGGTGCGAAATACGTAAGTTTCGAAGACCTGTTGAAAGAAAGCGATGTACTATCAGTTCATTGTGCGTTGAACTCCGAAACAAGGGGTGTTTTTGACCTTGCTGCTTTCTCAAAAATGAAAAGATCGGCCATTTTTATCAATACTTCACGGGGCGCTGTACACAACGAGCCCGACTTGATCAGGGCATTGGAAAAGGGATTGATTTGGGGGGCTGGGCTGGATGTGACAGATCCCGAACCCATGAAAACTGATAATCCTTTGCTCACAATGGAAAATGCCGCGGTGCTGCCACACATAGGCTCGGCCACCATGGAAACAAGAAATGAAATGTCCCGAATGTCTGCGTTGAATATTATTGAATTTTATCAATCGGGAAAAGTAACCAATGCAGTAAACCAGCTCAAAGGGCCGAAAGCCCTGTCACAGAGATAGAAAGTTTTGAGAAGTTAATCCATTGTACCAATTTGTTGTTCATTGACAGGTGGTTGAAAATCGATGCTCTTGAATTTGGGTACCATTGAAACTAAAAAGAACACGAAAAATAATTATCTTAACGTTGGGAAATGCTCTCTTTATTGGAAATTCTGCATTATGCTTGCTTTGACTGACACTTCGCATTCGCCAGGGCTTATCTGGTGTTGTTTAAGGTGACATGCCCGGCAGGTTTTATGTTTCTTCTAAAGAGTGATCCCGTATTGATGAAATACCATGATATAGGGTGGTTTTTTTGCACCTTAAGGAGAATTTTTGAAGGTTGAAGCAACTATAGTTATAACGAAATATTAACGAACTTATATTGCAGGCCATAATCATTGTAACCCGAGGCATACTGAAAGACAACTGAAACCCAAAAACCTGATGTCCCATGGCCTCTCAGGTATATTGTCCTTCTTGTTATATTGGTGGGGAGCTATTGAACTAAAGGTGACTATATGGACAATTCAATTAAAGACATCCTGGACCGGTCGTCAGATTTCGTTTGTGAGATTGACGCAGATGGAAGGGTTGCGTGGCTCAACAAGGCTGCCAATGAATTGTTTGGAGAAAACTGCAAGGATATAAAAAGAGGACAGTTTGTTGATGCTATAGAAGAAAGCAAACAGGCAGAAGTCGTTGAAATTTTGGGTTCCGTCAAGCGGTCCAAGGGCTATAGTCATTCACTTGAGTTTATCGTATTTAGCACCTTTGATAATATAATTCTCCACAATCCCATATTTTCATGGGACGAAAACTCCAAATCAGTTTACTGCCTGGGTAGGATCATGGACAATACCAGCAGCAGACTTGGTGTATCAGAAGAGAAATACAAACTGTTTTTCGACCAGAGCCCCTTGCCCAAGTGGGTTTTTAGATCAAAAGACTTGCGAATACTGGATGTCAACAATGCAGCGGTCCTGCAATATGGGTACAGCAAAGAAGAGTTTTTGAACCTCACAATTAAAGACCTCAAGCACCCGGAGGACATTCCTGATCTAATAAGGAAAAAGAAAAAGTTGGAAAGAGTGGATGGTGTTTTTCACGTGGGTATAGTCCCTCATAGGCGAAAAGATGGCAGTACTGTCTCTATGGACCTTTTTGGGCAAAAGATCGACTTCAATGGTCAGGAATGTATGCTGGTGAGCAGTCAGGATGTTACCCGGCAGGTTGTTGTGAAAAGGCTTGAAGAATTGGAGCGCGATGTGATGGGGCAGGCCATTAGCCCGGAATATAACCTTTCAGATATATTAAACAACTACATTTTGGGTTTGGAGAAGATTTTTCCATACATGCAGGGCTCTATTTTGAAAGTTGAAGACAATAAAGTCTGGAACCTTGCTTCGCCCTCACTGCCAGGTGAATATGTAGGGGCAATTGAAGGTTTGGAAATTGGGGCGGGGCAGGGCTCTTGTGGTACAGCAGCCTATTGGGGCAAGCGTGTAATCGTATCGGACATTGCCACTGACCCTCTATGGCAGGGCTACAAAGAAATTGCACTTCCAGTAGGCCTCAAGGCTTGCTGGTCGCAACCGGTATTCAATAACGAAAAGCAAGTGATCGCAACCTTTGCCAATTACTATGGCGAGATAAAGGAGCCTTCCGAGGAGGAATTAAAGATTTTCGACAGGTCTGCTTCTTTGGTTAGCCTGTTATTGGAAAATGATAAGAATTTAAGTGCCTTGAAGTTGGGTAATGAACTGTACACCTATGTCAACCTGGCTACCAATGATGCCATCTATGATTGGGATATTTTCAAGGACGATTTGAAGTGGGGACAAAGTTTTGAACGAATCTTTGGACACAAGCTAGATGGGGCCAGGTTTCCTATTTCGAAATGGGAGCAATTAGTCCATCCCGATGACCGCATGGAAGGAATGCGCTCTTTAAATCAGTTCATCAATGATCCATCAAAGAACAGGTGGACTTGTGAATACAGGTTTCAAAAACCTGATGGTACCTATGCCATGGTTTCGGAGAAGGGTTATGCCATTCGGGATAAGGATGGGAAGGCTTTTCGGATGATCGGTGTATTGAGTGATATAAAAGAGGTAAAACTTGAAAGTATTAAAAAGGAAGTGGTCAATGAGTTGTACGATATTTTCAACCAATCAACATCGCTCCAAGCCGCATTGGAAAATATTTTGGAATTATTTGCGTCACACGTAAACTGTAGTTTTAAACAATTGTGGTTGGTCAATAATGAAAAAAACACCATCGGGTTGACAGCCGAACATAAGGTGGTGAACAAAACAAGCGTGTTCAATAAGTTAGTGGACGGTAAGAAAAGTTTTGAAATAGGCAAGGGTCTTCTGGGCCAAGTATGGGAAGCGAAGAAAATGATTGTTTGGGATGGACAAATAAACCCTGTAAGGTTTCAAAACGGTATTTTGCCAGAGTCAGATCAAGAGTATGCCTATGGGGTTCCGATCCTACAAAAGGGCAAAGTCGTTGGGGTGTTGTTTAGTGTTTCTATATATAAACATCAGGTGCTCAGCTATGCCGATACCATCTGGAAGGACATCCTTTCAACATTGGGTGCCGAAATAAAACGCAAGCAACTGGAAGAGGAGGTGTCTCATATTTTCCATTCTGCCCCTGATATTATTGCCATGCTGGATTATAACGGTAGAATCCTCAGGATCAATCAAGCCGGTACAAGGTTGCTGAAGTATCAGGAAGATGAATTTAAAAATTTATCGTACAAAACATTCGTTCATGACCAGGACGTGGACATTGTACGCAGTACCCTGAAACTATTGGTGGAACAGGAAACAACCTCTCAGTTCGAATTAAGGTGCTACGACAAGGCTGGAAAAGCATTTTGGCTCGACTGTACCTGCACTTCTTCAAAGGAGCAAGGGCTGATATATGCAGTGGCCAAAGATGTATCGGAAAAACATGAGCTTAAAGAGTTGCTGGATAGTGCCACGCGGCTGGCCCGTATTGGAAGCTGGGAAGTTGATATGAAAACAAAAAGTGTGTACTGGTCTCCCATGACACGGGAGATATTTGAGGTAGGCGCAGATTATGAACCAAAACTTGAGGTTTCTTTTGATTTTTATAAGGAAGAGGTACGCAATGAGATTGTAAAACTGATTGAGGAATGCGTGAATTCCGGAAAAGCTTTCAATTTCGAATTTCCCATAATTACAGCAAAGGGCAATGAGCGCTGGGTCAAAAGTATAGGCAATGCTGAATTCAGTGATGGCCAATGCACCAGGCTCTATGGGAGTATTCAGGATGTTCATGACAAAAAGAATACGGAAATGCGGTTAAAAGCGGTTTCCGACAATATACCAGGAGCCATATTTCAATACCATCTTTCGCCAGATGGGAAAGACAAGTTTCTTTTTATGAGTAAGGGAAGCAAAGGGATATGGGGGCTGGCACCCGAAGAGTGCCTGAAGGACATCAATATCGTTTGGAAACAAATCATAGATGCTGGAGACGTGGAAGTTGTTCAAAAATCTATCGAAGAGTCTGCCGGCAACCTTTCAACCTGGTATTGCCAGTGGAGAAACAAACTCCCGAATGGATCCATTAGATGGCACGAAGGAGTAGGCAGGCCTCATAAGTTTGTAGATGGCACCATCGTGTGGGATTCGGTAATAACGGATATTACGGAAAAGAAGGAAATGGAAGAGTTGTTGGACAGGGCTACAGACCTTGCCAGGATAGGCAGCTGGGAAATGGAAACTACAGATGGCAAAGAAAACGCTATATACTGGTCTGAAATGACCCGGCAAATCCTTGAGGTTGGGCCGGATGAAAACCCTTCTTTTGAAAACGGAATGGAGTTTTATTCAGATGAGAGCCGTCTTCGAGTCACCCAGGCAGTAGATGAATTGATAAAAACCGGCAATAAATTTGACCTGGAACTGCTGTTGACAACTGCTAAAGGCAATCCTAAGTGGGTAAGGTGTATAGGGGAGTCTGAACGGATAGATGGTAGGTGCATCAGGATTTATGGCAGTTTTCAGGACATCCATCAATTGAAAGTGGTAGAGTTGGAACTCAAAAAAGTGCTGACCGAAATCCACGAGATCATGGATAGGATAGGGGATTCGTTTTTTGCCCTGGATAATGATTGGAAGGTTACTTACTTCAATCGAACAGCTGAAGTGATGTCTGGGCTATCCAAAGAACATGTGATTGGCGAAAAATTTTGGGATGCATTTCCCGGTGCAATAGAGACACTTGGCTATCAAAAATACAAGGAGGCAATAGAAACAGGAATGATGGTTCAATTTGAGGATTACTATCCACCAATGAATCGTTGGTTTGATGTTACGGCATATCCTTCAGAAACCGGACTTTCTATCTATGCAAAGGATATCACGATAAAGAAATCTGCCGAAGAGGACATTCGTATGTCCAACGAGCGTTTTGAAAAAGCCGCAGAAGCTACCAATGATGCCATTTGGGATTGGGATGTTGTCAATGGCACTGTGCATTGGGGCAAGGGGTTTTACACCCTTTTTGGTTACGACGAAGCTAAAACAAGTCCCACATTGGAGAGTTGGACAGATCATTTACACCCTGACGACAAAGACCGTGTAGTCGAAAGTATCATGGGATCCCATCAGGATTCTTCCACCGACCATTGGCAGTGTGAATACCAATACAAAAAAAATGATGGCAGCTATGCCTATGTGGTGGACCGTGGTACCATCATACGCAATACTAAAGGCGATCCTATTAGGATGGTTGGCGCTATGACCGACATCACCGCGCGCATCGAATATGAGAAGTCGTTGGAAGACCTCAACAAGAAATTAGCGCGCCATGCCAAAGATTTGGAAGCCACCAACAAGGAGTTGGAACAGTTTGCCTATGTTGCCTCACACGACTTACAGGAGCCTCTTAGGATGATCACCAATTTCCTAAACCTTTTGGATAAAAAATACGACAATCAGTTGGATGAAGAAGCACATGAGTATATCAATTATGCTGTTGATGGTGCGAAAAGGATGCGCCAGATTATACTGGACTTACTGGAATATTCCAGGGTAGGCAGGGTGAGCGAAGATGCAGTTGACATTGATCTAAATGAGTTGATAGAAGAAGTTTGTCTTTTGCATGGAAATGTAATTTTCGAAAAATCGGCAGAGATCATCAAGGAAGACCTTGGGGTGATAAAGGGAAGAAAGACACCTTTGATGCAGGTATTTCAAAACCTGATAGGCAATGCGCTAAAGTATGTACCCGAGGGTGTTTCCCCAAGGATCGAAATATCGATTAAAGAATTTAAAAAACACCATTTGTTTGCTGTGAAGGACAATGGCATAGGAATTGAAAAGAATTTTTTCAATAAAATTTTCGTCATATTCCAACGGCTTCATTCGAAAAAGGAATACAGCGGAACCGGCCTTGGGCTGGCCATTGTAAAAAAGACCATCGATTATTTACAAGGGGAAATATGGGTGGAGTCACAAGTTGGGAAGGGAAGCTGCTTCTATTTTAAAATCCCAAAAATCCTCAAATAAGCGCTGATAGGAATCAATGAAATCCATTCTCTATGGTAAAGGTTCCTCCGCTATGCTACGGAACGACATATTCAAAACGAATGCAAGCACTCAACTACAGAAAGCAATTAATTGCCTCCAATGCTTATTCTTTTGTAAATCAGTTGTTTATCTGTTTTTGCTTTGAGTAAATAAACACCTTCATTCAATTTGGGTATTTCGATTTGAAACGTACTTTCCGCAGGGTTTGCCAAACGATATTTTTGGGTATGTCCAACCTTGCCGTCAAGGCTTATCCATTGTAGGTTCAATGATTCTGTGCGCTTAATCAGCTTGATATTAAGACGGGAGCTTGGTTTGGCCGGGTTTGGAAATACCTCGATGCTTTCCTGCAAGTTGTCTTTTACGCCCAAGATAATGCGGCCATTGAAAAATTTTTCTGCATATTCAAATGCCGCACTGCCTATCTCTTCACCAATTAGCCTTCCTGGTATGTCATCCACAGGAGGGTGAATTCCTCCCCAGATTCTGGACAGGCTGCATTGGTCAGAAGCATCATTATACTTAGCCCACTGAAGGGTGACATCTACACTCGGTCCTTCTTCGAACACCAAAAATTCATTTTTTGGTGCCTCAAACTCACCAACCCCTCCCGGAAAATACTCATCACCTGTCAACGAGGTGAGTACTTTTGCGGCAGCCCTGGAGTAAGTGGAGTGCCCGGAGACATATCCGGCAAAGGGCGGGGTGACAAATGTCGGCCTTTGGTAGGGCCACCAGTTTTCAGCCAGGATCCAATCTACCCCTGCCTCATCGATTTCGGGGTTATCGATATAATCAGGACCTTTCCAGGCCTTCAGTTTTATTTTTCCAACATGTTCATCGTTTTCCCCGGCCAGTGCATCTCCCTGAAGTACCAATTCGATGTAGCCCTCTGCCAATGGAATACCGGCCTGGTTGTAGCTGTCTCCATCAGGATCGGAAGACTGGCCCTGGTCTGCCATGTACCGGATGGCAGAGACAGGCCTTATGTAATCATAATATCCCTTGATGCCCCAGGCACTGATGGCCGCATCGTGCATGGCCCCACCTAGTGTAAAGTAGCTTTTTATGTCCCATTCCAGGTCGGGGATGATGTCACCTGATCCCTTAAATTTTTTCACCAAATCCTGGTGGTCATTCACATAGTTGAGTATGGTAAACCAATGCCCGGGAGGGGTCTCGGAATCCGGTCCATCTGCCCAAAATTCAGCCAATACCCTGCTGTAATCCCCTCTGGGTACCATTTGTGCTTCGTATGGCATTCCTGTCTTAGGGTTTACAGTATAACCATTGCCCGGATCACCACCTTCCAGACGGTTGTAAAATTGCATCAATTCATCATGGCTTTGTGGAAGGTCTTCCAGCTTCAAATTGCCAATGCCCGCCGGGGAAATATCCCAGTTGGTGCCATCGGTGGGGTCGAGGTGTGAAGACCATATAGACACCAGTGAAAACCCCCATTTGTAATCACCTGATACGGAGTTGTCTGTAGGGTCAATGTATGCGGGCGGTCCCGGATCGTGATATACGATGTAGTCGTCACCATCGCGGGTGTATATGGTAGCATCTTCATCTGTTAAGGCAAATGGCAGGGCGTTTCCCCATTCCGGGCTCAAAAACTCAGGGGCATTGCCAGGGATTTCATTGCCTGATTGGTCCACAAATACTTCGAACGCCAACGGCTGCCACCTGTTTGGGTCTTCTATGGTTTCGTTTCCGGGATTGGCCACTATCAAGTCCGGGTTCACCGGTTCATAATATAGGTTGTCGTAATCGAACACCTCATTCGAACCATCCTGTAATCCAAAGTCTATTATTTTCATGGCAAGGTAATTCCCCAGGGCTGCAGCAGAGCCGGTGGAGTAGTCCTGGGATACGATTTCTGTGTTGTATCCAAGAGTTGCCATTAAGTCATCGGCCAAAGCAAGGGTTTCATCTGCCCCCGGGGAGTATTCAAACCGATGGTTGATGAGCCTGTAGCAGGCATAGCTTAATGCTTCGCTGGTGGCCGCTTCTGCGTCATTGGGATCTGGTACCCCATCAAACTCTATGGTGAACCCGCCTACATCCCTTCCAAGAAAATATGGATTGGCCACCGGGGCATACACCGCCCAACAATCGTACATGGCAGCTGAGATATGAAATAAATTGCGGGCATGGACAGTTGGCCGGGCATAATCATTCCTGATACCTTCCAAAAGTACCTCGTTCCACATTCGGGCTGTTGAATGCTGGCTGCTAGAGGTATGGATCGTGAAAAAAAATAGGAGGGTAGAGATAAGTAGTAGGCGTTGTTTCATAGAGTAGAGTTTTTTGCAAATTTAAAGGACATGGATCGATCTGGCAACCTGCTAAACCCCATGGAGTAGGCAGATGTGTCTGTCAAACTTCAATTTCACTACTCAAAGCACATGAAATATCCATTGGAATTGATCCGTTCAAAGATCAATATATATATGGCAACAAACAGTACATCCTGGCCTTGTGGACCCTCAGCACCTCTAAAATAAAGAAAAGTGCATGATTGGTAAGGGACAGACTAACCCACCAGCTGGGGTTCGGTATCTATTTTTCTCAGCAGTTCCGTGATGTTGTTTACCCCCAGCTTTTTCATGATATTGAACCGGTGGGTTTCTATCGTGCGAACGCTTTTTCCCAGCATTTCGGCAATGTCCTTGTTGGTTACACCCTGGTAGATGAGCTGCAATATCTCCTTTTCCCTTTTGGTAACACCATAATCTTCGCCTTTAGATGTTTGGCTTTTGGCCGGGTCTTTGCCCTCCTTTATGTTCAGGTAGTTGTTCACCAGAATGTTGGAAATGTCTCCGCTGAAGTACTTGTGGCCTTCCCTGATAGTGGTTATGGCCTTAATAAACTCCTGTTTGTTGGTGTCTTTGAGCAGGTAACCAGAAGCACCGCTCTCGGCCGATTTGATGATGTACTCTTCATCATCGTGCATGGATAGGATGAGCACTTTCGTGTTTGGCGATACTTCCCTGAGTTTGGCTGTAGCCTCTATGCCATTCATAATAGGCATGCGAATGTCCAAAATTACAATTTCCGGATTGAGGGCTATTACTTTTTCTATAGCTTCCATACCGTTGGAGGCTTCTCCCAGCACCTCTATCTGTCCTTCGCTTTCCAGCAGGGTTTTTATGCCATTCCTTACAATCTCATGATCATCTGCCAGTACGACTTTAACTGGTTCCATAGGTTCAATTTAGGGGTAAAGTTATTGTAATTTTAGTTCCACTCCCGAGGGCAGTTTCTATATCAAATTTACCATTGATAAAGGCGGTCCTTTCTTTCATATTGAATATGCCGTGCCCGGACGCCCCAAAATGGCCCGAACTATTGAGTTTTTCGTAATCAAAACCTGTTCCATCATCCTGAATTGTCACGAAAAGGGAACTTGAATTATGTTCAAAACTAATCACAATTTTTTCGGCTTTGGCATATTTGATGGCATTATTTACGGCTTCCTGCACCACCCGGTATAGATTGGTTTCCACATTGTTGTCCAGCCTGTTGATAAATTTGGTTTTGTTTTCAAAAGTCACCTGAGTGGAGGAGAGGGCGCTTACCTCACTGCTTATTTTTTTCATGGCGGGTACTATGCCAAAGTCGCTTAGGCTGCTTGGGGTAAGGTTGAACGACACCCGGCGCACTTCTTTGATCACACTTTTCATGAGGCTTTTGGTGTCTGCCAGCCTTTTTTTCATGTGTTTCGAGCTGGAAGGAGTGATGCCTTCCAGATTGAGCTTCAAAGCTGTGAGCATCTGGCCAATTCCATCGTGTATTTCCTGCGAAATCCTTTTCCTTTCTTCTTCCTGGCCTTCGAGAATAAGCACCGAACGGTACTGTTGTTCCTTCACCCTCTTTTCTACCTGCTCGCGGTTGATTTCCCTCGACCGCATTTGCGCTTCTTTTATTTCGGTTAGGTCCCTGCCCATTACCATGATTTCACCTTTCGATGATTTTTCACCCGAAACAGGTACAATATACATATCGAACCAAAGGATATCCCCAGACCCGGAATTCAGTTTGATCTCGCCCGTCCAGGTTTTGCCTTTGGATACATCGTCCAGTACGTCTTGCACAAAATCCTTGCTATACCCTTCTTTTCCCAGCCATTCGATGAAGTTTGCCGGCATGTCTTTTTCATCGTATTCTATCAGCTTCCTGAATTTCTCGGATGTATGGGATATATTGCTCACCGCATCCATTTTCATCAGTATGGAGGGTTCTTCAGGTTTCAGGTTCACTGCTTCAAGGTCCTGATAGGATTTGCCTAACTCTACATAAAGTTTATTCACCTCCTGGGTCATCTTTTTGGCGTCTTCTTCTGACTTGGTCATGGCTTCAAAAGTGCTGGCTACCCTTTTGGATGTTGGCAGGAAGAAAAAGAAAAACTCAAGGATAATGACTGTCAGTGCCACCGCAAACAGGATCAGTTCGATCCTCTTGAGGTCTGCCACTTTAGATTTGGCTTCATTGTCATATTGAAAAACGATGGCATCCATGCCGATGAGAAAGCTTTCCTCATTGTCCAGGATTCCTTCAATATGTGTGCTAAGGGCTTCTTCAGTATGGGTGCCTGCCAGGAGCATGCCCAATATGCTTTTGGCATGCGATCCCATGGCTTCATAGTGCGGTTGAATGCCGTTGAACAGTTTTAGGATTTCTTCTGAATTGTCGCCACTGAGGCCCAGCGAGTCGTTACCCTCCAGCAGCCCCTGGTGTGATGTTGTCCACACATTCAGGGCATGCGTCAAAGCAGATCGGTAATCTGTATTTGAGGGGTTTGACATAATCTCCAGGGACAACTTGCTGATTTTTTGACTGAGCATCCTTTGTCGTCCGGCGATATTGATTACCCTGCTGTCATGGGTTTGTTTGTTGATGAACTTTTGAATAAATGCCTGGCTGCCAATAATGCTAAGTGCGATACAGGAAAGGGCTATGATATACAGTAGCCCCAGTCTTTTGAAAGAGTCAATTTTGAGCAATTTGTTACTTTTTATATCAGCTGGTGCCGATGAAAATTTATACTTTGTAAAAGTAGTGCCTATTAAAAATTAATACCAACTTGTTGCCATTAAGGCTTGGTCTTTATTCTGAAAAGCCTACATAGACAAAACCACCTTCTACCTTCACCGGATAAGTGGCCAGGTCGCATTCTGTACCATTCAGGTTTTTGCCGGATGATAGTGAAAAGGTCTTTTTGTGAAATGGGCAGGCAACTTTTGGTTCTTCCTGCTCAGTACCAATCATACCCCGGGACAAGATCATCTGCTTTTTGTGTGGGCACAAATTTTGGGTGGCATACCATTCATTTCTTCTGGTAAAGTTGAAAATGGCTACTTGCAACCCGTTGTAATTGATACAGGCTCCTCCATTTTTGGGAAAATCTGTCTCTTTTGCGGCTTTGAACCAAACTTTCACGTCGCTGAGTGCTACAGTCTTATATGCTGGCAATGTCTCTGTCATTTTGAATTCTTTTAAAAATTATGAGTTGGCTGTTTCCCAGTTGGCAGGTACAATCTGCCCGCGCATGTCGCTAAATTTAATATTCGGGTCAGGCTCTGCACTGTTTACGAAGTGCTTGAACCTGGCACGTAACTCAGGATTGTTCACTACTTCTTTCCATTCGCATTTATAGGTTTCCACCATAAATTCCATTTCCTTTTCCAGTTGCTCGCCGATCCCAAGGCAGTCATTTACTATTACCTCCTTGAGGTAATCAATGCCGCCCTCCATTTTGTTCAGCCAGGTGGCCGTCCTGTTCAGCGGCTCGGCGGTTTTCAGGTAAAACATCAGAAACCGGTCCAGGTATTTCACACAGGTTTCTTTGTCGATATCCCCGGCAAGGAGCAGGGCATGTTTTGGGTTGGCCCCACCATTGCCACATACGTAGAGGTTCCAGCCTATTTCAGTAGCAATAATTCCAAAATCTTTACTTTGTGCCTCAGCGCATTCCCTACGGCAACCTGATACCCCGCCTTTTAGCTTGTGGGGAGACCTCAATCCCCTATATCTTTCTTCTACCTCAATGGCAAAAGAAACCGAATCGTGCAGTCCATAGCGGCACCAGGTGGAGCCCACGCAGCTTTTGACAGTTCGCAACGATTTGCCATAGGCATGGCCACTTTCAAAACCTGCGTTTATCAATTCTTCCCAGATGTCGGGCAGTTGATCTACCCTCGCACCAAACAAATCAATCCTTTGGCCTCCGGTTATTTTTGTGTACAAATTGTATTTTTTGGCTACTTGCCCAATGGTGATCAGTTTGTCGGGTGTGATTTCCCCTCCGGGAATCCTGGGCACTACCGAATAGGAACCTCCTTTTTGGATATTGGCCAGGTACCTGTCGTTGCTGTCCTGGATGGTGTCCTGTTCTAGGATCATTTCATTCCAGATACTGGCAAACAAAGAAGCTGTAGCAGGTTTGCAGATTTCACAGCCATCACCTTTGCCGTATCGGTCGAGCAGCTGATCGTAATCCTTTATTCCTTCTACTTTAATAATATCAAAAAGCTCCTGCCTTGAGTAGTTGAAGTGCTCGCAAATCACTTTTTTCACTGTTTTGCCCATTGATTTCAATTTGGCATTCAGTATATCTACCACCATTGGCGTGCAAGCCCCACAGCCAGTTCCGGCCTTGGTGCATTTTTTTACCAGGTCTATGTTTTCAGCACCATTTTCTTCTACGGCACAGCAAATGTCGCCTTTGGAAACATCCTCGCAGGAGCATACCTGGGCTGTGTCGGGTAGGGCATCTATGCCTCCGCCTACAGACTCGCCACCACGGGCACCAAGGATGAGGTCTTCAGGGTTAGGGGGGAGTGGCATTTCGTTTTGCACCATCTGGAGCAAAATATTAAATGCTTCAGCATCGCCTACCAAAATACCACCCAACAACCTTTTTCCATCTTCAGAAATGTTAATACGCTTATATATTCCCCCTACCTTGTCTTCAAATATTATTGGTTTGTAGGTTTCATTTTCACCAAAAGGGTCTCCAAAACTTGCCACATCTACACCGATGAGCTTAAGTTTGGTGGACATGTCGTAGTTGGTGAATACTTTTTCTTTTCCATGTATGAGTTGCTCCACCACCACATCGGCCATTTCGTATCCTGGCGCCACCAGACCGTACACCATACCATCATGCAGTGCCGCTTCTCCTATAGCAAAAATCTCCGGGTCATTGGTTTTTAAAAGATCATCTACAATAAAACCGCCCCTCGGGCCGGTTTTGAGCCCGCTCGATTTGCCGAGTTCATCCCTGGATTTGATACCACAGGAAATCACCAACATGTCGGTCTTCAGCTCCGTACCGTCTGCGAATTCCAATCCGGTGATTTGGCCATTTCCTAATATTTTTCTCGTATTTTTATTGAGCATCATGTGGATACCCAATGCTTCTAATTTGGATTTCAGTACATCAGATCCTGTGTCGTCCAATTGTCTGGGCATCAGCCTTGGTGCAAATTCTATTACATGCGTGTTCAGGTTTAGGTCCAGCATGGCCTTGCCTGCTTCCAGACCCAGCAGTCCACCACCTAAAACTGTAGCAGATTTGGCTTTTTTACTATATTCAATAATCGCATCAAGGTCTTCAATAGTCCGGTAAACGAACACTCCCTGCTTCTCAACGCCCTCAATAGGGGGGACAAACGCACTGGAGCCAGTAGCCAGGATCAGTTTGTCATAGGATTCTTCCCTTCCTTTGTAACTGATGACCTTCTTGGCTTCCCTGTCGATGTTCACTATAAGTTCACCCGTAATCAAGTCTATTTGGTTTTCCTCGTACCAGCTACGTGGGGCCATCGTTAAATTGTCCGTAGAACGATTGGTGAAGTATTCACTCAGATGTACCCTGTCGTAGGCAGGTATCGGTTCTTCCCCAAATACTGTGATCGAAAATTCTTCAGCGGTGGCTTTGGCCCTTAGTTTTTCGCAAAACTTATAACCGACCATCCCGTTTCCTATGACTACTATTTTTTCCATACGTTTAAAAATATACGTAAAATTACGTAGAAATATTTACAAAGCAAGTAGTTGTTACGTATTTTTGTAAAAAAAGGCACGTAATTACGTAATAATCGTGGTGAACTACATAATTTTGCGATATGAACAAACCCAAACTCATACTTGTGGGAGCTGGCCCTGGAGATGAAGAATTGATCACTTTAAAGGGTATCAGGGCGCTTGAAAAAGCTGATGTGGTGCTATATGACGCATTGGCCAATGATGCTTTGCTGAAATATTGCCGACCTGGCGCCCAATTGATTTATGTTGGCAAAAGGGCCGGGCTGCACTACTACCAGCAGCATGTCATCAATCAAATGATAGTGAAACATGCCCATGAATCAGGCACAGTGGTGAGGCTCAAAGGGGGAGATCCATTCGTTTTTGGCAGAGGGTATGAAGAAATGGAGTATGCGGTGAAAAACGGGGTGGAAGTAGAAGTAGTGCCGGGCATAAGCAGTTCTATTGCCGTACCATCCATGCGAAACATACCGATTACAAAAAGGGGTATCAACGAGAGTTTTTGGGTGATTACTGGTACCACGAAGGAGGAGGGGCTTTCAAAAGACATGCACCTGGCCGCCCAATCGTCTGCCACAGTGGTGATATTGATGGGCATGAAAAAAATTGACTCTATCGTGGCTTTGTTTAAGGAACACCGGGGAGCAGAAGAACCAGTGGCTGTTATTATGAATGGCACCTGCGACAATGAGAAATCCGGTATTGGCAACCTGTCTAATATCAAATCAGTAATAAAAGAGAACAAGTTGGCTTCCCCGGCAATCATCGTCATAGGCGAGGTGGTGAAGTTGGGTAGCAAAACGCTTGCTGGAATTTCATCCGAATACAAAGCAGAAGTTAAGGGCTAGTGCATAGAAAGCTTTGGGCAAGTCCAAATCCCCTTCAGGATGTGGTGAAGGAGTTTGCATTTTTTAGAGCATTAGCCTCATTCATAAACGAACCAATATGAACCTTCAGAGTATTTTTGATAGAATTGATGCCGTAAATGCAGAGGATTCGAATTTGGAAAAGTCTGCCGGACAAACGTATCCCAAGGAAATTTTGTATAGCCAGCGTATGACCGAGCTGTTGCATCAGTTTACAGCCAACCCTTCTGAGGCGTTGCAGGTGGCTGCCAGGGGACAACATATAAAGAGATGGTCGATTCCCAGGTCAGACTATCCTATGGACAGAAAGGGGTACCTGAAGTGGCGCACAATGTTGAAATTGTTGCATGGTGAGTTGTTGGACGGCATATTGAAGGAAGAGGGGTGTCAACCTGATTTTATCAAAAAAGTAGTGGACCTGGTGACCAAGAAAAACCTGAAGACCGACCCGGAATCGAAATTGCTTGAAGACGTGGTATGCCTTGTTTTTCTCAAATATTATTTCAGGGATTTTGCGGCCAAGAGCAGTCATGACAAATTGATACAGATCGTACAAAAAACCTGGGCAAAAATGACCGAAAAGGGCCATGAAGCTGCATTAAAATTACCTTTTGAAAAACATGAACTGGATTTGGTGAAGGAAGCACTGGCTTCATAGTACCAATAAATAATTTCCAGGAAAGCATGGGTCAAATTGGAAAATCTTTTGGAGAATTGTATTATTCACTAAAACGTACGTCTACTGTTAAGTTATCTTCCATTTACTGCATGATCAAATATTTTCTGATAACTTTCACTGTCATCGCATTTTCATGTGAACAGCGGTCGAACACTGAAATTGTGCGAACCTACATGTCGCTGGAAGTAAACGGCCCAACTTCTGAACTTGACAACTTGCTGGCAAATGATGCAATAACGACTTTTTCCGATAACTCTGACACAATAACCAAGGAAGACATACTTCTAAATCATGAATTCAACCAGTCATATCAACCTTGGAACGAAATCAAGACTATCAAAGAACTCAATGATTCAACTATCGAAATTCATGTTCTAGAAACTAACAAGCTGATCACGCTTTTTAACATTGATACAATTGGCTATCAATATAGATTTACTCTAACGAACTCAATGATCTCTAGAATTGAGATGGACACAATCCCAAATTCTGGGTATGCCTATCGAATGGCTGACAGTCTGTATAACTTACGACTAACTGAACTCTTTGACTGGATCTCCTTGATTTATCCAGAGAAGTACGAACAAATAGGCGAATTCAATTCAGAATCAGGCAAATTGATACTTGAACTCGCTGAAGAGAAAGGAAGATAACAGACGTTGATCGGGCACATGTCTAAGTGTCTTCTGGCTGGTTTCGGTGCAATTCGATGGTGAATCTACCACTGAGGAAATGGCAGTGCTTTCTATAGACTTCATTAGCTGCAACATACGCCTGATAGCTGGACGATATTTAACAGGTAGTTTAAGTGACCTTTTGAAATACAAATGCTGATATGTTGATGGGCTTTCTAATTTTTACAAAAAATTGACTCACGCATAAATTCCTAAAGTCTCTTTGAGAACCACCCCGCTATTCTGCTCAAAGGTGCCTTTCTGCTGTGGTCTTTCGTTTTCTTTTGCTCGCCCAAAAGAAAAGAAACACCGTGCCTGCGGCAGGCAGGAAAGAAAATGGCGCCACGAAAAAAACACCCTTGGTTAAGATTGTACTCAACACTGTCATAATCTGACGGGTGTCACGCTTTTCGTGGACATCCACCCTCCTATAAGCATAAGTGACCTATCGGTTGATATGGCACTATTTGATGGTGCCCCCAAGAAAGATTGCTTGACCCGTAAGCATGTGTCAGATATTGATCTGGGGATCAATGACCTCATAATCTTCCCATTTCAGCATGTGCCCGGGAATGTTCTTCAGGATGTATTCCTTAAGTTTGTTGATGAACCTCTTTTTGTCGTAATTGGGAATTACGACCATGCCGATTTCCCGTGCTTTGTTTCTTTCATCAATTTCTTTCAACCGTTCTTCCTGTTCTTCATTCAGCGTGAGGGTAGAGAGTTCGGGCAGGATGGTGATGCCGCCTTTGTTATCTACTATTTTGATCAATGCATCAATACTGTTGGTCCTGTAGATAAAATTCTTATGCGAACGGATTTCCTTGATGTCGCAGAAATTGCTCACCTGGTCCCGAAAGCAGTTGCCTTCGTCCAAAAGCCATAATTCCTTATGGTCTACATCCCTCAGGTTGAACTTATGGTTGGCATTGTCTTTTGAACAATAGAGGTAAAATTTTTCGTAAAAAAGTGCCATACATTCTATTCCCGAACTTTTCACGGGTGTAGAAAGCAAGCCGACATCCAGATCGCCCCTTTTGACGCTTTTGACGATCTCCTCGGTAATTAACTCGTAAAAATCCAGTTTGAAATGAGGGTAGTCTTCTTGCAGAGGGCCAATAAACAGCGGGATCAGAAACGGGGCTAGGGTAGGGATGATGCCAACCTTGAGTGTACCATTAAAATCCTTTTTAAGCTCCCCGGAAAAGTTGAGCAGGTTTTGTGATTGCACAATGATTTCTTCGGATTTTTTCAAAAACTCTGCTCCATCCAGCGTTGGGCTTATGGGGTTGGTCGATCTGTCAAACAATTTTACCCCTATCTGTTCTTCCAGTTGTTGTATCTGGATACTCAATGCTGGCTGGCTGATGCCTAGTTTTTTAGCTGCGAGTTTGTAGTTTCCCACGCGCTGTAGCATCAAGGCGTATTTTAATTGGTTTAATGTCATAACTTGAACCTATTAGGATACAATATTAATAAACAGTCCTTATTTCTTGGCAAAGGATTAATGTTTTGGTCCGGAACATACCATAGCAGGACCAAAGAAGAATTCCTGGAACAATTGATTGATATAAAGTAAAGGTTTCTGCTTTTAGATTAGTATATTAGTACTATGCAAGATCTCAGATTGCTACATATTCAAGGTCCACTAGCTACTTCCTTTGCCCTAAAGGGGTTTGATAGGGTCAATTTCGAAAAAAATATTGGATCAATACTTAAGAGTAAGATTACACTGATATCGTCGGGGTTTCGGTCAGACCTTTTTTACGAAAACCAGCAAGACCAATCTGAATTGATCTTAAAAATGTGGTGCAAACTGAAGAAGCAGCCCTTTAGTAAGGAACTGCTCAATAGGTTTAGCATGCGCTACAAAAGAGACTCAGTGCTGGAACATTACTTTTATAGACTATTGTTGTTTACCAGCAATAGAATTGGTTTTTCCGGTTACTGCGAGCATTTCAATGAGTTGCTAAAATCCCAGCCAAAGTCTGAAATCCTGCGCGCCATCAGGGCGTGTAACCTCAACATAATCAGAAAAATGAAAGGCCATAAGGAAACTGTGACACAACTTACCCGGTTGGGTGACAACTTTTACAAGGCAGACCCAAACCAGTCCGGTGCAATATCTATTGATACCCTTTCTGGCTTCAACCCCAATTGAGGTATTCCTTTATTGCTTATTTAATCTCAAGGTCGAAAGGCATCCTGGCCTGTAATCCACTGAAATTTTGAAGGTTTTTGATTTTCTCCAAATAAATGGCCGCATCACCATATTTAGCCCGCATCAGCCTTGTTTCTGATTCCCCCATCAATTTGCTGATGATTTCTTCAAACTCAGACTTTAGTTCCGGATAGAGCACCACCATGTAATCTTCTTTCACACCAGCTTTTGTAGCTGCTATTTCCACGGCATCATTGTAGCTGCCCAGTACATCCACCAGTCCCTTTTCCAGTGCTTGCCTACCTGTCCACACCCGGCCTGAGGCTACTTCTTTCAGGTCTTCAATATTCATTTTTCTGCCCTGGGCGGCCTTTCCGGTGAATGACTCATAGCCATCGTTCACCCGGCTTTGTATAATGCTTTTTTCATAGTCGTTCAGAGGTCGGGATACTGTATATATGTCTGAAAAATTGCCGGTATTCACCACATCGGAAGTTATCCCCAGCTTATTTTCCAAAAATCCTCCCATGTTGAATATCATGCCGAATATGCCAATGGATCCTGTGATCGTGTTGGGTTGTGCCACTATGGTGTCGCATGGCATAGAAAGGTAGTACCCACCTGAAGCTGCCACTGATGACATGGATGCTATGACGGGTTTCTTTTCCCTGGTGAGCATGATTTCCCTCCAGATGACATCCGAGGCAACAATACCACCTCCCGGTGAATTGACCCTGATGACCACAGCTTTGATTTTGTCATTCTCACGGGCTTTTTTTATGGTTCTTGCAAATTTTTCTGAACCAATAGTCCCCACCTCACCTTTGCCGCTCACTATTTCACCTTCTGCCACTACCACCGCTATCTTGTTGGATGAGTATTTGGAATCCGCCTTGGCAGTTTTGATGTAGTTTTTTAACGACACAGAGTTGATCTTCGCATCTTCTTTTATATCCAACTGTTTTCTGATCAGCGATTTTATTTCGTCCCTATAGGCTACTTTGGTGATCAGTTGGTGTTTGAAGGCATCTTCAGGGCTTCTCACAAGCATGGAGTCTGAAAGTAGTTTTAACTGTTCGTAGGACATTCCCCTGGAAGAAGATACGTTTTGCAGGTAGTGGTCATAAATTGAGTTGATAAAGGAACCAACCTGTTCCCGGTTGGCTTCACTCATTTCTTTTCGGATGAATGGTTCAACAGCACTTTTGTAAGTGCCGACGCGAAATATCTGTGGTTCAATTTCTAATTTGTCAAACAAACCCTTGAAGAAGGTAATGTTGGCACTAAGCCCGTTGAATTCTATAATGCCCTGGGGATTGAAATATATTTCATCAGAAACTGAGGCAACATAATAGTTGGCCTCACTAAGGAACTCTGCATAGGAGTAAACGAATTTCCCGGATTCTTTAAAGTCATTGATGGCAGAGCGTATTTCCTCGATGGCCCCATATCCGCCGGAAAGGTATCCATGTTCCATGTAGATGCCTTCTATGTTTGGGTCGGTTTTGGCATACTCCAGAGCATTGAGGGCACCAAGCAGGTCTATGCCTGTATTGCCATCGTTTAACGCCTCTGCAATGGGGTCTTCTGCAATTCTCTCGGCCACCGGCCCGGATAGGTTGACATACAATACCGAATTGGGCTTCACCTTTGGTGCTTCGTCAGCCCCACTGGCTACCAGGCCCGCAATACCAAATATTAGTATCACCAAAAGTACTATTCCGGAAATTACCAGGCCTACAACGGTGGCCAATACTGATTTGAAAAAAGACATATTTGAATATTTTTATTTAAAGGCTTTGTATCGACATTGACCAGGTCAATGAACAATTGTTTCAGTAATGTTGAATTTGGAAAAAGGTACATTTTTACCAAACACAAAACTATCAATACATGAGTATTATTTTCGCACTATTTATTACAATAATATGGGGTTTTAATTGATCTTAGCGGTTTTGTATCCAATTATGCTTGAAACGGGTAGCCGGACTTACTTTATTTTATTGGGAACCAATCTAGGCAACAAGGTTGAAAACCTCGAATGTGCCCGAAAGCTTATTCATTCCGAATTGGGTAAGATAGCCCGCGAGTCGTCTATTTACCAGACTGCCCCATGGGGCAGGCGCGACCAGGATTTTTTTTTGAATCAGGTCATCATGGTGGAGACCCATCAATTGCCAGAGGATGCCATTACAATATGTCTGGATATAGAAAAAAAAATGGGCAGGGTGAGGCATGGGAAGTGGACAGAAAGAATCATTGATGTTGATATACTTTATATAAATGATGAGGTGGTAAACCTTCCACAGCTGACGGTACCGCATCCTGAAATCCAGAACAGAAGGTTTACCCTGGTGCCGCTGGTGCAAATAGCCCCGGACCATCAACACCCTACTTTAAAAAAAACGAACAAAGAACTTCTGGAAACCTGCCCGGACAATTTGGAAGTAATCGAATATGAATAATTTGACCATACAATAGATACCACCGGGCAGTTAGATCCTGCCCTTAAAATAAGCAGCCTTTGGAAATATATAAATACTTGTTGGTAGTTGGAGTAGGAATGGTGGCCGGTTTTGTCAATACGGTAGCGGGAGGGGGCTCCCTGCTCACCCTTCCGGTCTTGATCTTCATGGGTTTGCCACCAGCGTTGGCCAATGGCACCAACAGGGTGGGTATCCTCTTGCAAAATGTATTTGCAGTATCTGGCTTTCGTTCAAAAGGGGTTTCCGTCTTTCCTTATGCCATATACCTGGCCATTACCGCGTTGGTAGGGGCAGTTATAGGAGCTAAATTGGCGGTTGACATCAAGGGTGAATTGTTCAACCGAATCTTGGCTGTGGTAATGGTCTTTGTGCTTTTTATCACCATTTTCAACCCCTTTAAAAAGAAAGGGGATTTGGTGGAAATGATGGATTCCAAAAGAAAAGCCCTCTCTATTTTTCTATACTTCTTTGTTGGGTTGTACGGCGGGTTTATCCAGGCTGGCATAGGATTTATCATGATTGCTGTGCTCACTACGGTCAATGGGCTGTCCATGGCCAAAACCAACAGCATCAAAGTCTTTGTGGTGTTGGTTTATACATTCTTTGCCATTGTGGTTTTTGTGTTGGAGGACAAAGTCAACTGGACATTGGGGCTTACACTTGCCCTGGGTACATCAGCCGGTGGCTGGATCGCCAGTAGATGGTCGGCCGATAAAGACGATAAACTCATTAGAATATTCCTCATTGTGGCGGTGAGCGCCATGGCTGTGAAGCTTTGGTTTTTTTAAACAAAATCGGCCCTTTCTTATCAGGGTTGTATGATTGGTTCAATCCACTATGTTAGATATTGATAAAAAATGTTTTATTTCCAATCATCTGATAACGATCACTCGTAATTTTCCTAAATTAATGGTATTCAATCCATTAATTTAAAACAAGCACATGAAACGAAGGGATTTTGCAAAACTCACAGGCCTGGGCGCAATGGCGGTTTATACCACCGGCTTTGTAAATTTTAACGGGAGGTTTTATGAAGGGGATTGCCAGACAACTACCGACATTTTAGGCCCATTTTACCGGCCCAATAGCCCGGTTAGGAATAACCTTGTCATCAAAGACATGCCGGGCGATGTGGTTGAATTGAGTGGTGTGGTAAGGCAAAGAGATTGTATCACACCTCAAAAAGGAGCTAAAGTTGAATTGTGGCACTGTTCCGCAGATCAGGTGTATGATAACGATTCAGATGAATTTCTCTATAGAGGTACCACCTTTTGTGATAACCATGGCAAATACAGTTTCTTGACACAAATGCCGGTTCCTTATGAAGTTGGTGGAGGTATTTACAGACCAGCTCATTTTCACCTTATGATTTCCGCACCTGGATACCAAAACCTGATCACACAGATTTATTTTACAGGAGACCCTTACCTGGATAAAGATTCGTCTTCTGCCGCTGCTGAAGCTAAATCCAGGATTTTGAATTTCAGTGAGTCAGGAGGAAGAAAGGGTTTATTGTTTGATGTAAATATGGGCAAAAAACTAGGTGCTTCCTTTGCTGCCCTCAAACAGCTGGTGGGCAAATACAAAGATGACAAATCGGGGAGAATAATTGAGTTGTTTCATAGTGAAGGCCTCCTGTGGATGAAAAACGAAGTATATGGGAAGTGCTATGAGTATATTGGTGACAACACATTTACGTTTCCCGGAACCTCAACCGGTACCTATGAAAAACTTAAGTTTGACTTAAAAGGAGCAGAGGCAAAACTGACCCTTAAAACAAAAGGGAATGCCAGTGGTGAAAGGATTAGGACTTTTACTAAGATATAATGTCCCACGTAGTGGTGTAAAGACTTTCAGGCATTCAGCAAGCAGGTTATTTTAAGTGCCTCAAATCATCCTGCGTATCAATATCTATATGCCCTTCCGGAAAATAGATAAAGTTGGTTTTGGAGAAATGGGATTTGATAATGGATTTGGCGCCCTTATCACCCTTTAAGGCCTTGAGATCACTAAATAGTGCCAGATCGAAAATGGCAGGTACACCATAGGTGGAACCATAGTTACACGCCGTGATCAGGTTGGATTTATGATGATGTGTATCAACCAGGCAGGTTAGCAACTCCCTGCTTACTTTTGGCTGGTCGGTGAGCAAAACCAGTATTTCTTTACAATCGGGTGTGTTGTCTGTAATAGACTGTACCCCCGCAGCTATCGAGCTTCCCATTCCGTTTTGCCAATTGGCATTGGCCACAAGTTGACAACCTGAAAGATCGGTTTTTTTCGCAATGCTCTCAGCATGGGCGCCCAGCACTACAAATATTTTTTCAGACACTGCCCGGGCGTTTTGAATAACATGCTCCAACAGGGTATAGGAATGAAATTTAAGTAGCTGTTTTGCTGTACCGAGCCGTTTCGATTCCCCGGCGGCAAGGATAAGCACAGCTAATCCTGGTTCCATCAGTTGGATTTCTCGTTGGGAAAAAAGTTCTTGAGATAAACCTGCTTAAATACCTGGTCGTCTGCACCGTCCTTGTGATGGATTGGCCCCTTCCTGTATTTCAAAAAACCTCCGTTTCTGTTGTTGAATTTGGCCTGTATCTCGGCGATTATGGACACGGCTATTTCGTCCGGGGTTTCAGCTCCAATGTCCAGCCCTATGGGATAGTGGAGTTTTTGTTTGGTTTCCGGAGCAATGTTTATGTTGCAGTCTTGGAGGTGCTGTAGCAATTTGTCGGCACGCTTTTTAGGGCCAAGTATCCCGATATAGGGTGCATCGGATTGTATTACCTGCTTCAGCACTTCCTTGTCGTAGTTGAGGTTGTGCGACATTAACACTATGGCCGTGAAAGGCGAGACGTCAAATTCCTGAGATACGTACTCCCGCTGACAGGACACCATATTATCGGCTTTGGGAAAGTTTACAGGTATCAGATGTGCCACACACTCATCGGATACTGTCACATTCCAACCCAATACCTTGGCCAGCTCAGTCACAGGTTTGGCGTCAAACCCTCCACCAAAAATCAATAAGTCTATGGCAGGCTGGATGATTTCATAGAAAACACCAAGGCTATTTTCGTTGCAAAAGATGGTCTCTGACTTATGGCTTTCCAGCGTTGAATCCATTTGGTCTGCTACCTTGTTTTTCAGGAAGGCGTTGGAAGATAAAAGCCTGCCATCGGGTGTCAATATGCATTTGTCGCCCACATGGATATTGTCATGCTTCGATTCGAATACGGAAGCTACCACTCCATAATTTTTAAAGCCAAGGAAAGTCTCGATGTGCTTTATTGGATTGGTCTCTTCATTAGGGTTGATTGGTTCTATCAAAATATCAATAATACCATTGCAACCCAAGCCAATACCCAACTGGTTGTCCTCATCGTTGGAGGTATCGTAAGTGACCGTTTGGGCAGTATTGCTCAAAATTACTTTTCTGGCCTTGCGTAGGGCATCACCTTCCAGGCAGCCACCACTGATCGACCCTACCCACCGGCCATTGTCGAGCATGAGCATGCGAGCCCCGGGACTTCTATAGGAAGAGCCTTTTACCTGTACCACGGTGGCCAGAGCGGCCTTTCGTGTAGATAAATCAACTTCTCTGTAAGTGTCTAATATGGTTTTGAATTCTTTCAAGTGCAGGGCTAATTATACAACAATATATGCCTTAAAGTTACAGTTTTTTCTAAATTGAATTTTTTATTGGGAAATCATTTTCCCCTGTAGAGTTACAATTACATAAATGACAGGAACCAATTGAAACGAAACATGAATTTATGGTGAATTGGGAAGAAATCCGAAACAATTACCCTTTGGTAAAAAAGGGGGGCTACTTTGGCACGGCTTCATTTGGTGCAATTTCTGTTCAAACCCTTGAAAGCCAACAGCAACACCTCAAAGATTTACTACATCATGGAAACAGCAGCTACGGTGAGTGGGAGGCTACATATTTCAACCTTAAGTCGGAGATGGCCGGGTGTTTAAATTGTGCATCGGAAAATGTAGTGTTTTTACCGGATGTGAGCAATGGCATCAATAAAGTGTGCGAACTGCTACCTAGAAGCAAGGAAGTGGTTCTCGTGCGCGGGGATTTTCCATCGGTTACTTTGCCTTGGATTACCCACAATTTTAATGTTGACTGGATTGAATATGATGATTTTATAGCCAACTATTTACTTGAGCTGGAAAACAGGTTAAAAGATGGCAACAAGGTTTTATGCCTGAGTTGGGTGTTTTACAACCATGGTTTTCGTATTGATCCGGCAAAAGTAGGGGAGCTTTGTAAAAAATATAATGCCACATTCATACTCGATGCTACTCAGGGGTTGGGTGCATTTCGCCTGGATACAGCCAATCTGAATGTGGACTTTATGATAGCCTCCTGCTTTAAATGGTTTATGGCAGGGTACGGAATTGCGGTGGGTTATATTTCATCCGGGTTTTTGGACAAATTTAAGATTTCCCGATCCGGATGGAATGTGTTGAAAGATTTTACAGGCAAGCTGGAAGACCAGAGCAACTTCAAGCATGATGCCTCCAGATTTGAAATAGGACACATTAAATTTCAGCCGATCAATGCATTGGCTTCTTCATTTTCTGAAATGAAATCGATCGGGTTTGAGCACATCTCTGAGAGAACACTGGCACTTGCACATCGCTTGTCCGTGGAGCTGGAAGCCAACGGGTTTGAGGTGCTGGGAAAACCACCAGGCGAACTATCGGGAATAGTTTCCATCAGGTCGGATGATATCATATTGAAAAGGATACAGCATGCCGGAATTGTCTGCTCCGCCAGAAAGGATTACGTCCGATTTGCTGTCTATTTTTACAACAACTCCCAGGATATTGATGATTTAATCGGCTGTTTGAAACATTAATTAAGATCATTTTCTTAATATTACTTTTTGTTCCAGACCTTCTTTGATAATGGAAGGTTGTCAACCAACATTATATGCTTTCATTAGATTTTAGAGGGGATATCGTGCCCCATATTGTTGCCGTTTTGGTATTTCTGACAGTATCAGTTCTATTTTTCTCACCGGTAATTTTTGAAAATAAAGGCCTTTCCCAGCACGACATTCTTCAATGGGAGGGTGGCGCAAAGGAAGTGCTCGATTATCGTGAAAAAACAGGTGAAGAGGCACTTTGGACCAACTCTATGTTTGGGGGAATGCCTGCCTATCTGGTAAGCACCAAATTCTCCGGCGATTTGATGGTCTATATCCAAAAAGTGATATCGCTTTGGCTGCCTAGCCCGGTGCACCTGGTCTTTCTGTGTTTTATTGGCTTTTACATCATGATGCTGGCTTTCAGGGTAAGGCCTTGGATTGCCGTGTCTGCTGCCATAGCATTTGGCCTCACAGGGTTTGTGATCATTGCAATCGGAGCAGGGCACAACAGCAAGATAGCGGCAGTGGCTTTTATGCCACTGGTGATGGCCGGTATTCACCTGGCTTACGACCGGTCCAGGCTTTGGGGCTTTATCCTCACCAGTATTGGTTTGGCCTTGGAAATAAGGGTAAACCACTTGCAGATCACCTACTACTTGCTTCTGATTGCGCTTATATACGGATTGGTACAGTTGATTTATGCCATCAAGAGCAAAACGCATGTTGATTTCGCCAAAACAACCGGAGTGCTCATAATAGCGGCAGGCCTGGCAGTAGGGGCAAATATTGGAAGGCTCTGGACAGTGTACGAATATGGGGCTTATTCCACCAGAGGAAAATCGGAGCTATCTTCCAATGAGGAAGCGAAAACTTCTGGATTGGATAAAGATTATGCTTTTCAGTACAGCAATGGCATAGCAGAACCCCTGTTTTTGTTCATTCCCAATTTTTTTGGTGGGGCATCCCAGCAGGATTTGGGCAGCAATTCCAATTTGGAAGTGGCATTGAGAAAAAATGGAATCGACAGGCAGCAGATCAAGGGCCAGGTAGAAAATGCCCCGGCTTACTGGGGCGACCAGCCGTTGACCGCCCCTTATTACGGAGGTGCCGTGGTGGTATTTCTTTTTGTGTTGAGCCTGATGGTGCTTGACAAAAGGCTGAAATATTGGATCATAGCTGCTTTTGTGCTTGGGATTGTGCTGAGCTGGGGTAGCAATTTTTCGAGTTTAAACTATTTCTTTTTTGACTATCTGCCGGGTTACAACAAATTTCGGTCTGTTACTTTCACCATCATCATTACTGTATTCAGTATGGTTTTGGGTGGGTTTTTGGGCCTGGAAAAAATCCTCAATGAAAAGTGGTCCAATACACTGCAAAAGAAACTGCTGATAGCAGTTGGCATTACCGGAGGGTTTGCCTTGCTCTCAGTGTTATTGGCTGGAATGGCCGACTTCAAAGGCTCCATTGATGAGCGATTGGCCAGTTATCCAGATTGGTACCTGACCGCACTGCGGGCAGACAGGGCCAGTTTGTTGAGAATGGATGCCTTGCGGTCTTTGTTTTATGTGTTGGCCAGCGCCGGTTTATTGTGGCTTTATTTTAAAGGAAAAATGAAACAAATCCCTGTGATGGTTTCAATCGGCGTGCTCGTGTTTTTGGATATGTTTTTGGTGGATAAAAGATTTGTGGACGCTGATGCTTTCAAAAGAAATCCACACAAGACAAATTTTGCAGCCAATGCCGCAGATCAGCGCATCCTGCAAGACAAAGACCTCAGTTACAGGGTGTACAATCTTTTGGGTGGGTTCAATGATGCCAGGACATCCTATCACCATCAGTCCGTTGGGGGCTACCATGGGGCTAAAATGAGGCGATATCAGGACCTGATCGAGCAGGGCATCACCAAAGAAACCTCCGAACTCATCAATGGCCTTCAGAGTGGAACCCCTAATTTCAGGAACAACCACATCCTCAACATGCTCAATACCAAGTATTTTATAGTTGGAGACCAGGCCAATGCCGCCCTGCCCAATCCTGAAGCCAATGGCAATGCGTGGTTTGTCAATACCATCAAATACGTAGCAGGGGCAGATAGTGAGATTCAAACGCTTAACGAAATCAATACCAAAACAGAGGCGGTGATGGACTCATTGCAGTTTCAAAGCAAATCCACCTCGTACAGTGCGGCCAATATCATTCAACTGACCGAATATAAGCCCAACTACCTGAAGTATGAAACTACCTGCTTCGAAGATGGGTTTGCCGTTTTTTCTGAAATATTTTATCCTGAAGGCTGGACTGCCAAAATTGATGGAGTGGAAACAGACATTCTGAGGGTGAACTATGTACTAAGGGGGATGGAGGTACCAACAGGCAGCAAAACCATTGAATTCGAATTCAAACCCGCTTCCTACCATAACGGAAACACACTCATGTTGTTCTTTAATGTATTGATCATATTGGTGTTTGTTGGTGGCGTGTACGTCTCGTTGAAAAAACCTTAACCTATAGGAAAGAAATTGCAACAAACACAACCTATTATAGGAATGATCCTTGACAGTGATTTTCCACCCGACCCCAGGGTGGAAAATGAAGCCAGGGTTTTGATCAATGCCGGCATGGAAGTCAACCTTTTTGCTTTTTCCTATGATAAGAATTTTGTGCCTGTTGAAACTTACAAGGGCATAAAAGTACACCGTTTCTACTGTCCAAGATTGCTCTACAAGCTTTCAGCCCTGGCTTATACCGTACCGTTATACCACCTTTTGCTCAAAAACAAGATTTCAAAGTTCATCAGCACAACGGGATGCCATGCGGTACATATACATGATATACAGGTAGTCAGGGCCATTTTTATGCTCAGGTCAAAATTCAAATTTAAGGTGGTGCTGGACCTGCACGAAAATCGTCCTGAGATCATGCAGTTTTACAAGCACGTCAGGTCATTTCCATGGAAATACTTCATTTATCCTTCCCTTTGGAAAAGAAAAGAAGAGAAATATGTAAAGCAATCCGATGGGGTGGTAGTGGTAACCAACCAGGCCAAAGCGGACATTGTGAAGCGTACCAAAATTGATGAAGACAGGGTAGTGGTGGCCCCAAATGTAGTGGAAGAAAACTACGCTGATGAGCAGAGGATAGACCAGGGTATAGTGGACAAATACAGCAATGATTTTGTGCTCTTGTACCTGGGTGATACATCGGAGCGCAGGGGAGTGCAAACCGCCATCAGTGCCATGGTCGAACTCAGAAAGGAAATTGACAATATCAAGCTTGTAGTTGTAGGTTCCAGTTCATACGATGGACAACTGGCTCAAATGATTAAAAGGCTCGAACTGGCTGATAGTGTGGATTTATGTGGTTGGCAGGATTCAGGTTTGTTTCCTTCCTATATTCAAGCCAGCGATATTTGTATATCACCTTTGCAAAGAAATAAGCACCACGATACCACATACGCCAACAAACTATTCCAATACATGGCTTTAGGTGGCGTGTTGTTGGTCAGCGATAGTGAAGCCCAAGCCGATTTGGTGCATTCAACCGGTACAGGATTGGTTTTCAAAGATGGGATAGTGGAAGATTTTGTGGACAAAACTTTGGACATATACAAAAACGAAGCAGCCAGAAAGAAGTATTCTGAAAATGGTATATCGGCTGTTTCAGAGAAATACCATTGGGAAAAGACCGGGCAGGATCTGGTAAATTACTATCGAAACTTATTTATTTGCTGACATGACAGATCCTATTGCTTTATTGAAACAAATAGACGCCCACCCGCTGCTGATTTCCAAAAACTACAAACTTGGGGAAAAAACGGGATGGAAGTATCTGGTATGGAGGGTTCAAAGGCCATTGATTAAATTTCATTTCAAAATATACCTGCTGTTTAACCGAAATACACCCTGGTTGTGTATTACTGCGATAGAATTTTTTAAGAAATACCTCACCAACGAGATGAAAGGGGTGGAGTTTGGCAGTGGTAGGAGTACTGCTTTTTTCTGTAGCCGATCGGGGTTTGTGGTAAGCATCGAGCACCACAAGGGCTGGTACGATCAGGTAGAGCAAAAACTAAAGAACAGGGGAGTGAAGAATGTGGACTATAGGTATATACCTGCTCAGTTAGAGGAAGAACCAATGGAGCTCCCTGGATTTTACAGGGAATGGGACATAAATGAGGATGATTATGGGTTTAGAAAAAAATACTTGAATTACTTCAACGCTCTGGATGATTTTGCCCCGCAATTTTTTGATTACATTTTGGTGGATGGAAGGGCCCGTCCGGAATGCGTATTTACCAGCGTATCGAAGCTTAAGAGCCGAGGCTTGTTGGTTTTGGACAATTCTGAAAGGGCAAGGTATTCAATAGTTTTTGATAAACTGGCCAACTGGAAAAGCTACACCTGCACATCAGGATCTACAGACACTACTTTTTGGATCAAACCCTGACCTGAAATGGGGATCATCAAAAAACAGGCGATACAATCCACCTTCTTCAATTACCTTGGAGTGGCAGTGGGTTTTCTGAATTCCACTATTTTGATGCCCAACCTTATATCCAAAGAAGATATTGGCCTGCTTGGCTTCCTCAATTCCACCACCGTCATCTTTTCTACCATCTTCGCCTTGGGAGTACCACTCATTACTGTAAAGGTATTTCCGAAATTCAGGGAGGAGGCAGGTATCAGGCACAATGGGTTTTTCTCTTTTTCTTTTCTGATGACCCTGGCCGGATTTGTAATTGGCCTGATTACCTACCTTTTGCTGGAACGTTCTTTGATAGATGAAAAGAACGAAGCAGGCCTGTTCGCTCCATTTTGGATTGGTTTTGCAGTGTTGTTTGCATTTAGGCTGGTTTTCAAAAATTTTGATACCTATATCCGAATGCTCTACAATACTGTTTTAGGTGCAGTGACAGAAAACCTTCTGGCGAAAATGGTGCTAACAGTAGCTTTGATAGCGTATTGGTACATGGAAGGATATGGGTTCATATATCTTTTTATACTATACATACTCGGGCTCAGCATACCCGGCTTGGTGTCATTGGTTTATATTATTTATAAAAAGGGTTTCAGGATAGACCTGCTAAGGTTTAGGCGTGCGAGTGAGGGCATGGGCCGTGAAATAAAGATGCTTGGATTGTATGGTTTATTGGGCAGTATGGGCACTATTATCGTGTTGGAAGTGGACCGTGTAATGATCAGTAATATGCTCGGACTGGCCGAAAACGGCATATATACGACTGTCTTCTTTTTTGGTATTTTCGTAAGCATACCATCAAAAAGTATCAAGAGGGTAGCCATAGTAGTGGTGTCGGACGCCTGGAAAGCCAACGACCTGAAGACCATAAATTCAGTATATTCCAAAAGTTGTATCAACCAGTTTTTATTGGCTATTTACCTCTTTTTAGGAGTGTGGCTCAATATTGATTTTGTACTGGGGTTTATTCCTGTAGAATATTCAGCGGGCAAGTTCATAATATTGTTCATTGGTATTGGGCAATTGTTTGACATGCTGGCTGGTGTAAATACCGAGATTATTTCTACTTCGAAATATTTTAGGTTCAACACCTACTTTGTAGGGGGGCTGATATTTCTGGTAATAATCCTCAACTACATGCTCATTCCGCTGTTTGGTATCAATGGGGCAGCTATGGCCACAGGCCTTTCAGTGGTAGTGGTCAACGTGCTCAGGTATGTGTTTTTATACCGAAAGTTTAATTTTCAGCCGCTCAATTTCAAGACATTGGTGGCTTGTTTGATCGGCGTATTATGTTTTTTTATTGTTTCGAATGTTCCGATACTTGAAAACAACTTACTGAATATCATTGTCAGGGGATTGTTGCTCACATTGTTGTTTTGGGTATTGGCTATTTGGTGGCAGGTTTCTGTCGATATCAATACAACATTGAACGATATATGGATAGGCATTCAGAGAAAGATAAAGTAAGGTAATAGAATACTTTAGCACAATGACCCAGCAAGAACATTCAGACTTATGGTTCAATCGCCAGTTTATCCTTAGCCCCTTTAGGTTGGACAAACTAAAGAATTGGAATGTAACACCTGTGGGCAATCTATGGCTACATTCACATCCCAACCTCGAAGTTACCCTAGCTAAAAATAACGATCGGACAGTGCTCATGCTGGGTTTTGTTTTCGACTCAGCACACCCGGAAAAAACCAACGGACAAATACTTGCTGAGTTGGCAGAAGAGAGCTTTGATTCAATGCTTACGAACTCCTTCCAATATGCAGGCAGGTTCATTATTTTATATTTTTCTCATGATGAATGGAAGCTTTTTAATGATGCCGCAGGATTAAGGGAAGTGTTTTATGCATTCCGTGGGGAGGAAGTTTGGGTAGCCTCTCAACCTAATTTAATTGAGAACTTCGCTGAACTTGAAAACCACGCTGACAAGGAGTGCCATGAATTTTACAACTCCCAGCAATTTCTGAACAGAAAAGAGAGAATTGGTGCCACCACCAGCCATTCACTGATATCTCATTTGCCTCCAAACCACCTACTCGACCTTAAAAAACAGACCAGAAATCGATATTTTCCGCGGGCTCCAATAGAACCTATAAGCCTTGGAGAAGCCGTGGACAAGGCAGCTGAGTATTTAAAAGGTTTTCTAAAAGCTGCCAGCCTTCGGTCAGGGTTGATGGTAGCTGTTACTGGTGGGTGGGACAGCAGGATGATGGTAGCAGCAAGTATGGAGTTGGCTGGAACGTATTATTTTATTCTAAAACATGGTCACCTAACGGAGGATAGCCTTGACATTCGAACCCCCAGGAGCCTGTTCGAAAAGCTTGGGAAAAAATTTCATATTGTCTCGTACAAGAAGGAACTTGACCATGAAATAACAACATTGTTCGAAAACAATGTCCCCCTGGGAAACCAGGCTTTGTACCCGGCGCTTTACCATGAGTTTTACAAAAAGCACGCAAACAAGCTTAACGTAACTTTCGTCAGTGAGGCCGCCCGCAACTACTTCCACTATCAGGTTACACCGGGAAATATTACCGGCAAGACCCTGGCCCGGCTCAATAAATTCGAAGGTTTTCCCTTTGTGGAGAAGCAATACGACGATTGGATCAGGGCTAACAAAAAGGTGTTTGAAGCCAATGGGTACAATATTTTAGATATGTTTTACTGGGAGGAAAAAATGGGAAACTGGCTGGCCAACGGCAGGTCGTCCATGGCCAATGCCATTGAGGATTTTTCACCATTCAACTGCAAAAACCTCATGACATTATTCCTGTCTGTCGATGGGAAATATAGGGACCGCTACAATCCAATTTTACACAGAAAGATAATAGAAAAGCTTTCTAAAGATGTGTTGGCTGTACCTATCAATGGAAGCTTGAAATATCGTATGATTAAGTGGTTGGTTGTTTTGAAAATCTATCCCCTCTATAAAAAGATTCAACTGGCCTTGGCCAAAAACTAATCCAAAGTTACATGCTCTCCATAGTCATCCCTACTTTGAATGAAAGCAGTCGCATTCTGGATACCATAAGGCTGATCCGTGAGCATGCCTGTGATTCGTCGCGATATGAGATAGTAGTAATAGATGCAGGGAGCACAGACGGTACCGTGGCATTGCTGGAGCAGGCCAATGTACGGCATGAAGTGAAGCCCGCTTTTAAAGGATTGAAATACAAATCGTTGAATTATGGAGTGTCCTTAACGGTGGGGGATACGCTGCTCTTCCTGGATGCTGACTGTGCAGTTCCTCGGTTTTTTGATCAGTTGATAGTTGATGCATTGAAGAGGACCCGAGCAGTGGGTGGAGCTTTTGAGTTTAGAAGTGAAAACCGGTCTTTTGCCTTTAAGCTGATAGAGATCATCAATAGGGTGAGGTATCGCCTGGATGGCCATTATTTTGGGGACCAGGGTTTGTTTTGCACAAAAGAGGCCTTTGAGGGTGCAGGAGGATATCCTGGAGAACCACTAATGGAAGCTGCCCACTTTTGCCGTGCGCTGAGAAAACTGGGAAAGCTACATTTAATCAAACAATCGCTCACCACTTCATCCAGGCGTTTTGAGCAGGGTGGGCCCGCGAAGGTGTTTTTCAAAGACACCATTATTTGGCTCAGGTTTCTCGCTGGATTGGATGTAAAAAAGTATGCCCCCGGCTATTGGGGAGAAAACGAAAAAGATTGATTGTAAAAAAAGCCTCTTGATTAAATCGAGAGGCCTTTTTCTGTTACCAATCCTGGATAATCATATCAAGGGACTAGTTCACAGGATAATAAACGAGCGAAACCCATTTGGCCGTGTCTGGTTCAGTCATTGGGTCGGTTACATACACTTCGTAAGGCTTGCCGGAGGGAGTTAATTTTTTGTACTCCATATATTTGGCTACTTCTGCGTGGGTTTCCCCCAGTTTGTGGTAGTCACCTTTGTGCACTGCTTTTACTGTTTTGCCACCCGTTGTAGTTCCAGGGTTGATGTCACCACTGCCTTCCATTACCTCTTCCGCAATGGGTATTGCCACCTCAGTTTCCCAACTGGTGTCGCTCACAGACTGATAAACGCTAAATGGCATGCCTGCCATTTGCATATTGTTGCTTTGCAAATAGGCAGTTAACTGGCCATATATCTCACCCATTCTGGGCCCTATGGTTTCTGGTGCGGTCAGGTCAAAGTTTTCTAATATGCACAGGTAATTGATAGGTTCTACCTGCTCGATACCTATTTCTACTGAGAAAGTAGGTTTTGCTTCTACTATTTTTTTGAGGTTGTCGAGCCCTTCTTCGTAGGATGGCCCTAACATGCCGTCCATAAACAACCCAAATATCTTTCCTATAGGATTGGCACCCATGTCACCATCGAAAGTCCACTTGACAGTAGATGATTCATCTCCGGGAGTAATAATGAGGTCTGCGTAGTTAGGTTCTTCATAGCCCTCAAAATACAGCTCCATACGTACTTTGGAGTTTTCTTCACTTTCTACAATCTCCTGAGACCCACTGCCCACATCTGGATGGTCACTGGTCCACGACATTTTGGATCCAACGCCTTCATCCGGTCCTTCAAAGGTATATTTGGTGCCTTCCGGGTCTATTTTGTTCCAGGGCGACCAGGCATTCAGGCTTTTCACGCCTTTGATTTCCTCAAAAATAGATTCGGCAGAGGCGTTGATGGCAATGGATCGCTCCACTTGCACCTTTCTGGGTGAAATTAAACCCACTAGCAATACCAGCACGATGAGTGCTGCTATGGTAAGTCCAATAATTTTTAAAATTTTCATGTTTAAATTGGTTTTGTTTAGTATGAAGTTAAATATTTCAAATATTCATTCAAAATAATGTTTTAATTTGCCTCATCATTATTGATGCAAATTCAGAATGGAAATAGAAGGGTCTGGTGAAAAATATGAAGTAGTGGGCTTCTCGGGCCGGTTATTTGCTTACAACATTGATATTACACTCCTCATGTTGTTATTTATCGGGTGTTCTTTTCTGATTGAAAATAATTCGATCTTCTATGCCTTTTGCCTGATCATGACCACACTGTACTATGCTGTATTGGAGTCTTCCGATTGGCAGGGTACTCCTGGTAAACGGTACAATGGCCTGATGGTGGTAGATGCCAATGGCCGGAAAATTTCTTTTCCCAGGGCCCTGCTGAGGATCATATTCAAATACCTTTCGGTTTTCTTGCTGTTTGCTGGGATTTTTATGATTTACCTGAGGAAAGACAGAAAATCCCTTCACGATTTGGTTTCAGGAACTTATGTTGTAAAACCAAGACCCTGAGCACAGAGAGGAGTTTTTTTGAGTAAAAAAAAACCAATAGGGTTTTATTAATCAAAATTAACGCTATTTTTATTGTCACATTTTAACAACACTAATAAAATCAACAAATGGCTAATTTTAAAAAGGTTTTTAATGGTTTAGAAAATACTTTCGAAGCTTTCGTCTTTTGGAGTAGGTGGGTTCAGGCACCCTTATACGGCGGCCTGGCGATAGGTAGTTTCCTTTATCTTGCCAAATTTTTTCAAGAGTTGCTGCATTTACAGCATGTATTGCTGGTGGAAAATGAAGCGAAAATAATGTTGATTGTGCTGAGCCTGGTAGATATATCCATGGTAATGAACCTGGTGGTGATGGTGACTATAGGAGGGTATTCCATATTTACCAGTAAGATTGATGTGGATATGCACGATGACAAACCGTTGTGGCTTGACGGGTTGGATGCCGGGATGTTGAAAATTAAATTGGCTACTTCATTGGCCTCTATTTCCGGGGTTCAGTTGCTGAAAACCTTCGTAGATTATAGGGAATCGCTGGACAAGCCCCCTTATACCGATGTGGTCATGGAAATCGTTATCCACATGGTTTTCATTTTGTCAGCCATGTTGTTGGCGGTTACCGAAAAAACGGTACATTCTTACCATGCCATTGGCCATAAACCTGAAGAGCCAGGAGAAGAGGATCATTAAACAACAAAAACTTCAATCAAAAAAAGGCAGGGTTTCCTGCCTTTTTTTATGATCAAATATGGAAAATACTAAGACATCAAACCCCTGGAAGAAGCTTTCTGAAAAAGAAGTATATGACAATGCATGGATCAAACTTTCCGAGCATCAGGTCATCAATCCAGCTGGCAACCCGGGTATCTATGGCAAAGTGCACTTTAAAGGATATGCCCTGGGGATCATTCCACTCGATGAAGACAACAACACCTGGCTGATCGGGCAATACCGCTATACGCTGGACGAATACAGCTGGGAGATACCTATGGGTGGAGGGGCTTTGGATATTGATATACTCGATTCGGCAAAGAGGGAATTGAAAGAAGAAACAGGCCTCCAGGCCAACCAATGGGATAAAATATTAAGAATCCACACCTCCAATTCCGTCACTGATGAGGAAGGGTTTGTATTCATCGCCAGGGACCTCACAGAGGGTGAGCCAGAGTTTGAGGAGACAGAAGTACTGCAAATAAAAAAACTTCCCTTTCGGGATGCCGTACGCATGGTGATGTCAGGTGAAATAACGGATAGCCTCAGCATAGCCGGGCTGCTCAAAGCCGACAGAATAATAGACCAGGACGATAGATTTTTGTGATTGAATGATGACGTACAAAGAGCACTTCCGAAAGAATTTTACATTGGCTTATCCCGTAATGCTGAGTCAGATGGGGCATATCCTGGTCAGTGTATCAGATAGTGTGATGGTTGGTAGGTTGGGGGCCATTCCGTTGGCTTCCATTTCGCTGGCGTTGAGTGTTTTTAGTGTGATCATGCTATTTGGTATTGGGGTTTCCTACGGGATGACCCCTCTGGTGGCACAGGCAGATGGTGCCGGGGATAAAGCCAAGAGTGCCTCCATTCTCAAACATGGCGGTATCCTGAATGCTGCAATGAGCCTGTTGCTGATGCTGGTGACCTTTGGTGGAGCCGAATCTTTAAAATATTTTGGACAAGACCAGTTGGTGCTGGAAGGTGCAGTGCCATACCTTTATATCATGGCATTTACCATGGTGCCATTGATGGTGTTTCAGAGTTTCAGGCAGTTTACAGAAGGCCTTTCTTTTACCAGGCAGGCTATGTATATTTCTGTTTCCGGCAACATCCTTAACGTGGTTTTGAACTATATTCTCATTTTTGGCAAACTAGGGTTTGAGCCTCTTGGTCTTTTGGGTGCCGGGTATGCCACACTCATTTCCAGGGTACTAATGGCCATAGCGATGTGGGGATATGTTACCTTTAATGCCCGGTTTGAAGCCTACCAGGCGCATTTCAAGTACATCAAGGTGGATAAAAAGCGCTTCATGGACATTCTGAGGATAGGGTTGCCCTCCGGGCTACAATATATTTTTGAAGTGGGGGCATTTAGTGCAGCGGCCATCATGGTAGGTTGGATAGGAGCCATCCCATTGGCTGCACATCAGATCGCGCTCAACCTTTCGGCCATTACTTACATGATGTCAACTGGTATAGCCGCAGCTGCTACCATCCGTGTGGGCAATCAATTGGGTAAAAATGACATCTTAACGCTAAGAAAGGCCGGTTTTACATGTTTTATTATGGCCGCTGTGTTTATGGGGTGTTGCGCTGCTATATTTATTATGGGCAAGGGTTTTTTGCCATCAATATATGTGGATGATGTGGAGGTAATTGGATACTCGGCTGCATTACTTGTCATTGCTGCTTTTTTTCAGGTTTCAGATGGTGTGCAGGCTGTTGGACTGGGAGTGCTCAGGGGATTGTCTGATGTGAAAATACCCACCTACGTTACACTTTTTGCCTTTTGGGTTATTTCTATCCCCATGGGTTATATCCTGGGTATCAAAATGGAAATGGGGGCACAGGGAATATGGCTTGGCTTGCTTACCGGTCTGAGTATAGGTGCTGTCCTGCACTTTATCCGGTTTAAAGAACTCACCAAAAGGATGCTCTTGAGCCGTGTTATAGCCTAATCTTTGAAATTGCGAGCTATTCTATCTGAGTAGTTAATCGAAAAGGAGGGTTGATTTCTGGTTGGTAGTACAAGCAAATATTCGCCTCTATTTTCCAAAGTTCAATATTGATGGGAATTTCATTTCAGTAGGTTTGCTATATTTACGACCATGAGCGAAAACAATCTTCACCAGTGGCCATGCTATAAAGTTTTCAAAGGAAAATATAAGGGTGAAATTGTTAGTAGCACCATTGAGAGTTCCATTGCCACATTTGCATTTGGCCTGGGCTAATGTCCACGAGAGGTTAACCCCTGAGCCAAATTAGTTGTAAAACCAAATCATTCATATTAAGATGTTAAAACCAAACCTTTACTTATTTTTAGCCATGTGCCTTGGCCTGTTTGCTGGGTGCAACCAGTCTCCTGAGCAGGTGAAAAAGCGCCCAAATGTGGTTTTTATCCTGGCAGACGACTATGGTTATGCAGATCTTAGTGCAACAGGTAGTCAATATTATGAGACCCCCAATCTGGACAGAATCGCCAAAGAGGGTGTCACATTTACCCAAGGGTACGCCGCATGCAGGGTATGTAGCCCATCCAGGGCCAGCATTATGACGGGCATGTTTACCGCACGGCATGGTATTACGGATTGGATTGGTGCGAAAACAGGAGAGGACTGGAGGAGCCACAACAGGCAGGACAAGCTTTTGCCTGCGGAGTACAACCACAGCCTGAACCTCGATTATGTTACCCTGCCGGAAGCACTGAAAGAAGAAGGCTACAAGACTTTCTTTGCAGGAAAGTGGCATATTGGAGGGGAAGGATCTTTCCCTGAAGACCATGGATTTGATGTAAATAAAGGAGGCCACCACAGGGGCAGCCCTCCGGGAGGGTACTTTGCCCCATTCAAAAACCCAAAACTGGAGGACAACCAACCAGGTGAAAACCTATCGGAAAGGCTGGCCAGGGAAACCGTTCAGTTCATCACGGACAACAAAGATTCCACCTTTTTCGCATTTCTGTCCTTCTATGCCGTACATGGACCTATCCAAACCACAGAAGAAAAGTGGAAAAAGTATCGCGACAAGGCTGAAAAGCTGGGAATAGCTGACAAAGGTTTTGAAATGGAACGAGTGTTGCCCATCAGAAAAACACAGGACAATCCCGTATATGCCGGCTTGGTGGAATCCATGGATGATGCCATTGGTATCGTGACCAAAGCCTTGGACGACCTGGGGCTTGCCGAGAATACTATTGTGGTATTCACCTCAGACAATGGCGGAGTGGCTTCTGGTGATGCATTTTCTACTTCCAATTTGCCACTAAGGGGAGGCAAAGGATACCAATGGGAGGGGGGAATCCGTGAACCCTTTTTGGTAAAAGTGCCCTGGCTGGATGTAGCCGGAACCAAAAACGACCAACCCGTAATGGCCACCGACCTGTATCCCACAATTCTGGAGTTGACCGGGTCTAAAATGCGTCCCGAAAACCACGTAGATGGCGTGAGCCTTGTGTCTGTGCTGAATGGGACAAAACTACAGGAAAGGCCGTTGTATTGGCACTATCCTCACTACGGCAATCAAGGGGGCAATCCATCTTCCATCATTAGGAGGGGAGATTGGAAACTGATCCATTACTGGGAAGATGATAAGGACGAATTGTACCACCTGGCCCAGGACATCAATGAGCGCAACGACCTGTCGGCAGAGCAACCCGATAGGGTGAAGGCTTTGCGGGAGGAATTGCTGGGCTGGCTGGATGAAATGAATGCCAATTACCCAACGGAAGATCCTGAATACAATGAAGAACTGGCCATGAAACGCAAAGAGCATATAGAACAGGTGGTACTGGCAGACAAGGAAGACGAGAGGATGAGGTTTCTAAGCCCCGAATTCAAACCCAATGATAGTTGGTGGGGTAGCAAAGTTACGGTTGACTAATGTTTTTATGCTGTTTGGCATGTTCCGAAGGGCATGCCGAACAGCAGATCAATGGGGATTTGCTATTTTGAGGTTTACAAGTAGGGTAATTGATTTGAAATTGCAAAGCCTCTATGAATACGGCAGGGAAGGATTCAATCCTCCAAAGTGGAGGTGCCCAAACTTTACCGCAACTGTATTATTTTGTCTTGTCCATGGGTTAAATTTTCAAAACCCACTGATCTTTGCTAAAAACTGGTCGTATTCATCTTCGAACAGGACTTCCAAAGTTAGCCCTGCATCTTCCACGATTTGTCCGAGCATTTCCTGATCAGCATATACCCAATCAAACCATTCCCCTTGTTTGCCTTCGTATTCGTACTGATACCTGATGTCTCCATAGTAGGGGTAGGGCACTTCAAAATCGGGGTTGTCTTCATACAAGTATTTGATATCCGATGAATCCAGAAGGATTTTCCCCCCTGGATTGAGCAGCCCTTTGCAGGTTTTCAAAAAGTCAGGGATTTCGTTTAGTGTACCCGCTATGCCAATGCCATTCATAAGCAGTAGCAGGGTGTCGTATTTCTGCCTGTGTTGCCTGTAGTCTTCTAAAATTACATTTTTCACACCTCTCTGGCGCATCGTTTCTACACACCCTTCAGACAATTCTAGGGCATATACATCCTGTCCTGCTTCCTGAAGTGCAAGCACATTAGCCCCGGCAGCTGCCCCTATATCTAGAATTTTTCCAGAACAAGCGGATAGTGCCTTTTTCTCTAATTCCGGAAATTGTTCGGGCGTACGGAAATACACCTCAACAGGCATTTCTTCCGGATCATCATAAGAGTTGTTGATGATGAGTTTGCTTTTTGTGTTGCCATTGTGGTAGTCCACAATAGCCTGGCCGTGGATATCCTTCACTTCTGCCAATTAGCGCCCCATCAGGTTCATGGCAGAAAGGGCCCTTTTTGCGCCACCCATTTTGTTCATGGTTTTCATCATTTTGCGCATTTGATCAAATTGTTTCAAAAGCTGGTTTACTTCCTGCACAGAAGTGCCACTGCCTTTTGAAATCCTGATTTTACGGCTTCCATTGATCACATCAGGGTTTTCCCTTTCCTTAGGGGTCATGGATTTTATGATCGCTTCGATTGGCTTCAGTGAGTCATCGTCTATGTCAATATCTTTAATGGCTTTGCCTACCCCGGGTATCATGCCCATGAGGTCTTTCAGGTTGCCCATTTTTTTGATTTGCTCCAGCTGGGATAGAAAATCGTCAAAACCGAACTGGTTTTTCCTTATTTTCTTCTGTATCCTTCTGGATTCTTCTTCGTCAAAGTTTTGCTGGGCTTTTTCTACCAGCGATACCACATCACCCATACCAAGAATCCTGTTGGCCATCCTGTCGGGATGAAACAGGTCAAGGGCTTCCATTTTCTCTCCATGGCTGATGTATTTGATTGGTTTTTCCACCACAGTCCTGATGGAAAGGGCAGCACCACCACGGGTATCACCATCAAGTTTCGTCAGGACTACCCCGTCAAAGTTGAGCCTGTCGTTGAATGTTTTAGCGGTGTTCACTGCATCCTGTCCCGTCATGGAATCCACCACGAAAAGGGTTTCTGCCGGGTTGAGGTTCTTTTTTAGAGACTCAATCTCCTGCATCATTTGCTCATCTACAGCCAGGCGCCCGGCCGTATCTATGATCACCGTCTTCTTATTGTTTTGTTTGGCGTGCTTCAGTGCATTTTTGGCGATGCTCAGGGCATCCTTGTTTTCGGGCTCGGCATATACATCCACATCTATTTGCTCTCCAAGCACTTTCAGCTGATCGATCGCAGCAGGTCGGTAAATGTCGCATGCCACCAGCAGCACATTCCTTTGCGATTTGAGGTGGTTGGCCAGCTTACCGGAAAAGGTGGTTTTACCAGATCCCTGCAAACCGGATATGAGGATGATGTTTGGGTCGCCTTGCAGATTGATGGCCTCATTGGATTTTCCCATCAGCAGGGTAAGTTCCTCTGCTACGATTTTGGTAAGCAACTGCCCAGGGGAAACAGCAATCAGTACATCCTGCCCAAGTGCTTTTTCTTTGATATTGTCGGTTACGTCCTTGGCAACTTTATAATTTACATCGGCATCTATCAAAGCCCTTCTGATCTCCTTTACTGTACTTGCAACGTTGATTTCAGTTATCCTGCCTTGTCCTTTCAGCGTCTTAAACGCCTTGTCAAGCTTTACACTCAGATTGTCAAACATATCCCGCTAATGTCTTTTTAGTCTTAAAAATTGCTGCAAAAGTAGTGATTTATTCGTTAACTATTCATCCCGGGCCGCCGAGTTTCAGGCTAAAAACACATTAAATTTTTAGAATTCTAAAAAAAAGGCTACAGGTTTGAAATCGGATATCTCCTCTGCCTGTGTTTTTTGAGGCCTATTAAATGAATGGCTGCCGATGTGCGTTATAATGATCTGCTATTCTACGGTCATTTCATTACGAATCAACCTGCGGTTGTATTCCTGTATGACAGCTTTTATTTTCAGGTCAAATTTTTTCTCAATTTCAGGCAGGGAGCCGTTCAGGTTTTTAGTCAACAATTCATCTTTTTGTATATCGTAAAGGCTGGTTACCACATCGCCGTTATGCTGGGCCAGGTACCCATCCATTATCATTTGGTATGAGTCGCCGACATAGTTCAAGGCAAAGTGGTCCGTGTTTGTGTCGAAAATGTCCGTACCAAAAGCAATGTATGGATTGGGGTAGCCGAGCATGTTCAATATTGTAGGCATGATGTCATTTTGCTGGGCTACAGTTTGCTCGTCAAATCCTTTAAGCCGGGTGTTTCCAGGTTCATGGATGATGATCGGTACAGTAAAAGTGCCCATGGATGTTTTGTATTTCAATATATCGCTGTAGGTAGAGGCATGGTCGGCTGTCAATACAAAGATGGTGTTTTCGTACCAGTCTGACTTTTTCGCTTCTTCAAAAAACCGCCTGAGTGAAAAATCCGTGTACCCAACGTTTTTATGTATTTTCAAGGTGCCTTCCGGAAATTTTCCCTTGTGTTTTTCCGGCAAAATAAACGGATGATGGGAAGATACGGAGAATAGCGCTGAAAAGAACGGTTGTTTCATTTTTCCCAATTCAGTGTTGAAATACTGAAAGAATTCCTCGTCCCAAATACCCCAGATGCCGTCATAATGTTCATCGTTGTTGAATTCGTTTTTTCCGAAATATTCCTGAAAGCCGGCCTGGTTCGCGAAAGCATCAAACCCCATCGATCCATTGGCAGCACCATGAAAAAAGGCTGTATAATATCCTTCCCCGGCCAGGGTTGATGCCAGGCTGTTGATGTTGTTGCCGGAGTAATGCGACAAAATGAAGGGGGCCACCAGCGATGGAATACTGGCCAATACAGACGGCATGCCGGAGATGGATTTGCGCCCATTGGCATACGAATGCTTGAATGTGTAGGAATGTTGGATGAGGCTGTCCAGAAAGGGGGTAAACCCGGTGTAACCTTCAATGTCCCTGTTGAGGGCACCAATATGTTCGGTACCAAAGCTTTCCAGAATGAAAACCACCACGTTTTTTCTCGTCATGGTGCTGTCGGGGTTTCCTGGGTGCAATGCCGTGAAGATTTTTTCCTGTTCGGTCTGCGAAGGGAAATATTGTTTTTCCTGTAAGGCACTTTTTTTCAAAGTCCTGAAGATGGCAAAGGGGGTATTCAGCACTATGGCCCTTTCGTTCGGCTTTTGGATATAAGCCGATGCATTACTCAATGTAATAGGCCTTGTACTGTGCTTAAATCCGCCTCTGATCCCGACTATGACCAGATAGACCGATACGCCCATCAGCAAAAACTGAATAATCGAGTATGCCCATAATTTTTGGTCTGTGGCGGATGTCAGCGTTATGCGTTTGTATAAAAAAACCATGAACACGATCAGGCCAATGGCCAACAGATCGACGTACCAATATTCTATCAGGAACCGCAACACCAAACCAGGTAGGTTGGTTTCGTTGGCAAATTGCTGGAAAATGGCCGCAGTGGTCCTTTTCAAAGTGATCTGATAATATACGGTATCGGCCATGTTCATCAGGATGCCTTTGGCATTGGGGATCGTGAAGAGCCAGAAGGAAATGCGCTGATAGCCCTCATTATGCCTTATCTTCAACGGAATGATTTGGGATAATATATAAAGGGAATTGATATAGAGGGCGGCTGTAAGATCAAACCTTAGGCCGCCGAAAAGGATGGTTGACAATCTGGAGAAGGTGATGTCAGGGTAGTATTCCAGATTGTAGGCATAGAAAAACAACCTGCACAAGGTGAACACAAACAAGACAACAAACAATCGGTAGATCAGGGCAGGGTATATGTTGAGTTTGATAGGATTGGTACCGGATAATTTGAGTATGCCCATAGATGAAATTTTACCGGGCAAAACTAAATATTAATTTAATATGAAGGGTGTGTTAGGTAATGTCTCGTTTAATAAGAGTGAAAGCTCATTAGGGTTGTGGGTGTGATTTGTATGGTGGTGAATTTTGCTGGCTGTTAGTACTTAGTTTTTGGCCTTTGGCTTTTGGTTTTTGGCTGTTAGGTTTTGGAACCGTAAATACTACAAGCGAAAGGCCAACAGCGAATGGCGAATAGCGAACAACGAACAGCGAACAGCACTTTATCTGACTATAGTCATAGGATCAACATTATCGTATTTCAAAACCACAAAAAAGTTTTCTAATAGAATGTGCAACCTTTTATGAACAATTAATGTATAGGCATAGTACTTTGTATAACACAATACCTTCTATAACATGAAAAAGCTATTATTGATTGCCCCCATGCTAGTGCTCATGCTGGCGGCCAACGCCCAGACCAGGAAAGTAAAAGAAAAAGACCTGAAAGGCACCTGGAAACTTGTGATCGACATTGACAAGGAAGACATAGTAGATGAAATGGATGAAGACGACAATGTATTTGCCCGGATACTGGTAAAGTCTGTGGTGGGGTTTGTGGATGATATTTTGGAAGAAATAGACATCTGGTTTGAATTTCAGCCGAACAACGAACTGAAAATAACCGTGAATGCCCTGGGTGAAGAAGAAGTGGAATATACCGAATGGCGCATCAACAACAAAGGGCAGCTAATCATCGAAGATACCGATTCGTTTGAGTCAGACGATGAATACTGGATGTTTGAGGGTGATGTGCTGGTGGCCTTTGATAAGGACGACAACAAACCCGAAAAGCAGGTTTATTTGGTGAATATGGATTAAAGGGAACTATTTGATTTGAGGTGAAACAGTAAGGGGAACTACTTGTTTACCTTGTCGAAATCAATTCTCTTTCGGGTTCGCTTTACCAATCCTTCAACGGCACCCTAAATGTCAATAATGATAAATAAGCCAACGATTCTTTGTCTTCGTTTTTACCTAAGGTCATGTTCAAGCCCAGGTGGAATTTTTTGATTTTTCGAAAAACTGACAAATTCATGGATGTTGTGCCATTTACCCTTTTGTCATCATAGTAATAGGCGGTTCTCCTTAAACCAATTTCGTACTGCCACTTCCCGGATTTTGAATAATTCAGAAAAGCGCCGTAATGATAGGGTTCGAAAAAAAGATTGCTGAGATTGGAATCATCTGGTTTTTTTAACCAAATATTGGTTTGGAAGCCGACACCACCTTTAATACCAATAGAAAAGTTTTTATGTATTAATTTTTTATATCCCAGTCCTGCTCCAAAAAAACTCAATTCCTTAAACAACTGATTTTTGTATTGTTCAATATCTTCTACTTTGGTGCTGTCAGTCATTGATCCATTTTTGATAGTTTCTTCCTGAATGACAATACTCGAAGGATTCTTGTATGTGGCAGGGTTTTTCAATTGACTGATGATTACAAGAGGTATTAAAATAATATATTCCAACTTCTTCCTGAGTTTTAATTGAACATCCGATTTGATTACTATTCCCCAATAGCATGCATAAAGGTATGTTAATTTTTGTCCCATAAAATGACATCTGCCGTGTAATATGTTACATTTTCATTAACAAGAGTAAGGAAGTCTGATCTTAGCATTACCTAAGAATTTATAGAACACGGTTCTTATGATGATGAGGAGGATGGAAGGTTGCAGGAGAATTATCGCAAATTTTTATGGCTTAATAAGGAATGATAGTATCACTACCAATCCTTCAACGGCACCCTGAATGTCAATAAAGACAAGTATGCCAACGATTCTTTGTCTTCGTTTTTACCTAAGGTCATGTTCAGGCCCAGGTGGAATTTTTTGGTTTTTCGAAAAACTGACAAACTCATGGATGTAGTGCCATTTACCCTTTTGCCATCATAGTAATAGGCGGTTTTCCTTAAACCTATTTCGTACTGCCACTTCCCGGATTTTTAATAATTCAGAAAAGCGCCGTAATGATAGGGTTCGAAAAAAAGATTACTGAGATTGGAATCAACTGGTTCTTTTAACCAAATGTTGGTTTGGAAGCCGGCACCACCTTTTACCCCAATCGAAAGGTTTTTGTATTCGGAAGGGTTTTTCAATTACAATTATTTCCCGTAGTAATAAGCAAATTTTATACACCTGCGCCTTAAAACCCAGATTGGTTTTAGACAGCTAAACGAAGGTGGTTATCTTTTTTTGTTTTCGATAGCTGCTGTTCTGCTCTCAGGTTTTTTAATACCTTTTCCGCAGTTCTAAGCTCCTTATAACCACATCTATAAAGTACTTCTATATCATCTGAAGTTGGGTATTTAGAAGCATGAATCAATTTGTATTGATTAGTGCTGTATGAGTATATAAGTAAATATTTCATGTCATTAAGTTTGGTACAGCTATAAAACGGACATGAAAAAGAATACCCTACCATGTACTGGTCCTTTGTTTGAAGTAAGAGCAGTCACGCGCCCTGAGATCATTCTTTAGTCCAACTCCACAAACAATCTTCTATCAGTCTTCTCTACTAAGGTATGACCTCTCTTGGTTAGGCCTTTTATGGCTTTGCCCATTTTTTATTGGCAAGGTCAGCTTGCTCTTTTATGCTTTCTAGTTCAGTCCAGCCTGAGCCTAAACATCCAATCTGCACGTTGTTCCCCCATACACAAAGGCATGAGAATTTTTGCCGTGGCAAATGCCGACCAGGCACTAAATGTAGGAAGGGTAGGTGTCAGTGGGGGAGGGCTCTTTACACCAACGCCTTAAAGCTCTCTTTGCTGCTGCCACATAGGGGGCAGGAATATGCCTTGGGCAGATCCTGGAATGTTACCCCAGCGTCTATGCCTGCCTGACTGTCGCCGTACGATTCGTCGTAGATGGTCATGCAATTCTCACACTGATAGAGCAGTTTGTCCCTGGTATTGCTTTCTTTGGTTTGTTTGTTTTCCGGTTTGGGGGCTGCCTCCAGCTGTTCGTAATAGTTGAAACTCAACTCGATCAACAGGGGAGGGATCACCTCCTTGGTCACATTTTTGGCATAGTAGAAGTACTCGCTGAGGTTGGGGTTGAAGTCCTTGGAGTACAGGATATTGTAAGTATCGGGATCGGACGCGGTGTTTTTCTCAATGACTACAGAAGTGAACAAGATGATATCATCGGACATTTTTATGGTAAAAGTGAGCCCCGAAGTGCTGATGTCCTGCTGGTCCAGTGCACGGACCAGATAGTTTTTGAGGTTGAGGGCCTCTTCGTCCAATACCGGCAGGTGCCAGTTGAGCTCCAGTGCCGAATGCCGCAGGTTCATCCCGTGGCTTCCCATAAATTTTTCCCAACCTACCCTGTCAGACTCCTGTATGCCTTTGACCACAAAGGATTTCCATGGGGTAAGGCTTATTTTCCCAACATCAGTATCCATGCACCTTTTGCAGAGCTCTCTCAGAAAAGGGATGCTAAAGTTGTTGTTTCTCCAGTACAGCCCGAGCCAGTATTTGCCATCCGATTTTCGGTTTATCCCTTCGTAATAGGGAAAGTTGGTAACCGGAAATTTGAGTTCTTCTTTCGGGGGCTGGATGTTTATTTTTTCCCTTTTGAGCAGTTGTTCAGTTATTTCATCAATATCGATATCGGCATTTAAAATGTCCATATCCTCCAGAGCTTTGGCTACTTTGGCTATGTCATAACCATAGACCATCACGGGCAGGGGCTTTGGCGATACAGACGATTTACTGAACCGCAAATAGACGTACCAGTAGTTTTCTACCGCTGATGCCACAAAATTGATGTTGCCGGTGAACAGGGGTACCAGGCTTTGTGAAGGATCCACGATGTTGATCCTTAGCTTAGGGCGGTACTCAAAACTGTCCAGAATATAGTGATAGACATGGGGCACCAACCATTTTTTGTTGGGCATCACATCCAGGGCAACATAGGAGCATACTATGTTTTGGTGTGAAAATTCATTGACTTCATATTCGGTATTGATGGACTTAAAGGTTTGATCCAGGGCGGCTTTGTTCCTTTCTTTCACAGGAAACAATATGTCTTGCCTGGAACCGAAATGGATGTGCTCAGCCCCCAGGTCGCTTGCCGTTTTGATGATTTTATGAAAATCCCCGGGGGATATGATCCCTCCCTTCACAAACACCCTGACCAGGTCGCGCTTCTTTCGTTCTACTGAGTTGCTCACCTCTTCTATTGTTAAAGTTTCCATTCAAAATTAGATATATAAAGTGTGAATCAGGCTTCTACAGGTTGGTTTTCCAATTCTTTTGATTTGTTGATCATGTTTTGAAGTTCGCCCTTGCAACTTCCGCACCCCAGGCCTGCGCCTGATGATGCACACAATTCGTTCAGTTGGGTGCAACCAGCATCGATCACTTTCTGGATATTGCCAGTTCCCACATTGTTGCAGCTACATACCAGTTTGCCGATCATGGGTTCCAGGGCTTTGCCTGAGCGCAGCAATTGCATCCTCTTTTCCGATAGCTCCACATCGTTCTCTATCAAATCTTTGAACTCGGGAAATTCGGTTTTGTCACCCATCAAAATAGCACCCTTCAGTTTGTCGTTGTGGATGATGCACTTTTTATAATAGGTTTTGGCTTTGTCTATGAACAGGATTTCGTCATAGTCGTTTTTCCCCACAGGAATCTGTGGGTTGCCAATAGAGCACAGATCGAGGTTGGAAAACTTGAGAATGTTCATAGAAACCGTACCACGATAGATGCTGGTGAGGTCTCCAATAATGTACCTGGCGGCAATATCAGCCTGCTCTTCGGCTGCTGCAGTGGTGCCGTTCATTTGACCCTCATGTTCAGCGATTTCCCCCATTGCAAATATGCTGGGGTCGCTGGTTTGCAGGTAGTCGTTTACCTTCACCCCACGGCTACAGTCGAGGTTGGCTTCACTGGCCAGTTCGGTATTGGGCCTGGTGCCGATGGCATATACTACAGCGTTGCATTGCAGCGATTTGCCGCTTTTCAAGTCCACATTCAGACCTTTGGTTTCACCAAGTTCGGTGATGTTTTGTACCTCATCATTCACATACACTTTTATGTTCATCTCTTCTACCAATGATCTCAGCAGGTTGCTGGCCATGGTGTCGAGCTGGCGTTCCATCAGGCGTGACGAAAGTTGTATGATAGAGACTTCTATGTCAATTTCCACCAGGGCTGCAGCCAGCTCCAGCCCGAGCAGTCCACCACCCACGATCATCACATGCCCTTCGTTGTTGAGGTATTCTTTCAGCATGTCGGCATTGTCCTTGTTGCGCATGGTAAACATACCCTTGAGGTGCATCGGTACATTGTTGGGCACAAAAGCGCGGCTGCCAGTGGCCAGCATCAGCAGGTCGTAGGAGTGTGTGGCACCATTAGAGTCCGTTACCTGTTTGACCTCTTTGTCTATTTTTTCAATGCTGGTGGAAATATGCAGGTGTACATTGAGCTTTTCGAATTCACCATATTTGAATTTCAGCAGGTGGTTAAAATCAACCTGTTCGTTGACGTACTCGGGTAGTAGCACCCTGTTGTAAAATGGGTGCTCTTCCTTAGAGAAGACATGGATTTCATCTTCCTTATTGTAGGTGCGGTAGGTATTGATAAAACGGTAAGCTGCAGCACCAGCACCTACAATGATGATTTTTTGTTTTTCTTTTTTGTATCGGGTTACTTCTACAGCCGAAAATTTGAACCCGGGTTGTTTTGATACCGGATCAAATGTTTCATTGGTCAGGTTGTTTGCACGCCCAAGGTCGTTTTGAAGGATTTTTCCCCAGTGCATGGGCAAAAACACCACACCTTCCCTGATCTTGTCGGTGATGAGCGCATTTACCCTAACTTTCCCCCTTGCACTTTCTATTTCTACAGGCACATCATTTTCAATTCCTCTTTTGGCTGCATCGTTGGGGTGGATTTCCAAAAATGGCTTGCTGATGTGTTTATTCAGTTTGCTTACTTTGCCCGTTCTGGTCATGGTATGCCATTGGTCCCTGATCCTTCCAGTGGTTAAAACAAGCGGAAGTTCTTTAGTGGTTTGTTCTGCCTCAGTTTCCGGTCCCAACGAATGTATTTGTGCCTTTCCATTTGGGGTGTAAAATTTGTTGTCGGTAAACAGCCTCGGTGTTCCGGGGTGGTCGGGAGAAGGAACGGGCCACTGAAAAGTGCCTTCCTCCTTCAACCTCTGATAGGTGAGGCCTGAGATGTCAATGTTCGTTCCTTTGGTCAGTTGGCAGTGTTCGTCATATACTTCCCCCACGTTGTTGTATTCAAAACCATGAAAACCCATCGCCTTGGCAAAGCGGATCAGGATGTCACTGTCAGGCAATGCTTCACCTGGGGCATCCACTACCTTGTTGAGGTAGCTGATGCGCCTTTCAGAGTTGGTCATGGTGCCTTCTTTCTCCATCCATCCGGCGGCAGGCAGTATCAGGTCGGCATATTTTACAGTATCAGATTTTGAAGATATATCCTGAACTATTACGAACTTGGCTTTTTCAAGGGCTTCATCTACTATCCGGGCATTTGGCAGGCTTACTGAAGGGTTGGTGCATATTACCCATACGGCCTTCATATCGCCAGACTTCAGCGCATCAAACATTTGTGTCGCCGTGAGGCCGGGTTTAGCGGGCAATGATTCTACGCCCCAGAATCGGGCTACTTCGTCCCGATGTTCCGGGTTGGCCTGGTCCCTGTGTGCTGCGAGCAGGCTGGCCATACCCCCAACTTCCCGGCCTCCCATCGCATTGGGTTGTCCGGTAAGGGAAAAAGGCCCTGAGCCTGGTTTGCCAATATGGCCAGTGATCAGGTTGAGATTGATGAATGCCAGGTTTTTGTTCACCCCGCTTGTACTTTGGTTGAGCCCCATGGCCCACATGGAAATGAACCCTTTGGCATCCCCAATCATTCCGGCAGCTTCAATTATTTGAGCTGCTGGGATATCGCATATAGCAGCGGCTTCTTTTATGGTGGTGCCCAACACCATTTCCTTATATTTTTCAAAACCATCGGCATGGTTTTGCACAAATTCCAGGTCGAAATCCCCTTTTTCTATAAGGGCACGACCAATGGCGTGGTACAGTACAGTGTCTGTGCCTGGCTTTAACTGAATGTGCAAATCTGCCAATACGCAGGTGTCTGTTACCCTGGGATCAACCACTATCAGTTTTGTGTCGGGGTTTTCTTCCTTGTGTTTTTCCAATCTACGAAAGAGGATTGGATGGCACCAGGCCGGGTTGGCGCCTGCTATTAGAAAGCAGTCTGCTTTTTCAATGTCTTCATATGCTATGGGCACGGCATCTTCGCCCAACGATTTCACATATCCACTCACGGCAGAACTCATGCAAAGCCGTGAGTTGGTGTCTATGTTGTTGGTGCCCAGAAAACCTTTGGTGATTTTATTGGCCAGGTAATACTCCTCAGTAAGGCATTGGCCCGAAATATAGAAACCTACGGAATCCGGCCCGTATTCTTTGATCAGGGATTTGAAAACAGCAGCAGCCCTGTTGATGGCTGTGTCCCAATCTACACGTTGCATGGGGTGGTTTTTACTCCAACGCATTTGGGGATAAAGCAGCCTGTCGGTTTGATCCTGAACTACGTAGTTGAGGTTTCTCCCCTTGGAACAAAGCATGCCTTTGTTCACCGGATGACTTTCATCCCCCTGTACTTCTATAAAGCCCTTTTTATCAATAGATACTTCTATTCCACATCCTACGCCACAATAAGAGCAGGTTGTTTTGATTTTATTAAGCTTGCCTTTTTTCATGTAGTGTTTTGTCCAATAAGGACTATTCTTAGTACGAATACGTAGCAAAGGTAGCAAAATCAATTAAAAATACGTAAAAATACGTAAATAAATTACGTAATACTGTTAGGCTAGGTGAGTACAGGATGCTTTGTCTTTTCCCAACCCTGGATGGGTCAAAGCTGTACTGAGCACTTTTAAAGCAGTCATTTAGCTTTTCTTTTCACACCCCTTACCGCTTCTTCTTTCCAGGGGTCTTCCGGCCAGGCATGTTTGGGGTAGCGCCGTTTGAGCTCTTTTTTTACTTCGAAATAGGTATTGTCCCAAAAGCTCCGCAAGTCAGCAGTGACTTGTACTGGCTTAAAACCAGGGGAAAGCAAATGCATCAGCACGGCGGTCCTTCCTTTATTTAATCGGGGCGTATCTGATAGCCCAAATACTTCCTGCAACCGAACGGCAAGTACTGGAGGGGCTCCATCTTCGAAATACTTTAGTTTGACTTTCGACCCACTGGGCACCTCTATTTTTGCAGGGGCAAGGCTTTCCAGGTCTTGTTGTTGATCCCAGCTCAGATGGCTTTGCAACACTTCGGGGAGATTGATTTTTTTAAGGTCTTCAGGTTTTCTTATGCCATTGAGATAGGGTGTCAGCCATTCTGAGTTGGTCATGAGCAGGGTAGGGGTGCTCACATCGGGCCATCCTTCTGTAGGGTTCCATTTGCGGAGGCTTTGTATCCTGCTTTGCCATTGTTCGACCTCTTCATCAAAATTGAGCAATTGTTTTCCTTCAACTTTAATGGCATCAGTGATGGCTTTTACAAGGTTTTCCTGTCCCGGTTCGGGCAATGGCCTTGATTGTAGGACTATGCTGCCAATTCTCAGGTCTTTGCTGGCGATCAACCCGCCTTTACGGGTGTCCCAGGTGATCACTTCTTTTTCCTTTACCAGTGGGGCCAGGTCTTTAGGGTTTAGGGGTGATGCCATGAATATTTTGCCCATGCCATCCCTGGCATCTACATGCGCTATGGCCAGCCATGGCTCATGTGCCAGGTCGTCCCTGTGTCCGGCCATGGCCAGTTTACCATTGGCCAGTTGAAACTGGGCATTGTTTCCTGGTCGGGCGCAGGCAATTCTTTCGGGATAGGCGTGGGCGAGGATCACGCCGGTTTCATAGGGATCGACGAAACCATTGTCGGGCTCCAGGTCAAATAGTTGGCGGTAAGATGAGGCAATTTTCTCTATTCTAGCCAGGTGCCTGGCCAGCCGGTTTTCACCCCTGTGCCTCCTGAGGGTTTCTATTCTTAAATTGATGTCAATTCCTGCATCTTTTCCCAGTGGATCCCTTTCTTCCAGCAGAGGCGCAATATCGGTAGCAAGCGGCAGCATGTCATCTTCCTGCGCCATCAGTAGCATGTGGGCAATCCTCGGGTGGCATGGCAACTGGTGCATGCGTTTTCCATGGTCTGTGATGCGTCCATTGTCCAGGGCATCCAGTTGGTGCAGCATATCACTTGCCTGCGAAAGGGCACCCACTGGTGGTGGTGTCAGCCACGTAAGTTGGCCAACGTCTATGATCCCCCATTGGGCCATATCCAGCACGAGTGAAGCCAGGTCAGCTTCCAGTATTTCGGGGGGCCGGTGTTCTGCCAAACGCTCATTGGTGGCTTTCGACCACATGCGGTAACAAACCCCTTCGCTCAACCGGCCTGCCCGGCCAGCCCTTTGATCGGCTGAGTCCCGGGCTATCTGTACTGTTTCCAGTCGTGACAGCCCCGATTTTGGGTCGAATTTTGAGGTCCTGCCAAACCCCGAATCTACTACTATTTTGATACCCTCGATGGTCAAACTGGTTTCAGCAATAGACGTGGCGAGGACTACTTTGCGTTTGCCTTTTTTGTCGGGCATGATGGCTGCAAATTGCTTGTTTTGTGGCAGCTGTCCATAAAGGGGATGGACCATAAACGTTGGCAATTCCTTACGAATTATTTCTTCACATTTTTTGATTTCCCCCTGTCCGGGGAGAAATACCAGTGTATCCCCCTCGTGTTTTTTGATGGCTTTAATGACGGTCCGTGCTGTCATTTCCGGTAGCATCATCAAATCTTGCTCTCCGCCGTACATGATTTCTACAGGATATTGTTTTCCCTTACTTTGCACCACCGGACACTTAAGTACCTGTGTCAATTGCGGCATGTCAAGGGTAGCGGACATAATGAGTATGCGTAAATCAGGTCTTAGAATTTGCTGGGCCTCCCGGCACAGGGCCAGTGCTACATCTGCATGGATGCTGCGCTCATGAAATTCATCAAAAACAACCATGCCCACCCCTTCCAGTGAGTTGTCGCTATGGAGCATTCTGGTGAGTATGCCCTCGGTGAGTACCTCTATTTTGGTTTGGTGGCTTACTCTGTTTTCAAAGCGAATCCTAAAACCAACGGATTTGCCCGTGTCTTCCCCCAAAAGTGAAGACATGCGGGTGGCTATTGTCCTGGCTGCCAGTCTTCTGGGTTCCAGCATCAGTATCTTGTTGCCTTCCAACCAGGGTTCATCCATCACAGCCAAAGGTAGAAGGGTACTTTTTCCTGCCCCTGGAGGTGCGTTGATGATCAGGGTATTGTGATGTGCTAAGTGTTCTTTTACCTCATCCAGTATTTCTACTATAGGTAAGTTGATATGATAGGGGTCAAACGCCAATATTCAAGGGGATTTAAAATTACATGTTAAACATGCGAAATTAAGACATTAGCTGAACACAGTTTATATAAATCTGAACGGCTTAGTCGGATAAATCGGAATTATGGCACAGTGCTTTTTACAGTAATGCTATTTTGGGTATAGATTGGCTTGCCTGACTGGGTTACACCATTGATGACAATCTCGTATTGGCCTGTATTGTCGGATGTATAAAATTCTATTTCCGCTTGACCGGTAAATTCAATTGAGGGGTTCCAATAAAGGGTGTTTCGGAGGTCGGGTATCCTTTTGAGTGCTTTCTGGTTGAGGGCATAATCCGGCGAATAAAATTTTCGTGGTTTTTGGATCGCATGATAAGCTTTTTCAAGAATGTAGGGAGGAAGCTCCTGTTCGTTGAAATCGCCATTGTAAGTTGTAAAATTTATGATCCCCTGGAAGTTGGTATTTCCCATGAAATAGACATCTTTGACTACCCCGATCTTTTCGATTTTCAGTGGATCGAAATTGAGTATATAGTCCATGTCCAGGATGGGCACGCCATCTATCAACGTGAGGGCTCTGCCTGGTAGTATGTCTTCGTCTATGACGTAAAACCCGGATTTCTTCTTATTGTCCCTGATCACTGCCGAGCGGATATACTCAATGAACAAGTCGCGAACGGTTTCAAACCTCGTGTAATTATCCAAAATGTAAAGAAAGTCTGGTTCTCCATGAAAATGTGTTTCTGGTTCAGAGGTTTCGATGGCTATCCCATTGATAAAATTGTATTCCCGGTAGATTTGGCCCACCTGAATATTGGCATTCATTTTTTCCAGAAATACCCTGGATGTTGGTGTCAGTGGAGAGGTATAGAATCTAGCCTTGGTTTTCAGGTCGAATGGGGAGAAAATCGTGATATGGTCAGGATTTAATGGTTCTCCATTTATATAAAAACATGCCATGTCATTCTGAATCCTAAAAGGCACCTCGAAATGGAAGGTTTCCCCGGGTGTTAGTTTTTGTGAATTCATAAAAGACGATCTGCCTGGAAAACTGAGTTGCAAATCTTTGTTTTGGGTTTTATCCGTTTGAAAATCTACCGTTCCGGAAAGTATTGGGGCGTTGATTTCGGCAGGGTATTGGTAGCCCTGAGGCCTGTTTTCATTCAGGGTATCCCAATCAAACCTGCTCCAGCCATTCGTAAGCATGACCAGGTCCATTTGTGCTTCACGGTGCGGGTTTTTAGGGTCGAAATATTTCCATGGATCTGGAATGTTCCCTTTGATATCTGAGGTTAGCAGCAAGTTGGTAACCATGTTTTGCTGCCGGGACGAGCTGGGATCAGATTCCGTGACGGATAGGGAAATAAAAGCTTTATCACTTGGTAACGGGCTGTTCCCTGCGTTCAGTGACAAAACTACTTTTTGCCTGGTGGCAAGGGTATTTTGGTTGGTTTGTAATTTAATATGGTTGAGTTCCGGGTAATTAAATATCAGCCGCTCTACCAGGGGTTGAAACAGTTGATCGGTGAGGGTGATGTGGGTGATACCAGCCGGTAATTCTTTTAAGTTGAGGGTGGTTTGCTTTTCACTGCTCAGGTCTATAGTCCTGATTTGTTGAATTGTCCCTCTGGTGTGAGCAATCAGGTGCAGGGCTTTGGAAAAAGATGGAGTGTGCTGGAATTCTAGTCTGTAGTTGTCTTTGTTGGCTTTTTTGGCTGTCATTACCACACCATTTTCCTTAGCTTCGGGCAGGCTGATTTTTTGGATGTTTCCGCCAATTGATACCCGGGCAAAGTAGCTTTTCCCAGCCTCTGGGGTCAACTGCAATGAGGCATAACCATCAGGTGAGGTGGTGAATTTACCCACTTCCTTTTCATGGTTGTCAAATACCAGCCCGGTCAGCTCCATAGGTTTTCCCAAATGGTCGTTGGCTTTAATGGCCACCTTACTGGAAAGGCCCGAAACTAAATGGCCGCCTTCAGGAAAGAAATCCAGCACGAGTTTCTCTACAACACTGGTTGGTTCCGATGCTGTGCCTGGTGCAGAAGGGTTGACGATTTGGATGGGCATGTTAAATGTAAATTCCGGATCGAAATTCTTCATCCAGTTTGTGTACGCCCTCAGTGTGTAGGTGCCAGAGGGGAGTTCCGGCGAGATGAATATTTGTGCCTGCCCCAGGCCATCTTTCAGCTCTACCCTTATTTGTTTCATAGAAGCGCCGGACTGGTTTAAAAGCTCAACATTGACAACTTTAGAGAGCACTGACAATTGGTGAAAGGAAGCGTCCATGCAGTATGTACTCATCCAAATGGTTTCGCCGGTGATGTAAGAAGCTTTATCCGTATCTACAAATACCTTCTCCTGATGTACATTGGTTACCTGGTTTTCGAAAACCTGCTGAAACTCCCGGATAGAAGTGGTCGGTACCTGGCCGAACAGTTGTGCACTGCAAGCCATGGCAACCAAAAATGCGTAAACCGATAATTTGTAACTGTTATTCATCCCAAAATTCAGGTTTAGTGAGGTATCCTCCTTTGGTGGTGCAGTCCGAGCAATTGGATGGCGATACCAGGGCCCCAATGGGTTCTATTGCAAAATCTGAATAAATGAAATCGAAAAAGTATTTCCCAAGATCAAGTTCGCCTACCAGGGTAGCTTCGTATTCATCACCAAGTTCACTTTTGAACAGACTATCCAAATCCAGACAAGGCGGCCTAAGCGTCAGGGAAGGCAGCACTTCGGAGGGGCTTACAAATATGCGTTGCTCCTGTACCCCCGAAGCAGAGAAATAACCCAGAATGAGCTCGTCGCTATTTCCCGTATTGGTTATGTTGCCCAACACTTTGGCTGGTTGGCGGTCGAATAAACTGCCCAGCTCCTCGTTGGATTCTTGTAGGTTTTTCCAAAACAAATATTCCTTTTCAGCGAGTGCATATTGTTTGACCAGCAGGCTGTACCTTCTGGTAAACCGCTCCCCATCGGCTGTCATAAACCCAAGAGGGTGCTGTGAAAGTACATTTTTGGACAGCCCGTTTGTCGTGGCTATGTTGATTCCCGCAGGACTGGCATATTTCCAACAATCATACCGGGGATTGGATGTGAACACAACAGTGTCATTGGCCACATAGTCGAAGAAAGAAGGCCAGCGCACCCCAATCCGCCACGTTTCGTCCCATTCATATCGGAAATATCTGGTACCATCCTCATCCCCATGGCTGTCTATAAAAAATTGTACACCATCCAGATCGTTATCCTTATCAGTAGTGCCCCTGCTTTCACTCACAAAATAGACACTGTCAATGGTCGGGGAAGGATGTATCGTTTCCCAGGTTGACTGATAGAGCGATCCGTTGTACTCAATATTCAGGCGATAGCTTTTGCCTAATTCGCCCTGAAGGGCCTGGGTTTGGTAGATGCCATTGGATGTTTCTATAAGTGTTTCCCTACTTCCACCTATTTCTTCTATGGAAATTTCCATTCCTGTCAACTGAGGGCTTTCCCCTTCAATGGAGGTACTTTTGGCAACCTTCACAGTATAAGGGCCAGGCTGGTTTGTGATGATGCCATCCACTACCAGAAACTCTTTGTTGCTATCAGAAATATTCGGGTCAAAGGGGTCCAGACAACTAAAAAGGGCCATTGCCATGCATGCAATAAAACTATGGTTTAGTGTTTTCATTTGAGCTGAAAATGATAGGTGATGGTTGGAATGGCATTTTTGAAAATGGACAATTTGTAACCTTGCAATTCCCCATTTTCACTTCTGAAAAAGACAGAATAGGCATTTGCACGGCTTGTCAGATTATATACTGAAAACGACCAGGAACCATGTATTTTCTTGTGTACCCTGTGGTTGCCTTCAAAATTGAAAGCCAGGTCGGTCCGGAAATAATGCGGTATCCTGTATTGGTTGCGATCGGTGTATAACAACAAAGGCTGGTTTTTAAACTCATACTTGGTCACCGGGAATGTGGCAGGCCTGCCGGTGCTGTAATTAACATTAAATGAAATATTCACCCTCCTGTTGATCTTGTAGTTCGAAATGAGCACCACTGCATGGGGTTTGTCATAATTGGACGGGTAGTAATTCCCTGAGTTGATGCGCTCGGAAGTAAACTCACTGTCGGCCTGAATCAAAGACCTTGAAAAGGTATAGCTTAACCATCCACTGAATTTTCCTGAGTTCTTTTTCAACATCAGCTCAACTCCATAGGCCTTTCCCCTGGCGCCAACTATATCAGTCTCAAGGGCTTCATTGAGCAACAAATCGGCCCCATCCTTATATTCCAGTACATTTTTCACCTTTTTGTAGTAGCCTTCCAATGACAGTTCCAGGCTGGTTCCGTAGAAAGTCTTGTACAAGCCTGCGGAATACTGGTTGCCGGTTTGTGGCTTTATAGAAGCACTGCTCAACCGCCAGGTATCGGTAGGGGAGATTGATGTGGTATTGGATAGCACATGGATGTATTGGTTCATCCGGTCATAGGAAAATTTGAAGGACAGGTCATCCCTCAGCTTGTACCGTGCTGATAGCCGTATTTCCGGGCCAACATAGGTTTTGATTACTTCGTTGTTTGAATGGGTTGTGGTATCGGATATAAACTCGGTCTCCTCTGGGGTGTTGGGCTGGTAATTAAAGGTATGCCCGGGCCCGAGGCTGTTGAATACCGATACCCTGAGGCCTCCATACCAGCTCAACTGGCTATTCATTTCGTATTCATAGCCGCCAAAGAAGGCTGTTTCCAGTCCCTTTTCCTTTGATAAATTGACAGGCAAAATCAGCGAGCTTTCCCCCAGCGGGCCTTTGGTTCCGGGTTGTAGTTTGTAGAGGGTAGAGGATACCCCATATTTGATGTTTACTTTTTCTTTCGGGAAAAAATTAAACTCCGTTTTGATTCCATAGTGGTCTATGTTGTAGTCGATATTGAAGGCATTCACCGGGTTGGCATCACTGGACAGGTGATAATTGTAGTTGGCAAACGAAACGGAAGTGACGTTGTGGAGCCTGTTGGAGAACGTATGTCGCCATTGTAAAGCAAGGTTGCTGTTGTGGTATCGATATACCGAATCTGAATTGAGCCTGAACCTGTCCCTGCTGTGATAGGCGGATAAGATCAACCGGTTTTTGTCATCTATCCGGTGTGTGACTTTGCCTACTATGTCGGAGAAGGCACCAGTGCTATTGCGCAGGTTAGGATCATCCATCAGCGAGAGCATCCAGTCGGAGTAGGTGCTCCTGATGCCAATTACATAGCTGCTGGTGTCTTTTTTTATGGGGCCTTCCAGGGTGATTTTGCCTGTGACCGGGCTTATTCCTCCTTTGTATGTGAATTTCTTTTTGTTTCCATCCCTGAGTGCTACATCAAACACCGAGGCAATCCGCCCTCCGTAATGGGCACCTATGCCACTTTTATAAAGGTTGGCACTGGCTATCACATCGGGATTGAAGACGGAGAAAAAGCCAAAGAGGTGGTTGGTGTTGTAAACAGGTACATCGTTAAGCAATACCAAATTTTGATCGGCACTTCCACCACGGACATTGAACCCGGCAGCCCCTTCACCCACCGTTTGTACACCAGGCAATGTGAGTGCTATTTTCATGATGTCCGCTTCACCCATTATCGATGGGATTTGCCTGATGTTTTTGATGTTGAGGCTTGCAAACCCTGTTTGCAGGTTTTCTATACTGTTTTTTTCACCGGTCACCACTACTTCTTTCAGGGAGATAATATCATCCCTGAGGTCCACATTCAACTTGCCGTCGCTGTAAAGCATGATTTGCCTTTTGGTGGCCTTCATTCCGGTAGAATTCACAAATATTTCGTGCCTGCCTTTTGGCAGTGTGAATGAAAAATAACCGAACTGGTCTGTTACCACTCCTATAAGTGGGTCTTTTTTAAAAACCGAAGCACCAATGATGGGTTCCCCCGTTTTTTCTTCCCGTATATAGCCAGCCAATGAGGCTGAACTGCCATCAAACCTTTTGGAGGGTTCCCCTATGTCTATTACTTCATTTTCAAGTTTGTTGTCTTTTTCCTGCTCGGCTATTTCCCTTATGTTGTCCAGAATGGATTTTTGACCTGATTCTTTAGTGTTTTGCTCTTTTTCATTGGGGTTGAACAGGCGGTCGTCTAAAGCGGCATTTACCACATATTCTCCAGTGGCTATGATGTCGTTTCCGTTTTTTATCAGGAAGTTGATGTTGGATTTGCTTGTAATCATTTTCAACATATCGGGCAACCTGATGTTGTCGAATGATAAATCTATCATGGTGCTGTCCAAACCCGGGTCGAAGTAGAAGTGCAGGTTGTACCTGTTTTCCATATCTTCCACCATGTCCATGAAATATACCTGGTTGTATTGGCCGCTCAGCAACTGCTCATTTTGGGCTTTCAGCAACGACATTTTGAACATTGCCACCAATCCGATTATAAAAAGTAGGTATTTTCTCATCTCAATGGAGTCCGGTATTAGCATCGTAATGCCCGACTGCCATAATCAGACTCTGTTCGATGCGTTTTTTAGAAAATTTTAGTTTCTTCTGTTTCAACATTTTCTTAAACCATTCCTTGTTCTGGTAGGCTGACAGCAAACTCTTTTTGTTGGTTATTTCAAAAATTCCGTGTTCGTTTTTCACATAGTATTTATCGTTCGGGACGAACTGCACAATGATTTTGGATGAATCGAGGGTTTCTTTCTTCGTTTTCTTTCTCTTGATATACAGGCTGGTATGGGTTCCTAAAAAAGCCTGCTGATATATGCCTTTCTCCATGACAGAATCCGCCGGAAGGTGGATGAACTTGTAATCCATGAAGGAGAACTCGGATACTTTCTCATTATCTAAACTGACGTACTGTGAATTGTTTTTGGTCTCCATAAGCACCACCACCTCCTGGCTGTACAAGTCCAGTTGCACATCGATCCCCGAAAAAATAATGCCTTCGAATACCAATGAACCTGTCACGGGATATTTGCTTCTGAAAAACTGGCTGTTGATGGCGCCTTGATAAGACAGGTGGTAATTTCTGCCGGTCAGCACATGCGCCACATTGGCTCCTCTATGTGTAGCAACCGCTTGTTGTTCCCTTGCTTTTATTACCTCTGCGACCTGATCAGCTTTTTGCCCAAACAATTGGGTACATCCCAAATAAACCATCAGGAATGGTAGCAATTTATTCTTCACAATTTGACATAACTAAATGAATACCGTTTAACTTTTTCTACTCCTTGCACCAATTATAGAGGTAGGTGACTGGCTGGTTATTTGAAAGATGTTTTCCGAAAATATATGATAAAAATCAGATTGCAAAAGATGAATGCATCTTTTGTTTCTTTTTTTGGCAAATGACATCTTTTTGACAAAAGATGGGTTTGATCAGGGTTATATTGGTGATTTATTTGGTAACCAAAGCAGTGTAATAAATGAGGTCTTTAGAGGTGTTTTTCCAGGTCGCTTTGCAACATGAATTTGGCGAGGATAAGGGATGGTATTTTTTTACCCCAGGATTCAATGGCTTTGACTAGTTCAGCTTGTTTCTTTGTGGTGTCATGGTCCGAATTCAGAATGTTTTTGAGGGATTTTATTTGTGAAACTTTTAATTCATCTTCCAGCGAACTGATAAGGGAAACTATAGAAGTACCCTTTTCGTTTTCGGGAAGCCCGAGTATTTCCAATTCACTGATGGCAGCTTCCAACAGCTCTTCCCCTTTTTTTTTGCATGTAGCCAGGGGGTTGTAGGAGCCTTGTGCATCGCGTAGCGCCCAACTGCCATAGTCGATTTTTAGCCCCTCTATCTGCAAGATCCTGCTGTCACTGGGGCCAAAGATTCTTGTAAGTACTGATATGGTAGCACTTTTCCAGGCTTCCAGGTCAAAATTGTCCGAACCCAATTTTTCAACTTGCTTCCTCAACAGAAGTGTATATTCTTTGTTCATTGCAGATATATGTTTTGTGCCAGGTTTTCTGTTGTGCCCCAATTCGTATTGACAACTTAAGTTACGCAATCGAAAGGAAATAATTTAAGTATAGTGAAAGAAAACCTTGTGCCCCGCTTGGATTAGGTTTGTAGCTGGATTCGCATCCTTTAGAAAAAATGGAAATTTCCCAAAAGACAAATCATATAGCGCCCAATCTTTGCTTGATGCCCTGGGTACATTTATATATTGACTCTCAAGGGTTGGTAAAGGCTTGCTGCAATGCCAATATCACTTTTGGCAATATCAATGAACAACCGCTTGATGAGATTTGGAACAGGGAAGCCATCACCAGATTTCGGAAGCAAACCAGGTCCGGCGTAGAGGACAAACGCTGTTTGGTTTGTTTTAAAAAAGAAAAATCAGGCAAACAAAGTATCCGGACTGAAACTTTATCCCGGTTTTCAGATTATTTGCCCAGGGTAAATGAACCAGGGAAGGTAAAAAGCCCGGTGTATCTCGATATCCGGTACAGCAATATTTGCAACCTCAGGTGCCGTACTTGCTGGCATGGGGCCAGTTCCAGTTGGTTCGAAGAAGCCAGGATGCTGAACACCCACTTTCAAGATAAGGCAATAATAGAAGCCACTCCCAACAATGCCAGTTTGGTGAAATCGGTTTTGGACTGGTGTACAGACTTGAAAGAAATCTATTTTGCCGGGGGTGAACCACTGTTGATGGTTGAGCACTATCAGTTTTTGAATGAATTGATCGCTGAAGGGCGAACGGATATCCACCTCCGCTACAATACAAACCTGAGTTTTTTGAGACTAAAGGGAAACGACGTTTGTGGGATTTGGGGACATTTCCCGAACATTACCTTATCCATAAGTATTGACGGAATTGGGCAACAGGCAGAGTATATCAGAAAAGGTCTTGACTGGGAAATGTTTGTTGAAAATTTTAGAACAGTGAAGGAGAGGTGCCCTCACGTGCGGCTGGAAATTGCCCCTACGGTAAGCGTTTTCAACGTTTTAGGGCTGGGGCGTTTGCACCGGTATTTTGTGGACGAGGGGCTGGTTGGTATTGATGACGTTTACATCAATGTGCTGCACCGTCCCAATTATTTCAACATACAAATCCTACCGGAAAACTTGAAAGCAATAGCTGAAGGGCGTATAAAAAGCCATATACTTTGGTTGATGGACATGGATGCCAGTGATTCAGTAATCAGCGAATTTCGATCGGTAGTGAGTTATATGAACAACGCTGACTGGAAGCATCAAATTCCTGGTTTTCGAAAACAAACCCTACTCTTGGACAGTATGAGAAAGGAAGATTTCGCGTTGGTGTTCCCGGAACTTGTCCCACTTATGGGTAATAATGAAAAACAAAGGCCAGCTATGAATAGGTCATCAGATACCGCATATTAATAAATGGATAACCCGACCAAATTATCGTCCGAATATTTACTGCCAGAGATTTCCTTTCAGGCTTCCAGGAGTGGTGGTCCTGGTGGCCAGCATGTTAACAAGGTCAATACGAAAGTGACCTTGAAATGGGATGTAGCCGGGTCTGAACTGATCGATGAAGGCCAGCGTGAACGGCTGATGATTAAGCTAACGAATGTACTTACCAAAGAGGGTGTTTTGGTGATGACGGCACAGACAAGTAAGTCGCAGCTGCGCAACAAGGCTGAAGTACTCGATAAATTGGATAGGCTTCTTGAGAAGGCTTTTGCCAGGAGCAAACCCCGGAGGCGAACCAAACCAACTTATTCCAGTGTGAAAAAACGGCTAGAGAGCAAAAAGAGGCAAGCTGAAAAGAAGAATTGGCGCAAAAAACTTTGAACAGTAAAACTTATTGCTTCATTTCTTTTCCGCATGATGCATGGATTGATCTTCCAGAAGCTTATTTTTAATATCTTTAGTCTTTAATTAAGCAATATGAACTCAATAGAAATTTTAGTCAGTATCCGAAAGATAGTGAGGTCACTGAACCTGGAATCTAAAGGTATTCAGAAAGATTTTGGACTGAGCATTACCCAACTGCTTTGCCTCAACCATCTCGAACAACAACAGAATTATCAATCTACACATAAAGAGCTCATGGAATTATTGAGTTTAAACTCAAGTACCGTGACCGGGATTATCAATAGACTGGAGAAAAAAGGGTACATCGCCAGGCTTCCCAAGTCGGGCGACAAAAGGGTGACATTTATCGCATTGACGGCAGTAGGGCTAAAACTGCTTCAGGACACACCAAATGTTCTGCACGATAGATTGGCCAAAAAGCTGGACACACTCTCGGAGCGAGATCAGGGTATGGTTAAAAAATCCCTGGAAATAATCGTTTCGGCCATGCAAATTAAGGAAATTGAGGCTTCTCCATTGCTTATTTCCGACGAACCGCTGGACGATTTGGCCGAATAATCCGAAAATTGTTCTACAGAACCTTTTATACTCATCTCAAATACATAACTTTGCAAAAGTTCTATAGAACATATATCATATTTAAAAGTTATGTATTACACAGAAGAAGAAATTACATTAATTGAAGAAGCAAATAATTTTTCTCAACTTCCAAAGTCCATCACTAAGAGTGAAAACCTTGGAGAACTAAAGGAATTAAGGATACCAGACCCGATCAAGGATCCAATTGAGCAGAACCTGCTGGAGCACCGGTATTTTATAAAAAGTGAATTTTGGAGAAACGTACCCGCATTCAAAGACGTGGATGAAGAGGAATTTCTCCAAACCAAATTTCAAAACCGCAACACTGTACGCAAGGTAGAAAAGCTGAAAGAGCTTACAGAAGGGCTCGTGGATCCCAAGTTTATTGAAGATGTGGAGAAGGGTATGGAAAATGCCCCGATGAACCTAAGTGTATCACCCTATGTATTGAGCCTTATCAATTGGAACGATCCATATAATGACCCACTGAGGATACAGTTTATCCCTATTAATAGTGGGAGGGTAGAAGACCACCCAAAACTAACACTGGATTCGCTCGGAGAACAAGAAGATTCACCCGTACCAGGTTTGGTACACAGGTATTTCGATAAAGTTTTGTTCCTTCCCCTGGATGTATGCCCTGTTTATTGTCGTTTTTGTACCAGAAGCTATGCCATTGGTAGTGATACGGAGACTGTGGACAAAGTGAAATTTAAAAATGCCCCAACAAAATGGAATGAAGCATTTGCCTATATCGCATCCAGGCCTGAAATAGAAGATGTTGTGATTTCCGGCGGTGACGCTTATATGCTCGTACCGGACAGGCTGAGGCTGATTGGTGAAATCCTATTGGACATCCCGCATGTAAGGAGGTTGAGGTTTGCAACCAAAGGCCCGGCAGTAATGCCAATGAAGATACTCACCGATGATGCCTGGACCAACACATTGATCGATATGGTGAAGCTGGGACAGGAAAAAGGAAAAGAAGTGGTGCTCCATACACATTTCAACAGTGCCAATGAAATCACTGAAATTACCAGGCAGGCGATGTTGCATTTGTTTCAAAATGGGGTAACGGTGAGAAATCAAAGCGTACTCATCAAAGGGGTAAATGATACGCCGGATGCTATGCAGCATCTGATCCGCAAGCTTTCTTATATGAATGTGCAACCCTACTATGTATATCAGCATGATATGGTACAGGGTACCGAAGACATGCGTACCAGTGTGCGCGAAACTGTAGAGTTGGAAAAAGCCATGAGGGGTATCACCGCAGGTTTCAACACACCGCTGTTTGTAATGGACGCACCAGGCGGTGGTGGCAAGCGTGATTTGCACAGTTTCGAGCATTATGATGAAGTAACTGGCATCAGTATTTACAGGAGCCCTAGTGTCAATGGGTCCAAGCTCTATATTTATTTTGACCCGATTTCAACCCTGCCTGAAGAAGGCCAAAAGCTATGGGAAGATGAGAGCTTGCACGAATCTTTGATAGAAAATGCCATCAAGAGCTCAGGTTATACATCGCTGACCCATGCGCAATAAATGCACCTGGTTGATTTTTTGGTCTTTGGGGCCTATTTCATTGGAATTCTGGCAGTAGGGTTTTATTTCTACCAAAAGAATTCCACTAAGGAGGATTTTTATGTAGGCGGGCGTTCGATCAGTTCTGGCCATATAGGGCTCTCTATAGCTGCCACAGATGTTGGGGGAGGCTTTTCCATCGGGCTTGGAGGCCTGGGGTTTACAATGGGCCTGGCGGGCACATGGTTGCTCTTTACTGGGTTGCTTGGGGCTTGGTTGGCCGCTGTGCTCACAGTGCCGCGATTGAAGCAACTCGATATGAAGCATGGCCTGTTTACATTTCCTGATTTCCTTGCCTTAAAGTATGATCAGAGGGTGGTGGCCGTTGCTGCGCTCATCTCAGGTATAGGGTACCTGGGCTTTACCTCCGGGCAGATACTCGCCGGGGGCAAGTTGGCTGCTGCGAGTGTATTCTCGGGGATCAGTTGGATGGATCCCCTGTATTTTTCGGTGATAGTCATGGCATTGGTGGTGGTGCTATACACGGTAATGGGTGGGCTAAAGGCCGTAATTTATACCGATACCGTGCAATGGATAGTACTATTGTCCGGGTTGATGTTTCTTGGCTTTCCTTTTGCCTACTACAAACTCGGGGGGTGGGAAGCCATAGAAGGGGCATTGCCTGCGACGCATTTTTCGCTGACCAATATTTCGCCCATTACCCTGGTCAACTGGTCGTTCTCGATCATACCTATTTGGTTCATCGCCATGACGCTGTACCAAAGGGTATTTGCCAGCCCGGATGTGAAGCAGGCCAGAAGGGCCTTTTTCATTGCAGGCATATTTGAATACCCTATGCTGGCTTTTGTGGGCGTGGGGCTTGGGGCACTGGCCAGGGTGGCCTTTCCGGAAAGCGACCCGGAGACGGCATTGCCGCTCCTGCTGACCAAAGTGCTGCCCATAGGAGTTGGAGGTTTCGTACTGGCGGCCTATTTTTCTGCTGTCATGTCCACGGCTGATAGCTGCCTGATAGCATCCTCTGGTAACTTTTTAAATGACATTATTTCCAAAAAATTAAAAAAGAAGGCCGATGGCTCTTCATATTCGTTGATCAGACTGTCGCAGTTGGTCACCTTGATCATAGGGCTGTTGTCGTTTTTGCTTGCCGGCTATTTTACATCCGTTCTGGATATAGTCCTTCACTCGTATTCTTTTATGGTGTCGGGTTTGCTGGTGCCTACCCTTATGGCATATTTTTCAAAGTTTACCTGTAGTAGGGCAGCCATGGTGAGCATGATAGGAGGGGGTGGTCTCACCCTTCTACTGATATTTCTCGATACCCGGCTTCCATTTGGTTTGGATGCCACCATATTTGGTATCGCAATATCACTGGTATTATATATTTTAACTTATGCAATCTCGAGATATGATGATGTTTGATAAGACGGAAAAAATTGGTAAATCCATTGTACAACACGGCCCAAACAATGACAGGGCCTACCTGATGAAGCTCCACAACAATGATGTGGGAAACATAGTGGAACAGCTGTACAACCTCACAATTTTGAAGCGATACTCTAAGATTTTTGCCAAAGTTCCTGAACTGGCGCTGGATACATTTAAGGAAAATAATTTTAAAGTAGAGGCAAGCATTCCCAAATTATATGCCGGGAAGGAAACGGGCTACTTTTTGGCCCAGTACTTCAGTTCATACCGTTCCTATATTTCCCGAAAACAAAAGAAGCTCATAAAGAGGATAGTGGCAGAGTCATCAGAACCTTATGATGAATCGGGGCTTGAATTACCTGCCAGGTACAACATCAGGCCATTGGGTCCGGAAGATGCGGGTTTGTTGGCCAGCTTGTACAAGAAGGTGTTTCAGGTGTATCCGTTTCCAATATTCAATGAAGAATATTTGCTTTCTACTATGGCCACCCATGTGAGCTATTTTGGGGTTTTTAGGGGCAGTGAGCTGGTCGCGGCATCATCAGCAGAGATGGACTATGACCAAAAAAATGCCGAGCTCACCGATTTTGCCACGCACCCTGACCATAGAGGGAAGAAGCTTGCCTTTTTCCTGTTGAGGAAAATGGAGTCTTATATGTCAGCCAAAGGGGTGAAGACCCTTTATACGATTGCCAGGTCTGTGTCTCCTGGTATGAACAAAACTTTTGGCAGGTGTGGATATCAGTTTGGCGGAACGCTCGTCAACAACACACTGATTGGGGAGTCCATTGAGAGCATGAACATCTGGTACAAGCATCTGATGTTGCCTGAAGCTACAGAATAACAAACCTGTTGCCCCTGCGTATCCTGAATCCAGCCCGGCTTCTTTCCGGGATGAACTTTCGAGCCTGTGAAATCTCCTCGGATAAAGGCAATGCTGGCCAATAAGGCCTTATCTTTGCGGCTTAACCTGTCAACATGAAATTCGAACAGTACCACATAGCTGAGGCCATAAAGAAGAGTATCTCCAAACTGGGGTATAAAAAACCAACCGACATTCAATTTAAATCTATTCCACCTATATTGAAAGGTGAGGATGTGCTGGCTATTGCACAGACGGGTACTGGGAAAACTGCCGCTTTTGCCATACCAATTTTGCACCTGTTGAATGACAGGAAGATCAAAGGTCGGCCTGATGGGGTCAAGTGCCTGGTGATGGCCCCCACCCATGAGCTGGCGCTGCAGATAGAGTCCGTATTTAAGACACTGGGAAAATATACCCGGATCACCTCCTTTTGTATTCATGGAGGAGTGGATCAACACCCTCAAATCCAACAGTTGAATAAGGGGGGAGATGTACTTATTGCAACGCCGGGGAGGCTATTCGACCTGGTAAGCCAGAAAGCCTTGATCCTCAAAAGGGTGGAAATACTAGTGCTGGACGAGGCAGACCACATGCTCGATCTTGGGTTTATCAAGGACATCCGGGACCTGATGCGTCATATCCCTAAAAAACGACAAACACTCTTTTTCTCTGCCACCATCAATGAGACCATTAAGAAACTGGCCTATTCCCTGGTGACCAATGCCATCCGCATCCAGGTATCCCCTAAAGATCCTGTGGCTAAAAACATAGAGCATGCGGTGGCGTACATTGAAATGGACGACAAGCGTTTTTTTCTGGAAGAACTCATCAAAGACCATCCTGATAAGAAAATACTGGTATTTGTGAGGACCAAGGTACGTGCAGAAAGGGTGAAAAAGGCTTTGGAAAGGGTGAATATTTCAGCGGACACCATTCACAGCGACAAGCTGCAGGAAGAACGTGAGCGGACTATGAAATCTTTCAGGAAGGGTGAATCTTCTATACTTATTGCTACAGACGTGAGTGCGAGGGGAATTGACATCCCGAACGTGGAGTATGTAGTCAACTACGACCTGCCTGAGTCTTCTGAAAACTATGTGCATAGAGTGGGCAGAACCGGAAGGGGCAGGGAAAAGGGCCAGGCGTTCTCTTTTTGCAGTACCGAAGAACAAGCTTTGTTGAAGGAAATCGAAGATAACCTGGGTAAACTTATTGAACGAATAGATATCTCCAAAAGGGACTATGAATATACGCTGAACATATCTGACGCTAAAGTGAACGCCGTACCTGGAAGCAAGAAGAGTTGGCAAACTTTGATGAAAGAAGCAGATCAACCCGTAAAGACCCGTAAAAGGAAAAAGTAATGTAGCCCAATTGGATAGTCAAAAATGGAAACCGAATTCAATTTGTATATAAAAAATATGGTGTGCGACCGCTGTATCCTAGTGGTCAAACAAATTCTTCATGAGGCCGATATCGAACCGTTGCTGGTAACCCTTGGGAGAGTTCGCCTGTCCGGTGCACCGGACAAAAGCAAACTGGAACAGTTGGACAGGGCATTGTTGGACAATGGATTTGAAAGGATCGATGATAAAAAAAGCCAGCTTTTAGAAGCTATTAAATCCACAGTGATTGAAACGATCCATCACAACTCTGGCTTTCAGCTACAGGTCAATTGGTCGCATCATTTGGCCGAAAAACTGGGTTACGATTACAACTACTTGAGTGCACTCTTTTCGACAGTTACAGGTGTCACGCTGGAACAGTACATCATCAGACAAAAAGTAGAAAAGGTAAAAGAGTTTCTCTTTTATGATGAACTTTCAGTGAAGGAGATCGCTTTTAAACTGGGGTACAGCAGTGTGGCCCACCTTTCCACACAATTTAAAAAGGTAACAGGACTTACCCCTACCTCCTTTAAAGAGTCCCGGGAAAGCCTCAACAGGAAGCCCCTGGACGGTATCATATAATTTTGTAACACACCAGCGTGATTGTGTAACACTCGTACTTTCCTTTTTGGTCAATTTTGTATCAAAAAAGAAAGATATGAGTGCAACATTAGATTCAATATTAATGGACAATGTGGAAGAAGCCACATTGGCCAGGCAAAGTTTTCCAGTTACGGGGATGACTTGTGCTGCCTGCGCAGTGAGCGTAGAATCCATGCTCAAAGACACTGAAGGGGTAGTGGACGCAGGAGTAAATTTTGCAACCCAAACCGCCTGGGCCCAATACGACACATCCCAAACTTCGGTAGATAATTTGCGACGATCTATCCAGTCAATCGGATATGATATCATTATTGACCAGGACGATCCGGCAGAAGCCCAGGCGCAGTTGCAGGAGGCGCATTACACTGCCATCAAAAAACGGTTGTTGTGGTCAGCCGCTTTAACTCTTCCGGTGTTTGTGATCGGCATGTTTTTCATGGAATGGGAAATTGGCAAGTGGATTAGTATGGCCCTCTCAGCGATCGTTTTGTTCTATTTTGGGGCCAATTTCTTTACCATGGCCTGGAAACAAGCGAAACATGGTAAAGCCAATATGGATACTTTGGTGGCCTTGAGTACAGGGATAGCCTTCGTTTTTAGTTTATTCAATACACTTTTTCCCGAATACTGGCACAGTAGGGGCATCCATCCCCATGTGTACTATGAAGCCGCGGTTGTTATCATCACCTTCATTTCGCTAGGGAAACTTCTGGAAGAAAGGGCCAAATCCAATACCTCATCGGCCATTAAGAAACTCATGGGCCTTCAACCCAAAACCGTGAAAGCCATTATCAATGGTGAGGAAACCCAAATACCTATTTCTGCTGTACAGGAGGGGTATATCCTGATGGTAAGGCCTGGTGAAAAAATACCTGTGGATGGGGAAGTAACAAGCGGGCAATCTTTTGTAGATGAGAGTATGATCAGTGGTGAGCCTATACCTGTGGATAAAGCGCCAGGTCACAAGGTTTTTGCCGGTACTGTAAACCAAAAAGGAAGCTTTAGGATGGTTGCCCACAAAGTTGGAGGTGAGACACTGCTGGCAGGCATCATCAGGATGGTGCAAGAAGCACAGGGGAGCAAAGCCCCCGTGCAGAAGCTGGTGGATAAGATCGCTGGAATTTTTGTTCCGGTAGTCCTCGGCATCTCTATTGTCACGTTTATTTCCTGGATGTTGCTGGGCGGTGACAATGCCTTTACCCATGCATTGCTGGCTTCAGTTACGGTGCTGGTAATTGCCTGTCCCTGTGCCCTTGGCCTGGCCACTCCCACAGCGATCATGGTGGGCGTAGGCAAAGGGGCAGAAAACAATATCCTGATAAAGGATGCTGAAAGCCTCGAACTGGGGCACAAAGTGAATGCCGTTATTTTGGACAAAACCGGCACCATTACAGAAGGCAAACCTACAGTTACTGAATTTTACTGGGTGGAAAAAAGTCAGCAAGCCCTGGATAAAAGTATTTTGCTCAGCATGGAGGCACAAAGCGAACACCCTTTGGCAGAGGCTGTGGCCACTCACTTAAAATCACAGTCGGTATCGGGGGCTGATATATCCGGCTTTGAAAGTCTAACAGGCATGGGAGTGATGGCAAATCATAATGGGCAGGCCTATTTTGTTGGCAACCGCAAACTGATGGATGCAAAGGAAATAGCCATTGATGCCCCTGTTTTGGAAGAGGCTGCCAAATGGCAGGGCCAGGCTAAAACGGTTGTGTACTTTGCAAACAGCCAGCAGGTATTGGCCACTCTGGCTATTTCAGACAAGATAAAAGATACGTCAAGACAAGCAATCCGTACCCTTCAAAGCCGGGGGGTAGAAGTATATATGCTTACTGGTGACAACAGGGAAACTGCAGCTGCTGTCGCCAAACAGGTTGGAATCAAACATTACGAAGCGGGTGTGTTGCCTTCGGAAAAAGCAGACTTTGTGAAGAAACTTCAGGACAGAAACAGGGTAGTGGCCATGGTAGGTGACGGGATCAATGATTCGCAGGCGCTGGCCCAGGCTGATGTGAGTATTGCTATGGGCAAAGGTTCGGATATTGCGATGGATGTAGCAAAAATGACCCTGATTACTTCAGACCTCAATGTAATCCCCAAAGCCCTTTTGCTCTCGAAAAAAACTGTACTTGGCATTCGTCAAAACCTGTTTTGGGCATTCATCTACAATCTGATAGGAATACCGTTGGCTGCCGGGGTATTGTACCCTGTCAACGGGTTTTTACTTGATCCAATGATAGCGGGGGCAGCCATGGCCTTAAGTTCCGTCTCAGTAGTGGCCAACAGCCTGAGGCTGAAAGCAGTCAAAATCTAAATTTTATGCAACTAAAAAGCCTTTTTGAATGGGCTTAAATAAGAATTTTTTTTCAAACAATAAATTACAATAAACAAATGGAAACTTTAAAATTCAAATCGACAATTAAGTGTACAGGATGTCTGGACAAAGTGACTCCCCACCTCAACAAAACCGTAGGTGCAGATAAGTGGAAAGTGGATCTAAATGATCCGGACAGGGTACTAACTGTGGAAGCTGATGGGGTAACGCCAGACCAGGTTAACAATGCCTTGGCAGACGCAGGATTTTCAGGGGAAATTATCAAATAGGCGAGAAGCCTGAATACTTAAGGACCAACCGGGAGTGTAAAATTCCGGTTGGTTCTATTTTTAAGAGACCCTTTCTTTGTCAAGGTGACTAAGCCAGCTATGATGGGAAAGAAAATCCCAGCTTTGTCATACTGAACATAGTGAAGCATCTCTAAGATCGCTGCACCGAATCCGTGGCATGTTACATTACCATTTAGTTGATTTGATCATTCTTTTATGTGGTGATTACTTTTAGCCTGCCTGTCGGACAGACATGGCAATCTTATTAAATAAAGCACAATCAAAGATTGAGATCACTTCGCTACACTACCGGTTGCATAATCAATGAAGGCATTGGTTATAATGAGGTTACGCTGGTGCGAGCCATTTGCTAGTATATGGTTTTATTGATACGAGCCAAAGGCTCGAACCAACGCATTAGAACA